>NZ_JBHULR010000004.1:0-320264 GCF_042684625.1 Sphingobacterium suaedae | reverse complement strand
GTTGATAAATAAAAAGCCCGATTGCACGCAATCGGGCTTTTTTATGTAATGACCAGTTATAAATAAAGATTGGTTAACAGGAAATTCAATTGCTGCTCAGTGCTCCAATCTCCGACACGCATACGATCGCGCAGGAAAACTTTCAGTTCCTCCCGTGTCATCGGCTTATCTTTTTTCTTACCTAAATCGGCAGATATTTGTGGCTGCGTAAAATCCACCTTTGTCGCATAGATATTGTAATGCTGTTCAGGAACAACCAAACCGAGAATCATGCCTGGTAATCCATGAAATGCGCCAGGGCCTGATGACAGCGGAATATCATCGGTATAGAAAGCGACTACAAAAACTGAATCCAATACAACACCATTTGCCCGCCGACAATTATATCCGGCAATTGTTCTATACTCGTCAGTAATTTTCCATTTAACCTGTAAAAGCGAGTCAACTGTCAAAATATTTGACCCCACATATTCCGCTACGCTCTTGAACGCCCCATTATGTTGATTCTGGTAATAGACCGTTGAATAATCAAAACCAAACCAAATTAGGTTTCGCATGACTCCTGTTAACTCCTCTTTTACAGGCTCGTATCTTGACTCATCCCCTTGAAACAGTAATTTATTTTTGAAAATGTAGGTATCAGGTGCTTTTCCCATAAGTTGTTCCACATATGTCCGATCAAATCCATCATCCTTAGATAAGGACATCTGCCGTTTCATGAAATTTTTCACATGCACCGTTTTTTCATAGTGAATAATTCCTGCCTCCGGAAAATAAGCATACTGCGCGTAAGTTAAATGCAACAAAACAAACGCGAACACCGTGAATATCAGTTTCATTTTCATTATTCTTTTCCTCCTTTCATGGATGTAAAATCCCAACTTACTTTTAACATAAAATAACGAGATATCGTATTATAACGATCCTGAACCAGTGTACTCGCATTTTGCTGCCGGGAGAATCCAATATTTTGGTTAAGCGCATCATTGACATAAAATTCTACCGTCAACGACTCATCTTTAAGAAATTTTTTATTAACCCCTGGTCGCCACAGTAACCGTTCGATCTTGTCGTCAAAAGCAGCTGTCGCAGCTTGATACATGTAATTCATATTGGAATAAATTTTCACTTTCCAAGGCAGATAGTATTCTACATTCATTTGCGAATTGTATGTAAATCCATTGCTGCTTAGATCAGGTTGAAAGGAATTTTTTAAGATATTGAATCCGGGTGAAAAATCTAATGAAAAATCTAATCCTTTCTTCGTATTTCTATGAAAACCGAGCGACGCGGAAACATTGAAGTTATTATTTTCACTTAGATTTCCATTAATATAGTTAAAATAATTATTATAGGTTCCGTCGGCGCCAATATTGACTCGCACTTTTTGTTTCTTCAGGAGATCCCGTCCAAAATTACTCCAAAGACTGATTGTATTTGCCACACGGTCTAAATTAGCATAAGACAATATCTGCATACCATTAGGTTCGATAGTAATATTTTGTTGTATGTTATTGAAGCGTTGCGTCCAATTCAAATTAACATAACCATATGCATTTTTCAACATGTTATACGTGTTATAATTCAGATTATACGTATTGCTTTGTGAAGGCCTGAGATTTTCATTTCCAACGACAATGTTTAAAGGATCTGTGTTTTGCCGCAACGGTTGAATCTGAGTCAACGATGGCAAGGCATTATTTCGGCTGAATCGGAAGCCCAAACCCTTTGTCTTCGAAAATTTATACCGCATGTAAAATGTAGGATTGTAGGTAAGGAAACTCCGCTCCAAGCTCATGTCTTCGTAGTTGTTGATCTGGTACATTTTGTCGTCGCGGATGTTATTGGTCAAATTTGCATCAATGAGATCAGAACGATAATTCAACGATAAGTTGGCCGCATGTCTAGTGGTGTTAAAGTCGAAATCATTACTAAACTCCCGATCAAGTTCGATATATCGGTCACTTCCATCAGCACGATTAAAAGAACTATTGACCGAAGAGGACGCTCCTCGCGTGAATTCATACTGTGCCGTACCGGTCAACCTCTTAGTAATGGGCTCCGAATACGCCAATGATGTGCGCACATTCGAACTTGTAGAACGGAGCTCTTTTCGCTGATCAATTTCCATAAGACTATCCTGTGCATAAAAATCTGTTCTGGATCTTAGGAATCCATCTCCATCAGTCTCATTAAAATTCCCGTTTATGCGCAAGGCAATTGAACGCCCCTCTTTCTTCAACTTTCTAGTCAGATAAGCACTATAGTCCATCGATTGATTATCTGACTCGCTTTTCTGCGCGTTAACATTCTTATTTAAGTCATTCCCCTGGCTATCCGAAACGATCGCGTCAGTGGATTTATCAACCTCCGATTTGCCTTTGGCAGCACCGAGCGTCATGGTCAATGTCGTAGCCGAGTCTATTTTAAGATCGTAACGTCCGTTAAAACGGTGTTTCTGGTTTCGAGTGAAGCTCGCTTTATTTTCTACGGAATTTTGCACAGACTCCTCGAGATTTCTTTGAGTAATCGTATTCGAGATTTCGTCATTTTCAATAATCCCGAATTTGTAGTTCATGTTCAGTTTATGCTTGGATTCCTTCCAGGCGTCAGCATATGATACCCCTGTATTAATGGCCCGTGGACGCCCCCTTCCGTTCCAATAATCCATGTTGTCCCCGGTCCAACTAAAATAAACAGACCCATCATCAGATACTTCGGAATTCATATTCGAAAAGCCAAATTTTTCACTATCCTGCCAGTTCAATGATACCGTGCCGTCATTAGATGTTATACCAAAAAGACCGATCTTTTGGGAGCCATTAAACTTATTTACAGCCATCGTCCCTGAGTAATATCCATTGTCCTTATCAGCTCCTCCACCTCCTTCGAGCTTCCCGAACATTCCTTTTTTTGAATCTTCCTTTAGTTTTAAATTGATCGTTTGTATACGTTGTCCATCGTCCACACCAGTACGTTCCGCTTCCTCCGACTTCTTTTCATAAACCTGTACCTTGTCAACCATATCGGATCGCACGTTGCGGGTCACCAACGTAGGATCATTCCCGAAAAACTCTTCCCCGTCAACCAAAACTTTCTCTACAGTCTTCCCTTGGGCAGTAATTTTCCCGTCAGCATCGACGGAAATACCGGGTAATACGTTCAATAAATCTTCTACTTTGGCATTCTTTTCTACGGCAAAACTAGAGGCGTCGTACTCCGTGGTATCCCCCTTGATAACTACTGGAATTTTTCCCGTTACCATGACTTCTTCGATCAGGTTACTGACACTAGTCAGCCCAATTTGTCCCAGATTCAAATCGACATCTTCGTTGATTTCCTTATAATACGCTCCAAACTTTGGATAGGAAGCTATTAATAGGTAAGGAATAGTGTCTGGCTTGGTCAATACGAATTTACCGCTTTCGTTGGCTCGGACAAAATCCACAAGAATAGAATCCTTTGCCTGCAACAACATAATCGTGGCATTCGTGAGTTTGGTGGTCTTGTCTCCCTCGTCTACAATTTCGCCCGTGATCTTCGTTTGCGCATACAAACCAAAACATCCCAAGACGAGCATGAAGGAAAACAACAGGGTTAGTCTCTTCATAAATCGGTTATTCTAAAATCTAATATTTCTACGAAAATATCATAATTAAACTCAACCTCAAATCTGATTGAAATATTTAACATTTCTTTAACACGATCACAGCACATCGAGAGGTTGGTTTATCACACAAATTATCAGTCGCTAGAAATACCGAAATGTTACAGTTAAAAAAATTATAATTGGTAGCTTTGTCAAAAACACAACATTATGCAAACAATAAAGGAGTACGTTCAGTCACATAAAGAGAGGTTTTTAGACGAATTATTCGCATTACTACGTTTTCCATCCATCAGTGCCGATCCGCAATACAAAGACGATGTACTGAAAACAGCAAATTTTGTCGCAGAAAAATTACAAGAGGCAGGTGCTGACAACGTGGAAGTTTGTCCGACCGCCGGCAATCCTATCGTGTATGGAGAGAAACTGATCAACCCCTCATTGCCTACGGTATTGATCTATGGTCACTATGATGTACAACCCGCAGATCCATTGGAATTATGGGACACCCCGCCGTTCGAACCGACGGTACGCGATGGCAAAATCTACGCGAGAGGTGCCGCTGACGACAAGGGGCAATTCTATATGCACATAAAAGCATTTGAATATATGATGCGTAACAACGCCCTATCTTGCAATGTCAAATTCATGATTGAAGGAGAAGAAGAAGTCGGTTCGGCCAATCTTGGTACTTTTGTTAAAGAGAACAAAGTGCGCCTTCAAAATGATGTAATTGTTATTTCAGATACATCAATGATCAGCATGGAGCAGCCTTCCTTAGAGACAGGGCTACGTGGGCTTTCCTATGTAGAAGTCGAAGTAACTGGACCAAATCGGGATCTGCATTCCGGTGTATACGGAGGAGCTGTTGCCAATCCGGCGACCATTTTATCGAAATTGATTGCTTCTCTCCACGACGAAAATAATCACATCGCTATTCCTGGTTTTTATGACGATGTCGTCGAGCTAAGTCCTGAAGAAAGAGCTGCGCTGAATCAGGCACCCTTTGATATCGAAACCTATAAGTCTGATTTAGGTATTGAAGATGTTTGGGGAGAGAAAGACTACACCACTATCGAACGGACCGGTATACGACCCACCCTGGAGGTAAACGGAATATGGGGTGGATATATTGGCGAAGGAGCTAAAACCGTATTACCGGCCAAGGCTTTTGCAAAGATTTCTATGCGTCTTGTTCCCAATCAGGATTCGAACCGAATCACCGAACTGTTCAAAAAGCATTTTGAGAATATCGCTCCTCATTATGTTAAAGTACATGTGAAACCGCATCACGGTGGAGAGCCTGTTGTAACGCCTACAGATAGCATCGCATACAAAGCTGCAGAAATGGCATTGGAGGAAGCATTTCTTAAAAAGCCTATTCCAACACGCGGAGGGGGATCAATCCCAATCGTCGCTTTATTTGAAAAAGAACTTGGGGTAAAAACGGTATTGCTGGGTTTCGGACTAGATAGCGACAACCTGCATTCTCCAAATGAAAAGTATGGCATTGCTAATTATTTAAAGGGTATCGAAACCATACCATCCTTTTTTAAATATTATGCGGAATTAAGCAGGTAGTACGACAGAGCCCACTGACCTCTCTAAAGGTTATCAGTGCGCTGCGGATCTGCAAACAAAATGAATCCATCTAGAAAAACTTTTAGATGGATTTTTCTTTCATGGACACAGAAAAAACATTTTTACTCAAAACGTACTGGTGCTATGATTTCTTTTTAACGGAAATCTTGTAAGTTTGAATATGATTAAAGCATGGAGAAAACTGCATCTATACGCCTACTTCGCTTCCGTCCTCTTTTTTTTCTCATTAGGCTACCCGCTTCTCTTCTTTTATGCACTTGATTATCAAAAAAATTATAATAAAATTGTATCGCTGCGGCGATGGATAAGCTTAGCAGGTATTTACGCCGTCGGCATACGGATAAAGGTCGAGTTTGAACAAAATATAGATTGGTCAAAAAATTATGTTCTTTGTCCAAACCATACTTCTTTTTTAGATATTACCGTGTTGAACTACCTCTGCCGCACCCCTTTCTCGTTTATGGGAAAAGTTGAATTACTCCGTAATCCCGTGACGGGTATATTTTTCCGAACCATCGACATCCCTGTAAAAAGAGACAGTAAAATCTCTTCGTTCAAAGCCTACAAACGAGCGATAGACCTGTTGGGACAAGGAAAATCTTTAGTCATTTTTCCAGAAGGAAAAATTGATAATCACTACCCCCCTGTACTGCACGAATTTAAATCAGGCGCCTTTAGACTGGCCAGTGAGAATCAGATGCCTATTTTGCCAATTGTCATCCAAGATGCATGGAAGATCTTATGGGATGACGGAAATACATACGGATCAAAACCAGGAACAATACACGTCAGGGTATTGGCACCTATACAAACAACAGACTACGATCAGAAAAAACACGTATCATTAGAAGCTCAAGTTTATGATAAGATGAAAGAGGCTTGGGATATGTGTAATAAATCGTAACTTAAGGCCTGCTATAACCAAGAGCTCATGGAGGATAATTATTTAATTCAAATTGAAGATATCGGACGTGAATACGTAATCGGTTCGGAAAAGATACACGCGCTTAAATCCGTCTCCTTGACCATAAAAAAAGGAGAGTTTGTCGCTTTAATGGGCCCCTCTGGATCCGGAAAATCAACACTGATGAATATTCTAGGTTGCCTGGATACTCCGAGTAAAGGTCAATACATATTAAACGGGATCAACGTTTCGGATATGAGTGAGAACGAACTAGCAGAAGTCCGCAATAAAGAAATAGGCTTTGTTTTTCAGACGTTTAATCTACTCCCTAAGAGCACGGCTCTAGAAAATGTAGCCTTACCACTCATTTATGCCGGTTTTAACAAGAAAAATAGAGAGGAGCGAGCGCTTCTTGCCTTAGAGAATGTGGGGTTGGGAAATCGCGTAGACCACAAACCCAACGAACTATCGGGGGGGCAACGTCAACGTGTGGCCGTAGCACGTGCCTTGATCAACGATCCGTCCATCATCTTAGCAGATGAACCAACCGGAAACTTAGATACCAAAACATCGGTAGAAATTATGGGATTGATGGAAGACATACATGCTAAAGGTAATACCATTATCCTCGTAACACACGAAGAAGATATCGCACAACATGCTCACCGAATTGTTCGTATGCGTGACGGCCTCATTGAGGACGATTACCTGAATCCACACGTCAAATCCGTCATACCGCGTCTAGACGCCCTTAAAGAAAAAGGATCGGATTTCGAAAGTATGTGATAATGTGTGCTATTCCTCACCTTGAAGACCCGGATAAACATCTCCGATCGACTGTATATAATATTTTATTTCACTATCTATCAATACGTTATACTCAAAAAAAATTGATAACATTCTTTTGACTTGATTTAGTAAATAATAATGTTATTTTTGCGAAAAATAGCAACTTAAATTATTAGATATGTATTGGACACTAGAACTCGCATCACATTTGGAGGATGCACCTTGGCCAGCAACTAAAGATGAGTTAATCGACTATGCTATTCGTTCTGGCGCTCCTGTTGAAGTGATTGAAAACCTTCAAGCTTTAGAAGATGATGGAGAGCCTTATGAAAACATTGAAGAGATTTGGCCAGACTATCCTACCAAGGATGACTTCTTTTTCAACGAAGACGAGTATTAATTGACATAAAAACGCCTCTATGAGGCGTTTTTTGTATAGGAAGATTAATCCTTTTGGATATAGAATTGTCTGATCAAATATACCTTATTCGATATGTCGAGAACGTTGATCATCTTTTTTCTAATCCCGTTTTTTGCAACTACCGGAAACGCACAAACATCTTCTGTGCAGGAAACCGATATTAAACGGATACAAGCATTCATCCGTGATATCGCCGACCCAGCTATACGCGCTGATATCATCTTAAGTCAGCACGTGTTGATTGAAGAGACAGACACCCACGAAGGATACGACTATTTGGAAGCTAGTATCGAAGAAATTCGGGTCAACCTACAGACGAAAAATATAAATGACATCCACTACATCCCTTTCCACGAATTACCAAAACGAGAAACGCGGGACATCGATCCTGAAGGTAAACCAACAAATCGAATGTACTTTTTACAGTACAAAAATAGACAGATGTTGGCGATCTACGTGGCACAGGATAAAATTGCTTCATTTACGTTAGTTTCCAAAGGTGATAAAATCGCACATTTCGTGACTTATTAATTTTTTAAACAAAAATTTGCACTTCCTTCATAAATAATAGATATTTGTTAGTAACAAAATAGTATGAACGAGTCGATGATCGCAAAAGCATGGTGGTGGCGCAACTGTTAATGTTGTGGCAAAAACCTATTGCTTGAAAATTGTATATCAAAAGATAGTGGGCTTGCCTGAAGAGGCAGGCCCTTTTTTATTATAGTTTAATAGATTATGAAAGAGATATTAGCTCATTTATTTGAGTATAAAACATTCACGAAAGACGAAGCCTATGCTATACTCACCAATATAGCTACAGGCCAATATGATCCACATCAAATTGCCGCGTTTATGACAACATACGGTATGCGAAGCATTCGCGTCGAAGAACTAAGTGGCTTTCGCAACGCTATGTATGATCTCTGTGTGAAACTTGAATTTCCGGGATATGACCTCATCGATCTATGCGGGACTGGGGGCGACGGAAAAAATACGTTCAACATCTCGACACTCGCCTCTTTCATTGTGGCTGGAGCTGGCTATCATGTTGCTAAACATGGCAATGTGGGCGTATCTTCCGGTTGCGGATCCTCCAACGTTATGGAATATCTGGGATACACATTTACGAACGATCCGGACGAGCTACATCGGCAGTTGGATGAAGCACATATCTGTTTCTTACATGCCCCGCTTTTTCATCCCGCTATGAAAACTGTGGCACCTATACGAAAAGCTTTAGGCGTAAAAACGTTCTTCAATATGCTAGGTCCACTCACAAATCCAGCGAATCCAAAATTTCAATCCGTTGGTGTATTTAGCTTAGAACTTGCACGCCTGTACAACTACTTATACCAGGGAGCAGACAAGAAATACAGCATTATACATGCACTCGATGGGTACGACGAAATATCTTTGACCGGCGACTTCAAAGTAATCAATAACGAAGGTGAACGTTATTACAAAGTCGAGGATCTCGGATTCTCGACCGTCATAAGCGATGATCTCGCAGGCGGGAATAGCATCGAAGAGGCCGCTAAAATCTTTCACTCCATTATTTCTGGCCAAGGAAACGATAAGCAGAACAACGTGGTGTTGACCAATGCGGCTTTTGCCATTAAGACAATCCATCCAGAAAAGACGTTTGGCGACTGTTACTATGAAGCGGAAACCTCTCTTTTGGGCAAAAAAGCGTTACAAAGTTTTAATAAACTAATACATGACTAATACTACGCTGAAAGTCAAGGTATGCGGCATGCGCGATGATACAAACATACAATCGTTGGCCCAGCTGCCCATTGACTATATGGGATTCATCTTTTACGAAAAGTCCAAACGCCATGTCGACCATCTGCCTTATATTCTGCTCCCTCCTACCATAAAGAAAGTGGGTGTTTTTGTCGACGCGTCGGAAACATGCATATTGGACAAAATACAAGCCGGTATAGAGGTGGTGCAACTACATGGACAAGAGCCCCCGGCTTTGTGCAAACAACTTCAGGAATCCGGTGTAGAGGTGATCAAAGCATTCGGAATACATTCAACCGTCGATTGGACAAAATTGGCCGACTATCAACACGCTGTCGATTATTTTCTTTTCGATACAAGCGATCCGGAACATGGCGGCACGGGGCGAGCATTCGATTGGAATCAACTTAAAGAATATCAATTGCCTGTTCCTTATTTTCTAAGCGGAGGCTTAAGCCTGGAAAATCTTCCTGCTGTACTACAATTGGCCGACCATCGATTAGTCGGAGTAGATCTAAATTCAAAATTTGAAACAGCGCCTGCTTTAAAAGATATCAACCAAATAAAAAAAGCACTGAAAATTATCAATCATGAGTAAATATCAAGTAAACGATAAAGGATATTACGGCCCTTTTGGAGGGGCATACATCCCTGAAATGCTCTATCCCAACGTTGAAGAGCTGCAAAAAAAATACTTGGACATTATGCAAGAAGAGAGCTTTCTTCAGGAATTTCATGCGTTGTTAACGGACTACGTTGGCCGGCCCTCTCCTTTGTATTTCGCCAAGCGCCTTTCCGAACGATATGGCGCGAATATCTTCCTGAAACGGGAGGACTTGAATCACACAGGAGCACATAAAATTAACAATACGATCGGTCAGATTCTATTGGCAGAGCGCCTGGGCAAAAAAAGGATCATTGCAGAAACGGGCGCCGGACAACATGGTGTAGCCACCGCGACCGTATGCGCGCTAAAAGGTTTGGAATGTGTCGTGTACATGGGCGAAATCGACATTCAACGACAGGCTCCTAACGTCGCACGTATGAAAATGATGGGAGCTAAGGTGGTTGCTGCACAATCTGGTAGTAAAACCCTGAAAGATGCGACCAACGAAGCCCTTCGCGACTGGATAAACAATCCGGTGGATACACATTATATTATCGGTTCTGTCGTGGGGCCACACCCCTATCCAGACTTGGTAGCTAGATTCCAGTCCATCATATCCGAAGAAACCAAAAGACAACTTCTGGAGAAAACCGGAAGCAGCTTGCCCAATTACGTACTCGCTTGTGTTGGCGGGGGATCAAATGCTGCAGGTATGTTTTATCATTTTCTGAATGATGAAGAGGTCAAATTGATAGCTGTGGAGGCCGCCGGACACGGTATAGATAGCGGAGAGTCCGCTGCTACAACAGCGCTGGGCAAAGAAGGTGTATTACATGGCAGCCGCTCCTTATTAATGCAAACCGACGACGGACAAGTCGTAGAGCCTTATTCTATTTCTGCCGGTCTCGACTATCCGGGAATTGGCCCACAACATGCTTGGCTCTACAAAAGCGGACGAGGACAATATGTCAGTATCACCGACGCCGAAGCCATGCAAGCAGGCTTATTACTGACACAACTAGAAGGTATTATTCCGGCGATCGAAAGTTCACACGCTCTGGCCTACCTGGAAAAAATGACCTTCACAGGTAACGAAAATGTGGTGATTTGCCTCTCTGGACGAGGAGACAAAGACTTAGATAACTACATGAAATATTTCGGATTTTAAGATAAACGTCATGCAGAACATATTTAACGACGAAAGCCAAAACAGGCTTCTTTCAATTTATTATACAGCTGGCTATCCCACTTTAGACAGTACCGTGTCTATCGCCGAGAAGCTAGAAAAAGCCGGTGCCGACTTCCTGGAAATCGGATTCCCGTATTCCGATCCGGTGGCTGACGGGCCAGTTATACAACACAGTTCGGAGGTCGCCCTGAAGAACGGAATGACACTCAAGCTTTTGTTCGAACAACTAAAAGAACTCCGCGAGAAAGTGTCCATACCGGTGTTTCTAATGGGATACTGTAATCCTGTATTACAATACGGAGTCGAAAATTTTTGTCGAGACTGTCAGCAAGCAGGCATTAATGGTGTAATCATCCCTGATCTACCGATGTATGAATACGAAGATCTTTATCAAAACATCTTCCATCAATATCAGGTAAGTAATATTTTTTTAGTGACCCCACAAACTTCCGAAGAGCGTATTCGTAAAATAGATAGGCTTTCAAATAGCTTTATTTATTTATTGTCGTCCAATGCCACCACAGGAAAAGATCTAGATGTGGGCAACCAAACTGAGCGTTATTTCCAACGTCTTAAAGATATGAAGCTAAAAAATCCGCTTGTTATCGGGTTCGGCATATCCGATAGGTTCACCTTCCAAAAAGCGACCAACTATGCCAAAGGCGCCATTATTGGAAGCGCGTTTGTAAGGCTTCTTGAAGCCGAAAATTATGAACATGCTATCACGGATTTCGTACAAGGCATTAAAGGGAAAATAGCGAAATCCGTTTAAGCAAACCTGCCTTTTAGATGAACAATTACCATACGATACCAGTAGGGCAGCGGTATCGTATGGTAAAACCTAGCGTCCCTAGCCAACGAGTACGAGGCAACATCGCGCAAAAGCTATCGCAGATAGTACTACCTTAACAAGTACTTCCACCAACCGCGTCTAAAATTCCTTCACGAACTTTGAATATAGCTTAAAAAGCACGACAGCCGTTACCACCAAAAAAGCGGCCATCGCAAGCGAGAATTCAGGCTCAATTAATAACGTTTCCATTCCGATTGGTTTATAATGTTTAGACAATAAATTTATCAAAAGCTATTCGTGCTTTGAAATTTATTTTTCCACATTGTTTACACCGATATGTCGAAAACGTTACAAACCTCTGAAACAGATTTATTATCTTTGTGACGGTGAAGGCTATTCTTGCATATCTGTTATTATTTTTCTACACGGTTACATGTACCGGTGCCTCCGTTTATATGCATCTATGTCATGGAGAAACAGTGTGGATAACGCAGAACAAAAATAAAGAACAGGACAGTTGCCCCATTTGCAATCAATCCTCCGAAGATGAGCCAGCCTCCACGTTATGTTCTGATGAACAACACGATTGCTGTCAAGACATTCAGGTTGATCTAAAAAAAGGAGAACAAGGAGCGGAAAACAGAACCGCAACGCTTTCCTTTTTAGCGCTATCTCCTGCTGTTCTTACACTACATTGGATCACGGTTTGTCATCTCCTTCCTCAGGATGAATCCTGGATCATTGTAGATCGCACCGAGCGAACAGCATACAGCAGTCCGCCTCCATATCTAATGCATCGCAACTTTAGAATTTGATACACAGCTAGTTTCCAAAAAACTGCCTTTTCTCGATCTATTGATCAGGAGGTATATGCGTATTTAACATCAAATTCAATCTAATGAAATCAATTTTTAAAGGAATACTTACTTTTATATTTGTTCAGTGCTATCTAGGCACAAACGCACAGAGCGACAGTACAATTACATTCGAAGTGGCAGGAAACTGCGGATTATGCAAGCAGCGCATTGAACAGGCCGCCAAAATTAAAGGCGTGTCAGAAGCCACATGGGATACCCAATCTAACCTTGCCACCGTATCTTTCTTAAGCACGAAAACAAGCGGCCGGGCAATCAAACAGGCCATTGCCGACGTAGGCCATGATACCGACGAAATCAAAGCAAAAGATGACGTGTATCAACAGTTACATCAATGCTGTTTATATGATCGCCTCGGAGAGGACAGCACGATGGTAACGGCTCCGGACGATGACGCGCATGATCACGACCATATTGTGCGGGGTGTCGTTGTTCAGGAAAATGACAAAGGAGAACTTACCCCGATTCCCGGCGTTAATATTTTTTGGTCAGAGAATGAGGACAAAGTCGTACAAACCAACGAAAATGGTGTTTTTGATATCAAACATGAATCGGATTACACCAATCTGGTTGTCACTTTTGTGGGGATGAAATCAGATACCATTCAAGTAAAGAATTTGCACGATGTACTTGTCATACATGCAAAAGACAACGTTTTGGAGGAAGTGGTGGTATCCAGAAAACAGCGGTCAAACTACATTTCGAACCTCACACCGAATCGTGTAGAAATGATTACTGCGAAGGAGCTGTTCAAAGCAGCATGTTGTGATTTGAGTGAAAGCTTCGCAACCAATGCTTCCGTAGATGTCGTGAGCAGCGATGCCGTCACCGGAAGTAAGCAAATACAACTCTTAGGCCTAAGCGGTGTTTACACCCAACTGACGGTAGAAAATCTGCCAGGTCCACGTGGCTTCGCCTCTTCTCTAGGATTAAACAGCATGGCGGGCCCGTGGATCGAATCCATTCAGATTAGTAAAGGTATGGGCTCTGTAGCAAACGGTTTTGAGAGTATGTCAGGACAAATTAATGTCGAACTGAAAAAACCACACCATACCGATAAGCTACATCTGAATGCCTACGCAAATAATATGGGCCGCACGGATATCAACCTTAACCTAGCACAAAAAATGAATGACAAATGGTCCGTTGGATTGTTGCTTCACGACAATTTCATGTATAATAAATCGATGAACTTCAGCAACAATGGATACCGGGACATGCCTGTCGGCAACGTCTTCTCCGGGATAAATAGGTGGCACTATGAAAACGGAAAGGGACTAATTGCCCAGTTTGGAATTAAATACTTAAACGATGATCGAACTGGTGGCGAGATTGATTTCAATGAAAAAACGGACAAACTGACCACAAACCGATATGGCTTAGGCTTCGACATTGATCGCATTGAAGGCTTTGCGAAAATTGGCTATATCTTCCCCAATCACAAATTAAGGAGCATTGGGATTCAGCTTTCCGGATCTCACTACCGCCAGGGAAGTTACTTTGGACTGACCACTTACGACAATGAACAGAATAGCGGTTATGCCAATGTACTATATCAAGATGTCATAGGCAACGTACAGCACAAATACAAAGCAGGGTTATCCATCGCATACGATAAATACAACGAAAAGATACAACAGTATAACTTCGACCGCACGGAAGCTGTATCCGGAGCTTTTTTAGAATACACGTATGCGCCAAGTGAAAAGTTCGACGCCGTCTTAGGCCTACGTCAAGATTATAACAATATCTATGGATGGTTTACCACGCCTCGAGCTGTTGTTCGATATGCTCCCGCTACGGGAACCACTCTTCGCCTTAGCTCCGGAAGAGGGCAGCGTACTGCAAATATTTTTGCCGAAAATATGGGTATTTTTGCCTCCAGCAGGACGATTGATTATAATCGACTGTCCGTAAACGATGGTACTGCTTACGGACTCCAACCAGAAATATCATGGAATACGGGATTAACAATCGACCAAGACCTGCAGTTATTCGGCCGGGAAGCTGGTCTGTCTCTCGAATTATTCCATAACAGCTTTTCGAACCAGATCGTCGTCGATTTGGAAAATCCACGTTCTGTCTCTTTTTATAACCTGAACGGAAAATCATTTTCAAATAGTGTGCAAGCGGAATTTAGATTCATGCCCCTTGCACATTTAGAAACTAGACTTGCCTATCGCTTACTCGATGTGCAAACCGATTACCAATCGGGGCGCTTGCAGAAACCGTTGACGGCAAAACACCGCGGGTTTGCAAATCTAGCATATAATCTACATAGTGGATGGAGTTTTGATTACACACTAAATGTCACGGGCAGAAAACGACTTCCGTCGACACATGCTAATCCAAAAGCTTATCAACTTCCTGACTATGCCGACGCTTATCTGACCATGAACGCACAGGTAACCAAAAGCTTCGGAGCGAATCAGCACTTCGCCATCTACGTGGGCGGTGAAAATCTGACCAATTTCTTCCAAAAGAATCCTATACTGGCCTTTGATGATCCTTTCGGCTCCTTCTTTGATACCAACCTCTTGTGGGGGCCGATTGCCGGTAGATTGTTTTATACCGGCATACGATATACCATCAAATAGAATGCAAGCGGTCTCCAATGCTTAGATCAAGTACATCGGAGACCGCCTGTTTTTTAAGATCGTTAGTCACGAAGCCTTATGCCATCTAATTTGCTAGCTCTTAGACAAGTTGTTTAAGCTCTTGATACAACCGGGCTGTCGGCAATCCGACAACATTTTCGTAGGAACCAGTCACCGCTTTTACACCTACGATTCCGATCCAATCTTGTATACCATATGAACCGGCCTTGTCTAATGGGGGATATTGCTCTACATAGTAATCTATTTCCGCAGCTGTTAACTTGGAAAACTCGACCAGTGTCTCTTCTACAAAACAGCGCGTTAAACCACGATATTGCAACGCTACAGCAGTTAAAACCTGGTGATTTTGCCCCTGCAATTCTTGTAATACACTTACGGCCTCAGACACACTTCGTGGCTTACCTAATACCTCTCCCCTATGCACAACAACGGTATCTGCAGCAATAACCAAAGCGTCTTCAAACTCCTTTCCGTGAAAACCCATCAATTTATTACGCGCAATGTGTTTCACAATGTCCTCAGGATTTTGCTGAGCATCATAGGTCTCGTCAGTTTCTTTTACGACGATCATAAAGTCAATACCCATTTTGGCCAAAAGCTCTTTTCTACGTGGCGACTGAGAACCCAAAATGACCCGAACATTTTTCAATTTATCCAACAACATATTTATACGCTTTTAACAGTAACATCAGCGTTCCAAAGACCCCGTAGTTTCAATATTTTTTCAATGACATCACGGACGCATCCGTCTCCTCCATTCCGGGGAGATACATATCCCGAGATGGCCTTAATTTCCTCTACTGCATCATTCGGACAAAGCGCCACACCGACGTACTGCATACATAATAAGTCCGGAATATCGTCTCCCATAAATGCAATTTCCGGAGACACAACCCCGCTACCCTCAATGATTTCCTTCATCAGCGTCAGTTTGTCGGAAACGCCTAAGTAGATATCGCTAATCCCCAATCCCTGTAATCGTAGCAACACGCCTTGCGATCTACCTCCGCTGATCACCACGATACGTAGTCCTGCCTTTACTGCCAATTGAAGCGCATAACCATCCTTGATAGAAAATTTCCGAAGTTGCTGTCCCTCTTCAGTCACCAACACGGATCCGTCAGTAAGAACGCCGTCGACATCTAAGAATAGCAATTTGATTTGCGAAAGTGCTTGTAAAATCATAGTGACCAAAATTAGCTAAAAACCTCTACATTCTTCCATGATACGACATACCTAATCCATCTTAGCCAAATACTTATCAAGAACAGTCATATCATCAGACCTGTGTCAGAAAACAGTTGATCAAACAACTAATAAAAGAAAAAGGATTGACGAATACCGTTTTTAAGTGTATCTTTGTACTGTAATCAGAGAGAAATCAAGATTACGCAGAAAAATTGTCTTTTCATAATTTAGGTTTATAATTGGTTAGTAGCAAACCCTGACGCCCATCGTCAGGGTTTTGTTTTTACAACAACTTTACAAAATTGTAAATCTGAAAGCGCTACAAGCAAAAACGAGGCTATCAAGGCCTCTATTCTACGGGCAATTTTTCCAGGTCGACGTCCGGTAGTTTTTTCGTCGCTTTTCGGGAAAAAGCGGATCCAATCGGCGTATAGTCAGAAAAAAAACCGCCATTGCGCAAGAAAAAAAATCCGTTTTTTTCGCCGCCTGCATAATCCAACCGAAAATCCTTACGCGCCGTTGCATCAGCAGTAAACCGCGCATCGACACATTCTAGCCACTGTCCTGAAGCGGTTCTTATCCATTGATTCCCAAATAAAACTTGTCGCTCTTGATTCCCTTGCGAAGGAATAAAGTTTTCAAGAAAGGAATGGAAACCTTTTAAAAACGTTGATGTCTTTGGTCTCAAAAACTGCGCAATAAGTCGCCACTCTCTTTCTTCTGGAGCGTAAAACCATGCTGTAAATTCAGTATAGTTATCTTGAACTGGTTTTCCTTTCAATAAGAAGCGGTACGTGTGTCCAGCTTTCCAACTATAGCGTAAAAAAGATTGCCCGCCAGCCCCTTCATTTCCAAACTCGCCAGTAGACACGCCCCTTCCTTTCTTGGTCAAAACAATTTTTTGATCGTCGGGAATCTCTTGGGGATTATCTGTGTGAAACGGACTCCACACTGAAAAAAGGATCCGACGCTCCTGTTCGCTATTGACTTGAATCCCAAAATACCCTTGCGCAAATCCATTCGCCATGAAATAAGAACCAATCACATCTTCTCCTTCCGGAACAGTCAGTTCATTGTAGTAATATTCGATATCCGTACCGCTTGGCACTGTATAGGAAAGATGCACCGACGGCCCTCTTCTTCCCCAATAGTAATAGTTATCCTCATTGTTCCGGACAAACTGTAGACCGTCCAGTATAGTCTTCCCGCCTTCGATTTGATAGGATCGTACCGCTGGCATCTTCCCTTGCACCGATGCCAATGTAATCTGCGCGTAGCCCGTATCGGTCACGTGAAACACTCCTGCGGACACAAGTTGATCAGTAAGTGCCGGTGTGACCGTAAAACGTCGTTCCTTACCATTCACCGTCAAACGGAGCGTAGACGTTTCCGGAACAGGGCCCAACTGAAGAGCGATCTGTATAGCGCCTTTTTCTTTGAAACGAATATACGTATCAAACAATGACCCCTGTTCGCCTCCTAAAATACCTGCTGTGCGATCAAGTTCGCGCGTTTCGTTAGGCCGTTGCCACGTGTTTCCAGAAACCGGAATAGTTACCGCCTCCACCTGCTTAACCTGCCCATTCAGATTTGCTGCCGGCCCCAGCATCACCCAAACAACGACAAACAGGTGAAACAACATTTTTTTACATCGATTCTTTTCCATAAAGGTTTAAAATAAGCCACCAATATGCAAAGAAGGCAACCATATAAACAAAAAAACCGATTGCACATTTTTGTATCAATCGGTTGTGTATTTTATTTTTTACCAAGATCTAGGATTTTCCTTTCTCCCCACTGGGCGGTTTAGAGATGGAAGTACGCATATCAGTGTCCGCTTGGATGTTTTGCATCTTATAGTAGTCCATGACTCCAAGATTTCCGTTGCGAAATGCTTCTGCCATCGCCAAAGGAACCTGAGATTCCGCCTCGATCACCTTGGCCTTAGCCTCTTGCGCCTTGGCTCGCATCTCTTGCTCAGTTGCAACGGCCATCGCCCGCCGTTCTTCCGCTCGAGCATTTGCGACCTTTAAATCAGCCTCTGCTTGATCGGTTTGTAATTTCGCACCCACGTTCTCCCCAATATCAATATCTGCGATGTCTATAGATAGGATTTCGAAAGCGGTCCCGGAATCCAAACCTTTAGAAAGAACAGTCTTTGAAATGCGATCCGGATTTTCCAGCACCTCTTTATGATTGGTCGATGAACCGATCGTAGTAACAATCCCTTCCCCGACACGAGCTAGGATAGTTTCCTCACCAGCTCCACCTACCAATTGATTAATATTAGCACGAACCGTTACGCGTGCTTTTGCGATCAACTGTATACCGTCCTTCGCAACAGCAGCCACTGGCGGGGTATTAATTACCTGTGGATTGACGGAGAGCTGTACCGCATCGAAGACATCACGCCCCGCCAAATCAATCGCTGTAGCCAGTTTAAAATCCAACGGAATATTGGCTTTATCAGCAGAAATCAACGCCTTGATTACTTTGTTCACGTTGCCTCCTGCCAAATAGTGTGTTTCAATTTCATTCGACGTGATGCGTAGTCCTGCTTTCGTGGACGTAATCATAGCATTGGTAACCAACGACGGCGGCACTTTCCGTAACCGCATAAGTACCAAATTCAATAGGCTGATTTTTACGTTCGAAAGCTGCGCCGTAAACCACAAATTGACAGGTAGTAAGTACAGCAGCAAAAAGAATGCAACTACCCCACCAACAATAATTAGAATTAAACTAATTCCTCCATCCATAATTTCATTTTTATGTTATTCCTCTAAGATATTATTATTTTTTATTCTTTCACCCACCATTGCTCCAAAAAAATCTGATGGGTGCATTTCCGCCAACATGTAGTCCCCTGTCCAGTCATTGGTTTTTTTTTCCAACATACCGAATCTCACCCAATTAATATCTAAATTTGCATGAATAACTAACTATCTTTGAAAGACAGTATAACTACTGAGAAACAAAAGGAAGACGATAGATTCCTCATCGAGATAATTGTAAGACAGCATATCTGATCTACAAACTGTTAAATGGCCGAATGGTCAAGAAGGGTGAAAGCGTATCTCTTCCTACTATTTTTTGATACTATATACGTTAAAACGACTGTAGCAACAAAGGAAATGACTACGGCAAAATCCAAATAAAGTAGCACACAACTATGAAAAAAGACGCCATTCTAAAATGGGAACTATTCATCGGAATCATATTCGCCTATTTAATGATTATCGGGACTGCAGTATATTTTTTCAGCGCGCTCGGCGAAAAAACCGATGATGTAAAAGTGGCTAGTGATAAGATTCAAGAAAAGATTAATTCCCTTATCGAAATTGATGAAGAATTATTCGACGCCGTCCAAGCTAAAAATAGATATATCCTCAATCATAAGACCCAAGAACTCCAAGAGATCAGCAACCTTCAACGCGACATCGCACGGCATTTTACAACCCTCAAATCTGGTTATAGCGGGGACGAGCATGTGATGCAAGAAATCAGGTCGCTCGAACAAGCATCGCGCGAAACGTTCGACATGAATGCCATGACCGCACAAAAGACGCAGGCGCTCGACGCTACGAAGGAAATCCTGTTGCAGGAACAAGCGCAAATAAATGATCTGGTCCTTGCTATTCGAACAGCGCTTACCGGCGAACGCCAGGCTGTAACTGCTAAATTTCATGCATCCGTCTCCTCACTGAGAACCACAGCTTATATTTTGATCGGACTCCCGCTCGTGTTTATCCTTTTCATTTTTAACCGCATCGTCAAAATTGTTCGTGAATTAGACCGACGATCGAGCGAGGCGAACTCGTTGAATATAGAAATTCAAGCGGCTCAGAGAGACATTGAAGATTCCAACTGGATTTTAGGGGAAGCCAGTAAACTAAATGAAGCGATCAGCGGCGTGGACAATGAAAGCCTTATCGCGAAGGCATCTTTTGAATCCATCAGAAAATCGCTCGGCTTCTATGCCGGCGCCCTATACGTGCGACGCATGGATTCGTATGAATTCCTGTTAAAACAACAAACCGGAATCGACAAAGGACATACCGTACCGGATTCTTTTCTGGAAGCGGAAGGACTTGCTGGACAAGTGGTAGAAAGTAAAGTAACAAAAGTTATTCAACAACAGGCCGATGACATACTCAGCTCCTCCACCGCGACACGTGCTAACCAAATACGTACGGTCATTTTGGTACCGCTCGTCTACGAGGATCACGCACTCGGTTTGTTGGAGATTGGAGGTGATTTTCCAGATGACAAACTCCCACGTATCCTTAAATATCTAGAACGTGTTTGCAGAACTATAGCTATGTCTATCAAATTTGGACAAAGCCACACTTTAGTTGAAAATCTATTAGAAGAAACACAACAACAAACCGAAGAACTAGAAGCGCAGCAAGAAGAACTCCGCATTACAAACGAGGAACTGATTTACAAAACGAATTTATTAGAAGCTTCGGAAGAAGAACTCCGCGTACAGCAAGAAGAACTACAGCAGACAAACACGGAACTCGAAGAAAAAGCCAAGCAACTGGAGCTCCGAAATGATGAACTCAATCTCGCCCATAAGGTAGTTGAAGAAAAAATCCAAGAGGTAGAACTTGCAAGCCGGTACAAATCTGAGTTTATGGCAAATATGAGCCACGAACTTCGGACGCCCTTAAATAGTATTCTGATACTGGCGAAGCTGCTTCAAGATAACAAAAACAAAAATCTCCACCCCGATCAAGTGAAATATGCGTCGGTCATTCATAGTGCAGGAAGTGATCTACTCCAGTTGATCAACGAGTTGCTTGATCTAGCAAAAATAGAGGCTGGCAAGGTAGACCTTAGTCAAGATGTGATCAACACCAAAGAATTTACAGAAAATCTAGAAAATCTTTTCAGTACCACAGCTCAAGAAAAAGGTATAAAATTTGTTACTCGAATAGAAGAACAAGCTCCAGATGAATTTGTATCCGACGAATATCGCTTGGAGCAGGTGCTTAAAAACTTTCTGTCTAATGCGTTTAAATTCACCGAAAGACAGGGAGAGGTACAATTCATCATAAAAGCGGACAAAGACAACTTAAAGTTTGTGGTAGATGACAATGGAAAAGGAATTTCGGAAGAAAAACAACAGCTGATTTTTGAGGCGTTCCGGCAAGAGGACGGATCCACCAGCAGAAAATATGGAGGAACAGGTCTTGGCCTATCCATTAGTCGAGAAATCGCTTCTTTGTTAAACGGGCGGATCACGCTGAAAAGCGAATTAAACAATGGAAGTACCTTCACGTTAATTATTCCTTATAAAGCAGCAGACGCTGCAATGATGAATCCGATCGATGTCCCCGGATCAAAAGCATCCGGTGTCAAACCGCATACGCGACATGAAAATCAGGACGCAGAGCTCTTAATAGACCAAGCAAGTGCACATACAAAGACATTATTGATTATAGAAGATGACGTCAACTTTGCTGATATTCTGCGCGAATTTGCCGAAACGTATGGTTTTCAGGTGATGTTGGCTTACAATGGTGCCGACGGCATCCAAAAAGCGCAACAATTTAAACCACAAGCGGTGATTCTCGACGTCATGTTACCGATTTCTGATGGCTGGGAAGTACTAAGGACGTTAAAATCTTCGAACGATACAAAACACATTCCCGTACACATGATGTCGGCGGCGAGTTTTAACCAACGTGAATTTATCGAAAAGGGAGCCATCGGCTTTTTGCCAAAGCCTGTGTCCGAAGATTCGCTTAAAAAAGCATTCGAAAATATTCATTTAAGTATCAACCAAGAAATCAAGAAAGTGCTTCTCATAGAAGATCAAGAATTTCAGAGTGAGATTATAAAGTCTGCTTTTGCCGAACAAAACATCAATATTATCCAAGCGTTCTCGGCTACTTCTGCCCTTGCCAAATTACAGGAAGAAGTGAATATTGATTGTATTATTTTAGATGTAAAGCTACCCGATGCAGACGGACTTGATGTGCTTGATGAGATCAAAGCAATGTCATCCTATGCCGATACGCCAATCATTATCAACACGGCCTATGATCTATCCAAAGAACAAATCGACCGCATATCGCATCATACCAAAGCTATGGTGCTCAAATCCGGAAAAAGCAATAACCGCTTGATTGATGAGGTTACGCTATTCCTCAATAAAATCAGCGCTGATAACTATTCGCCGGTAAAAAACATCAACAAATTGGAACATGTCTCCAACCAAACAGATAGTTTAAACGGGAAAAGGGTGCTGATCGCTGACGACGATATGCGAAACGTATTTGCGTTAACAACGACGCTGCAAGAGTACAACATGGAAATAGAAATTGCAAATAATGGATTAGAAGCTGTCGAAATAGTTAACAATAATCCCGGTAAGATCGATATCGTTTTGATGGATATTATGATGCCAGAAATGGATGGCTATGAAGCTATAAAAAAGATCAGGGAACAAAAACATCACGCACAGCTACCCATCATCGCGGTAACAGCCAAAGCGATGAAGGGAGATCGGGAGAAATCAATACAAATCGGAGCTAGTGATTACATTAGTAAACCTATTGACATTCATAAACTCGTCTCTTTAATGCGCGTATGGCTAAGTTAACGTCCACCCACATTTCCTTCTTAGAACTCAACGAAATTGTCGAGCTATTGAGTAAAATATCTGGTTTTGATCTATCGGGCTACAGCAAATCATCGCTAAAACGGAGAGTACAACGTATCATGGATCTAGAACACATGGACGTTGTCGATTTGAAAAATGCAATTATTAATGTAGAGGGATTTCAGACATATATGATCAACGAGGTTACGGTAAATGTAACCGAAATGTTCCGAGATCCAAAGTATTATGCAGCATTAAGGCAAGATGTTATCCCTTATCTAGAGACTTTTCCGCGACTAAAATTTTGGAGTGCGGGCTGCTCGACGGGGGAAGAAGTTTATTCGCTCGCCATCCTATTAGCAGAAGCGGGCTTGTATACGAGAAGCTTTATCTATGGCACAGACATTAACCTAAACGTTTTAGAAACCGCAAAAAAGGGAATATACCCATTAAAAAAGTTCAAACTTTATAGCGAAAACTACTTAGGCATGAGCGGTCTACACAGCTTATCAGACTATTATACAGCGATGTACGATGCCGCTATTATCCGAAGTGATATCCGTCAGAACATGCTTTTTTCCCAGCACAATCTAGCGACAGATTATATATTTAACGAATTCCAATTTATATCTTGTCGTAATGTCTTAATTTATTTCGATCTTGAACTACAACATAAGGTATTCAATCTGTTCTATGAGTCATTAAGTGAATTCGGATTTCTGTGCTTGGGCGCCAAAGAAACCTTAATCAACCATGAGATAAAATCAAAATTTAAGGTAATAAACAAAGAGTTCAACATCTACCAAAAGGTTAAATAATGAGTAAAGCTACAGATATCGTATTGATCGGCGGAAGTGCGGGTTCCTACAATTTGATTTTAGATATCATGGAAGCTTTGCCCGTTTTTTTTACATCGGCTATTATCGTCGTCATACACCGAAATCCGAAGTATACAACGAAAATAGAAGAAACATTATCTTCCCGTTTAAATCGTACGATTATCCAAGCCGGAGATAAAACGGATATTGAACCTGGTAGAATTTATTTTGCGGTGCCCGGCTATCATTTATTGATCGAGCCCGACAGCACATTCTCACTTGATTTGTCTGAACGGGTGCAATTTTCTCGACCGTCCATTGATGTTCTTTTCGAAACCGCATCCGACGTATACGCAACACATTGTACCGCTTTTCTATTGTCCGGAGCAAACCAGGACGGTACAGATGGAATCCACCGGGTAAAGCATATGGGCGGCAAAGCTATCGTTCAATCTCCTGAAGATGCATTAATTTCGATCATGCCAGAACATGCCATTCAAGCAAATAAAGAGATAGATATATTTACCGATGCTCAAATAATTTCCTTTTTTAGACACCTAAAGTAACCCCTATGAGAAACGTCAATCTTCTTATTTTAGACGACAAGGAAGAAAATATCATCAGTCTATCTGCGCTCCTTTCGGAGATCGAACATATTAATATCATAAGCTCTACCGATCCGAACGAAGCGCTAAAGATTTGCTGGAAAAATGATATCGCTATCGCTTTGGTCGACGTACAAATGCCGGAAATAAATGGTTTTGAATTTGTTTCCTTGCTGAAGTCTAATCCAAAAACCAACCACATCACGGCGATTATGGTCACTGCTATTTCTAAAGAAGATAAATATCTCCTGAAAGGGTTAGAAAGCGGAGCGGTGGATTACCTGTATAAGCCCCTAAATCCGGAAATTACCATAGCCAAAGTAACTTCCTTTGTTAAGCAAATACACATTCAGGAAGAGATCAAACAAAAGAACATTGCACTAGAGGACTCGCGTCGGGCACTTATTCAAGCCAAAGAAGAAGCCGAAGTTGCACGAAAGTCTAAGGAGAGTTTTTTAGCAAATATGAGTCATGAGATTAGAACGCCAATAAACGGAATTGTCGGCATTATCCATATGCTACGAAATTCAGAACTCAACGGCGAACAACGGGATTGGATCAACAGGCTGGATAGTGCCTCCGATTCGCTGTTGTTAATCATTAACGACATCTTGGATATCTCCAAAATTGATTCCGGTATGATGAAAATTGAAAATGAGCACTTTTCCATCCACAAAAAACTAACCGATATCAACAATATCTTTACGTTGAAAGCCCGCGATAAAAACCTGTCGTTTGAAATGGCTATCGATCCTGAACTCCCAGAATATATTAAAAGCGATCCCCTCCGCATACAACAGATTATAAATAATTTCATTTCAAATAGCCTAAAATTTACAGAAACAGGTAAAATCACGCTAAAAGCGGATGTCATAGACCGTACCGGAGATAATTACACCATTCGATTTACAGTAGTCGACACCGGTATCGGCATAAAGCAGGAGGCTATAGACAAAATATTTCTGGCTTTCGAACAAGGCGATGACGGTATTACGAAAAAATTCGGCGGAACGGGTCTAGGACTTGCCATTGTAAAACGGCTTGCAGATCTTTTACACGGAAAAGTACAGGCGAGAAGCATCTACGGAAAGGGATCCGAATTTTCGTTTGAGGCGTCCTTTCAACGCGTTGAGAATTTTAAGAGCGAAGAAAAAATAGATCGTGAGATTTTTTCCAGATTGGAACGCTTTGATAACCTATACATCTTAGTGGCAGAAGACAACGACCTAAATAGCTTCATGCTCGCACATATGTTGGAATCGTGGGGCTGCAAAGTGGACATCGTGAAAAATGGACGTTCTGCCGTAGAAAAAGTCAATCAACAACATTATGATTTGATTATGATGGATACGCATATGCCAGTCATGTCAGGGTTCGAAGCGATCAAAGAGATTAAAAAACACGCCAACCCACAGAAAGCGTATATTCCAATCATCACCATTTCAGCATCTGTGTTAGAACACGAACAGGCTGCGGCTTATGAAGCTGGAGCCGACAGTGTCATTGGAAAACCATTCGATCCTTTAGATTTACATCAAAAAATCAATCAGCTTATTTCCAAGAAAGTGTAATGTCTTGATTATAAAAAATATTGTTAAATTTGTTCATAGCACACATATTATATAAAAAATGAAAAAATTATTTGTTATTCCTGCGGTAGCCCTCGCGTTGTCATTAGCGGCTTGTGGAGGTTCTGAAAACAAGACAACCACAACGACAAGTACAGAGGAAACAGCTTCGTCTGAAGGTACAACAACAGAAACTGTTCCGGGTATTGAAAATGTAGAACTTTCGAATACAATCGTCGTGGAATCCAACGATCAAATGAAATTTGACAAAGAATTACTTCGTGTTAAAGCCGGAGAAGCAGTGACGCTGACCCTAAAAAATGTCGGGACACTACCGAAAGAATCTATGGGACATAACCTCATTGTTTTAAAACCGGGAGTTGACGTAGCAACATTCGCTGGCGAAGCGACCAGTGCTGCTGATGCTGACTATATCCCTAAAACGTCCTTATCATCCATAGCTGCGCACACGAAATTACTGGGACCGGGAGAAGAAGATAAGATTACCTTTACATTGGAAAAGGGTGTGTACACATTTATTTGTAGCTTTCCGGGTCATTACGGCGTGATGCAAGGAAAAATAGTTGCCGAATAAGCTTTCCACTGGCCTAAAAAAAACACCCTGCGTAGAGGGTGTTTTTTTTTAGGCGCTTTCTCGATTTTGCCCTATGGTAATACCCCGTAAAGGCCTGTTTTTTACAACTTAAATACAATTAAGTATATTTAATTAATTACCTTTGAAGCCGAAACTATATACAAAATTTTATGCAATACGACGTAATCGTTATAGGAAGTGGTCCGGGTGGCTATGTTGGAGCTATCCGCTGCGCCCAGCTTGGTCTTAAAACCGCTGTCATCGAGAAATACAGTACTTTTGGAGGTACGTGCCTAAACGTGGGATGTATCCCATCCAAAGCGTTATTGGATACCTCAGAACACTACCATAATGCGGCGCACAATTTTGAAGCCCATGGGATCGGTTTAAGCAACCTAAAGATTGACGTAAAAAAGATGATTGAACGGAAAAATGATGTGATCGCTCAAAACACAGCCGGAATCACCTTTCTGTTCAAGAAAAATAAAATAGATGCATACGAAGGCGTCGGATCGTTTATAGATAAGAATACCATTAAGGTAACAAAGAAAGACGGTAGCACGGAAGAACTTAAAGCAAAAAATGTTATTATAGCTACCGGCTCTAAACCTACAGCATTACCGTTTCTTCCTATTGATAAGAAACGTATTATTACATCAACTGAAGCACTCAATTTACAGGAAGTACCTAAACACCTTATCGTTATTGGTGGTGGCGTTATTGGTTTAGAATTAGGATCGGTCTATGCACGTTTGGGCGCCAAGGTATCAGTCGTGGAGTTTGCAAAATCTATCCTTAGCACCATGGACGGAGGACTCGGCAAAGAGTTACAACGGGTACTAAAAAAGAACCTAGGTATGGAGTTTTTCTTAGGACATAAAGTAACTGGCGCAACAACCAAAGGCAAAAAAGTCACCGTGACAGCTGAAGATCCAAAAGGTCAAGAGATTTCGCTCGAAGGTGATTACTGTATCGTTTCTGTCGGCAGGACCGCTTACACGGAAGGGCTTGGCTTGGAGAATATTGGTATCAAAACCGAAGAACGAGGAAATAAAATACCCGTAAACGAGCATCTAGAAACTTCCGTAGAGGGTGTATATGCAATTGGCGATGTGGTGAAAGGAGCCATGCTAGCCCACAAAGCGGAAGACGAAGGAACGTACGTTGCAGAACGCATCGTTGGACAAAAACCGCATATAGACTATAACCTTATCCCGGGTGTGGTATACACATGGCCAGAAGTTGCGTCTGTAGGAAAAACAGAAGAACAACTGAAAGACGCGGGTGTAAAATACAAATCAGGCTCCTTCTCGTTCAAAGCATCCGGACGTGCCAAAGCGTCTGGCGATACCGATGGCTTCATCAAGGTATTAGCTGATACCGAAACAGACGAAATTTTGGGCGTTCATATGATTGGCCCTCGCGCCGCAGATATGATCGCTGAAGCTGTCGTTGCTATGGAATACCGAGCGTCAGCTGAAGATATAGGCAGGATCTGCCATGCCCACCCTACATTTACAGAAGCGTTCAAAGAAGCTGCATTGGCGGCAACGGCGAACAGGGCTATTCACGCATAAAACGGCAACAAGGCAAGATCATAATCTTGCCTTTTTATCTTTATTTCTTATGAATTTCTACACCCGTAAATGGATAAAACCGGAGGATCTAAATCCAAATGGTTCGCTCTTTGGAGGCACTCTCCTTCGCTGGATAGATGAAGAAGCGGTCATTTATGCCATTGTACAGCTAGGCAATCCGCATGTGGTCACGAAGTACATCTCGGAAATCAACTTCGTTAGCTCCGCAAAACAAGGAGACATCATCGAAATGGGAATAGAAGCCGTTAGTTTCGGCCGTACGTCATTGACCATGCGTTGCCAGGTACGAAATAAAATTACCCGCAAAACGATCTTGTCCATCGAAAAATTAGTGTTCGTCAATTTAGATCCGGAAGGAAATCCCACACCACACAATAAGACAGAGATTACCTATGCCTATATGGGAATTGAAAAAACAAATAAATAGCTTCTATCTACGAGAAGCTATTTGCTTTTTCACATCCTTCTCTACCCAAAATGATACAACAGGAATCAGCGAAATAACAAAATATTTCGCGACGCGGGCGAATGTCCATTTGTACTCGTTCCAACACATAATGAGCAAGACAACAAAAAGAACGACCAAAAAACCATGAATGGAGCCAGCGACTTTCACCGCCTCTGGAATTCCTGCGAAATATTTTAAAGGCATGGCAATAAAAAATAATACCACTGTGGATATAGCCTCCCACAAAGCAATCTGTTGAAAAATTCGTAGCATAGTAATGAACAGTCTGCCGCAAACATACATTCAAAAAATGACGTATAACACATCATACTTATCTATTGACCAAAGTTTGACACGAACAGCAAACTGATACCAATACAAACAGTTGTAAATAAAACATAGGTTCAAAAAAAGCGTTGTGTCATACCCAAAAAAATATGTATTTTTGAGAGTTCAGAATAAGAATAGTCTTAACTACAAATATTTTAATGTGTAATATTCGTGGGTCATTGAACAGCCCACAGAAGGTTACATGTGACCATAAAAAAATAATAACATATGAATTACGACGTCGTAGTAATCGGTAGTGGTCCTGGTGGATATGTAGCTGCTATCCGTGCATCTCAATTAGGCTTCAAAACGGCCATTATCGAACGTGAAGCATTAGGGGGAATTTGCTTAAACTGGGGGTGTATCCCGACCAAAGCCTTGTTAAAAAGTGCACAGGTGTTTGAGTACTTAAACCACGCGGAAGAATATGGAATTAAGGTGCAAGGAGGTGAAGCGGACTTTTCTGCTATTGTAAAAAGAAGCCGAGGGGTGGCAGATGGCATGAGTAAAGGCATCCAGTTCTTAATGAAAAAGAACAAGATTGATGTTATTATGGGAACGGCAAAAGTTAAGAAAGGCGGAAAAATTGAAGTGAAAGCAGCCGATGGATCCGTAAAAGAGTATTCGGCTAAACATACGATTTTAGCAACAGGGGCACGTTCTCGTGAATTACCAAATCTCCCTCAAGATGGAAAGAAAATCATCGGCTATCGTCAAGCAATGAATCTTCCTAAACAGCCGAAATCACTTGTAGTAGTTGGTTCTGGAGCTATCGGGGTCGAATTTGCATATTTTTACAATGCGATCGGCACACAGGTAACCATCGTCGAATTTATGGACAGAATCGTACCGGTAGAAGACGAAGAGGTTTCAAAACAATTAGAGAAATCGTTAAAAAAAGTAGGCATCAATATCCTGACAAAATCAGAAGTTCAATCCGTGGATACGTCGGGTGATCTAAGTAAAGTTTCGATCAAAACAGCCAAAGGTACTGAAACGATCGAAGCAGAAGTTGTATTATCTGCAGTGGGTATCACACCGAATATTGAGAATTTAGGGCTAGAAGAGGTCGGAATCAAAACGGACAAAGGTCGTGTGCTTGTAGACGATTACTATAAAACCAACGTAGATGGTGTCTATGCAATTGGGGATATCGTGAAAGGACAAGCTTTGGCACACGTTGCATCGGCAGAAGGTATCACATGTGTAGAGAAGATAAAAGGTCTACATGTTGACCCGATAGACTATAACAATATTCCGGGCTGTACATACTGCTCACCTGAAATTGCATCAGTAGGTTATACAGAGAAGGCCGCAAAAGATGCTGGTTACGAAATTAAGGTTGGAAAATTCCCGTTCTCTGCATCTGGTAAAGCATCTGCAGCAGGTGCGAAAGATGGGTTTGTGAAATTAGTTTTCGACGCCAAATATGGCGAATTATTGGGTGCACACATGATTGGTGCTAATGTTACCGAAATGATCGCTGAAATTGTAGTCGCTAGAAAACTAGAGACGACAGGACACGAAATGATCAAAGCTGTTCACCCGCATCCAACGATGAGTGAAGCGATCATGGAAGCGGCCGCCGATGCGTATGGAGAAGTGATCCATTTATAAGCAAAAGCTCCCTTTCCAAATATAAAAAGCGCCTTCAACGAATTGTTGAGGGCGCTTTTTGTTTCTCGATTTTATCAACACATCAGTGCTTTTAATTCGTCGACGAGACTCTTATTTAAGCACCAATTTCGATTCAAAAACAACCGTTTCCGGTGTTAACTCTTCCTTCGCTCCGATATTTTCAAACAACATCTCTGCCGCTTTACGGGCTTGTTGATCTGGATATTGCTCAATACTGCCCATTGGTGGATTCTCCATGTATTTCCAAAGTGGATAATTCGCATAGCTAATAAAATATATATCCTTCTTTTGCACCAATCCTTTTTGCCTAACGTATTTCATCACGTCCAGCGTAACGAAATCATTGAATGAGACGATAGCAGAAGGCCGCTCCGGCAAAATCAACAACTTATCAATCGCCTGAATATTGCCTACTTCCGTTAGATCCGTATGTACCATATATTTATCGTTATAGGTCAATTGTTCACTTTCTAAGGCATGTCTATAAGCTTCCGCCCGTTCTTGAGATGCCAATAGATTTTCAGGTCCATTAATCAACGCAATATTCTTATGCCCTATAGAAGCAAAAGATTGGATAGCCTCCCGCATGCCAGAAGAGAGGTCGCTATACACCTTGTTCACAGCCTCCATCTTTGGCACACAATCAAAAAAGACAATTGGAATTTCGGCCTCTTTTAATAAATCTACAAAACTCAGATCTTCCGTATTCTTACCTAATGATATTAAAATACCATCCACCCGGTGTTTTTTAAACGTATGGATAATTTGAAGCTCTCTCTTTGCGTCATCATGAGACTGCCCCATTAATACGGTATAATTATGTTCTCCGGCCACATTTTCAATTTCGCTGATAGCCGAAGAAAAAAAAGGTTCAGAAAGACTCGGTAAAATTACGCCGATCGTAAAGGTTCGACGTTGCTTAAAAAAAATGGCAGTTTGATTCGGTTCATAATTCAATTCCTCGGCCATTTTTTTCACCCGCATTGTGGTCACTAAACCAATACTCGGATGGTCATTTAGCGCTCGCGAAACCGTAGACGGGGAAATTTTAAGTTTGCGGGCGATCTCTTTTATCGTTGCTGGTTTTTTCTTCATGCGATAGGATCGTGTTTATACCAACAAATATAATATTATTTATGCAAGACACGACAGCATACGCAGAAAACCATACGTGTTATTTTAATAGTTATGTCTCAACCATCGTGTGCACGGCACTTGTTACTCTTCTTATCAAACGGAAGTAATTTGAAAAATCTGATCGCGGTCGACAGCATATGTTTCTTCCAAAAATCCGATGGGATCAAGCCCCCTAAAGGTTAGCTCGTCTATAAAAAAAACCTTTAATTGGGGAAGATACGTCGAAAGCTCCTCCCAATCTACATGCTTCAACTTATTTAATTGTTCGACGGGATTACCGGCGGTTAGAATTCCAACCTGTTTACCATGCTGGAAAAAAGTCGTCAATAATTCCTTAGCTTGTACATCGAGAATAAGTTTCAACGGAAGATGAGCATTTACCTTTAGCCGTTCAAAATTCTCCCGATACGCATCAGGCAGCTCGAACCGCTGGATCGCACGCTCAAGTACAACATCCTCCCCGATCCCCTCATAGGTTTGCCGCATAAATTCTAAAAGCTCTTTCGCAAGCGCGCGGCCCTCCGTATACTCGACGAAATTAGAAAACAAGTAATATATCTGCAAGAGATAATCACGCTTGGGATACAGGACATCATCTATCTCAAATAGATAGACGGACCTATCAAACGGTATGTCTTTTGTTGGTACCATCTTATATTAAACACAAAATGGGTTCTCCGTCTGTATCAGAAAGCAATCCTGCCCCAGAAAAAGATGAATCGGTAATTTGCTGTTGCGTTAGCAAATCCGTCCCTTCATGAATAACCTTTATCTGCATATCGGATGGAGGATTTTCTATGACAAGGCAGGATTCCAGGTTGTTAGGAATAAGCACGGCTATACCATATTCTTCCAAGAGGATTTTAGCATCGAGAAGAACTCGCAGTTCCGTCTTACCCAAAGGTAAAATAAATTGGCACCCCTCATCCAAACAGAGTTTCAGAAGTTCATGTACATAGATGGGATCACCACCTGTTGGCAGGCGACGATAGTGTTGCTTCAATAGCACGTCTGGAAACGGTTCGCTACTTGCAAACACACACGAATACCGCGATGCGAGCACCTTTCCGAGTCGTTGTGCCAAAGGACGAGTACCAAAGGTCAATAGAATTTTATTCATAATACATGCGGTAATCTTAACTAAAGGATTTGGCCATCTCGCATGTGTACAGTGCGATCGGAAATACTAGCCAATTCCTCATTATGCGTCACAATAATAAAAGTTTGGGCCAAAGAATCACGCAACTCAAAAAACAGCTGATGTAATGAGGCGGCGTTCTCTGAGTCCAGGTTTCCAGAAGGCTCATCGGCCAAAATTAACGAAGGATTATTGATCAGTGCCCGTGCCACCGAAACACGCTGTTGTTCTCCTCCCGACATAGCCGCGGGCTTGTGTTCGGCACGATGCTGCACACCTAGACGCTCGAGCAATTCCATCCCACGAATCTCCGCTTGTCTTCGCGCGGTTCCTTGTATAAAAGCCGGAATGCAGACATTTTCCAATGCAGTAAATTCCGGAAGCAGATGGTGAAACTGAAATACAAAACCGATGTGTTCATTGCGAAACTGGCTTAACTTCTTCTCATTCAGTCCATCTATTTTTACGCCGTCAATCGTCAAATGCCCGCTATCTGGTCTATCCAACGTACCTATGATGTGCAACAACGTACTTTTACCTGCTCCAGACGCCCCAACAATAGACACAATCTCGCCCTTCTCTACCGAAAGGTCTACACCTCGCAAAATAGGAAGCCGCCCATACGACTTGTGGATTTGACTTGCTGTTAATATCATTATGCGAAGGTAATGAAAAACTTTCACGACTTCTCCGCGAATCACCAACAGGTACAAAAGTTATTGATTGCGTTCAAAAACGAACAGGATTATCTGCTTTTTTACCAAAGAATTACTTGCCCCTTCCATTTAAAAATCATATTTTTACGACAAATTTTTTAAGATGAACATTCACGAATATCAAGCAAAAGAAATACTTAAAAGTTTTGGCGTAAGAGTTCAAGAAGGAATCCTTGCAGAAACTCCAGAGCAAGCTGTTCAAGCTGCGCAAACATTAAAACAAGATTTTAATTCGGACTGGGTCGTTGTAAAAGCACAAATTCACGCTGGTGGACGTGGTAAAGGCGGTGGCGTGAAGTTAGCAAAAAACCACGATGAGGTCTTGCAACGCGCGACAGACATCATTGGCATGCAGTTGGTTACGCCTCAAACAGGACCGGAAGGAAAAAAAGTCAACAAAGTCTTGGTTGCGCAGGATGTTTACTATCCTGGCGAGAGTGAAACGAAAGAATTTTATGTTTCTGTATTGCTGGATCGTGCAAAAGGACGCAACATTATCATGTATTCTACAGAAGGTGGTATGGACATCGAAGAGGTTGCTGAAAAAACACCTCACTTGATTTTTAAAGAAGAAATTGATCCAAAAGCAGGACTACAAGGTTTCCAAGCACGTAAAATTGCATTCAACCTGGGTCTATCCGGTGCAGCCCACAAAGATATGGTGAAATTTATCGCTGCGCTATACAAAGCATACGATACCATTGACGCTTCTTTATTTGAGATTAACCCCGTGTTAAAGACATCGGATGATAAAATCCTCGCTGTAGATGCAAAAGTCAACTTTGATGAAAATGCCTTATACCGCCATGCTGACTATGCAGCATTACGTGACGTCGCCGAAGAGGATCCGACCGAAGTTGAAGCAGGTGAATCGAACTTGAATTACGTGAAATTGGACGGTAACGTCGGATGTATGGTAAATGGTGCCGGTCTTGCTATGGCAACCATGGACATCATCAAGTTAGCTGGGGGTGAACCTGCAAACTTCCTAGATGTGGGCGGAACAGCGAATGCCGAAACCGTAAAAGCAGGTTTCAACATCATTTTAAAAGATCCAAACGTAAAAGCGATCCTAATCAATATCTTTGGTGGTATCGTGCGCTGTGATCGTGTTGCGCAAGGTGTAATCGATGCCTATAACGAAATTGGAAATATCCCCGTACCTATTATCGTTCGTTTACAAGGAACGAACGCTGCAGAAGCCAAGAAACTAATCGATGATTCCGGCTTGCAGGTATACTCTGCTATCCTATTGAAAGAAGCGGCAGAATTAGTAACGAAAGTGTTGAAAGGATAATGCCTTTCCAAAATAGTTTAACAAAAGCCATGGTCTCGATCCATGGCTTTTTTTTAGAATTTGTCGACCGCGTTTTTACCCTTAAATGGCAGATTTAGGAAATAATAAACTATTTTTGTAAGCTTGAAATCGCTAAGTGTAAAGCACGTTATTTATTGTAAAAAAATGGAACACACACGTATTAAAGAACTATTACAGTCAGAAAAGTTTGGTAAAGAAGTCATTGTGAAAGGTTGGGTAAGAACATTCCGCAACAATCAATTCATCGCTATTAATGACGGTTCTACTATTCATAATATACAAGCCGTCGTAGACTTCGAAAATACGGAGGAATCGTTGCTGAAAAGAATAACGACTGGCGCATCTTTACGTGTACAAGGCACATTGGTCGAGTCGTTAGGAAAAGGACAACGGGTAGAAATAAAAGTAACGGGATTGACAATTTTAGGCGATTCCGACCCCGAGAAGTTTCCACTTCAGCCGAAGAAGCATAGCCTAGAATTTTTACGGGAAATTGCACATTTGCGGTTTCGTACCGGAACGTTCAATGCGATCTTTAAAGTGCGTAATGCCCTTGCATTTGCGGTGCATAAGTTCTTCAACGATCGCGATTTCGTATATATGCACACACCGATTATCACTGGATCCGACGCAGAAGGCGCCGGTGAAATGTTTCGGGTCACCACATTGGATTTGAACAATCCTCCGCGCACCGAATCCGGAGACATCGATTTTAGAGAAGACTTCTTCGGAAAATCGACGAACTTAACCGTATCAGGCCAATTAGAAGGAGAGTTAGCGGCCATGGCATTCGGCAACATCTATACTTTTGGGCCAACATTCCGTGCCGAAAATTCCAATACAACCCGGCATTTAGCAGAATTCTGGATGATTGAGCCCGAAATGGCATTTTATGAGCTAGAAGACAATATGGACCTAGCCGAAGAACTATTAAAATACGTGATTAAGTATGCTCTTGAAGCATGCCCAGACGAAATTGAGTTCCTAAAAAATCGCTTACTAGAGGAAGAAAAGTCGAAACCTCAAAATGAGCGTTCAGAACTCAACCTCATCGAAAAACTAAACTTTGTCATTGATAACCAGTTCGAACGGGTAACCTATACGGACGCGATCGAAATATTAAAAAGAAGCAAACCCAACCAGAAAAGACAATTCAAGTACCTTATAGACGATTGGGGAGCGGATTTGCAGTCGGAACATGAACGGTATCTCGTCGAAAAACACTTTAAAAAACCTGTCATTTTAACCGATTATCCGAGGGAGATCAAATCGTTCTATATGAAACAAAACGCGCCGGATGCTCAAGGACGTCAAACCGTGCGCGCGATGGACATCTTATTCCCAGGCATCGGGGAAATGGTCGGCGGGTCACAACGTGAAGAGGACCTCGAGAAACTACTGACGCGGATGACCGAAGTGGGCATCCCTGAAGAAGAAATGGACTGGTTCCTCGATACGAGGCGATTTGGATCAGCACCCCATTCGGGTTTTGGAGTCGGTTTTGAACGCCTTGTTTTATTTGTAACAGGCATGACCAACATACGCGATGTCATCCCCTTCCCAAGGACCCCAAAGAATGCTGAATTCTAATAAAACACCACCGCCGAACATTTTTTCTGTTTGGCGGTTCTATTTTTAGCAAAAAAGCACAGTATCCGAACACAACGTTTATCCATGAACCCATGCTGTTAAAAATATACGAAGATAATCCGAATTCCAAGGCCATTCAACAGGCGGTCGATATCCTAAGAAAAGGAGGCGTTATAATCTATCCTACGGATACGGTATACGGTATCGGATGTGATATTACCAACCATCGAGCAATCGAACGTGTCTGTCAAATACGGGGACTAAGGCCCGAAAAATCTAATCTATCCTTTATCTGCTACGATCTGACAGACATATCCAATTACACAAAACCGTTTGACACAGCCGTATTTCGTGTCTTAAAAAAAGCACTCCCCGGCCCATTCACATTCATTTTTAATGCCAGTGGACAGGTGCCCAAGTTGCTAAGCTCGAAAAAGAAAACTGTCGGTATACGGGTGCCCGATAATCAGATCGTCCGTGAAATCGTAAGAGAACTTGGAAACCCGATTGTCACCTCTTCGATTCACGACGAAGATGAAATTATCGAGTACTCGACGGATCCCGAACTAATCCACGAAAAATATGAAGAACTGGTGGATCTCGTCATCGACGGCGGATACGGTGGAAACATCGCCTCAACAATTGTTGACGTTACATCGGGTGAATTTGAAATTGTACGGGAAGGAAAAGGTGAATTAGACGACTATTTATAAGCAATTAGCCATTCAGGTACGGCATCTTTTGCACAGCGACTTCTATCCTCCTTATTAATCTAGTTTTAACAAAGCTCGCGGTCCATCCAATTAGAGGATGATAAATTCCTCAATTACGACGTGACCAACGTACTCATTGACACGTCCGATAATCTGTCGGCGCATAATGGCTAACTCATTTTTGATTACAGCAGATTCGACTTTGACGAACAATTTTTTGTCATGAATGTAGATCTTTTGCGTTCGGTTCGCGATAGCGTTACCAATAATGTTAGGCCAAGCAGTCACGATAGACGACTCGTCGAATTTAGACCGAAGTCGGTAAACCTCAATCCATTTCTCAATAGCCTCTTTAATTCCAACATCATCCTTCGTTGGGATTTCGTCAAACTTTTTCTTATACATCTACCGTACCTCCATTGACTTCAAAAATACGAATTGGCTGCGCTATTTCCTCAAAAATATATTTTATTCGTGCAGCGTCCGTGTCGGTTAGAAAAATTTGTCCGAACTCATCTTCGGATACAAGTTGCATTAACTTACGGGTGCGGTACTCATCCAGCTTGTCAAAAATATCATCTAGCAAAAGCAACGGCTTTTCTTTCTTTTTAACCTTCAAAAACCTGTACTGCGCCAACTTGAGTGCAATTAAAAAGGATTTCTGCTGTCCTTGAGATCCAAACTTTTTTAAGGGCATCCCTTCATGTATAGTAAATACCAGATCATCCCGATGTATTCCCTGTGAGGTACGTTCCAGTGCCCTATCCTTTTCCAAATTAATGCGCAACAACTCCTCAAAACTGTTCAGCATGAGCGGCGAATCGTATACGAGTCCTACTTCCTCAGCTTCGTCCGTAAGAAACGCATAATAACGGGAAAATTCCGGAAGAAACTCTTCCATAAATTGCTTCCTTCGCGTAAAGATCCGCTCACCGACATCCGCCAGCTGCATAGTTAATATGTCCAATAAGCCAATATCAAAGATACCGGTTTCACGAATCTGTTTGAGCAACGTATTACGTTGTAGGAGAATCTTATTGTAGTGTATAAGAATATCCAAATAATGATTATCGGTTTGCGAAATCACATTATCCATAAATTTACGCCGCTCTTCGCTCCCCTCCGTGACAATCGATGCATCATTCGGCGAAATCATCACTAACGGAAATTGCCCGATATGGTCAGCTAAACGCTGATAGTCCTTCTTATTTTTTTTAAATTGTTTCTTTTGATTCTTTTTCAGGCTGCACGATATGACATCCGGTGCATGACCACCGACAAACTCGCCTTGAACCATAAACCAGTCAAACCCTCGTTTAATATGCTGTGAATCTATAGGGTTGAAATACGACTTGCATAACGCCAAGTAATGTATAGCATCAAGTAAGTTTGTTTTACCAGCACCATTGGCTCCTGCAAACGCATTGACTTGTGGGAGAAATTCCAACGAGGATTCTGTATAGTTCTTAAAATTTAAAACAGTAAGTTGCTTGAGCCACATCCGACAAAAAGTAGAAGTCAAAAGTAAGAACTTAAAACATAGGACGAAAGCTGAATTAGAAATAAAAGATCAAAATCCGTTAACGTTCCTATAGAGTATCCAAAAAAATAGGAGCAAATATGACTTCGCTCCTACCTTATAGATATGTCTCTAAGACTATTTAATCTCTTCAAAATCAATAAACTCTCCGGCAGTCTGTGTGCCCTTACGCTGCTTGGCCTCCTCCTCCGGAACGTAATCCACACGCACCTCCCCGCCGTCCGATCGTCGTGACTGAGATTGCTGCTTAAACTGATCAAAAGGATTGCCAGTTGTATACTGGTATTGACGACTTCCACCTGCTGACTGCTGTGCTTTCTGCATCAACCGCTCCGTCAGCTTCCGCACAGCAAACGGCATCAACAAACGAAACAGATATTTTACCCCATAAAATACTATAAAAAATATCGCGACAAACTTCAATAATTCCATTTTCTAACGTTTTTCTCAAATTTAATAAAAATCCTTGTTCCTTTCCGTCAATAAAATGTCAGCATACGCTCCCTTAACAGAATTTAACGAACGCTTGTATTATCCGTCCTTAGCAGCTAATTTGCGTTTCGCTTCCATTACTGCACGAGCAAATTCCTCTGCTTTATGTGATCCGATAATATAGACCAAACCTTCTTTATCTGTAAGCCAGACAGCATCTTTTCCTCCTGAGTAGAAACGTATCTTGCCGTTTTTATGTAGATTATATACCGGATTGTTAAAAATAAAAGAACTATATGGTTTCAACTCTACTTTGGCTATATTATACAAATCTATTTTTACCAATTTCGAAGACCATAGCCCACTCAATATTAAAAATTTGCCATCGATGACCGTTTTGTAATGCACCATATAAATCATGATTACTGAAACAACAATAACACCGACACCTACTATAAAGAATAACTGCCGGGAAGGAAGGTTCTCCAGATTCAGATAATAGGCAATAAAACAAAACAGCACTAAAATCATGCGAACGCTAATCCATGTGGCATCCCGACCCAGATACTGCTTCTCTTGAAAAAGATAATGTCCCCCCATAGCTTTTATTTGCAAACTAATGTAAACACTTTTTTCGTACTTTTCGTAATTCGATAGCGATTATCTAACCGATGATTTACAATCCAAATGATCTCGCCGTTCCCGTTAACCAGTATCGGTATCCGTTTTTTTTCGTGGATGGCGATCTTTTGCTGTATAAAAAAATCACTGACCTTCTTTTTACCCTGCATACCGAGCGGGTAGAATACATCTCCTTGTTCCCATGTACGCAGACGCAATGGGAAATGGAGTAGATCATAATCAATTTGAACGCGATGTACACAAGCATCTATACGGGCATGATCATGAATGGATACGTCGAAAACATATTCATAGAAATTTACGCGCAGTTGATCTTCCTGAATAAATGCATGCACCTTTCCCTCTTGTTCCCAACCATGCCGGAAAAGCCACAGTTCAGCACGGCCTAAAATAAGTTCGTGCGAAGAAGACAGATAGCGTTTTCCCGACTCGCCTGCCCAACCACTTTGCAGATCGCTCAAAACAACTTTCGAGAATCCGAAAGGCTTAAATAAAGCATACAGAAGCGGTAAGTTATGTATATACTTGCCTAGCTCTTTCTTTTCTATCCGATAGCCTCCGTGTTGCTCAATAAATACTGTCTGCGCCAACGGATCGATAAATGCCTGTAACAAGGCAAAAGATTCTTGAAAATGGGTGATATTTTCCAACATGATTTCCTCAAAATCAACCGCGATTTCCCGGAATTTTGGAACGATTTCTAGGCGTATTTTATTTCGTGCATATTTCGTGGAAAAGTTGGATTGATCATCTCGAAAAGGTATTTGCAGCTCGCGAACATAATGGGTAACCTCTTTCGACCACAGAAATAGTAGCGGACGTATAATTAGATCTCGCTTCGGCAAAATCCCCTGCAAGCCTTGCAGACCTGTACCTCGTGTTAAATTTAGCAAAACCGTCTCCACATGGTCATTACGATGCTGAGCTATCGCAACCCATTGGGCATCATTGGCGGATCGTTGTTCCTCAAACCATGCATAACGCAATGTTCGGGCCGCCATTTGTATGGATATCCCTTCCTTTCGCGCAAACGACTCCGTATCAAACCGGCGCACCACAATCGGCGTATTGGTGTCTTTTGCGAACGTACGAACCAAGTGTTCATCCGCATCCGAAGCATCCCCACGCAATCCAAAGTTGCAATGCGCAATGCAACAGCGATAACCGGCCTTTAAAAATAAATGTGCCATCAACATCGAATCGCGCCCACCGCTCACAGCCAATAAAATCTTATCTGTAGGCTGTATCTGAACTGTTTTTTGAAGATACTCTTGAAAGCGGCCAATCAAATCCATAATCCAAAGTTAAGACATTATTTACGCCAAAAGTATTTGTGAGGAAAATTTATGCTTTAACAATTTTTTGCTATTTAATTAGCTATTTTTGCCCTCGTGAAGTATTATTTAGTCCTCATAGCGAACCTGTTCTGCCTAGCAAATCTATTTGCGCAAGAAGAGTTAAGACTCGTATCTTCCCGTTACAGTACAATCATCGAAAAAAACGGATTCAGCAGCATACAGCCCGTTTATTCACACAAAGGGAATACGCTGTCTGCAGATAGTGGCATTATCTATGAAGACGAGTTGAAGCGACAATTCTTTGAAGCGTTCGGTAATGTAGTGATCACCCAACCTTCAGGAACCGTTATCTATGCTGATCGCCTACATTATGAGGCTGCTCCGCAAATTGCAACTTTGACGAACAATGTACGTATGATCGATGCCAATTCCGTACTAACAACGAATCACCTGGTTTACAAAATGCGGGATAAAATCGGAACCTACACAGGTGGTGGCCGTATCATCTCGAAAGGAGATACCATCACATCAAAAAATGCATATTACTTCGAAAATACGCAAGACGCGTATTTCCGAAACAAAGTTGTTGTACGTACACCTGACGTCAAAATTTATACAGATACGATGCGTTATAACTCTGCGCAACGGATGACCTACTTCTTTGGCCCTACCAACATCAAGGGAAACAAAGCCGAGAATCTATATACCGAAAAAGGAAACTATAATACAGCGACCGGAGTCGCTAATTTCTCAAAAAACAATTTGTATACAGAGGGCCCACGTTTCCTCAAGGGAGATAGTTTATACTACGACAGGGCGACAGGGCTAGGTAAAGCTTACCGAAATGTGGTGTTCGTGGACACCTCAGACAAGTTTTACGCCTATGGGGGATACGGGCTGTACAATCAACAGGAAGAATCGATTACCATGACCGATAAACCCCTGATTGTGATGGTCGTCAAAAATGATTCGACAAAAACATCAACAGTAGACAGTACAGCCATTGATTCTATTCAGCCTATAGATACTCCCCCTAAGAAAGGAAAACGGAAAAAAGACAAAACCGACGAAACCATAGCATCCGTAAACAACGTCGACGGAACCGTTACGACAAGTAGAGACTCAACGCAAACAATGCCGCCACTCCAACCAGCCAAAGTAGATTCGGCTTATATGACAGCAGACACACTTTATTCACGACTGATCCTGTTAAAAGAGTATAAGGCGCTCAACTTCAAGCTAGACCGAAACGGGGGCGAGCTCGAAATGGATGAGGATGTAGACTACGGCGACGATGAAGATCTCTCTTTGGATAGCGGGATGGTCAATGATGCCGATAGTCTTATTCAAAACAAAATTGATCTCGACAGTATAAAAGCAGAAACCTCGCTAAAAAGGACGGAAAAGGAAGCTAAAGAACGAACTGATGCCAAGCTACAGACCTCGAGACAACCTGCGAAAAGCAAAACACTGCCGTCCGCTTCAGAATCAGACGTGAGCAAGTCACTAAAGCAAGACTCTGTATTGCGGCAAAAAGCAATCGTCCCGCGTCTAGCAGAAGCTGACAGTATTATCAATAAAGCGTTGGTGGTAGCACAAAAGCCCGATACCTTACGTAAAGACACCAGCAATCAAGCGTATCTAGATACGGCCCGAACACGGATTGTAAAAGCGTATTATAATGTCCGTATGTTCAAGTCAGATTTGCAAGCCGTAGCAGACTCAGTGTATTACGGCATGGCCGATTCGATGTTTCGCTTCATGGGACGTCCCATGATTTGGGCAGAAGGATCACAGATCTCTTCGGATACGATATACATGCAGATCCAGCAACAGAAAATGGACAATGCGCTTCTCGTTGGCAACGCTTTTATGGTAAATGCTGTATTGGATACCATAAAATTCAACCAGTTAAAAGGACGGAAAATAACGGCATTCTTTGCGAATAATTCCATTGACCGACTCTATGTGGATGGTAATGCAGAAAACCTTGTATTCTCAGAAAACGATAAAACAAAGACCATAACGGAAATGTTCCACGACCGGGGTGCGCGGATCAAGATCAAAATGGAGGGCAAAAAGATTATCGACTACATCACCATCCGGAAAGTTGACCAAAAAGTATATCCATTTAAACTCGTCACGCAAGAAAATGAGGTACTCCCCGGTTTTACTTGGCGGCCACAGGATCGTCCGAAGTCTAAAGAGGATATGATGAATCGGAAAAGAGAATTAGAAAAGCCTTCCGACAATAAAGAAGAAAACTCCAGTGTCATTCCTCCCTCGGGAGACTCTTCCAATTTGCCGTCTACAGAACAAGACGCTGATCAGGGCATTGAACAACGTTCAGAAAGCACGAAGCCAGATACTCGTCCAAAAAAATCGACGAAAATCCTCCGTCCCGGTCAATAAAAAATGAATGATAAGTGTAACCTCGACAAGGCTACAAGACCGTCGCCAAACGGAGATATTAGACCGCTACCGACGGATTGGATTTGCTTACTCTACACGTATTCCTGAAGAAACGCAGCCAATTTACCTACGGCAATTGCCCGATGACTAATCCTATTTTTTTCCTCGGTAGTCATTTCTGCAAACGTTTTAAAATAACCCGCTGGTATAAAGATCGGATCATAACCAAACCCGCCCCGACCGCGTCTCTCACTAATGATGCGACCTTCGATTACACCTTCAAAAAAATGCTGCCGTTCATTTAAATACAACGAAATGACTGTCCGAAAACGAGCGGATCGATCAGCGCTATTGCCCAAATTCTCCAAGAGCAGGTCGATATTTTGTTCCATATCCCGAGAGCCAGAATAACGCGCCGAGTAAACCCCCGGTTCTTTATTCAGTGCGTCTACCTCCAAACCAGAATCGTCACCAAAACAGTATAAGCCATATGTATTGACCAAATAGTCGGTCTTCTGTTTCGCATTTTCTTCAAAGGTTGTTCCCGTTTCGGGAATATCTTCGTGACAATTAATGTCTGCTAATGATTGGATTTTGAAGCGGTCGCCCACTATAGCACGTACCTCTTCGAGTTTATGGGCATTATTCGTTGCAAAGACTAATTCAAGCATGTTAAAAATTAAAATGATCACAGTTATGCGGACACGAGTTCTAAAGCGCCGATCAACTGCTAATAAATGTTTTAAATTCGCCCCAAAAAAGCTTCTTCTTCTCGACATCGGCAAACATTTCTTCGAAGCTGAAGGTATGAAACACCGTAGCAACACGACCTTTCATATACGAATTATGGTCGATAGCTGGCAATTTTAAAGATGTAGGTTCTACGCCGAGTAGGGTAATTCTTGTCGGTCGAAAAAAAGCCATGATCCGCTTAAAATCATTTGGATTATGGACATTAGCGAGATTCACGACGGCCACATTGTGCGGTGTCAACTTTAATGCTCCAATGGTTTTAATGAATGCTTCTTCCGCTTTCGGCGAAAAATAGGGGTAATCTGGATACCGGAGGATAAACAGGATACCTGTAGACTTATCCCCCTGATAAATAAATTCTTCCGCCTCAACTTCTTGCCTAACAGTCTGCCCGTCAGCTACCGTCGCAACCACCTCTTCTCCGTGCGAAAAAAGGGTTTCAGACATCAATGCCTGTAAGGCCACTGGGTTAATTGTTTTGAGATTCATGTCAGAAAATTAAAGCAATACAAGAACATCGACCGCGAAAACCAGTCATTGCGAGAAAACGAAACGTCTTTAGCCGCCCCCCCGCAATCAGCCGACACAGGGCGACATTGCAGGGCTGTTGCTCGGTTCCTCATGCTCCTCGCAATGACGATGTGCATGTGTTGTTCGCTTCTACTGTCCTAATACGTAAGAGAAAATCAAAGGAGCCACAATCGTAGCATCGGATTCCACCACAAATTTAGGGGTGTCAATATCCAATTTGCCCCACGTTATTTTTTCATTCGGAACTGCTCCAGAATAAGAACCATAAGACGTTGTCGAGTCAGAGATCTGACAGAAATACGACCAAAACGGCACGTCTTCCCACTCCAGATCTTGATACATCATCGGCACCACACAAATCGGGAAATCGCCCGATATACCACCAGCAATCTGAAAAAACCCTACCCCTTTTCCAGCAGAGTTTGCACGGTACCATTCCGTAAGATAAATCATGTATTCGATTCCAGACTTCACCGTGCTCGCTTTCAGGTTACCTTTGATCACATTGGCAGCAAAGATGTTACCTGTTGTAGAATCTTCCCACCCCGGACAAACAATAGGTAAATTCTTCTCTGCGGCAGCAACAATCCACGAATTTTTGGGATCAATCTCATAGTATTGCTCCAACACGCCAGAATTAACAACCTGATATAAAAATTCGTGTGGTAAATAGCGTTCACCTTTTGCTTCCGCTGCATGCCACACATCTTCCAAATGCTTTTGTAGGCGCCGGAAAGCCTCTTCTTCTGGAATACAAGTATCTGTTACCCGGTTATAATGTTGGTCAAGTAGCTCTCGTTCCTGTTCCGGGGTCAGGTCACGGTAGTTAGGCACACGTTTGTAGTGCGAATGAGCTACCAAATTCATGACATCTTCTTCCAAATTTGCTCCCGTACACGAGATAAAATGTACCTTATCTTGACGGATCATTTCAGCTAATGAAATCCCCAATTCAGCCGTACTCATCGCACCTCCCAAAGAGATTAACATCTTACCACCTTCTAATAGGTGAGCCTCATAACCTTTAGCAGCATCAACCAATGCTGCAGCATTAAAATGCAGGTAGTTTTTCTCCAAAAACTGAGAAATAGGACCTTTTTGTGTACTCATAGTTTCTAATTTTCTATTCAGCAACAAAGGTACATAAACTGGCCGACATGGTCGAGCACGATTTTTTTTTACTTCCGCCGCAACAATTTCTGAAACAACAACCAAAAGAAAACCAGAAGAACACAAAGTATCAATAAAATAATTAGCTCCGTAGTGCCAAACGTCCAGCTCATACAAGAATATCTATTCTAGGATTTCACCCCCATTAAATGACCCATTGTTCACATTGCGCTAAGAACTCCGGTTTCATATCCGCACCAATACCGATGTCTTCGGAAACAGACACATGATAACCGCGGTAGTGGACTCCACCTACAACAGGGTCTGCTAAGTGCCCAACCATACAGGTATCTAAATCGTAAAATTTCACATTAGGCGCAGCATACGCAAAATGCACCTTCGCAGCGAGCGCCAACCGGGACTCCAACATCCCTCCGATCATACACGGCACTTGGTATTCCGCAGCAACGGCCTGTATACGCAATGCCTCGGCGATTCCTGTTGATTTAGAAAACTTAATATTGATATAGTCGCAAGCATCTTGTCGGCACAACCGTTCGGCGTCCCGGTATGAATATACCGATTCATCCGCCATAATAGGAACGATGGTCCGACTGCGCAAGTCCGACAAAAGATGATCGTTATACGCCCGCATCGGCTGTTCACAAAATTGGATCTTAAACGGCTCCAATCCATTTAGGGCTTCCAGTGCTTCTTCAAAAGTCCAGCCTTGATTCGCATCAATACGTACAGGTATATCAAATCCGACCGCTTTGCGAATCTCCCGGACGCGCACAACATCGTCTTTAGGTTTCTTCCCAAGCTTAACCTTCAACGCCTCGGCGCCACCCTCTTTCAGTGCCCGGGCCTTCATAGCCATTACTTCTGGTTCATCAATTCCCAGCGTAATATCGGTTATGATCTCTTTGCGCTCCCCACCCAAAAATTTATACAGGGGGAGCCCCGCATGTTTTGCGGCTAAGTCATGAAGAGCCATATCAAACGCAGATTTTATGGTCGCATTTCCGGCAATATAAAGATTCAATTCGCTCATACGCTCGGCAATTGACAACGCGTCCTTCCCTTTCCATAATCGCGCAAAATCGCGCGCAACCACCACACACGTATCTTGGGTTTCTCCAACAATCATCGGAAAGGCTGAACATTCACCCACCCCATAAAATCCGGAATCCGTCTGCACCCGGATGAACGTGTTCTGCGCATAATCCATCGTACCCGTCGCAATAACGAAAGGCTCCATCGGAATACGCAATCGATAAATTTCTACTGCTGTTATTTTCATGAATAGCTACAACTAAAAAATACGGATTAAATTTCTACATTAAAAGCAACAAAAACAACCGGTGCTACTATCTGAATCAACCAAAAGATTACCATCTGCCCATGGACTAGGATATACCTAGTTTAGTTTCTTTTCGATTAACGCCGCTAGTGTCTTTCCGGTTTTTGCATACCCCTCAGACATGCGATCGTTATTATTAGGAATGCCAACAAATTTGATATCACCCGGAGCCTTTTGACTGTCGATTTCCAACAACACTTTACTATGGTCAGCTGTTTCAACAAAACGCAAAACAGTACTCACTTTGGCACCTTGCGCCATCACCCCGGCAAACCAGCCTGGATATATCCACGTGGTCTGCACAATCACCGTATATTTCGCACCAGCATCATCCGCTGAGGATTTAATTGTTAAGTTCTTGTTCATTGATGCCAGAAATTTATTGACGAAGGTTGTAGATTTTGAATAATCCCAATCCTTGCGCCACACCTCAGCCTCATCCGCTCCTTTGTCTTTGGAAATCTCTTCCATACGTTTATCGACATAGTCCTGTTCCGACATTTTCTCATTATAAAACGTAGCTCCAGTGTAATCAAACACGACATTTAGATTGGTCTGCCCCCTAAGAAATTCGAAATTGCCAAATACGACTTTCATTTTCTGACCAATGGCGGCCGTAGGCGTCAGTAACAGTGGTACGATCAAACATACCAGTAAGGTTGAAGTCATTAGATTTTTCACGTGTTTATCTATTAGATTAATAATAGCTAAAAATACACAAAAATAAGTACAAATTATAGGGCGCGGCATTCGCCTTTATGGAAATCACTTGCACAGGAGTGTCAAACATTCACGGATAGGCTAGTCGTTGGTTCCGCGCATAGATAGTACGTACGCCCCACCATTCAGATGGTGTGCTCGCCACCATACTGTCTTAACATAAATTTTTCCCAACAGGGACAATCATAAATTCGCTTACACAAGAAAGTTACAGAAGGATCTTCCTTATTCACGCCAATAAACAAACAGGAATACAATTTCAATAAAAAAAACGCTGTTATTTATAAATAAAATAAACATGGATAACTATTTTTATAAAATCTTTAAAAAAATACAGATTTTATTCATATATTAGCAACCAAATATTTTGAGGAGAAAATGATAAACGAAAGATTACCGGAACAAGGGCTTTATAACCCTGACTTTGAGCACGATGCCTGTGGAGTAGGTTTTGTAGCGCACATCAAAGGTCAAAAGTCGCATCAGCAGGTCAAAGATGCTTTAACCATGTTGGAAAACATGGAGCATAGAGGAGCGTGCGGCTGTGATCCGGAGAGTGGTGATGGGGCTGGTATTATGATCCAATTGCCTCACGAATTTCTGTGGGAAGAATGTATCAACCTAGGTATTCAATTGGAAGAACCAGGCTATTATGGCACAGGTATGCTTTTCCTTCCAAAAGAGGAAGAATTAAACGCCATGTGTCGCGAAGCAATCATATCCGCAACGGAAGACAGGGGAATGAAATTTCTAGGTTTCCGTGACGTACCTGTCAACCGCGAAGGTATCGGTCCGACAGCGCTAAGCGCCGAACCTGAAATCGTTCAGTTTTTCGTTTCTCGTCCAGATGGTGTTTCCACTACGGAAGATTTCGAACGCAAACTATTTGTATTAAGACGCCTCATAATTCAGAAAGTAAAAGCACAGCAAACATATCCACTACCTTTATACATTGCCTCTCTTTCTTGTAAGACCATTATTTACAAAGGACAATTGACAACGTACCAAGTAGGAAGCTATTTCGAAGATTTAAAAGATCCGCGCGTAGTTTCGGCGTTTGGATTAGTACACTCTCGCTTTTCTACAAACACTTTTCCTTCTTGGTCTTTAGCACAGCCATTTCGTAACATCGCCCACAATGGCGAAATCAATACACTAACGGGGAACCTTAACTGGTTTTACGCTGGAGCACGCTCTTTATCTTCTCCCTACTTTACGGACGAAGAAATGCAAATCCTCCTTCCTGTTGTGGACAGAGGTCAGTCGGATTCAGCTTGCTTAGACAACGTTGTAGAACTACTTCTCCATAGTGGCAGAAGTCTTCCCCATGTTATGCTCATGCTTGTACCGGAAGCCTGGGATGGAAATTCGCAGATGGATCCGTTGAAAAAAGCATTTTATGAGTACCATGCCACCCTTATGGAACCTTGGGATGGTCCGGCTGCGTTGTGTTTCACCGACGGAAAAACGATCGGAGCTACATTAGACCGTAATGGACTCCGTCCATTGCGCTTTGCAGTGACTTCGGACGACCGTGTGATTGTGGCTTCCGAAGCGGGCGCTTTGCCAATACCGGAAAGCTTGATCATCAAAAAAGGCAGACAACAACCGGGCAAAATATTCGTCGTTGACATGGAACAAGGTTGTATCCGTTCGGATGAAGAAGTCAAAGGAGAATTGATCCGTCAACAACCTTATGGAGAATGGCTCAACAACTACAAAATCCGTATGGATGAACTGGAAGAGCCCCGCGTGACCTATACATACCTAAAAAAAGAATCGGTATTCAAATATCAACAAGCTTTCGGCTACTCCCGTGAAGATCTAGAAACTATCCTAACACCTATGGCCTTGACGGGATACGAACCCATAGGGTCTATGGGAACTGACGTTCCGTTAGCCATATTGTCCGAACAACCGCAGCACTTATCAAGCTACTTCAAGCAGTTTTTCGCTCAAGTCACCAATCCGCCCATCGACCCAATCCGCGAGCGATTAGTCATGAGCTTGGCAACATTTATCGGGAATGCGGGCAATATACTGATCGAAGACAAAAAATTCTGTCACTGCGTTACATTAGAACACCCTATCTTGACATCCAGTGAACTGGAGAAACTACGATCTATCGACACCGGAATCTTCCAGGCAAAGACCTTGCAGTTGTACTTTAAGGCGGATGGCAAACCTGGCTCTTTAGAGGCGGGCATCGAACGGCTATGTCGCTACGCCGACGACGCCGTACGTGATGGTTTCGAAGTAATCATCCTATCCGATCGCGCTATCGATTCACAACACGCAGCGATCCCATCTATACTCGCTGTATCGGCCGTTCACCACCACTTGATCAAAACAGGAAATAGAGGGGCAGTAGGCCTGGTGGTAGAAGCAGGCGATGTTTGGGAAGTGCATCACTTCGCATGCCTTTTAGCATTTGGTGCAACAGCGATAAACCCATATATGGCCTTAGCCTCCATCCGTACGATGAAAGAACTGGGACAAATCGAGACCGATCTCGTATGGGACGATCTGAAGAAAAATTATGTGAAAGCGATCTGTGCAGGTTTGTTGAAAATCTTCTCTAAAATGGGAATTTCGACCTTACAATCTTACCACGGGGCACAAATATTTGAAGTGTTGGGAATTGACAGAGAAGTTGTCGACAAATATTTCTGCGGTTCCGTATCTCGCATCGGAGGTCTCGGATTAGACGATATCGCAACAGAAGCCCTTTCTAAACACTGGAGAGCCTTCGGCGAATCACGCGTCGAGAAAAAATTATTACCTGAAGGTGGTATTTATCAGTGGAAACGCCGTGGTGAAGGTCATCTCTGGAGTCCGGAGACGGTACACCTTCTCCAAAAGGCGTGTCGCACCACAGACTACAATTCGTATAAACAATATGCGGCAATTATCAACAACCAAAAAGAACGCATGTTCACCCTACGCGGTCTGTTGGATTTTGCCAAACATCGGACACCTGTTCCCCTACATGAAGTGGAACCGATTGAAAACATTATGAAACGCTTCGCTACAGGTGCGATGTCCATGGGATCCATATCCACGGAAGCACACAGTACGCTAGCTGTTGCTATGAACCGCATCGGTGCAAAAAGTAACACGGGCGAAGGAGGAGAAGATGAAGCACGTTTCGTCCGACTTCCCAACGGAGATTCGATGCGTTCGGCGATTAAGCAAGTTGCCTCAGCGCGGTTCGGCGTCACTTCTCATTACCTGACCGAAGCCGACGAGATCCAGATCAAAATGGCTCAAGGTGCAAAACCTGGCGAAGGCGGACAGCTACCGGGACATAAGGTCGATGATTTCATCGCACGCCTACGCCATGCTACACCAGGTGTGGGACTGATCTCGCCGCCGCCGCATCACGATATTTATTCAATTGAAGACCTGGCACAACTCATCTTCGATTTGAAAAATGCAAACCGAAAAGCCCGGATCAACGTAAAACTCGTATCGAAAGCAGGGGTCGGAACCATCGCTGCCGGCGTGGCAAAAGCGCATGCCGATGTGATCTTAATCGCGGGATATGATGGCGGCACCGGAGCCTCGCCTATCAGCTCCATCAAACATGCTGGTTTACCGTGGGAACTTGGACTGGCGGAAGCACATCAAACACTCGTACAAAACAAACTACGAAGTCGTGTTGTCCTACAAGCGGACGGACAGATGAAAACCGGGCGTGATATCGTTATCGCCACATTATTAGGCGCAGAAGAATGGGGAGTAGCTACCGCGGCATTGGTAGCTGGTGGTTGTATCATGATGCGCAAGTGTCACCTAAACACCTGCCCTGTAGGTGTGGCTACGCAAGATCCGGAACTGCGTAAGTTGTTCTCCGGAAAACCAGAGGACATCGTCAACCTATTCCGCTTTTTGGCAGAAGAAGTGCGCGAAATTATGGCGCAATTAGGCTTCCGTACTATTAACGAAATGGTCGGCCGTGCTCAGTTTTTAAAGAAACGCGAGAACGTTGATCATTGGAAAGCTTCCAAAATAGACTTCTCTAAGATTCTCTATGTGGCGAGAAATGAGCCGTCCGAAAGTTTATACAATACCCAAGAACAGGATCACGGGATGAGCATGATCTTGGACTGGGGACTATTAACACAAGCGAAATCTGCTCTTGACACGAAAACGCCTGCATTCGGTACATTTAAAGTAAAAAATACCGACCGTACCGTTGGAACCATGTTGTCCAATGAAATATCGAAGCTTTATGGAGCAGACGGGTTACCGGACAATACGATTAATTTCAAATTCGAAGGATCCGCGGGACAGTCATTTGGAGCTTTTGGCGCAAAAGGATTATCATTTGAATTAGAAGGCGAAGCCAACGACTACGTTGGAAAAGGCCTATCCGGAGCACAATTAGCGATCTATCCTACAGCCGATAGTCCACTTACGGCACACGACAATATCATTATTGGCAACGTAGCCCTTTACGGCGCGACATCGGGCCATCTTTTTATCAACGGTATGGCCGGCGAACGCTTCGCCGTACGGAACTCGGGGGCAACCGCGGTAGTCGAAGGTATTGGCGATCACGGGTGCGAATACATGACGGGAGGCCGCGCATTAATTTTGGGACCTACCGGAAGGAACTTTGCTGCAGGAATGAGTGGCGGTATTGCGTGGATATACGATATTTCTGGAACATTCCGTGAGAATTGTAACCAAGAAATGGTCGACCTCGATCCGCTCGATACCGAGGATGAAAACACCATTATCGCGTTGCTTAAACGGCACATCAATCTGACAAATAGTGAAAGAGCCAACTTTATACTACAGAATTGGTCAAGCGAGAAAAATAGATTTATCAAGGTATTCCCACGCGAATACAAAAATGTGTTACGTAAAAAATTAGTTGAAGCTTAATATAGCGGAGGAAAAGAGTCATGGGAAAACCAACAGGATTTTTAGAATTTGAAAGAGCGCTTCCGCAGAAAGAATCTGTTGAAAGCAGAAAGCAGAATTACCAAGAGTTTGTACAAAGTTACTCCGACGATCAGTTAAATAACCAAGCCGCTCGTTGCATGAATTGCGGTATCCCGTTCTGTCATTCGGGATGCCCGCTAGGGAATGTTATCCCTGAATTCAACGATGCTGTGTACGATGGTCGTTGGGAAGAAGCATATAATATCTTAGTTTCAACCAATAACTTCCCGGAGTTTACGGGGAGAATATGTCCAGCACCTTGCGAAGCAGCGTGTGTGCTGGGCATTAACAAATCGCCCGTTGCCATCGAAGAAATCGAGAAGCATATCATCGAAATTGCTTTTCGGAACAATTACGTACAACCCAACAAAAGCTACATCAAAACGGGCAAACGCGTAGCTGTTGTGGGGGGAGGACCAGCAGGCCTAGCTGCTGCTGCGCAACTCAACAAAGCCGGGCATGATGTAGTGGTCTACGAGCGGGACGATAAAGTGGGGGGCCTACTTCGCTATGGCATCCCTGATTTCAAGTTGGATAAATCGGTTATCGATCGTCGGATCGATGTAATGGAACAATCTGGCGTCGAATTTCGCGTCAACGCAGAAGTAGGGGTCAACGTTCCTTCTAGCGAATTACAGGCATACGACGCTATTGTTTTGGCCGGTGGCTCAACTATCCCCCGAAATCTTCCGATTCCGGGTCGGGAACTGAAAGGCGTACACTACGCCATGGAATTCTTAAAACAACAGAATAAACGCGTTGGCAATTCACCTATTGATGTAGAAGAAATCCACGCCAAAGGCAAGAACGTATTGGTTATTGGTGGTGGTGACACGGGCTCGGATTGTGTAGGAACCTCAAACCGTCACGGTGCAAAGAGCGTCACACAATTTGAGTTGATGCCTCAACCTCCAAAAGACCGCACCGTAGCCATGCCTTGGCCTACTTATCCCATGCTTCTAAAAACAACGACATCCCATGAAGAAGGCTGTCAACGCTTTTGGAGCGTGAGCACCAAAGCATTTTTAGGAGATGAGCATGGACACGTACGTGCGGCACTTGTGGTTGATCTTGAATGGGAAACCGATGCGCTTGGCCGCCCTACCAAATTTAAAGAAGTTGAAGGGTCCGAACGGGAATTACCGTGCGAGTTAGTGACTTTAGCAATGGGTTTCCTTCATCCGCAATACGACGGACTTTTACAACAGCTAGGTGTCAAGGTCAATGAACGAGGAAATGTCGATGCAGCAGAAGGTGAATATAAATCTTCGGTAGAAAAGGTCTTCGTTGCCGGAGACATGCGCCGTGGTCAATCTCTTGTCGTTTGGGCGATCTCTGAAGGTCGCGAATGTGCGCGTAAAGTAGATGAATACCTCATGGGGTACTCCGAACTGGAACGCAAAGATAAAGCTGTCTCATACGCTTAATTTCATATACTTTAGTACAAAGTGAAAAGCCGGACTAGGTCCGGTTTTTTTTGTCTTACAACTAATTCAAATCTCTCCTCGGGCGTCTCACAAAGAGAACCATATATCCCTGGATCTTTCAACCTTTTTACGTCAATGTAGCTTTCTATTGATCAAGCTTCGTTCCCTATTCTCAATACGGGCTTTCAGATATGGATAAAAGAACACCGCACCGAGAACAATGAGCGAACCGAAATAAAAGCCCAGGCTCATCGTTTCCTTGTGTCCAAGAATCAGCACAGCCAACAAAATGCCATACACAGGCTCCATATTCGTGGTCAAGGCGACCGTAAAAGCACTGAGCTCCTTCATAACCGCCACACCAAGCACATAAGCAACTGCGGTACATACCACACCCAAAAGAAGCAAATATCCCCAATCTGTCCCCTGCAACCACATCTGCGCATTAAAATCCTGAGCAAACAACATCAAAATCGAAACCCATAAAAATGCACCTATCATTTCGTAAAATGTGATGGTGGAAGGCGCCGTATGCTTCACCATTCGCGCATTAAGAATAGAAAATATACTTGCGCAAAATGCACAGCTCAGGCCGCAAACGATTCCCCAAACATATTGAAACTCGAATTTAAAAATCAGGTAAATACCGAACACAATCACCAAACCTACCGCTACATCCGCAACGGAAATCCGCTTCTTATTGATTAATGGTTCTAAAATGGAAGTAAACAATGTCGTCGCTGACAACGTAACCAACGTCACGGAAACCGTCGATATCTTAATGGCATGGAAAAATAGAACCCAGTGCAATCCAACAACACCTCCCACGCCTACGAACTGAATAAGTTTCCGTCTGCTGACAAGCATCGATTTCCCAACCACAAGAAAATAAATAAACAATGACAACGCCGCAATGAGCACGCGATACCAAACTAAATGTAAAGCGGAAACCGATATCAAACCGCCAAGTACACCGGTAAAACCCCAAATTAACACCGTTAAGTGCAGTATAAGTACATTTTTATTAAAAAAAATTCGAGTCATATTATGTACAGAAAAAAGGATTGAATAAAAAAAAGGATATATCCCAAGCGAAGAAAAACGACTAGAAGTCGAGTGACGAAACCTATTTTGGCGCCTTATGTTTCAACCAGAATCCGAGCACCAAAAACAAGATATTCGGAATCAAGATCGCGATTAGCGGAGGCAATCCCCCTTTCAACGAAAACATAGTGGAAAATTGCACCAAAACAATAAATGCAAAACTTAAACCGATTCCGATTCCTAAACTCAATCCAATTCCGCCTCGAACCTTCTTAGACGACAGGGATACGCCCATCAGTGTCAATATAAACGCAGAAAATGGCCCAATATAACGCTTGTACTTTTCAAGGAGAAGATCGGTCATCATTCCCGTTCCGCGCGTTTCTTCCTTACGGATACGCTCTTCAAGTTCTTTCGTATCCATCGCCGTAAAGACATTATCATACACTTCGAAATCGCGCGGCAACATGTCCAACGTCGTATCACGAGATGTGCCCTGATCCATCGTCTCCTTTAATCCCTCGATTTTACGTACCGTATAGTCTTCGATTTTCCATTTCGTTGCCGTCGAATCCCAAGTGATTCGCTGGGCCATTAATTTTTCCGTCAACTGATCGCCATTAAATTTCTCTAACGAAAAGTTATAGCCGATATTCCGCTTTGTGTCGAAGTTATCAATATACACGTAGGTATTCGAATCGATTTGCATATGCGTCCTCGCTGTCGTCGTACTTACTTTTTGCGGCTTCACGTATACATTCTCAAAATTTACCTTTATTTTATTCGTATAGGGTATAATCCAAATATTGGATACAAATGTAAATACGAAAATAATGCCCGCCGAGATCATATAAGGTCGAAGGAAGCGATTAAAGCTCATTCCACCACTTAGTATAGGAACCACTTCCGTTTGATCAGCCATCTTGGAAGTGAAGAAAATGACCGCAATAAAGTTGATAAGCGGAGTAAGCATATTCAAAAAAAACGGAATACTGCCCAAAGCATAGTATTCTAAGAATACCTTAGACATGGGGGCTTTGTTTTTCAAGAAATCATCTAATTTTTCCGAGACATCAAAGACAACGATGACTATAATAAAAATGCCGACCGTAAATACAAACGTACTTAGGTATTTTTTTATAATATAGCGATCAATGATATTCAACGTAAAACTTCAAAAAATAAACATAAAATAACGTCTGGCCAATAGGCACATTGTCCTATAACCGCTGTCCCAAAACCTTCACCATCTTCCCCTTCCAGTCGTAGAAAGATCCATCGATGATTTTTTCCCGCGCCTGCTTCACCAACCACAAATAAAAATGGAGATTGTGTAGAGATGCGATTTGTGCGCCCAAAATCTCTTGCGACCGGATTAAATGCCGTAAGTAGGCCTTTGTATGGATCTGGTCCACCAAAAGATCACTCTCTGCCTCAATAGGCGAAAAATCATCTTTCCATTTCTCATTCTTGATATTAATAACCCCGTTACGCGTAAATAACATACCATTTCGAGCGTTCCGTGTAGGCATTACACAATCAAACATATCGATACCCAAAGCAATATTCTCCAAGATATTTATAGGCGTGCCCACGCCCATCAGATAGCGAGGTTTGTCTTGCGGCAAGATATTCGTTACAACCTCCGTCATCGCATACATCTCTTCAGCCGGCTCCCCAACAGATAAGCCGCCTATTGCATTTCCGTCCCGATTAAAAGAAGCAATCACTTCCGCAGATTTTTCGCGAAGATCTTTATAAACGGAACCTTGAACAATAGGAAATAACGTCTGCTCATAACCATACAACGGATCTGTGCCGTCAAAACGTTCAACACATCGCCTCAACCACCGATGTGTCATATCCAACGATTTGCGCGCATAATTATAGTCACACGGGTATGGCGTACATTCGTCAAAAGCCATGATGATATCTGCGCCAATAACACGCTGCGTATCCATGACATTTTCAGGCGTAAACAAATGCTTGGAACCATCAATGTGCGAGCGGAACGTCACCCCTTCCTCACGGATCTTACGCACTTCGGTCAACGAGTACACTTGGTACCCCCCAGAGTCCGTAAGAATCGGACGGTCCCAATGGTTAAACTGATGTAACCCCCCAGCTTTGTGCAAAACGTCCAACCCCGGTCGCAAATACAAGTGATACGTATTTCCGAGAATGATCTGCGCCTGAATATCTTCCACCAGCTCATGCTGGTGTACAGCCTTTACTGTTCCCGCCGTACCGACGGGCATAAAAATAGGAGTTTGAATATTACCATGAGCAGTCTCTACGACACCAGCCCGCGCCTTTGATCCCTTATCTTGTGCCTGAAGCGTAAATTTCATATGCGTTGATCCCTCTTACCCGTTTTGATAAAATCACTGCAAAAATAGGATAAAATTCTGGACGAAACGAGTGCCCAACAAAAACTTAATAAAACTTAACTATTTCTCCGTCGTATCTTCAAAGAACACTTATCTTTGACCTTTCGTATGGCACAACTCGAACATGTTTTCCCCTATTTCCTGCAATACAGCCCCCTCGGCGTATTGGGGGTCTTGCTACTCGCGCAATTGTATTATATCTATTTCGTGTACGGGAAACTCGCAACTTACCGTGTAGCCACCTATCAGCAATCTGTGCAGCCACCAGTAAGTATCATCATCTGTGCGCACAATGAACAAGAGAACCTGAAAACGTTTCTCCCAAGCGTATTAAATCAACACTATCCGACCTTCGAAATTATTCTCGTCGACGATTGCTCAAACGACGACACGCCATGGATACTGAAAGAGTTCGCCCTTACCTACCCCGACAAACTGCGAATAGTCGAAATTAAAGAACATATTCGATTAAAAAACACCAAAAAGTTCGCCGTTACTATGGGAATAAAGGCGGCTAAGCACGAACACTTGGTATTCACCGATGCAGATTGTCAACCTGTGGGCGATAACTGGCTTACCGAAATGGCAGGCGCTTTCTCCGACGATAAGGAGATCATCCTAGGCTATTCCCCTTACTTTAAAACAAAAGGTTTTCTGAACAAACTGATCCGCTTCGAAACATCCCACACTGCAATGAGCTATTTGGCATACGCATTGAAAAAAAATGCATATATGGGAGTTGGGCGCAATTTAGCATATACCAGATCCCTCTTTTTTAAGGGAAAAGGATTTAATAAACATATGCATATCAAATCCGGCGACGACGACCTCTTTGTCAATCACAACGCAACCAAAGACAATGTCCGAATCGCGATACACCCCGATTCGCATGTATACTCTCAACCGAAGACCACTTGGAAAAGCTATTATAAACAGAAAGCACGTCATGCCGGGGCATCCGTTTTGTACAAAAACAGGCACAAACGCACGCTAGCTTCACAACTGATCTCATCGGTGCTATTTTACATAATCTTAATCATTTGCGCGGCACTGTACCCAGAATTATGGTTCGTCATACTGGCAATATATGCCGTCCGCTTGGTCAGCCAGTTCATTGTATTTAGCAAGATCTACCGGAAGCTAGCTGTCCGTGACCTACTTCTTTGGCTTCCCTTATTGGACCTATTTTACTATTTTTACATTTGTTTTAACGGCATATTGAATAGGCGTAAACAACAACGTTCTTGGAAATAACCGCACGCTTTAATCCGACACATACACGTATGAATCCGACTGTAGACATCATCTATCGTTACTTCCCAAATCTAACGGCAACTCAAAAAAAACAGTTTGCCCAGCTGGGTGAGGTATATCCTTTCTGGAACAACCAAATCAATGTCGTTTCCAGAAAAGACATTGAAAGTTTATATCTACATCACGTACTACACGCATTGGGCATTGCAAAATTCGCTCAAGAATTTACGCCCGGCACGCACATTCTGGATGTCGGAACAGGAGGTGGCTTCCCGGGTATTCCGTTAGCAATTCTTTTTCCGGAAGTACGGTTCCATTTGGTAGATTCCATCGGAAAAAAAATCAAAGTTGTTCGTGAGGTGGTCCAAGCACTGGGCTTGCAAAACGTGGAAGCAGATCATATGCGCGCAGAACAACTGGATTATTCATACGACTTTATCGTATCCCGAGCGGTAACCCGCCTAGGAGAATTCGTACCTTGGATTCGAAATAAATTTAATAAACAAGATAAAAACGGGATCCCAAATGGTATTCTGTATTTGAAAGGCGGCGACCTAAGAGCGGAAATTAAAGAAGCAAAACTCAAAGCAGAGCTTCATCCACTTGCGAATTACTTTACGGAAGATTTCTTCGAAACCAAATACGTTGTATACATCCCTATGTAAAACTTAGGTCGTGTCCCGCAAAAGATGAGGAATAGCAATATAATTGGTTTAGCACGGGTACGATGTATGGCATGTACGATTTTTTTGAACTAACAAAATATGGCGTACGCAACATGTGCAGGTGATACGCGATAGCTGCATGCCTATGCGTTACCTAATTCTTCGTTAATTTTCTGACCGATTAAATTTACTTCCTCATCCATTCCGAAAAGTGGCAGCTCCGTTTCTGGATGTAACTTCAACCACGCATTTTCGGTGTCCCTGATAATTTTCACATATTCTTCCCCCTCCTTAAAAACGATAAAAACGTCCTTTTCTTCAGGAAATACCGAATAAACCGTATCGCCTATTTCCAAATCAAATGGTTCTTTTGCACCTTGTAATTCCATGTAATTATTTTTTCCAAAGGTAGGATTTTTAAACAAATTTGCTATTTTTAGCATTCCAATTATGAACAAGCTGCAACAAATAGCACTCACCAAAATGAGAGGTGTAGGTCACAAAACGGCGCGTAGCCTTTTGGCACACTGCGGAACAGTAGAACATATCTTTGACATGAACGAAAAAGAGTTGCTGGAGATTCCTCATATAAAACCGCCAGCCATCCATGCCATTGTATCCCGAAGCTACATGGAGGACGCGGAAAAGGAGCTGGCCTTTATAGAAAAACACAACATCGAGACGTTGTGGATCGAAGACACTAACTATCCATGGCGACTCAGACAGTGTGAAGACGCCCCGCTCCTGCTATATTACCGAGGAAACGCAAACCTGAATGCGAGTCGAATGATCAGTGTGGTTGGAACAAGAAATGCAACTGATTATGGAAAACGGTTATGTCAAGAACTGATGACAGAACTCCAGGATCTCCATATACAAGTTGTTAGCGGACTAGCCTATGGTATCGATGTACAGGCCCATCGACTCGCTGTTATGCAAGGGATACCAACAATTGGCGTCCTTGGCCATGGGCTCGATAGGATCTATCCAGCTGCACACCGGGACATTGCCTCACGCATGCTGGCACATGGTGGTCTATTGACCGAATACCCGTCTGGCACACGTCCCGATAAACTTAATTTCCCTGCACGCAACCGCATCATTGCCGGGCTATCCGATGTAACCATCGTTGTCGAAGCCGCCCAAAAAGGAGGAGCTTTAATTACCGCAGAAATAGCAAATAGCTACAACCGTGATGTTTGTGCATTTCCTGGAGGCGTTCATCAGCCCTACTCGGCCGGATGTAACTACCTGATCAAAACAAACCGTGCTCACCTCATCCGGCACGCAGACGACCTGCTTTATCTTCTTGGCTGGGACCGACCTGCTCCTTCCGTAAAACATCAACAACTTCAACTACCGATCCCTGCGCTTACCAAAGACGAACAACGGGTGTATGACATCCTCCAAGAAAACGATCAGCTGCATATCGACGTGCTCCTTGAGCTCCTCAGTTGGCCCATGAGTAAGCTGGCCATCATCTTGCTTGAAATGGAAATGAACAACGTGCTCATTTCACTACCTGGAAAAATCTATAAATCCCTATAAACCTAAACTATACATGCAAAACAACAAAAAAACACTATGGAAAGTGATAGGAGCCTCCTCGCTGGGCACACTCATCGAATGGTACGACTTCTTCATTTTCGGCAGTTTGTCTATCGTGTTGTCGACAAAGTTCTTTCCTGCAGACAATCCGACAGCTGCTTTCCTTTCGACGCTTGCCACCTTCGCCGCCGGATTTGTCGTCCGGCCTTTCGGCGCCTTATTTTTCGGACGCCTTGGCGACTTAATTGGTCGAAAATATACGTTTATGGTCACATTGATGCTCATGGGTGGCGCAACCTTTCTCATCGGATGTACGCCCAGTTACGAAAGCATCGGATTTTTTGCTCCGTTGATTGTTCTGATCCTACGCTTGCTCCAAGGACTGGCCCTTGGCGGTGAATACGGCGGAGCGGCAACATACGTTGCGGAACACAGTCCCGAAGGTCAACGCGGGTATTGGACGTCTTGGATTCAAACAACAGCGACATTTGGACTCTTTATTTCATTGGTTGTCATCCTGTTGACCCGCCTCCTGCTCACCGAACAACAATTTGATGGGTGGGGTTGGCGCGTCCCTTTCGTCTTGTCCATTTTTATGGTATATGTCTCCTACCTCATACGGAAAAATATGGACGAATCGCCCGAATTCAAAAAAGCGAAGTCAGAAGGAAAAACAGCCAAAAATCCGCTAAAAGAAAGTTTCGGCAACGCCTATAATTTAAAATTCGTTCTACTCGCCTTATTTGGAGCAGCCATGGGACAAGGCGTCGTTTGGTATACCGGACAGTTCTACTCCATGAGTTTCATGAAAACCGTCATGCACGTAGATACTGACCAAGCTGACCTGATCTTAGGAATTGCCCTGCTGTTTGGAACCCCGTTTTTTGTTATTTGTGGCCGTCTTAGTGACAAATTAGGCCGTAAATGGGTAATGCTGACAGGTATGTTATTAGCAATTTTGACCTACCGCCCTATTTACGAAGCCATGTATCAATTAACCAATCTGGAGAAGAAAACAGAAATCGTAGAAAAACGTCAAACGAAGACAACCATAAATAAACAAACAGATGGAAACGAGGAACAGCTTCTTGTGACCCGGGTATTTACAGATGGCACCACGGTGAACGAGTCTACCAAGAACCTCATCGCTACAGCGGCAGAGGACACACCGCGAGAAACGGCATCGATACCTGTGAAAAAAGTGACCGTACACCTTGCTGGTGCCAATTACGTAGCGCTCGTAGCCCTGATCTTTATACAAATTATTTACATTACGCTCGTGTACGGTCCCATTGCTGCATTTTTGGTAGAAATATTTCCTGTCAAAATACGTTACACATCCATGTCGCTCCCCTATCATGTCGGGAATGGTATCTTTGGAGGATTGCTTCCCGCCGTGTCTACTTATTTGGCGAGCAATGCACAAATAAATAACGATCCTCAGTTTTACTTAGCCGGACTATGGTACCCCATTCTCATCTCTGCAGTCTGCTTTATTATTGGGGCGCTATACATCACAAAAACAATGACTGCAAACAACAACTTAGAAAATTAAACTATGGAAGTTATAAAAAAATTCTTAGGACTCGTCTGGATTATGTTGGCTTTAGCTGCAGCATACTTTTGCATTATCAAATTTGGTCTTCCGAAATTAAACACAGGACATCAAGAGGATCTGGTGTTTGGTATCATTATTCTCTTTATCTTAACGCCTATCATCAGTATCGGACTTGCTGTCTTCGGGTACTTTGCCCTGAAGGGAGAATATGCAAGGGACAAGATGTAATTTTGTCACCTGACTATCAGCTCCCTACATAAAGTAGCATAAAAAGTTTTTCCAAAAGCCTTTTTTTTGCTACTTTTGTCGCGGGCAAGTCTCTTACGACCAGCTCCCGATGACTCCCCCAGGTTGGGAACAAAGCAAGGGTATTCGGTTGAGCGGTGCGATAGGAGTAGCTTGCCCTTTTTTTATCTTCAAGAAATCGAATTTCCCGATACACTTTACGCGCTTTTTATTAGCCCTCCTTTCACAGGTTCTCCGAAAACAACTTTCATTCTCGAACCATCTATACAAAATAACATTCAAGGCATCTGACAAGCGGTGATCATTTCAAGGATAGACACGTGATAACGACCGATATTCTTTTTTAGGATATTTTTCGTTTATTTGTAGTCCGAATTATCGAAAACTTATGAGTTGGTTTAAAAGAAACAAAGCAGGCATCAGTACAGCAACCGAAAACAAGAAGGAAGCTCCTGATGGCATGTGGAATAAATGTCCGAACTGTAAAAAACCGCTATTAAACAGCGAACAGATCGAAAACAAATATGTGTGTCAATATTGCGATTACCATATTCGAATAGGCTCAGCCGCTTATTTCTCCATCCTTTTTGACGACAATAACTTCACCGAATTATTTGAAAACTTGACTTCAGGCGATCCGCTGCAATTTTCAGATACCAAACCCTACCCCGTCCGACTGGCAGACAGTCAAGCCAAAACCGGCTTAAAAGATGCAATACGCTGTGGACATGGTAAAATGGAAGGTCAAGACGTCGTAATTGCGTGTATGGACTTTAATTTCATTGGCGGATCAATGGGCTCTGTAGTCGGTGAAAAAATTGCCCGTTCTATTGATTATTGCATAGCGCATAAAATTCCCTTTATGTTAATCTCCAAATCCGGAGGTGCTCGTATGATGGAAGCGGCTTTTTCCCTGATGCAAATGGCGAAAACATCCGCAAAACTCGCTTTGCTCGCGAAAGCTCAAATTCCCTATATCTGTTTGTTGACAGACCCGACCACAGGAGGCGTAACAGCATCCTATGCCATGCTTGGCGATATAAACATCGCAGAACCCGGTGCGCTTATTGGTTTTGCCGGACCGCGCGTCATTAAAGAAACCATCAAAAAAGATTTACCCAAAGGATTTCAAACATCCGAGTTCGTTCTGGAGCATGGATTCCTCGACTTTATCGTCGATCGGCGTAACTTGAAAGCCAAAGTAGCGGCTTACTTACGATTGGTTAACTAAACATACATAAAGGGGGCTACAACGCCCCCTCTTTATTCCGGTTAGTATCGTTCCAGAGGTACCAAACAAATGACCATATCTTACGATTTTTCACGTATCCCATATTGGTCTCATTCGTATAAGCTTCCCGCTCAAAACTGATAGACAGATATGCCTTCCGAAAGTTGCCATAGTAGAAGTAACGTACCAGAAATTCAATCACATACCAAAGATAGAACGGCACAACCAACAGCTCTAAAGCCTGCACCATATGTATACGCTCATGGTTCAACAGTATGCGGTCTTGGAGACAGATCCTGTCCAATAAAAAAATGAAAGGAAAGATAGTAACAGCCGCAGCCCGTCTTCCCGAAAAAAAATTAGTCCAAAACCGACTGACGATAATGATTCCCCGCATATGAGTAACTATTTAAGCACAATCTTGTTCTTCCGGTATATATTTCAACGTCTAAGTTTATAAAAAATATTCACAACAAGAAAATTTTAAAAATCAATCATAGATTGTATATTTGTTAAAGCAGAAAGTAAACTATGCCTTACAAAGAACGAGAAATAAACAAGTTATATTACACGATGGGTGAGGTGACGGACATGTTCGGCGTAAACGCTTCACAAATACGTTTTTACGAACGTGAATTTGACATCCTGCAGCCAAAAAAAAATAAAAAAGGGAATCGTCTATTCACACCGGATGATATTGCCAATCTAAAAATCATCTTTAACTTGGTGAAGGACAAAGGATACACGCTACAAGGAGCCCGCGATTATCTTCGTTCCAATAAAAACGAGGTGAAAGAGAACCAGCGCGTCATTGACTCTTTGGAAAGACTGAAAAAATTCCTGGTGGAAGTACGCGACAGCTTGTAAATTAGCGCACACCCAACTCAATGACTTCCAGATCTTCTATCCGGTCTTCCTGAATCGTAAAACGCATAAGCGTACGCACCTTATGCCATCCCTGCTTCCCTGCAGCGCCCGGATTAAGATGCAGCAATTGAAGCTTCGGATCAAAATGCACTTTCAAAATATGCGAATGCCCACAAATAAACAGCTTAGGCGGATTGACAAAGATCTCGGGCTTTACTGTCGGCGCATAACGCCCCGGATAACCGCCAATATGCGTCATCCAAACATCCACATTCTCGCATAGAAAGCGCTGATGTTCCGGGCAAGCCAACCGGATATCCTTCCCATCAATGTTTCCCCAAACCCCGCGAAAAGGTTTAAATTCGGCCAGCGTATCCACCATAGCGAGCGAACCAAAATCACCCGCATGCCAAACTTCATCACACTGATCAAAATAACGGAAAACAGCGTCATCCAAAAATCCGTGTGTATCGGCTAACAGTCCAATCTTCGTCATCTTCTAAAAAGCTAAAAAGTAAGGTTGCAAGATATCTTTATACCGTTCGCTATATTCCCCTTTGCACAAGTAAATCGACAATTCATTCCGTTCGATTTTTAGGGGAGCCTTCCCCACACGGAGCAACTTCCGGATCGGGGTTTCGTCAGGAAACGATCGAATTGTCCATTCAGACTGTAGATGGAGACCCCGGTTTTCCAGCATCGTCCCCACAAGTGTCTCCGCCAACGCCGTCGGTACAATGCACTCGAAGTGTCCCGTATCTGACAAATATAACTGCACAAAATTTAGCAGCTCCACAAAGAATAAGTCATCCGTATGCTTGGCCAAACGCTTTCTCGGATCAGGGTTATGTAAGGAATGGGTATAGAATGGCGGATTCGATACAATAAGGTCGTACATTTTCGTAGGGTGCAGGTCGACGAACGACCCCTGAAAAACATGCAGCCTGTCGGCAAACCTGGAGCCTCGAAAGTTCGTTGCCGCTTGTTCGCAAGCTTCAGCATCGATTTCTACCGCATCGATAACCGCCTGAGGATGCCGTTGTGCAAGCATCATTGCAATAACGCCGGTACCCGTTCCAATATCAAGAATATGCGTTGCCGAAGCGTGCCACGCAAGCCCCCCGAGCAATACCCCGTCCGTGTTGATTCGCATAGCGCAATTTCCTTGCTCAACTTCAAATTGTTTGAAACGGAAGATAGATCCCATACACAAAGGTAAACTTTAATCCTTGGCATCTAAACATCTTAACTTTTATAAGCGGATTTAATTTCATATTTTGGCTACGATTATTGTACCATGACTAGATTTTGCACCCTTCTCGTTCTTCTCATACTACTCCGTTTCTCTGTATCCGTCAAAGCGGAAACGGAGCGGCCTCTTCAAGATTGCGAACAGATCACCAAAGTTGCCCTGGAAAAACTCGTACCTGTATTCAACAAAAACGATTTTGACAACTTAGAGTCTATATTAGGTACCATTCAAAGCGCATGCGGTGAAAGTGAGTTTACACAACGCATGCGGATACTACGCGCATTGATTGAAAAAAAAACAACAGGGGATTTAATTGCCGATTACCTTTCCAAGAACTATCATGAAATGTTAATTATGCGATGGGACTATTCGATAGAGAAGGAGTACCGCCGCATATACCAAAACAATAAAGCCGATTTCAATTATATTCCACTTAAACATCCGATCGACTCGTTGGTAAAACTGAAAGCGACGGCACTGTTAAATTCCCCTTCATACAACCTAACAGAGCAAGAACAAGACATCGCCTTCCTTTTTGCCGACCACATTGACGAGTTTTACCAGTCGTATAAAGACACTGGCTCGAATAAACAAGCAGAACCGACCCCTGTCGAACCAGCGGGATTCCAACGCCCTGCACAGGATCGCCATAAAGACCGACATGGAGTAAGCATCTATGCAGGTTTAGAAATCCCCGTAACTGGTTCAGATCCTTTATTCAAATCCAACCCAACTTTTGGGGTTATGTTTTCTTCTAAACTCAGTGTGCCTATTCTGTTTGAACTTGGCGCTAAAGTAAGAATCAACGCGAACGATCGTGCATTTGAATACCTCCTTTACGACGAGATAGAAACCGTTAACTCATCTGCCAGCTTCAGTATCGGTGGAACATTCGGGTATAAGGCGTTCGACAACGAAAAATTCATTATCTATCCAAAAGTAGGGTTATTTTGGGAATCCACAAGTACTGGACTATCCGAAGTAACCGACGGTTATTACGATGGTGGGGGATACTATTACGACGACTACAACGGAAGTACCAGTACCATCAAATATAATAACGTGAACACGATGCGGACAACGTTAGCCGTATCCATCATGCGCCATATCACGAAGAAAAAATACGTAGGTTTGGAAATCGCCTATCAGTATATTCCGTACAATTGGGACGATCATCTTTTAACGTCCATTCAACCCAATTACGGCAGCGCACAACTGTTCTTTCGGTTTTAAAAACAACAATAGACAAATACCATGTCCACGGTAAACGAAACATCCGCGCGGACCTGCTAGTGTTTTAATAAACGCTGTATTTCATCCAGTTTCATAAGCGCTTCCACCGGTGTCAACGTATTCACATCCAAGTTGTTCAACATGTCCCGGATTTTCTCCAAAACAGGGTCATCTATCGCGAACATCTGCAACTGATAGGCTTGCTTTTGTATCTTGCGCATACTGTCCTTGATCTGTTCTCCCCCTGTGCGCTCCTGCTCCAAACGCTTCAAAATTTCGCCAGCCCTCCCGATCAACTTGGGAGGCATACCCGCCAGCTTAGCCACATGTATACCAAAACTATGCTCCGACCCTCCCGGAACCAATTTCCGCAGAAAGATAACTTTATTGTTCACTTCCTTAACGGTCACATTAAAATTCTTAATACGGGGCATGGAATTCGTCAACTCGTTTAATTCATGATAATGTGTAGCGAATAACGTCTTTGCTTTTGCGGAAGGATGCCCATGTAAAAACTCGGCAATTGCCCATGCGATAGAGATACCATCATAAGTACTTGTTCCACGTCCAATTTCATCCAACAAAATCAACGACCGATCCGACAGGTTGTTCATAATACTCGCGGTTTCATTCATCTCCACCATAAAAGTGGACTCACCTGAAGACAAATTATCCGAAGCGCCAACCCGTGTAAATATCTTGTCGACCAAACCAATTGACGCTTCTTTGGCTGGGACAAAACATCCGATTTGAGCCATCAGGACAATCAAACCCGTTTGCCGCAACAACGCGGACTTACCGGCCATATTCGGCCCCGTAATAATGATAATCTGTTGCGTTTCTGGATCTAAGAACGTGTCGTTGGTAATATAATCTTCGCCAAGCGGCAAATTTTTCTCGATGACAGGATGTCTCCCCCCTTTAATATCAAGGATCTTACTTTCGGTGACAACGGGCCTCACGTAGTAGTTTTTCTCGGCGATAAAGGCAAAATTCAGCAGAACATCTAGCTTTGCGATAAGCTGCGCGTTAAGCTGTATAGGTTTAATATACGCTGCGATGTCCACCAATAATTCCGCGTAAATACGCGCTTCAATTGCCTGAATTTTCTCTTCTGCCCCTAAAATCTGGTCTTCATACGCTTTCAGTTCTTCGGTGATATAACGTTCCGCATTCACAAGGGTTTGTTTTCTTATCCAGCCATCCGGAACCTTATCCCTATGCGTATTGGTTACCTCGAGATAGTATCCAAACACATTATTGAACGCAATTTTTAACGAAGGTATACCGGTTGTTTCCGACTCCCGTCTTTGAATTTCCAACAGATAATCTTTTCCACCAAAAGCCACCTTCCGTAGCTTATCCAGCTCCTCGTCCACACCGTCCGCGATAACATTTCCTTTATTCAACGCGACAGGTGGCTCCGCCTGCAATGTCAGTTCCATCTTATCTCGGATAATCTGACAGATATTCAACTGATCCCCAATAATCCGTAAGGGTTCGGAAGCCTCGACATGCACAAGCTCTTTCAGCTTTTCCACAGCATAAAGCGACCGCTTCAACTGCATAATTTCCCGAGGATTTGCTTTTTGTAAACCTATTTTAGAAATTAATCGCTCCAGATCTCCAACCTGCTTTATTTCCTTGATCAATTCGTCGCGTAATTCCCGGTGCACAAAGAAGTAATCCACTACATCTAAACGCTCTTGAATCGACTTCAACTCTTTTAAAGGCATCACCATCCACCGTTTCAGTAAGCGGGCCCCCATCGGTGACGCCGTTTGATCCAAAACATCCGAAAGTGTCGTCGCATTTTCATTGGCTGAGCCAATCAATTCGAGATTACGGATGGTGAAACGATCCAACCACATAAAGCGCTCCTCTTCGATGCGCGAAATATGAGAAATATGTTGCAAGTTGCGGTGTTCGGTCTCATTTAGGTAGTGAAGCGAAACCCCCGCTGCAATAATCCCCAACGGCATACGTTCAATGCCAAAACCTTTCATCGATTTCACTTCGAAATGCTTCAATAAGCTCTCCGTCGCAAAATCGCCAGTATAGGGCCATTCATCCAGCGTATAGGTGTAATAGCTCGTTCCAAAATGCTCCAAAAATTCCTTGTATTGCTTTTTCGGCAGGATAATCTCCGTTGGCTTGAAACCCTGAAATAATTTATCAATATAACCGGCGCTTCCTTGTGCCACTAAAAATTCACCCGTAGAAATATCCAAAAAAGACACCCCGTATTGGTTTTTGTCACAAAAAACAGAGGCCAGATAATTGTTTGACTTTTGCTGTACGATATTGTCATTGTACGAAACTCCCGGTGTAACTAACTCCGTTACACCACGTTTTACAATCGTTTTTGTTTGTTTTGGATCTTCCAACTGATCGCATATAGCCACACGTTGCCCCGCTCGTACCAGCTTAGGCAAATACGTTTCCAACGAGTGGTGCGGAAAACCAGCCAGCGCTGTTTCGGATTCGGAACCATTCCCTCGTTTGGTTAACACAATACCTAAGATACCAGCCGCCTTAATAGCATCCTCTCCGAATGTTTCATAAAAATCACCAACCCTAAACAACAACAAGGCTCCTGGGTATTTGGCCTTAATCGTATTATATTGTTGCATTAAAGGAGTTTGTTTCTTCTCTTTTGCCAATGGTATTTGTGTTTTAGTGAGCCGTAAAAATAAGGTAAATGCCCCGATTTGGCAAGCTGAACGGCATCCTTTTGTATTTTTGAAAAAGACGCAGAACGCTCCGGCCAGAAAAACTATAGCGTCTTATTTTTTTGGGAAATTTCGTTTAGCTTTGCACCACAAACCAAGTGCAATGGCAATCAAACGGTCTACATCAAAAAGGAAAAACACACCAAAAAAAAGAGCTTCCTTCAATTGGAAACAAAGGATTGGGATATGGGCGGCTCGGATAGTATTGCTGTTTCTTGGATTTACAATCTTTTGGGTGCTCCTACTCACGGTAATGAATCCACCCGTCACCTATTTGCAGCTTAAGCGCGGGATGGAAAGAAAAGCCGCAGGCAAAACGTGGAAGATCGAAAAAAAGTGGTTGACTTATGAGGAACTTTCTGACAATCTGAAGCGGGCCGCTATCGCTGGCGAGGACGCTACATTCTTGACCCACAACGGATTTGACACAAAAGCGATCAAAGAGGCTTTTGAAAAAAACCAAGCTGGAAAAAAGTTACGCGGAGGGAGTACCATAAGCCAGCAAGTCGCGAAGAACGTCTTCTTATGGCCTGAACGGTCGTGGCTGCGAAAAGGATTAGAAACCTATTTTACTGTTTTAATCGAAATTTTCTGGAGCAAAAAGCGTATTTTGGAAATATACCTAAACGTTATCGAAATGGGACAGGGTGTTTATGGCGCAGAAGCGGCCGCGCAATACTACTTTCACAAGTCGGCGAAAAGTTTGAGTAGAAAAGAAGCCGCATTGATTATTGCTATTCTACCCAGTCCGCAGAAGTGGGATGCAAGACGCCCGTCGGCATACGTCAATCGACGTGCAAACAGCATTGTTCGCTATCTTAATTATTATAAACTACCCGAGTAAAAAGATATCAATATGCTAATCCTTGTAAATTCGCACCTCAATAACCCCATCTTCGGTAACCGTCCCTCTGTACATGCCCGCTGTATTGAAAGGCATGGCCATCTGTCCATTTTTGTCTAACACAATCATACCGCCATCACCACCTAAAGCATCGATTTTATCGATCACCCGTTGCGCGGCTATAGCAGTAGCTACCTGACCGTACGTCATCTGTGCAACAACATCATAAGCCGCCGCTGTCCGAATGTAAAACTCGCCCCAACCGGTACAAGAAATCGCCGCCTGAGTATTGGCGTAGGTTCCGGCGCCTATAATCGGAGAATCTCCAACTCGGCCATATTTTTTATTGGTCATTCCACCCGTCGACGTCCCCGCAGCCAACCCTCCATCCTGATCCAATGCGACGCAGCCCACTGTACCGAATTTCTCCTCCCGAACGTTAAGTTTAGGAGCATAACTTTGTCTTTGATCGTGATCCAACGCGGTGCTGCCTTTGTCTCTTTCCAAAAGCTCTTGCAAGGCTTCCCATCTCGATTTCGTCCAAAAATAGGATGGATCAACAGCAGTAACGCCTTGAGACACGGCAAATGCTTCCGCCCCTTTTCCTACCAACATGACATGTTCGGATTTCTCCATCACCGCTTTCGCCGCTGTGATCGGGTTTTTGATCGTATGCACACCCGCAACGGCTCCCGCGCGCAAGGTCGATCCGTCCATTATCGACGCATCCAGCTCATTTTTCCCATTGTGATTAAACACAGCCCCTTTGCCTGCGTTAAATAGCGGAGAGTCCTCCATGATGCAAATGGCTGCACAGACCGCATCCACGCTCTTGCCTCCTGAAGAAATCACCCTATAGCCTTCCTGTAAGGACTTCGTAAGAACGTCTTTATAGGCTTGTTCAAGCGAATCGTTCATATTCTTTTTTAATATCGTGCCCGCTCCACCATGAATGACCAGCACATATTTGGTGTCACGTTTTGCTTGCCCAAATCCAGACAAGATACCAACAACTAAAAAAAAGTAAACTAGTACCGCTATTGTTTTTCTCATGTGAACATCGTATTTAAACCATCAGACGGCGTTTCAAAACATACCGGGATTAACCAAGATCTATCACTTATGCAGTTGGCTCATCCTCCCACCAATCCGTCTTCAAATCGTCAATCTCCCGCCGGTCCTTCTTCGTCGGACGCCCGGTCCCGCGATCCCTTCTCAATACGGGTGCATGAAAAACAGATTTATAGGCATACGTCTCCTCTACAGGTGTCTGATCCACGTAGAATTGCACCGCAGTCTTAGCATCCACACGACGTTCCAGCAATCCGATTACTTGTATCACCTTTCGCTCCACTCCTTTTTGAATGCTGTACACCTCGCCCACCTTAACCACATAAGACGGTTTTACGTTTTGTCCATTTAGCTTTACCCGACCGGCTTTGCATGCTTCCGTAGCGAGGCTCCGTGTTTTAAAAACACGAATCGCCCACAGATATTTATCTATTCTTAATTTTTCCGCTCCTTCCATACACAAAAATACTCGAATAAAGCTAAATTTGGGAATCCGAGCGTGTGGTTTCCGTAAAAAATTGTAATATTTGCAAGGAAGAACGTTGGCTGCAACGAATCCGTCGCCGGGGTATCTTTCGCATATTTAATTCATACATTTTAATCGAGCCTTGCGAGCTCATCTTTAGAAATTTTCAGATGGAATTAGAATTACAAAAATTACAAAAACTGATTGAGGAAGCTTGGGAAGACAGACAATTACTAGAATATAAAGAATATTTTGAAGCTATTGCTGTAGTTATTCAAAAATTGGACAATGGCGAGATACGCGTTGCCGAGCCGATCGGAAGTCGTTGGCATGTAAACGACTGGATTAAGAAAGCCGTAATCTTATATTTTCCAATTCGTGAGATGAAAGAAATCGACAACGGTCCTTTTGTCTATCACGACAAAATGAAATTAAAAACAAATTACAAAGAAATTGGCGTTCGTGTTGTGCCGGGCGCGAGTGCGCGCTACGGGGCCTACCTTGCCAAAGGGGTCATCATGATGCCTTCGTATGTGAATATCGGAGCCTATGTAGACGAAGGGACTATGGTTGATACCTGGGCTACCGTCGGATCCTGCGCACAGATTGGTAAACACGTACACCTCAGTGGTGGTGTCGGTATTGGAGGAGTACTCGAACCCGTGCAGGCATCGCCAGTTGTCATCGAAGATAATGTATTCGTAGGGTCTCGCGTCATCGTTGTAGAAGGTGTGCGTGTAGAAAAGGAAGCCGTTTTAGGCGCAAACGTCGTATTGACGGCCTCAACGAAAATCATCGATGTATCTGGGACAGAACCTGTCGAATACAAAGGATACGTGCCCGCTCGTTCGGTCGTTATCCCAGGTTCCTATACAAAAAAATTCCCCGCAGGCGATTTTCAGGTACCTTGTGCATTGATTATCGGACAACGGAAGGAATCTACCGATAAAAAAACGTCATTGAACGACGCATTACGCGACCACAACGTTGCTGTGTAATGAAATCGACTTTTGTCCAAAAAGAAGATATAAACGAAGCCCTCCAAACATTAAAAAACGGAGGGCTTATTCTCTACCCTACGGATACCATATGGGGCATCGGCTGCGATGCTACTAATGAAGCTGCCGTAGAAAAAGTCTTTGCATTAAAAGGTCGTGATCAAAACAAAAGCATGATCATCTTGCTACATAACGACAACCAGCTCGTTTCGTACGTACAAGAAGTACCCGAAGTTGCCTACGAGCTCATAGAATATGCGGATAAACCATTGACAATCGTATATCCTAAAGCAAAGAATTTGGCACCCAACGCGATAGCTGAAGATGGTAGTATTGGCATACGTATCGTGCATCACGCATTTTGTGAACAATTATTGCAGCGCTTTCGTAAGCCGATCATTTCTACCTCCGCTAATATCAGTGGGAAGCCTTCACCGAAGTGCTTTGACGACATCTCTTCCGACATCCTTGAACGTGTCGATTATGTCGTCTCCTATGGTCAACAGGAAAAAGGAGACGGAAAATCATCCACGGTCATGCGATTGGATCCCAGTGGAAAATTTGAATTTTTACGTAAATAACCCGAAAATGGCTTCTCCCTTGTATCTACAAATAGCAACGGAGTATGCACAGGACTTCTACATAATTATGTACTCATGAAACAGTTACTAAGTTTAACCATCGCTTTGTTCGCCGTCCTCCAGATGGGGCTTGCACAACAGCAAATCGAACCCGCAAAAAAAGGGGTTCACTACGGAAAAAAGATAAACGCTAATAACGCGATATCGGTGAGCACGCTAGAAACAAAATTAAAAACATCTCCGAATTATACTGGAACCGTGGAAGGTGTAGTCGTTGACGTCTGTAAGAAAAAAGGATGCTTTCTAACGCTAAAACGTACAGATGGCGAATCCGTTATGGTACGCTTTACGGACTACGCCTACTTTGTCCCTCAAGACATTGTAGGAAAGAAAGTCGCTTTAGAAGGTCGTGCAAAAATGAAAGAAACGTCTGTCGAATGGCAAAAGCATTATGCCGAAGATAAAGGAGCCTCCAAAGAAGAAATTGCGAAGATTTCGCGGCCTAAAACAGATATCAGTATCGTTGCTGATGGCATCGTTGTGCTGAATTAAGCGAAATACCGCTCAAAACACAAAAGGTTGCGTTCAGAACGCAACCTTTTTTTGTATTTTCGCAAGACATGAAACAATTATACCCTGTAGAAACACAGACCATCAACGCCGGAGGACGCCTACTTACATTTGAGCGTCCCGTCATTATGGGTATCCTGAACGTGACGCCAGACTCTTTCTTTGACGGGGGGCAACATACGACCATTGATCAAGCTCTTGCCAAAGCCGAACAATTGATCGTCGAAGGGGCTGATATGATCGACATCGGCGCATATTCCTCCCGCCCAGGGGCTTCACTAATCTCCGCACAAGAGGAAATGGAGCGCGCATTACCCCTTATCGAGGCGTTGGTAAAAAAATATCCTACCACCATTTTATCCATCGATACATTCCGTTCCGAAGTAGCAGAAGCGGCCGTAAAAGCAGGCGTTCATATCATTAATGACATCTCGGGGGGCACTATCGATGAACACATGTTTCCCACCGTAGCCCGCCTGCAAGTTCCTTATATCCTCATGCACATGCGTGGTCTGCCCGAAACGATGCAAACACTGACCGCCTATGACGATATAATCATCGACGTCGCCACGTTCCTAGGAGAGAAGATTGCGGCACTGCGCCAACTGGGCGTTAAAGACATCATCTTAGATCCGGGATTCGGCTTTGCAAAAACGATCGAACAAAATTACGAGCTACTCCACCGTATACATGAAATCCACTATTTTGGATTACCCATACTCGGTGGTATTTCCCGCAAATCAATGATATACAAAAAACTCGGCATCACGCCACAAGAGGCTCTTCCGGGTACCATCGCACTGAATACCTTGTTGTTGACTAAAGGGGTTCAGCTTTTACGGGTACACGATGTCAAAGAAGCAAGGCAAATCGTCGATTTACTGTTTTAATAAATCAGGATGAAAAAGATAAGAGATATTGCTACCATTGGATTTGCCTTATTCGCTATGTTCTTCGGAGCGGGAAATTTGCTGCTTCCCCCATTCATTGGTGTGCAGGTCGGTAGCCATATTTGGATTACCATATGGGCCTTCGGCCTTACGGGGATACTCCTCCCCTTCCTTGGCATTCTATCCGTCACCCATTCCGGAGAAACCTTCAGCGATTTGGGAGACCGCATAAACAAGAACCTCGCGAAGGTGCTGGGGACGGTCATTATGATATGCATTGGCCCGCTGATTGCACTTCCACGAACAGCTGCTACAACATATGAGGTCGCGGTGCTGCCTTCCTTTCCGGAGAGTAATCCGATGTGGACATCACTGGCCTTCTTCGCTGTAACATGGCTCTTTGCCATCGTGCCTTCCAAAGTGGTCGACCTCGTGGGAAACCTACTTACACCGTTCTTGCTCGTTATACTTACCTTATTAATTACAGCAGGCATGCTCTACCCGCCCACATCCCCAAGTACCCATATTCTGACGACAACACAGTCCTTTACCTTGGGCTTCACCGAAGGATACCAGACCTTGGATGTACTCGCCTCGGTTATTTTTGCCGGAATCATTATCTCAGCCACAAAAGCAAAAGGCTACCACAGCATTCGCGAAAAAAACGGTGTGGTCATCGCCTCCGGCGCATTAGCTGCTTGCTGTCTGTTTTTTATCTACGGTGGCCTCATTTACTTGGGAGCAACGGCAGGAATCGAAGATCCGTCTATAAAAAGATCCGAATTATTGATCCATATTTCGCACGCTATTCTAGGCCCTTACGGAACACTAGCTATTGCGCTCAGTATCGCTTTAGCGTGCCTTACCACCGCCATCGCTCTTACGGCGGCTGTAGGGACGTTCTTTAGCAACCTGACCAAAGGAAGACTGAAGTATACGTGGCTCGTTACTTTTTCTTGCCTGCTATCGGGTGTACTGTCCGTCACAGGAGTGGACAATATCATTCAATTCGCCTACCCTCCACTCGCGTTTGTCTATCCCATCGTGATTACCCTGGTATTGTATGTGGTCTTTTTCGGGCGGTGGGTTAAAGCGAAATCCCCGTATGTTGCGGCATTGCTCGCCTCAACGGTTATCGCAACCTGCAACGTCTTGAACATTCTTGGAGTGCTAGGACCCCGACAACTAGCGCTCTTAAACCATATTCCGCTCTTTTCGCATGAACTGGGCTGGGCAATTCCATCATTTGTGGCGTTTTGTCTTGTTTGGAGTATACAATACCTGCGTACAAAGTCCGTAACACCGCACGAAAACGACTGAGCAACCGCATCGTACATACCAATAAGGTATGCGCTCCTACCCATCGTACCTGACAGTTAGACGTTGCCCCTTCTTTCGTAAAAGACCCGCTATACCGGATAAAAAAAGAGTGGACAATATACCTATTGTGTCCACTCTTTTCGTTATTCGCTTCTTGACTAGCGAACCGTACAGCCAGGTTTTATATCGGTGGCTGGACGAACGAAATCCAAGCGTCCGTCAGCATCTTCCGCCATCAGAATCATCCCTTGAGAAGTAATGCCTTTGATCTCCCGGGGTTCCAGGTTGACCAAAATGGACACTTGCTTGCCGACAATATCTTCTGGAGCAAAATATTCCGCTATACCTGAAACGACGGTCCGTTGGTCAATACCCGTATCAATCTTTAACTTCAACAGTTTCTTGGTCTTCGCCACCTTCTCTGCTTCCATAATGGTACCCACACGAATATCCATTTTCAAAAATTCGTCGTAACTGATATTAGATTTAGCAGGTTCCGCTTTTACGGCATGGGCAGCGTTCGTTGCTTTCGCTGCCGCCAACTTCTGAAGCTGTACATCAACTTGCTCGTCCGTAATCTTTTCAAAAAGTAATTCGGCCTCGCCCAACGTGTGTCCCGCAGGAAGAATATCCCTCGAACCCGCAACATCCCATGCTTGTCTAGCCACATGAAGCATCCCAAACAACTTGGACGCCGTTTTAGGCAAAAATGGTTGTGCCAACACCGCAAGGTTGGCGACAATCTGGCCGGCAACGTATAACACGGTCTTTACGCGTTCTGGATCCTCTTTGTATACTTTCCATGGTTCTTCGTCGGCCAAATACTTATTCCCCAAACGCGCAGCGTTCATAAAGTGCGTTAAGGCCTCCCGAAAACGGTACTGAGAGAGCGAAGAACTGATTTCTTGTGGGTAGTTCGCCAAATCCGTCAAAGCCGTCTCATCCTGCACCGTTAGAGGGCTTCCCACAGCCACTTTTCCTCCAAAATATTTATGAGAAAGCACCATGACCCGGTTTACAAAGTTTCCCAAAATAGCTACAAGTTCATTGTTGACCCGGGCTTGAAAATCTTTCCAGGTAAATTCACTATCCGAGGTTTCTGGCAATATCGACGTCAGTACATAACGTAGTTCGTCTTGTTTGCCCGGAAATTCCTCTAGGTACTCATGTAACCACACCGCATGGTTTCTGGACGTAGACAACTTATCACCTTCTAGATTTAGAAATTCGTTTGCCGGCACATTCTCTGGTAAAATATACGCGCCATGTGCATGCAAAATAGCCGGAAAAATAATACAGTGAAATACGATATTGTCTTTCCCGATAAAATGGATCAACGTCGAATCGTCTTCTGGATTCGCTTGCTTCTTCCAGTAGGTCTCCCAATTTTTATTGTTATCGATCGCCCACTGCTTCGTTGCAGAGATGTAACCAATAGGCGCATCTAACCATACATATAGTTTTTTGCCTTTCGCTTCCTCCAACGGTACATCAACCCCCCAATCCAAGTCTCTTGTCATGGATCGAGGCTGCAAACCAGATTTTAACCAAGACTGACACTGCCCAAACACATTCGATTTTAAGACGTTTTTCTTCCCTTCAATCAACCACTCTTCTAACCAAGGTTGATATTTATCCAACGGCAAATACCAATGTTTAGTTTCTTTTAAAATCGGCGTCTTTCCGCTCAAAGTTGATTTTGGATGAATCAAATCTGTCGGATTCAACGAGGTACCGCATTTTTCACATTGGTCGCCGTAGGCTCCTTCGTTATGACAATGCGGGCACGTTCCAACAATATACCTGTCCGCTAGGAACTGGTGAAACTCTTCGTCATAATATTGCTCTGAGAATTTTTCTACAAATTCACCTTTTTCGTACAGGTTCAGAAAAAATTCTTGCGAAAGTTCGTGATGTATTTTTTCCGATGTACGGTGATAAATATCAAACTCAATCCCAAACTCTTCGAAACTGTCTTTGATTTGTTTGTTATAGGTGTCAATGATTTCTTGTGGCGTTACTCCCTCTTTCTTAGCTTTAATCGTAATAGCAGCCCCATGCTCATCCGAGCCGCATACAAATACAACATCCTTGTTGTTCAAACGCAAGAAACGGGAGAAAATATCCCCCGGAATATAGGCTCCTGCTAAGTGTCCGATATGCAGCGGACCATTGGCATAAGGTAGAGCCGAGGTTATAGTAAACCGGTTTTTAGTTAAAATACTCAAGTTATAACGACTTTAAAAAAATAATACGACTAAAAAATAAACAAAAGTCTTGTTTGTTTGACAAAGATAACTCAATTTGCGCGTAAAATAATGCACCGCATGAAAATACCTGATTTTCTTAAAAAAGGAGATAAAGTCGCTATTGTTTGCCCGGCCAGCTATATGAAAGGGACCGTTGATCTTGCTATAGATGTCCTAACAACGTGGGGCTTACATGTGCAGGCAGGCGAAACAGTTACGGCTCAATTTCACCAATTTGCTGGTACGGACGACCAACGAACCCGAGACCTGCAATGGACCCTGGACAATCCTGACATCAAAGCTGTGTTCGCTGCACGCGGAGGGTATGGAACCGTGCGTATCATCGATAAACTGGATTTTCGCGCGTTTAAGAAACGTCCGAAATGGCTTGTGGGCTTTAGCGATATCACCGTGCTCCATAGCCATTTACACCATAGACTCGGCGTGGCAAGTATTCATGGGCAAATGCCAAAATCTTTTGAAGACAGTACGCAAGAGGCATTGTTGTCTCTTCAGAACGCTCTGTTCGGAAAGGAGATGAACTACACCTATATGCAAAACTCCTTTCCCAATAGAGCTGGCACCGGAGAAGGCGAGTTAATAGGTGGCAATTTGGCTATCCTACACAGTATTCTATCATCCCCTTCAGATGGAAAATATGACGGTAAAATCTTATTTCTAGAAGATGTCGGCGAATCACATTATAACATTGACCGTATGCTCTGGACATTAAAACGAGCAAAGAAGTTGGACAAACTAAACGGATTAATCGTTGGGGGCTTTACATCCCTAAAAGATAGCGACCCTCCCTTTGGGCAACGGTTCGAGGAGATCATCATGGATAAGGTACATGACTTCCCTTATCCCGTTTGCTTCAATTATCCAGCCGGACATATCGAAAACAACCACAGTCTCATCCTTGGAAAGCGTGTGAAATTAACGGTAAAAAACGAAGAAACTTCGATAGAATACACCAAATAAAAACTTATATTCTAAAAACACCATTTTATTTTTATTAATAATTTCCCTCCACCGATAAAAACCTGATGTTGATAAACGATTTTCGGTATTTATTTTTTAAGATTTAATCAATTTTGTTCAATTCTTAACGAAAAATATTCTCGCCAAAATTCGTATATATATTCTCCATAACTTAGCATCGTAAAAATAAATTATGATATGGTTATGGAAATGGAACATCCAAATCCACTATGCATCACAAGTCCTATCGAGACTTTATCCGCACAGGTTCATCTCGATTTAGATGCGGATGCCTTAGTCCAACAGACAATTGCACGTGGACAGGGAATGATAAGTGACACCGGCGCACTTTGTATCGAAACCGGAAAATTTACCGGCCGCTCTCCCAAAGATCGATTTATTGTAAAAGACTCGTATACAACAGATCGGGTCGATTGGGGAGAAATCAACATCCCCATCTCAACAGCTGCCTTCGATCATCTGCTTCATAAAATGCAACGTTTTATCCAAGATAAGGAAACATGGGTCCGATCGTGCTATGCAGGTGCAGACCCTGCTTACCGGATAAACGTTCGCGTGATCAACACAAGCCCTTGGGCCAACTTATTCTGTCATCACCTGTTTTTACGGCCTACCCCTGCTGAATTACAAGAATACAAACAGGAATGGGTGATTCTTCAAATTCCCGAATTTTTGGCTGACCCCGCGGTGGATGGAACAAGACAAGAGAATTTCTCCATTATCAACTTCAGCAGAAAAATGATCCTGATTGGGGGCACAGCCTACACCGGGGAAATGAAAAAAGGAATTTTTTCCGTATTAAATTTTTTACTGCCAGTCGAACGAAATGTACTGCCGATGCATTGCTCGGCTAACGAAGGAAGCCGGGACGATGTCGCTTTATTCTTTGGTCTGAGCGGGACAGGTAAAACCACGCTTTCCGCAGATATACACCGAAAACTAATTGGAGATGACGAACATGGATGGGCCGAACACATAGTTTTCAATTTCGAAGGCGGGTGTTACGCAAAATGTATTGATCTGAGCGCAGACAAGGAGCCCCAAATCTTCGCCGCTGTCAGACATCCCACGCTATTGGAAAATGTCCGATTTTATGCAGGCACACAAACGGTAAATTACGCCGATGCTACTATTACCGAAAATACACGAGCAGCCTACCCGATTTACCACATTGACAATGCCAAGAGTGTCTCTACTGGCCGCATCCCCAAGAATATATTTTTTCTAACCTGTGACGCCTTTGGCGTGCTACCGCCTATATCCAAATTGACAACCGCCCAAGCGATGTACCACTTTCTTTCAGGTTACACGGCAAAAGTCGCTGGAACAGAAGTTGGAATTTGTGAACCACAGACTACGTTTTCAGCATGCTTTGGAAAAGTATTTTTACCGCTGCATCCGACCGTCTATGCAGAACTCTTGGGACAGAAGTTGGATACCCACACAGATACCAACGTATGGCTAATCAACACCGGATGGACAGGCGGCGCATACGGTACAGGCCAGCGCATTAGCTTGCGCTATACACGGGCTATGGTCCAGGCCGCGATCCAGGGCGAACTCACACAAGCAACATTTGTTCCCCATCCGCATTTTGGGGTGTTAGTTCCTCAATCCTGCCCACACGTTCCTTCAGAAATGCTCAACCCACGAGACGCCTGGCAAGACCCAGCAGCATACGATACCCAAGCCGAGCAGTTAGCCCAGCTATTCATTAAAAACTTTGAACAGTACAAAACACAGGCTAGCACAGAGATCCAAGGCGCTTCGCCACGTCTGTTGAAAACACATGCATAAAAACATTCATCCTTTTTCCTGACCAACGCGCATGAACATTCGTATTGTTCAGGAGATAATCCCCGGACAATAAAAAAAATCCCCGATTTAGTCGGGGATTTTTTTATTCAGCAACAAAAAGCCTATAAAAACACCTTCGCGTGCCAGCTATCCTTCAATGGAACTTCCCAATTGTCCGCGAAATCCTGCGCTGTCCCCACCATATTGTTGAATACGATGGTATCTCGGTCCACCTCACCCGCAGCTATCAATTGTTCGAACCGATCCCGTCCCGCCACCACAATCTCATCTTCAGACCGGCGATAAGCAATCTGCATGCGGTCAAACAGCGACACGTCAAGGCGTTCCTCGATTTTCTTTAATAGGTGTACCGATTTGTCAATCGAACAACCCGTCACCATAGCTTTCCCCTCATCGACCTGCAAGATCACAAATAGGTTGTACTTAATCAGAAACGATCCCGCAAGTTGATTTCCATGCGCTGTCCATTGCACGACGAACTCCTGCAAAATTTGAGATATCTGCTCCACTTCCTCCGCCGACAGTAAACGGTTACTTTGATAAATCCAAACTCTTTTCATACCTTCATCCGTTAATGTGTATAATAAGGCGAAATCATGACATAGACGATAACACCAGTTACTGCTACATATAACCACATGGGATACGTGATGCGAGCCAGTTTCTTATGCCGTTCATACGCCCCCGCTATCCCACGCACAAACGTAAAAAGCACAAAAGGAATGATAATGATAGACAGTAGGATATGGGTAATCAATATAAAATAATAGACATAACGTAGGGCACCTTGACCGCCGAAAGTGGTAGAATCAGATGTCATATGATACGCCACGTACATGACTAAAAACGCAACCGAACACCCCATGCACACCTTAACCAAAGATTCGTGCAACCTCACACGACCACGCTTCACCGCTGAAACAGCAAAGACCAGTAAAATGGCCGTGACACCGTTTATCGTCGCATAAATCGGTGGCAAAAACGACAGGGGCTCCACATCATAACCCAGTTTCCTCAAATTGACCCCAAATAACACGGCAACCGCCAACGGGATAACGATCGACAGGCCAACAATCCACTTTTTGTATTTCTTTTCTTCTTCAGTCATTGCCATTTTATTTCTGCTCTAATTTTAGTGGTCTATTTCTAATCTCCTCCACCATTAACAACTTCACTTCATCCTCCAGTCGATCCACCTCTCCCTTTTGGCTAATGTCATAAAAACCCCGGATACGCTTTCTTGAATCAATGAGCACCAACTGATTACTGATCAAAAAACGCGTAGAATCTGACGGATCAATCATGGCGTCGATAAGAAGCTGATCCTTCGCATAGGAAAAAATATTCTGCTCTGGGTGGTAGGCAAGTGTCCACTGCTTCGAATTTATATTTTTAAACGAGCGTGTTGCTGCCTGTATAGAATCCCGCGATTCTTCCGGATCCACCGAAATCGAATAAAAATGTATTTTCGGATTCGATTGAAATCGGGTAGCGAGCGCATGCACACTCTCTAACATCAGGTTCGAAAAGGATACATCCTTTGTGTAGAATAAGTGAGCTACCGTAACCGACGTATCACCCGCTGGAAACACGATACGCTGACCATGCTGATCCTTGAATGCGATCGGTGACAACGTATGGAAAATGGTATCCGGATACTCCCGTCCCCAATTTCGTTTCATCTCACCACTTAGCCGCTTTTCACCAAAAACCGGCAGCGATACATACTCGTTCGACCCCAGCCTGTTGACGGCTATATATAAAAATCCTGGCAATAATAGAATCAAAGCCAGGATAATAATTTTTGATTTACTACGCTGCGTAGCGTTACTCATGGAGAACCTCCTATGGATTACTTACTTGGATACAACGGATGCGATTGCAAATGGTGTAGCAAGAAGTCACCTTCGATTAATAACAATACAATAAAGTAAACAATAAAAACAAATCCAATTGCACAGCACAGAATAAAGCCCGATTTTTCAAACTTTAAGTGCATGAAGTACGCAACAATATAATACGCTTTTACCAACGTCAGTACAATATAAATGGCATTTAATACCATTCCTTTTTCAATAACCCCCCAATGATGCACAAATCCCAAGGCGATAAGGAACTCTAATGCGGTTAAGGCTAATAAGATAAAGAAAACTTTCCAGATCCCTTTCTTATCCATTCCGCCATGATCGTGGTGATCGTGTGCTGTTGCTATATTTTCGTGATGATGTGACATGTCTTTTTATGTAAATAAGAATTTCGTAAACAAGATGATTAGATAAGGTAGAAGAACGTAAATACAAATACCCACACTAAGTCAACAAAGTGCCAATACAAACCTACTTTTTCGACCATCAAATAGGTGCCCCGTTTCTCAAACGTATTGTTCAACGTCATACACAAGATAATAATGTTTAACAATACCCCGATCGATACGTGGAAACCGTGGAATCCAGTAATGGTAAAGAATAAATTCGAAAACTGTAAGGCTGCTGTATACGAAATATCTTTAGTAAAGTACGGTGCGAGCGCTTCCGCTACCGCGTTGCCCTCTAGCCCAGTTGCTGGATTTCGCCCAAACCAAAATCCTTGGTGATGTAAGTGCGTCCATTCAATAGCCTGACAACCTAAGAAACATAGCCCCCCTAAAATTGTCCAAAGCATCCATTTAACCACCTCTTGTTTTTGGTTGCGATGACCGGCATCTACGGCCAAGACCATAGTAACGGATGACATGATCAAAATAAAAGTCATGATCCCCACAAATACCAACGGCTGACCATGTTCAGCGATACCAGGGATCGATTGAAAGATCTTGTCGGCATCAATCCAGGTTGGCTGCGCAAATTTTTGCGCGCCGTAATAGAGCAGGAACGCAGAAAATGTGAATGCATCCGAAACCAAGAAAAACCACATCATGATCTTTCCATACTCCAAATTCCAAGGCGACTTACCACCGCTCCAAGGGCCGTCTTTTACCTTATCTAATTGCGATACAGTTGTTGTACTCATTTTTTACTATTATTGATTCAAAAGTAAGAAAACATATATATAAATCCATAGAAGATCGAGAAAATGCCAAAAAATAGTGGCCAAATTCATGCGGAATTGGTTATCTGGAAATGGGATAGGCTTTAACGTACCCAAAAAACAGCGAACCAACACGATCAAACCCGCAATGATATGTGCTAAATGCAGTCCTGTAAATATATAAATAAATGACTGGGACGCATTGGTATTAATAAAGTGAATATCCCGCCCAACAAACACAGACCATGCCTGCAATTGAAGAACGAAAAAGAGAATGCCTAGTGCTATTGTCAAGAGCAAAAATAAACGCTGCTTCGCTACTTTTTCTTGCTTGGTCGCCTGATACGCGAGGTGCACGGTTAAGCTGCTCAATACGATGACCACCGTACTATACATAAATAATGAAGGGAGAATCGTCTTGATTCCTTTATCCACTCCACTCGCCGTATACACAATGAAACCACTAGATAAAGCAGCAAACATCATAAACATGCCAATCATCCCCAACCAAAGATTAAACTTCTTGGCTTTCCTGGATTGTATTAACTCTTCCGTTTTATAATCCGTCTGTTCCATTTATTTAAAAGGAATAAAATCAAATAACAATATCAACTGCGTCAACGGCAAATAAATAAACGATGTAAACATCACCTTCTTCGCCGTGGCGTCGGTCATCTGTACGGCGTGCTTATACCCGTACACCGCGAAAAGCATTCCACCCAACACGGACACAATCGTAAATACCCATCCACCAAATCCGTAATACATCGGCAAAAAGCCTACGGGAACCATGAGTGCGCCGGAGATAAAAATCATCCAAGCTGAAACACGATCTTTCTTTGTGGTCGGCAGCAATCTAAAACCTGCATTTTTATAATCTTCGTCAGCTACCCAAGCGATTGCCCAAAAATGGGGAAATTGCCAAAAAAATTGGATCAAGAACAATACCCAAGGCGTGATCACAATCGCCGCCTCGCTGACTGCCGCATACTCAAACCCAAACCCTGCCGATTTAAACGCGGCGTAGTAACCGATCAAAGGCGGCAAAGCGCCGGGAAAAGCACCAACGAACACCGCGATAGGCGATTTCTGTTTTAAGGGCGTGTACACAAAGGCATAAAGGATAATTGAAAAGACCGATAATAAGCCGGCTAGAAAATTCAATTGCACCAAAAAGAGCGTGCCAAAGATACCCATAAACACACTCAAAACCAGCGCTTGTCCAGTTGTCATGCGTCCCGCTGGCAGTGGTCTGTCCGCAGTGCGTTTCATCAATTTGTCTAAATCGCGTTCAATAATTTCATTGAAACCATTTGCCGCACCTGTCACAAAAAAACCACCTATGGTGAGGATCAACCAATTTAGCCAAATGATATCTCCCTGCTGTTTTGCGCCAATCAAAAACGATATCGAAGCCGAAAAAACAACAGTTAGCGTAAGTCTAAGCTTTACTAATTTATTAAAATCAGAGATGAACTGCTTCATGAATATGTATATTCCCCTTCTTATGAATGAACAATGTTGGTATGAAAACGACAAATTTCAACAACTTTGCTCACACTATCGTTTTAATTTTGTCATTAATAACATCAGATAATACTGTGCACCAAAAAACAAACTAGCGACTACCAAATGCGTTGTCTGCGCCGCCGCCGGTACATTAAAACGAGCTAGAATAATTCCGGACATCATCTGAATCCCAACCAATAGTAGTATGATCCAAGCATATTTACTTTGTAATGTCAATGAACTAAACTTATTTTTTACCAGAAAAAACAGCAACACTGTCAAGCCTAGCGATATATAAGCCAATGTACGATGTACGATGTAAGGCGACCCGACGCGTGCAATCCAATCCTGCCGCGCCACTCCCTGATCGTTAAGGTGATCAATCAATTCCCGCACCTCTGTCCCAAAAACAACCTGCACTACGGTCAATAATAATGCAAAAAACGCCAAAAGTTTTAGGAAAACGAACCGCTGATTAACCAAAATACTTTTGTTTCGTAGCGTCGTAGCGGAATAGAACGTGTAAATACTAATCGCCACAATAAACAACGCTAAAAGCATATGTACCGTTATAATCCAAGGCATCAAATTGGTTGATACGACAATAGAACCTAACCAAGCCTGAACGGCGACTGCAAAAACATTCAGAACGCTCCAACCAACGATGGATGGCTTTGTTTTTAGATAAGTAAGCGAAAAAACTGCAGAAAATAACAAACAGAAACCAGCCGCTACACCGACTAACCGATTGATATATTCTGTCCAGGTCTTTGCTGCGTTAAATTCTTCGTGCTGCAAGATGGATTTATCGTGCCGGATCTGGTCGGCCATTTCCGGATATCCAAAAAACTCGACGATACGCGCAAAGCGCTGGTTCTTCTTGGCTCTGCCTTCCACATAATGTTGTTCATAACCAGTCGGCAGCTGTGAAACATGCGTAGGCGGCACGATCCTGTTAAAACACTTCGGCCAATCCGGACACCCCATCCCTGATCCGGTGCTTCGAACGATTCCCCCTGCCGCAATAACAAGGAACAAAACGATAATCGTCAACCTGTTAGTTCGTATGAATCGCTTTTCCGCACGCGGATACATAGCCCTCTCCTTATATTGATAAAAATTATATAAAAGAGAGGTAGGTATTCACCTACCCTTCTATTATCTCTCTATTATTCTGTTTATTCCACTCATTCTGTATACGAATAGCTTCTTCATTACCTTCGAAGTCATGTGGTAAATTCGAACTCATCGTCTCCGAAAATGGTACATGCTGTGGAATAAAATCCGTATCGTGTCCGGGTTTGCTGTAATCATAAGGCCAACGGTATACCGTAGGAATCTCGCCAGGCCAGTTACCATGAATATGCTCTACCGGCGTCGTCCATTCTAACGTGTTGGCGTTCCAAGGATTCTGAGGAGCTTTCTTACCTTTCCAGATCGAACTGAAGAAATTCCACAAAAACGCGACTTGTGCCAAACCAGCTACAATAGCCGCCCAGGTAATCAACATATTCACCGAAATCCATTTGTCCATAAACGGAAACGCGGTGAACGTATAGTAACGACGGGGCACACCATCGATTCCCATAAAGTGCATAGGGAAAAAGACCAAATAAGCACCTATGAATGTTAGCCAAAAATGCAAATACCCCAATTTTGTGTCCATCATACGACCGAACATTTTCGGATACCAGTGGTATACTCCACATAACATACCGAAGATGGATGCAGATCCCATAACCAAATGGAAGTGAGCGACCACAAAATACGTATCGTGCAAATTGATGTCCAATGCCGCGTTACCCAAGTATAAACCTGTTAAGCCCCCCGATACGAAAAACGAAACCATACCAATAGCAAACATCATCGCCGGTGTGAAACGGATATTTCCGCGCCATAATGTCGCGATATAGTTAAATGCTTTAACTGCCGACGGCACCGCAATAATCAACGTGGTGATCATAAATACGCCGCCTAAGAATGGGTTCATACCTGTCACGAACATGTGGTGACCCCATACGATAAACGAGAGGACGGTAATACCAACCAACGAATAAACCATGGCATGATAACCAAAAATCGGCTTGCGCGAGTTTGTCGAGATGACCTCTGACGTTAGACCTAACGCAGGCATAACCACAATGTATACCTCGGGGTGCCCTAAGAACCAGAACAAGTGCTGGAATAAAATAGGCGAACCACCTTCATTTGGTAGAATTTGTCCTTGAACAACCAAGTCCGAAAGATAAAAAGATGTACCTACCGTACGGTCAAAGAATAATAATACCACTGCCGATACCAAAACCGGGAACGACAATAGACCGACAATAGCTGTTAAGAAAAACGCCCAAATGGTCAACGGCATCTTCCAAAGATCCATCCCTTTAGTACGCATATTCAATACGGTACTGATGTAATTCACACCGCCCAATACCTGAGAAGCGATAAACAATGTCATACTCACCAACCAGAGGGTCATCCCCAGTCCAGAACCAGCAATAGCTGTCGGTACCGCAGATAATGGTGGGTAAATCGTCCAACCAGCGGCTGCAGGCCCACTTTCCACAAAGAAAGAAGCGACCATGATCACACAGGCCACAAAGAAGAACCAGTACGATAACATGTTCATCAACGGCGATGCCATATCACGTGCACCCAGCTGATACGGAATTAATAAGTTACTAAAAGTACCCGATAAACCGGCTGTTAATACGAAGAACACCATCATCGTACCGTGGATAGTTACCAACGATAAGAAAAAATCTGGCTTGATACGTCCTCCCTCTGCCCATTTACCTAAAAAGACTTCTAAGATTGGAAAATCTGTTTCCGGCCAAGCTAACTGGATACGGAATAAGATGGAAAGCAACATAGCGAAGACCGCCATCACAATACCTGTGATCAAAAATTGCTTCGCAATCATCTTGTGATCCTGACTAAAGATGTATTTAGTTAGGAACGTTTCGTGATGATGATCATGTGCATCATGATGCGCTGCGCCGTGCGATATAACTGTACTTGACATATTCGTTTAATAATTTCTTATTTCAATTAGTTTAATGAAGCTGTAGTGAGTTCGTTCGATTCCTTCGAATCTACTGCCGTAAACTCTTTCTGCAAATCCTCAGTAAAATATTTGTTCTGCGTACTTAACCACTCTTTGTATTCCGCTTCCGTCACCACGATTACTTTCTTCTGCATATTGTAGTGACCAGAGCCACAAATCTTGTTACAAAGCATCACGTAATCATATTTCGGATCGTTCATACGCTCACGCATCTCTTCCGTCGTTACTGTTGGTGTAAATTGGAAGTAATTGGTCATACCTGGAACCGCATTAATTTGCACGCGGAAATCTGGAATATAAAACGAGTGAATGATATCTTTGGAAACAATGTGGAAACGAACCGACTTATTCACCGGCAAGACAATGTCAGACGCTTGAATATCGTCCCACGCGCTCTTGTCGTTGAAATCAATACCATACGAGTTCAATGGTGTCGTCATCTTATAATTACGTTTACCAATAACGCCGTCTGCGCCCGGATAACGTACTTGCCATTGGAACTGCTCACCCAATACTTCCACCTGTAGAGCCGATTTTTGAAGATCTTCCGGAACGTTTGTAATAGAACGCCATGTAAAGAAACCAAACAAGACCAATACGGTTAATACAACAGCTGGCACAATTGTCCAAATTTTCTCTATGGTATCATTGTGCGGGTAATAGTACGCTTTAGTTTTAGCGCGCATCCGATAAATATACGGGAAGGTCAACAACAAGATATGTACGAGTACCAAAACCACCGTAATGATCACGGTCGTGATAATGAACATCGTATCGATACGCTCCCCATGCTCAGTCACCGCTGACCGCCATGCCCAACTGCCCCAAACGGCATAACCGTAATAAACAAAGGCAAAAAAGCCAATCAAGAAGACGACGAATAATATTCCTTGAAACGTATTGTTTGCAAACGGATTATACTTCCCATTCATCTTTTTGGTCAACTCATAAATGGACAAGACCTTTCCGATTACAGCCACGATCGTACAAACTATTAAGAACAATAAAATGTAGTACGTCAAATTTTTGTAAACCTGAGGGTCTATTTGCTTCGCTTGTTCCTGTGCTGGCGCCGCAGCTGCAGTAGCACTTGAAGCCGGAGAAGAAGCGGCAGCCGAATCTACCACTGGAGCCGTCGCCGCTGAATCAGCAGTGCCAGCTGTCGCTGTGTCTGCAGCAACAGTAGAAACTGAAGAATCCTGCGCTAATGAATCTTGCTGATTGGCAAAACTAGGTGTAGCGAAAAACAACCCTACGGCTAGTAAGCATCCCAACACGGCTTTGAATCTGTTATTAATTTTGAATTTCATTTCTTATTAAGACGTTTAAACGTATTATGCAATGATTAGAAACTATATCTGATGATGTAAACTTTCGTCCAAAAACGGATGGTTTTTTGGTACTAAAGCGTGTTTGCTCAGTTTTGTCATCACCAAGAAGGTAAACAAACCAACAAAACCAATCGCTGTACCGATTTCTATAAAACCAAATCCACGGTGTGTCTCTACGGTACCTGGCATAATCATGATGTAATAATCTAACCAATGTCCCAACAATAATAAGATCGCAACAAACAGCATGACATTCTGTTTACGTTTCGTATCCCGATCAACCAAAATCAGTAAAGGTGCCAAAAAGTTGATCACGATATTTAACCAAAACCAAGGTTTATATTCAGGCTCCCAACGCTTATAGAAATAAACCGTCTCTTCAGGGATATTTGAATAGTAGATCAACATGAACTGCGCAAACCACACATACGTCCAGAAAATAGAAAAACCGAACATTAATTTTCCCAAATCGTGTAAGTGGTTTTCGTTTACCCATGCCAAATAACCAGCCTTTTTAATCAAGATAACGATCACAGTAATCGCAGCAATACCACTCACCCACATAGCGGCAAAATTGTACCATCCAAACATCGTCGAAAACCAATGAGCCTCTAAAGACATCACCGTGTCGAACGACCAAATAGGTGTCGTAAATCCAAAAATAACAAGGAAAATTGCAGACAACTTGAAGCTTTTCTTGTAGGAATTTAAGCCTCCTTCCAAATCTTCTTTGTAAGAAAGTTTTGCTAAAATAAAAGCGAAAATACTGTAAGATCCCATAAATAAGATCTGGCGTATTAAGAACGCTGGTACATTCAGGAATGCTGCTTTACCAGCAACGAGTTTATCATAGTGCGGACTGTTCGGATCCGTTAAACCATCCGCATTCCAATGGTGATATAAATTGTGGCTTGTCAATCCCAAGCCTACAATAACAAGTAATACAAGCGCAGCAATCGGCAATACACTACCCATCGCTTGCGGAATACGCAATAGCCCCGCTGACCATGCAGACTGCGTAACCATTTGAAGCGCCACGAAGAACGCGCCCGCAGCACATACACAAGTGAAATAATAACCCATCAATAACAGGTTAGCGTATGTACGTTCAACCATAATATGGTCACTTGACATTAGGCCTATAACAATAGCTATAACACCTACAGCAATCCCAACCAGACTGAGTATCTTGGCGATACCAGCAAATTGAAATTTTTCGCTGAAATTATAATCGTGATGATGATTGTGAGTTCCCATTTACTATATTGATGTTAGATTATTTTTTTTGTAATTCGTGTACATACATGACCACTTGCCAACGCTCCTCCGGAGAAAGCTGCGATGCATGAGACCCCATCGAGTTGTGTCCGTAAAAAATGGTATGGTAAATTTTCCCATCAGTCAGATCAGCCATTAATCCACCTCGAGACGAAGAAGCTGCGTCCGAACGTTGATATGACGGCGGCGGCGGGAAATTTTCCAATGCACGCTTACCGCGAGAGTCCTCTACCGACCTATCCTTCGTAATTGGTCCATCACCTTTACCTTCTTTACCATGACAAACGGCACAATATGTGTGAAACAACGCATCCCCTTTTGCGAGGTTTTCCTGCGTCACTACCAACGGATTTTTCAGCTCACGGCCCGCACGTTCATACTCTTCCAATGAATTGGCAAATTCAAAACGTTCAAAACCGATGGGCGTAGTTCCGGCTGGAGGTAACTGTGCCGTAATCTTATTCTTAAAATTATTGTTGGGCTGATCCGGATTATACGCAATCGGATCATACATATTTCTGGAGAATTCCCATCCTGTACTGCGCGTCTTTCCATCGCCACAGCTGGAAATAACTGCAGCCAACGCGAATGCAGCACATACAGATCCAAGAAAACTCTTCTTATTCATAGCTAACATATTTTCTTTCATTGTATTTAACTTCTACCGCTCCTGCATCTTTTAATAAGGACTCAATTAATGCGTGATCCGTATTCTCGTGCGCATCCACCGCCACAATAAAGCGGTCGTCTGTAGCACGCAAATCCATTACGCGCGGCGTACGCCCCGGAAAAAGGTGGTTACGGAAGAAGAATGTAGCAACCATACCTAACGCACATAATAGAATCGTAACCTCGAATGTTACCGGTACGAAGTTTGGCAATGGCATAGATGGTTTACCACCGATATTCATTGGCCAGTCATAAGACATGGTATAGTACAACAAGCTAAAACCTAAACACGTTCCCAACGCTCCGAAACAAAACGCGGCAATAGGTAAACGAGACGGTCTTACACCCAACTTGGCCTCGATCCCGTGGATCGGCATTGGTGTGAAACAATCATATACGCTGATATTGTTTGCTTGCAATTTATCAATCCCATGCATCATATCATCGGGATCAGCAAAACTACCTAATATATATTTTGTATTGCTCATTGCTATTATTTTTGTTTTAATTCGTTAATATCTTCTTGTGTAACAGAGTCGTATTTCTCCAATGAATTGGCAAAATATTCCACCTGCTCTGCAGGGAACGCTCCCTCTTTAACCAGTTTCGTTTTCTGTTGCAACGACGAAGACTTAAGCAACAACTTAACTTCAGCAATCGCAATCCCAGGCAATACACGAAGGAACAACAAGAATAAGGTAAAAAACAATCCGATAGACCCCACAAAGATACCTACGTCCGTCCAGGTCGGATAGAACATCGCCCAAGACGATGGTAGGTAATCGCGGTGTAGCGATGTTACAATGATTACGAAACGCTCGAACCACATACCAATGTTTACAACGATAGACAAAATCCACGAGATAGGAATACTGGTACGGATTTTCTTGAACCAGAATAACTGTGGAGAAATCACGTTACACGTCATCATCGCCCAGTATGCCCAAGCGTAAGGCCCTGCGATACGGTTCTCAAAGGCGTACATCTCGTATTCCGAACCAGAATACCATGCGATGAACAACTCGGTCAAGTAGGCGATACCAACAATGGAACCTGTGGTCATGATGATCTTATTCATCGCTTCGATATGGAACATCGTGATATAGTCTTCGAAGTTCATAACCTTACGCAAGATCAACAATAACGTTTGTACCATGGCAAACCCAGAGAAAATCGCTCCGGCTACGAAGTACGGAGGGAAGATCGTGGTATGCCAACCTGGAATCACAGACGTCGCAAAGTCCATAGATACAATGGTATGCACCGAAAGTACCAATGGGGTCGAAATACCCGCAAGGATCAATGACACAATCTCAAACCGTTGCCAAGTCTTTACCGAGCCATTCCAGCCGAAAGACAATACGCTATAAATTTTTTGCTTCAAGCCTGTAGCACGGTCACGAACAGAAGCGATATCCGGTAACAAACCACAGTACCAGAATACCAACGATACGGTAAAATACGTTGAGATCGCAAAAGCGTCCCATACCAATGGGGAATTAAAGTTTACCCAAAGTGATCCAAACTGGTTTGGAAGAGGGAAAATCCAATAGGCTAACCAAGGGCGTCCCATGTGGGCAACAACATACGTTGCCGCACATATCACGGCGAAGATCGTCATCGCCTCGGCAGAACGGTTAATGGAGTTACGCCAGTTCTGACGGAAGATTAATAATACAGCTGAAATCAACGTTCCGGCGTGACCGATACCTACCCACCATACGAAGTCGGTAATATCCCAAGCCCAGCCTACTGTTTTATTCAGACCCCAAGCGCCGATACCTGTCCAAAATGTATATCCAACACTCACAACCCATAACATAGCACCCAATGCAGCGACAATAAAGCCGATCCACCACGCTTTGTTAGGTTTATTTTCAACCGGTAACAAGATGTCATCCGTCACTTTAGCATACGTGATGTTCTTGCCGGTTACTAATGGTTCTCTTAATATTGATTCGTTATGCGATGACATAATTGTTTTATTTCAGATTAGAATAAAATTACGCTTCAAATGTGTTTCTAACTTTCGTCATGTAACCAATATTGGGCTGCACGTTGATCTCTTCCAACACATAATAAACGCGTTCGTTACGTAACGCTTTAGACACCTCCGATTCCGGATCATTTACATCCCCGAAGATAATCGCGTTTGCTGAACAAGCTTCCTGACATGCCATTTTAACATCACCGTCTTTCAACTTGCGGTTTTCGATTTTTGCTTTCAACTTACCACCTTGGATACGTTGGATACACATCGAACATTTTTCCATAACCCCGCGCGAGCGCGTAGTCACATCTGGATTCAATACCAATTGCGTAAACTCGTTATTCAAATAGTTATCGAAACGTGAATCGTTCCAGTAATTGAACCAGTTGAAACGACGCACTTTATATGGACAGTTGTTTGCACAGTAACGCGTACCAAAACAACGGTTATAAGCCATATGGTTCAACCCCTCCGACGAATGGACTGTGGCGAGCACCGGACATACCGTTTCACATGGAGCGTGATCACAGTGCTGACACAACATCGGTTGGTGAACAACCGTTACATTTTCGTAATCTAAATCTGTAGCCTTTGCGATCTCTTTTTCTTTGGTCAACTTCTCACTTCCCGACTCGAGGGTGTAGTAACGGTCAATCCGTAACCAGTGCATCTCCCGACGACGACGAACCTCATCGCGACCAACAACCGGAATATTATTCTCTACATTACACGCTACGATACAAGATCCACAGCCTGTACATGCATTCAAGTCGATAGCCATCACCCATTTGTGTCCTGGCGATTCAAACTTATTCCATAAATCATAGGTTTTGTGCGTATCCGAAAAACGTCCAGATTCTGAGTTTGGATCTTTTAGATATTTTGCAAACGTCGTCTCACGAATGATATTACGTCCTTCAATCGTATGGTGTGTTTGTGTCTGAGCCAATTCATACGTGCCGCTAGCTTTTGCTACTGTTGCTTTCGATGCGAATTGAATCGTACCATTCACCAAACGAGCAAATGGATAAGCATTCTGCCCAACGTTATTCCCTGCTTTACCAACTTTAGTACGTCCGTATCCTACGGCAATAGATACTGTTCCTAATGCTTGACCAGGTTGCATTACCACAGGCAACTCCAAGGAATACCCGTTCGCATCCACCTTAATTTTACCATTCTCACCCAATCCTAACTCTTCTGCAAATTTAGGATTGATGGCCGCATAGTTATCCCACGTTACTTTCGTGACCGGGTCAGGAAGCTCTTGCAAATACGCATTGTTCGCATAACGTCCATCGCGCATGACCGTAGACTCATAAAGTTTTAGCTCCACGTCACCGGCTACTGCTTTTGCTGCAGCTGAAATCGCTGCCGCTGCTGCATTCACATCGACATTAGCGGTATAAGAAGAGCCACTGTTTGTCCCCTTGTAGACGAAACCTGTTTGAAGGACATCCTTCCAGGTCTTTCCCGTACCGGCCAAAATGTTGGCTTCCCAATTTTGTTTGACGAATTCGTAAATATTTGTCGTGTCTCCAGACCACACCAATAAGCTCTGCTCTGCTTGGCGCGTATTGAAAACAGGATTGATCGTTGGTTGAACAATTGTAAAATATCCTTCTTTCGAAGAAGCATCTCCCCAAGATTCCAAGAAGGTAGAAGCCGGAGCAATGGCTTTCAAAGTAGCTGCTGTTTCATCCGCACGATCTGCAAACGACAGCGTAAATTCGACTTTGGCCAACGCATTGGTTACATCAGCCGCTTTAAAGTAGTCGTATACAGGGTTGCTGTTCAAGAAGAAAGCGACACCTACTTGGCCCGAACTTGCGTTGGACAAGAATTGTTGAAAGGCGGTATCCGAGCCCTGGTATTGCTTAGAAAAATTATCCAGATCGATAATCGCTCCATAAGCCCCAAGTGCACTGTTAATGGCATTGACCAATAGCTGACTGTGTACATCATTTGAACCAGCTACAACTAAAGCTGCCCCACGATTGCTGGTTAATTCTTTTGCAGCCAACGTGATAGCTGTCTGTGCTTTCTTATTGGCAACACCACCCGACAAAGACTGCCCCGTAATGGCATTGTACAACGAGATAAGCACCGCACCCTCTTCCGAAGGTTTGATCGCAATCCGGACATCCGCATTAGAACCAGTCATACTTAAACCGGATTCAAATTGGATATGACGCGACATCTTACCGTTTTTTAACGAGGTATAATCACGGTTTTTAATATAATCTTGTGTATGTTCTTCACCTGCCAACCAAGCTCCCAAGAAGTCTGCCGCAACAGAAACAACTACGTTCGCATTATTAAAGTGGTACGATGGAATTACAGCTTTTCCGAAAGCAGCCTTATTCGCTTCGATAATTCCGCTGTACGAAATGGCGTCTACCTGAACATGTGTTGTCGTCGGATACTTCGCTGCCAATTTCGCAATAGCCGCCAATGTAGATGGACTATTTACGGTATTGGAGACAATAGCAATCTGTTTGCCCGCAGCCGCTGCCTTATTCAATGCGGCAATAACTGTACTATCCAACTTAGACCATTCCACATCCTTGCCACCCAATTGTGGGTTTTGCAATTTAGACATATCATATAGATCCAAGACCGAGGCGGCAGTTGTTGCGTCTGTACCTTGATTTAAACCAACAGAGTTCGGGTTAGCAGCTAGGGAGATCGGACGACCTTCACGCGTTCTAACCAACACACTCTGCCCATTGAAAGAAGAAGCATAATAGTTCGGTATACCCGGAGTTACTTCTTCTGGTTTGATAACATAAGGGACTGCTTTATGAACAGGTGTACGATTACACGCCGCCAATGTCACAGCACCTAAACCGAATCCCAAAGCTTTTAAGAAGTCACGACGAGGAGTCTTCGTGCTCAAGCCTGCTTCATTTAAAACATCTTCTACAGGAATAGGCTCGGCAAACTCACCCTTGCTACTCTCAACGAAAGCAGGTGTTTGTTGCAATTCTTCCAAACCTTTCCAATATTTTTTGTTGCTATCCATTTAAGCTGTATATAAGATTGCGTATTCCTAAATTAATTATTAATAGTGACATTTACCACACTCTAGACCGCCGATCATAGCGGCTGTCATCTTCTCACCTTTTTTCAATTTTTCGTGTGCCTCGATCAATTGATCGTAGTATGCGTTGTCCGCATTCACCTCCGTTGTCCGGTGACAGTCCACACACCATTTCATGGTTAAAGGAGAGTATTGATAAACTTCTTCCATTGTTTCTACAGGTCCGTGACAAGTCTGACATTCTACACCAGCAACAACAACGTGCTGCGAGTGGTTGAAGTAAGCAAAGTCCGGCAGATTATGAATCCGCACCCACTGGATAGGCTTTGGATTATTACCATATTCACGCGTTTCAGGATTGTAATCCAACGCCTTGTAAATTTTTGCGATCTCCGGCGACAATTCACCATCGTAATGATCCGAAGCTGTTACCGTATTGTGACAGTTCATACACACATTTGCCGAAGGGATCGATGCATTTTTCGACTTAAATGCACCACCATGACAATATTGACATTCAATCTGGTTAACTCCCGCGTGGATCTGATGTGAGAACTTGATCGGCTGTACAGGCTCGTACCCTTGGTGCACACCCACATTCCACATCGTATTCCAGCCCAATACAGCCAAGAAGGCAACCAACATCAATACGGCGAAGCCAACCAACTTCTTATTCTTTACAAAAGCTTTTGCAAACTTCGCAACGTTATTTTCTTGATACTGTTCGTTTCTTGCTTGCGCAGCCTCTATTGCAGCTTGGTTATTCGCAATCACTTTCTCCAACGTCCGGATAACACGGTTCAACACCACAATCACCACGATCGCTAAAGCCACAATAGCAATTAGCCCGATAATCATAAAGGTGTTGGCGTCATCCGATTTCGCAGCACCAGCTTCGCCTTGCCCACCATCAGCAGGACCAGCGGCAGCCTTCGCCTCTTCATCTTTTACATAAGCGATGATACTCTTAATTTGATCTTCCGACAAATCGGTGAACGATGTCATCACCATCTTGTTGTACTCCTCGAAAATCTGAACAGCCGTTGGATCTCCAGCAGCTACCATCGCTTGCGAGTTGTGAATCCACTTCACCAACCATTCTTCCGAGTGTCGTTCGGACATTCCCGCCAACGCCGGACCAACGACCTTTTTTGTCACACTGTGACAGGTTGTACATTTTGACTTAAAAAGCGTCTGACCTTCTTTAACATCTTGCGCATGCGCCATTGTAACGGCAAATAACAACATCAAGCCAACGGACATCGTCTTTGCAAGTCTTCCCAAAACGGATGAGATATTTCTCATATTTAGCACTTTATACTATTTATTTATGATATAAAACTTTTAAAATACGTCGTCTAAATGGTCTAAACCCTCCAAACAATGCACAAAAGTATAACTATTTAAGCAATCACTGACAATTTAATGACGCAAATTGTCAATTTAAAACCATTCTAAATAACTGGCCAAATGACCCCGTAAAAGCGGTTTTTGCGGGTGTCATGACGCAGATATGACAAAAAAACATACCCGAAATTGTTCCTGATTATTGACACCCGTTCGACAAAAATATAGACGAATTTTCGGAACTTCGATATATGAAGAGGAGCTTCTTATACACCCTAATTTTTACCTTTGTTTGTATAGCATGCGGACAAGCCTCTGTACAGCAGCCAAAAGAAAGCACAGAAAAAAACGAAAAGACGATGAGTGATACGACAAAATTCAACAAATTAACGCCGCAAGAAGAGTATGTGATTGTACATAAAGGAACAGAACGCCCCTTTACGGGAGAGCTATTGGACAATAAAGCCGAAGGCACGTATATCTGCAAACGCTGTAATGCCCCGCTTTATCTCTCGAAGGATAAATTTGAATCACATTGTGGTTGGCCAAGCTTTGATGACGAAATACCTGGCGCCGTAAAACGGGAAGTGGATGCGGACGGTCGCCGTGTGGAAATTTTATGCAACACCTGTGGTGCTCACTTGGGCCATGTGTTCGAAGGTGAAGGCTTCACAGCCAAGGACACCCGTCATTGCGTCAACTCTATTTCCATGAAATTTGTCCCCGCTAAGCCATAGTGGAAGACTCCCGGACGATCAAATGGCACGGAATAGTCAGTTGCCGTGCCTCTTTCAACTTTCCGTCGATATCGGCTATTAGCGTTTGGATCAGTTCTCGCGTCAATTGCTCGATATCTTGGGATACGACGGAAATAGATGGGTCGTGCAATTTAAAAAGGGTGTGTTCGTCAAAAGCAACCATATTGGGCAGCTTGGTCTGACTCGCTTTAAGCGCCTTCAGACCTCGAACCGCTAAATAGTTGGTTGCAAACAAAACCGCGTCTAGTTTATTGTCTACCACAAATTCCAATATCTGCTCTTTTGACTCATCTTCCGGGCTCTCCATATTGAGCTTTTTAATGAACGACTGCACACGAAATTCGTCCATCGCCTCCATATAGCCCTCCAATCGATCCCGCATTTGCGTTTGATTGGAATATAACGAGATTAGACCAATGCGTTTATTGTTCCCTTCCAAAAGGTGTTTCGTCGCTTCGTAAGAACCCCGGCGGTTATCCGACACGACATAGTTCGTCTCGACAGCAGGAATAAAACGATCAAATAAGACCAACGGGATATTATTTTGCTTGATATTGGAAATGGTTTCCTCCAATCCCTCCGATGGCGTGATGATAAAACCATCCACTTGTCGGTCCATGAACAATTGAATAAGCTCTTTCGCCTTATGTTCGTCATTATCCATACTACAATAGATAATATGGTATCCTGCTTCATAAGCCCGACGCTCAATATGTTTGGCAACGTTAGAAAAAAACGAGTTTGCGATATCCTCCACCAATAGTCCGAGTATCTTTGTTTGTCCGGTGCGCAAGCTTTTCGCCAGCTGATTGGGTTTGTAGCCGACCTTCTTTACATAATCAAGCACACGTTTCGTCAGCGCATCACTTATCCTTTTTTCTTTTGCCTTGTCGTTTAAGATAAAAGACACCGTAGTCACGGAAATCCCTAGCGCTTTTGCGATATCGCTAATCAGTACTCGTTTTTTCATATCTTGGTTTACGGAAAATTTAGTGCACCAATCTACTAAATTTTTTTAGCAAATAGGACAGCTACGCTAAAAAAATATTTGCTAAAAGGTTTTATTTAGCAAGATCCTTTTTTTTTTCGTAATATTATCCAATTTACCGAACAGCGCCCTGCCCCATTTTGTCGGCAACGACGGATAATATGATTAGGGCATGGCCTGTCGAGATATAGCTAACACGACATTATGCGTACGAATACACTCATCAACATGGGGCTGTTTGCCTCAGCGCTTCTTGCCGGATGGTCATCTGCAGGCGCACAATCTTTAAACAAACACGTCAATCTATGGATTGGTACCGGAGGTCACGGGCATACGTATCCTGGAGCTACGGTACCCTTTTCTATGGTTCAGCTAAGCCCCGATAATGGAAAAGGTGGTTGGGACTGGGTCAGCGGTTACCACATCTCTTCCGACTCCATTGCAGGTTTTAGCCATATGCATTTAAGCGGAACAGGTATTGGAGACTGGCTCGATATTGCGGTCATGCCCTTAACTCAACCTGTGTATAAAAATCAGATCGATACACGTGTCAAATTTTCGCGGGAAAATGAATCTGCCCGTCCCGGCATGTACCGGGTAAAGTTGGAGAACGGTATTGAAGCCGCGCTGACGGCAACCGAGCACGTAGGCTTCCACCAGTATACCTTTCCACAGGGTACTGCACAACCGACCATTCGATTAGACTTAGACCATACTTATAATTGGGACAGGCCTGTAGATACTGAAATCACCATCGTCAATGACAGCACCCTGATGGGCAAACGTTACTCCCAAGGTTGGGCCAACAAACAACATGTATATTTTGCGCTACGCACCTCAAAACCTATACGGTCCTATTTCTTTAACGGGCAAGAGTCCTCGGGCGGCAGTACCCCTACCATCCGGATCGATAACAGCACGCAGCGCGGCAGACATGCCGTAAACGCGCAACTTGTATTTGATCAGACATCAGCCGTACAGATCAAAGTGGCGCTCTCCATGACCGACGAACAGAAAGCACTCGCAGCACTGTCGGAGATTCCAGATTGGAATTTCGTACGCGTACAGCAAGAAGCGGCCGCAAAATGGGAAACCGAACTTGACAAGATCCGGGTAGAGTCGACAGATGAAAAGCTAAAAACCATATTCTACACAGCACTATACCACACGGCCGTAGCCCCCACTTTGTATTCGGATCAAGATGGTGCCTACAAAAATTATAAAGGCCAACATCGGCAGATGCCGAACGGAGGACAGCGCTACACATTCTTCTCCCTATGGGACACCTTCCGTGCGCTGAAACCGCTTTTCACGATTACGCAGCCCGAGCGCTATACGGATATGCTAAATAGTTTACTTGCATTTCACGACGAAAATGGTCTGCTGCCGGTCTGGGATCTAAGCACGTTTGAAACCAATACCATGACCGGCTACCATGCCGTTCCGGTATTGGCAGACGCGGTTTTGAAAGACTGGCCAGGAATCGACGCAGAACGCGCCTACCAGGCCATGCGCCATAGTGCTTTCCAAGAGATCCGGGAAGTTCCTGCCTACATCCAATACGGTTACGTCCCGCAAGATGTCAATGGAGGTAGTGTGACTAAAACATTGGAATATGCATTCGACGACTATTGTATTTCGCTTGTCGCCAAAAAGCTAGGAAAGCAAGAGGACTATGAACTCTTTACCAAGCGGGCAAAAAATTACGTCAACCACTTCGATCCAAAAACCGGCTTCATGCGTGCCAAATACAAAAATGGACAATTCGTCGAGCCTTTCGACCCGTTTTACTCTGAACATGATTTTGACAAAAGTCAATACATTGAAGGCAATGCCTGGCAACATTCCTTTTTTGTACCACACGACGTCCGTGGGTTAGCAAAACTATTCCCGAACAGAAACGGCTTGAGCAAGATGCTGGACAACTTATTTACGGCACCTTCCTATATGACCGGCGAAAACCAATCACCTGACGCCAGCGGCTTTATTGGACAGTATGCCCATGGGAACGAGCCAAGCCACCACATCGCTTACATGTACAGCTATATCGGAGAGGCCTGGAAGACACAAGAGAAAATCCGCCAGATCGTGGATTCCATGTACCACGACCGTCCAGATGGCTACGCCGGAAATGAAGACGCCGGACAAATGAGCGCATGGGCTGTTTGGTCGATGATGGGGCTCTACCCTGCTGCACCTGTGGGTGGCGAATATGTGTTTGGTAGCCCGAGTTTGGACCGTGCCGTGATTTCCATGCCTAACGGAAAAATCTTCACAATTACGGCGAAGAACAATTCCAAAACCAATGTATACATCAAGTCGGTTACCTGGAACGGCCAACCCTACCACAAAACATTTATTACGCATCAAGATATGCTGCAAGGAGGTGAGCTGGTTTTTGAGATGTCGGCAACGCCCAACAAGCGTTTTGGAAAAGACCGGTCGAGCTGGCCAACATCCATGGAAAATTAAAGGCAGTGTCCCGACAAATCGACAGAAAGCACACTAGGTATGGTTATTGCCATAAGGAATACAAGGAGAACATATCATGACTGATTTTAGCAATATTCATATGCAAGACCTGCCCGACAATGAGGGGAGCAGCGCCACCGACTTTTACGACAATTTCCGCGTAAAATTAAATTCCGTGGAACAATTTCCGAGCATGTACACCTTTAAGTTTATTATAAAGGCTGACGAAGAAAAATTAACGCAGGTAAAAGGAGTTTTTACGCATCCTAGCAGCAAATTTTCTGAAAAGGAATCTTCTGGTGGAAAATATCGATCCATTACGGTCGAGACTTTTGTCAATCACGCAGAAGATGTCATCGACTACTACAAAAAGGTGTCGAAAATCGAATCGGTAATTATGCTGTAGAGGCTAAACGATACATAAAAAGAGGCGAGGCTGTCAGATTGACAGCCTCGCCTCTTTTTATTCCGTCCACAGACAGGATAGTATAACCATAGAAAATCCCGCTTGAAGCGGGATTTATAACAAACAAACGTTTATTTTTTATGCTTGTGGTGCGTCTGTAGTCGGCTCAGCCGGCTTCGCTGAATCTGGTTTCGGTTTGTCCTCTTTCGGCGGGCGAGGCAACAACGCTTTACGGGAAAGCTTCATTTTACCTTGCTTGTCGATATCCAACAATTTTACGGTGACCAAATCACCTTCCTTAAATACGCCGTCCATCGTTTCCAGACGTTTCCAGTCGATTTCCGAGATATGCAACAATCCATCTTTACCTGGCAACACTTCCACGAAAGCACCAAATGGCATAATTGACTTTACTTTCCCTTCGTACACTTCCCCAATTTCCGGTTTTGCTACGATCGCACGGATGCGGGACACAGCAGCGTCAATAGCAGCTTTGTCATCCGCAAAGACCTGAACAATCCCTTTTCCGTCCACTTCTTCGATAGATATCGTAGATCCTGTTTCGCGTTGCATTTCCTGAATGATTTTACCACCAGGCCCAATGACCGCACCGATAAACTCTTTATCAATTGTCATCGAGATGATACGAGGCGCATGCGGTTTGTAATCTTCCCGTGGAGCCGCAATGGTTTTCTTCATCTCGTTTAAGATGTGCAAACGGGCCTCCTTCGCTTGATCCAATGCCTGGGTCAATACTTCCCATTTCAAACCGTTGATCTTTAAGTCCATCTGGCAAGCGACAATACCATTTTCAGTACCGGTTACTTTAAAGTCCATATCACCTAAATGATCCTCATCGCCTAAGATATCGGAAAGAATCGCATACTTTCCGGTTTTCTCGTCCGTGATCAATCCCATAGCGATACCGGAAACTGGCGCTTTCAATTTAACACCGGCATCCAACAACGCCAACGTTCCAGCACAAACGGTCGCCATAGAAGACGAACCATTCGACTCCAGGATATCCGAAACAACGCGGATCGTGTACGGATTCTCTGAATCAGCGGGCAACACTTGTTTCAATGAACGCATTGCCAAGTTACCATGGCCTACCTCACGACGGCCCGGTCCACGATTTGGACGTACCTCGCCCGTAGAAAAAGCCGGGAAATTGTAATGCAGGATAAATTTGTTATATCCATGGATAAACGCACCGTCAATCATCTGCTCATCATCTTTCGCACCCAACGTGACGGATGTCAGGGATTGTGTTTCACCACGGGTAAACACCGCCGATCCGTGTGCTGCTGGCAAATAATCCACTTCAGACCAGATCGGGCGCACTGTTCGAACATCGCGGCCGTCCAAACGAATTCCTTCATCCAAGACCAAATTGCGTACCGCGTCGTATTGTACATCGTGGTAATATTTTTTGGCCAAAAATGCCGTTTCTTCGTCTATCTCTTCGCCCAATGTCGCGAAAAACTCTTCACCGATTTCCGCAAATTTTTCGGAACGTTCGTGTTTTGTAGATCCGGATTTCGCTACGGCGTATACCTTTTCGTAGGTCGCCGCAAATATGGCATCACGCAATTCCAAATTGGAAGGTTCGTGGTTGAATTCACGTTTCACAGTAGAACCGACCAGGTTCGCTAATTCTATCTGTGCTGCAACTTGCTTTTTAATGGCCTCGTGCGCAAAAGCAATCGCTTCAACCATTTCCGCTTCCGAAATTTCTTTCGATTCTCCTTCTACCATGACAATGTCCTGCGCCGAACCAGCCACGATATATTCCAATGTCGCATTTTCCAACTGGGTTAATGTCGGGTTGATCAACAGCTTCCCGTCGATTTTCGCGACACGGACCTCAGAAATAGGCCCGTTGAACGGAATATCAGACACGGCCAAGGCAGCTGACGCTGCTAGACCAGCAAGCGCATCCGGCATTGTATCTTTATCTGCAGAAATCAACGAAATCATCACTTGTGTGTCGGCGTGATACGTCTCTGGGAATAGCGGACGCAAAGCTCTATCCACTAACCGGGAGATCAACACTTCGTAATCCGACAATTTTGCCTCACGGCGTAGGAATCCGCCTGGGATACGTCCCGTAGCAGCATATTTTTCTTGGTAATCGACCGAGAGCGGAAGGAAATCTACACCTGCTTTAGCCTCTTTTGCCGATACGACTGTTGCCAATAGCATGGTGTTTCCCTGTTTCAATACGACAGACCCATCTGCCTGCTTTGCTAATTTACCTGTCGATAACTCGATCGGAGCCAATCCGTTGCCCAAGTCGATCGATACTTTCTTTTCGTTATAACTCATTTGTAATTCATTTCGGCATACTTTTCATCTTTACTGTCGTATGCCACTTTATTATAGACCTTAAAATTCCACACAAAGGTAAATAAAATTTACACGTTATACCGCAGGTTCTAAAAAAACTGTATAGATCCATAGACCAGATGGACAAGAAAAAAGCCATCTACGCAAGTAGATGGCTTTCTGTTTATCTTTCTAAAAGCTTATTTGATGATATCGCGTAAACCTAATGCTTTGATAATCGCACGGTAACGGTTAATATCTTTTTTGTACAGATAAGCTAATAATGAACGACGTTTACCGACCAACATTTGTAGGGAACGTTGTGTATTAAAATCTTTTCTGTTTTTTTTCAAATGCTCTGTTAAATGAGCAATTCTTTTAGTGAATAAAGCAACCTGTCCTTCTGCAGAACCTGTGTTTGTTGCTGCACCTGCAAATTCTGCGAAGATATCAGCTTTGTATTCTTTACTTAAATACATCTCTTGAATAATATTAAAGCGTTAAAAAATTTATTAATTGCCCGCAAAGATAGAAATAAATCCCGAAAAATAAAATAAAAAACAGGCCATCCTCTACGATCATCCTGGGATTGTACTGGTCAGAAAATTCAGCCAGTCGCGTTAACAGCGTCAACATACCCTTTATAGCGCCAAAACCACATGCTTTATGTTTCTGCGATTATAGGTATACGTGATATGCACGAACCCTTCTGCATCTTGCATAATCGTGGGATAACTGAATTCCCCCTTTTCTTCATCTTCCAACGACAAGACATCAGACCAATGCAATCCGTCCGTAGACGTGGCCAGCCTAAGCTTTGAGCGTCCCTCCCACCAGTCTTTGCCGGGGATATCCGGATTATACACGATAAACAAGCGGTTTCCGACCCGGATAGCATCCGTTCCCGAATTCGGGTTCACCAGATCAGTCTTCTCGAGCGGCGACCATTGCTTTCCTCCATCAGAAGACCAAGCTGTAGCCACAACGCCCTCCTTGCTTCGGCACAACACCTGTAAGCGACCATCCGCATGCTGCACGATACTCGGCTGGATGACGTTAAACGCTCCCGTATGATCAACGGGATAAGAACGCCACGTTTGCTGTCCGTCTTCACTCCGTTCTACATGCGCCACCCAACGTTCCTCGCTCCGCTCCACGCTAGATGGGGAAAGGACGCTTCCGTCGGCCAGCTGTATGGGTCGATTTTTGATCGGCCCCAGTATTCCGGCAGGCAATTTCTGTGCTGCAGACCACGTTTTTCCGCCGTCGGCGGACGTCTTCACCATGCCCCACCATTCCCTTGGGTTTGGCCCCACCTTGTAGTAAAGATGGATGTTATCTTCGTCGCGCGCTCTAAACAAGACCGGGTTCCAACAGGGCCATTGCCTTCGGTCTTCCGTTACGCCATTGGCCCACACCTCCGGATCCGTCCAGACTCCATTTTCCAGACGCGAACCCCAGATGACCACATCGTTATTTCCTTCATGTGTTCCGCCAAACCAACTGGACAACAGCATCCCATCCGATGTTTCTTCCAACGTCGACGCGTGGCACTGTGCAAAAAATTTCCCTTCTTGAAAAAGAAACGTTGTTTTCAATATCCGAACGGAGGTATCTTGTGCTTGGACCACACACGTGCAACACCACCATATAACGACGCTTAAAATTTTGTTCATATCGAGCCTTCGATTATTTCCGTTGCAGCTGTATAGCCGTAGCGTACAACAGCTTGGCATTGGGCTTACGCACCGTCACCGTGTTTCCGGTCTTCGACCAATTGACCTTTCCCTTGTATCCCAAAATATTCACCTGTTTCACCTGAAAGTCCGCCGGAACCGTAAATGCATAGGAAGCCGGCGCCGCATAGCTATCCCCGTCAGCCAAATGAAATACATTCAGTACCTGACCATCTTTACTTTTGGTGTAATAATAATCTCCTTCGTGATACGGCGCAATGGCACGCGTCCCAAACACAGCATCTCCATTGACGTCCATCCATGTGGATAGCTCGCCAAGCCGGTCGTATGCCGCCGGATCAAAGTCGCCGTTCGGCCCCGGCGCAATATTCAATAGATAATTCCCCCCGCGCGAAATGATTTTCACGAGTGTCTCCACAAGCTGCTTGGTCGGTTTATACTGATCGTTCGGGACGTACGAAAACGAATTCCCCATCGTGATACAGCTTTCCCAGGGAATATCTAACGGATGCTCAGGAATGGCTTGCTCCGGTGTAACATAGTTTTCCCAATTGCCGGGTACAGTACGGTCTACCACAATGATACCAGGTTGATTCTTCCGTGCCATCCCACCTATCCGGTCCATGTCAATATCCTGTTCCACCTTTATCGTCCGTTGCCATTCCACGGTGGGATCAATCGTCTTGAAGGGACGCACCCAACCGCCATCCAGCCACAGAATATCCACCTTGCCGTAGTTTGATGTCAACTCATTGATCTGGTTAAACGTAAACTGCTTATATTGTTCCCAGCGCTCGGGATGCTTCTGCGGATCATAATTGACGTTGCGATCTTTCGGTGGGAAGTACGGCCACCAGTAGTATTCGGTATGCCAATCCGGTTTTGAGAAATACGCCCCGATCTTGAATCCCTCATTACGGAACGTGGAGAAGATTTCCTTGGTGACATCGGCTTTTGGATGTTTTGAAAAAGGTGTGTTCGGTGACGTAATCTTATAATCCGATTGCTTCGTATCAAACATGGCAAAGCCGTCGTGATGTTTCGTTGTAAATACCACATATTTCATTCCGGCCGCCTTTGCCGCGTCTGCCCATTTTTGCGGATCAAAAGCGGTCGGGTTGAAGGTCTTCTGCAAGTTTTCGTAATTTTTGACATAGTCGTAATATGTCGCCCCGTGTTCGGGCTTGCGCTGCGTCCATCCTTCATCTTCAGGGCATAAACTCCAGCTCTCCACGATTCCCCACTGGCTATAGGTCCCCCAATGCATAAAAAGTCCGAACTTCAAGTCTTGCCATTCTTCCAAATGCTGGATGACAAGCGGATCACTGGGCTTTTGATATCCAGCAGAGACATTGTGGGCCTGCGAAAATGCCCCAGAAGCCGTCAAGGATAAACCTATGGCTAAAACGTTTTTACAAAAAGAGCGCATGTTTGTCAGATAAGTTTGTTATGTTTCTCTATGATGCGTAAATATACATCTAAAGCACGAAAACGACAAGCTTAGGTTCCCCGAAGCACCCATCGCTGCGGGAATTTTCTATGGTTCAGCGCTTCTGTTCGGCCGACACCCAAACTTCCGGATAGCGTATCACATCTCCCGTACACGGACGATTTTCATCACCCACCAGTTTACGAATATGGACGAGCAGTTGTTGTCCCTCGGTATATTCCCCCTTCAGGTTAATCAATCCAATAGGATTAGCAGATACATCGTCTACGTTCGTGAATTTTTTCAAGCGCTCAAAATCCGCTTTATTAAAATTTCCGAGCGTACCGGAGCACTTTTGTTTGCCCATGACGCGCACAATGAAAGCGTTATCCGCAAGCTCCATTTCGGGATGATCGCTACAAGCAGACACCCACCAAACGAAGGCTGTTAGTAAAAGGATACGGGATATGTTCATAATTTTTGATTTGTTATAAAACGAGTTTAGCACCAAGTGTGCTACATAAAAAAAAGCCACCCGAAGGTGGCCTTTAAAATTAACAGTGATATCGTTAGTCAACGTCCCAGAATATCTTGGTATCCCGTGTATCTTTAGATCGAACAGCTTCATAATTCTCCGAATTATTGGCAACCTCTCCAGTAGGATACAAGAAACGCATCGGAGGAGTCGCGTAATTTGCTAGGCCTGCCCGCAGTTCCGTGATCTTTGGATAACCGGTTCTCCTGTATTCCGACCATGCATGCTGCGCCTGTAAGAATCCGTAGTGCAACCATTTTTGGGTAATAATAAGCTCCAATTTCTCTGCTGTACTTCCGGCATATTGTACCGTAGAGTTCTCTACGAAATCATTGATTACATCTTCTGCAGGAATTGTCTCGGCCTTAAGCCCTTCCGTCCCCATTAAATTGTTCAGATAGTAGTAAAAAGTTATCGATTGTTTGATAGCCACATCATAAGCATTTTTTGCACTGACGTCGCTTCCCCAACGCAGATAAGCTTCAGCTTTATTAAAATTAGTTTCCGAAGCTGTTGTCACGATTCCTGGCAGATACTTATTATCGAAAAAAGTAGCCGAATCGATAATTGAATATTTTTGGTAATTCGACAACAATTCATTTTCCGTAAAAGTAATCGGCATGGCTTTGTACTCTTTATTTGGAATGAACTTATTGTCTTTTGTCTCACCAAATTTATCATAAAACACCGGAATACGTGGATCATTCGCAGGCTTCATAACTTTATTCAGCATATAATCCGTTGCGTAGAAATTAGGACCTTCCTGCAAGGCTTGTCTCAATGTCGTCGTGTTTGTCGTCAATGGCTGTAAAAGTATATCGGAATTTACCGGCGAATAATTTATTGCTGCATTCCCATCTACTAATGGGTATTCCGTTGGGTTATTCAGCATCTCCATGACCTCGGTTTTTGCTTTATTCTCGTCCACGTTGGAAATACGCATCAATAAACGTAGACGCAGCGAGTTGGTGTATCGTCTCCATTTCTCTGCAACACCTTTATTTAAGATATCGTACTTTGAAAAGTACGTCGTAGTCGCCGCTTTCGAAAAGTATGTGTTCAAACTTTTCAGTGAATCAACAAACGAATAATACAATTCCTTTTGATCATCGAATTTAGGCTTAACGATGGTACCATTGGTAGGAAGGCTTCCTGCTTCTGAAAACGGAATATCGCCAAAGTTATCAATCAATTTCGATGCTTCGTCATAGATAACCACTTTCGCCGCCTGCATGAAGATCTGTTGATTTGCCTTTTCTTCTGCGGATAACGCATCAAAAGCCACTTCCATTTTCCGGTAAACACCTAAAACCCCTGGGGAATAGAAATCCTTCCAGTAGTCATAAGAATATCCGTCGTTTGGCTGGTACATGTTGTTCGCAGGAATAAACGATGCGGTTTGCGTATAGATTGCCTGTCTTGACAAAATAAAAGTTCTGTAGTGCCAGTAAGACGGTCTCACCCGATCGTTATTCAGGATATCGGTAAAGAATCCCGGAATACTCGCTTCCGTCGTTTGATCTGGATTTTCAAAGCTATCTTCCAGCTGTGTCTTACAACCTGTAAAACCCAAAACAGAAAGCATGAAAAACAATAGTATATGAAATGATTTATTCATGATAAGTTGCTGTTAAAAATTTGCATTGAGTGAAATACCAAAGCTGCGTGTTGCGGCATTTGAGCCAACATCTACACCTTGAGACCACCACATATTTCCCACCGGAGATTCTGGATCAAGATTTTTCAATGTCCGGTAGAAATAGAATAAGTTTCTTCCCAATACAGAAACCCGTAAGTTGTTGATCCGTAATTTTTCGGTCACTGACGAAGGAATACGGTAAGACACGGACATCTCACGCATCTTAATAAATGAGTTGTCGTAAATTGCTCCTTTTTCTGTCCAAGAATCTGCTCCCCAAGCGAAGGTGTTCATATAGTAGTCCGCTCCGCTCAGATGCACGTCATTTGCTAAACCGGTATTTTGGTTTACACCGTCCAATGTCACACCTGTTTCCCGGTATTCCAACGTGTTTTCATATTGACCAGCGCTCATTCCGTACTTTAAGTTTTCAGAGACCATCTTACCTCCAAAGCGGTAATCTACTGTAAAATCCAACATCCAGTTTTTGTAGTTGAATGTGTTTGTCAAACCACCGATTGCTTTCGGAAGAATGTTGCCAACATGTTTATATTTCGTTTTGTCGATCACATAATATCCTTCATCCGAAATCAAATTATTTCCTTGTTCGTCTTTCGCGATATCATATACATAAATATTCCCAAGTTTCTCACCTTCCTTAGCTACGATACGTAAAGAGTTCTCATCGGCGCTATAGAACGTCAGCTCGTTAACTCCTTCTGTCAACTTTTCTAATACCGAACGGTTAAAGGAGTAATTCAGACGGGCATTCCAACTGAAATTCTCACGTTGAATCGGCGTTCCAGACAAAGAAACTTCCAAACCGTTGTTTGCGACCCGACCGATGTTGACAATTTGAGTCGTAGCTCCTGTAGAAGCCGGCGTGGTTAACCCCAAAATTTGATCTTTGATGTAATTGTCGTAGTAACTTACATCTAATCCTAGTCGGTTCTGCAAAAATTTCATTTCTAATCCAAATTCCCACTCGTATTTGGTTTCTGGCTTCAGACCCAGATTCCCATATGCCTGGTTATATGTCAATGACGGAACCGCACCATTGATAGAAGCGATGGCCGTCTGCGAGTTCGCAATGTTAGCAGCATAAATAGGCGCATCATTACCTACGATACCATACGACGCTCTCAATTTACCAAAGTTAAATTGAGACGACTGCAATCCGAATGCATCGCTGAAAATGAAACTTCCACTCACTGATCCATACTGATAATTATTGTTCTGAGTCGGCAACGTTGAGGAATATTCGGATCGGAAGGTTCCGTCTAAATAGGCAAACCCTTTATAACCGATATTGGCCATACCGAAATAGGCATATTTGATCATCTCTTTCCGTGTATTCGTCGTGGTAGGCAACGCGTAACTATTACTCAAGCTAAACCAATTTTCTGTTACTAAACCGCCGGCGGTGCTAGAAGACTGATCGTTGTATCGTTCTTGACGGGATTGGAAACCTGCACTTACACTGTAATCAAAATCTTGATTGATCTTGTTGGCGTAGGTTAGCAATAAATCACCGTACAAGATAGAGTAAATACCTTTCGACGTCTCAAATCCTCCCGAACTGCTTCCCGTCGAGTTATAACGTGTTGCATACTCGTTGTGTTGCTCGTTGGTGATACCTGCCGTCGTGAAGTCATTACCAATCCGGCCTCTAAATTTCAAATTCTTGACCAGATCCCAATTTAGTGTCGCACTCGTCAAGATACGATTTTCTTGTTCGTCATAGTTGTTTCTATATTGTGACCAAAAGTAATTCAGAAGATTCGTTGGACGAATCGTATAAATAAAATCTTCTTCACGGCCTGTACCAAACGTCGAAAACTTATAGCCGTCCGTTGTTTGATATCTCGACTTCAATACAGACATATCTTCTGTCCGGCTGAAGAAACCGTCAAACGATCCCAAAACCTGCCCCAATAGTTGCGAACGGTTATGCGTATTGGTATTGATATAGTTTGCCACGACATCTAAAGAGACCTTGTCATGTAATTTCAACGTACTGTTTAGATTAAATGTATTTCTGTTTTGCTTCGATCCGGGGCTTGTGCTTTTATAATCCATGCGTGTCCCGCTTAAACGATAGTTCAAACGATCCGTTTGGTTAGAAATCGCAAAGTTGATATTTGAGTTGTACCCCAGGTCAAACACATCCGCGTAGTTGTTTTCACGCGCCTCATACGTACGTGTAGATCCATCCCACCAACGCACTTCCTCACCTGTAAACTTAGGACCAAAGTTTCCATAGGCACGAAAATACGGGCGCCGGCCGGATGGCGAGTTCGCATCAACAATCCAACCTTCTTCCGTCGCACCATTCGCTATGTTGGTAGCCGCATCGTATCCCGGACCATACACGTTTTGGAAGCGCGGTAGGAACGCTGCTCGTTCTAAGGATCCGCTGTAGTTAAAATCTACACCTAACCCACGGCTTTTAGATCCTTTTTTGGTCGTGATCACAATGACACCACTCGCAGCATCGGAACCGTACAAGGCACTCGCTGCAGAACCCTTTAAGATCGACAAACTTTCGATATCGGCAGGATTGATATCCAGCATACCATTACCACGGATACGTTGATCGTCCCAATAATTGTTGTTATTTGCACCTCCAGCGCCATATTGTTGATCGTTACGGATAATAACCCCGTCCACCACATATAATGGCTGACGTTGATAGTTTAACGAGTTAATACCACGGATCTGTACATTCACCGCACTGGATGCACCACCTGGTGCCGTCGTGATTTTCACACCCGAAGCTTTACCATATAAGGCGGATCCGAAGTTCGTGTTTCCTGCCTTGGTAATCTCTTCCGCTTTGATATTACTCACCGCGTATCCCAATGCTTTTGTCTCGCGTTTGATACCCATCGCGGTTACCACGACTTCATCCAACGCGCCCGCATCCTCTTTTAAGGTCACATGTAAGGATGTTCCAGTAGGAGCCAACTCCTGTGTAACATACCCAATGATCGAGAAACGGATTTTTTCTCCCGGGCTCACGGAAAGGCTGTAGTTACCTTCCGCATCCGTTTGCGTCCCTTTACTTGTACCAGGAACGGCTACGGTAACCCCTGGAAGCGGACCATTGGCGTCGCTTACCTTTCCGGTAACATTCTGCTGTGCGAATAGCGTCGTGATGCTCATCAGCATCAACAACGTTAAGCTGCAACAGTGTTTGTAAAACTTGCTCATAGTTGTTGTAGTTTGATTTGTTTGTGTTGAAATTGATACATATTAATCTGTTGTACCGCAATACATGCGGTGGAAATTACTTGTACATATGCTATATCAGATACCAGCACCTCCGTAAACCGGGCAAGCCGGGGAATGCAGTACTCTTGCAGTGCCGCCTGAATAGTCGGTAAAAGCCCTTCTCCAAAGGCTGCACCGTTACCGCTGATAATTATCTTTTCTGGATTCATGATGTGTATTAAGGTGGCCAGCCCTTTCCCCAGCATGTGCGTCATCTTCTTCACAGCTTTAATGGCCACCTGGTCGCCGGCGTCGAAAGCCCGCACCAGGTCGGTCAGCTCTATCCGGCCTTTCCGAGCCCAAACAACCTGCAACCCGGATGGTTCTTCCGCTTGCAGGAAGGTATGCACATAATCCAGCGCGCAAGCCAACGAGGCCTCCACCTCGAGACAGCCTTTTTTACCACAGGAACATAGGCGCTGCGCATTCGCCAAAGGAATATGACTGAATTCACCAGCATATCCAGAATGCCCCTTATACAAATGGTTTTCAATGATCATCCCCAGTCCTACCCCCCAATTGAGATTGACTACCAGCACATCTTGGCTACCTTTTCCTTTTCCAAACTTATGTTCCGCGATCGCTATGGCGCTCGAGTCGTTCGCTATCTGAACCGGAAGCCCCAGCGTTTTTTCCAAGTATTTTTTTATCGCGTAATAAGGAGACTCGGGGGCAAACGAACGATTGACTCCTTTTTCATGATCAACAAAGCCAGGCATAGTGAGGCCCACGACAAACGGACGCTCTTTCGGCACTTGTCTCAGCAACCGTTGCACCAACTCGACAATCCGGAGCAAGGTATCTTCGCTGTCGTACAGATCTGAGGCAATCTGGTGGGGTTCAACGACGAAGTCATTTTTAAAATCGACAATAGCTACGGTGGTAAAATGTTGATCGATGGCTATTGTAACAATATGTGGAAGATTTTCTAAACGGAGTGCATACTGCATTGCCCGACGTCCACCCGTGGAAGCGGCAAAACCAACCTCAACAAGGCTTCCGCCGTCGACAAGCTTATTCACTTCGTCCGTGACTTTCGGAATGCTTTTCTTCGTCAGAACACTTAATTCTGAGACAGATAAGTAGACACAAAAGTAAAGCTGCTTAATAATTTGATCAGCTAAATTCATCTTCTAATTTCTTGCTCTCGGTTTATGTTGTAAAACAACCGGTTGTGAAATTAAAAAAAACTTTCAAAATCAAGAAACTTATTAAAAAAATTAATAAGTATCCCTAACTTTAATTATGTTATTTCAATACTAGTGGTTTTAGAGTAGCTATTACATAAAAAGTTGATCTTCAAAAAACGATGACTCCGTTCATTAACAACAAAAAAACCGCCCTCTTGGGCGGCTTTTTGCTAACTATGATTTGTGAAATTGACTAATTTACGTCCCAAAACAGTTTGGTGTCGAGATTATCTGTAGATTTAACGGCACTATAGTTTTCTGGATTATAAGCTGGCTCTGACGAGGGCAAATTCCATCTTTTAGGAACTTCCTTTTGAATGTCTGCAGCCTCGACTCGGAAGGAAAATAGAGGATAATCCAACCGTCGATTTTCGGCCCACGACTCGATGGGCTGAATAATATTAAAATGAAGCCATTTTTGACTTGCTACCTTTTTTAGATTGTCCGTTCCCCAACCAATTTTAGTGATATAATTATTTACTTCAACATCCGACACCGGAGTGGGCGCAGCAACAGAATTATCATTACTGATTGACCTTAGCTTTTCGATCATCGAAATCGACTCTTTAATACCTTTCTCAAAAGAAGATTTGGCTAAGCTAGTATTACCGCCATTTAAATAATACTCTGATAATAAAAACTGGACTTCTGAAGCTGTTAACAAAACGCCCGGAAAATTTTGGTTACGCGAAAATGTAGAACGGTTATAAATAGCAATTTTACTTGGTTGCCCGGTAGACCCCGCCATCTGTTGGTTCTGCAAGCTACTTGTAAGCGACTGATCTAGACCGATATATTCACCGGAAGCTCCTACTCCAGGTTCAAACATAAATCGTTTTCTAGGATCATTATTGCTATTCATGTGGTCTATAATTTCCTTACTCGCTATGTTTGAATACCAACCTTGACTTTCTAATCCATCTCTAAAACCTCTTGCATGAATCGCCGCATTTGTGTTGTCGAAGATGTCTATTTGAATATTATCATTATTGGACAGTAACAGAGGGTATGTAGACGGATTATTAACAATCTCACTTATTTCTTGCTGGCTTCGGTTTGAAAAATCTGCCGCTTTTGAAACCCTCATTAACATTCTAATTCGTAAAGAATTACAGTATTTTTTCCATAAATCTAAACTGCCGCCATTAATGATATCTTGTGTCTTTAAATTATTCTGAACTTTCTGTGTTACCGTAATGTTACTCAACTCGACACTTATTTCCTTCAAATCGTCAAGCATCTTTTTATAGATATCCTCTGCTTTATCATAAGGTGCATACGAAAGCATATAATTACCACCATTTTGATTAAGAAGGCCTGCTTTGCTCCAAGGAATGTCGCCGTGTAAATCGACCACTTTCTGCGTTTGATCGTAGAAAAAAATCTTTGCTGTTAAATAAAAGATGCGCCGTTCTTGCTTCTCCACATCAGGAGAGGCGTTATACACGTCCTCAAATGCTCGAAACTGGGCTAAACCTTCATAAAACATCCTCCATCGATCTTGTGTGGCAGCTGCTCCAGGAACTAAGTGATTAGGCTCGTTAGCCCAGCCCACCAACTGGAGATAGCGCAAATTAGTTGTCCTAAGAATCACAAAGTAATTCCAATAGCTTGGAACGACGAGTTCTCTCATAGCATAAACTATTCCTGCATATTGTTTATCTACAGTAGTCTCCTCCGCTTTAGACGGATCTCTATATAACTCGTCGAACGATTGTTTCTGGCAGGAATTCGATAAGATCATCAATATTCCGAATCCCAGGCAGAATTTTATCAAATATTTTTTCATCGTTTTCATTTTTTAATTTATTAAAAACTGGCGCGTAACATCAAACCATATGTTCTTGTAGCGGGACTAGTACCGGCATTACTAACCTGATTAATCCAGCTAGAACCTCCCGTCATTTGCTCTGGATCCAAATCTTTAATCGAGCGATAAATAAAGAAAAGATTACGACCAAATGCTGAAATCTGCAAATTTTTTGCTCGAAGTTTTGATGCCACTGAAGATGGTAAACGATAGCCTATAGAAATTTCACGCATTTTTATATAGTTGTTCTTTTGCACATAAAGCTCATAACGTGAATTACCGTATTGTGGGCCACCCCAATTGTAAGTGTTCGCATAGTATCTCACCTGAGAAATAACATTCGTGTTCTCGGAATAAGAATTGTCGGGATTCCTCACGACCCCCTCCATCAGCATTCCATCATGAAAAATTTTCTCTCCATTAGGCCCCGAAGTTCCATCATACGCGACGCCTTTACCTGCTGCATCTATGTAATAACTTATTCCACCACTTGCTTCATCCATGTAATTCAAACTCTCTTCTGTTAGACCTCGGCTAGTCATCCAACCGATACCAGTGGGCATCACACTCCCTCCCCATCTAAAATCCATTAAAGCGTCGAGCGTAAAGTTTTTATAAGTAAATGTATTGATAAAACCTCCTATAGCTTTCGGCATAGCATTTCCAGCTTTGATCCAATTATTACCATCAACCTGATAAATTCCGTTCGCATTCACGATCTTATTACCGTCCGGATCCAATGCGATCGGTCTTACCATTATGTCGCCGATAGGCTGTCCTACATTTGAAATCAACTGAGCCGCTGATCCATCGTAGTCTCGATGCAAAAGTTGATCCGCACCTCCCGGTAACTCTTCTATCTTATTACGATTCATGGAAAAGTTCAACGTAGAAGTCCATCTGAAATTTTCAGATTCTACAGGTGTTCCGTTTATAGCAAACTCCCATCCGGTATTGCGAAGAGATCCGACATTTGCCAATACACTGCTCGCACCAGATGTATTTGGAATAGTGTATTGAAGCAGCTGATCTTGAGTTAAACTATTATAATAGGAAACATCAATACCTAGCCGATTATTGAACAAACGAGCCTCAAGTCCGAATTCGGCTTCCTTCTTGTTTTCGGGCTTAATAATCTCATTTCCAAATTCAGTTGTTGGAATCAATGTGTATAATACCGAGTTGCCTGTCCCTTGGTTGCCCATATTCCCAACAATATATCCAATAGCGCTTTTGTAGATATCCGGATAACGTCCCACGATACCAAAAGACCCTCTTAATTTCGCATAACTGAAGATGTCTGGGAGCTGAAATGCCTCTGAAAGAATTAGACTAGAATTTACGGATGGGTAATAGATGACATTATTGTCCGGATGCATAGTAGAAACCACTTCTCTCCTCAACGTACCTTCCACAAACCAGTAGTCCTTCATACTAAAATTGACTGTGCCGAACAGCGCATCCCTCAACATGTTATTCCGATAATTGAACCTGCCATTAGCGCCTGCCAAATTTACAGAAGCATTGATATCGAACCAATCACGAATGTTTAGTCCCCCCTCTGTCTGTCTTTGAATATAGTGTTCTTGATTCTTTGTAGCCGTATAGCCCACCATAGCCCCCACGCTAAAATCTTCGTTTATTTCTTTTTTATACGACGCCAAGAGATCCGTGTAATATACGTTACCATTCATCTGAGCCAAAGAAAATCCACCAGAATTACCATAAATAAGCGGTAATTCGTTCGGGCTCCTGTCTTCAGTTCTTAGAGATGTCACATCAGCTGAAAATCTTCCACGAAGCATTAACTCTGGTGTTATCTGCCATGAGTTTGTGAAAGAACCAATCAATCTATTCGAGTACTCGTCATATCGCTTGGCTTTTGTATCCCAAATATAGTTCAGAACATCAGTCTTATATCCGTTATATATTAGATTTTCCGATGGAGTTAAACTCTCCGTTCCCGCTCCCGTAACATACTTATATCCCAAACTAGTTTGATATTTGTTTAAATACCATTCCGGGTTGTCAAAAGGAGAGATCATACCTGCAAAATTATTTATTAATCTGTCTGTTAGAAGAGGTCTGTTGCGCGTATGTTGGTTAATATAATTCACAATTATATCGGTGGTAAAATTCTTCCAAAGCTTTAGCGAGGTATTTAAGTTTGCTACGTTTTTCTTGTTAAACGATTCTAAGGCCGTCATCTCGTTATCTTGCCGAGTTATAGAAAACCGTGTATTGTGATTTTCCGATGTACGACTTATTCCCAAATTAAATGTCGTATTTGTCGGATTATTAAAAAATTTATTATACGCATTTTGAGCAGCATATGGCCGAATTTCTCCGTCCCAAGATCGAATAGGTTGGCCATCAAACTTCGGCCCAAAGTTTAAACTGGTGTTCGCCACTCCCCGCACGTCATCTGGATAATAAAAGAACATGTCATCCGCTTGGCCGATGTCAGCGTAACTGCGGTCGTATCCAGGCCCTCTCACGTCTTGAAATCTCGGCAAATAAGCAATTCTATCGTTGGTATAGGTAGCATTAAAATCTAAAGCAAATCCTTCTCCTCCTTTTCCAGATTTTGTCGTAACTAAAACCACACCGTTTAATGCCTCTGAACCATATAGCGCGGCTGCTGAAGCTCCTTTCAACACTGAAATCGATTCTATATCTTCCGGATTTAAGTCTTCAAGACCATTTCCTCTCGCCCGTGAATCACCCCAGTAGTCAGAGTTATTAAATCCAGTTTGACGCATAGGCACACCGTCAATAATTACAAGGGGTTGTGCGTTACCTGTTATAGAATTAATACCGCGAATATTAATATTAATCCCCGAGGTCGCTCCACCAGGGGCGGCTGAAATACGCACACCGGGAGCTTTCCCATACAAAGCTCCAGCAAAGTTTGGTGATCCTGTTTTCGTCAATTCTTCGGATCCGACCGTGCTCATGGCATACCCTAATTCCTTTGGCGCACGTTTGATACCCAAAGCCGTCACCACCACTTCATCAAGGGATCCCGAGTCTTCAAGTAGATTCGCATGTAACGTACTGCCCGAAACGGCTAATTCCTGTGCGATGTAACCAACAATGGAAAAACGTAGTTTATCGCCAGCATTGGCAGATAAGCTGTAGTTCCCCTGTGCATCGGTCTGTGTTGCTTTTGTCGTACCAATGACGGCAACCGTCACTCCTGGGAGCGGTCCATTTGCATCTGTTACTCTCCCCGTAACAGTCTGCTGTGCAAATAAGGTTGTTATGCTCAATAGCATCAACAACGTCAAACTGCAGCATTGTTTGTAAAGTTTGCTCATAGTTTTTGTTAATTAAATAGTTTTAGTTAGTAGTAGGCCTCCTTTTGGGGAGGTAAAACCTTTTTGCAAATGGAGAAAGGCTTCTAAAGCGATCCCATTCTGCGCATCATTTCGTTGTTAATCGTTGTCTGAGTTCCCCTGCTGAAGAACATCTCCAAGGGAGGTTGCGTCGTTAATCTTTTCTAGTTTAAAATATCAGTTTTCATCTCCGCAATCATCCTCGATTACGGTGTAAAATGCTCGACCCTTACGAGCATTGTTGGTTAGTAGTAATCAATAATTTCGTTGGTACGATTACATGTTGCATTAATTCAATTGTATCTTTCGTTTTTTTACCCAATGCATTTGCTGAATAGCAATACAGCAGGAAGCCAACAGCTGAACATCCTGCACAGCTGAAATTTGTATCGATGTTTGTTTTGCTAGTCGGGGAATACAATACTCCTGAATCGATGAAAGGATCTGCGGCAGCAACACGTCGCCAAATGCAGCCCCTCGGCCACTTACGACGATCCTTTCGGGATTCATGATGTGGATCAAAGTAGCCACCCCCTTACCGAGCATATGCCCAATTTTTTTTAAGGCACGGATTGTTAACTGATCGCCTTTTTCATAAGCTGCCAAAAGCAAGGGAAAAGCAACATCATTGCTCTCCTGAAAGGCATATTCCAAGGACGACCGTTCGCCGCTAGCTAAGGCCCCTTGAATATCCTCGAAAGCACAAAGTAACGAAGCTTCCACCTCCAAGCATCCTTTCTTGCCACAGGAACATAAGCGGCTTTCATCGGCTAAGGGAATATGGCTAAACTCACCGGCAAAACCACTATGCCCTCTGAAAAGCTTATTTTGAATAATCATTCCCAATCCGACGCCCCAATTTAAGTTAATGACGAGCGCATCCGATGTATCCTGGGCCGAGCCAAAATGTTTTTCCGCTATCGCAATGGCTGACGAGTCGTTTTCGATATACGTCGGTATATTAAAACGCTTGGCAATCGCATCGCGCAACGCATACAACGGCGAGGAAGCATCAAACGAATTGTTTATAAAGGTTTTAGAGTCCACAAATCCAGGAATCGTAATACCAATCCCCAACACATCCGTCCCCGCCAATTGAGTAATAATTTCAGCTATTGTTTCTTCTATTTTTTGATAAGCCGTTTGATCATCTTGTAGATCTATTGATACATGATGCGCAGCAACAACCGGTTCATTGGCCATGTTGTATGCCGTAGCACGAAGTGCATGTTGATCGACTGCAACGGCAACCAATACCCCATGAGCATCTACGTTCAACATATAATCCATCGCACGTCGACCACCTGTAGATGCTCGTCGCCCGCTCTCCTTGATTAAATGGTCCTCCAGCAATTCATTGACATTGCGCGTAACCAGCGGAATGCTTTTTCCGATACGCTCACTGATTTCCGCAATCGACTGCGCATGCGAAAAGTATAAACTTTTTAATATCGATGATTTTAGGTTATCCACAATAATGTCAGTTAGTTCAATTAATTAGTTAAGACAAATATAAACGGAAAACTTTATAACTTCCAAATACTTTTTAAAAAATTTAAAAAGTATTTCATTGTTTTTATTTTTCGCTCAAACGGTATTGAATTATGATATTTTCCTTAGATTCGTGTTTCTATCGAACACCACATGAACACCAGCATAAAACAGCAAATTAGTCTCCTCCTTTGCCCATGTCTAATTCACCAAATAGACGCGAAACACACTACCTTGGATGTACTATTTGACCGTTACAAAACAAAGACAGACACCTATGAACCAACGCTATTATTCACTTGATGTATTCCGGGGCGCTACGGTAGCCTTGATGATTATGGTCAACAATCCGGGATCCTGGAGCCATATGTTCGCCCCCCTCAAACATGCACCGTGGCATGGTTGTACACCCACAGATCTAGTTTTTCCTTTTTTCCTGTTCGCCGTAGGGAATGCCATGTCCTTTGTTATTCCCCGCCTGCAAGAAGCGGGAAATGCTGTCTTTTGGAGAAAGGTACTCAAACGTACCGTGTTTATTTTTGCCATCGGTTTATTTCTCAATTGGTGGCCATTTGTACACTGGGTCGGTGACCATCTGCAATTCAAAGAATGGGTGGATTCGGAGAATCCAGAGCGGGGGATCCGGATATCAGGTGTCTTACAGCGCATTGCCATCGCTTATTTTTTTGCCTCCGTACTCGCCTTTTACCTAAAACCCAAGAAACTGATCCTGCTTTCTGCAGCGTTGTTGTTGGGCTATTGGGGTGTTAATGTCCTATGGGGAAGCGAAGACCCTTACTCCCTAGCGGGGTGGTTTGGAACCGGCCTGGACAAACGGATACTCGGCGTTCCGCATATGTACAAAGGCGAGGGTATACCTTTCGATCCGGAAGGTTTAGCCAGCACCCTGCCCGCCGTTGTACAAGTCGTATTCGGATACCTCGCCGGCGTGTTTATCCGGCAACAGGGGCAAACCGACTGGCTTTGGACAAAGGTGCCGCTGAGTCAGGAACCGCATTTCAAACTGCTTTCGGGCCTGATGGTCACGGGCTTTATCAGCATCGTTCTGGGTTGGACATGGTCTCTCGGATTTCCTATCAATAAAAAAATATGGACCAGTTCTTATGTCCTGTACACGACGGGATTAGGAATCCTAACGATTGGCACGATGATCTGGTATATCGAGGTGCAGGGGGCTAAAAACAAATTCACCCGTTTCTTCGATGTTTTTGGTAAAAATCCATTGTTTATTTTCGTACTCAGCGGCCTTTTACCACGCTTCTTAGGATTGTTCCGTATTCCAGACGGATTTGCCGACGACGGCACGGCTCGATACACACAGGCATTGAATTGGTTCTATAAACATGTCTGCGCGCAGATTCCGGGACCTCCAGAAATTGGTTCGTTCGTTTACTCGCTCTGTTTCTTAGCGCTGATGTGGGCCATTTGTTATGGATTAGATAAAAAAAAGATATATATCAAAGTGTAAGCTGTACGGCCATCGGCATGTTCGAGGGTTGTTCGAGAGCTGTTCGAGACTTGGTCGGAAAAGGTTCGGAAACGCGTCGGCAGAGGTTCGACAGCGCTTCGACTCCTGTTCGGCAAGCCGGCGAAGAAGAGTCGAACAGAAGTCGAAGAAGAACCGAGGCGCTATCGAAGGGCTGGCATAGTTGTGCCGAAGTTGTGCCGAAGCTAAGCGCCAGTTAAATCGGACTTCAACGGACTTGAACGGACTTTATCGGACTTTATCGGACTTTATCGGACTTTAATGGAATTATCGATGGTAAGAAAGCTTGAAATGCAGATGTTGGCTGTATAGCAAGATAACAAATTTTCGGCCAACATGTGCTATCTAGCAAAAAAAATCTCCATTAGTACACCGGTGAACCGACGGTATATGATCTTCCAATGCCCGCTAGAACGACAAGCACGAACACCGATTCCCGATGTTCGTGCCCGCCCGTCGCTTGCTTTGCACGATGTCTTGCGTTATGCGGCGTTTCTATCGATTAAAAAGTGTAATCTTTGCTCAACAGCAGTTCTCCCCGGAGTGCCACCTGTTCCGAAGATGGGCCTATCAGTAGCGTAAATGCTCCTTTTTCCGTTTTCCACCGACGATCGACGCCCCACAGCTTCAGATCTTCTTTCCGAAGCTCAAACACAAACTCCTGAGCCGCTCCCCGTTTGATCGTCTGTCTTTTAAAGCCTTTTAGTTGCCTCACCGGTGTTACGACACTACTGACTTCATCCACAACATAGAGCTGTACCACTTCGTCGCCATCGCGTCCGCCCGTATTGGCAACGGTAAATCGAACGGTCGCTAGAAAATCTTCGGACTGTTCCGACAGGCTGATCTGTAGATTGCTGTACGTAAAGTTTGTATAACTAAGACCATAACCAAATGGATATAAAGGTTTCGCATCAGATTCAACATAATCGTGGTGTTTCGGTTTATTGTGGTTATAATGGACCGGCAATTGCCCAACAGATTTCGCGATGGATATCGGTAGACGCCCCCCCGGGTTATAGTCCCCAAAAAGCACATCCGCTATGGCCATTCCTCCCTCTTGTCCAGGGTACCATGCATGGACGATAGCCGGTACATGAGCCGCCGCCCAATTTAAGTTTAAGGGGCGCCCCATAATAGTCACCAACACTACAGGTTTGCCCGTGGCCTGCACCTGTTGCAACAACCGCAGCTGATCGCCCATCAGGTCGAGCGTAGAACGGTCAAAACCTTCCCCGCTTTCCATATCGCTGACGGCTTTCGCCCCACTGTCCACTGTTGCTGCTCCTGTGGCTTGGTACGATGTCTTAAAATCACGGGCGCTTGATCCGCCTAACACGACAATAACGGCATCCGCCTGCTCCGCGACCTGGACCGCAGCCGCGATATCAGTCGCTGTCGTGTCGCGAATGGCACACCCTTTCACATAGTCGACCTGTGTGCCTTTAGGCACCGCCGCGCGAATGCCCTCCAGCACGGTCTTCACTTTCTCTTCGGGCTGCGGGGCGGTGTAGTCGCCCAGCTGATTATATATGTTGTCGGCATTCGGCCCGATGACGGCGATCCGCTTCAAGGATCTACGCAATGGAAGAGTTTGGTTGTCATTTTTTAATAAAATGACGGCTTGTTGCGCAACCTTGCGTGCCAACGCCCTATGCTCGGCGGTACCGACTTTCTTTGGTACGGCTTGTTCGTCTACGTATGGATGCTCAAACAAGCCCAGCGCAAACTTTTGATACAGCAACCGGGCGACAGCCCTGTCGAGTGTTTCTTGGTCAATCAGCCCTTCCTGAACCGCTGCCAGCAAGTTCTTACCGTAACCTGACCCACTCAGGTCAACATCCAGACCTGCCTCCATACTTTGCCAGGCAGCATCGCGTGCATCCATCGCTGTGCTATGCCCTCCATTCAGACCCGATATACTCAACAGGTCGGAGACGACAAACCCCGTGAAGCCCCACTGCTTGCGCAATACCTCATTCAACAGCCAACTGTTCGACGAGCAGGGGATACCATCGATCGAATTGTATGCGGTCATGACCGAACCAGCTCCTGCTTTCACGGCTTGCTCGAAGGGCGGCAAAAAGTTTTGAAGAAGCGAACGCTCGCCAACACTTACACTGCCTCCATTGTGTCCGCCTTCTGGCACCGCGTAGGCTACAAAATGTTTCAGCGTGGAAATGATTTTATCCGTGCCACCAATTTGGTCTCCCTGAAATCCCCTGACCATGGCACGCCCCATCCGTCCAATTAAATATGGATCTTCTCCATACGACTCCTCCGTTCGGGACCAACGCGGGTCACGCGCTAAATCCAACACCGGGCCGTATCCATTCTTTCCACCAACAGCATATGTTTCACGTGCGATTACACGAGCCATCTCTTCAATTAGCTCCGGGTTCCACGTACTCGCCTGCCCAATCGCTGTCGGAAATACGGTCGCCCCAATGGCCATATGTCCATGTGGCGCTTCTTCGGAAAGCAATAACGGAATGCCTAAACGTGTGCTGTCCACCATGTACCGTTGTATTGCATTGGTCGCTTTGGCCGCTTCTTGGGGCGTCAGACCATTATCCAGCGTTTTTTGTGTCCATGGGTCGGCGCGCAGCGTCGCCCACAGCAATCCGATATGTTGTTGCTGAACAGCATCCTTCAGCTTTTGGCTCGCCCGGATACCTTTCGCATCTTTCTCGTACATCTCCCAACCAAGCAGCTTCGACAACTGTCCCACCTTCTCTTCGACGGTCATCCGTCCGATAAGGTCGTTCACCCGATCTTCGATCGGCAAACGACTATTTTTGTAGGGCAACGTCTGAGCCGGCACCTGTAGCGCCAAACTCATGGCTCCCCATAATACGATTGATTTAATCTTCATTTTCACTATTTTCACTACGCTTCTGTTACTGCACGGAATATGGTCGCGCATCGTTGGCCACCCCGAACGTGACGGACGGCTCGTTGCCCATTTCAAATTCCAAGGTTCCACCTTTCTGGATATCTTCATACGAAATATACGATTTATCATATACTTGACCATTCAGCTTGACCCGCTGGATGTATTTATTGTCTGCACTATTGCCATGAGCAATCAGCTCAAACACTTTATCACCCCCTACCCGCAACGTAGCTCTATCAAATAAAGGACTTCCAAACACGAAAGGGCCTCCCGCCGGAGACACTTGGTAGAAGCCCAAGGCCGACAGCACATACCAAGCAGACATCTGCCCGACATCTTCATTGCCGGAAAGCCCGTCCACCTGGTCGGTATACAACGTGGCCAACGTTTGCCGCACGCGCTCTGCCGCTTTCCAAGGCTGTCCTGCATACGAATACATGTAAATCACGTGATGACTGGGTTCATTCCCATGCGCATATTGACCGATCAAGCCACTGATATCCGGCGAGGCCTCTTCGCCCAGATCACCTTCTACCACGAACAGGGAATCCAGCTTCGTCAAAAACTGTTTTTCTCCTCCGAAAAGCCCCATAAATCCGTTGACATCGTGCGGTACCAGCCACGTGTACTGCCACGCATTGCCTTCGGTGTAATCGTTTGCCAAATGGGCAGAATGGAACGGATCAAACGGTCCCGGCCGGAATTTCCCCTGCGAATCAACCCCACGAAGGAATTGCAGATCAGGATCGAAATACTTCTTATAGGCTTGGCTGCGGTTCAGGAAATACGAATAATCTTTATCCTCGCCGCGCAGCTTAGCTACTTGCGCTAGGCTCCAATCGGCAATGGCAAACTCCAAACCCTTTGCCACGGATTCTACCTTTTCCTTGTCAAAAGGCACATACCCGTACTCTTTATACCATCTTAAACCCCGATCATCCTTCATCGCCGATTCTTTCATCGCCTCGTAGGCCAGATCTTTATCAAATCCTTCTACTCCCTTCAGGTAGGCATCGGCAACGACGATAATGCCAGGATTACCAACCATGCAGTCGGTCTCGTTTCCGACCAGATGCCATACGGGCAGTTTCCCTTGTTCTTGATATATGCGAAGCATCGTATTCACCATATCCGGAACCCGCTCGGGGTGGATAATGCTCATGAGGGGATGGGCAGCGCGGTAGGTATCCCATAAAGAGAATGTGGTATAATTGCTCCCCGTATCCAGTCGGTGCGGTTTAAAATCCGCGCCCATGTAGTCTCCGTTTACATCGTTGAAGAGCGATGGAGCAATCATCGTGTGGTATAAAGCCGTATAAAAGATCTTCCGGGCAACAGTGTCCGCGGTTTCCACACGTATTTTTTGGAGTTGCTCATTCCATGCTTTGTCCGCCGAGTGTTTTGTTGCAGCAAAGTCCCACCCTGAAAGCTCCGATTGCATGTTCTGCTTGGCATTCGCTATGCTGACGGGTGATACAGCTACCTTAACCAAGATGTCCGACGCTTTTGGATTCTTGACGAAGGTCAATTCTGCATAAGCGCGGGGGGCCGTTATGCTTTTGCCGTCCTGGACAGCCGTGCTATCGGCCACCCGTATACTCGCAACCGGTTGCGAGAACGTAGCTGAAAAGTATATCTTTTGCTTTTTAGCCCAACCCATAGAATAACGGTAGCCCGAGACCACGCTGTCGTTTTCCAACACGATATGTCCTTCTTTCTCGCCTTCCCATCCGATGCCAGCATCTAGGTTAATCAATATTTTCGGTATTTCTTGCGCTGGATAGGTGTATTTATGAAATCCGACGCGTGCTGTAGCCGTCAATTCGGCGTCGACACCAAACCTGTCTAGGTGCACGCGATAGTATCCTGGCGCAACGTTCTCCGTTTCGCGACGGAAGAGTGAATAAGCGCCGCTCTGTGGGTCACCCGCCTGTCCGCGGTCGAAGCGGACTGTTCCGGTGAAAGGCAAAAAAACCACATCACCCAAATCGCCAATACCGGTTCCGCTCAAATGTTGGTGCGCAAACCCCATGATCGTGGAGTCGGAAATATGGTAGCCCGAGACCCAATCCCACCCTGTGGAGATATTCGAGGGCCCCAGCTGAACCGCGCCGTACGGAACGTTGGCCCCTACGAATACGTGCCCATGTCCGCCTGTTCCGATATAGGGATCCACATATTGTGTCAACGAATCGGCCGACTGTACATGCGCACTCCCGCCGCAAGAAGCCAAGGCAACCAGCGGTGCGCCAAAAGCGATCAACTTCTTCGCTAAATCTTGTAATATGATCATCATAAATGAACTGTTATGTTATGGAAATAGTGATACATGACTATGCCAGATCGACGTACGTGCAACCACCTCGATCTTTGAATCTACTAAAATAACGTTTTAGCAACTAAAATGAAGAGCATCTTAATATTTTTACAGAAAAACCTGCTGCTGATCCGCCATTGATGCAGGCAAGGCCGCTTGGCTTACCTTTCCGTTTTTATTTCGTGGACGTGCGCAGCGCGCAATTTCAAAAGAATGCCTATATTCGTGCATGCACGTCTTCCTTGCGGACGATGCTTACGATAACACAAGACAACGGACTACACATACATGAAAAATTTCCTAAAAAAAGCACCCATTGTGCTTATGCTGCTTTTTTTACAGCTCGCAACAGCCAACGTAAACGCGCAAAATAACCGTTCGGCCTGGTTTGAAGACGCCCGTTTCGGGATGTTTATCCATTGGGGGCTGTATAGCGCGGCCGAAGGCATATGGAAAGGGGAAAACTTGCGCTATGCAAACAATTACGCCGAATGGATTCGATACCGCAACCGGATCTCTAAGGAAGAATACGGGGCATTGGCCCAACGCTTCGTTTGGGACAGTATCGATCCTGAACAGTGGGTTCTCCTGGCTAAGCAGGCAGGCATGAAATACATCATCATCACGTCCAAACATCACGACGGCGTCGCCTTATGGGATACGCAGGTCGGCAATTATTCCTTACCTAAGCTTTCGGGATCGGGACGCGATGTGATTAAAGAAATGGCTGATGCATGCCGCAAGCACGGCATGAAGCTCGGTTTTTACTACTCCCATTGGATTGATTGGGAGCACCCGTATGCATGGGATCATAATCAGGAGCTGACCGGTCATGTGACCGACGAGCAATTTAACCAGTATTGGCAGGAAAAGGCACTTCCTCAGCTACGGGAACTGTTGACCAATTATGGCGATATCGCGATGATGTGGTTCGACATGTGGATTCCTTACCAGCACACCATCTTTAAGAAAGAGCAGCTCGAACAGGCGGTGGCGCTGATCCGGGAGCTGCAGCCAAATTGTCTGATCAACTCGCGCCTGGGACTTCCGACAGACGCGAAGTATGTTGACTTCGAAACGCTTGGCGACAACCAGTTTGGAAGCAGCTATAAGCAACATCCCTGGGAAACGCCGGGCACAATTGCCCACTCGTGGGGATACAATGGGCAAGAGAAAGAATGGAAATCTACCGGACAGCTTTTCGAATCCTTGATCAGTAATGTGGCGCTGAATGGCGGTTTCACGTTAAACATCGGTCCGAGGGCAGACGGGACGGTCCCCTACGAAAGCATCAGCCGACTTCACGATCTGGGTGCATGGCTACAGCAGTATGGCGAATCCGTGTACGGAAATACGGGCGTCCGGCTCGGCAGTATACAACACGACTGGGGAAAAATTACACGGACGACGGACGATAACGTGGTGTACCTGCACGTTTTCAATTGGCCTCTTGACCGCTTGCTCCGGGTAACAGGCATTAAAAGCAAACCCCGTAAAGTTGAACTGTTGACAGGCAGTACACCTCGAGCGTTGTCGTTTACGCAACAGGGACCGTTACTGCATATTCAGGTACCACAGCAGCAACCGGATCCTTACGTGTCTGTTGTCCGTATGACGTATGACCAGATCGATTTGGAGCCTCGTATTGCTGCTGAATCCACCTTCGGTGGTTTCGCATTGACAGGTACCAATGCACAAGAATCGAAAGAATTAATGCATCTACGGTACGATGGTAAACGTCCCGCCCATATACATACGAAGGGCGAGAAAATATCTTGGGAAGTTTTTGTTCCGGAGCCCGGTATCTATGCCGTCGACTTATCAGCACACAACCCGACAGAGGCTGATATTCCAGTCAACATCCGTTTTGCCGAGCAGCAAATCCAATCAGCTGTTGATCCGAGTGGCAAGGTGGTGGCTGAACCAAACGAAGATAATTATACCGACGAATTTGTGGACAAGCGTGTCGGCGAGTTTACGGCAGAAAAAGCCGGTCGGTATACCCTAACCTTCCAAACGGAAAGCGAAGACCCGCTATGGTTTAACCGTATCTGGCTGGAAAAGAAATAGTATGCGAGCCCCTAAAGGGGCTCACATAATCCTGTATCAATATCCCGCCCGCCTCGTCGATAAGACGAACCCTCCGGCAATATTGAACCACCTCCGCTTAGGAAATGTCCCCTCCGCCCAGCTGTCACGCCAAATATCCTCGCATCCATCCGCCTTTTTAAATTAAATAAAGAAAACACTTGCAGTTCAATAAATAGAACCCTACCTTTGCGTTGTTTATACTAAATCTAAATAAACACAATAATGACTCTTACCGGCGACAACCGATAGGTCATCAGAAAAAAAGTAGTTATGAATTCTACCTGACAAAAAAAACGCCATAACGAACGGCAATTCGTTATGACGCCAATCGAGCTAGACCAACGGCAATTCGTCTAGCCCAATGACTACGTGAAGCACGTAGCAACTTCTAACGCATGACCATTAAAAGATGAAACAAAATAGTACTTTTTTTCTAACTATTTGTCTGCTGTTATCTTTTTTAGCGACGATAGCACAACAAAACACGCAAACATATACTCTACGCATTCTGTCTGCGAACACACCCGTACCTGCAGCGAGTGTCCGGATTGATCAACACGTCCAACTAACGGACGAAACAGGACAGGTTACATTTCAAGCCCTTCCGGGCACATCTCCTCTGATCGAAGTCAGTGCGATCGGCTACAAGAGCCTCAAGCAAAAAGTAAAGCTCGGGCAACCGGGCACCGCACTGTCTTTGTCTTTGGACAAAGACGATAAGCAAATTGAGGAAGTCGAGGTCGTCGGTTTTACCAAAGTGCAGGAAGTCAATAAACAAGCCTACAATGTGACAGCCATTGACGCCACTAAGCTTTACAATACAACGATGAACATCTCAAACGCATTGGACCGTGTTCCAGGCGTCCGCGTAAGACGATCAGGTGGGGTCGGCTCAGATTTTAACCTTTCCTTGAACGGATTTTCAGGAAACCACATCCGGTATTTTATTGATGGAATCCCGATGGATAATTTGGGATCTTCATTCCAGATCAATAATATTCCCGTTAATATGGCCGAGCGCGTTGAGGTATATAAAGGTGTCGTGCCGATTTGGTTAGGTTCTGATGCGCTGGGTGGCGCAATCAATATTGTGACGTCGACCAAACCCCGCAGCTATTTAGATGTCTCGTATGGATACGGTTCTTTTAATACACACCGGACGGTCATTAATACCGGATATGTTTCGAAAAGCGGTTTTACCGTGCAATTAAATGCCTACCAAAATTATTCAGATAATGACTATCGGGTCCAAGTGGACGCCGCCGATATCAACACTGGTGCCTATACGCCTCATGCCTCCTTAAAAAGATTCCATGACAAATTTCATAATGAAGCGATTATCGCCCAAGTTGGATTAGTCAATAAATCTTATGCGGACCGGCTACTTTTCGGCATTACGTTAGGTCAAAATTATAAGGAAATCCAAACAGGAGCTCGAATGTCTACAGTCTTCGGCGGCATTCACCGCCGCGGTAATACCATTATGCCTTCCTTAAAGTACCAGAAAACGGATCTCATAAGCGGCCTAGATATCGCGTTCAATGCGAATTTCAATCTTGGTACGGAACAAAATATCGATACCCTCAATAGACGTTACGATTGGTATGGGAATTTTAAAGATAACGGATCCAATGGAGAACGTAGCAGACAGTTATACGAATATAAAAACAACGAGGGGTTAGCCACGTTGTCTGCCAATTATCAATTTTCGGAACGGCAATCCTTATCGTTAGGAAATACGACAACTACATTTAATAGGACTGGTCAGAACAAATTAGATCCGGAGTCCAGCTTATATGAGCGCGGAAAAAAGACGGTAAAGAATATATTGGGCGTCGGATATAACTATGATGTCGATGGGCTTTGGAGCACCACCGTATTTGGAAAGTACCTTTACCAACAGAACAAAGATGCGGATATCCAATCGACGGGTTCCAACGAATTTGGCTACGGTATCGCCTCGACATTTTTCCCGAGGCCAACGTTACAAGTAAAGGCGTCGTATGAGTTGACCAATCGCTTACCGACCCCTTATGAATTGTTTGGCGATGTGGAGAATCAAGAAGGAAATTTCAACCTAAGACCAGAACATAGTCATAATATCAACGTCGGAGCAATTTACGACTGGAGATCGGGCGAAGATCACCGTTTCTCGGTCGGTGGAAATCTTATCTACCGCTATGCGTTTGATTTCATTTATAACCGATTCAACAATAATCAGACAAAGCTGATCGCCGATAACCGTGAAGGTGTATCAACCCGTGGTGGTGATGCGGAATTCCGGTATTCATACAAAAACTGGCTGAACTTCGGTGGATCGATGACGTATCAATACCTCCAAAACAAACAAAAATACGAAGACGGATATACAAGTGTCAGTCCGCTGTATAATGACCAGATGCCAAACATCCCTTATCTGTTCGGCAACAGCAACATCGGCGTCGCTCTTCGCAATCTAGGCGGTTCAGGCAACGTACTCAATATCAATTACAACTTGCTCTATGTGCATCGGTTTTGGTTGTACTGGCCAAGTCTTGGCGGCAACAGCGTAACCGACGAAAAACGGGAAATACCGGAACAATTGAGCCATGATTTATCCGTAATCTATAGCGTAAAAAATGGTCGATACAACATCGGATTGGAGGTTAATAACATAACGAACGACCGACTTTACGACAATTTCAGCTTGCAAAAACCAGGTCGCTCGTTTACGGTCAACCTACGTTACTACTTACAAAAGGCAAATTAACGAATCTTAAAACATATAAATAATTGAATAATGAAAACTAATAAATGGACGAGCATCGCTCTGGCCGCGGCGGTATCTGTAGGTGCCTATTCCTGTAAAAGTGACAACTCAACCCCGAATCCTTCTACAGGTGGTAATTTTGTTTTAGCGGTTACACCAATAGCTTCCACGGGCGTAGCAGACTATCTTTTGACAACCGACAACTTAGAATCCGGAACAGTCTCGATTCTTGGAAACGGTATAGAACAGGATGGTACTTATCGCTATTATGTAACGCACAACAATAAGTTCTTCAGCATGCTCTACGGACAAGGTAATCCGGGCGCGGTGACGACCTATGATATTGTAAATGGAAAACTCAATAAATTAAGTAATTTCCAAAGTGAAACAGTGCAAGCATTCGCTCCAGTCAACGACGATATCCTGATGCTCAAAATACCAAGAGCGATCACCAATCCGCTTGCCAATTTCTATCAAGTAAATACCAATAGCCTGACCATCACGAAAGAGGGCACCATCAACGTGCAGGATATCTTAAAAAATGGTGAATCGGCATTCTTTACATGGATTAAGCAAGTAGGCAATAAGGTGTACGCTCCGTTTATGTCGGTCAAAGCATGTTGTGATGCGGCATTTGACACGGCTTTTCCAAACAATGCCTGGATAGCTGTATTCTCCTACCCCGACATGACCTTTGAGAAAGTGATCCAAGACGACCGGACGAGCTTTATTGGCCGTTATTTTGTCGACGGTCTTTCGGTCGACGAGAAAGGCGACGTATATGCATTTTCTTCGTCGATAGCGGCCGAGAAAGGGGCTTTCACTTCCAGCAAACCTTCCGCAATCACGCGGATCGCATCAGGCACAACAGAATTTGACGACTACTACTTCGACATCGAAGCAGTGAGCAATGGAAAGAATATAACCAACTGGATTTACGTGGGTGGTGGCAAATTTGTTGTTCAGGTGACGACCAAAGACGAGAAAGGAGCGTATGCGGCGGGCAAGCACCTCGGCATCGTTGATGTGTATAACAAAACATTCAAAGATGTCACCGGTCTTCCGGAAATCAGCAACATCAAAGCCATTACAACGAATAACTATAGCGCAAAAAACGGTGTCGCCTACATCGGTATCGCGACCACCGATGCGGTCAGCTACGTGTATAAAGTAGATGCTGCCGCGGCTACAGCCACGCAAGGTCTACGCGTTGAGGGTGGATCGATCACCGCGGTGACGAAAGTGGAATAAGAAACTTTCCTTTCGTAAAAAAACGACTGCCCCTCCGCAGTCGTTTTTTATTTTCCTTAGGCGCATTTTCTTTTTTCTTTCCTGTAGCGCTGCCGCAATTCCTTTCGTTTTTATTCCAATTAAGACATCCGAAATAATTTATGAAGAAACTAACAACCTTACTTGTTGTCATTGCCCTTGCTATTCTAGGGTTTTCCGCCTGTTCAAAAAGCGACGACTATGATTATCAAAAAGCATTAGAAGAACAACGCATCAAAGATTCGATCGACAACGTCCGCAAAATGAAACTCGTAACCGAACAGGCCGCGGCCCTTAAAGCATTTGCCGACGAGCATATGCCCGGTGCAACATTAGATGACTCAACTGGGATCTGGCTGCAGATAAACGCTCCCGGAGATAATAACTCCTACGGGTATAAAGTAGACGCCCGTGGTTACATTATTGCTCCAAAGATAACGGTCAAGTACAAGGGAACCTTGTTAGATGGTACTGTGTTTGACCAAACCGAAACAGACAAAACAGCAGAATTTTCCTTAGGCGGTGTGATCGCAGCTTGGCAATGGGCATTTTTACCGGCCAACATCCGGTTTAATGGAAACGATTATCCGACAAGTGGTCTCACGGTAAACGGACTAAAAAAGGGAGCTAAATTTAAAATCGTAACACCATCGCCTTGGGCCTATGACACGCAAGCCAAAAGCAAAGAGGGCAAGGTGATTATCCCGGCTAATTCGCCGCTATTTTTTGAAATTGAAGTGATCGACATCAAATAAATAGTTAAAAAAGGGAAACACGCTTCCCTAACCTATCTTTTTTTATTTTATTTGTTAAAAAATATTAAATTCATTGTAGCGTTAGTCTACGCAGACGCGTTCTAACCTCTGGAAAAGACTTAAAAAATTTATGAAAAAGCTATTGAAACCACTATTTGCAGTCGCTATCGCCGCGGTATCGTTTACTTCATGTATGGAGAAAGATAATACGGATTACGAAGCGCAATACAGAAAAGAAGAGCAAGCGATTGATTCGATTTTAAACAAACAAAAGACACAGATACAAGATTATGTAGCGTCAACCGAAGCGTTTGAAGGCGCGACAGCAGATACCGTAACGTTTAGGTATCAGTATCTTGATAAACGCACTACACGAGGAATTTATTACAAAGTGGTTCAAGCGCCGACAGACAATTCTTATGAATACAAGCTACAAAGCAATGGTAGCCAGCTAGCCTACGTTTGGCCAACAGTAAAATTAAAGTACAAGGCTACTTTATTAGACGGTACGCTCGTGAAAGAGGATGCTACAGGTACAGACTATAGCTTTGCAAGTGCGAACACAAAAATTATGAATCAATCTTGGGTATATGCATTTTTCCCGTATTCCATAACGTTTAATGGAGATGTGGTTCCTGTGGGTGGTCTCACGAAAGACGGTTTGAAAAAAGGCAGTATATTCCGTATGGTCACCCCTTCTCAATGGGCGTTTGGGGCACGTACAGATGTAGATAAAGTACCAGCAAATTCTCCTATTGTTTACGAGTTTGAGGTTCTTGAGATTTCAAATAACTAAGGATCTTCTACTACAAATACAAGAAGCCTTTGTTTTTACAAACAAAGGCTTTTTTACTTTCCTCTAAATTTGCTTTTCTCGAGAATATCTTGTGCGTTTGTTTCCGCCAACAGCTCCCGTAGTGTCACGTCCGGATGCTGTTCCATATAACGGCGTATCATCATCCATCCCAAATAGGTTCCTAGCTTCGGTGCCGATTCGTTATGCTCTCCCAGCTCAGCGGTGAAAGGCCCCTCCGTAAAATACTTCTGAATACGCAAGTAATCCGTACTATACAACAGTTCCTCTTGTAGGAACCATGACCATATTTCCGGCTGGTAAGCTTTCGCCCATTCGAGTTGTTTTCCGGTGTATCCGATTTTCAACGTATCGTTTACATGTGGCAATATGGAATCGAGTGCAAGGAGCACCTTTCCTTGGTAAACCATATGTTGCAAGGTATTATTATCGGTATCCGCTTGCGGATACAATTCCTGTCGAAGAACGCTTTCCACCACTCTCGGTGTGATATTCTCCGGTGTAAACCGGCGTGAAAGATAACGTGGAACTGTTTTGATCAATGCCGGGTAGAATTCGGAGTCTGCCCCCAAAAACATATCCAACCCAATCCCTACGTAACCCTCTCCAATAGGGGCTTGTACAGAAAATCCCGAAAAAAAACTGATAAAACGCGGCAGCGTATAGTCCGGAAAATAATACCGCACATAACGAAAGGCTTCCGTCAGTTCTTTTTCCTGTCTTTCGAGAGACAGGAAGGTTCGCTCGACGGCCTTCGACAAGGCGTGAAAATCTTTCTGCGTCGCAATGATGTTCAACGTAGCCTGTAGTTCGACGGAGTCGGACGGATCACCTGCTGCCAGCATATGGCGTATAAAATCGTTATAAAACACGCCATACTTCTCGGACCAACCGCGGTTTTGTGCCGCCACACGATTGTTCCCTTGCCCTAATGTAGCGAGATCCTGATCAAAACGCTCTATGTGTACCGACAGATCGATATGGCTTACATCGGGAAGCTTTTTCTTGTGTTGGCAAGACGCTGCTAAGACAACAAGCAACATGGGAAAGAAAGGTCTTATCTTTTTCACGTTCGTGGTGTATTTTTTGTGTCAGGGACAAAAGTAATTATTAATTTTACATATATAAATCCAAAGCAGAATGCAGAAATCTAGCAAACTATTTTTTTTCTCCATCTTTTTTCTTCTTTCCGTTGTTCATACCGTAAAAGCTCAATACGCTTACTACGAAAAAAATATGTCTTTAGGACTTACATTTAGCCCAACGATGGGTTGGCTATCCTACGAGGATGCCGACGCATATTCGCCTTCGGCCCGGGCAGGATACGCCTATGGCCTGGTGGCCGATCTCGGATTCGCACGGAATTACTATTTCTCGACCGGCCTCCAGATTAACACCTTGTATAGCGGAGCCCAGGGAACGGTTTCTGGAAGTGACCTGACCACCGATAAAGTCTATCGCCTTCAATATGCGGAAGTTCCCCTGGCCATCAAACTAAAAACAAATGCCGGCGATATCGGCCGGTTTTATGGGCAGTTCGGCTTCACGGCCGGCGTAAAGGTATCGGGCAAAGAACGGGCGAGCAATAGCTCATCTTACCGTGCTATTTCGGGAGACGATATTTTCCGATTAGGGCTCCAAATCGGTGCGGGAGCTGAATGGCGTTTGACCAACAGTCTTTCTGCACTGACAGGCCTAGTTTACAACAATGGGTTTACCCGCACCATGACAGATGGAAGCCCCAAATTGTCCTACCTTTCCCTTAACATTGGTTTATTATTTTAAAGCATACAGTATATGATGAAAATTGCACTCGCTCAATTAAACTACCATATAGGCAACTTTAGTGAAAACACAAAAAAGATCATTGCACATATTACCAAAGCTAAATCCGATGGTGCCGATCTAGTGGTCTTTGCCGAATTGGCCGTGGGCGGATACCCCGCGAAAGATCTGCTTCGGAACACACAATTCATAGATGGATGCGCCGGTAGCTTAGCCGAAATCGCTAGCGCCTGCTTCGGAATCAGTTGCATAATAGGTGCCCCTATCCGAAACAGTGATCCGGAGGGAAAACCATTATATAACACGGCTGTGGTTATAGAAAACGGAGAGATACGTCACCTTTGTAAGAAAAGTCTGCTGCCAGACTATGATGTTTTTGATGAATACCGATACTTTGAGCCCAATAGGCAGGTGTCTTGCATAGATATTCAGGGACAAAAGGTTGCACTTACTGTTTGTGAAGATCTATGGGACGACGATGCATCCAATTCATACGTGGGTGATCTGATGGACGAGCTGCGCAAGGAAAACCCGACGCTGATCATTAACATTGCTGCATCGCCGTTCTCCTATGTGCATTTTGAAAACCGGATCAATGTATTGAAGCGAAATGTCATTAAGGCCGCATGTCCGTTGGTGTACGTAAACCAGATTGGTGCACATGCAGATATTATTTTCGATGGACGCTCCTTGGCGCTCGATCGGAATGGGGAAGTTCTTACGGAACTCAAACGCTTTGAAGAAGACTATGCCGTGGTACAGCTCGTTGACAAAGCGGAAAAAAGGGCGTACCAAACGGCTTCCGAAATGGCCTTAATCCACGAGGCGTTGCTGCTGGGATTACGCGATTATTTCCGAAAATCAGGTTTCCAAAAGGCTGTCCTCGGATTATCGGGGGGGTTGGATTCGGCATTGGTAGCCGCACTGGCTTGCGAGGCACTCGGACCGGAAAATGTTCTCGCGGTGTTAATGCCCTCAATCTATTCCAGTGATCATTCATTAAAAGACGCACTGGATTTGGTAAACAATACGGGCTGTTCCCACCACATTATTCCCATTAAGGATATTGCTTCGGCATTTGATCATACCCTGTCCGACGTCTTTACAGGTCGGCAGCCTGACCTAACCGAAGAAAATATTCAAGCACGCATCCGCGGAACCATCTTGATGGCTCTTTCGAATAAATTTGGACATATCCTACTCAATACATCCAATAAGAGTGAAGCCGCGGTAGGCTATGGAACGCTATATGGGGATATGGCAGGCTCGTTGAGTGTGATTGGTGATGTGTACAAAACACAGGCATATGCACTGGCCAATTACATAAACCGTGATCGCGAGATTATCCCGGTGAACACGCTGGTCAAGGCTCCTTCTGCCGAACTTCGTCCAGGACAGAAGGATTCGGATTCCCTGCCCCCTTACGACTTACTTGACAGCGTACTTTTCCAATTGATCGAATTGGAGAAATCGGGGGCGGAAATCGTGCAGGCTGGATTCGACGAAGCACTTGTGTCCCGTATCAGCAGGATGCTCAATAATGCGGAATTTAAGCGCTTTCAAGCGCCTCCCATCCTGCGCGTCAGTCAGAAGGCGTTCGGCCCTGGCCGTGCGATGCCATTGGTTGCAAAATATCCATTTTAGTATTAAACCTCAGCCATTTAAAACAGTCTAACGTATACTAAATAGGTTTTTATGAAAAAGTTAGGATATATTTTCGCGTTAGGTCTAGTCGTGTTGCTCGCTTCTTGTGCATCGGTACAATATAATACCACCAAAGTACAAAGTCTCGATTTTAGCCAATACAAAACGTATGGCTGGCTTCCTCCGATAGACTCCTTATCCAAGAATTATTTTAATAATGATATTGCGAAAAGCAATATTCTGAATGCGGCCAATAAAGAACTTGAGTCTATGGGCATGCAGTATTCGAAAGACAACCCGGATGTCTTGTTCCGCTATGTCAGTATCGTGAACAATAAAAGTCGGTTGGTGTACGCTACCCCGATGTACGGCTGGGGTGGCTGGGGGCCTTGGGGTTGGTACAGACCATGGGGAATGTGGGGATACGGTGGTTACAGCTACCCGGTAGGCAGTGAGAAGTTTCGGTATGCGCATTTGATTATTGAGGCAGTAGATCGTCGCACGGATGCTGTCGTATGGCAAGCGAGAGGATCCGCAGAAATCAAAACACCTGAGAAATCGATCAACAAGCTTCCGGAAGTTGTGGCAGGAATATTTAAGCAGTATCCCGTAAAAGCAAGAAAGTAACTGGATACACGAGTGTGGTCTGTCGCCGCCGGCAACAGGCATCATCATCTCCACGGGGGATAAAGGAAAGATGGAATGGCTTTGTCCATAGGCAAAACCATTGAATCGTAAAACCAGACTTATCAGCGAGGGCGTTTTTTTTGTTCAAACGGGAGATATCGCCCGTGGGCGGTGCCGTTCTTACTGCCCAAACCGCTGCACGGCTTACCGAAAGTCTATGACTTGCTCCCGACCGCCCTTCCAGACCACGGTAACTTTACGGGCAGTCTGATCGATGGCTAACCGCTGCACGGCAAACAGCTCGTCTGTTTTCCATATTTCACCCGATTTTTTCCACAACAATAGCGTCGCCAGACAAGTGGGCGCCCCCCCTTGAATCCGACCAACCGCATTGAGCACACTGCTTTCTACCGCAACCGGGTGTAAACCAGCTCGGGACACCACTTCCACGCCGTTCCATCCTTGAACAGGAACCATCGCTAACTGATACTGTCCATTGTCTATAATGGTCGCAGTCCAATCTTCATACGTTATTTCACGGGTGTGTATCGGCTTTCCGTTTACAGCAGGCAGCGCGTAGTGTCCCAACCGCACGACATGCGACGCCGGAGCAAATCCTATATCGACCCGGAGTGTACCACTCGGCAACGGTACATCTGCAAGACCCAATCGTACCGTACTGTCGGCTGCCAACACGGCATCGCGGTAATAAACGCCGGCAGTGAACTTCTTAAAGGTATACATGCGGAGCGATTCCCATCCTTTGCGTGTCTCTACCGCATAATTCATCGAAATTTCCCCGTGTTTTCCATCCGCTTGCCACGGGAACGTGCTGTGGTAAGCGAGCTTATTATAATTTTCTGTTCCTTGGTAATAACCTACCTCCCGGCTATTGCACCAAGCCCGGATTTCGGCACCGCCAATCTGCTTATAATCTGTAAGCAATATCGACGAACCTTCCGCGAACTTAAGCAGGGGCACGTCCGGCTGTATTTCTTTTTCCCACGCGCCGTCATTTTCCTGAGCGGTCCAAAAAATATTATCGGCAGGCACCAGCAGACCAAGGAAAAACTTGCCTAACCAATACGCACTGCCACGGCAACTGTACTCCTGAACAGCCGGTTCGAACGCGCCGTAAAATCCCAGTGTGGGAATCCCTTCATCTAGAAAATCTGGATTTCTTAAAAACTGCAACAGCGTGCCCGATGCGATTCGCCGCATCCATCCATAATTTAACGAATGGTCATGGAGGGAACCAAGCAAGGGCAAAGGCACCGCAGCGCCCATCCGATAAGCAATGCTTCTCCCCCACATAATCATCTCTCCCTGCTCGCCAAACATGTACGGATAATAATCGGCCATTTCTCGTAGATTACGCCGAAATGCCAACGCGTATTCTGGATACCACTGATCGCCATACCACATGGTCCACAACGTTCCGTACATTTGGAATGCCCACATGCTGTAATAATCGTAGTAAGGGCTATCGTTGTACCAACCTTGTCCTGTGTAGTCCTGCAAAGATTTCTCCAGAAGCTCCTTCAGATAAGTTTCGTTTACTTTGTATCCTTTGCTTTTCAGGAAACTGAGGATCATCACATTAAAAAATCGCCAATTCATCTGTATCGTTGGGCCACTTCCATAGGTCAACAGTGTTTGTGCCAATGATTCTTTTACCGCTGGGCGTAGCGGATCCCATAAAATTTCTGGTGCAGCAGCTAGCGATACAGCCAATCCACCGAACTCCACCAATTTTTGGCTTGGCCCGCCGTTGCGGGGCAAGGGCTCGATATAGGTGTCGGACGTACTATCCGTCAATTTTTCCAACTGATAGCGGTAATAGTCACCTATCGATATATTATGGATACGCAGGGTTGGATCCTCTTTCCGCAACGGAAGCGCGATGAATAATGTCCGGCACAATCCCTCTAACTTTTCCGTAGGTGTAGATATACCATCCCGCGGATAACTCCGGCCCGGTTGTTTAGGAAATTGTAACGGATCTTCTTTCGAAGCAACGTATTGAAAAGCACCCGCTAACAAATAGTGCGCCGCATCTTTCCAATGCTCCCGTGTGAGACCTGTTTTCGGACTTCGCGCAAAGTCCGGCGTTTGAACCTCAAATAGTTCTGGGTGTTCCGATTGCCCGAAACACAGGGAAACAACCCAAAACGAAGCAAGCAGTACACGTATCCACCGTGTGTGTTTTCTGTTCATAATTATTTTTAAACCGATCAAAATTTCGGATCCCAGTCCAACACATGAATCACGGAGGGTGCTACTTCCAGTAGCCCTTCCCCATCTTTTTGGTCCGTTTCCTGTAGGAACAGGGATAGCCGCTGCTTCTTTTTCCAAAGCTCTGTATCAAAGGTTGGTTCCCATGCAGCAAGTGACTGGGGATATACATCTACGATCTTAAATCGTTTAGCCTCTAAATCTTTCAGTTGTACGACAGATGCGCCGCTTCCCTTTTCTTTATCCCGGAATAACAACAGCACCGAAACGCGGTCGCCCTTGCCTTTCACTAACACCTGCGGTCTTGAAATGGGGATCTCTTTCGTTCCGTGTCCGCTCAGGGAAAAAGAAGATCTGCGAAAGTCGAAGGAGCGTATCGCCCATGCGCCTTTCTTATAATAGACCAGTTTGTATTGTGGGCTGTCCGCACCCGCTTCCCGCCAATACGTGGCAATATAGGGATTGCCAGCCTGATCAGTTGTCATGGATGTTTGATTAATCAATTCACTTTTTTCGGGTATCCGTGCCGCATATTCTGCGGATTGTTTGGTGATGGGCAATGCATACGGCACGCCGGAGGTTCGCTCCCAGGTATGCCCTCCGTCTTTCGAACGCGCATAAGCCAGATCATGATTACTCGCCACATCTGGGTTTTCGCGCCATACCCACGATACGTGAATAGTTCCTTGATCATCCACATACGCCTGCCAATATGCATTTCGTTGTCCCTCGCCATCGATTAGATTGGTATGCAGCCGTCGCCACGTACGGTCTTTCACGCTATACGTATTAATAACTAGATTTCCTCGACCAGATCCTCCATCCCGGTAAAAAAATAAGACATTTCCGTTGGGCATCCGAAAAAATTCCGGATACGTGACTTGCGTCTCGTCGGTTCCGATCATGGGCTGCTCTGCGCCTAGTATTAAGGATCCTGGTGCAGTCGACCGTGCATAACGTAATTTACTGTTATGGTGATCCCAGGCTACGTGCAGGTATCCTGCCCCATCCACCATCACACTGATGATGTTGTGCGCATCCTTTGCATTTCCACGATAGGGAGTTGCAACCGTCTCCCAGTGGTCGTCGCCTAATGTTCGTTTCCCCAGGACAACACGTGCTTCGCGGTCATAGTAAGCAATGTATTGTATGGAATCGTTGCTCACGAGAGAATTTTTACGAAATACAGCCGTATTAACCGTGTTCCGCGCCCAACCTAACCCGACTTCACTCAGCGCTCCCAAGGGCTGTGCAGCGGCGGTCAAGTGTGCAACGAGGACGACAAGCAGCGGCAGTCCAATCGCTTGTATATTCTGTCTGATGTTCATCCTTCGATTAATGTAACGGTGTACTATAATCCTTACTGGCGTCCATGCCGCTCCAAACTCGTTTGGCTGTCCAAGGCTGCGCATCCGCTGTCCAGAAATCATCGGTTTCCGAGAGTCCTAGCGGTAAAAAGATAACAGAGCTCAAATAAGGGCTTCCTTGATTATTGTACGAATCACCAAGGCCAGGCTGATCACCGTACAAACCGATCGTGAGCCAGCCATTGCGATACGTCGATGGAGCTGTCAATGTTTTTTGTAGTACGGCTGTCAATGCGGCGCGCACCTGTCCCACAGGTAGCTGAACCGGCAAACGTTTCTTCCAGGCCATATCGGCCAAGTGGTGGAAGGCCGCAGCTCGATAGATGATTGACCGCCCAGACGGAGGGAAAGAACCATCGGTATGGATAAGCCGCTCCTGAATAATAGCGTAGCGTTCGTTTCGCTTCCGGATCTTTGCAAACATATCATCATAAGCCTTCGTCTTTTCCTGTATGACGTCCATTACCCCGGCTAAAAACGGATGGATGACGAAACTGTTGTAATAATCGTAGGCATAATGTGGACCATCCATGTACATACCATCGCCCACATACCATTGTTCCAATTGGCGTAAGGCGTAATCCACGCGCATTACATCCCATTCATATCCGAACTTCGCTAAAAAGGCCTCATTCATGGCCGAGAACAACAACCAATTGGAATATGCCGGCTTAAACTGGCGCGTCGTCTGAATCGATTTTACTAAACGCTCTTTTGTCGCGGAATCGAGCTGCTCCCACAACCAGGGACATCGCACAAATGCGGCTGCGATAAATGAGGCGTCGACCAATTGTTGGCCGCCAAGATCAAACCGCATAAAGTCCCGGGCATTGCTGTCTAGCGCATGTTTTAATCCATCGATCGTCCAAGAGCGGTATTGCTTCCGCAGCGCGCGCTCTGTGGAATTACCATCTTCCAACGCCAACCAAGGGGATATGCCACATAATACGCGTCCCAAAACCTCCACATACTGTACACGAATACGATGTTCTTTATTATCGACATTTTTGGAGGTCATCTGAGGCATCACGATCCGCAGGCTGTCGTGCGCCAAACTACGTAACACTGGCCTAACCATCCGATCCATCTCTTGCAGCCACAACGCGCGTTCGCTACGCTTGTCGGCTGGGGTTTGCCCTGAGCAAAGCCCACCAGATATCACCAGTACGAATACGACTACGGCTATGCAAATTTTATTCATATTTCTTTCGTTTATAAGGTTCTCTAATGTGCATCCTCCTTCGCTCCTATCGTGGAGTTAGTTGTCCAAATATCGGTACATCTCCACTCCTGCCAACAAGAAAGCTCCTACACCGAAACTTGCCGTAGAGTGTGCATCGACGACCTGTCCCGGAATAGCCTTTTCACCGATGGGTTGCACGTAGCCCACCCGACCGTCTTTTTGCAACGCGACACCGCTCAGATAGGCCCATCCCGATTCTGCGGCACGCACATAAACGGCATCGTTCAGCAACCCCTGGTTTATCCCCCAGAGCAGCCCGTACGTAAAAAACGCCGTACCGCTCGTCTCCCGTCCAGGCGCATGATCCGGATCCAATAGGCTACGCGTCCAATACCCTTCCGGTTGTTGACAGGCGACAATGGCCTTGGCCAACTCTTGATAGCGCTGCACATACGCTGCATAATGAGGAGCGTCGGTTGGCAAGTCCTGAATGACTTTTGCCAGTCCGGCAAACACCCAGCCATCTCCCCGTGCCCAAAAATCCTTCTTCCCATTTGCCGTTTTATGCTTGGGATACACATACTTGGCATCCCGATAATACAACGATTCCTGCGGATCGTACATGATGCTGTCCGCATACTGTAAATATGCATGTAATTTTTCTAAGTACAAGCGGTTTCCTGTCACGTGATACAATTTAGTCATGACAGGCATGACCATATACAAACCATCGGCCCACCACCAATAATCCGTACGAGGCGTGGCCATCTGGTACTCCATCACTTCTCTGGCCCGTTGGATTTTATAGGGTTTGGGATCTAACATATACAAATCGATATAGGTTTGGAAACAGATTTGCCAATCACCGAACAACACATAATCGTCGGTTTCCCCATACGAATATTTCCAGCTACGGGGATTATCCGACTTGGCCCCTTTCCAGGCGTTGTGTGTAGCCCAAGCTTCGGAATAGGCCACATAGTCCTGTCTTTTGGTCAGTTTGTAGAGCTCTATGTTTCCGGTATGGTAAGCGGCTTGATCCCAAAATGCCCACACGTCAGGGGTATGCTTTTGCTGCCAGTATCCATTCACTAAATGAAGCTGTGCAAGCACGGCGCGTTTATCGAACTTCTGCCCGACGGCAAGCTTCGACATGCCTAAACAGGTAACCAGACAGAGCATCCATCCCCATCCGGAGAACGAGGGTATACGCACTTTTCTACGGATGAAAAAATACAGATCGATCGGCAAACTTAGTCCGGTATTTCGGAAATAGAGCCGATCGGCAGTGGCCTTCGTGAAGGACCTAAAAACAGACATGTTGTGCCCGAAAAAAGTAAATAGGTTTACGCGCATATAGGTACGTTAAAAATTATTGATCATCGTGTCGTTGGTTGCCGGTTTATTCAGTGGATCTTACAAACAGCGATGCCCAAAGTTAGCGATACCTCGTTTTGTCCATGTTGAATTTCGGATTATTTACCGATGAATTTTAGGTCAAAATCATCAAAAACAATAATTTAACAGATAAATGTATAAAAAACATTTAAAATATTCCATGCAATTTCTATCTTTGAAAAGTCGACATGACACGGCCTGGCCGTGGTCGCTAACCGAATGAAGATACTGTATTCTTGGTCGACCATAAACTAAAATTTCTGTCCTATGTTTCTAAAAAAAACTTTTCTCTGTCTCGTTGCTGCGTTCGTCTGTGGAGGCCGTGTACATGCGCAAACATCGGAACGTCTCCAGTATTTTGATTTGCAGGATGTGCGCTTGCTGAGCAGCCCCTTTAAACAGGCCGAAGAGTTGGATTTGCGCTATTTGCTGGAAATGGATCCGGATCGTTTGTTAGCACCATTTCTGCGGGAGGCCGGGTTGCCTAGTCCCAAGGAGTCGTACGGCAATTGGGAAAATACAGGATTGGATGGTCATATTGGGGGACACTATCTTTCTGCACTCGCACATATGTTTGCGTCAACAGGCGATGCACGCATCAAGGAGCGGCTAGATTATATGCTTTCTAACTTAAAACGTTGTCAGGAAGCAAACGGAAACGGCTACATAGGAGGCGTGCCCGAAGGAAAACGTATCTGGACAGAGATCCAACAAGGCAAGATCGATGCCGGAGGGTTTAGTCTGAATGGTAAATGGGTACCATTATATAATATACATAAAACATATGCAGGGCTGCGCGATGCGTATCTTCAGACGGGCAGCGTACTGGCAAAGGAGATGCTGATCGGCATGACCGACTGGGCCATCGCGCTTGTACAACACTTGTCCGACACACAAATTCAAGCTATGTTGCGCAGTGAACACGGTGGCTTGAACGAAACCTTCGCCGATGTGGCGGCCATCACCCAGCAGCCACGTTATCTTGAACTGGCCCGTCAGTTCAGCCAGCAGTCTATACTCACCCCACTGCTCCATCATGAAGATAGATTGACGGGGCTGCACGCTAACACGCAGATCCCTAAAGTACTCGGTTTTAAGCGCATAGCTGATGTTGCCCATGATTCGGCATGGGCCGATGCTGCCCGATATTTTTGGGACAACGTGGTGGAACAGCGGTCTATTGCTATCGGTGGTAATAGCGTAAGTGAACATTTTAATCCGGTAGATGATTTTTCCAAGATGGTACACAGTATCGAAGGTCCCGAAACCTGCAATACCTACAACATGCTCCGCCTTACGAAAATGCTCTATCAAACCGATCCACAGGGGAAATACCTGGATTTCTATGAGCGCGGACTTTATAACCATATTTTATCCACACAACATCCTAAACATGGTGGTTTTGTATATTTCACCCAGATACGTCCCGGCCATTACCGCGTGTACTCCCAGCCACATACCTCGATGTGGTGCTGTGTAGGATCAGGCATGGAAAATCATGCCAAATACGGCGAGATGATCTACGCTTACGAGAAAAATAATATTTATGTGAATCTCTTCATTGCCTCGCAGCTCAACTGGAAGGCAAAGGGGGTCGAGATTGTGCAGGAGAATAACTTCCCACAGGAGGCACATACAGTGCTTCGGATCAATCCGAAGAGAACGACGACCTTCACCCTGCATATCCGTAAACCTACCTGGTTGATCGGCTCACCCCAAATTTCCATCAATGGAAAACCGATCCAAGCGGTCGATGGCGAAGGACATGTACAGATCAAACGAACCTGGAAAAAAGGCGATCTGGTTCGCGTGGATCTTCCTATGGGTATTCATACCGAACAGCTACCGGACAGCAGCAATTACTTCAGTATCAGCTACGGCCCGATCGTTTTAGGTGCCCGTACAGGTACAGAAGATTTACGGGGGTTATTGGCCGATGACAGCCGGATGGGACATGTTGCACGCGGTAAGCAGATCCCCTTACGTGATCTGCCAATCCTCACCACTGAGCCAAAGAATATTCCAGCTTTGGTTGAACCTATCGCCTCCAAACCACTGCACTTCACCTTATCCGGTCTTCGATTGGGCAAGGAACGCGTACAGATGGAACTGGAACCGTTTTATGGTATTCATGATACCCGTTACGTCTTGTACTGGCCCCAAGCCACCGAAGCACAATTGCAGCAACTGCAAGAAAAAATAGAGCAGGAAGAGCGGGAAAGTCTCGCTCTGGCGGCGATCACCGTAGACAATGTGGTATGTGGAGAACAACAACCGGAATCGGATCACTTTATCCGGGAGGAGCGGAGCTCCGCTGGCGTCTTTGACGATACGCGCTGGCGAGAAGCGAAGGGATGGTTTACCTACACCATGAAAAAAGAGAAAAATACAGGAGGCACACTGTATATCAAGTATCTTCGGGAAAATCAACCGCGCGTCACGTCCATTTCAGTGGACGGGACCCCAATTGGCACACTGAAGGATGACAATGCCAAAGCGGGCATACATACCGCGCGGTTTAAACTTCCTTCGCATATCGATGCCAACTCCGAGATCACGGTACGCCTCGAAGGGCGGGACATGAGCAGCCATAAGATCTTGGAGGTGCGGATTCTCCGGCTAGAGTAGACTATGCCTACAGGTGGATTGCCAAGTGCCACTCGAATAGTCCATGCGACTTGATGGAAACAGGCAAATTCGTTAAGTTTATAACACGAACTGAATTGATGTGAAAGATGTACTTGCCAATAACCTGATTTTGTTCCTCCTCCTGTTGTGTTCTGTACCCGGGAATGCGCAACGCTTGAGCCTATCCTCTGTTGGTATTGAACAAGAATTGCCTTCCTTAACGATTAACAAAACTTACCAAGACCAAGAAGGATATATTTGGTTGGCGACAACGGAAGGGATCTGCCGCTACGACGGCTATGGTATTCGCACCATACGGCTCACCGCACCCAGTGGCGACGCAACGTTAGTACAAAATATCACCACGATCAGTGAAGTCAATGGCCATCTGCTGGTGGGAGCTGATGCGGGCCTTTATATTATTTTTAAAGATACCTATAAGGCAATTCCTTTTCCCGACCAACGCCTAGCTCACGAAAAAATAACCGATATTCTCGTCGATAAACGGCGGCGGATTTGGGTAGGCACCGCACAGGGTATGCATGTATATGGCTCAGACTTCCGCTACCTAACCTCCTATGGGTCGGAAACTGATCGGAACAGCGGTCTACCTCATGCGGGCGTAAACTCCTTCTTTGAAGATCTCGATGGCTCAATCTGGATTTGCTTTTGGGAAGCCGGACTTTACAAGCTAAATCCTACAAACGAACGGGCTGTGGCTTATCCACCACTGGGGAACCGTAACAATCCATACCGGATGATGCGGGATCGACGGGGACACTATTGGGTCTGCACATGGGGAGATGGTCTTTTTATGTTTGATGACCATCGTCCATCGGCGTACACTACTATATCGGTGAAAAATAAACGGCGAAAAACGGGGGACGAATATCTCTTTTACGATATCATCGAAGATGCCCAGCTCGGGTACATCTGGGTGCTTTCCTTCTCCGGAATATCTGCTTTTCACTATTCCGATGCACATACCGTAAACGAAATTGACCTGTCCCCGACCTTCGACCGCACCGCCAATATTTTTGCACATCTCTTCCAAGGCCGCGATGGCACCCGTTGGTTATCGATCCCGGGCGAAGGTATCACCCACATACGCACCGATCGTCCGGAGACCCATCAGTACACACTCCATTCTATTAAAGAAGATTATAGCATCACGCCCAACCTCACGACGTTATTCCGCGATTCAGACGGCGAGTTTTGGTTCAACCAAGAGCGTATTGGACTCATGGCCTTCAACCCGGTTTCGGGCGATATACGTTCCTTCAGCAACACGGATTTTAAAGATGTGCTGTCGCTTCGTGCCGTCAATGGGATTGTAGAAATGAATGGTGATCTGTGGATTGGTTCAGCCCATGAACCCATCGTACACGTGTTTCGAAAAGATCATAAAAAACTGCATTTGCGGCATTCGTTTGATCTGCGCCATGCAGCAGAACAGATCGGTTTTCCGACCGTATTTGTTGTGGATAATCGTCAAACTATTTGGGTTGGCACCACACGAGGACTGGCAAAAAAAGGACTTTCGGACAATCAATTTAAAAACGTAGCTGCTATTACGGATCACGTCATGGACATGACCACCGATCGGGAGGGCAACGTGTGGGTCGCAACAAAAAATCAAGGCCTATACCACATCCCCCCGGGAGCAAACGTGCCTACCTTGCAACTAAATAAGACCGTACAAGGACTACAAACCAATCAAATCGAATCGGTAGCTACCGACATGCAGGGCAAGTTGTGGATTGGCACGAAAGACAAGCGTCTGCTCGCGTACCACCCTGCTACGAGGCTGTTCACGGAGTATGCCAATGCGCTCGTGTTTTCGAACGAACGATTAATCGATATCGCTATTCTACCGCATAATATCTGGCTATCAACAACCCGACACCTTTATAAACTGGATCCACAAACAGGTGCTTTGGTGGAATACAGCCAAGCCGACGGTTTTCAAGTCAACATGTTTAATAAGAAATCGCATGATGTGGATAGATCACAGCAGCTGGTTTATTTTGCAGGACACAACGGCCTGGTAGGCTTTAAGGACACACCTATACAACATGTCCCGGAATCCAGGGCGTTTATTGCAGATATCAGAATCAATAACCGTTCGGTCATCCAGAATTTTCGAGACGGACAATGCAACTTCCGCGACCTCCACTTAGTGCTTCGTCCAAACGAACAGAATATAGAGATTAATTTCACATCCATGGCCTATGCGGCACCGGAAAAGATTCGATATGCCTATAAATTGGAGGGCGTGGATAAAGAATGGGTATATGCTCCGCGCGAGCGGGTATTCGCCACCTACAATAACCTGAGTAAAGGAACCTATACGTTTTTGCTGAAAGCAACCGATTTAAACAACAAATGGAGTTCGCCGATTACCGAATTGCATATTGTTAAACAGCCAGCCTTCTACGAAAGCACCCTCGCATATGTGCTTTACGTCCTCTTGCTTGCAGGCCTGATTTATTACATCGTGAGCTTTACACTAAACCGATTAAAATTGCGTAGTGATTTGCAGATTGCTCAGATCGAAAAAACAAAGACGGATGAGCTCGTGCAAACCAAGCTCGGCTATTTCACCAATATTTCGCACGACCTATTGACACCATTGACTATTATATCTTGCTTATTGGACGATATACAGATAACCACGAAAAAGAACCTGTCTCAATTCGAAAAAATGCGGTACAACCTCGATCGTTTGAAACGGCTGTTACAACAGATTCTTGATTTCAGACGCGTGGAAAACAAGCAAATGCAACTGCTTGTCAGTGCTGATTCAATCGACAGTTTCGTAGAGGAACTTGGCAATGTCTATTTCGGACCACTGGCGCAAAAAAAGAAAATAGATTTTCAGATGGTGCCGCCTGATCGGCCAATTTACGGGTATTTCGACCGCGATAAACTCGATAAGATCGTCTTCAATATCTTATCGAATGCATTTAAGTACACAGCGGCGGGAGGACAGGTCACGTTGCGGTATGGGGTTCACGAAGAGAACGGGATCCGGTATCTGCACATGGAAATCCATGATACCGGCGTAGGAATACCTGCCACCGAAATCGATCGAATCTTTATTCCATTCTATACCAATAAGGACGCGAACCACCGAGAAAGCAATGGCATTGGCCTGGCATTGACCAAAGAACTGGTCGAGATTCACCATGGACGCATACACGTGCACAGCATCGCACAACGGGGTTCTTGTTTTACTATACAGCTGCCGATCGATGGGGAAGCCTATTCCGATTCCGAACGTCAGGACGTACACGAACAATTCGGGAGCAGCCTCGTGGCTCCTCCCGTAATTTATGAACAAGAAAATGTCGATGCGCCACTCTCCGATATGGAAAAGCAGCAGCTCCACCTGTTGCTGGTGGAAGATAACGAGGATTTACGGCATACGATCGCCAACGTGCTATCGCGAAACTACCAAGTGCATCAAGCTACTCAAGGAGAAGAGGCCCTAGACATATTGCGGCATCAAGACATCGATATTGTAATCAGTGATATCATGATGCCTGTCATGGACGGCTTAACATTATGTAAGACGATAAAGAACGCCGACGACATCAACCATATTCCTGTCATCTTATTGACCGCCAAAAACAGCATGGACGACCGGGTCGAATGCTATCAAGCGGGAGCAGACGGGTACATCAGTAAGCCGTTTGAATTGAAAGTGCTGGAGGCAAGAATCCATAGCTTTGTTATCAACAAACGCACAAAGCAGCTCGACTTCAAGACCGACCGACACATCAATATCTCGACATTGGATCACACACCGCTTGATGAGCAGTTTCTGACCAAAATGATCCATATTATCGAAGAACACCTGTCTGATTCGCAATTCGACGTAGTCGTTCTCGGTGATAAAGTCGGGTTATCGAAGTCTACCCTATACCGAAAAACGAAAGTTTTGCTGAATCTTTCTCCTAGCGAATTTATTAAGAACATCCGCCTAAAACACGCCTGCCAGATGATGGAAAAAGACAAGTCCATTACGGTCAGCGAAGTTGCCTTCTCGACGGGTTTCTCCGACCCGAGATACTTCTCTACATGCTTTAAAGCAGAGTTTGGCATCACTCCTTCCGAATATCAAAAAAGTAAATCCGGACACGCTATCGGACATGATTGAATAGGAATCGGTTTATGATACCTGGGGGTGCCTATCGATAAGAAAGGCAGTTGGGAAGCCCCAACTGCCTTGACTAAACTAACACATGTCCATGGGGAATGGACCAACTAAAAAAACCGATAAAACGGATATCTTATGTAATCGGAATTACGCATTGTATGTTATGCACAAGGCGTAATCCCGTTTTCGTATACACGATGCATCGAATAAGCAATCCATCCGACTACCGACCGTGAATACCTTCTGTGGTCATGCGCACGCGCTTCAACTTTCCGTCCGCTTGGTAAAATAATCGATCAATACAAACCGATCGACTGTAACTACCACCACCGGTCTGAATACCACCGTTGTGGTAGATGAAATACCAATTGTTTTTAAACTGCACGATAGCTTGATGATTGGTATTGCTGTTTCCGGCAAGTTCGTTTAATATTCCTTGATAACGATAAGGCCCATCTATACGGTCAGCGGTCGCATAGGCAATCTTCTCGGGAAACCCCGTGGCATAGGACAAATAATATGTACCGTCCTTTTTGTGTATCCAAGGCGCTTCGGTAAACGAAAAACCGTCGAAGTCCAATCGTTTGATCGCACCGTCAATTTCAATCATATATCCTTCAGCTTCGCATAGTAGCATTCACGGTTGCCCCAAAAAATCCAAGCTTGCCCGTCGTCGTCTGTACATATTGCGGGGTCGATACAGGCCCAACTGTGCTTGGAATCAAAACAGTCGGCGTTGGTCAACAACGGCTTGCCCAGAGCATCTTTATAGGGACCTTCCGGTCGATCCGCTACGGCAACACCTATGCCCGACCAATTGGTGCTGATATACCAATAATACTTTCCACCTCGCTCGGCTACATGTCCGGCATACGCATCTCCGCTTTTCGCCCAAGAAAAGGTCGAAATCGTCATGGGAACTGGATATTCCGTCCAATTCTCCAGATCTGTTGTCGAAAACACCAGCCAATCCTTCATCGTATACCCTTTCTGTCCACCCGCCAAATCATGCCCAGTAAACATCCAAAGCGTATCGCCTTGTACTATCGCTGCAGGATCGGCCGTGTAGTGGTGCGTGAGTATAGGATTTCCTTTGGCTTGAAATTGAAAACGATCGTGCCGTTCAATGGGCTGTAACAATCCCGCAGGCACTCCTCCCCACCGCTGCTCCAGACGCCTAGCTTCCTCTTTCGTTATCGGAATTATACTCCCGTGACGTGGGTGGAAATCTTTCTGAAATGATTCTGGCGTGCTCGTAAAATCGACCAGGTCGGTGGTCCGCTGAAACTCATACCGGCCGTCGGCATAGAGATCGTACATTAAGATGTACTCGTCTGTTTCATTCTTTTTAAATATACTGGATCCTTCTACGACCGTCGAGGTATCCGCATACGCATCAACATACACGTAGTTTTCTTTCCAGGGGCCCTGCAAGGATGTACTGATCGCTTGCTGTATGCCATTTTTGAACTCCTTACCATTGGCGTCTTTGGTGTTTCCTTTGAAGAAGAAATGGTACACACCATCCCGGTAGATAATATCGCCGTCGATACCGCCGTATTTTGGACTGAACAGCAAGGTCGGCTCGTTCTCGAATCCCGAAAAATCCGCGTTGGCATACGCACAGTAAAAATCTAACTTTTCATTATGGTGATAGCGTACCGTGAAGTATACCATATACTTCCCGACCGTTGAATCGTAAATGGTTTGTGGCGCCCACACCCATTTCACCTGTGCAAATCGCCCGGGATACAAAGCTGCTAGGTCAATCGCCTGATGCTTCCAGTCAATCAAGTTATCTGATTTCATCAGGATAATTCCAGGGTTGCTACCCCAGCCATTTTTTGCCGTAAACATATCGGTTGCGACCATATAAAAAGAATCATCAGGCACACCGCGCACGATATGCGGATCACGGATACCACCTGTTTGGGAGATTAGGGCCGAGGGAATTATGGGTTTATTGCCGTTTAACGCGCGCCAATGCACGGCATCGTCACTGACTGCGAAACGGAGTTGTTCCTGCAGATCTCGCTTCCCAGTTCCTTCAAAATAAGCAAAAAGATAGCCGTCGAATATGGGCTTCGTAGACTGCCCAAAAACTAGTTGTATAGATAGGAACAATACAAAAACGCATGCACGTGATCTTTTTTTCATGGTGATGATTTCTTTTTGTCTACGCTTAATCCAATAGTTCTCCCAGGACCAACTTATCTCCCGAATCATCTATTGTAAAGAAATGTGGATAACGGATATGTCGTCCGTCGACATTTTTGTTGCTATGCACGGACATCAACAATTTACCTTCAAATGTTCGAAATAGCATGCCGTGCCCGTAGTTGGGTGGTGTAAATGGTAGCTTTTCTTGTATCCAGGGGCCATCTAATGTTCCGCTTGTTGAATACGCAACTCCCTGCGTGTATACATCGAACACCCAACTTGTCCAAAGCATACCCAGTTTCCCGGTCTGTGTCCGAAAGAGCCAAGGTCCGTCTGTAACCTTATTCGGAACTGTTTGGCCGTCCACATTCTCTCTGCTCCAAGGCGAAGCACTCGCTTTAAATAGCAAGGTTGATTTTCCTACCGTCCCGCTTAGATCTTTTTTCAATTCGATCTTCTCCACGGTACCGTCCCAATTTTGTAACCATTCGTGACAAAATACCATATACGGTTTTTGGTCGACGTCTACCCAAAAAGTACCGTCCAATGTCGGCATGTGAGCCGGTAGATAAAGCGAATCATTTAACGGTGTATACGGCCCTTCTGCCCGATCGCTGACCAGCACATGGCTTGCGCGACGATCAATGATATTTCCTTTAACCGTATCAATCTTGACCGCTGTATTCGTAAACGTGCCAAAGTAATAGTACTTGCCTTCATAAGCATGTATTTCGGCCGCCCATATGTCCGGTCGTTTACCCATCCAAGAAGCGGTGTCGTGCTGAACCACGTCAAACGGGCCTGTCCAGTATTTCAAATCATGGCTTTTCCATAACTTGCCCCCTGTTCCGGTCATATAATACGTGCTCGTGTTTCGGTCGGCCAGGATGTACGGGTCGCTTAAACGAATAGAATCCAACGGCATACCGACGCGGAACGGCGTGGGACGTTGTTGTGCGTACGTTACGGTTATACTGATCAATAGCGTGATCAACAACATACCGCTTTCTTGCAGGGTTCTATTAGCTAACCTAATCATTTCTTTTCCAATAATTTTCCAAACGATCCGCCTCCGTTTTGGTCAGGTGGATAACCGACCCATGTTTTGGAGACTGGAAGTTGGTTGTTTTCATTTTCCCCTCGTTAAACCGGCCAATAGACGTGAATGTCTTGAAGTCGGTCGTTTCGCTAAATCCAAAATTATGCGGTGTAATGCCATATACGTCGTACATCAATACCCATTTATCTTCCCCAATACGTTTCCAAATATGAGGCGCCTCGCAGGCGTGCTCTTCCGGATCGTACCATGCCGGATCATATTGATACCCGCCGCGCAATGAATCAGACACCGCTTGTTTAATTCCGGCGGTTCCGTCGTGTGACACATAAAATAGATGATAGCTGTCGCCAACCTTTGTGATATCCCCGTCGATATATGCTTTATTGTACTTCGGATATTGAAAAAGCAATTTGGGGGCTGCTTCCAGCCGAGAGAAGGTCGGATCAAGAAAGGCGTAATACAGTTGGCTCAAGCCATTACGAAATCGCAACGTAAAATAAATCATCATTTTTCCCGTCGTGTCTTCGTAAAACAGCTGAGGGGCCCAAGCACAACCAATATCCTCCCAGCCCGGAAAGGCCTGATCGACACGCAATAACGCGTGTGACCAATGGAGGAGGTCTTTAGATTTCATTAAAACGATATTTTTATTGTTGCCCCAGCCAAACTCTTTACCGTCGCGCTCCCATTCGGTCGTTCGGTAGCCAGCTTGTTTAGCATAGATGTGCAGATCCGTCATCGCCATATAGAAGTATCCATCCATACCACGCATGATATACGGGTCTCGGATACCTTTCTGTTCGGCGATCGAATCTCCTGCAATAATGGGCTGTCCACTGTTGATATCGGTAAACGTATAGCCGTCACGGCTTAATGCAAAATATAACCCGTGGCTTTCGTCTTTGAAATACGCCAACAGATACGCGGCCATGTCTTTTTCCTGTGGAATTCGTTGGTCGTTCTGTCCATAGATCCGACAAACGTTACTTACCAGAAGTAAAACGGTTAATCCCCTATATATGATTTGGTTCATCCTTTCTTATTTACTACGTGACTACGGTGTATCGCGAGCGGACCAACGGTGTTTTCTGCCCGGCGACAACTGCGCTGTGCACGCCCCAAAATGTCCTGTACAACTTGTTTATGAATGAATTTTCACAAATAACTATTCGAATACATTGGTTAGCAAGCGTATAACAAATGTACAAAACACATTTATTATTTCCATCTATTTTTGATTCAAATATGTTTGTTTTTGGTTCAGTCGAAACTGCTGCCTGCCCCCTGAACAAAAGTATAGCCCCTAAAGGTCTATTACCCCCCAGGGCTATACTTTATAGGAGACTTTAGTCCCAGCGTTTACCCGTTATTTCGAATAACCAGGATTTTGTACCAAGGATTCCCCTTCCTTATTATTTAACTGAATTTCGCTCAATGGAATGGGTAAAAGAACATGATAATCCTGGAAACCGGAAGTTATCTTATTGGTCGGACTGGCGTCACCATTTCGTGCAATGCGCTCTTTTAATTTTCCGGTACGCACCAGTGTCATCCGTCGGTTCTCTTCAGCGACTAACTCCCGCGCACGTTCATCCAAGATAAAGTCGACGGTCATATCGGAAGCGCTAACTTTTCCAAGATTGGCGTTTCCATTAGCCTGACGAATAGTCTTAAACGCGCGGTCACGCAATACATTGATGTCTGCTGCCGCACCCGCGGTATTACCCTGGCGCAAACGCGCCTCCGCTCGTAACAAATAGGTCTCGCCAAATCGCATAACCGGCCAGTCTTTCACCAACGCATAGCCGAAGTCGTCTATGGGATCATATCCTCCCCATTTGGTCGGGAACGGATACCATACCTCTAAACTATCGGTGCGGAATGGAATCACTTTGTCGCCGGTCTTGATCGTTATGTTTCTAACGCCGGCATTTTCGGCAACACGATAGCCATCCGCATCGAGACCGATCGTCGCACTAAAATTTGGCCGGTTATAGTTCGTCGTACGACGGATGTTATAGTTACTGTTTCGGATATCCCCTCCTAGCCCTTTCCAGACCGTATACTTCATAAAATTGCTCAACCGGAGCCGGCCGTTACCGCGTCCTCCCAGCGAATCTGCATTGACCATCCCATCCCATTTGTGATACGCCGGCTGCCACACACGACGGTGCTGTGGATTATCAATCGTTCCGCCGTTCACTTCTCGATTAAACTCGAGCTCGAACGTCCAAATAGCTTCCGTATTACCTTCTGATCGGCGCATATTACCTTGACGGAACATGTCCCGGTAGTAGTCTCCTCCTTCTGCTAGGTATTTACCATAGCGGGCTTCGATTAATTTATATTTCGCCCCATCGATAATCGCGGATGTCATGTCTTCCGCTTTTTTGAAGAAAGAATTGTCCCGCATACCGATGCGTAAATAGGCCTCTGCCGCAAGCTGTCGAGCCATGTCTTTGTTAATCCGGCTCTCGGCAGCAGCCGAGCCTACATCGGGCAGATTTGCGACCGCAAAAGTAAGGTCTTCATCAATCACGGCATCAATGGTGGCGACGGCAACGCGCTTGTTGTCAAACGTCGGAACAGTAATAGGCTCCGTCAACAACGGCACGTCTCCCCATAATGTGACTAACGTGTTATACGCATACGCACGAAAGAATCTTGCTTCCGCTGCTGCGGCTGGATTGCTCTCCCCCACAGATTTAATGATGCCATTTGCATTGTTAATGAATTCATAACTTTTCTGCCAAAGAAAACTTACGCCAGCGTTCTCCGAATTCAGATCGGCATATTGGTAAAACGGGTTTTCTACGCCCTGGGTCGCTCCTGCACTCGTGATATCCATTCCAATCTGCCAGCACGATAAAAATCCTTGCTGGCTACTCATCCCCCATAATTCCGCATAAATGTAATGCAAACCTAACAATTGATTCTCGACCGTCGTTGGATCGTTAGCTCCAGCATCGTAATTGGAGTACGGTTTTTCATCTAAGAAGCTATCACTACATGAAACCGTCCCTACCCCAAGGGCTGCAAGTACCACAAACAGCTTTATATATCTATATCTTTTCATGATGTTGTTTTAAAATGTAAGGTTAACTCCGAAAATGTAACTGCGAACCATCGGATAGTTTATATTATCATTTGTCGACCCGCGGGTAATATCCCGAGCTTCCGGATCCCATCCAATCCAGTTGGTCCACGTGTACAGGTTCCGACCGCTTGCGTAGACTGTAACCCCACCTACGCCAATCCGACTGGCGACATCCTTCGGCAAATTATAGCTAAATGTTACATCTTTTAGGCGGGTAAAACTTGCGTTCGTCGGAAAACCATACCCATATATATTTGATCTATTACTCAATGAACGCCATTCATTGCTTTTATTTTCGGGCGTCCAATATCCGATTTCGGCTGGTGCACTCCGTCGTCCCAATTCGTCCGCGGCAGCACCTATCTGTGGATTATTACGCATGGCACCTTGTACCGTATTGATAAAAACATTTAACGAAAAATCTTTATAGGTGAAGGTATTGGTGATCCCTCCCGTCCATTTTGGAGCTGTTTGCCCTAAGATCGAGCGGTCATCGTTATTGATAATTCCGTCGCCGCTTAAATCTGCCAGTTTTACGGCTCCTGCTTCGGCTTGTTCATCCCATCCTTTATTTACGCCATTAGCAATCTCCTCTTCTTGCCAGATACCCACCTTGGTATAGTCGTAGATAACGCCAAGCGGTTCACCGATAAACCAACGGTTTCCCAAATCGTCTTTTCCGTCTCCATACACGTCGACAATCTTGTTCCAATTACGGGAGAAAACCACTGTTGTTGCCCATGTAAAGTTCTCTTTCGTTATATTTTTTGAGTTTAACGTGATATCCAACCCGCTGTTTTCCACTTTCCCTAGATTGGACCATACGTCGACAAATCCCGTCAGGCGAGGGAGGTTCTGTAATAAAAGCATATCCTGCGTATTGGTGTTGTAGAAATCGATGCTACCATTCAATCGGTTGTTCCACAAGCCGAAGTCTACGCCAGTATTGAATCCTGCCGTTTTTTCCCAACGCAAGTCATCGCTTCCCATGCGCGTCCGGTAACGGATAGCCGCGTTGGACAAGCCATTCATGGCAAATGGATTTGAATTCATCAACGATAAGGCCTGGTAAATACCAATACCCTCATTACCCGAAACACCGTAGGATACGCGCAGTTTTAAATTGCTTACGACATCTTTTGTGCTGGACATAAACGACTCGTTGTGAATATTCCAAGCTACGGCAGCCGACGGAAACATGCCATATTTATGGTTATCTCCGAAAACGGATGCTCCGTCCCGACGCACGGTTAAGGTTAACATATACCGGCTATCGTATCCGTAATTGATACGCCCCATTTGGGAAATTGATCGATATAAATCGGCGTATGAGGATACTTTTTGGGTGGATGCCCCTCCTAAGTTGCCCCATCCTAATGCATCATTCGGAAAAACTTCTCCCGTGGCTACCGCTTCTTGATAGTACTTGCTTTTTGCAGCATACAGTCCTGTAAAATCAATATGGTGGAGGCCAAAATCCCGATTATATGTCAAAATATTTTCTATAGTATACGTTTGCGACTCCTGATTCGTGATACGTCCCAAACCTGCGAAATTATAAGCCGATTCGCCTTCATATTCGTTTATACGCTTGGGCACAAACGAGTAACCGCCATTGAATTTATATTTCAACCCGTTTAATGCCGGTAAAATCTGACCAAAATCTACCTCTGCATAACCGTTTAAAGAAATATTAAATTCACGCCGCTCTGGGTTCAGTGTTGTGGGCAACAGAGGGTTTGCCCACAGCTGCTCGGAGTACATTGGAAACTGGGTCAGTGTACCGTCATCGTTATACATACGCGCATAAGGACTCATGGCCGCCGCCTGTAAGAGATTGGCGCGTCCGCCATCTCGATTGTGTGCTACGACAAAAGCCGATGTACCCACTGTCAAATATTTTGTGGCATCAAAGTCGGTATTGGCACGGAAGGAATAACGCTTGTAATTATATCCCCTCAAAATACCCTTCTGGTTGAGGTAGTCGGTCGAGACAAAATACCGGGCATTTTCGCTGCCTCCTGATAGACCTATGTTATGATTCTGGATGACACCGGTTTGCATCACAGCGTCCAACCAATCTGTCGTCACGCCGTTTTTATAATTATCGAATTCAAACTGGTTGCGTACGGGACCACCATTGTACAAGCTGGTATTTGTAATTCTAGCATATTCCGCGTACCTATTGAGCAACTCCTCAGGAGAGGCAGGTTCCAATATATGTGCTGCTTCTTCAACTCCCCCATATCCACTGTATTTAATCGTGGGTTTGCCGGTATTCCCTCTTTTGGTGGTGATCAGAATAACCCCATTTGACCCATTTACACCATAAATAGCTACCGCTGACGGATCTTTCAAAATCTCGACGGATTCAATATCATTTGGGTTGATATCGTTGATCGATCCATCCGTTTTTGACAACGGAATTCCATCGACCACCACATAAGGCCCTGTACCGGCACTCATGGAATTTATTCCCCTGACCAGTGCCGAGGGTGAGTCGCCTGGAATGGACGAGGATTGACTAATCGTTACGTTCGCCACAGCTCCTTGAATCGCTTGCATCACGTTATTTACGGGAAGTTTTGATAGGCGGTCTTTTGGAACAGAAGCAACCGATCCGGTGATGTCCGACCGCTTTTGCGAGCCGTATCCTACAACCACCAGTTCATCCAAGACATTTTCGGCGGGGTTCAATGTAACATTCAACGTTGTACCGGCACCGACAGAAAGTTCTTTTTCGGTATAACCTACATAGGTAAAAAGAAGCGTCGCGCCTTGTTCGGCTGGGATGGAAAACGATCCGTCTGCCGCCGTTTGCGTGCTCGCCGTCTTCCCTTTGACGGAAACCGTTACCCCTCCCAGGCTACTGCCCGTGGAGGCATCTGTTACCCGGCCTTTCCGTTCTGTTTGTTGCGCCAGACCATACAGTGTATAGAGTAGCGCACATAAAAGCATAAGTATTGCTTTCGAATACGTTTTAGTAATTTGTTTTAACATAGTTTGCTTTGGTTAGCTTTAATAATAATCGCTTTTCACGCAGTTTCTGGGCTATACACAGCTACTGCTTCAGAGTTAAGATTTTCGAGTTTGCTACGTAGGTTTCATGTTCTTTTGTACAATGGTTAACATTTTTGCGGACAAGATACTTCTCCCCGCGGTGCATCGTTAAGTATTTCGGTTTACAACATCTTCTTGGAAGTATGCGTCCAAGCCGATAAAACAAAGCTAGACGGAAAGGTATTTTTGGATGTTGAATAATATGTCAAAAGGGTTGAGAATCCGTTCAAAACACCGATCAAAGTGCATTTTTGGAAAAACAAGAAAAGCAACCTACTGAAAACAAAAAAAGCAAATACATCGCTGTATTTGCTTTTTCGATCCGTTTCCATCGAACTTTTATCTGACCGGTATTTTAATCACTGTAAAGGAATACGGTGTAAATGTTTCTGTCAAACGTTTACCTTTGTAAGATACTTTTTCTTCTTTCGGTTGTATGTTGAGCGGCTCTTCGAAACTGTTGGCTACGTTCAGGTCCGCATTCGCTAACGTGATTTTAGTAGCACTAGTTCCCAGTTTCTTTTTCGAATTTAATACAAAATTGGCTTGTACAGGTTTGCTATTGTAGTTGACAAATTTGATGACAAGCTGTTTGCTTTTTTCGTCATACACGGTAGATGCATACAAGCTATCTTGTCCGATCACATTTGCCCCGTTACGCTTAATTGGGATAATCTCGGTGCCTTTTGTCAGGGAATACAATTTTTGCACCTGATAGCTTGGCGTGCCATACACCTGTAGGTTGTCTACCCAGATTAGATCCGGCGACCATTGCCAACCATCGAGATGCCCGAAAAGAGGAGCATACGATGCCATTGTAACGACATCTGCATTGCGCTCTACGCCGGTCAGAAAAGCAGCTTCTGACAGCGCCGCTTCCCACGTGCTACGCCCTGGACCATTCGGACGTGTTGTATGCGACGCGTATTCGCCGGCAAAAATCTTTGCCCCCTTTCTATCATAGTCGTCATATCGTGCCGCGCCCGACAAAAACCAAGATGGTGGACGGTAGTAGTGTTCATCGATTATGTCGATCTTCATGCTTCGGAGTTTTTCATCCAAGAATTCAAAACGTTCCCCTTCAGGATCTGTCCCCGAACTGGCGATAATAGCGATTTCCGGATGCTTATCGTTGAGGACCTTTTTGAATGCGTCTAAGCGTTCCACATATTGCGGTCCCCAGTTTTCGTTTCCTACGCCTAGCATTTTCAAGTGGAACGGTTCCGGATGTCCCATTTCAGCGCGCAATTTACCCCACGGAGTTTCTACGGCACCATTCGCAAACTCGATCAAATCCAACGCATCTTGTATATATGGATCCAATTCATCCAAAGGCACCACTTCGCCGGTATTAAACTGACAAGCCATACCACAGTTGAGAATAGGCACCGGTTCAGCGCCGATGTCTTCCGACAGCAAAAAATATTCATAGAATCCCAGTCCGAAGGTCTGAAAGTAATCGGGGGTGAGCCGGTGTTTAAACTCCGTATTCCATCGGTTGATGATCAATTCTCTCTCTTCAATCGGTCCAACCGTCTTCTTCCACTGGAAACGGGTTGCTAGATCGCGCCCTTCCACAATACAGCCGCCCGGGAAGCGAACAAACCCCGGCTTCATATCCGCTAAGATTTGTACCATATCCTTGCGTAAACCTTTGGGGCGGTTTTTCCAAGTCTCCTTTGGAAAAAGCGATAGCATATCAAAGGCCGCATCGCCTGTACCTTCTATCCATACATTGAGCTTGGCCTTCGCTGTCGTTTCAGCCGCGGTGAACTCGACAGATGCTGTTTGCCAACCCGCGTTATCGACGAGCGAAAGCGTGCCTCCGCCGATCGTTTTATCCTGCTCGTTGACTAATTCGACGCGCATCTTGAGTCCGGGTTTCGACAGCTTGTAGTTTACGGAAAAACTATAGTGTTCCCCGGCCTTGACCCCCATTCCACGAAAGCCCTCGTTCTGTAATCCTAATTTCTCCGGAAATGGCTTATGTACATGAAGCGAACGTGCATTGCCCTTTCGCTTCGTGTCATTGACAATTAGGAAAGTCCCTTCAGGCGATTTATCCAATTTTTTCCAGCCCATCCAGGGCTCGTCAAATTCAAAAGATCGGTTTTTTACCAACTCCGCGTAAATGCCGCCATCGGCCCCCATATTGATATCTTCAAAAAATACACCCCACATGTGTGGCGATATTTTTCCCGTCGGCTTGTCTAGCTCTATGGTGAAATCAACCGGTTCCTGCGCCCATAAGCTAGAGACTCCGAGCGTGAATGCGGCCATTAAATAGGTTAATTTATGCATGGTCGATAGCGTTTAGCGTCGTACAAACTTATATGTCGTTTTAGAAGAATAGGTCTGCCCAGGTTTCAAGACGGTTGATTTAAACGTCGGATGATTTGGGGCATCTGGAAAATGCTGCGTTTCAAGACAGAATGCTGAACGGAAAGGATATGCTTTTCCTCCTTTGCCCTTTGCATCGGTATCCGACATGAAATTTCCGCTGTAAAATTGTAACCCCGGTTCTGTCGTGAACACCTGCATTTCTATGCCTGTTGATGGGGCGTAGACCGAAGCTACTTTTTGAAAGCCGTCTTGTTTCGACAGTTCAAAATTATGATCATATCCTTTTCCAATCTTCAGCTGTACATCGTCGGCTTCAATGCGTTCCCCGATGACGTGCGGCTGTTGAAAATCAAATGGTGTATTTGATACCGGCAGACTTTTACCTGTAGGAATCAACGTCGAGTCGACTTCGGTGATGGCAGCGGCATCAATCTGTAGTTCATGGTCCAAGATCGTTGAGCTTCCTGCGCCATTGAGGTTGAAGTAGGCATGGTTGGTCAAATTCAATACGGTCTCTTTATCCGTTGTCGCATGGTAGTCGACGGCCAGCGCACCTTCGCGTGTCAATGTATAGGTCACCTGCATATCTACCGTTCCGGGATAGCCCGCTTCACGATCTGGCGACACATAACGTAAAGTAATGGAGGTATCAGAATTATTCTTTACCTCCCAAACCTTGTTATAGACCCCATTTGTGCCTCCGTGTAAGGAGTTCTTTCCGTCATTTTTTTCCAGTTCGTACGTGGTTCCATTCAGCGTAAACGATGCATTTCCGATGCGGTTACCATAGCGACCCACAATGGCCCCATAGAAATTACTAGCATTCTCTTTGAACTCATCTGCGGTATCATAACCTAAAATGACGTCGGTCAGATTGCCGGATTTGTCGGGAACATGCAGACTTACCAATCGCGCTCCGTAATTAGTCAACGAAACGGATATATCTCCGTTTTTCAGACTGAATAGCCTAACGTCTTTTCCGTCGATCTGTGTGTCAAACGTTTTTGCGGAAGAATCTGCTGTCGCTGCCGTTCCTTCTGTTTGCTTGTTGGCTCCCGATTGGCAGGCGTATGTAAACGCGGCGGCCAATAGTAGAGCGGTTAAAAATTTTCTGTTCATATTATCTGAAGTTTATATTGGCATGTTTGTTATTCCGTTACCAAAAACGAACATAGATCGCGGTAACCAACAATAAAGTAATCACAATCAGCACCATTACCGACGGCTCGACCTTGAACATTTTCCGATCCAACGCAAAGGCTTTTGGATTTTCCTTTGGACCGAACAGGCTGACCGCAACCATTAAGACCATAGTAAACGCAAAGGCTAAGCCCATACAAATCTGGAAAGGAATTTCATAGATACCGTTTTTGTTTAGGTAAGCGGTATAAATCCATGTCTCGGGACCAAATACTTTGGTCGCAAATTCGTTGAAGAAAACCGACAAACCGAATCCCGTGATCAAACCCGTGATCGCTGCCGCTCCTGTTGTCCTTTTCCAAAACATTCCTAACAGGAACATCGCAAAAACTCCAGGACTGATGAAACCGGTATATTTTTGGATAAAGGTGAATCCACCAGCACCTCCGATTCCCAAGGTATCGTTCCACGTAAATAAAACCGACACGAGGATAGAAACCACAATCGTAATTTTACCCACCCACACCATTTTGGTTTCGCTGGCTTCTTTACGGATGTACTTCTTATAAATATCCAACGTAAAGATCGTAGCAATACTATTTGCTTTTCCGGCTAATCCTGCCACAATGGCTGCCGTTAATGCGGCAAGTGCCAAACCTTTCATCCCGTTGGGCAGGTATCCGAGGATGGCAGAATATGCATTGTCTGCATGGAATACCCCTCCCGGAGCCATCTCTTCCTGCAACGCTCCGTTTTTATACAACACATAGGCCGCGATTCCGGGAAGCATAACAATGATAGGCATCAACAGTTTTAATAATCCGGCGAAAAGAATCCCCGTACGGGCTGTTTTTAAATCAGCGCCCAATGCACGTTGGGTAATGTATTGATTACAGCCCCAATAGTTGAGGTTCACAATCCAAATTCCGGCCAAATACATTCCAATGCCGGGCAACATCAAGTACTTATTGATTTCCTCCTGTGTAGCACCAGGTCCAGGTTTCTCGACGATCATATTAAAATGGCTCGGGGAGTCCTCCATCAGCTTGTTAAAACCCGCAAGGACATCTTTGCCCAATCCGAAATGTTCACTGACTAATGTCAACGCAACGTAGGTTGTCGCTATTCCTCCGATAATGAGTACAATTACTTGAATTACGTCTGTAAAACCGATGACGCGCATTCCGCCTAAGGTGATAATGACCGCGAACACCGCTAAGGCTACCATGATGATATGGAAGCTCTCTCCACCCCCTGCCATACTCGATATCGCAATCGCTCCGAGGTAGAGGATCGAAGTGAGGTTGACGAATACGTATAAGAAGAGCCAAAACACCGCCATGATTAAGCTGGTTGTCTCGTTGTATCGATTATTCAGGAATTGCGGCATCGTAAAAATCTTATTCTTTAAATAGACCGGTATAAACCATACCGCTACGATGATCAGCGCAACCGCTGCAATAAGTTCGTAAGCCGCTACGGCGATCCCCACTTCGAAGCCATTTCCACTCATTCCGATAAATTGTTCTGCTGAGATATTGGAAGCGATCAACGATGCGCCGATTGCCCACCAGGTTAATGAACCCTCGGCAAGAAAATAGTCTTTGCTGCTATTTTGAGCGCCTGTTTTCTTGTGATAAATCCAGTAGCCATATCCGGCGACAATGAAGAAGTAGATTACGAAGATGACGTAGTCTACAGTTGCAAATTTTTCCATGTTTTTGTGTGCTGTTTATGAAGAAGGCCCCCGCACCGTGTTTGAACACGCACAAAGGGGAGCCTTTTTAGGTTTATTTTTTCAGCAAGTAGTATAACTCATTCCACTTTAGCTGATTTTCTAAATTTGTCAGTGTTGTTTGCTCGTCAATCGCGACATATTCCACCCCAGCAATACGTGCGAAATCTTCAAGATATTCGGGCGTCAAACTTAAACTGTAAGCGGTATGGTGTGCACCACCCGCGTAAATCCAAGCACTACATCCCGTTTTCATATCGGGAAGGGGCTTCCAAAGGACGCGCGCAACTGGAAGTTTTGGAAGATTCTCCTGCACCGGAACCCCCTCCACTTTATTGACGATCAAACGGAAACGTGTTCCCATATCCACTAGTGAAGCATTGAGGGCAGGTCCGCTAATACCGTTGAACACCAAACGTGCTGGATCAGCTTTACCTCCGATACCCAACGGGTGTACTTCAATGCGTGGTTTATCTGCCGCTAAAGCCGCATCCACCTCTAACATATGCGAACCCAATACCATCGCGTTTTCCGGATCGAAGTTGTACGTATAATCTTCCATAAATGCCGTAGTGCCTGGCAATCCAGCCCCCATCACTTTACATGCTCGAACTAGTGCAGGCGTCTTCCAATCGCCTTCTCCGGCAAACCCATAACCGTCCGCCATTAACCGTTGAACAGCTAGTCCGGGCAACTGGATCATACCGTGCAGATCCTCAAATGTATCTGTAAACCCCTTATAATTACCTGCTTCCAAAAACTTACGAAGTCCGACTTCAATCTTGGCGGCCTCTATCAAGCTTTGACGTTGTTCGCCGCCTTCTACGACATTCGGCGCAAGCGTGTAGGTGGATTCATAGTCCTGCAATAATGCCGCAATCTCTTGTTCACTCACGGCGTTTATTAAGGCTACTAAGTCGCCAATGGCATAGGTATTCACCGAAAAGCCGAACTGCGTTTCTGCCGAAACTTTATCGCCGTCGGTCACAGCAACATAACGCATATTATCACCAAAGCGAACAAATTTAGCTCCTTGCCAATCGTGCCAAGCGGCAGACGCGCGTGCCCAGATATTGATGCGTTCCAACACGTCTTCGTCTTTCCAATATCCTGTTACGACTTTTCTGCCGATATTTAATCGGCTAACGATATGACCAAACTCGCGGTCTCCGTGTGCACTTTGATTCAAATTCATGAAATCCATATCGATGCTATCCCAAGGAATATCTCTATTGTATTGGGTGTGCAAGTGAAGAAGCGGCTTTTGCAAGGCATTCAATCCTCTAATCCACATTTTTGCGGGAGAGAAGGTATGCATCCAGGTAATCACGCCAACACAGTTTGTTGCAGCATTGGCCGCCACTAATGTGTTGTATATTTCGTCGCTATTTTTAACAATTGGTTTGTAGACCACTTGTACAGGAATATTTTTGTGCGCAGAGAAATATTGAGCGATTTCTTCGGCGTGTACGGCTACTTGGCGAAGCGTTTCCTCACCATATAAATCCTGGCTACCTGTGATAAACCAGACTTCAAATTGTTTTAAATCGATATTCATTTTTTGTTTTGTTAGTTATATGCACACCCATGCTCGTATCCTTCAAACGGCATGGTTTGTGTGTTTAAGGTATCCTTATTTCTTACTCTTGTCCGTAGTACGCATCGCCTCCATGTTTGCGGTCGTAATGTTTTTTGATCAATGCATCTTTCAAGCGCGGAGCTTTCGGGTTGATCTGCTCGGTCAGATAGGCCATCTGTGCTACCGTTTCTAAAACCGCACTATTGTACACCGATTTAATGCCGGTTTTCCCCCATGCAAATGGCGCATGGTTGCCCACTAACACCATTTCGACTTCTTTGTAATCGAGCTGTTGCTGTTCAAAATGGTTGATAATCTGAAATCCAGTTTCATATTCGTAATTGCCCACAATCATCTCATCGCTCATCGGCGGAGCACAGGGAATATCTGTAGTCAAATGATCTGCATGCGTTGTACCGAAGATGGGAATATCACGTTGGCTTTGTGCCCACGCGGTGCCATAGGTGGAATGGGTATGTGTAATTCCACCGATGTGCTCCCAATGTTTATAAAGCACTGCATGAGTCTTCGTGTCGGAAGACGGGCGCAAGCTTCCTTCGACGATGTTGCCTTCGAAGTCGACGATAACCATCTTCTCAGGCGACAGGTCTTCATAGGGAACCCCACTGGGTTTGATCGCAAAAACACCTTTGCTGCGATCTGCCACACTTACATTTCCGAACGTGAACAGCACCAAACCCAACTTAGGCAATTGCATATTGCAATGATAGGCCTCTTCTTTTATGGATGTATACATGATAGGTAGTAAAGTTAAAATTCAATATTATTTTTTTTGTAGTCAGCAGTCTAAAAAAGTTGATCGCCACGCGCTCCTTTATGTACTCCATTCGTTCCATGACTACACGAGTCCATTCATTCGTTTTTCGCTTCTATAAATGCACCTAGCTTCTTATAGTATGCATATCGCTGCGCATAGATGGCCACCTGTTCTGCCCGCGGTTCATATGTTCGTTCGAAACCTTGTCCCATGGCATCCATGGCGTCTTCTACCCTGGGATAAAGTCCTGCGGCCGTAGCTGCAAACATCGCCGCTCCAATGGCACATGTTTGTTCTGTTTTGTGGATACGGATCGGCATATTCATAACATCAGCCATGGTTTGCATGATGTATGGAGATTTTTTCGCTACGCCCCCCAAGCCGATTAATCCCTTCACTGGAATTCCTTGCTCGATGAAACGATCGACAATACTTTTTGCTCCAAAACAGGTAGCCTCTACAATGGACCGGAAGATTTTTGCGGCATCTGTCCCTAAATGTAGCCCCATCAACGCGCCTTTTAGTGTTTGATCGGCATCGGGGGTACGACGGCCATTAAACCAATCGACCGCCATTTCTGAAGCAGCAGTCACGGGCAGTGCTTCCGCTTTTTTGCTCAATTGAGGGATCAATTGATCTTCTATAAGCTCGAAAACTTTCGCCTTTTCTTCCTCGTTTAGGGAAGATGCATCACCTAATATATTCGTCAACGGCCACATCAACACTTGTTTAAACCAAGCATATGCATCGCCAAAAGCTGATTGTCCGGCTTCCATACCGATCATTCCCGGAATAATCGAACCGTCCACCTGTCCGCAGATTCCTCGCACCAGTGTGTCGGCGATCTCCTCTTTCGGAGCGACCAACATATCACAAGTCGATGTGCCCATCACCTTGCTTAAGTAATATGGTTCGATTTGTCCACCCACAGCTCCCATATGGCAATCAAACGCACCCACGCCTACGACTACATCCGTCGACAACCCTAGACGGCTTGCCCATTCTTCGGATAATGTCCCTGCGGCTTCCGCGGATGTATACGTGTCGGTAAACAAACGATCAACAATGCCGTCCAAAACAGGGTCTAATGTGCTAAAAAAGCTATTTGGGGGAAGACCGCCAAACTCGGCTGCCCATAACGATTTATGTCCAGCAGCACATACACTACGTTTAATGGTAGATGCATGCCCCCCGCCGGTCAATAGAAACGGAATATAATCGCAATGTTCTACCCATGTATATAGCGATTCACGGACGTCCTTATCTGCCCGGAGTACATGTAATAATTTCGCCCAAAACCATTCTGAAGAATAGATCCCTCCCACATATTGTAAATAATCAACATCAAACTTCCTTGCGTGATCATTGATCTGCTGTGCTTCGTGAACGGCTGTATGATCCTTCCAAAGGACAAACATCGCGTTCGGATTATCTGCAAATTGATCCAATAAGGCCAAAGGGATCCCCTGCTCATTTACGGCGACGGGTGTAGAACCTGTGGTGTCCACAGAAATTGCTTTCACTGCTTTGGCAATATCTACATCGCCAGCCTTTCTCAGGCACTCTCGAATCGTCGTTTCTAACCCTTCGATATAATCTAAAGGGTGTTGACGAAACTGACTTGACGACGCGTCGCAATACTCCCCACGCTTCCATCGGGGATAATAAAAGACGGCCGACGAAATCTCCCTACCATTACCTGCATCGACCAAGACGGATCGAACGGAATCACTCCCATAATCTACTCCGATCACATAAGAATTGTTCATTATCTATATTCTGGTTTATAACACTGATTTATAACACACCTCATCCAGCCTTTCCCTCTTCATTCATGCATTTGAAAGAGAGGTCGTTTAAGACTATTAGTGTCAAATTAACATTTATTTTTTTATAAAATGAAATTTTTATGCTATTTTTCTTCAGTTTTCTTTTCCGGCGGATACTGTCTGCTAGTTGAATTCCCACGACAGGTTGATAAACATCGAACAACGAACAGAACACAACCTCCTTCATCGCCAATCAATAACTAGAAATTTCATAATTTCTGTGATTGATTTGTGAGATTGAGAAAGATACTAGACATTTGTATTCTAATTTTTATGGCAAGACTAATCAACTATGGATTTTTACAAAAGTGAACCTAAAGTACTATTAGCAGTAGACTGTATTATTTTTGGGTTTAATGGCGAGTCACTGGAGATTCTTTTGATCAAGCGAGGATTTGACCCTGAACGAGGAAAATGGAGCCTTATGGGCGGATTTGTTCAGCCTGATGAAAGTCCAGAGGGAGCCGCTTCGAGGGTCCTAAAGAAACTAACGGGTTTAGAAAACGTGTACATGGAAGATTGCGGCATCTTTGGCGACCCGAACCGCGAGCGTAATGGTCGTGTGGTCAGCTTAGCTTATTTCGCGCTCATCGATACCCATCAGTACGAGCACATTATCAGTGACGAATACGAAGCACATTGGTTTCCGTTGACAACATATCCCGAATTGATCTTTGACCATCAGCAGATGATTGATAAAGCTAAGCGCGAGCTACGTACCAAAGCTGCGCTTTATCCGATTCTATTCGAATTGCTGCCGGAAAAATTTACTATACCCCAGATAGCTTCTTTGTATGAGTGTGTCTACAACATTGAGCTGGACAAACGGAATTTCAGCAGAAAACTCCTCGCTTCGGATCTGATCATCAAATTAAAAGAGAAGGACAAGGAAAATTCTAAAAAGGGAGCTTTTTTCTATCGGCTAAATACGGAAATCTACAGGGAAAAAATCATGTCGTTTTTACGGTATCTTCCGGGCTGGTCCATGGACGAATAACGCTAGGATCGGTAATGGAGCGATCAAATCCTCCATCACCGAACGTTGCTTATGCTTCTAAGCGCGTCATGTTAGTTTAACGGATAATTCACGTACCAGTTTTGCGGATTCAAGAGATAATCCCGGATCTGTTCTTTACGTCCCGCTGGATACTTCGCCGAAACAATATCGGCCAATAGCGAGGGGTCGTTCCAGCGTTTAGCGATGCGCATTAATGCAAAAAACGCCTTTGCTTCTCCTGCACTTTCCATTAGTGTTTCTTGAACGACCAATTGATCTAGCGCCTTCATGTAGGCTATCTTCTTTTCCTCATTGTCTATCGTTTCCGATTTCGTTATGCCATTTGGATATACTGGCGACAGATTGACACGACGACGAATCCCCCAATTTCTGGACAAGCTGCTGTTCCTAACGAGATCGTCGAAAGGGTACTTTAAATTTCCGGCATTCCTCGATAAATAAAGTTCAATACCATCATTCAGTAGGGCTTCCGCCTGATCGAACATCCCCATATTGTTCAATGCCTCGATCATAAAAAAATGGACATCAGCGTCTCTATAGATAACAATATGCACATTGTTTTTATGGATTTCGGAGGAGGCCTCACGATCACGTGAAAATTTGCGTACGACCCAACTTCCGTTCTGGAAATAATAGGTGTAATTAAGTCCTCGATACTGATCACCTAATGTGTGTCCATCGTAACGCAGTTGGTTTTCGTATCGTTCCCTAGCGACAGCGGTTGGCCTCAAATAATATACCGAAGGGGGTGTGTTCGAAAAGAATCGAATGAGTCTATTCGTCTGGTTCCTTTCGTAGTCATACGGAACGATATTGATGAGACCGCGCGTCTTGGTAATTGGATCACGGGTAAAAAACTGCACCCATTCTCCGTTATAATCGTCGTTACCGATCTTATAACGGCCTGAACCATTATCATAAATAAACTGAATTCCTAAGGATACAACTTTTGAATATTCTTTATTGCAGAGATAAAGCTCCATCAGTAAAGGTTCAGGAGATGGGCATATCATATTCCAAACTAGATCTTGCTGGTTTGCTGCTACACCGGGAAACAGAATGTCTCCCCAATTGGTCACCACGCTTCCGTTGACTCCGCCTACCCCCGTCTCCATCAAAGCAATAAGTTTCGGAAGTAGTTGCTCAAAAGAGATCTGTGGAATCTCATCAATTTTTTCCAGATCCAACTGTGGATCATCAAAATAGGCTACCTGGCCATACAGCTTTCCGAGTGTAAAATACGTCCATACCTTGAATCGGACTGCACCAGATATCAAGGCCTGATAATGTGCATCCTCAATCGCTTTGGGGTATTGCTCCCGATAGGTTATTACTTTGTTAAGATACGCGTTTGCATTCACAATTAGATCATAATAGGCCTTGGGATCAGCGAAGCTATTTCCTTTCTTTTCTTTGAAATTATACAAATCCCAAATATCCTGTGGCGCATTATTTGTAGGCTCTAAGAAGTCCGTCCGAAGATCGCTCAAAAAAACAGTTTGATCAGCTAAGGTTTGCATTTTGGAGGCTACACCCATATACCCTGAATACAATTCATTTGATTCTTTCACGTAATCTTCCTCCAACAACATGTCATTTGTATCAACGTCGAAGTAGCTCGAGCATCCACCGATGGCAATAGAGGCCAAAAACATACTATATATTAAAAATTTCTTTTTCATGTCCTGATTAGAGCTTAATATTCACACCAAATTTAAATGTCCGCGGTAGCGGTATTTTTCCGTAGTCCATCCCCATGTCACGAGCAGCGTTACTGAACGAAGTAACTGGATCTACACCTAAGTAATCCGTCCAAGTAAAGAGATTCTCGCCGGCGATATACCATTCCGAATGAGCGAGTACCTTGAGCCCATTGTTCCCAAAGCGGTAGGATAGCGTGACATTATCCAAGCGTAGAAAAGAAGCGTCTTCTATCCAACGGCTCGAAAATCGTGCATTTTCCATAGGATCTCCATAAGTTGCTTTCGGAATGTCTGTTTGTTGCCCATCAGTTTGCCATCTGCGCAAGGCTGCTTCTGATTGGTTGGCATAGCTGTCCAGACTTTCTAAACTGCGGCGAACTCCATTATACATCGTATTTCCCTTATTGAAGCTCAGTGAACCCTGCAATCGGATATTTTTATACCGAAGGTTGAAGGAGCTTCCTCCAAAAAGCTTAGGCAACGGGCTACCCAATACCGTTTGATCTTCTCGATCGATTATGCCATCTCCGTTTAAATCTTGAAAGTGTGCATCGCCAGCCTCAAAAGGACGATTTTTGTAATCGAACAAAGCGAATGCATTAGCTTGCTCTTGACTAGCGATAACACCTAAAAATTGATAGCCATAAAATGAATTGGGTGCTTCGCCCACGCGCTGGATACGTGATACATTGTCTGCCTGTGACCAGAAGACATCGTTATTTCCGACGAGTTTTTTTACTTCGCTATGCAAGGTCGATAGGTTACCGCTCCATGTCAGCGACCAATCTTTATTTTCTATAAATGATAAATTTACGTCCAACTCGAGTCCCCGATTATGGATTTGTCCGCCATTCAGATAAACATTGTCAATACCCGACACAGACGATACCGTGAATCGGTTCAATAGATTGCTTGCCCTATTGAAATAGTATCCTACATTCACATTCAATCGTTGATCCAAACCAGAGAATATCAAGTTTGCCTGCCAATTTTCGTTATCCTCCCAACGGATTGCTTGATTTGGGATGTTTCCGACGACAATCCCCGCCAGCTGTCTATACAATTGGCTGGAATAGTATGCCCGGCCAATTTTTGACGAAAAACGACTGTTCCCTGTCTTTGAATATCCAAGCTTTAAAATCAGGTTGTTGACAGTGGGAATATCCTTAAATGCCGGCATATTAGACAGTAGAAAGGAAAGATCTGCTGCCGGAAAGAGACCAAAACGATTGGCTTCATTACCTGAAGCAGAAGAGCCATCTACACTTAGATTTACGTCCAGTCGCGCCAAACTGCGCCAGTTGTATTGTGTAAATCCATAAACATTCATCCAATTCCATTTTTCGTTGTACCCCCAAAGTAAGCGCCCATCGTTACTTACGTAATTTAGTGTCCGATAAAAATCTGAACTGGTATTTCGTCCCTCCCCTACGTCCGATTCTTGTGCATTTAACAAACCTTGTATTCCACCGCCAAAGAAAGCCCGATCATTATTCCAAGACTTGTCATACGTACCAAAAACATTCCATGATAAATTTGATGCTTTTGCGGGACCGGAACGAGCTGTGTTTAAGGCCACACCTTCTTGGAGGGGAATGATGGTTCCACTGGACAATCCAGCAATAAAGGCTGTTTGTCGCGCATAGTTTGTAAACAATCCCAATTGCGTTTGAAACCGTAAATTGTCCGTTGCCTGATAGCCCAGATTCGTATGTAAAAACACATCGTAAATGTCGTTCGTGAAATCGCTTGTTTCTAACAAAGCCACCGGATTAGAAACGCCAAACTCGCCTACTCCATCCAGGTCTGGCAATAAATTGTTTTGTACGTCTTTCCGGTGTGTACTGAGAATAGGCGCCCGATAAAGTGCTGCTAGCAGTGGATTCGACGCTTTCAATATGCCTTGCTCTTGAATCCTTCCTGTGCTGTATGTTAATCCCATGCTGGCTTTCAGATCAAACTTGCGCCCAAGTGCAATACTGGAATTTAACCGTGTACTATATCGCGTATTCGCCGTGTGGTTCAACGTACCTTGCTGATTGAGCACACCTAATGAAAGATCGTATTTGGCAATCGCATCGCCGCCTTTGATCCGTAAATGGTTGTCGGTAACAAATGCATTTCTATAGATGACATCCTGCCAATCGGTGGCATTATTATACAGATACTTGTAATAGTAATTCGGATCGTCCCGCAGAAATGGAAATTTTAATAAAAGCTCTCCCATATCCTCAAACTGCGTCATACCAACCGAGCCCAACAAACTTTTGTAACTGCTGCCTTCCAAGACCGGAATAGTACTATAGTTATGTGCCACACCATAACTACCCCGAAATTCAATCACCGTTTCTAGATCCTCGGAGGATGACGTTTCTAGCCATAAGACTCCGTTTGCTCCCAACGATCCAAAACGAGCTGCATCTGCTCCCTTTAACAAACGTATGCTCTTTATGTCGTGTAGATTAAGGGGCGCTAATAGACTTCGCGCATATCCACCAATAGTTGAGGATATACTTGCATCCGGCAGGAAGGGCACACCATCGATCACCATCAGCGGTGTATTATCCGCTTCAAACGAACGTATACCGCGGAAGCTGATTTGTCCTCCTTCCGAAACCATACCGCTTTTGTTTGTAATTCTTAATCCAGCCATTTCGCCAGTTAATGCTTCTTCGGGCGTAAATGCCCCCAGTCGATAGTCTGTAGCTGCTAATAACGCTGCATTCTTAATCGAAAAAGATCCGTCTAAGACATTCTGATAATTATCTCTCCCTTCTCCGATGAGCGTGATCTCAAATTCTGATCTCCCTAGAATAGCCACTTTGGACTCATAATATCCGGGACTCCATATCCGAAGTGTCTTAGCGCCGGCTTCGATAGCATCCAGTACAAAGGATCCATCCGGGTTGGTCTTTACATGCTTTGTCGTGTTCAGTATGGTGATCACGGCTCCAGATACGGGAGTCTTATCGTATGCGCTGATTACCTTCCCTTTAATGGTTGTTTGCGCAAGGCCGGAGGAAGCAGCCAACGCAAAAGAAGCTAGCAACAACACCCTCCACCTTTCCTTCTTGGTTGTATGTATCATATACTCGTAATTTCGGTTAGTTAGTTAATAATTATTTGCGGTGGGGATCAGTGCCCAGTGATAGGGCTCTAACGTTTCCACATTGCCTTTACCCAAACCTGCAAATTCTATTTTCAATTTAAATGAGCGCACTTCACTCCCTTCTATCGTTACAGGCCCTACGAGTCCTCCCCATCCATTGTATTTGGTACCGGAGACGGTATTGGTCGATCTGTCATAGTTCCACGGCGTTGATGGTTCTACATTGAGTGCCCTCGCAACAGGTTGATCATCTACATAGATATTAACGAACGGGTGGGCACTCGATCGGAAGCCCATGTATAAATTATATTCACCAGGTGGCACCTCTACAACTTTGTATCCGGTAGATCCATCTCCTTTACGTTCTAACATAATTGGTGTAAATTCTAGAGTTGCGGGCTGATTATCTGTTAGGTTACCCTGAAACAATAACGTCCGATAAGTGAGTTCTACACCGATCGTAGGAAAAGAAACCTTATCTCGATCCTTCGGTTCTATATTGGTGACGTGAGACAACTTAAATAATGCATCCCGTTGGTCGTCAGGCACGAACTCGTAATAGTGAAACAACTGCTTGATCATTTGGATATGTACATTATTCGGAATCTTCAATTTTGTCACTTGGTACACACGACCGTTGCTCATACGTTTATAATCTGTATTTATTCGTTGAACAGTTGGCTTCCATAAACGCCCGAATGCAGAGGTCAGGTCGGATTCACCATAGTTGTCCACCACTTTATCATAAAAAATTGCCTCTTTAATCCATTGATAAGCAATCAGGGTATCTTCCTTTAGAAAGGATTTGCCGAACTGTCCGTACAGTTCAGCCAGATCATCAAAACAATCTTCAATAACCCGATTACTAGGCAGAAACATGGTTACATTCGCAAATTCCGACCGGATATTTGCCTTATCAAAAATCGGGTTGGCGATGACAAATACCGAATCATAGACGGTATTCCCAGTAGCATCAACTCCAATTGGAATACTGTTCGCCAAATCAAATACGGTATCATTCATAGCGCGTATAGAATCTCGAATCATCGAATAATCAGCACCTAACGATAGCAGGTAATCGTAAATGCTCTCATCGGGCTTCAACAATTGCGTAATCTCATGAACGACACCATTTTTACAGAGCTGATTCCCCTTGATGACCGATGCATCGCCAACATACACTGTCGGCCCTTCTTTCGTGATCGTCAAATATTTACCATTAAACGTCATGACCCTCAACCCATTCTTAAGTTTTGTATGGTCATATACCAAGCTATTTATATGATAGCTTAGAATAAATTTCAAGTCTGTTCCAAGGCTTTGTAAGGCAGACATCTTGTCGTTGGAAACGGCCCAAATTGTCAGGTTTTGATCCCTTTGTAGCTCGTCGGCCAAGCCCGTTTCCTCTAGCTTTAAAACAAACTCCGAATACTGTGGTTGGCTTTTTAAGTAGGCTAGAAGATCTAGTTCAGATACCGACCCTTCCTCTCCATAATGGTTGTCCCAATTTTTTTTACATCCCGTCAGCAGTAGTATTGCGAACAGGAATACAAAACACAAAATATTTTTCATAATCTAATTTTTACTTATTCTACGGGGTCGAATTGTATATAGTCAAGTGTCATTAATTTCCCATCCAGTGACAGGATACGTAAGGTGTGGTCTGTCGTTTCCGGAAATTCTACGGTACCCAGTTCTTGAGTAAGTACACGATCCGTCCGCGTATTCGACAGCACCAATCGAGAATACAGCATCACGTTATCTAATACGAAAGCACATATCCCCGTATTGGCGGAGGTTTTTGTGCTCGGCCACACCACTTTCACGTTGTATTTACCACGGACTATCGTCGGGCTTTTCATCTGTATCCAGCCCGACTCTCCAAGTTCTACCCGAAGGTGGTCATGATTTAGCGTTTCGGTATACCAAATGCCGTCAGCACTTCTGTTGTTTCGATACGTGAGAACATTGCTTCTTGTTTCTGGCTGGGCCGACCACGTAATACTCGTTAAATCACCCAATGCAAACGTCTTGTTGTATTGGCTACCAAGCGAAGCATTTCGGTATTGAGTTACATTCGCGGCAATATCCGGATAGTCCGTAAACTCCCAGACCACGGGAACTTGTTCGGGAACGAACACAGGCATCCAATGATCAATTTCATGTACGACACCATTTTTGCAAGGGATGTTGGCTTCCTGAAATCTGACGGCTTGATGACTTGCTAAATCTTCGTTCAACACCAAACCGTCAACACTTTCAGATACCTTGATCAATTCGCCCGCAGCCAAGGTTGGTAAATTCATTTTCCGAACACCTTCTGGAAATTGCCCCAGATCGGCATACGATCGTTGTTGATCCAATAAATGGTAAGCTATGTAAGTATGAAGTCCGTTTTCTACATCGGAATAATTGCTTCCGGACTCGACGTCCAAGTAATCTAACAAATCGTTAAAAGTTCTTATCCCTACTTTTGCATACGTCTCATCCGCAACAACAAAAGCTGTATAACGAAATCGCTTTTGCACAGGGTTTCCACTTGCGTCCGTTCCTTCGGTGTATACGGTTGTTAGTTTCTCTAAAAAACCAGCTTCTTCTACTGCTTGTCGGAATATGCTGTATTTAGGGTCTTCCAATCGATCCGCTACGGTTGCTGTCAGCGGTGCCAATACATCATCTATGCTGTGGATGATACCGTTCGTAGCCTTAATATCGAAGCCATTGAAACGAGATTCTCCGTTGAGATAGATCGATTCGAGCCCTCCGCTTCGAAATTCTATAAAAAGATTATCATCCGTTGCTGTCAAATCATTGATTGCTCCGGCCTGAAATTGACCGCGATCGATACTTACACCTGGAATTAAATGATAACGTACCAAGTAATTGGCATCCTCTTTCGTCATTTTCGCTACTGATTCTAAATTCAGTGCTTGCAGATAACGTTGTACTCCCTCATTAACCGGTACGAAATGGGTATATACTACATGGATATTGAGCGTATTGAATAAATCTGCTTTTTCCAACACCTCTACCCACATGCTGTATTTTTCTGGATGCTGTTTTAGATACCCGGCGATAGGTAAGTCTTCGTATGCCGTAAATGTCTTGTCTTCAAAAGCATCCTTACAAGAAAAAACCAGGAAGAGCACACACATGAAGAACGTTGTAATACCTTTGTCTATAGTCATTTTCATCGTTTCCTTAGTTTAGATTTTCATAATATGGGTTTTGCACTAAAAGCTTATTATTTCGCAATTCATCCGCGTGAATGGGAAGATAGTGAGCATGTACATTCATTAACTGCGATCGGATGACGGGAGTTGAAGCGCCGGAAACGCCCAAAACCACTTGTTCAATAAAATAATCTTTATACCTGTATTCATCGCGTTGCGCAACCCGCAGCAAATCGAACCAATTTTTACCCTCCCCTACAAACTCTTTTGCCCGCTCCTGAAGGAGCGCATGTAGCATTCCAACTTCCGTATTTTCTGCATCTAAAGGTTGTGTGACTCCAGCACGCATTCGGATCGCACGGACAAGTTCCAACGCTTGTGGAAAATAGGTTTCACCTTTCATAATCAGAGCCTCGGCTTTCATCAAATACACATCTGCCATTCGATAGATAATCCAATTCTGGTCGGAAAAAGGACGCGGAATACTCGTATTACCTTCTGCTCCCAAGTATTTCCAAAGTTTCCAATCCGTTGTCTGGTAGGTTGCTCCAGCCCCTCGAATATCTTCACTACTTTGGTCGAATACAGATACCATGTACGGAGAGACAACCCAGTTATAACTTGTGCCGAAGATTGCAACGAGATCATTGGTTTGCCCTTTCGTCTGATCGAATTGTATTTCGAAAATACCTTCATTGGAATTTCGTTGTGCAAAAATATTGAACCAGTTATTTTTGTTGTTTACCGTGCCCTGCAATAACCCGTATTTTCCAGATTCCAAGATGGCATTGCAGGAGATGATGGCCTTATCGTATTCGCCCACCCACAGATATGCGTCCGCTAATAATGCATGAATTGCCCATTTAGTAGAACGTCCTTTGGTTTCCCATACGGTTGGCCAAACTTCTTTGCTATTCGAAAGTGCGGTTGTTAAATCAAAAATAATTTGTTCGAAAATCTGTTGTTTCGTGGATTTTGGAAGTTCATGTGCCTGTGCATCATTCATGTACGGCTCCAATATCAGCGGTGCTTCGCCAAAACTACGAACGAGATAGAAATAGCTCAGGGCCCGCAGGAAGTACGCTTCTGAAAGAAACGACTGCATTGCTGCTTGATTGAATGAGGGATCTTTTTCGACGACCGAAGGAGCGTATTTCAGGACCATATTGGCATAATTGATGACCTGATAAAAATTACCCCACTTCACAAATTCATTGGTTGGCACCAAAGAGAAACTCTTTAAACGAAGTAAGTCCACATTCACAAAACCACCCAATGCGAGCGTATTGCCACGCGCTTCTCCCCATACCAGCATTGTTTGCAGGGATTCCTGCAGTTTGACATAAGCGGATCCCAATACCGCTTCTACTTCTTCTTTATTGGACCAGTACAGATCGCTGACCTGCTCATTTTGTGGTTTGACATCCAACCATTTCTGACAAGACGTCAATGCTGTCATCGCCAACAAGAAAACAATTATTTTATAGCATATTTTCATAGCAGTAGATTTAAAAATTTACAGTTATACCTAGCGCATATCGCCGCGGTCGCGGTGTATTCGCCTTATCTTCGCTCAGCATGTAGATATTGCTCCCCAAGCTCACCTCCGGATCTTGCCCAGAGTAATCCGTCCACGTGAAGACATCCTGAATAGTGGCAAAAACGTCAAAACGAGTAATGCCTAGCCGTTCAATGAACGTCTTGGGTAATGCATATTTGAGAGAGATCATCTTAAGGCGAACAAATGAAGCATCCTCTACAAAACGATCCGAACCTAGATAGTTGTAGCCTTCACCATACAACGCACGTGGGATATCGGTATCATCCCCTTCATTACGCCATCTGCCCAGTACCGCTGTACTTTGATTGGCAGAACCAAACATATTTTCGGTACTGATACGGACACGGTTTACAACTTTTTGACCGAACCGACCGTGAAGGAAAGTGTTCAACGTAAATGCTTTATAGCGGATATTGAACCCTCCTCCGGCAGTAAATAACGGCATCGCATTGCCTAAGTATACGATGTCATATTGATCGATAACTCCATTGCCATCAATGTCTTGATATTTCGCATCGCCGGGATACACTTTTCGGTTCCCGTTGTTCATCACGACCGCTTCGCCTTCCAAATCGTAGATAACATTTCCGTTGAGATCCCTAGCATAGGTTTCATCGGTATTCTGGTATACCCCTAAATATCGATAACCATAAAAAGAACCGACAGGATTTCCTTCTACGATTCGATGTGCATAGTTGCCATTCCCAAAATTGTACCGTTCAAACTGAAGATTGTCGGGGAGTTCGAGCACTTCGTTTCGGTTTTTAGAAAAGTTAAAATTGAAGGATAAATTAAGATCTTCGTCTCGAACCGCTTCTACATTCAGAATTAATTCCCAACCTTTATTGGCCAGTTTACCGGAATTGTAAAACTTCATTTTCGTAAACCCTGTTGACGATGGAAGCTCGATATCTTTCTGCAATAAATCTGTTGTAACGCGGTTATATAGTTCTCCGGTAATTTGTAGTCTATTTTTGAACAAACTAAAATCCACCCCAAAGTCGGTCTGTTCTACGGTTTCCCATTTCAGATTATCTAATTGAATAGAAACCGGTCCGATAGCAGTCATATCAATGTACCCCGGAGTAACGGGCTGAAAAACCCCAAGATAGGTAAATGCACCCGAGGGGGCATTACCCGTACGTCCCCAACTAAAGCGCAGCTTGGCAAGATCAACAAACCCTAGTTTTTTGATGATCTTTTCATCCCCAAAATGCCATGCTGCGCCTATCGACGGGAACCCTTTCCAGCGATGCTGCGCCGAAAGGCTTGAGTTGGCTTCCCAGCGATACGTTCCACTCAAGATGTACTTTTCCATGAACGTATAATGGAGGCTGGATATAGCCCCAATATTCCGAGTCATTGAATTTCCCGACCCCATCCGGACGACAGCAGCGCCGGCTGTCGGATCACTCAGTGACGACGAGGCATTTCCAGACGTTTCACTGGCATAACTAAACGAACGTGCTTCATTCGTCTGCAACAACCCTGTCGCAATCAGGTTGTGCCGTTCACCCAATTTCTTATTGAAAATAAATTTGTTCTCCGTGTTCAGATAGAGTTCGTCTGACAACATATCTGACCCTCGGTTAAAATAAGGGTCAGTCCAAATGACACCCGTTGCTGATTGCGGCAAGAATTTTCTGTTTTTGGTGGAACGTGTATCAAAACCGACCGTTCCGGTATATTGTAAAGAAGGAAGGACCTGGTACATCGCCCTGAAAATAACACGAGCCTGTTCGCCGCTTGTTTTATTGACAGATTCGTTAACCAATGCGACGGGGTTATACATTTGCGTCGCGAACGATCCTTGGAAATTTATTCGCGGTGTAAAATATTCGTCTGTGTATTGTCCATACTCGCCAATAACATATGGACTCATATTCGGCATTTTTTGCATCGCCATTCCTCTCGGAGAAGGTATATCGTTGCCCGTCCAGTAATTATTTCTGTTACTAACAGAATAAGACATGTCTGCATTGATGCTAAACTTATTGGAAAACTTATAGTTGACGCTAAGCAACGAATTATATCGATTTAACTTGGTTCCCTTTGTCGTTCCTACATCGTTAAGAAAGCCCAATGATAGTCGATATGTTGCCTTATCGCCCCCCCCACTTATGGATAAAGAGTTATCCTCGAAATGACCGACCTGGGTAACCTGATCTAACCAGTCTGTATTCTGATTGTATTCATCAAAATATACCCATGACGGGTCATATTTTATTTCATTGGTATTGTACAGTAAATTCAGATAGGGCAATGCACCGATATACCCCAGATCATTTACAGAGTTCCATATTGCATCCTGTACCATCGCCACATATTGCCCACCATCGAGCATCGGAATTGTTTCAGCTTCTCGTTTCACATCCACTTTACTCGAAAAGGAAAATTGCGTTTTACCTTTCCTTCCTTTCTTCGTTGTAAAGAGTAAAACCCCGTTTGCACCTTTAGAGCCCCAAATAGCTGTCGCGGCGGCGTCCTTCAAGACTTCAATAGATTCAATGTCGTTTGGCGAAATATTAACAAGAGCGCCGAAGTCTTCGTCGTTGGCGGTAGAAAAATTGAAGTCGTCTGATATCGATGTAGGGTATGGAACACCATCTACGACAATAAGTGGGTCAGAATTTCCATTTAATGACGATGTACCACGTATGCGAATCGAGCTTCTTGCTCCTGGATCCGCACTGGAAATGATGTCGACGTTCGCTAAACGTCCTTGCAAACCACTTTCAATGGATGCAAACGGCATGGTCTCGAGTTCTTTCATTTCGAATTTTTCCGTTGCCGATATTTGATTCCGATAGGTTATTCCCATACTGTTTTTGGTAGTTGCCCCTTCCCTAGTCACGACAACTTCTTCAATAGATGTGTCGTCACGTACCAACGTAATATGTATCGTGGATTGCCCGTTATATGGTATGCGGGTCGTCTCATATCCTATACAGGCAATCACGATGGTCAGATTCTGTTCGGCGGGCACCTCAATCGTATACTGGCCGAGATTGTCTGTTGATGCGCCCTTTAGATTTCGGTTATCTTTGTTTTCTACAAACACAGAGGCACCGTGAAGTGCTTGATTGTTTTCACCTTTCACCACGCCGATCAGTGCGTTCGATTGTTGGCCGAAGGCAGAGAAAACAATACCTAGATAGGTCATTAGAGTTAATAGATATAGCCTCATTTAGTCTCTTTTTAAATGGAATTCAATAATTCGTATGGATTATTTTTTTAAAAGTTTGGTGATGTGGTATATGGCCCCATCTCCGAAAACTTGCGGAAAGCTGCCCGATAGAGGTATGATACTGTTGTCTGTATCTCTCAGCTCCAACGAGGTCCCCTGGTCGATGAGGCGGATTTGCCGATATTGATTGTATCCTGTCCGCAAGGCTGTATCCCAAGTACCTTGAATGCCATAGCCCGGAAAAGGATAGTCTCCCAGCGAATTGTCTGGCACGGATACAAAATAAGCTTTCAAATAATTGGCGAGGGCGGCCTTATCGGAAGGAATAGCTCCACTTTCCAGACCTTGCAGCACGGTTTGATTGTCTGGTGCAAACAATATAAACCGATTACCAAATAAAAAGGACAACGAGTTGCCTGTTTCCATCAGTCCCGCTTTGACAAGCAGCTTCGCGAACTCGCTGTATTTGTTTAACGGATTGCTGGCTGATTCTGCTCCCAATAAGGTAAATTTAATTGTCCTCGTCTCTCCTAGTAAAGACGAACTGGTCTCGTTCGAATTTCCGTTATACCACGTCCCATTGATTTTCGTGATTGGTACATCTTCCGAAGCATTATACGCCGCCGTAGAATAAATTTTACCTTGATGTGTATATATATAGTTGTACGAATTACGGGTACGGTATGCTTTACTTTCCTGCAGGGTGTTGATCCGATCGTATACGATATGGTCGGAAACGAATAACTCTTGTTGCCGTTGGGAAAGCGGAACCCGCACGCCGTCTGTATTTTCTATTTGAACTTGTTCGTCACCAAATACCAGCGGGTTTCCTTCTGACCAATAAATATAACTATCGCCGTAAAGCGTACTGAGAATCGCCTCGTCGGACGGGATGAACAATGTAAATGCTATTTCACGACTTGCTAACGTTTGTAACAAACCACTGTTAGCCAACATGTACATAAATATTTTGTATTTAGGATTGCGAAATGCGGGACCAGTAACGCTATTAAAGATCTCGGGTACGAGTACTTTATCTAATCCATAAAACGCCCCATTAGATGCAATCGCTTTATTTTTTACGTCCGCTTGTGGGTCGAAAATAATCGGAGCGCCAAACGACGTTTTTATGTCTGGATTTTTTCCGATTTCGGACGGTAGCACTATATTCCCAGCGTACACATGGTTATACATTACCATAGCCATTGGAAGAAGATCTACGTCAGCAAGCGAATGGTAGTAAGGGGCAAAATATGCATTAAAGAACGATTGCAGAGCCTGATTCGTCGGAGCAAAAACGTTGAATGCACGGTATGTTAGTCCCTCTAGATCAAAGAAGTCTGACGCCCCTGTAAGCCCGTACGTCGTCCATTCTGAAGCAATTGCCGGCAAGGCACCATGGCTCACATTGTATAATGAGTCTCCAGCGACGGCATAATTTTTACTGGTTTCTTCATCGTAAGTAAAGGTGCGGTAGCGATCATAAATACCTAAAAAACTTCGGTAATTATCGTTTGCGTCAAGCGCCTCATATACGGTTTTCAATGGCTGGAGAACCTCATCAACTAAATAGACATAGCCATTATCTGTCGGAATAGCATATTCTGTTACGCTCGCGTTGGCCACGTTAAAACCACCATCGCCTTTCCATGTTCCAGCTCCAAAGAAATATTCGTAATTGGCTGCTGCGTTAATGCCTTTAGTTTGGAAATGTGTATGAGATAACACCGGCAAAAAACGATCTTTATGATATACTTTTTTCGTTTTTCCATCGGTCTTATCGATTTCAAGGGTGATCGTATCCTGACTTCTTGTACGGTGCTTATAGTAAAGTCCAGCTTTATTTGGCTCTAGGTTGTCAACTCCCTTAGGTTGGTAGTTTTCGAGCTTCAGCTTGTCATACGAATAATAGACCAAATGGTAGCCCATGAGTTTTTTAAGTTCGCGAAGGGAGAGTTGTTCGATGGAGGGAATGTGATTCGCCGTTAAATAACGGGTGATGGCTTCATCCGTCGGTGCAAAAACAGTCGCAATCGTCTTTCCGTCTAATATCTCCCTAAATCCTGCGCGTTCAACCCCTTTTAAAAACTGTGTAAAATTGCCCCGTTCTTCTAATACCTCCCAAATGTTCCCCCGAAGCCATGCTGGGCGTTCATAGTGCGCGACAAGCTCTTTCTTGGAACACGACATCAAGCCGATCAGGCACACGCTGATCATGTATAAGATGGATCTTTTCATATACTGGTTAATTTACTAGCTTGGTTAGCTGTTATTATTGATTAAGTTATGCTTCGATTGCACCTTGGCAACCGGTTTCATTTTTAGATGTATTTATTTTTTTACCGCGATTGCAACACGAAAAAGTACTACTCCATAGCAAGAAGATGCAAATACACTTCGATGTTCAGATATCCTGCAAACGTCTTATTTCGACTCGGCAATAGGGCATCCTCGGCCCGGTTTTTGTTCAACCCGAGTTTCGTCTCCCACTGATCGGGTATACCATCTTTATCGCTATCTCGGAGAGACTCCCTAGCTTCCATGCGTCCTAATCCACCGTTGGCCAAGACTAAATCGGATTCATCATAGACAAATGAGCCATCCCTCCCTATGCTCTCCAATTCCTGTATAAGTAATTGATCAACCTCATCCCGAGTCGGCCGGGTTGCTCCTGCGTGTTCAAGGATATATAGAAACGTTTGTTGAGCGTCCATGCTGGGAGATATACTGGGATAGGTAGCAAAATCTGTTTTTGCCTTAAAATTTACAGTTAATAAACCCGGGAACCAGCGATCACTTCCGCCGATCAATGAACCGTCGAGCATCCCATTTTTATTGTTGTCAAAGTAATTTCCTTCCTGATAGAGGTTGAAATTTTCGTTACCACGCGAAAAAGGTGTTACTTTCGATAGCGGAGTGGCAGGTCCACCTATGAAGTAATTGTTCAGAATCAATGCGTTTGATGTTGCTGCAGATCCTCCCCCGAGAATATATGCATCTGCAGAAATCGCATGTTCTACATGGGTCGTATTGGCATTGCCAAAATTATACACGACATTATTCACAAATTCATTTATGCCTTTTACTTTCGGGTTTCTGGTTTTGTTGTTAATGTATAAAGTTTTGATAATCGACACTTTTCCCCCCGATTGGATCAAACCTCCTGCAGAGTGATTATATCGATGTAGACCTTGACCAATAATACTATTTTGGATGGTAATATGTGTCGGCTCCACCCCTCTTTTATCCCAATTGATGGAGAACACCTCGTCTAATCCCCACGTCAGAGATAGATGATCTAACATGATGTTTTTTCCGTTGGCAATTCCAGACGCATCGTCATTTTTCCCTGCACCTGCTTGTGCACCTAATCGTATTCGGAGAAAGCGCGCTATGGTTTCGCTGGCTCCGCTAAACGAGACTTTACGTCCGTATAAGACAACACCATCGCCCGGCGCTGTATGCCCCGCAATAGTTGTATAAGGAGCAACCATTACGCTACTTTTTAAACGAATAATACCCCCTACTTTAAAAACCACGAAACGGCCAGGCTGGCTCACAGCCTCCCGAAAAGATCCGGGACCATCGTCCTCCAAAGACGTGACGAAGTAAACGCTGGGATCGGCATAACCTCTCGCGCCTTTAGCAAACCGACCAAACCCTTCGGCTCCCGGAAAAGACAACAATCCCTGTCCTATTAATTGCTGAGCGAACAGATTTAGTACAAAAAAAATAATTCCGCGAACTAGGTTCAATTGTTTCATTGGTTAGTTTTTTTGTCACGTACCACTCACGGTCGTGCGTCATTCTCAAATTAGGCTTACTTACGAAAGTAAATATCTTAAATGCAACCGGTTCCATCGTCCTGTACTATCCTGCTCGACAAAAGACATTTTGCAGAAAACACGTTTTAGCAGAGTAGATTCACAAGATATTTTCTATGTTTTTTTTATAACATAGCAGAAAAGAAGTTCTTTGGTTCTACTTACCCGATGTTCTATAGCCAGATTCGCAAGTCATAAGATTAGGTTAAAACAAAGGCACCGAGCGAATACTGCCTAGACGCGTCTTCTTCTGTTTGGTTGATCGACAACGGTACGGTGATGGAAGTTGATACGCTCCCATCACCTCATTCTTACTTATCCAGTTCCAACAGCCCCATAATAAATGGCCCTGTCGCCTTTGCGTCGTTTTCGCGCACACGCTCATGTATATAGTATTCGTAGCTTCCATCGCGGTACGGATGACCGCCCAAGCCTGAGACGGCATTACACTGGATCAGCGATAGGGTTCCGTCGGATTCCCGACGCAGGAGTTTTTTGGTGATACCTGACAGGGTTTTCTCAGCGACAGCTCGGTAATGCTCGGGCAAATAACCTTTATTGACGGCTTTGGCATACGCATACATAAACATGGCATTGACCGACGCTTCTTGGTAGTTTCCTTGCCTGCCAGGTTGGTCAAGAACCTGCCACCAAAGCCCTTCGTCGTCTTGATACCTCGGCAAAACTGCCGCAAACTCCTGAATCGTTTTGACTACTTGGTCACGCTTGGGGTAATTTTCCGGTATGAAATCCAACACATCGACCAACGCCATGAACCACCAGCCCATACTTCTTCCCCAAAAATTAGGAGATTGCCCGGTCACTTTGTTCGCCCATTGCTGGTTTTTACTCTCGTCCCAGCCGTGGTAGTATAACCCAGTTTTAGCGTCATAGGTATGTTTAGCCGTCTGAAGCACCTGATTTAGCACGTCGTCAAAATAGCTTGTCTCGTTAACAAATTTTCCGTAGGCAGCGACGAACGGGTCGCCCATATAGAGACCATCCAACCATATTTGATGTGGATAAATTAGCTTATGCCAAAAGACACCGTCGTGGGTTCGCGGGTGGTGTTTCAGTTGGGCCATCAATCGTTCGATCGCTCGTTTATACTTTTGCTTCCCCGTTTTTTCCAACAGAGTAAACAGGATCTTTCCCGGGGCAATGTAATCAATGTTATACGCTTCTACTTTATAAAGGTGGATCTCTCCCTCCTCGTTAATCAAGGTGTCGGCCCACTGTTCAACATAATCAAAGTAATGCTTATCACCTGTTTTTTTCCATAGTTTTAGCATGGCTAGGCATCCGACACCCTGCGAATAACCGAAATAAAGCCGCTTCCCATGGTCTAGCTGCCAAGCTTCCGGGAATCTCTTGATTTCGGAATCAGCAAATTGCTGATACAATTTGCGTTGCTGAGCATAAAGGTTATGGCACATGCAAATGACGACCATAACCATAATTTGAAAGTGTCTTACAGAATTTGACATAGGTATATTTTTAATATAATGGATGTTGCTGCCCACGCAATCCGGGATTTGCATCGATTGTTGCTGTGCTCAAGGGAAAAAGTTCAACCTTATTTTTTTCCAGCCCGCGATAAATGTTCCTCACCCACGTGGCATCTGCTTTTAGTGCATTTGCAAAAAAGGCAGCGTTTGCACTATACATATCGAGCAAGGTATATCCTTCCTTTTCTAGCTGGGTACGCTCTGCCGATGACGGTTCTTCTTTGAATGAAATAAAATCTAGTGCCACGGTCGGATCGTTAAACACTTTTGCATCTGTCTTTTTATACGCCCTGAAACGATCAACATGGCCATATTTCCCGGTATGGTTTGCTAGATCCAGTAAATCCTGTTTCGTTTCTGTCAACTTTTCGAAAAGCACACCCCAGCGAATGAGGTCCGTTCTCCGCCATCCTTCGAATCCGAGTTCTAATTTCCGTTCTTGCATAATGGCATCACGAAAAGCGGCATAGCTCGTCGGCGTAGTTCCAATTTTGGCACGGTCTTCTTTAAACGCACGCAAACGGACCATTTCCAGCATCTCCTTGGCGACCGGCGTAGGACCATTCGCAAGTTCGTTTTCTGCTTCTGCATACATCAATAGCACATCGGCATAACGCAGATGTATCCAATTAATATCACGCTGTGCAGCAGAAACGCCTAAATCAGCCTTCCAGTTCACGCGAAATTTTCCAATGGTATGGCTCGCATAGGTATTCAGTTGATGAACGCTATCTGCATTTAAGGAATAATTGGCAATCGCTACATCCCGGCGACTGTCGCCTTCTTCAAATTCGAAATAATAGGTGGGTAGAGCGGCCATCGCTGGCTGTGCTTTTTGATAAAACGAATTGGTATGCGCAAAAATTCCGTTGGTGTAGCCCAATCGCGCTTCGTTGCGATCCGCGCTCTTTTGACCATACTCAAACATCGACTCTTTGTTGTATCTGCCATTTACCAAATCTCGAAAGATTGTTTCATAGTTGATTAACGCATGCTCTCCGCGGTCTACAATCGCTTTACAGGCATCACGTGCTATTGCGTAGAGCTCCGCAATCCGCTGGCTGTCGTTCCGTCGCGCGAGTTGCACGGTTGAAGAAGCGTAACTTGTCAGATCCCAACGGAGCGAATACCCTGCCGCGTACAAAGCTGTCCGAGCCAATAAGCCATAGGCTGCATTTTTAGATATACGCTCCACGGGCAGTCCCGATTCTCCTTTCCAAGGAAGCAAGACAATGGCTTCTTGCAAATCGGCAATACATCCCTCAAAGATCGTATCGCGGTGGACACGGGAGGATGAGAAACCCGGCATATCCACCACCGGAATGCGCGGATACGGTACATCTCCGAAGTAGCGTACCACGTTCAACATATTCATCGCACGGATCGCATAGGCCTCACCCAACAACATGTTTAGTTTCTCTTTCTCCGACTCGTCAACATCGCTCATCAAGGGAATATTTTTGATGATCACATTCGCCTGCTCTACCCCCGCGTACATAGCTGAATAGGTTCCGGATGGACTTATTGCCGGGTTATATACATAATTTGAAACTTGATTTTTCGAGTTAGTCTCTCCTTCTGTCGAGAAACACTCATCAGTCCCCATACCAAACTGGTAAAAAAGTTCGGCATTGAATGTACTGGTATAAGCTCCAAGCACGGCCATTTCCACTTTACCGGGATCCTCAAAAATCGTCGAACTATCAAAGTCTTTCTCGGACGGCAGTTCCAACCAATCCTTGCAAGACGTGGTACACAACGTAAATCCTAACCCCATGATATATAACAGCTTTTTCTTCATAATTCCGTTTTTTTAAAAAGTTAAATTAACACCCGCAACGACGCTTTTTGCTCTTGGATATGCAGCGTTATCCACCCCTCTAGTCAAGATAGAACCCGTTGCCGATACTTCGGGGTCATACCCCGTATAGCTGGTAAATGTGTGTATATTGTTCAAGGTGAGGTAAACGCGCAGCTTTTGGAGAAACGCTTTTTTCGTGAACGCTTGAGGTAGTGTGTATCCTAGTGTAATGTTGTTTATTCGCAAAAAAGAGCCGTCTTCAAGATAATAATCCAATGGATCCGAAATAGCAATATTATTTGTCGAATTTAAGCTCCAAACTTGATCTTTGGCCTGCTGATCCAGATTTAATTCAGCCAGCCTCTTTAAATCCGTAGTTTCTGCACCCGTTGCAGGATCAATGAGCGTAAACCGATCGGCCATGATCCCTAACGAATTTTGATTCGGTAGGTAAGGTCCCATAAAACGTTGCGTATTCATATTGAACACTTTGTTTCCGTAAGCAAAATTGAGGAATACACTAAGATCAAAATTTTTGTAAATGAACTCATTGTTAAAGCCGCCGAAGAACTTGGGTTCAGGATTTCCGATCTCTGTTCGATCATCCGCTGACCATACCGGGTTACCATCATCATCTGTCTGACCGGCCGTTGGCAGGTATTTAACATCACCCGGTTTTATCGCGCTCCGGTCTTTCCCTTTCAAAGACGCAACGCCGTCCTTCAACATGTAGGTTCCGTCGCTCAATTGGTCGAAGTCGTCTGTCGTATAGACGCCATCGTACTTATAGCCATAGAAGGAACTGACAGGCCCTCCAGTCCTTGTATAGAAATTAATCCGCGATTCGTATGACCGGATCATGTAATCACCTTCGCTGCTGCCCAATAAACTTTTTACTTTAGATCGGTTGAAGGTGAGATTTAGAGCAGATTTCCATTGGAAATTTTCATTGCGCACATTCAAGGTATTCAATGAGAATTCTATGCCTCTGTTGCGTAACGAGGCTATATTCTGATATTGTTTGCTGTATCCGGTCGACGTCGGGATGTCGACTTCTAGCAATAAGTTTTTCGATTCATTGTTATAGAAATCTGTCGTTAGGTTGACTCTGTTATTCAAAAAAGCAATGTCCAATGCCACATTTGTTGTTTGGGTCTTCTCCCAAACCAGTAACGGATTTCCTAGGGTAGTACTTGGCCTCACTCCAACAACGGTTCCGTTGTCGACGGCAACCACCGTAGAGCCGTAAAGAGTAGCATATCGTGTACTACCAATTTTATCATTTCCGGTAGTTCCATAGCCAACACGGAGCTTCAGTTGATTAAAAAATGTCCCCCCCTTCATAAATTCTTCATTATGTATATTCCAAGCTGCTGATGCGGAAGGAAAACTTCCCCACTTGTTTCCCTGTCTAAAGGTAGACACACCGTCTGCACGTATCGTCGCTGTCAACAAATAGCGATCATCGTAGTTATACATTCCCCGGAAAAAGGCCGATACCAATCCATACCGGTTGGCCTCCGAAGTCCCCCTTTCTGTACGTCCAGCTAAGCTGACGTCTTTTAATCCGAAATTACTTTTCGGAAACTCAAAATAACCGTGTTCAAGACTTTGACTTTCCTCGTACCGCACCTCATGTCCGGCCAGCAGATTAAGATTATGTTGGTCTAACTGCTTCATCCACGATAACGTATTCGTCCATTGCCATTCGAATCCTTCTGCATTTTTAATAGAACCATATGGTCCCCTATTATTCCGTGCATTTACTGTCCGGCCGTCGTCCCAGAAATCTGTGCGTGTCTGTCCCCATTGGTACGATCCCGATGTACGGAATGTAAAATCGTTCAAAAATTTTGCCGTTACCCCTACATTGATATTGGCAAGGCGAGCGGCTTTGTTTCTGTTCAGGGCATCGTTCATTATAATTGGGTTGTACACGTCATACTGGGAGTTGATCGCTTGCAGTTCTTCTGCGATATCGGTATGGAGCATCTGCTCATCGGTAAAACGCACGCCGCCGGTAGCTGGTTGCAAAATAGACATCTTCAGTAAACCATTTAAGGAACCTCCGCCCTGCGTATTGGCGTCCTGAAACAACGAATTAAAATCTACATGAACGTCCTTCATGAGCTCATGATTCACTTTTGCCCGGACGCTATTCCGACGAAAACCTGATTTCGCGAGAATTCCATCTTGGCTGGTATTGTTATAGGACAACATCACTTTTGTCTTATCCGTTCCTCCGGAAACATTGATATTGTGATTCTGCAATACCGCCTGTCCACCGAAGACTTCTTCCTGCCAATCGATCCCTGCACGATTGGCGTACTGTTGACGAATACGATCAAAAGCACCTGTTGCAAAATCTGCCGCATCAGGGTCGCCGCCGTACATCGTGGCGAAATCTTGCTGTTTACCTGCTAACGTCTGGAATTCGTATTGATACTTCACATAATCTTCTACGCCCAATAGGTCTAGTTTTTTACTGAGGCCTTCGAAGCTTGCATAAGCGTTGTAATCGATGGTTGTTCGGCCTGATTTACCCGACTTGGTGGTTATCAACACCACACCATTTGCTCCACGTGCACCATAGATAGCCGTGGCTGATGCATCTTTCAGGATATCGATATTCTCTATATCATTGATATCCACTTTCATCAAAGCATCTTCCATTACAAAGCCATCCACAACATACAAAGGCTTGGTAGACCCGGTAATGGACGTCCCGCCACGTATTAAGATATTTACTTCTCCACCCGGAGCACCGCTCTGCGTGACAACGTGTACCCCGGCAACTTTTCCGGTTATAGCTTGGGCAGCCGTCGTCACTGGAACATTCCGAATGTCCTCGGCTTTAACGGATCCGACAGCACCGGTCAGGTCGCGCTTACGTGCCGTACCGTAACCGATTACGACCACTTCATCAAGATCGTTGTTTGCCGGTTCCAACACAATAGTCAACGGTCCGGTCCCTACAACACGTCGTTCAATCATTTGATAACCAACATAACTGACCTGTATGATGGCCTGACGATCGGCCTTTAACGAAAACTCTCCCCGCTGATTCGTACTGGCGCTTTCCGATCCGCCTTTGATCTGAAGGCTAGCCCCATTTATCGGCGTTCCGTTGGTATCCACTACCTTGCCGACGACCGTGTCCCGTTGTGCCCATGCTACGGACATCAGCATAAAAAAGAAGAGCGATGTGACGACCCCCCTTCGCATCTCTTTAGGTTTTAATTTCTTAAGCATATTTTTTGGTTTACAATGTGTGCCTATGCACGGTTAGTTGATTAGTTTATAGATCTCGCTGCCTGCTAGTAATACGCACCCGAGCCCATAGTCCTCAAAATCAGGGATTTTATCAATTGTCACAGGTTGCCCATCCTTCGGTTCTTTTCCCGTCGATTGCATGTATCCTAAAAAGCCTGTCGGTTGTATCACTTCGTTACTTAGTGCTTGCCATCCTTTTTCGATAGTTGGCAAAAAGATCGCGCGATCTAATATGTCGTGATTCACACCCCAAGACATTCCGTATACAAAAAGAGCGGTACCCGACGCTTCCTTGCCGCCGAAATGATTCGGATCGTGAAGACTCACATTCCAAAAACCATCCGATCGCTGCAAGGGCAATAACGCCTGCGCTAACTGTTTAAAGTCCGTCACATATTCTTCGTAGTGTGGATCTTCCTTGGGTAGTTCTTGTAGCACCAAGGCTAAGGCGGCGAGTACCCAACCATTTCCGCGCGACCAATAGCAATCCTCCCCATTGGGCTCCTTATATGGTGGGACAAAATCTTTATCACGCCACCACAGTTTATCCGTCGGATTGTACAGACCGTGTCCGCCTTCCACATACTTGATATGGTGATACATCCTGTACATGTAGTCGAAATATTTCGGATCGCCAAGCGTTACACCCAACTTGGCATAAATAGGCATGGCCATTTGTATTGCATCAATCCATGTCCAATCGTTTACCCGACCGCTGCGTATCACCGAATCAATATTTTCTTTCACGGCTTTTAGTCGCTCGGGTTGTTTATCGATACGATATAGGTCGATATACGTCATACCGCAATTCTGGTTGTCCGCGTGACGGGTATATACTTCACCACGAACAGGTTTCCAATGATGCTTTTCTCCCCATTCGACCGCGTAATCGTAATAGATTCGCTGTGGATCTATGGCATATAATGCCATCAAACCTTCGTAGTATACACCACGTGTCCAGATATTGGCCCGCCGCTCCTTATTGGTTACGATGTTTTTTCCTGGATCCGGCCATTTTTTCATAAAGTAATTATTCGCCAAACGCAGGCGCTCAAGAACCTGTGCTTTCGTTGTAAAATCCTGTGCCTCCCCCATGCGGAATAAGCAGAGCAGCCCTAGGCATAGTATGATCTTTTTCATCTGTTTATTTACGGCATTTTTTTAAAACCTTCTTTCTTGATTTTCCAAGAACCGTCTTTCGGGAATCCGGGACAGTCACCCTCTGAAGCGTCCCAACCTTCCAGCATCATAGCGACGGCCGTTAATACGCCACCATTTCCTGGCAGGTAGATACGTAGACGCCCATCCTGATAATTGTGCCCATTTTTAAGATAGGTGTTTGTTTGTATATCCATGAACAACGCGTCTAAAGCTTTCTCCGGCAATTGTAATCGGGCGGCATTCATGGCCGTCATTGGAAAATCCCATCCCCATGTGTCTGCCCACGACCATTTTTCCCAAACGGTATCCAATGTGTTTTTCATGACTTCTTTGTCCAATTTTGGAGATTCAGGCACCATGCCTAAAGCCCCCAGCACTGCTGGATGATCCGTCATCCATTTCGGAAACGTGTAGGAATCGGTAGCTGTTTCAGTGGCTAAGTATACATTGCCTTGAACGGGAAGCGGTGCCAATTTCTGAATCACTTCGTCCCATTTTGCATCACGAGGCTCGCCCAACCTTTCTTTCCAAGTCTGCGCTATACGCAACGCCCAATCCCAATAGGCAACTTCATAGGTCGGATTTCTTGTTTCCGCCGCTTTAAAGACTTCCTGTGCTGGGATCACGCCTAGACCGAGGTTATACCGATCCTTCGCTTTGTCGTAATAGGCATAGTCGGCCATAAATTCCGCTGTAGCAAACACCAGGTCTTTATATTTTTCTAGTACTTTTTTATCGTTTGCGTGACGGTAAGCCAACTCTGTCATATAGATAATATGCGGCTGTTGCCAAATCAAAAATGCCGCCACTGATGACGGACTTTCGTTTCCTTCATTATCCGACATCTTAATCCATCGTACGCCTTTATACCCCTGACGTGCAGCTAATGCCTTGGCTTTTTCAAACGTTCGAAAATAGTATTCCAACGTATTTTCCATAATCTCTGGACGCCCCCATAATGCGTAATGTACGCCATGCCACCAGTGCATTTCTGTATGCGGCTTACCATACCAACTATTGAACGTCAGTCCGGTTTCTTGTGGCGGGTTGCTTCCTCCACATTGAACTTTTGTTAGATACTGTGAAAGCACCACGCGCCGTTCCAATTCATGAGCCCGAGGATCGGTACTTCCGGCAAAATCTACAGCGGCCCCGCTTTCCCAAAACTGTTGCCAAGCCGATGACGACTCCCGTTCTATTGCGGTATACAACGCCGCTGATTTAAAGTCGTTTTTCGGAGCAAAGGCGAAGGACAATTCGAAATGATCGGTCGCGGTGGAAGGGCGATACGCGAAATGGTGTATCTGCTTTTCTTTCAGTTGTCCGTCGGTATAGGCAAGCTGGGTAAAATAATGCGTTCCCGGCAACGTGTGTTCTATCGTCGCAGCAGTTGCCGATTGCGACAACAGTACCGATTGATGTTTATCCGCATCACCATAATACGCGGCTTCATCGAGAAATTTTCCCGTAGGATATGGGTATCGAACAAATACCTCTAAACGCCCCTGCTTGACGAGTGAGGAGGAAACCCGAACGCCAATTCGATCGTCTTGTTGGCTGGAGGCGGTCCAAACCTCCACCTTCTCCCCCTCTACGGTAAACATGCTGCGGATAATCCCCGACCAAAGATCCAGCCTTTGTTCAACGTTCTGAATATCCTTGGGAGTAGCCTCCTCGCCATTTCTAAGATAAATGGTAAAACCAACGTTACCAAGTTGCAGCCGATGGGGATTTACACGGTAGTATTCCGTTGCCTCTTTCTGCCTTCCCGCTTCCTTATGTTGGATGCTATATTCTGCCTGTCGTCCTTCTTGATTAAAGTCATAAGCTTTAAGCGTCTCTTGAAACGAATAGTTGTTATCGTTCGGAAAACTATTCCATCCCCACTCGGACTGCGTCCCCAAGGAAACTCCATTTTTGTAATAGACAGGAAACGATTGCATTCCTGTTGCATCCACGGTGTACGCGAATGCACCATTTCCTACGGTAAGCGACGCTAGTGTATCCAGCGAATTATTCACGACATGATGTCTATCAACAACCGCTTTTCGATCGATCTTATCGGTTTGCTGTGCTTGACAGGAGGCCAAGACTGCAACAGCAAGCAGTACTATTAATTTTTTATTTCTCATTTTTTGTGTTTACGAATGGACACCAAGTCTGGAGTCGTATTAATTGATCAAAATTCTATATCGGTCTTAATAATGTGGCGGCAATCAATCCCACGACCACATCATTTGCATGGGTTTGCAAGCGCAATGCTTTAATTTCCTTTTCCGGATCCAGTGGCAGATCGAGCAATGTCGCCGCTCCGCCGTCCACAGCACGCGTTGTATAACCTTTAATATCTTCATATGCTTTTAATTCGCCTCCCCTATATACGTTTCCTGTCTTTAGCTCCACGCGATAGGGAATCGATTCATCAGGAATTTCAAACGCGTAATTATCATCCAAATAGTCTTGTTCGATGGGCCACCAGTTGGTCGGATTCCGAAGGTCTAGCGTGTCAGTTTGCCCATCCATGTAGGTTACACGGATCTTTGCATTCACTAATTGTGATTGCATGGGGTTCGTTGAACCGGCCATTAACAAATAAAGCTTGCGTGCTTTTCCGCGGACTGGAATATCGACGGAAGTTGGATAATTGTCCCATTGACTGGTAAACAACACATTCTTCTCTTCACCCTTGATAAGGAAAGGAATGTCCAGAAAAGTGACCACATCGGCACTTCGCCGGCTCATCAACCCCTGATCATCAATGTGTGCGGTAGTCAACGGGTAACACCAATTTCCAATCCCTTGCCAAGGAAGTTGCAGTGTAGGTCCTTCAGGGCGCGGCGACAGATACTGCTGTTGAAAGATTTGGGTCAGTCGCGCATTGTAGAATGTCGATAGATCATTCGTCTCATAGCCGCCCTTATTACCCACCTCCCAAGTCGTATAATCCACGTTCCACTTCGCGTCTTCTACGTTCAACGCAAACCGATTAGTCCCTTTCGACAACATGTCGGAAGGAAGTATTAGCGTAATTTCTTCCCCTGGATTTAACATAGCTGTTTTTTGAAAATCATCGTGCGTTACAGATATGCGTTGGTGTCGGCCTGTCCGATTTTTAAGATCGACATGATGACCTTTATCGTTCATGGCAAATCGGACAGCGACCGGCTCGACCAATTCCATATTGACGGGTTGCCACCACTGCATATCGGCCCGCTTCAACTGCACGAAGAACGTCCCTTTGCGTTTTCTTTCCACAAATCGAAACTCATTGCCCTGATGATTTGTAAGCAGACCTTGCGGGTCTCGCACCTCTCCGATTTGTATACCGGTCTCTACGGGTAAGGCGTATGCATCTGTATAGGGATGCACGATTGTTTGCTGATTGCTTTGTTGCAAAACTCCTGCTCCGACAACCTCAATCGTAAACACCGTAGATTCAGGCGTTTCTACCAAAAGGATCGGCCGGTCAATAGCGGAAGGTTTAAGTGTCCAAGATACCGCCTGATTGTTTACGCGGACCGCTTTCACCTGCGCATAATGCACCGGTATTTCAAGCTGTAGTTTTACCGGTTGATCAAATCGCGTTCGGATATCGAATTGAACACGATTTTCCATTCGCTTATATGCATAACTCCAAGCCGGCAGATCGATCTCCGCAAAATCCCAACCGCTTGGAAAACCCGGCTTGATTACAACCTTTTTCTCCATCAACTTTGGGTAGACACCAAACAATCCTTCTACAAGTGTACGAGAGGCAACTCCGATCGGATCGGCAAAGTCTCTATACAACTCCCCGCGAAACGCATCATAGTGCGATAGTTGCTGAAAGTTACCCGGACTTATACCATGATACATGCTTTCGATCACGTTGCTTTTCCACAGCAAAAATGCGTCTTCGTTCCGGCCAGCTTGCCAATAAGCCAACGCCGTTTGGAGATTTTCGGCCAACGCTACATTGTTCACGGACCACGTGTACGGTTGCCAGTTCGTAGTAGACAACGTATAGAGGCCTGTATGTTCCATTCCCTTTACGTTGACGGGAATTTTGGGCAAATAATGTTGTATATACTGCAGATTTTGATAGCTTTCGAAATCATCCAATAGAAATGCATCGGCTGTATGGTAGATCGTCCATAACCCGGGCATGTCGTGGCGCAAGCGGTTGCCTAACGCATCCTGAAATTCTGCAAAGTACCCGCGATCGGCTAGCCATAATCGTTCTTTGAGCGCTTTTTCGATTAATGCGGCCTCACGTAGATACGGTGTCGGATCTTCACCGAGTATAGTCGCCAATTTCGCAGCAGACCGATTTGCACGATAGTTGTACATGGTTGTGTGTGTCACACCACCCCCTGCATATTGCAAACCGTCACTTGCCCATATTGCACAGTAGGCATCATACAATCCATCGCCATCCCGGTCAAAATTCCGCTTTTCCCAAGTCAAGTGTCGGACAATAGCAGGCCACATTTTCCGGAGGTAGACTTTGTCTCCCGTATAATCAAAATGTGAAAACAATTGATCAAAGAATACCAAGTTCATGTCGTAGTGGTGCGGAACGGTATTATTATTTGGATTTCTGGAAATATACCCGCTTGTAAACACTGAAGTTCCCATCTGTTCCACATGCCGTGCGAGATGCAACGCGGTGTCCATAACGACCGGACCTTCTTTGGGTTCCAGCACCTGCGCATTTACGTAGCTCGAGAAGTGTTCCTTGGCCCGATCATGCCATCCCAAGGCGTCGGCCGCATAGGCGCCACGCCAAGCATTGAGCCGCATACGCCAGGCTACAGCGCCATGTAAATAAGTCGGACTCTCCCAGATGCCATCCGCAGCTATCGCCAAGGCAGCGCCAAATGTATTGATAAAGCGATCGGGCGTACGTAAACGGAGTCTGTCGACTAATTGGCGTCTAGCCTCCTCAGCTTGTTCGAACCGTTGGACCATTTCCGGATGGTTGTCATGTGAAGCACGCCCCTCTCCTTTGGCAATCTGCATATAAACCGGTGCGGTCCACTTATCGTATTTCGCGTAGACAATCGGATGATCTTTGTTAGTACTTCCTTCCAATGTGCTCAATGCTTCCAATGCAAGTGCATCACCAACATGTACGGCTGTAGTACCCGAGAATGTACCATGGATGAATTGTTCTTCTCGACGCTTGCCCAAATAACGCAAGGTAAAGCGATTGCCTGTTACTGTGAAATGATTATTCTCTGTATAGGCTGGGAGCAAGTAAAAGCCCGATTCGGGGTCAGCTCCGATATCCCCGTTTCGACTAAAGGTTTTTCCGCTAGCTCCGCCGTAGACAGCATACAATATAGAAGATGCGGCTACATTTTCGCCTTCCAGTTTCAATACTAAACCTTCGGCGTGGGCTTGCGCCATCACCGTAATTCGGAGTTTTCCACCTCCTAATAGGGGATCATGTATGGTGTAACACATGGATCCCGGCCGATAACGGGTTTCTATATGCTTTGCATCGATTAGCTTTTTATACGTAGCCCCTTGCCGTAGGACAAACTGCAGATTGCCCCCCATACCCGGCAAGTACAAGGCGAATTCGGGAAGGTCTCCCGCTTCCACACGGGATGCCCTGTTATCACCATATAGGGCTCTATTGAACCGATAGGTACCATTCAGTAACAAAAAATCGCCCTGATCTTCGGTGTAGTGCAACGTACGATCATTCTTTTGCCAATGTTTAGACTGTGCATATAACGATACACCGAGCACCTCTAACAGAAAAAAAGAACTGATTAGAATTCGCCACATAATTATTCGAATGAAGTCACTGTTTGTCCGTTAATAACTACGTTTTTAAGTGTTACATTTTTTAAGTGATCCACTTTATACAGCTCCTTAACACCGTTGATCTTACAGTTTATCATTGTAAAATTGGTCACAGGAGATGACGCATACGCATTTGATAATACGGCATATTTGCCACCACCATTTACCTCCAGATTCTCTACCCAGATATTTCTAATGATAGGAATATGCTTTCCAGGTTTTTCGTAAAACATGTTGAACCGAACGGCGGCTTCTTTATACTGCCCTACTTTGGTGTTGTAGAAAAAAACGTTTTCAATAACTCCACCTCGGCTCGAGCTGGTTTTTATACGCAAGGCTCTATCCAAATTCGGACTGTCCATCACATTGTTTAATGCGTAAATATTTTTCGCACCTCCTGCAATCTCGCTTCCGATCACGACGCCTCCATGTCCATCTTTCATCATGCAGTTTTCGATGATATGATTTTCTGCTGGACGGCCAATATTACGTCCATCTTCGTCCCTGCCTGATTTGATCGCTATGCAATCGTCTCCTGTATCGAAATAGCAATCCTTTATCCATACATTTTTACACGCCTCCGGGTCGCAGCCATCATTATTTGGTCCGTGGCTCACTACTTTAACGCCCTCAATGAGGACATTTTCGCACAGCACGGGATTGAGATTCCACATCGGTGAATTGATCAATTTCACGTCTGCTATCCAAACATTCTTGCAACGATAGGGCTGAACGAAATTGGGACGTAAGAAATGACCATCGCCATACACTCTTGTTTTAGCGTCCACTTCATCCGCCATTTGTTGATGCAGGATCGCGCGCGCAGGTTTTTGTTCCCCTGGACGCGACTCGTTCCATCCATATTTACGTGCGCCACACCAGTACCACCAATGGTCGTTATCGGCGTTGCCGTCTAACAACCCTTTGCCGGTAATCGCAATATTTTCCTCGCCATACGCATAGATAAATGGCGAATAGTTCATGCATTCCATACCTTCCCATCGCGTGAAAACCATCGGATAATCGGAACTGTCCCGGCTGAATAGTATTGTTGCGCCTTCGCTGACATGCAGGTTAACATTGCTTTCCAAATAAATGGCACCGGTCAGAAAAACGCCAGCTGGTACGACGACGCGTCCCCCCCCTTCTGCATTGCAGCGTCTTATTGCAGCTTTGAATGCCTCCGTATTCTTCGTGACACCGTCTCCTTTGGCACCGTAAGCCGTTACGGGATAATCTTTGTCACGAAAGGTCGGTTGTATCATTTGTTTTTTCAACGCTTCAACTTCTGCAAGCGGTTGTTTTGCTGTTGTCCAAGCCATGTCCTGCGCGAAAGCGAACGTCAAGAATAGACATGAATAGAAGAATAGTATGATTTTTTTCATCATAAAATAGTTATCGTGTGTAAATTAAAGTTTGTACGAAAGAATGTCGAAGACGAATGTGGTCGATGTATCATCTGGTCCACCTTGCGTGGCACCAAAGAGAAATCGGGGTTTATCTGTTTCTTTATCCAGTAGCAGCATGGGGCGTTCTAAGCGGCCAAAACGTTTCAAGTGCGATGCTGGTTGTAGTTCCTGGATATAGCTTTTCATAGCGGAGTAGGAAACCGCAGGATCCGTCCAACGAAGCCCGTCCGAAGACGACAGAATCAACCCATATTCGTGATTAAAAAAGCCCATATCCCGGGCGATCATGTAGTAGCGATGCTCTTCCTTCCACACAAAAGCATCCTCCAGCTGGGCATTATTTGGCCTGTCGGAAAAGTCAATAACCGGATTCTCAGATACCTTTTCATAAGGGCCAAGGGGGTGTTTTGCCTTCGCCAATCCATATTTCCGATTTCCGCGTACCGCGCCTTTAGCTTGCGCATATTCCGCGGTATTCCATGATTTATAGAACAGCCAATACAAGCCGTCATCGCCTTTTAAAAAGGCTGGATTTGTTGTACAGTGATCATCCCACATACCAGCCTGACCGGGCAGCAAACAGGGTGTATCCATACGTGTCCAAGGTCCCTCCAAATTTTTCGAGGTCGCGATCCCGATTCTCTTGGTATCGGTTTTCCCATTGGAATTACCCATATAAAACAGATAATACGTATCATCCACTTTTTTGATCAGCGGATTATGACAGGTCGTACTATCCCAATATCCTGCTCGAGGAGCTAATACAACCGTCTGATGTTCGAAACGATCGTATGGACTGTCCGCAACGGCATGCGCAATCTCTGAGCCTCGAATCCATCCACTCATCCCCCTCTCTTTTTTCCAACGGGAATAAAACAAGTGTACCTTACCATCTGCCCCCCAAATAGGAGAAGAACACCAAATGTAGTAATCAGGAAGTTGAAAGGAGCGACCAATGGGTTTTAACGTAAAAGCCGGTGGCCTATCCGCGAGCCTGGTCGCCGACCACGCCTCAGGGGCTACCAACATGATTGACAGACAGCCTATTCCAGACTTAATAAAGTATCTTCTAGAGAATGGTTTTTCCTCCCTTTTTGTCGACTCCATGGTTTATCGTATTCGCGTTAGCTTTCGGTTTACATCGACAAGATATTAAAAACACCTGCTAAAGGTATCCTGCTCTGTCCTGAAATGCAGTGCATTCTTGTAGCAAAAAGGAGGAAAAGTAGACCGTAACATCTAATCTTAACATTTTTTTTACAAAGACGTTGGCTCGCTAACCGTAAGGTCTGTTGTTTTAGTCGACTAGTGAAGTGAGGTTGGCTACAGGTTAAAAGAAAAACAGACCACACATGGCGGTCTGTCTCTTCAAAATATATATTGGGTTAATAGCCCGGATTTTGCATGGCCTGTTTTTCCGGAGCACTTAGTGGTCTACCACTGGTTTGGATCGCATCCAGAAAACTCTGCGGAATAGGTCGCACATAATGCGTGCCTTCGACCGGATTTGCTTCATTACTAAAAATCTGTGCTCGTTTTACCAATGTTTTCGTACGCGAAAGGTCTTCCCAACGTAGAAGCTCGCCCATCAATTCGCGAGATCGCTCGTTCAGGATGAACACCAAAAATTTATCCTGATTAGAAGATGCGCCGAGTTCCGTATAAAATTGATCTGTTGCCGTCCAAATATCATTTACTGTCAGGGTCATAGCAGTGGTGGTTGCAGCTGTCGTTTCTTGCATATTATTCGACTCATAATACGTATTACGTTCGGATAAGGAGACAAACGAAGTAACTGGAACGACCTCATTGTTTTTGTAAGCGATCCCACCATCCACATAAGCCGACCGATCTTCTCCATCTTTATAAGCGGCACGTTTTCTGATTTCATTAATGAAGGGCATCGCCTGGTCATATTTTCCCTGTCTGCCGTATGCCTCCGCAACAAGTAGATACGTTTCTCCCAATCGCGCCAAAATACCATCTCGGTTACCAAATTGGTTAGCCACCGAATTCCTGGAACCATCGGCAAATTTCGACATCGTCAAATACCGACTTGCTTCATAATTTCCATGAGCTCCTTTATAGCCCTGCGTATTTCCATTAAAATATCGCACAAACATATGTGGCGCTCTTTTTTTGATATTTTCGGCCGTATACCGAGTATCTCCGGCACCGTTGACGATATATTTAATAGAGACTTCTCCGCCTTTAAATTTTACTTGATTTACTAAATCTGCGCTAGGAGCATTTGTTGCGTCCCACTTTGGTGCCGCTTCGGGTTTATTGCAGAGGTATTCCGTTTTAAATGTTTTCCAAAATCTAGAGTCATGTACACGATCGTACACGTCGACCGAATAGTCAGACGTCCGTAATCGTTGAAACTCTCTTCCTCCCGGAATATCCCGTTGCATGCCTGCTAAATTCTGATAAACAGAGGGATAATGCAGATGCAATTGATTACCATATCTACCGGCTGTTGCGACATTATTAGAGAATTGGGCAGCTAAAATAATTTCAGGTAAGGTCTCGTTGGGACCGTCGGGCTTGGTAAAATTCCACAGATCCCGAAAATTATCTGCCAAACGGTGTCCGCTTTGCTCGATGACTTCTTTTCCAAATTTGACCGTGTTTTCCAAATCAGCGTCTTTGGTCGTCTCATTCCAATCGGCATATAGCTCACTGGCTCTGGTCAAATAAACTTTCGCTAGGAAATGAGCGGCAGCCCATTTCGTTATTCTTCCCGTTTGCGCTCCTTCTGTAGGCAAGAGTTCATACGCTTTCGTAAAATCGCTGACCACCTGCTCAAACACCTCCTGCGCCGTGCTCCGCGTAAATTCCAATTGAACGGTATATGAAGGATCCAATTTAATGGGTACACCGCCATATTGTTTGACCAGTTTAAAATAGTTAAATGCGCGTATGAAATATCCTTCTCCTAACCGCGTATTTTTCAAATTTCCATCGGTATAAAACTCGGGTACATTCGCAATAACGGTATTTGCTGAATTGATAGCCCCGTACATATTATCCCAAACGTTGGCTGTTTCCCCGGTCAAACTGTTTAGGGTTGATCCATATGTCCCCCACATTTCTTTCGTACGATCCCCTCCGATCCAAAACTCATCGGTACCGTAGTTTGTTGTCGCATAAGCCCATTCATAATTAAAATGAAAACGCAGCGATTGATACATACCTGTTACCAACCCATCTAGTCCTTCAGTTGTTTTGTAATCGTCTGTATTCCTAGACGTAATCAATTCTTCATCCAAAAAGTCCTTTTGACAGCTCTGCATACTCAACAGGGGAATTGCTGCAAGTAAAGCGTATATGTATTTTTTATTTAAAATTTTCATTATAATGCCTTTTTAAAAACCAACATTTAATCCAAAAACAACCCCTCTGTTGAAGGTCGAACCTCCCAAATCTGGATCAATCCAATCAACTTTCGAATACAGTAAACCTGGGTTCATACTCTGCACATAAATACGGAGTCTTGAAAGCTTCAACCGATTGGTAACATCTTCTCCGAAAGTGTAACCCAACGATACATTTCTGAGTTTGACAAATGTTCCATTCTGATAATTCATGGAGCTCTTGTACGTATCTCCGGCAGCACTATTATAGTTTGGAGCAGGATAATCATTCGTTGGGTTTTGCGGAGTCCAATAGTCCACTAACCGTTGCGAATAACGTCCTTGTAGTGCTTCTTCTCCTCCGGTCAGCATAAAACCGCCGCGTCCATAAATGAAGAAGTTTAGATCAAAATTTTTATAGGTAAAGCTGTTACCAAAACCAAAATTCCAATCGGGCGCCGAATGGCCTAAAATCTGTCGGTCGTTATTCGCATCTATTCTATAATCTCCATTTAAATCTCTAATTTTTATGCTTCCTGGCGTAAAGTTTCCACCGTTCGCGTTAAATTTTTCCATTTCCGCAAGATCCTCTGGTGTATTTTGCCAAATACCGTCTTTCACGTAATCGTAATATACGCCCAGCCGTTCACCTATAAACCAGAAATTCGCTAAGTCGTCGACCGTACCACCAGCCAACTCGACGATCCGGTTTTTGCTATGTGTAAAACTCAAGGTGGATTCCCATGAGAAATTCTCATGGGCGATGTTCACCGTATTCAATGATAGTTCGACACCCCGATTGGCTGTAGAGCCGACATTGTCGAACGTAAACGTGTAACCGTTTACTGTGGGAATTGTACGTTCCAAGAGCAAGTCTGTCGTCTTCGACGTGAAGTAATCCAGTGAACCCGATATTCTGTTTTTGAAGAAAGAGAAGTCGACACCGTAATTAATTTGCGCTGTCTTTTCCCAAGCGAGCTCCTTATTCGGTAATGGAAGTGGATCCCTGGTGGATGGGTCGGATGGCACATATCCAGGCTCAACTACATTGCCCCAGGTATAATATAAGGTTTGCAGTCGACCCAAGGTACTGTATGCGCTAACCGATGAATTTCCGGTGACCCCATAACCGATCCGCGCCTTTAACAGATTAATCCATGAGTGACTCCCTAAGAAACCTTCCTTATCCAGCCGCCAAGCCAAGGCTAATGAGGGGAAAGTATCCCATTTATGTCCTTCGCCCAACATAGACGCTCCATCCCAGCGCATCGATCCCGTAAAAAGATACTTGCCGTCGAAGTCATAGTTCCCGCGTATCATATAGGATTGCATTTGTGTTTCAACCAGTCCCGAAGAAAAATCGTCCAATTTATCCACCGAGTTTAATTGATACCATTTTTGGCTATCCCACGGTAGGTTTGTTGCGAGCATGGTGGATGTTTCTTCACGAAAAGAGGTAGCACTTTGCAACAGGGTCAAACCGACATTATGCTTTTTGAACGTCTTATTGTAGTAAATCAAGTTGTCCAATGTCCAAGAAAAACGCATCGTTTGGTTTAATTGCGCATAATTCGTTGACCCGGGTTCGCCACCACCACGATTCACAGAGTTTGCGTCCATGTATCGGCCGTTGCGGTTATTGTAATAATCAGGACCGAAATTGACTTTATATTTTAGGCCTTTAAGGGGCTCAAATTCCGCATAGATATTACCAAAATTTCGAAAAATAAATCGTTCATTCACATTGTAACTTGCCTCTAGAATAGGATTGAGAATATTAATATCTCCACCCGGCAGGTTGATCCGATTTCCTTGCTCGTCATACGGTACAGCAAATGGAAGCATGCCGCGCGCGGCAAAGTATAAGTTTCCCGGACCAGTCGCATTAGTGGTGGCATAACCATAGTTTTGGTCACCATAGGTGGTATTCAGTACGGCTCCCATTTTAAACCAATTAACCGGTGTAATATCCACCGTCAATTTTCCGGAATAGCGCTGATAATCCTGTCCCAATTGCGTTCCGTCTTGTTTCAAGTAGCCAAATGACCCGTAAGCCTGTACTTTTTCCGTTCCTCCGCTAGCAGACAGCAAATGATCATGCGTAAAGCCAGTCTTGGTCACATAATCCGTCCAATCCGTTGTCGGCACTAGAGAACCGTTCCAATCCCCGTCGGCCCATCCCTTCTGTACATTTGCCCAAGCATACGGATCTTGTCCAAAAATTTCCTGATCAGATGCGAAATCCGCACCATCCGGGTACTTAACTTTCACATTTGGATCTAAACGATATGCCCTTCTGTAGGCTTCCCGTCGGAATTCGATGTAGTCAGCTGCATTCATCATTTCTGTCCGATCTTGCAGATTTTCGATCGTCGAAGTAAAGGAATAATCCAATGTCGTGCGTCCTGATGTTCCGCGCTTGGTGGTGACAATAATTACACCATTCGCCCCACGCGAACCGTAGATCGCCGTCGCAGAAGCATCCTTTAAAACATCGATCGATTCGATATCTTTTGGATTTATAAATTCAATACCGCCGGAATTTAAAGGAACCCCATCGACAACATATAACGGGGAATTGGAAGCCAATAGCGATCGCTCTCCCCGTACACGAACAGATCCCACCTCTCCGGGGCGTTCATTGGATGTCACGTCAACACCTGCCGCACGGCCTTGCAGCGCTTGCAAAGGATTCGTAACCGGCATGGCCGTAATTTCTTCGCTCTTCACGGTAGTAACCGACCCTGTCAAATCCGATTTCTTCACCACATTATACCCCACTACCACCACCTCCTCGACCAATTCGCTTTCGGACATTAAAGTAATCGATAGAGTACTACTCCCCGCCACATCCTGCTCTTGCGATTTAAACCCCAGCATCGTGAAAACCAACGTTCCATTGCTCGGCGCGCTTATTTTAAACGCACCCGTTGCATCGGTTGTCGTACCTCCCTGTTCCCCTTTAACGGTAACGCTAACGCCTGGTAATGGGCTGCCCTCTGCATCTTTTACTCGTCCAGACACATTCGTCTGTGCCCAAGCCGGCGTGATACACAACACGGTAACGAACAACACCAGTATCCGCATATTGAGCAGATAAGCTGTGCTTGCATTCATCAATTTTTTCATTTGCATTTTTTTCTGAAATTTCTCGAATTATAAATCTCCTTTTCTTGAAGGGTACCATGTAAAGAGGCAGTAGGGAGAGGAGACCAACACGGCAACATCACGGCCTGATCGCAGTCAGCAATCGATTGCATTCCCATTGATGAAACTAGATTCGCAGCGAGCCAAGCGGTCGGGCCTAATCTATATGATTAATAAACAATGAAGGTGGTGGCGGTTTATCTTTCTTCCCTAGTATCTTCTAAACAAAATACCTTCTTCAAAATACCTGAGCAAGGTAGATAAACAATAGATGAGCAGCAACCTGCCGTATCCTGCCTATGGACGTTAGATAGAGGGACGGATATTAATGTAAAAAGGCACCTCGACTTGCTTGGTTTCCGATCCTTTAATAATCTGAGCTGCGTATTTGCCCATCAGCTCAAAGTCTGTTGAAATGGTTGTAATCCCGTTCAAAATAAATTTCTTGAGTGGTGTTTCGTTATAAGAAATGATGCCAACATCCGTCCCGACCTGAAAATTTTTCGAAATGCACTTTTCCAAAATGAGTACCAAATCGTCTTCTGCGAGATTAATGTAACATTCTCCTTTTTTAATACTCTCCTTCGACAAATCGCCCACTAGAATATGATCAAATGCATATTGCTGGCAGAACTTATAAAATCCTTTGATTATAGCTTTGGGGTAGTCGCTGTTATCTGGAAAGACCAGTTTAAGCGTTCGATAACTGGAGAGTGGATCCAGTGCTTTTTCAAGTGCCTCATAAATATCTTTTTCATAATTTTCGTATACGGCATCAAAGTGTCCTTCTAAACCGTCGACCATTTTCCCGAGTAACATCAGTTTTTCGGCAGGTATTAACGCAAGCACTTCTGGTGCCTGATCTCGCCCTTCTTTAAAATGCGGAAAAACCACATAGCGGTCATACTGTTTTGTTAGGTTGAGCACTAAACTTCTTAGATGAGAAATATCGCTGTTATATACAAAAAGATCCAGCGAAGCCTCTATTCCTAACTCCCGCGCAAACGCGTCATATACAATTTTTTTATGTGCACTGAGTTTGTTCAGGAATAACGCAATTTTTTGTTTACTCACCACTTCGGCTTTGGCCACAAAATAACCTTTTCCTGGGGTCGATGATATAACATCCAGACTTTTCAGGTGCTTATATCCTTTTTCTACCGTATCACGAGAGATATCTAAGTGGACACTTAACTCATTAATTGACGGTAAGATATCGCCGAGCTTCAGCTGATCGTTTCGCACCCCCTCCATGACGGCGTCCGCCAACTGCAAATACTTTGGCGTCGATGAGAAATCGCTGATCTGTATACTCTTTATAAAATCGGTGTTATTCATCTTCCCTTAACATAAGATCGCCTTAAAGAAACGCTTTTTTCATAAAAAAAGCAATCTTTCCGTAATTCTTAAAGAGAATAGGCGCTGTGTTGTGTAAAGAACGGATATATATAGCAGGAAAAGACATAGCGCGCAGCTTACATGGCCGACACGCTATGTCCCTATTTGTCGGTTTAATACCCTTGATTTTGTTCGTACAGTCCAGGAGCGTTATTCAATTCTGATTGGGGAATGGGATATAACACATAATTGATCTGAAAGTCCTGCATCTGTCCGCCCGTATCTTCTTGATCAATCCATGCGTTCATCGTTTGTTCGACGGTGCCCGAGCGAATTAAGTCAAACCACCGACTGCCTTCTCCAATGAATTCGCGGCGACGCTCTTCAAGAAGCTGTGTTTTTGTTACAGCAACAAGCGGCTCAGTTAAGCCGGCTCTTGATCGGATTTGGTTTACCACCTCATCCACGTCTGTCGTTGCATTTCCAGGAGCACCGTTCAATACACATTCTGCTTTCAGCAGCAGTAAATCCGCATACCGAAAGACAATAAAATTGTTTGGCCAATCTGTTCGGCTAGTTGTTGGCACTTTCGTGATGTCCACAAATTTTTTCACAAATGATCGGGTTTCGACGGCTGAGCCGTTCGAAAATCCACTTTGAATATTAAAAGATTTCCGAACATCAGCGTCTGCATAACGATCCAGCAAATCTTGCGCTACCGGACGAATAGTCAAACCGCCCTGATTGCCAAAACCGAGCGATTGGAACCACGTGTCCGGAACCAACACCCACGGAAATGTCGCTCCTACAGCCGGCGTCGCACCGGTTGCATATTCGATATTAAAAATAACTTCTTTGTTGCGCTCGTTGTTATAATCAAAAACGGCGCTATAGGTCGGCAATAGCTCAAATTCGCCGCTCGCAATAATCTCGTCGAATTGTTCGACAGCTTTTCCCCACTCGTTGCTATTTAATCCTGCACCATCGATACCCAAAGTAGGCCCGGATCTAGTCATGTACACCAAGCCGAGTAGCATTCTAGCCGCGTAGCTGTTAACTCGTCCCTTGTCCTCTGCAGCATACGTACTTGGGGCAGGCAAATAATTTATGGCTGTCATCAGGTCCTGAATAATAAAATCATAAAGAATAGTGACCTCACTACGTGGTATCGTCTTCGCTTCGGCGGCTGTGACCACGTGATCAATCAGAGGAACCTTCCCAAAATAACGAAGTAGATCAAAATAATAAAAGGCACGCAAAAAACGTACTTCTCCTTCCATCCTGCGTCGGACATCCGCATCCAAAATCACGGTTTCTCCTTTGGTAGTTAACTGTTCTAAATAATTATTTGCACGGAATATGCCGATATAATTCCCTTCCCAAGCTTCTTCTACATAGGGATTCGCGTCAATGGTCTTGTGAAAGCTGTTGATCCCTTCCCAATCGCGTACACCACCATCTGATACGGCATAGAGATTGTCCGAACGTGTTTCGGACAGATTTAGCAACCGATCGGGGTAAGTGCGCGTAGCACTGTACACGGCGTTCAACCCCTGTACAAAATCATTTTCGGTTTGAAAAAACGTTTCGGACGTTGGATCAGATATGGGTTGCTGATTGAGGTCCATGTCGCAGGCCGTTAATATGCCTAAACCAATTACTATATAAAATATTTTTTTCATGTTATGCATCGCTTTTAAATGATCAAAATGTCAGATTAATACCGAACGTAAAGGTTTTAGGTAACGCTAATCCACCATAGTCGCCGGCTTCGGGATATGTGTCACTACCACTCAGGTTGGTATTGGCCGATTCCGGATTGACGCCCCCGTCGTACTTATCGTGTCCCCAAAAGTTCTCTAGCGTAATATAGATACGTCCAGAATTTAATCGGGACTGTCCACCTATACGCAAATCTTTAAAATTGTATCCCAAAGTGACATGACGCAACCGCCAATAATCGGAAGAATAAAGCCAGTCGGTATTTTTAATACGGCCGAAGGTAGAATACGCTTTGCCAACGCGCCCGTCGCCAGGATCTTCTTCTGAACGCCACCTATCCCGATAGAATCCAAGGGCATTATCGCTTGCGCCTTGTCCCGTCCTTCCCAAGGCTCGTCCCAGAAGCGAGTAAATATGTCCGCCTTGTTGCCCTTGGAATAAGAAGCTGAGATCAAAATTCTTGTAGCGAAAATCATTGGTGATCCCCCACACGTAATCGGGGTTCGGATGACCGACAATCACACGATCGTCGGCATCAATGGTCTTATCCCCGTTAGCATCCACATAACGTGGATCGCCAGCTTGCTGCGTTCCGTACATCGGCACACCATTATCAATATCCTGCTGACTTAAAATACCGTCCTGTTGTACCACATAAATGCTGTACATGGGTTGACCGACACGCAAAAGACTATGTTCGATATCAAAAGAAGAAGGGATCAAGATTTCCTGTTGATCCGCTATTAATTTGGTTACCTTATTTCTATTATGACTCACATTGAGCGAGGTTGACCAAGAAAATGATTCGCGCTGCATATTGCGTGTCGTAATTTCCAAATCCCATCCTCGACTCTGCACCTCGCCCGCGTTATCCAGATAAGAAGAAAATCCTGACGCCAACATCGTCGGTACATTGAGGAGCAGATTGCTACTATTGCGTGTATACCAGTCAAAGGATCCAGATAACCGCGACCCCAAAACAGAGAAATCAAGCCCTAAGTCAAATGTCTTTGATTTCTCCCAAGTAAGATCAGGATTTATAATGTTACCAGCGCCTTGCCCCGGCGCAAAGTTTCCATTCCAAGAATAGTTATAACCATTTAATATAGCTATGCTGCTGTAATCGCCAATATTGTTATTTCCTGATTCACCATAACTACCCCGGATCTTAAGATCCTGTACAAAACCCACTGATTGCATAAATGCTTCTTCGGAGACGCGCCACCCTGCTGATAATGAGGGGAACCATCCCCACTTGGTGTTCGCTCCAAAACGGGAGGATCCATCCCGGCGGATGCTTCCCGAAAGCAAATATTTATTATCAAACGCATATTGAACACGTCCGAAGTAGGAAAGCATTAAATTTTTTGTGGCCTCGGTTGATGAAATTGTAGAAACCGCAGCATTCAAGGTCTTTACGGAACTGTTTGTATATCCTTTTTGCGATCTGATCGACGATAAATCTATTCGATCGTAATTGTAGGCATGCCCTAACATAGCATTTATACTATGCCTACCCAAATCTAGATTATAGTTCAACGTATTCTCATTCACAAAAGTCAGTTTCCGATACGTGGCACTTGCACCATATGTGCTTTCATTAGGTTTTTCTATGCGGTTTACCAATGTTCCGGCGACCGTATAAGGAATATAATTAAAGCCTTGCCGGTCGGTATTGTCTACATTCACTGTTGTTTTAAACGTAAGGTTATCCAGTATCTGATACTGCCCATACATACTTGCCAGTATACGCGCAATTTTACTCTCACCGATATAATTGGTTAATTTAGCTATCGGATCATTAGTTGATGTGCTCCAGGGATATTTTTCGTTTTCAAAAACATTCACTGTCCCAGCGGGATGATCCTGTACCGGTGTCATGGAATAAATCTGATGCATGATATTATCTTTACCTTCCACCCCCGGATCATTCATCATGGAATACGTCGGGGCGAGGTTCAATCCAATCGAAAGCTTCTTAGTCGCTTTAACATCTACATTCGCCCTGAGCGCGTAGTTTTTATAATCCAGACCTTTCACGATACCTTTCTGATCCATATAGTTGCCCGAAATGTAGTAATTTACGTAGTCCGTCCCGCCGGAGGCCGCTAGTTGATAATTCTGCACAAGCCCCCGACGATAAGCCTCGTCTTGCCAATTCATCAAGTAAATTCCCGGCCGACCTTCTTGCAACCATCGCTCGTCATACATTAACGATGTGTTGTAGGTACCGGGTTGCAACTTCAATATTTGGCGGCGTTCATCCATCGTTTGGCTGGCCGAACGTCCGGCTGCCGAAGCGACCCATGCCGCATCAATCATTTCCACCGCCCTGTCGATCCACTCTTCGCCGTTCAGCATGTCTAACTTTTTGTAGGCTTCAGATGCGCCTAGGTAAGTATTAAACGATAATTTTGGTTGTCCGGTCTTACCGCGTTTTGTCGTGATAAGGACAACACCATTCGCCGCTCTTGACCCGTATATAGCGGCTGCGGAAGCATCTTTCAAAACCTCTACTGACTCAATATCATTGGGGTTCATATTATCCAATGGATTTCCCGATGCATAATTCCCCGAGCCGTTAGGCGCGGCAGTTGCAAGCGGAAAGCCGTCCACCACATACAAGGGCTCACTGCCTGCGGTGATCGAGCCCGATCCGCGCACCTGAACGCTCAATCCTTTGCCGGGGACACCTGTCGTTTGCTTGACCCGCACGCCCGACATCTGTCCCACGAGCGCCTGATCAACACGAACAATCGGTCTTTCTTCCAATCCTTCCGCATTAAATTTAGACACTGGTGCAATCAGGTTGGAACGCTTTTGTGATCCATATCCGATCACTACGACTTCGTCCAATCGCTCGTCTTTCGCCTTCAGTGTGACAAGCACCGGTTCTTGGTTTGTCAAACGAAGACGGTGTGGCTCATATTCCACCGATGAGAAAAGCAGTGTTTCACCAGTCTTTGCTTGTAGGGTGAATTCCCCTTTCGCATCTGTCGATACTGACCGGTTATTGTCTCCTTCTACGCTTACAGAAACCCCAACGATAGGCTGTTGTGATCCATCTTGCACTTTTCCTTTCACCAGCTCCTGTCCGACCGCTTCACCGAATCCAAATAAAAGTGCCAACACAGCAATTAACCAAATTTTTGTTCTCATAGATTTATAACATTAGTTCTCAATTAGATTTATAGGGCTATAGAAACCAATGTAAATACTGTTCAGAAAACAACTGTCATGCGCTTACATGTTTGGCGCCCTAATTAGGTCTTTATTCCCTATTCTCGATACTATTTTGCTTTTTTTTGTAACAAAAACATAGCAAAACAAGAAGGTCGCTCTGTATCAAAGCGACCTTCTTGTTTTAATGAAGCAGTAAAGTTAGTACGTCAGCAAACGCACGGGTCCTTCCAGTCCACTATCCATTACCGACCAGGAACTGGCATCGAAATCCTTATAATCGATATTTACAAAATTAATTTCATGGTAATTACGCCATGACACTTTTCTTCGATCCAAGTCACGTATTCGGTTGGCCATCAGATTTGCTACCTCAATACGAATCGTATTATGGCCATCCTTCAACCACTCGCCTACTTCCAACTGGAATGGATTTGACCAGACGATTCCCGCTGATTTTCCATTAATATAGACGTGTGCACTTTCGGCCACCTTGCCTAAACTCAGCAAATAGGCTTTATTGCTATCTTTTTGTAGTCGAAAACTTGTTTCATAAGCTCCGGTTCCTGAAAATATCTGCGCCACACGATCGCCCCAAGACGTCCAATAGACTGGTCTATCCAACGTACGGGGTGAAGGCAAACTCGGACCTCCTTGTACGAAACTCACTTTCCAAGGATTTTTAAAAACAGGCTCATCGTGCCATTCGTTCGCATAATGATATCGATCTGCCGATTGCCGACGATCAGAAATCATCACGATCCACGCATATCCCGGAGGTATTTGCACACGTAACAGCCCGTTTTTGGTTGGCAAATGAAATATCTTCCCGCTTTGTGGATCGAGCAATGTATACGACTGTCCTTGAACATTCAGGCTAATTTCTTCATCCACGAGTGATTTTCCGTGGTTCACCATATAGTAATACGTGGTATCTCCAGCTTTCCTCCGGGTAAATTTCAGCCCAGTGCGCACGATACGCTCCGCAAAAATTTCTTCCGTTTCCAATGCCGAGTGTACATCTGTGGTTACGTATATTTTACCTTTTCCATAGCGTGTGTAATCATTTTCCCTGTCTTTCTTAAGGCCCAGTTTAGCGATCAGCTCCTGTAATTCAAGCCGACGCTCCTCGATTTGCGCAAGCCCCGCTACATCTTTTGGCAGCGATTCAAAAATAACAGTCGCTCCCTGCTCGGCAAGACTTAATAAGTTTGCGAATGTTTTTTCCGAGAAGTAATGAGCTGTAGGGACGTAAATAGCTTTGTAGGGATGTGCTTTTTCTGCGGTTATGACCTGATTATCTACGACTCCAGACCGGCCTAAAATAGCATCCGTTACGAAATCAAAACTGTAACCCGCGCGTTGCAATGCGACACTTTGCTTATAAAATTCTGTCGGATGCAACCAATCATCGACATGATGCACACTCAGCTGTTTAAAGGCCGTACTTGTATCGTGCCAAACATCGTAAATTGGCCAATACACCAACAATTCATTATCCGATGAGGTCGTTTGTAAAATAGATTGTACACGCGTAATATATGTATTTAACCCGGTTAAATGCGGCCAAAAGGAGTTATTGGTGGTGAAGTTTACCGATGCATAAAACAACCAGCCTGGATAAGGTACATCGGCCGGTGAATAGGTTGTGCCGTGATAAAAAATGTGATTGACACCTGCCAGAAAGAGTTGCTCTACCTCGGGTTTAGCCTGTGCTAATGACGTTTTGAAATGTTCGGTCAACCACGTGAATGTCTCGGACGAGGTATATTTTTTACCGCTCGTGTGCGTTGCGGAAGAGGCAAACTTAAACATCATCGGATCAGGATCAACGTTTCGTATATCAGCACTGTCTCGCCGCAGTCCGGGTATATCAAAAAAGCTAGATCCAAACGTCTCGCATTCCGCAATATCCGTACTGGCATACAAATCGATTAGGTTACCCGGGGAACCGTGCGCCTGATTTCTGGAAAAAGCTCCGTATTCTGCAGCAAAAGAGGTGAAAGGGAGTAAGAAATTTTTCTGCAGCACGGCACTCACCACTTCGCGGTAATCCGACTTAACACGCATTTCCTCTTCTTTGTCATTCCCTTGTCCCGAGAAGGCCAACAGATGATCCTCCAATTTATATGCTTTGATTCGCGCAAATTCCATTAAGAAATCATCTGTCCAATTGGCTCCGTAGACTTCATAACTGTCATTAAAAAATGATCTAACCCCTACCGGTTGTTTAGCAAACGAGCGTCTAAACCGCTCAAAGTAATGTTGTACAGAGCCGGCACCCAGGTGATCCAATGTATACCCTTCACCGCCGGGCGCTGCTCGTTTGACTTTCTGCCGCGTTCGCCCGGAAAAAAGCGCGACGATACGCACATCGGCTGGTGCTGTCCAAGTTCCTGAAGAATGTGTCACATACGTATCCAAATTTATCTCGTCTCCATTTGCCGTAAATGCACGCAAAGCTTGCAACTTCGAAGATCTTTGTTTTGGATCACTGTTCTGCAGGGGAAACGACAGGGTTGATCCCTTACGGAGTACAATTTCATCCAAAAAAAACTTAGTCGCAGCTTGAGGTTCCTCTATCTGTGGGCCACCAAACGGCCAACCGGTGCCTAAATTCATATCCATGCCCAATCCCAGCGACTGCGCCTTTTTTCCAGTAAAGGATAGCATATCCATCCATGGATCAGACAGGAAGGGGATATACCTTTTTTCATATCCTTTTGCGCCGTAGATGGGTGTTACTTCAACACCCCCAAAGCCAGCTTCTGCAAACATCTTGAGTTCACGCTCGACATTGGATTTATCGACCGCCGAACCCAACCACCACCACCGAGTCCATGGTTTCATCTCTTTGGTAACCGTGGGCCACAGCTGCTGCGCTCCCGCCGAAACGTGGAACAACACACCGCAGCAGAGTGTCATCAATATATTTTTCTTATTCATGCTAATCTAAATGAAAAACTTGTTCCAACGGAACCGAAACGGGCGAATAATCGGCGTTTGTTTCCATAATGTCGGCCATGTAGGCCCACCAACGCTGTACAACCTCTGTTTCACCAAGATCTTGCGAGGAATTTCCAGTAAGCCGCTGTACGGCAAACAAGGTATTAGACGCTTCGTCTAAAAATATGGTATAGTCAGAGATACCACTTTCTTTCAATAAAGCAACCAATTCAGGCCAGATAGCGGTATGCCTTTTTCTATACTCTTCCTTCATTCCGGGTTTTATCCGCATTTTAAAAGCAATTTTTTGCATTATTTCAGTTTGCTATAAATATCTATTTCGATAATACTTAACGTTCCTTTAGCGTTGGCATCATTGCGCGCTACCCCGTCATCCAGTTTCTTCCCTCCAATTTCAGCATGCTTATTTTCGTCCATTACGTAAGATGATCCTTTCAACTGGATTTTTATTCGACGGCCTCGAGTACGGGGCAAAGCTAGTGTATAGTAACCCAGCGTCGTCGCTGTCTCTCCGTCGTAGACCAATTTATCATCAACAAACACCTGAAGGGGATAGGCTCGTGACCTAAAGTTATTCAATTTTAGGTCAATTTCGTCAATATCAGCTGCTTTTGCTAATGTATACTCTATCCATGCATGCTGGAGGCTTCCATCATTTACCCAATCTGATAATTCGTTGTCATCAAACGATGCAGTGCCTTGCTGCGCATTTGCTCCAGCGCTGACAGACGCGATCGGCAACGACCGTCTCGTGATCGTTAACGCGGGTTCGTCCAATCCCGGCCCGCGATCAACATTGGATGGAAGTCCCTCTTTAGACAATTTAACGAACAGTCCGCCGACTGAGTCAATTGGGCGTACAGTCCACTCAATCTGAGCCGGCTGAAGGCCATTAGCCTGGGCGCGCACAGTCGTCTTCCCCGCCTTACCATACCGTGTGCGTAATAGAACACGGTTCACGCCTGCTTCTACGGGTAACGACTCCGACAGGATATAGTTACCGGGTCCCTGCGCTATACCGCCCCTCCAATCCATCGGTCCGTCCCAGGAGAAATCAACCATATGGGTAGCCGTCGGACAACGTTGTCCATTCTTATCAACCACTTCCACCTCAACGAGTACCATGTCATTACCATCGGCAAAAAGGCCATTGTCTCCATGTTTATAGTGGAGTTTAAGCGCATACGGTTCTCCCGCTGTACGAAGTACTTTTTCATTTAAAAGCATACCATTTACATTATACGACCGCGCTTTCAGTTCACCGGCTTCATATAAAATGTCTGGGAAGGTAAATACGAACTGATGCGATCGCTTACCAAATCCGACGCTAGCGCCGTTCACAAGCAGTTCAACGCGTTCGCCTGCGCTCACTACACGTATATCCTTTTTCGTTCCCTCTTGGTAATTCCAATGTCCGATAATGTGTAATCCTTTCGGATCGGCATCTACCCATCCGTCCCACATCACTTGATGTGCATAGAAACCATCTTTTGGAATTCGCATGGCGTCTACTTCGCCGCTACGGCGATAATTTTCTTTCCCTCTATAGTGGGTATTCGAGTCGGAAAAAATAATATTTACCCCACCGGAACTAACCCGAGTCCCTGTCCCTGGTCGAACCTTCCAGTATTCCCACCATCGGCGAACTGTTTCAAGGGCGTGTTGATCTTGGTTCCTGTTGTAATCACTTGCATCATTCCCTTTGTATAGTGGACCGTCTCCTTCTTTATGGAAAGGATAGGTATATTCATCCCAATACTTACGCAGCCCTTCGTCGCGCATGTATTCGGTTGCGATCATCGGGTGTTTTGCACTCTTGTTTATGTAGAGCATTTCTCCTCCGTATTCAGCAATCTTGCTGTCTAACATTTCCCGGGAGCCAATTGCCCGTCCACCATGCGGATCGTATCGATCCCGGATAGCTTTCATCTCAGCCATATGTGCTTCAGAAATAGATTCGTTACCGCTTTCGTAGAATAGTACGCTCGGATTGTTCCTATAGTAAATAATCGCATCGCGCATCACCTCGGTACGTTGTTCCCAACGCCGTCCCTCGACGTCGCGTTCCGCATCTCCGGCGGGCAACATTTGCAGAAGACCGACACGGTCACAGGACTCTACATCTTGTCGCCACGGCGCAACGTGCATCCAACGAACGAGGTTGGCATGACTTTCTACCATAAGCTTGTTACTGTAGTCACTCAGCCAAGGAGCAACGGATAACCCTACAGCTGGCCATTCGTTGCTGGTGCGCTGCGCATATCCTTTCATCATCAGGACTTGGTCGTTTAGAAAAACCATGCCTTCTTTAAAGGCTGTTTTACGGAAGCCCGTTTTTGTATCGACCTGATCAACGACTTGACCGTCCACTACCAATTTTGAGGTTACCGTGTATAAGTAGCCATATCCCCAATTCCAAAAATTTACTTGATCGAGCGCGCTGTATGCGGTAACGACTTGTTCTGATCCAACTCCTATTGAGAATTTACTTGAGAAGGTCTTCACCATTTTATTTTCGGCATCTCGCACGTCAATCACAAATTCGCCTTTGACGGGCATTTTGCCCGTGTTCTTTATTTCGGATTCGACATGTAGATCCAATCTCCTTTTAGCAATGTCTATGTTTTTTGCATATACATAGGTTCCAACCGTCCCTAGATTAGCATATAACGGTAACGTTTGATAAAGAGTCCCTTTAAAATGTATCCAAACATTTTTGGGGATTCCACCATAATTGGCATTGAAATTTTTATCATTCCATTGATATGTGCTGTTGGACGATTTCTCACGATATCGCCAACTGTTATCTGTGCGCACGGCGACCGTATTATCCGCATCGGCGTATATATAGTTGGAGATATCCAATCCAAAAGCCATGACGCCATTTTCATGTCTACCGACAAATTTACCGTTGACATAAATTTCAGCGCCGAAACGAACGCCTTCAAATTCCAGAAAAATGTTATCCAAGGGATACTGTTTAGGCAACGTAAATTTCTTTCGGTACCACACGACTGCTGTACTATGCTCATGTATAGGCTTCGCAAAAGCTTCGTCTTCATTCCAAGCTGCAGGCAATGTCACGGGCGTCCAATCCCGATCATCCAAGTTGGGTAGCGCAGCTTGTTCCACATCACCTATGTGATACCGCCATCCCGCGTTAAAACTTAAGACTTTCCGTTCCTGTCCGCAAACCAAAAGGATACATGTGGAAAGTAAACATCCGAAGAGAATATGTAATCGCATATGCTTGTTTTTTATCGAGCGTGTTATTTCATTCCTTCCTTATCCAACAGGACGTAGTACGCTGAACCTGCAAGTAGAAAACAGCCTAGGCCATAGTCTTCGAAATCAGGTACGCTGGAGAAGCTTACCGGTTGGCCGTCTTTAGGTTCTTTACCTGTACCCTGAAGATATCCGAGAAAACCGGAGGGATGAACGGATTCTTTTACCATTGCGTTCCAAGCTCTGTTTAATGCAGGCCGATATGTTTTTGCGTCCAGTAGACCGTTGTTTAAACCCCATGCCATACCGTAAGCAAACAATGCCGTGCCGGAGGTCTCCCGTCCGCCAAAATTGGTTGGATCGTGCAAACTAACATTCCAAAAGCCATCGGTTCGCTGCGTGGCGAGTACACCTTCCATCAGATTTTTATAGTCCTGAAGATATTCCGTTTTATGAGGATCCGTATCGGGCAGCAAATCAAGTACCCGCACTAAAGCAGCGACGACCCAACCATTACCGCGAGACCAGTAGCAATCCTCCCCATTGGGTTCCTGATACGGCGGAACGAAATCCTTATCTCTCCACCACAGTTTGTCTTTTGTGTTATACAGTCCACCACCCTCGCTATTTTTAGAATGCGCGTACATTTTATACATGTAGTCAAAATAGCGATCATCTTTTTGCAATACGCCGAGCTTCGCAAATACAGGCATAGCCATTTGTATGGCATCTATCCATGTCCAATCGTCGACTTTGCCGGAGGCGATAACGTAATCTATATTCGTTTTTATCGTTGCAAGGCGTTCGGGCTTCGGATCGATTTCATATAAATCTAAATAGGTCTGTCCGCACGCTTGATCGTCGGCGTTACGCGTTTGGGTACCGTTTCTTAGTCCCCAAGCATGTTTTGTACCCCAATCTACCGCATAATCGTAATATCGTTGGTCTGCATCTATTTTATATAAGGCCATGAGCCCTTCGTAATACACGGCCCGTGTCCAAATATTACTCGGCCGCCAGCGGTTTGTGTAAATCGGTTTACCGGTATCCGGCCATTTCTCCATAAAATAGGTATTGGCGGAGCGCATAACGTCCAACACCTCTCGTTTGGTATTGACAACAGGTGCGACTTGCTTCTTTGTTGCGCAAGCAGTGACGCAACATACCATCACAAGTAACAAGCCATACATCGTTCTTTTTCTTTTTATCATATATTATACTGGATCAAATTATTTCTGTTTGCACAAACTCTATTTATGTATGTGTAACGATACTTTTCAATTGTTAACATTCGACGCGCCTATTCTACTTCTCCGAACACATCATGTGTCTTTCATTCCGTATCGACACGCGTCGTTAGGTTTATAAGGATTCTTTCAACAGCTATAATAGCACATATATCCGAGCCGGGCAACCTGTAGTATCCTGCGATCCGGCCATTTTATGCCGTGGAAGCCGGCAATGGCAAATTTCCCATATATAAAGATTTTGTTACACCCAAACGCGAAGCAGTTAAAAAAAATGACGCGGGATAGAACTTCAGGAACATTGGCTAACAATCGTTGTTTAAGCCGGTGGACGCCCAAAAAAGCAACGCGCGCAGGATGATCCTACACGCGCGGTAAAAAAAAAATCGCACAAAGTCGGGATCTACTTTTTAAAGAAACGTTGTAATCCGATTTCTTTGGTGTCTTTCAAAAAAGAGGCCACGAGCGAGGCATTCCGCTCCGCTCCTGCTTTAATGGTATGTGTTGCATCTTTCGGCTCAAAGAACGTTCTCTGTACGGCTTCCTTTCCAAGCTCTTCATAATGTGCGATGATCAAATCCTGTAATGGCACAAAGAACGCTTCGCTTTGTGCCGCCGCCTCCTTTGCCCATTGCGCATATGCCGAGCGACGGACATGTTCGCCATCCCAGGCATTACGCGGGATAGGTGAACAGATTATTGCCTTGGCGCCTTTATCGTGTACATTCTTCACGAAGCGGCGTAAATAGAACCCGTAACTATACACCATTTCCCGTTGTTTCAACAACGGGTTGAACACCTCCTGAAATTCATCACCATTTCCTTTTATGGTGCCGCGCGCGCGCAACGTATCCACAATGGGACTGGAATCATTATGTCCAAACTGCATAATGACAATATCGCCGGCCTGAATACTGTCCAGAACCTGTTGCCAAAGCTTTGGGTTATTATAAAACGTTCGTGTGCTCGTCCCACCCAATGCTTTATTGCGCACATTCAATTTCGATCGATCGATATAATCCCCCAAGAAGCTTCCCCATCCCCATTGGCCATTGGAGCCATCTCCTCTACCATTTTTCACGGTGGAATCGCCGATGATAAACAATGTAGGTTTTCGATTTTCTCTGTTTAAAAAAGAACAAAAACAATAGGCCAACAAAAGGGCAACCAGCTTCCAGCCGATCCTATACTTCATTTTTTTCATCTACTTGTCATAAATTTTATTAAAGGGTGCTGTAGTTCTTGAAGTCCAGCTACTACAGAAGCTGCATTCTCTTTCGCACCTTCATAATTTGTATGGGTGTGATCACCCGGAAAATAGCGTTTCTTAACCGTATCGGGACCTAGCTTTTCGTATTTTAGGGCTGTAATTTCGTTAAGATCCACAAATGGGACGCCTTCTTCAGCTGCTATCTGCCGAGCCCAGAGACCAAAATCATGATTTGCACGTTTTACATGACCGTCTTCATCCCACTGGTTACGCGGAATCATGGAAAAAATGACCGGGTTTACGCGTTTCTCCTTTGCCTCTCGAACAAAACGTCTTAAATTTTCTCCATAACTATATACGACTTCAGATTTTCCATTTCCCCAATCCAGTAGCACGGAGTCCTTTCCTATACCGCGCAGTACGCCACGATATCCTTGCTTCGTTGTATCGGGCTTACTTCCCTCATTATGGCCAAATTGAATAAACAGGTAATCACCGGGTTTTAAAAGGGAATCAAGCCGATCCCACCGTCCTTCTTTCCGAAAGGTGCGCGTACTACGTCCGGCCATAGCATGGTTCGCTATTGCCACGGCGGTCGTATCTAAAAACTCAGGCAAGAGCGTACCCCATCCCCAATATTCTTTATTGCTGTTACGCACTGTAGAGTCGCCGATAATATAAATAGTTGGCTTATGCTGGAGGTCAAACGCCAGGAGAAGTATGCCGGCGACAAGCAGTATCACGTTCTTAGTCATATCTTATGATCTGGTATTTAGTTACGCGCTAAATTTATGAAAAGTGGCGCATCGCGATGGCAGATAAGCGCGCCATTATCGTAGCGGATCTCTGCCAGCTGTATGCTGCTCCGACGCTGTTCATAGGTGTCTTGGCCTAGATTTTCAGGCGTTCTTCCCGGATGCGTAAAATAATAAATATAAGCACGGTCGTTTTCAACGATTACGTCTGGGTGTCCCCCGACAACACCATCATCCCTGCCCTGCCCTGCCCTATCTAATAGCAGATCCGGCTGTTTATCCCATGTAAGAAGATCTTTCGATCGATAAATGGCGAGTCCTTTCCAAGTGTCCACGACCATCCAATAGAAATCTTTCCAAGCAAAGACTTTGGGTCCTTCGCCACGTGTTGCCAACGCCTTTCCCTTATCCTGCCAGGTACGAAGATCTGGACTGTCTGCATAATATACTGATTTTCCATCTTTTTCGTTATTGTACCACATTCGCCATCCACCGGTGGGCAATGCAAAAACACTGGCGTCGATAACCTTCTCCGACGAAAGCGCCAACGTAGATACGTACGACCAGTTTAGCAGATCTTTGCTCGTAAAATGTGCGATGGACCGTGGATGATTCCAATCTTCGAATATGCCCGGCACCACTGTTAGATACATATGGTATGTTCCCTTATCTTCGATGACGTCCGGCGCCCACAGCGTCATGTTCGTATATGGTTCTTCAAATTTAGCGGTATCCAAATATTCCCACTGCACCCCATCCGTAGAACGCGCAATACCAATTGCTGTCCCATGCACCCACGAGACCCCGGTGAGTCCTTCGACTTTTGCCCGACGATTGGTATATAGCATATACCATACCTTTTCTTGTTTATTCCAGACCACAACAGGATCAGCGGCGCCGTCTTCTTTCGGGTCTCGGTATAACGGTTTTTGAACCTTGAGGTTTCTACCTCGTTCGGCATGAACCAGTTTTACATTTGGCTTATCAGGCCTTTCCATTCCCGTTCCCAAATAGTAACCTGTATGTGGAGGTTGGTTGTAGGCAACATTTTGCCATGCGATGCTCAGTCTGTATTGCGGGTCTTGCATTAACGTGTACAAGCGATATTCCGTTGGTATCGTCGTACTATAAATCCGTAAACTTTGATTATCATCCGAACGGAGAATGAGTTCTTCGCGCCAATCGCCAAGTATATCCGCACTCAGATTAGGCGTACTTTTGGTTCCATTAATGGAAGAAGCCCCTTCGGCACGGAAGATAACACCTTGCTGGTATTTTTCAATATAATTGCTGTTCAGCAATTCCCTACTAAGATCGCCATCCCACCAAATCAAAAAGTTAGCCGATCGCGGCGCTTGCCCCACGACCTTTCCTTTCATATCATAAAGTGATTTTGAGCCTAGCCACCACATATAGGCGCCTTTATAATTCGGATCAATATTCGCAGCAACGCCTCTAGGCACATCTTGGTCAATCGCTCCTTTGAAGAGAATATCACCGGTCTTGGCATCGAAAAGAGCAGCGCCAACACCTTTCCGGCCTCCCTTTAACTCATGGATACCAAAGACTTCCAGACCAGGACGGTCTGGATCCAAATCAGTTACGTGAAGCGCATCACCATGACCTAAGCGGGTGCTATACAATCCCTTTCCTGTATGATCGACGACCATGGAGCCGAATACAATTTCGTCCTTTCCGTCTTGATCAACATCAGCGGTGGTTAAACTATGATAGCCTTGACCTGAATAGGCGTTCTCCCTGTTTTGCGTGTCAAAAACCCATCGACTTACTAATGTTTTATCCCGAAAGTCCCAAGCCGCAAGCGCTGTCCGTTCATAATACCCACGGGTCATCACCACACTCGGATGGATTCCGTCGAGGTAAGCAATACATGCCAAAAATCGATCCGAACGATTGGCATTACTATCGCCCCACTTCCGCAGATCTCCCCTTTCGGGCAAATAGTTTACGGTGCTTATTGCTGCGCCTGTGAGCCCATCAAAAACCGTCAAATACTCTGGCCCTTTCAAGATTCTGCCAAATGTACGGGAGCTGGACGTGGTATCTCTCCAATCAGCTTCTGCATCGCCAATCGCTTGCCCTAGACCATCCCGTGTACCATCTCCCGTCTTACAAACGAACTCCGCACGCCCGTCGCCGTCTAAATCGTACACTAAAAACTGGGTGTAGTGTGCCCCTTCTCGAATGTTCTTCCCTAAATTTATTTCCCACAGGAATGTACCATCCATTTTATATGCTTGAAAAATGGGCGGATCGGTCATGCCATTGTGCGCGTTGTCATGTCCCTTACCTGTTTGGTGAACGACGATTTCGTAACTTCCATCCCCATCTAGGTCACCGACAGACAGGTCCCCAGGGGAGTATCCTTCGGGTGTGCGCAACTGAAGCTCGGTGTAGGGAAGGACAGGATCTGTCCCTTCAACCGTCAACACCGCTTCCGTATGTTCTTTTTTACCGTCTAATCGAACCAGGGTATATATTGCATCCCTTTTGTTATCTACGCGTTGATCTTCAAAATTTGTCCCTTTTAAAACCGGCTTCTCTGTAATTCGTTCTTTTGCATCACCGGTATACTGACGATACACGTGAAAGGGTGTTTCATAATCATCTGTGGCCAACAATCTCCAACTCAGGAAAGTGCTCCGCTCTGTCTTTTTAATGGCTACGAACCCCCGATCCAAGAATTCCATGTAACGTTGCGCCAGCGTCGTCTGTCCGCAGACGACCCCGCCCAACAGCGCGAGCAGACGCAGATATCTAGCTAAATAGGTATGACACATAGGATCTGTATTTTTTGCTCTATTTTTGTGCGACCTTCTTACCATTTACCAGTACATCATTCAGTTTAAAGCTTTCGATGTATTCTTGATGGATGTAAGGGCGTTTTGCGGCGTTGACCTTCATCTTATCAAATGTGAAATTGGACAGTTTATATTGATCCGAGTTAGTAACATCGAACAAAATGTCGCAATCTAACGTGATGTTCCGCAACGTGATGTTCTGTGCGTAAGACATCTTGATCCCACTTTCTCCCTTTAAGTCAAAAAATTGTGTCCAAGGTTTAACAAAAAGTAAACTAACTGCGTTTCCGGTTACATTCTCTATCAAGATATGCTCATACTCTTGCGGTGTATCCGGACGCATTTTTAGCTGCAGCAATTTCTTTGCCTTATTCAACGTGTTGTTTCTGAAGATGATATTGTAACTGTGAATAGACTCGCTCCCGCACGTAAGCGCGCTGTGACAGAATCCAAAAGCGGAGTTTTCAATGATAATATTGTAGTTTGCGCCGTTATTCGGATCTTTGTCCGCTTTAGGGCCTTTACCACCTTTCAGTGCAATGGCATCATCATTTACAGACAGGTAGCAATTTTTAATCAATACGTTGTGACAGACATCCAGGTCAATCGCATCCGAACTGGGTGCCTTGACCGGCTTTTCCGGGGCAGTGATATGTAGATCCACGAGCTTTAGGTTCTCACATCGGTAATAGTGCGAAGTCCAAAATGGCGAATTTTTCATTCGGATTCCCGATATTTGGACGTTTTTGCTATTCGACACATATAAGATACGTGGACGCATTTCATCCATATTGGTACAGTTCGGATTGAAGCCACGGCGTAGCCAAAATGACTTCCAGTACCGCAGCCCGTTCCCATCAAGCGTTCCTTTACCGGAGACCGTAAATCCGTTCACTTGATCGGCATTGACCAGTGCCGCAAAATATTTGACGGTCTGCCCTTCCATACGGGTCATGAGCAGCGCAAAATTGCTAATATCGTCGCTACCTTTTAAAACCGCACCTTCTTCTAAATGCAGGTGTGTCTTGGATTTAAAAAACAACGAACCACTTAAAAAGGTACCTCGCGGGATAACAACGACGCCGCCGCCAGCTTGATGCGCTTTATCGATCACAGCCTGTATTTTCGCTGTCTGCAAAACGGTACTATCTGGTATTACTCCAAAATCAGTAATCCGATAAATCGCTCCTAAGGAAGCAATATCCGTGGGAATAACTGTCTTAAACCAGTCGGAGATTGGCGAACCGTCGGGAAAACGATCCTGTGCCCGTAAATCAAATCCTAAAAGCATGGTCATCACGACCACTGCACCTACTACAAATCTGTTTTTCATTGTTTTTTATTTAAGCGGTATCAAGTCGAACCATCGATTTCGACTTTGGTCAGCGTAAAAATTATGTCAGCAAACCTATTAATTCGCTATCTTTCACAATCTAAGCTATCAACAATCGAACTCAAAGGCAACCTGTAGTGTCCTGTTCTGTATGCCAATCCTGCACTTAACCATGTCTATACCACGCCAACGTTCGTTTATAACTTTGTAAAAAATTTGTGATTAGTTGATAATCCGAGGGTATGCACTGAAGGCTGTCACTCACCTGTAGTGTCCTGCTATCTCAAATTAGGTCGCTCCTATTTTTATCTCTATTTTTATGCCGAGCCAACGAAGGCTTCTAAATCACGGTTTTGATCATAGTTTCCGAACTGTCTTGGATTCTCCTTGCCATAAGCTCGTGCCTTAGTTGCTGGATACGTTGGTAAGTAAAATAAACAAATCAGGACCAAAGTAAACCATACAATATGTTACGACACACCCCTATTTTTCTTAAACGTAGTTATCTGAGACCGGTATCCATTTTCTTTACATTTATCTTACTGATAATAACCGGAGGAGGCATGGCGGTGCAAGCCCAGCATTACTCGATCTCTAAGGAGACGATCTCCGTAGATGCTCCTTTTGCTATGCCTACATTTTCAATTCCTGATTTCGCCAATGCAGCACGTTTTAATATTGTCGACTTCGGTGCCGTAACCGGAAATAAAGAGCTTACCACACAAGCCATTGCGCGGGCGATAGACGCTGCTCATGAACAAGGCGGAACGGTCGTGATACCAGCAGGCGAATGGCTAACCAAAAAGATTCACTTAAAAAGTCATGTAAATTTGCACATTGCCAAAGGTGCCACCTTGCTGTTTTCCGGCAATCCGCAAGATTATCTGCCCGCAGTCTTTAGTACATGGGAAGGACTGGAGTGTTATAACTATTCGCCACTTATTTACGCGTTCGGGGCTAAAAATGTGGCGATTACCGGAGAGGGTGAGATCAAAGCAATCATGGATATTTGGCGCCAATGGTTCCCTCGCCCACAAGCACATATGGAAAGTATCAAAAGACTCTACAATTGGGCGCAAGACAATGTACCCGTTGCGGAACGAAATATGGTGAATGACACGTCCAATCTTCGTCCGCAATTCATTCAATTCAATCGGTGTGAAAATGTCCTTATAGAAGATGTCAAAATCCGAAACAGTCCCTTTTGGACGGTTCATCTTTATCTGTCTAGAAACATCGTCGTTCGCAACATCGATGTGTACGCACATGGCCATAACAACGACGGTATTGATCCAGAGATGAGTCAGAATATCCTTATTGAGAACTGCGTATTCGACCAAGGCGATGATGCTGTTGCGATTAAATCGGGTCGCAACCCCGAAGGCTGGCGACTGAAAACACCATCGAAAAACATTGTCATCCGAAATTGTAAAATGAATGATGGGCATCAATTGGTTGCCATAGGCAGTGAGCTGTCTGGAGGCATTGAAAATGTTTATGTCACCGACTGTGAAGCTGGACCAAAAGCCAACTTAATGCATTTGCTTTTTATCAAAACCAACGAGCGTATGGGAGGATCGGTCAACGGCATATATTTCTCCAACATCACGGCCCATCATCTAAAAGATGGAATTTTAGGTATAGACACCGATGTACTGTACCAATGGCGTACTTTGGTTCCCACAAAAATTAAAAAGCTGACTCCAATTCAAAACATATCGCTTGAGCATATTCGGGCTACCGAAGCGAAGTTCATTGCAAAAATCAATGGAAATCCTGAATTACCGGTACGGGGAGTTACACTTAAGCGGGTCAGTTTATCCAAAGCGTCTGAACAGGAAATCCAAAAGATACATGTCATCGATTTCCACTACGAAAAGTAAGCTGATCGATTAGAATAAGACACTTTCCACACAGAACAGGCTCTGGCTTTAGAGAAAGGATCGCTTAGCTCCTATTAATCGGCGGCAAGCATTTCGAATATGCCAAACTTTGCTGTTTTTGTAAACACCTCCGTGGCGGTCAAATGGTTTTGATGCCTATCAATGCCTGGTCATAACGGTACGCTCCATGGCTTCATTCATCATGGCGAGGCATTTGCAGTGCATTATTTAAGTAACTTTGACACATATCCAACGCCACTTAATCCTTTTCATGAGGTAGCTCAACTATAAAAAAAGGATGACTAGCCAGGCGGCAGTCATCCTCAAGACATAAACTAACTAAACTAAAGGATATTTTATGCGGAAAAGATCAGGTCTAATCCGTCAGTATGTTCACTTTAGGCATAACAAACTGGGTATTTTCTTTTTCCCCTTTTGGTAAACCAAAATAAAAATAAAGCGTACGGCTCACAGATTTGTCTATGACCGTCAACTCGCCGGCCGGACCATTTACCGATGCTCTGCTATTGATTCCCATTGCCAATTTCGTCCCAATAGGCGGGATGGCATCCAAGAAGGAAATATCACCCTGAGGCAATTGTGGATATCCTTTTGGACCAGAGATACCATAGAAGTCAAACAGTCGTACATACATACTGTCTTGTTCTGTAACCACTAAAAATTTTCCTTGGGTTGTATTAAATTGCATCCAGCTAATGTCCGAAAAGTAGCCTTTAAACTCTGGAAATGTCCACGGCCCAATCCCTGCCTTTGCATCATTATACATGTTTTCCCACGTATTCAACGTTACACCGTGTAACCTGTTTTTCCAGACACGATAAGGACCATTTCCCAACCATTTGGCACTAATAATATAATTCTCTGGGTAATTAAAGCTGACCCCTGCGTAAGGAAAACTTCCACTTTTTTGATAGTGATAGTCTAACTGTAGCCAACCATCCGGATGCATTGTCCAACGAATGCTTTTTAAGTCTCCCGTATACGTGAATTCAATTCCTTGCCTATTTCCGTCGACAAATGGCTTTGCACCAGTCAAGCTGTACTCCCCGTCGATCAATACAGGACCGTTGTTAAAGGCCAATTTCATACTATACGCATTGGTCAAGTCTACCAACAATCCTGTTTGTTTTGCAACCGACACCGTGATCCCATTTGCCGCTAATACATAGTTGGTCGAATCCTCTTGAAAGGTGACCTCCGTCGCGGTTTTCAGCGGTAATACTTCCTCCGCGATCTGCGCATTCGATTTCACGCGCCACGACCATGTATAAATCTCCTCCCCGTGTGGATCGATTGCTGTCAGCCATAAGGCATCCATATTTCGCCAAGTGGCGGGTAGCTGAAGATCCAATACGCCTTTCTCTGTTGGCGCTATCGATGGCGATGGTGTATTTGCCGTCCATATGGTATCGATTCCCGACTGGTCATCATATGGCTTGCGGAAGTTTACCAATTTGAACACGAAGTGACAATCCTTCAAATTCGTATGGTGGAAACGGTTTTCAACAGCTATTTTTCCAACAAAATCGGGAGGAAGTTCCTTCATCTTGATATGTATCGGCGAATAGATCTCGCGAATAGCAAAGAAGCTACCTTCTTTCTCCCGATGTGGTCCTAGGATACCATCGGGCGCGTTTACTTTATTTACGTCGATTACCCCATTAAAATCTGTCCGAACAATCCCTTCATCGGCAAAATCCCAAATAAATCCGCCGGCTCCAAGCTTCGAATTCCAATGCAGTTCCCAAATATCGGCTAAACCGGCGGCCGCACCGCCATCATCTTGTGCATGTAAAAACTCGGTGGGCATATAGATATGAGGGCCTTCCAGTATTTTCTGGGTAGAATAGTAATCCTCATAATGATTACAATCGATCCCATTAATAGCGTTTCCAGGTCGGTGATGAGCATGTATGACCGTGCGTGCCGAGAGGTCGTATTTACGATATTCATCAACTAGTTCCTTATTATGTCCCCCTTCATTGCCATTGCTCCACAAAATAATAGATGGATGATTGACATCCCGCGTCACCATCTCTTTCACTAACTTCTTTCCTACGGGTGTTCCATACGCTTTTTGCCAGCCGGCTAGTTCGTCCAATACATATAAACCTAGGGAGTCACAGTAGTCCAAGAATGATTTATCAGGCGGATAATGTGAACACCGTACTGCATTCATGTTCATTTGTTTAATCAGTTTTACATCATGTAAATCCACCTGCTTATTAACCGATCGGCCTGTTTCAGGCCACCATACGTGGCGATTCACACCCTTCATTTTGACCTTAACCCCGTTGACATAAATACCGTCTCCTGGACGTACTTCCACCGTACGGAAGCCAAAACGCTCCTCGGTCTGATATCCTTTTTCTTTTTTTGTTTCCAACGTGTAGACCGCGTGATATAAATGAGGCGTCTCTGCCGTCCATTGTTTCGGGCTCTTTACCTGCACCTGCACCCGGGCCACCGAATCACCACGATGTACATTCACGGTAGTAGATCCCACGACGCGTCCCCCCGTGTCCTGTATGTCGACCCGCAAGGAAGTATGCGTATGAACCCCTTCAAGATATACCAGGGATTTGAACGTGCCGTCGGCCTTCGCATCAATCGCTGTCCCTGTAATATGAGTAACGGGAGTAGCTTCCAAATAAACTGGCCGAAAAATGCCACCAAGTATCCAGTAATCGGCTAAGCGTTCAGCATTGTTGACGGTCTTATCGTCGGACATCTTGGCAACGGTTGCCTCCAACACGTTATCCTGTCCTATTCGCACCTTATCTGTCACATCGTATTTAAATCTATAAAACGCTCCTTGGTGCTTTTCTCCCGCTAATTGACCGTTAATCTTGACCTCCGTATCTGTCATCGATCCTTCGAATACGAGCGAAATTTTCTTCCCTTGCCAAGCATCGGGAATCTGGAAATTGTATCGATATAAACCTTTCTCGTCGTGAAACTGAAAATTCTTTCCGTAAGTCACATAATCGCGTCCATAGTTATACGCGCCATAGCCCTGTTGTTCCCAGTGACTAGGCACCGCAATCTTTCCCCAGGCCCCAGCTTTTCGGCCGCCCGTTACCCAAAAGTCCCAATCAACGGTGTTTTCATTGTCAGTTCCTGAAAGATACTGTATCTCTTTCCGCTCCTGTGTATAGGCTCCCCATGTGCTTAAGATCAGCAAAACTGTTAATATTCGTTGTAATAGTGGAACCATTGGTTATACGCTATCGGATTTATAATTAGACGAAACTAAACATTGTCCGCTGAAGCGGCAACCTGAGCTATCCTGCTACAAGACGTAGCACGTCATTTGGGCTCCCTATTTCATTTTACACCGACGCGCGAAGGACGGTGTAGAAAGGTACTTCCAAATGACTTTTCAGATCATGAAGTATACACGCGGCCGCATATTCACCCATTAATCTGAAATCCGTAGACACCGTGGTTATCCCGTTGAGAATAAATTTTTTCAACGGAGTTTCGTTATACGAAATGACCCCTACATCTTGTCCAACCTCTAGCCCTTTCGCACGCACTTTATCCAGTAGGTACACCAAATCATCCTCCGCTAGGTTAATGTAGCATGTACCTCTTTTTATTCCTTCTCTACGTAAATTATCAACAAGAATGTGTTCAAAGGCATACTCTTGACAAAATTTGTAAAAACCTTTAATTATCGCTTTGGGATAATCACTGTTGTCTGGAAAAACAAGTTTTAGCGCATTGTATTTCGAAAGAGGTTCTTTGATACTTTCCAATGCTTCATAGATATCCTTTTCATAATTTTCGCAGACGACCGGGAAATTGCCCTCCAAACCATCAACTTCACGCCCCAGTAGCAATATCTTATCGGACGGAATCAATGAAAGGACCTCCGCGGCCTTATCTCGCCCTTCTTTAAAATACGGAAAAACAACGTAGTGGTCATATGGTTGTGGAAGACCCTGGATAAGTGTCCGTAAATGTGTGATATCGCTATTATAGACAAAGAGGTCAATAGAAGCCTGATCTCCCAGTTCGCTTGCGAAGGCATCGTAAACAATTTTTTTGTGAGCGCTCAATTTATTCAAGAACACTGCAATCCGCAAGCGGAAAACCTGTTCTTTAGCCACAAAGTATCCTTTTCCCGGAGACGAGGCGATAATTTCTTCTATCCGAAGTTTTCGATATCCTTTTTCAACCGTATCTCGCGCAATTTGAAGGTGATAACTCAGGTCGTTTATTGAAGGTAATGGATCGCCGACCTCTACAATCTTATTCTTGATCGCTTCAACAATAGCGTCTGCCAGCTGCACATATTTTGGCGTAGCCGAAAAATCGTTGATTTCTATCGATTTAATCAAATCGGTATTTATTGAAGCGCGGCTGTTCGAAGAAATGAATAAGGTTTCCATGCAATAAAATAGGTTTAATTAAGATGTTTACGATTAGCGTTTGTATCCGGGGCACGCCTTACATTTGGCCTGACGTGGGAACATATTCCAAAGTTAAGGGCATACGGAGTATTGGTGCCGTAAAAACGAATCATTGTTCCCGTAAAAATGATTCATTTCTGCACAAACATGCTAAATAAGTGCCCCGCTCATATTATAGATACCTAAAAAACAGGACAGGCCGTGATAGCTTTATACAGTTTTTTTGCTACTTTTAAGGCTATCGACTATTTCAAAAAATGCTAACCAAAGGACGTACACTCACACATCATCTATGGCAACTTATACTCTTCTTGCTATTGGGATGGACTATTCCGTGTCCTGCTCAGTTCTTGCAACTTAAATTTGATCATATCACGTCGGAGAATGGGCTTCCTCATAGTACTATCCATGGTATCGCGAAGGACAAATACGGTTTTATGTGGCTTGGAACCTGGTCTGGTCTCTGTCGGTATGATGGATATGATATCCGTGTATACCGATATGATGCGTCTAATCCAAAAAGTATTATCAACAACCGTATACATAATGTATTGCTGGATAAGCAGGGGGATATTTGGGTTTCCACCTTCAACGAACAGTTTTTATGTCGATACAATTATGAGACAGATGATTTCAGCCGTGTTTCGTTGGACAACTGTGCCCCCGAGATACGCGGAAAGATCAATCGCCGCGATCATCGCTTGCAAGTCAACTTCACGTTCCACCACACGCGATGGCACTTGGACAACCTCAGCACAACTTTGGTAGAAACCTTCCTACCTACAGGTCAACAAAAAACATATAAAGTCGACTCATCCAACCCCTGGTCGATCAACGACGCTTATGTCAGTGATATTTTTCTAGATGAGCAACATGTTCTATGGTTAGGTACCTACAGCAATGGGATTAACCGAAGTTACCTAGATGCTACACCATTTCACTACCTGTATCATTATGCCGATCGTCCAAATTCTCTGAGTGAAAATATTATCCGATCGCTCTGTGAAGATGAAGAGGGGAATGTATGGGTAGGTACACGCAGTAAAGGCGTAACACTTGTCAAACGTAATGGAGAATATAAACAGTTTCAACATGCCCCTAGAGACATCGGCTCCATACAGAGCAACTATATCAAAAAGGTCTTTTGCGACTCGCGAGGCGATATCTGGATCGGAAATCAAAATGGATTGGATCGGTATGACAAACGTACAGAAACCATACGTCGAATGGATGACCCCTTACTCCAGAACACCGGTGTATTTGGAATCGCCGAAGATCAGCATATGAACCTATGGTTTGCCACATGGAAAGGTATTTTCAAGTACGACCGTGCCAAGGCACGCTTTCATGCTTTTGATTTAAGTGACGCACTGTCTGAACCGCACGTTTGGAGCATCTTCGTAGATAGCAAATCACAGATTTGGGCAGGAACAGAAGGGGGTGGAATCTGCATTTTTAAGGAGGACCAAGGACAGCAACTGCGTCTTGTGATGCGTTTGCAACATGGCGGTGTGCCTATGCATTCGTTGAGCGACAACCGTATTTATAGCATTTTTGAAGACAGCAATCACGAATTCTGGATTGGAACAGGAAATGGTTTGGATCATTATGATCCGAAGACGGGTGTCGTCAAACATCTTTCTCCGCAATCTGCCCTTTGGCCGAAAGGTACGATCGCGGGTATCACAGAAGATCAAAAGGGTTTTCTTTGGGTCAGCCACAAGCAAGGAATTTCGCGAATCGACCGGAGATCCCTACGCATACGCACTTTTTCGAAGCAAGATGGGCTCCAGAGTAATGAATTTGCGGAAGGAGCGGTTTATCGCAGCCGTCGAACCAACCGACTATATTTTGGAGGGAATAAGGGCGTTAGTTATTTCAACCCTGATAGTATACGAACGAATCCCACTCCTCCCCGCGTTGTCTTTACAGAATTGCGCGTTTTAAATGAAGTCGTCGAAGTCGGCCAACAGGTGAACGATCGTGTGGTTCTACGTCGCCCACTTTATCTCAGTGAGTCGCTGAATCTGACACACGAAGACAAAAGCATCAGTATTACGTTTGCAGCCCTTCATTATGCTAACCCCGCAGGGAACAAGTATGCGTATATGCTCGAAGGCTTCGACAAAGATTGGATTTATACCGATGCCACCAAGCGCGTGGCCAGTTACTCAAATCTTACCCCTGGAGACTATATCTTCAAAGTAAAAGCTTCCAACAGTGATGGCATCTGGACAACAACGCCAACCGCATTGCCTATCGCAGTGGCTCCCGCCATCTGGGCTAGTAAGTGGGCTTATCTATTGTATGCCTGTATTTTTCTCATTTTGTTATACGCCTTTTATTATTATATACGTCGGTATACCCGATTGAAATCTAAGCTCGCCTATGAAGCATTGTTGCATGAAAAAGAACGTGAGCTGCATGAGAGCAAACTTCAATTTTTCACCAATATCTCGCATGAGATCAAGACACCGCTTTCACTTATTCTTTCTCCCATCCAACAGTTAAAGGGCTGGAGTCAAACAGATGGCCGAATACAGGAGCAACTTCAAACCATGGAGAACAACGGGAATAGGTTGTTGCGCACGGTTAACCAATTGTTGGATATTCGTCGGTTCGAGACAGGACACGAAACACTGCATCTTGAATATACAGATATCATTCTTCTAATAAAAAAGGTTATTGCATCCTTCGCACAAGAGGCTAAGCAGAAAAATATTCGACTGAAAACGGATCTTCCTCTATCCTCTCTATTCGTCGATATCGATGCCGATAAGATTGAAAAAGTCCTGTATAATTTATTGTCCAACGCACTTAAATTCACGGGAAGCGGAGGAATAATCAAAATACGGATCACCCTACGATCGGAACAACTTATTCTAGACGTGATCGACAATGGTTCAAGCATTCCAACAGACGACTTGGAACGAATATTTAAACCATTCTTACAGGGACAAACAACAGTGTCTGGAGGCACTGGACTTGGTTTAACGTATAGCAAATCGCTGGTCGAGATGCATAGAGGCGCATTGCTCGTTCAAAGTAGATCACACGCAACGAGCCTGCATTTAACGTTGTTTCGTATGATCCTGCCGTTAGAAAGGACGCAACCACCGATCGATTCAGCTCGTGAAGAGTGGTCTATGCCGCAACAGGGGCGTGCAACATACGACGTGCAGCATGAAAACGTGACCACTTCTGTTGACAAACAGTCGTTACCGAAGCGGTGTACATTGCTCTTCGTGGAAGACAATGCGGAGATGCGTCACTATCTGGCAAACTATTTTTCGACCGACTACGATATTTTGGAAGCGGCCAACGGAGAAATCGGACTTCAACTCGCCAGGAAGCATGTGCCGGATTTAATCATCAGCGATGTGATGATGCCAAGAATCGATGGGATCTCCTTCACGAGACAAATAAAACTAGACATTCTGTTACGCCACATTCCCGTTATTTTATTAACAGCACGCACTTGGGTAGAGTACGAAATAGAAGGACTCGAAACCGGTGCTGATGACTATATGGTCAAACCTTTTCACCTGCCTATTCTCGCACTCAAAGTCCGCAATCAATTACTCGCACATTTTCGTATGCAGGAGAAATATCGACACAAAGTATCGATCGAACCATCTACTATCGACGTTCAATCGCCAGATGAACTTTTACTGCAAAAAATTCTCGTCTATGTGGAAGGTCATATTGCCGATCCCGACCTAAAGATCGACAAAGTCTGTCTGTCGGTGGGGCTGAGTCGTGCACAGCTCTATCGAAAGATGAAGGCATTAACTGGGTATAGTATGGCAGATCTGATCAAAGAAGTTCGCCTAAAACGAGCTCAACAGTTGTTACAGGATAAAAAATTTCAAATTAGCGAGGTCGCCTATATGGTTGGCTTTAGTGACCCTGAGTATTTTCGAAAGAGCTTTAAATCGAAGTTTGGATACCCGCCAAGCGCGTATGCGAAATCATGACCATACTGGTGGAGCAGGACAGATCGGGTTGCCAACTTCTAATAAAGTACCTATTATTGTAGAAACAACCGGATATGTGTTTGAATACTGGAGTTTCTACGTTGATCCATTATTTAAAAACCTTATCATGATGATGCTGTAAAGCTTGCCCTTTATGGTATCATACGCCTTTCATTTCACATAAATTTAGTGCGACAACAGCCTTCCTTCGGGGAGGCTGTTTGTTTAAAACAACTTCTTCAGCTTTCAACCGATTTGTGCACATTTTGTCAAATGAGCAACGAAAAGGCATTACTTCCCGAGTATCAACAACAACTTAACCTCCTCGTAACATTCGGGTATCCTCGATCAAACAGGACAGCGCAGGTTGCGGAAAACCGGCTGAACATGTATTATTGTATCGTGCACCAACGTGCTAATAAACCGTGTGAGGCGAGATCCATTTATCCAACATAACAAGTTTATACATGCCTTTCCGGCAAAGCTGTTGCAGTAATTATGCACAATAAAGATGCAAGGAGTTTTTTTTCATATAGGTTAGTCAAGGTTCAGCCTCTCGTATGAGAGGCTGTTTTTTTAGGCCGTCCCGACCGAACCGATCCCTGCGGTTTGAACAGCAACGGTTACTATTCTACGGAAAAAACATGAATTTGATCAAGCACCACGCCCTCATCTAATGCCGTTATGCGAATATTGGTTGTCGTCTCAGGATGTATACGATGACCAGTCTGACGAATAGCTTGGTTACGCAATACATTCATTTTCCATTCTTCACTTCGCCCTTCAGTCCGAAAATCGATCGCCTGTTCGGGCGAATCATTAACGGAGATTCCGTAACGGAGCGTTGATCCATCGACTTCATGATTAGGCGCCAACGCCAACTCAATAAGGATACTATCTGATGCTGAAGCAGGAACCTCAAATAGCAGGGACGATCCTTTAGGAATGGATACCGCACCTCGATCATAGCCCAAGCCATAGGATATAGGCTTTGCTCCCATAAACCGTTTATAGTCTTTTCCGTTTAAAACCGTTAATGTGTTCCGATCGGTATGCAGAGGCGCAGAAGCCTTACTACGCGGCACCTTCTGAAAAACCTCTAAGTTCCTCGGTTTGTCGTTCATCATGCGGTTCCATTTGCCATTTGCCAAGGTATTGTATCGATTTGTTAGCGCAAGAATATTTTCGTACGCTTGATCGCTTAATTCCCACGGCACCATTTCATGTCGAGCCAATTGTCCGTAAAGTTGTTTCTTATTCATTTCCGCCGCGCCTTTCACTGGATATTCAATCAATTGAAACCAAGCGTCTTGTTTTGACACGGGTATTTCCGGTGTAAGCTCATCCACTCTTTTTGTCAACCGCTCATACGCTTGGATACGTTGGCGAATGCGCTCCTCACTCCAGGGCAGATCTTTTATTTGTTTGTACATGGGATCCTGTTCTTCGGTTCGCGTATTTCCCATAAATTCAGGTTTGCGAATGTATGCTAACCGATAGTATTCCTGTAGTATGGGAAGCAACATACGGGCTTGCTTCTTTCCAAACTCCCGCGTCAGCCATGTCTGCAAATGGGCGTTCAAGCCGTTCTCGTTATTTTCTATCCCATCGATATCCCAGGCCATATCGAGGAACAATTCGATTAAATATTCCGCAGGCTTAATGTCTCCCACATTCAAAATCCAAATGTCTCGAGCCCCTTTATCATATGCCAATTTCATTTGGGTATATAGTTGCGCCGGATGATTTGTAGCTAACCACAAATAATCGTGCGGACGTCCCCAATAAGAAACATGATAATAAATTCCGTTTCCACCTTTCCGATTTCTTTCCTTTTCGTTCGGAAAATGTTTGATATATCCATAATTGTCATCGCACCAAACCAATGTCACATCGTCCGGCACCGCCAATCCGTCGTGGTACACATCCAACACCTCTTTATAGGGAATAAAAACCTGTGGGATTTTAGTCACGTCGGGGTGAATATGCTTTTCTAAAAGTGCTCGTTGATCTGGCAACACTTGAGAGAGTACCGCTTTATGTTCGGCTAATGTTTTTACGCCTTGCATCATCCCGTCATGCTTGCCCCGAAGGCCAATCGTAAAAATATTGTCTGATCCTTTTAACTCCTCTAATCTTTCCGCCCAATACGTTAAAATCTCTTCTTTATTCGTCACATAGTTGTAAGCACCTTTTCCTGCCACATCCCATTCGTTCGCGCTGTTGCGCATAAGTGGTTCACAGTGCGACGTTCCTAATAAAATACCGTATCGATCTGCGGCTTCCTTGTTGCCCGGCGTAAAATAAAACGGAATGGACACCTCATGCATTGCTGGCCACAAGGTGTTTGCCCGCAAGCGCAGCAACAGTTCGAACACACGCGAATAGGTTTTGGGACCGATCTGGCCCTTTCTGTTTGATGGTTCGTAAGTGGTACTGCTCCACGGCATCAAACCCCAATCTTCGTCGTTTATAAAAATGCCTCGGTGCTTCACCGATGGATGCTTCTGTATACGATATCCGTTTGGTAATTTAAGTGACGTCTTCGGTGCTATAGTTGCGTCTGCCCACCATTCCCAAGGCGATACGCCCATGAGTCGGGAAAGCTCCAAAATACCGTATGCCGTTCCACGCTTATCGCTTCCTAATATGTACATCTTATCACCGTGGACCTCTATCAAAAATCCCTCGGCTCGAGTGCGCAACTTTTCCAAAGATTGGGGATCTAACGTGTTGATCCACTCTCTGGGGTCCTCTAAAGTGCCTATGTGTATGACAGCTTGTTCTTGTACGATTATCGTGGCACCGAAAACCTGTTCGAAATCGCTTTTAAATATAGCTAAAGCCGTCTGTACCACGGGAGCCGCATTGGCAGCAATAGCTACCGTCATCCCCTCTTTCGCACGAAAAGTAACGTCTGCCAACAACGACGTGAAAGAAAACATAAACAATGTAATAAAGAATAATATGGTTTTCATAAGCGCTATTGGGTTTATTTTTTTCGTCCACGTGTCTAGCCATTTTCATGCTCCAAGCTGATCTTCGACATCCGCATGATGCCTCTTTTACTGGTTGACTGGGCCATGGTCTCCTAACAAAGAAACACAAATTCTTTCACTTGAGCGTCATGCAGTATCATGCGTTGTGTCATGTCGAAGCTTGTTCACGCCGTTTGTGCGATCATGCTAAACGCTCGCTTATTGGTTCCTTATAACCGAAAAGAGACTGCTATAATGTAAATACCAGCAACGTAAAATCAGGTCGCTATTCCTGTATATCAAAACTTCCAAAGGCTATACCGATTGCATGATGGTGCGTCAGACAGCCTCAGTTGCAGCATACTGTTTATCATGAGCCGTCTATACTTGAAGGTATTGCACGTATGGACGTCGGTATTGCACATACGTTTGTTGACAATATATACGTGCCATGCGACAAACAGCTCACGTATGTTCGCGCGGAACAACGTATGTTGGGGAACAACAGATCATGTTGAACGGCAATGCAGTTGATCGATAAACAGCTTACGCACATTCGTATTGCAGTCATGTTTTATGACAATTCATGAGTGCAATGTCGATCAGGTGCTATGCAATCACGCTAACCTATTGCTGTCTACCGTCAACATGATGCTGTTTATGAGGATACTTTTTGCAACAGGCGTTATCATGGGGCCTGTTGACCCGATTCGATAAGCATCTTTTCCCATTCAGATAAACAGTAGTCTTTGCACTATACGCGTCGAAATTAGCAAGCGTAAGACAACAAAAGCCTGATTGACGAAGGTTATGTTTTGGTAGTGTTCTTACTTCGTGCTATTGATCATCCGGTGAACCATTCACGTTCAGCTTTTATTTTATCTGTATTAGTCGATGCGATCCTACCATACTAAATAGGAATAAAACATTCGGGTACATCTTCTGAAAAAACTATTTGTTCTATAGAGATTTCTTCTATATTTGCAGTAATTTAAAACAAGTCTAAATAACAATAACAATGAAAACACCATCTGTTTGTGGCTTTGCTCTCTTATCTGCCACGCTTTCTTTTGCACAGGAGGCAGATACAACCCAGACCAGAAAGAATATCGAAGCCGTCATTATCGAAACGTATATTAAGAAGGATTCAGAATTTACCAACAAAATGCCCTTGCGGGCCATCGAGAATTCGCAGGTTTATTCCTCGGTTGACAAAACAGCGCTAGAGAACCAGCTTGTGTTTACCGTCGATGATGCTTATAGAAATGTGGCAGGACTTCAGAAAATGTGGAATGCTACGAATCGTTCGGGAGATGGGGGCGCTTATGTTAACCTACGTGGGTTCATTTCGAACAATTCGTTACGCGATGGGCTAGTCGCTCCGGTGAGTGGTACGATCGACGCTGTGAATATTGAAAAGATCGAAGTTTTAAAAGGACCATCAGCAGCTTTGTATGGAAGTAACATGACGTCTTATGGTGGCGTTATTAATCGAGTTACGAAAAAGCCGCTGGAGGAGTTCGGTGGGAGCATATCCATCAGTGGAGGCAGTTACAACTTCTACCGGGCGCAGGCGGATGTCAATACGCCGGTAACCAAAGACAGGCGTTTGCTGTTCCGATTAAACACGGCGTATTCAGGAGAAGGTAATTTTCAAGATACAGACGCAAAAAGCACCTATTTCGCGTTAGCACCGAGCTTGCTTTGGAAAGTAAACGATAAAGTGCAGGTCAACTTCGAGTACGAAATGTTTGACAATAAAACGTCGGCTGAGCAAAACCTCTTCTTTCTTGCCTCCCCCTCCCTGCTTGGCTATCGCGACATGCACGATATTGAAAAAGCGGGGTTACAATACAAAAATTCTTACATTGGTTCTGACTTACAAAACACCGGACGAAGCAGAAATCTTTTCGGACAGGTAACATATGCCGTCAATAAATATATTAAATCGACTACGGCAATCAATAATGCGTATAGCTATTCCGACGGATTTAATCCATATTTCTATGTCTCGACACAATCCTACGGTGCAGATCCAGACGATACGACGCCAGGTTTACATCGAGGAGATCAATCAACTGGAAACAGCACGCAGCGGATCTTTCAGGTACAACAGAACTTCAACTTTGACTTTCGTATAGGCGCATTACGCAACAGACTCGTGGTGGGTGGAGATTATATGCGAACCAAAAATGACCAACTTTTCTATTCAGGTGTTATTGATTTCGTTCCGTTCACAGGCAGTGCTGACCTTCGCACATTTAATGCAGACTATGTAACCGCATATTACAATTCCTTACGTGAAAATGGCACGTTTGAGGCATCGACATGGCCACTAATCAATAAACGGAACACGTACAGTTTCTATGCATCTGATGTGCTAAATCTGACAGATGCATTAAATGTGATGGCATCGATCCGATATGAAAAAAACGATTTCAAAGGCGGGAAACAAGGCGCTAGTGAAACGCCGGCCTATGAGCAATCGGCGTGGTCACCAAAGTTCGGCGTGGTCTATGAGCTCGTTAAAGATAGGGTGTCGGTATTTGGAAATTTCCAAAACAGCTTCAAAAGCAATGGCTACTATGTATCGGACAATACGGGCAATACGGCACTTTCCGACCCAGAATTGGCCAATCAATGGGAAGGCGGATTTAAAGCCAATCTATTAGATGGACGTATCAATGCCACCGTAAATTACTATGACATTCATGTAAAGAACACGCTACAAACCATTGGTTATACGACGGGTAATATTGCCATACAGGATCAAGCCGGAAAATTGACGAGCAGAGGGGTAGAACTGGAGGTTAATGCCTATTTGGTAAAAGGGTTCTCGGTAATTGCCGGATTGAGCTACAATGACTCCAAGTTTACAGAAACTACCGATGCAACGGTTTTGAACAGGCGGCCAAACACCGCGTCGTCGCCATGGTTGGCTAACTTTTACGCCAGCTATCAATTTGTTGACGGAAAAGCGAAAGGGCTTGGTTTTGGGCTAGGCGGAAACTACGCCAGTGCTAATCGTATTTTCAATACATCGGCGGCAGTATTTGAACTCCCAGCGTACTTTGTTATGAATGCCAATGCATTTTATGATTTCAAAAAATTCAGGATCGGAATAAAAGCGGATAACCTGACCAATGAACACTATTGGATCGGTTATACAACCGCCAATCCGCAAAAACTAATCCATGTCGCAGGTAGCATAACTTACAAATTCTAAAAAAAACACTGTTGCCCAACAAACGAGTGCAGCTGTATGAGCAGCGGCACTCGTTTACCTACCTCCGATTAGATGTTCTATTTATATGTCCGGAATGGGACTGCCGGCAGCCCCTCGTGATTAAAGAAATTAGGCCGCGCCTGCTCACTCCAGGCGAAACGCACATACAGCGGACGAGGCACGGCAGTGGAGGAGACGATCACTTTATTCCCTTCAATTCTTGCTTCGGCAGGAACGAATGATTTGTCGGCTCCAGCAATCTCAAACCAAGTTAGTTGCTCTCCTTGGCAAATCAAACCGCTTCCTATGTGATCAAACTCCAACGCGATACGTCCTTCTTGGATATGATTTCTTTTATAAAGCGGCCCCGAGAAAACGATATTGTTTTGCGCATAATCTTTTGCCAGAGCCCATAGAGCGAGTCGTCTACCCACCTCCCATTTATACGATGGATGGATGTCTGACAAATCATCTACCAAATCTGTTATGACGACCATACCCGACCTTTTAGGATCCATCGCTTTCGTTTGTATTTCCCAAAACCAAGGCAATGTTTCCGTGGTATGCTGCATTTTGTCTTTTCTCCGGCTATAGGAATAAGGTGCAATTTGTACATAGTGAAACGAGAGTTGCTGGTCTTTCCATAGTTTCCGCCAAGCATCTATCAATACTTTTTGCTTCCTTCCGTAAAGGGCATCCTCAAACATGACATTACTTTCGCCCTGATACCATAAAAAACCACGAAGAGCGAATGGAGCTAACGGACGGATCATCCCCTCAAACATCTCTCCCGCTACAGCGTTATCCACCAGTGTGTTGCTCCCTTTTTTTACCGTTTGAATATCTGCTGATTTTTCGTAGGCTGACGCGGGTGTCCATGGCTCTATCCGGCTGCCACCCCAAGACGAGCTGATCAATCCGATCGGCACCCGGAGTGTTTCGAGCAATTCCTTCCCAAAAAAATATCCCGCCGCGGAAAATGATGCCAGCGATTCGCTGTTGCACCGTTGCCATCCGATAGTCTCCACATCTGGAGCATGCCCTTTCTTACGACCCACAAGCAAGAGGCGAATATTCCTGTTTTCCGGTTTTGCTAACTCTTCCAATGTACGATCTTTACCTTTTGCAGGCGCCTTATATCCTTTGCGAAGCTGCATCGTATATTCCATATTCGACTGACCGGAACACAACCAGACCTCTCCAACCAACACATCGGATAACCGGATAGTGTTACCGCCAGAGATAATAACGTCGAATGACTCAAAACTTGCCTGTTGCGCAGGAAACTTTACCTGCCATGTACCATCTTGTTTCGCAACGACACGGCGTTCGCTATTTTTTAATCGAATAGTCACGGTTTCGTTAGGAGAGGCTTTGCCCCAGATCAGGATAGGTTTTTGCTGCTGAAAAACCATATGCGAACTGAAAACTCGAGGTAACGTAACATCGGCATACGACTGAATGGACAAGCATGCCAATAAGACAAGCCAAAAGAATTGTTTGAACATCATTTTAATATTTAGTGTTGCGTGTCTAGGTATTGATTAGCAAAACAAACAGCCTAATTTACGAAAAGAAAGACCGCATATCAATACAAGCTGCTTTAAATATACGAAGAAGATTCTTTTTATATAGCCTTCAAAGCCTCAAAAACATCCCATTAAACAGTCGTACGTTTAATGGTTAAGGTATAAAAACGTTTTCCTTTATGTAGACATGGCTAAGCACGTTATGTTTGGCTACCGGTATTCCATTAGTTCTGTAGCAAAGCGACTACGCACCACAAGTAAGGCGCCTGCCCATGATAATCACCTACATGCCTGGGGCGATCGTAATAATACTGTTTGTCATTTTTCTTATTCGTTCCAACACATACCTCCGACACCGCTCCTTTCTCATTGACATAGCCAACCAACGCTAGCCAGGCCTTACGTGCTGCCGGTGCAAATTCGTTGGCATCCAGCCATCCTTGTTTTACGCCCGTTATGAACGCATACGTAAACATGGCCGAAGCAGAAGTCTCTGCCCAGCAATCTGCTTCGTCAATCAGCTGATTCCACATACCACTTGGCCTTTGGTAGCGCTTAAGGCTCTTCATCATCGTAAGATAGCCGTGCATAATACGTGGGCGATCAGCGTGTTCCTTAGGCAGGTGACGTAGAAGTTCTGTCATACCTGCCGCCATCCATCCATCGCCTCGCCCCCAATAATAAGGGACATCGGGAGCATGATAAAACAAGCCATTTGTTTTTTGAAGCTCATCTAAATATAGTACCATCTCCTTTGCTGCTCGATCGAGATAGATCTGATTACCCGTCACTCTATAGGCCTGGGTCTGTACGATCGTAATCATATACATATCATCGATCCACAATCGAGTTTGCCAGGAATATCCTTTTGCGGCCCATTCTATTTCCTTATCATTGGCCTTTTCAGGCACCTCCCATTGTGTATCAGCGTAAGGCAGCCCCAAATCGAGGTACCGTTGTTCCCTGGTTATCCGGTATAGGTTTAACGGCAGGCTACCAAACATGTTCAGATCAACATGATTTTTTATTGGCAGCAACGCCTTTTCCGTCGTAAACAAAGGCTCGAATTTATCTTGTAACAGTCTAAGAAGCGTATTGTCCTTCGTTAATTCGGCAAACTGTAAAGCACCATTCCAATAAAACGTTTCGGGATAACTAATCCACTTGCCCGCATGCAACGCATGTTTCGCTTTCACGAAACGGTATGCGATCAACTGGCCAACTTCTTCTGGCGTAGCGCCTTTCGGAAAGTTGTTTAATATTTTCTTTTGCGCAACTACCAACTGGAAGGATAGCATCAATAAAACGATTAATATTTTTTTATACATAGTTGATTTATTTATTCGTCGGTTCTTATTAGCGGCTAACACCTAACAAAGATGTTTATTCTGTATCGAGAAAAATGACCGTATTTACTCAAAATTTTGTCATTTCGTCTCATTGTACCGTCGCTGACTAGCCGTTAAAAAAGTTTTTTTTCAAAGAAACCCAACCTATACAACATGTATTCACAAGAAAACAACGAAAAGGAGCCAACATACAACGAAAAGTTGAGTGGTTTATTCGTACTACTCGCCCCAACCCCATACTTTTGCTAAGACAGAATTATAATAAAACAACGTATGTTAACGACCAAAATTATTGGCAGTCGCATAGTCGCTGCCCGAAAAAATAAGAACCTCTCTCAAGCGCAATTGGCAGAGCAGTTGTTTATCAGTGCTCAAGCGGTTGGTAAATGGGAACGTGGAGAATCCATGCCCGACATGATCACATTCAATCGCTTAGCGGATATCTTACACGTGGATCTCAACTATTTTTCCGAAAATTTTGCAGCCGATGATGCGATCGGATTGTCTCCCGTCTCCGCTGTTGTGCCTACACTTCCAAAAAAAAGACAGTGGGACATGTCTGGAGGAAATTGGTCCGATGCAGACTTCTCCGGATTAAATAATCTGGAGAAAAAACTGAGTTCGTCCAATTTTAGAAATTGTGAATTTCAGGCATCTGTTCTATCGGGGCTCCTACTTAAAGGCAATAACGTGGAGCATTGCGATTTTTCCGGCGCCAACTTGTGTCACGCCCAAATCGAGCATTCTTCGTTGGCTAAATCATCTTTCCGCGATTCAGTTTTAAACAACGCTACCGTTACGGGAAGCGAGATCAGCAGATGTGATTTTAGCGGAGCAAATCTTAGCCATGTCACGTTTAAATCGGGAGGTTTTTCAAGAAATATAGCCGCGAATGCCATTTGGTTGCACACATCATTCTTAGCTACACAACTGACTGATGTCGTTTTCGAAACCGATCTAGAACATTGTATTTTCGAACATTGCGGATTCAAACGCATTGTTTTTCAGAAAATCAATATTCATCAAACATTTTTTAAGAACAACAGCCTGAAGGGTTTGACATTCGTTGACTGTACCGCGGATCGGATGTCATATGAATTTTTAAAAAATGGCAAAGTGAATCTATCGGGACTTTCCATAGCACCTGAAGGAAACAGTAAGCTATCAACTGCGGTAACTAAGCATTAATCCCGTGAAAACCAAACCACACATATTGATTTTCAAAACATCGGTCTTTACGCGTCTCGATGTCGCTTGTTTGACGAAGCTGTTGAACAGTTTAGGTAGCTGGACATTCGATTTGGAGGACGAGGATCATGTTCTTCGGATAGAGACGATTTTCTCTTCCCAAGAGATCGAGCAGCAGTTAACTCAGGAAGGATTCGAATGCGTATTAATGCCTTATTAGGGTTTCAAAGAGCTGGTTTATTTAGCCGTCTATCGCGAGGTGATCAATGGCTCATTTTCCATAACGTCTTTATTTTACACCACTATCTCGCTTCTATCTGCATGACGATGCGCCCCCCATATGGATCAAAATCGAATAGGACTTTATCTGGTAATAGCTGTGGTTTCAAGATTTTTTCGCCTTGCTGGATCTTCACTTTTTTTACGCCAGAACGATCAATAACTCCCGTTAATTTTTCTGTAAAAAGAGTTTTGTCCAGGGTTAAGTGGGGTGTTACAATCATTCCATCTTGCGTAATCTCCACATCGTAGGTCGTGTATTTCCGTTCTTTGATGTAGGCAACTACCTCCCTAAAAGTACCTATCCAAATCTTGTCTTCCTGCGCTTTCACTTGTTGTAAGTGCTTCCAAAAAATCGCTGGATTGCTAAATTTGTCGTAACCGTAGGTGATCCCGTGTGTCATTCCGACTCCCCAGCCACGACTCTCCATCAGATCGGCCACCCATTGCGCAAGGCTCTCTGACGTGGATTTGCCGCCTAGAGACCGTTGAAGAAGCCTAGTGCCAACTCGGTTTTCATTTACGAAGGCAAATCCCTCTGGGGTTTTTGTATTGTTTGGATAGCAGAACGTGAGTGGCTGCATGCCAATCTCAGCATATAGTACGCTGTCGTTCTGAGAAACATCCTGCTTGATCTCTTCCAATGAAAATCTTCCGAAATTACGGTGTGCCCAGCCGTGATTAGAGATCTCATGTCCAGCCCGGGCCATTTCTCGCAGATTTTGCCACGTCGTCCGCGTCGTATCCACGACATGATCCGCTGAAGGATTTATTTTACTCCCGTTAATCCAGAATGTTCCTCGAAATCCTAACGCATTCAACCGCGGATTGACAAGCGTATAGTGTTCCTGCAAACCATCATCGAATGTATAACTAATCGCGCATCGTTTATCTCCTTGATAGTCTGCGATCCGGAACTCAGTAGGTGTCAATTTTATCTGCTGGTTCAGTACTTTGAACATTTGCTGTCCGAGGTATTCTGCGGCTTTTTCATTAAAGTGCGTCCGATCCTTTTGCAGTTCCATATGTCCCATATTGATCAAATAGGCATTCGGATCTTCTTCCGCAATACGTTGCATGCCTGCTTCAACCAATGGCTGATAGTGCCTATTCGCTTTTGGAATGGAACCAAATATAAAAGGTAGTGTCGAATAATCTTTTCCAGTTACAGCCGTGAGATGTTGTCGTACATAGGCGACCACCTGTTTCAGATTTTCATAATAATTGGATGCGAAGCGATCATCGCTTTCTCCTTGATGCCATAAGAAAGCGTCGATTTGGTACCCCTGCTCCAGTTGAGAGAGCGTTTGCTCAATCGCGGCATCAATAGCATCGGTAAATGATAATAACAAGGACTTACCTCCTTTTTCCACGGCAGAAGTTTGGGATAACCATGTGGGATTCGCATACCAATATCTGCCTTTTGCGGAATCGCTCGGCATTCCTATTGACGTTCCACCCACTGCCCACTTAACGACATAGAAGTCCTCTTGAAGTGCTTGGGCAAAGTGATAATAAACGATCGCATCATATGTCCAACGCCCTTCCGTTATACTTCCCTTTGGCCAAAACGGCACAAATGTACCGCTTCCATCATTCTGCGATATCTTACAAAAAGGATAATTCCCCTTGACATATAAGGAGTCACTTGCCCAGGGCTTGATATACGCGGGCAACAACGTGTTGCTTACCCGACCATCAGTATTCGATTGTCCGGCCGTAATGAGCACATGAGCAGGCTTTTTTTTTGTTTCTTGTCCATATATTTTACTGCTTATGAAGGCGAATAAAAGCAAAAAGACAAGGTGATAGGTTCTCTTTTCCATACTATAGATAGGATTATTTTATTGAAAGTATTTGTGTGCAATGGACACCAAAGTCCATCATGCCCGTTTTACTCCAAACGAAGCGCAAACAATTTTTTGTTGCGATGGCCGAAAGTATCACAAAGTGGGCACAACTTTTTTTAGGATACCGTCTTCTTGAATACCAATCTCCCATGCATACCGTTCGATGATACCCTGCAGCCCAGCTCAACGATACGGCATTTAGCCTCCTGAAACGATGGTAAACGATATACCATTCGTCGGTATCGGGTTTACAAAACACGGAATTATGTCCTGTTCCTAAAATACTAGTATAAAACAATTATGCGGTATCATGCCCTAAGCCCTTACTCCCACGCTAGCTCGACTTGGCCTAGACCGTAGAATGTTTTGCCATCTTTCGTGTAGCGCGCTGTATATACGACCGTAAAGGTCCCATCGGTTTCTTCTACCGCTCCCAAAGGAGTTCGCATGGAATGGTCTCCGGCTTCAGCCCATAGATTGTTTACAGATTGTACTTTCAGTCGGGTTTCTCTATCCCAATGCACCCCGTCTGCAGAAAGGCTATAACCGATCTCTTGGTCGCCAAAGGAATCAAAAATGGCGAGATATCCGCCCGCTTTCAATTCGGTAACTTGTACATTTTCATTAAAGACGGGAGATATCGGCACGGGATTATGCCCTTCGGGCATTCGTGTCCACGGTCCATTTAATGTGGGCGCAGTAGCCATTCCAAGGGGCCAATCGCCTTGAGGCAAATGATTGTGTCCATCGTAAAACGCATACCATTGGTCACCAACACGGTAAGGGTTGAATGCTGCGACGGCCTGCTGTCCTTCCCAGGACTGGCTGTTCGCATCGGGTTGTAACACAATATCCATATCGGCATATGGTCCAGCAATACCATCTTCGCCCGGTACGACGGATTTTGCCCGCCAGATACGTCCAGCGTAGTCATACTCTGCGATCTCTCCTTTGTCTTTGTCGCCGGCGCGATAGGCAACATAAAAAATATTCCATGCATTTTCTTCTGTGTTAAACTCCACGCCCGTTACCCAAATCTCCGAGCGCGGATTGGTGGAGCTACGTCCCGGTATACTCTCCACGATTGTGGACTGCCGTTGCCAATCCACCGCATCTGTACTTGTCCAGTGGGCAATGCGCATATCCCGATGTGGCCGCTCAAACATCTCGTTGATAAACATGTGGTAGGTATCTTTTATCTTTACCACCTGCCCCGTTTCGAACCCTCCTTTGTTTGCGCTTGCTATAACATCTGGATGTGTGTGAGAAATGACCGGCCCCTCATGTATCTTTTTAACGACCAATTGTCTTTTACTTTGCGCATTAACCGTGACGCCTAATAATACGTGTATCAGCAAACCGAAACACCATCTTCTAAGTTTCATATTATGATTTTCTTGTTTTATCCTTTTTCTATTCCCACCAACGCCAACGTTTCGCCGTCATCCAGAAGGTTTGCGCGATGCCTAGAGCACATGCATACGACCGCGACCCCGAGGAATATCAGCCGTTTAACGTGTAGCTGGTGGCATAAATGCCTCCCACGTTCTTCGCCTTGTGTATACAATCAATTGCTAATGATGGTTTATAAGCTTCTTCGCACCATAAATATAATCATGGCAACTTATACAACTGTTCTGCACTGTCATGATGTGTAAACATGTGGGTTATTTGTTCGAATTTCGAAACCGGATACTGCCCAAGATGAATAGGGTCCCTAATGCCGTATATCCGGGATAATAAATGCTTGAATAGATGAATGCAAACATTCCTCCCAACAACAACATGAATAGGCCAGCCTTCTGACCGGATTCCATATAAATCGAGGCTATAATACCTCCGATTCCTATCAGCACAAAGGTGAGGATCATCATGGAACTAAAAATAGGAGGCATTTATTAACTCTATATTATGTATAGATCATAAGATTTATTTTTATCCGCCGGTCTCTTCTTAATGGCTTCATAACTCCAGTAGGACAGCACAGGTTGCTAGTATCATTTATTAGAGTTATTATTGCTCAACACATTTTGTAAACCTACCACCATGGTCACTACGCCTGTTCTACCAAAAAATTTCATCTTCATCCGGATATTCTTCCTGTTGTATTTCCTTTCATCTTTTTCTTCATTTGCGCAACGTTCTACGTCCAATGCCATAGCATACGACGTCCGCAATTATGGTGCGAAAGGAGACGGCAAGCATGTAGACCACCATGCAATCAATCGGGCTATTGAAGCTGCTAATCAGGCTGGCGGCGGAACGGTTTTGATCCCGGCGGGACGATATCTTTGCTTTTCAATCCGGTTAAAAAGTTATATTACATTGCAAATCGATGCGGGTGCTACCATCGTTGCTGCGCATATGGACGAGCATGACGGACAATACGATGATCCAGAACCCAATCCTTGGGGTGAACTACAGTATCAAGATTTTGGACATAGTCACTTTCGGAACAGTCTAATCTGGGGCGAAAACTTAACGGATATTTCTATTATTGGTCCGGGGCTGATATATGGCAAAGGACTACAAAAATGGGGAGACCGCACGGCGGGACTAGGGAATAAGTCGATTGCCCTGAAAGCATGCAGAAATGTGATTTTACGTGATTTTTCTATTCTTCAAGGAGGACATTTCGGAATCTTGGCAACTGGTGTAGACAATATAACCATCAGCAATCTGAAAATAGATACAAACCGTGACGCCATCGATATAGATGGGTGCCGTCACGTCCGTATTTCTGATTGTCTCCTGAATTCGCCAAATGATGACGCACTCGTCCTTAAATCGTCTTACGCGTTGGGACGCCCGCTGCCTACAGAACATGTCACGATACAGAACTGCTCAGTATATGGATACGACGAGGGGTCTTTCTTAGACGGCACCTTTCAAACCACACAGAAAACTGCTCCTGATAAAGGTGTCGTAACGGGACGCATTAAATTCGGGACAGAGTCTAATGGGGCTTTCCGGCATATTACGATCAGCAATTGTACATTCGAGCATTGTCGCGGGCTAGCGCTGGAAACAGTGGATGGTGCTATCCTCGAGAATATTACGGTGTCCAACATAGTCATGCACGATATTTTAAATGCTCCTTTCTTTTTCCGTTTAGGAAGTAGGATGCGAGGCCCTAAGGATATCAGCATTGGAACATTCCGCCGAATTTTGGTGGATAATGTCATTATTACCGCTAGCAATCCCACCTACGGATCCATGTTGATGGGAATTCCGGGGCACGAGGTGGAAGACATTCAGTTCTCCAATATCTGGATACGAATTAAAGGAGGAGGTACGGCGAAGCAGGCAAGAACCATTGTTCCTGAACTAGAAACCGCGTATCCCGATCCTCAGGAATTTGGTGACATACCTGCGTATGGATTCTTTATTCGTCACGCGAAACGTGTTTATATGAACAATATTCGTTTAGAGTTTGAGCAGGCCGACTGGCGTCCAGCGTTTATATTAGAAGATGTTAAGGGGGCTTACTTTACTAATATCACGGTGCAATGTATGCCGAACATTCCGCGCTTCGTACTAAAGGACGTATTTGATTTTCTACTGCAAGAAACTTCTGCCACCCGCCCTGTACGATTCAAAAAGACAAAGTCAAGATCCCTCTTATAATTGCTGTTATACCCTGTTTTTCTAGCGCTCGACGCACATCGCTTTTCCTTTTTCACCGATTTCTCCCCCATATTTGCCGAGAAAAACAAGCGGCTGATCTAATCCGTATTTCGTGATCTGGGGATCTCGCCTACCTTTGAACCATCAAATACGCAATAAAAGATTTACATAATAACAGCTTAACGACATGAAAAAGACATTGACAAGCATCGCTACAGCATTAATCATGATTACTTCATTCAGCTCTTTTGCGGCAGAAAAAACGAATCCATTGAAATACGTAGCATCCAACAAAATTATAGAGACATACCTCGCTGCCACGACGTTCGGAAGTATTGATTTCAACAATTTCCTTTTTACGACAGATTTCGAGTATACCAATAGCGCGAATGGCGACCGTTTTAACAAATTGCAATATACCGACTTTTTGAAGGCACATAAAGGTATTAGGTATGATTGCACGACCAGTTACGAGATCCTTGATCAGACCGGAAAAGCCTGCATGGCTAAAGTGACAATGAAATTTAATACGTTTACACGGATCGATTATATCACGTTAAATAATACCGCGGAGGGATGGAAGGTGAACAAGGTCGCAACGACTTATCCTTAACTCAGGAATATGCCAGATTTTTAGTTGTTTAATAAAAGGAGAGCCTACGTAAGTGTGGGCCCTCCTTTTTTTAGCAATATAGAGAAGAACAACAAATACGTGGCATTTCCTACCGCACGAAAAAATATTTAAAAAAGTAATATAAAAATCATACAAAACTAGATTGCATAACGCTAGGATCTGTTAAAAAAATAAACACTGGTCGAACCCGGTCTTTACAGGCTAGGCGCATTATCCAAATAAGGTATCCACGTATGAAGCGATAGCTTTACCTTCCAAGAATTAGTTTTTCAAACTTTCTATGTCGATAACAAAGCGATACTTTACATCGCCTTTCAACAACCGTTCATAGGCTTCATTGATATCTTGCATACGGATCAGTTCAATATCCGATACAATATTGTGCTCCCCACAAAAATCCAACATTTCCTGTGTTTCAGCAATACCTCCAATCATCGACCCTGAAAAGCTCTTACGGGCGGGGATCAAACTAAAAGGAGCAACAGGAAGCGGATACTCCGGCGCTCCGACCAATGTCAATGAACCATCTCTCTTGAGCAGGCTTAAATAGGCATTAATATCATGTTGAGCGGATACACAATCTAAAATAAAATGAAGAGATCCTACATTTGCGTGCATCTGCGCCTCGTCTGTTGATAAAATAATCTCATCTGCGCCAAGACGTTTTGCGTCGTCTACTTTGGACGCCGAGGTCGTAATGACCACAACGTAAGCGCCCATAGCCTTCGCTATTTTCACCGCCATATGACCTAGTCCACCTATACCGACTACACCCACTTTTTGGCCGGGGCCGACATGCCAATGCCGTAAGGGAGAATAGGTTGTAATACCGGCACACAATAAGGGAGCCGTCGAAGCCAAATCCAAATTGCTTGGAATACGTAACACAAAATCTTGATCGACCACGACCCGTTCTGAATAGCCTCCAAAGGTTTGCTGGTTGAGGTGCTTGTCATGTCCGTTATATGTTTGAATGTTGCCATTCTCGCAGTATTGCTCCAAACCTTCTTTACAGCTTTCACATGTTCTGCAACTATCGACCATACAGCCAACACCGGCTAACTCCCCGACCTTAAACTTTGTGACGCCCGCTCCTACTTTCGTAATCCGCCCTACAATTTCGTGTCCCGGAACATTTGGATAGACCGTGCCTCCCCACTCGTTACGTGCCGTATGGAGATCGGAATGGCAAACTCCGCAGTATAAAATATCGATTTCTACATCGTTCGTTTGCACTTCGCGACGATCCACGGTTAATGGTTTCAAATTCTCTTTGGCCCCCGATGTGCCAAACGCTTTTGCTGTTGTTGTCATATATAGATATTATTGTTAATGATAAAATATAAATCAACGCTAACCCGCTTTCATTCATCGTCTACCGACATACATTTAATACAAGTTTTTACCTTTTTTTGTTTTTCCATTGTTGCATGTGCCATATACGGATCACCTTAGGATGAACAAATGTAAAACGAAAAACTCATAACTAAGTTGCTATGAGGCTCAAATTACTTTGTTCTAAAGCTCACGGTCCTATTTTTCTGTAGGCGTCATATGATACTGCTTTTTAAATGCTGTAGAAAAGTAAGTTGGTTTTCTGAAACCAACAGCAAGGTAGACGTCTTGCACCTTCCGCTCCTATTTTAATTCATCGTAAGCGGCTTATAGCCAACGCTTTATCAACCATTTTTGTGGATTCAGATTGCTCATTTTTTAAATCGCGCTTGAAGGTTGCCAGACTACGCCCGGTATACGACGCGATTTGCTCCATCGTTAGGTGATATTTATAATTTTCATTCAAAAATGTCAAAATATCGATATTCTATGGATCCACAAAATCAAACAATATAAGGTAAAGTGCTCTGCATTATTCAAGACGGCATATATGCCTTCGAGTAACTTTAGTTGCGTGGCCCCATCTATCGGCTTGATCTGTTCATCGTATATGAGGTCAACGATCGAAATAAACTGGTGAAATTCGGCTTTGGCGCTATACGGAATACACTATCTCCCCAATGGGTACTTTTTTTGGTATCGTCTGCTTATCTCCAATCTAAAAATCACGCAACACCTGACGATTAAAGGTCATCGTGATATCTTTATATAACTCGTTGCCCTTACTATTTTTTATACATATCCAAACGGTGATCGCAACGGATAAAATGCACATTCGCCAGATTGTATTTTTATTTTTTTGTCAACTACTTTGCAAATCAGCTCACCTGAATAAATATAGACTAACACGTGTTCTGGGTTGTATGTATACATTTTGCAATCCTCTCTGTGACACAAGACAGAAATGCCGGTTAATTGATGGTTTTCCAAGTTTCTTGCTCGCTCATGTGCCTAATATCATTGTAGATTTTACAAAAATATCAATATTCTAGCAATGCGCCCATTGGGGAGATTACACCAACTTTTCGTCTGAGCCCGGCTTGTAAAACATTGTTACCACAAGGTAATAATTTTCTCGGCGTGGTCTTTTCCGTATAAACGTGTGAGGGTTTTTTCAACAGATTGTTTGGCATTTGTATGCGCTTCGGGATAGGCCCATTGGTGTATCGCACTCGCAGTACAAAGTGCTTTTAGTGTATGAGGATTGTACAAAAACATGGGCACAAGATTAAATATTTGTTTATTCTTTACGGCACCGATTTGACGAAATTCTTGACGATCGTAAAATAAAGAGGGACTATCGTTCCACATGACAATCATGTCCGGATCCCATTTGATCAGCGTTTCGGCATTGATATTGGGCTGGTCGACTTCGAATGGGCAAACATTCGTTACACCAGCCATCTCCAAACAGGTGTGCATCATACTCTTGGTACCCGTCGTAGAAAAAACTCGGCCGTAGGCCCATGTAAAATAGACCCGCTTTTGGTTTTTCATACCGTGTGTACGTTTCTTCATTGTTTCCACTTCATGTTGGACATACGAAATAAGCTCCGCACCTCGCTCTTCCGTTCCTGTTAAGATGGAAATATCCTGTACTGTCTTTAACACTTCTTCCTGCACATTGGCATGAACTGCATACACCTGTATGCCAGCATTCCGCAGTGCCCTAACCATCTCTTCCTGCGCTGCGTGTGCTATCACCAAATCGGGTGCTAACTGGATGACATGTTCTATATGTGCACCGTAATTCGTTCCCGTTGATGGCAGTTTTTTTTCAGCAATTCGGCTATCCAACTTGGCGTAAAAAGGATAAATATCAGACGTATAAACTTCGTGATAGATCCCGATCAGATTGCTGTCTGCGTGCAACATATATAAGGCGTCTAAGCCCGGCTCATACAAGCAGACGATACGTTGTGCGGCTTTTCCTAATGTCACCTGTTCACCTAGGGCATCCTTTACGATAATTTGATGTTTATCTTCCCTATCTGTTCCGGATGTGGCTAGTTGGTTGCAGCTTAATGTAAAAAGACACAACGTTGTACATAAGAAAAGAATGATTTTATTGTTATTCATGTTACTAAAGATTTATACCTAAGGATAGCCGAGCATGTATCGGTGCCATCTGCACCCAATAATACATGTCTTTCCCACCGTTACGCCATGCTGTGGAGTACATCTTGTCGTTTAATACATTATTTATTATCAAACCCACACGATATGTTTCATTGCTCCACCCGGCCCCTGCATCCAGTCGGAAGACATCCTTTAGAGTCAGCGGATCGGTGCTCGTAAAGCGTTCTGCCCTACCCGACAAAAGCTGATAACCGACAGATACGTTAAACCCCTTGAACGACTGTAGGGGTAATAAATAATTCAACCATGTGTTCTGTATGTGTTTCACCCGATTGGGTGTGGCCATCCCAACATGGGCGGGGATCATATCGTCTGCAGTAATCTTCGAGTCTGTGTACGCATAATTGAATACCGCGTTTAATCCCTGAGCCAAACGTCCTTTCAAATCAAATTCTATTCCTCTCGATTGGCTTTCTCCTGTCTGATAAATCAGATTGGATGTCGGATCTGGCGTGATCAGACGATTACGTTCGATATGATATATAGAGACACTGGTGTTCCATGCCCCATCCATCCAATCGCGTTTTATTCCCATTTCATAGTTAATCCCCCGAAGAGGCTTCAATGCATTTCCATTGACCGATAGGCCTACCTGAGGCAAATAGCTCTGATCATGGAGTGCATATAATGTGGTATGTGTATCGACGGCATAGCTCAGCCCCAGCCTCGGCGTCGCCACTAGATCTTCCGAATTGCCCCGTTCTCCATAATCATTGGTTTTTCCGCGAGATGCAGTCAATCTTAACCCGAACGTGACGCGTAGCTTATCCTTTAGAAAAAACAATTCATCCATCACGTATGCAGATGCATACGATAGTTGCCTATGTATTTTGTTTTCTTCCGAAACAGTAAGATTTTCTGAATCAAAATCTCCTCCCTGACCATGGTTCAATATGGTCTCCGCATATCTGGGATTTGATATGGAGAGCGGATAGATTGTGGTAGCCGTTGCCCAGGTATCCCAACTTCTCGACGATTTACTATTGATATCAATTCCCATAATAGCATGATGGCTGATTTTGCCTGTCTTAAAACGTCCTGTGAGATAGAACTGCGACGAAAGCACTCGGTATTTATTAGAATCAAATACTAAATTACGGTTCAAGATGTCTGGATCGACTGGATCAGCAGCGTTGACCCAAAATAGCGTTCCATCGTAGCCACTGTGGATATAGGCGAGCTTCCCGGTCAATTGCCAAGCCTTTTTAAATCGACGTTTATACGTCAGAAAAGCATTATGATCATTTCCTGAAAAAGGACGAATACTTGGGTCAGTTACGGTGAAATCGCGAGGTAGCGTTCCGTAACCATATGGCGACATCTGTGCCTCGCTTAAGAGTAGATAGTTTAGTTGCTGATAGATATATTCAGCTGTGAGGGAAGCGTTTTCATTAACATGATACGTAATGGATGGGGCAAACAAAACGCGGTTATTCCGATCATGCTTCATAAACCCATTTCCACGCATCCCCATCAGATTGAAGCGATATTGTACCCGATTATCTTTATCCAGTTTACCCTCGGTATCAATAGCTGCACGCCATAGTCCAAAACTTCCTGTCATCATATCCACACTCGTCCTCGTCTGCCCTGTAGGCTTCTTGGTCACCACATTATAAGCCCCAGACGGGTCGCTGATTGCATGCATAAAGCCGCTTGGACCTTTCAAAAATTCAACGCGCTCCACGATAGCAACATCATCAGCAATTGGCCCTTTACCCAAAGGACGCATGTCTACGCCATTCCGTTGTGCACTGATGTATCCCCCCCTCGAATAAATATCAGGCGAAATACCGTTATGCAGTTCCTCCCGTAAGGTTCCGCTCACATTTCTTGTGGCGCTTTCGTTTAGATTGCTTACGCCCTGATCCCTCAAAACTTCGCTGTTTATTACCTGAATATGCTGAGGAACACGCAGGAGCAGTGCTTCCAAGCGTAATCCTTCCGATAATTGTTTGGGATTATAGCGTTTATAATACTTTGAAGTTATCTCGACCTCTTCCATACGAAAAGATTTCACGGTATCACTGGGCGAAACCTGTCCATGAAGTATATAGGGTAACACAAACAAAGCGCTTGCAATCAGCATTCTAGTTTTTGCCATAACGGAGCTATTCAACGGTCACTAATTGCAAAAATAGATGTGCCGTATTAAAGTCCATTAAGCGGGATATTAGAACAAAATTAGAAAGACGCAGAAGGCTTGTAGACAACCGGCTCTCGACTGACATCCCGAACTAAGAACCAACGAATCGGGCTTACCGACTTCTTCACTCGCTTTACCGAGAAAACCAATAGGTTAGTCTAAACGTTATTTCCGACTGCTAAAAGCGGTATTACCTTTGAATTAACAAATACGAAATAAACAACCTTAACATACAAACTAAAAGACATGAAAAAGACGTTAACAATCCTAGCTATCGCCGCATTTTTAACCGCTTCTTTTAGCTCATTTGCAGCCGAAAACAACAGTCCTGTAAGACACGTGATATCCGACAAAATCATTATCTCATACCTTGACATCGTGACAGTGGGTAATATGGATACGCATGAGTATATTTTCGCAGCTGATTTTGAGTATTTCAATACAGCAAACGGTGGTCGTTGCTACAAAAAACAGTACGTCGACTTCCTAAAGGCGCAACAAGGAGTGAAGCATGATTGCCAAACAAGCTACGAAATCTTAGATCAAGGAGGTCGCATTTGTATGGCAAAAGCCACGATGAAATTTAAAACCTTTACGCGCGTAGACTATATTACACTAACGAACGATACAGCGGGTTGGAAAGTGAGTAAGGTAGTGACCACCTATCCGTAATCCACTTTACGAAAGTTCGCTTAATCTGTAATTCTCCTTACGTAGGGACATCACGTTTACAATACTCCAAGATGGATAGCACGATGTTGTCAGAACTAGCTTATCCCTTGCGGGCGGTGAACAATAAGCCTCCAATAGACAGGCTTTGGAGGTTTATTGTAGAAATGTGTTTATACGATATCAGAATTGCACGGAACTATCGTTGATGACAAATTTCTTTTCAGCGATCAATTGGTACACTTCTGCACCGGCCATGATTACGGGACCGTATCCATGTGCGGCAAACTTATTGACAGGACGGTAATAATAGAAGGCTGGATCAAACCCCATACCAGTACCGACGCATGTTCCTTCGACCTGTCCTTCCCTATTAATTTTTGTCTGTACAGCATTCCATGCTTGAAGCACCATAGGACCGTAGGCTTGGGCATCTAGCCAGCCGGCATTGATACCTCGTGCGATACAGTATGCGTAAATAGCTGTTGCTGATGTTTCCAAGTATGAATCATTCTTATCGAGCAATTGATGCCAAAAACCTGTTCCGTGTTGCAAAGGAGCAAGACCTGCTACGTGTTTTTTAAACTGTTCCATTAAAGCATGACGGGCGGGATGTCCTTCGGGAAGCACATTTAGCAGTTCTACTTTAGTAAGTAAAGCCCAACCGTTGGCTCTAGCCCAGTGAAAAGCGGGATGTGGTTCCATACCCTCTACCCAACCATGCCGGTAAAGTCCCTTTTCGGTGACAAACATCTTCTCGCAAAACAGCCAGAATTGTTTGATCGCTTCATCCGTATAACGGGCATCGCCTGAAAATTTTCCCTTTTGTACTAACGCCGGAAGGCTCATATACAAGTCGTCCAACCACAATGTATTGGGTTGTGGTCTATTACGTGCAAGGGTACCATCTTTCAGACGAAATTCTTTTGTCAAGATGTAGTCGATGTAATTGTCCGTGATGGGCTTAATATCTTTCTGTAACACACCCGACTGTTGTGCTTTGATCATGGCAGCACACATGGCCCCCGCGTCGTCCAGAGCCCTCGGGTGGATCACGGAGTGTACAGGAGAATGGTATCCAGGGTTTTCTGCTTCAAGCTTTTGGAAATGCGGCAATACATCAGCAATAAGCTCCAGACGCCTGCGTGTATATTCGGCGTATTTCGGATCTTTGGTTACTTCAGAAGCTCTGAGCATCGCGCCATAGGTCACCCCCCATTCATAGCTAATCAACCGGAAGTCGCCCTTTTTAAAAATCGTATTGGTATCCATCTTCGTTAGATCGCTAACCGGTTCATGATTATTCGGAAACTCCAATGCTACTGGTGTTACACGATCTAGATAGCCATATACGCGATCGATATCAGCACGAATGCTATCGAGTGTTGTCTCTCCATACATCACTGGGTAGTCTGGTTTCAGTAAATGCAAGGGCGTATTCGAATCATTTGTCTCGACTTGCTCGGCCGGTGTTTTAGGTTGGCACCCATACATCGCCAAAAGGGCGAAAGATACGATCGATATTTTTCTCATCTGTATAAGTTTATATAATCTATTGTTCATACGTTGGTCCGCATGTTAAATATACGGCGGAATCACTAAACAGCCGTTATGGGGTGTCATGTCATATTCGAGCCCGCCATATTCCTCGAACTGAAAAACCCCGCATAGCGATATGCGGGGTTGCTACGGACAGGGCCACATCCTTATAGTTTGAACGGCAAATACCAGTTGTTCATGTCCATTAATTTGCTCCGCACTTGAGCGGCCTTAGGATTATTCGCTTTTACAAGTTTTTCATATACCTTATCCGCTAGAAAGGCTGGATCATTTCGACGACGGGCAATGCGACACAAATCCGACCAGCGTACTCCTTCAAAGGCCAGTTCTGCGCTTGCTTCTTCGATAATCTTATCTTCCAGCACGTCTTTCGGCACATTATACGCCGTCATAATTGTACCGTAGCCGTTAACTGTCCCCGGACCGTACTCAATTCCTTCCAACTGCAACGAAGGCATACCTGCACGACCACGGATACCCGAATTCCGATACCACACACCACGGACAATACTGTTGTTATCCCGCGCATCAAAATAGTACGGCGAAGATACCGGATATGTTCTCCTGTCCAGTCCGAATCCTTCATGCGTGATTTCCGATTCCAATTCGAAGAAACTTGTTGAGGCGATGGTGCCGGCCGACGTAAAGGCGCCGTAATAAAAAGTCCTGATCAAGCCGTGGTTTAATAGGGCGTAAGCTACGCGACCATGTCCATCGCGGTTGGCTGCTTCTGCGAAACGGAGGTGGGCTCCGGCCGCCCTGAAAATGTTCCAACGTCCGCCTCTGTTTAATAGGGTCAAGGGTTCCGCTGTATGGTCTGTAAATTTTGTGATGACAGGACTTCCATCTGCCGCCACTTCATAGGCCATCTTCCCGCGAGCATCCCAAGGAATACCGTTATTATTTGTTTGGGCATCCCAATAATCCATGATTTTCTGAGATGGTCGAATTTGATAGCGCCCCGCTTTGGAAGCCAAATCAACAAATGGATTACCGGGAGCGAAACCATTATCATATGGGATCGACCAATTCCATTCGGAGTTCCATTCCCGGCTTGTGTTGGTTAGGGCAAACATACTGCGCCAACCCTCCGTAAGCGAATTAATTAGCGATGAGCCTTCTTGCGCTCGGGTATATCCGACATTAAAATATGACCAGCCAATCCTGTTGAAATTGAACAGGTAATCAATATTTGCATTGTTATCCTCTGCTGTCAAGACCTTTTTATACCAATAAGCTGCGTGATAATAATCGCCTTTCCACAGATATAATTCGCCAAGGATATGCGGCTTGTTCACGAAAATTTTCTGCGTGCTGGCTCCATCCGTAGTGAATATCAATGAGGATCCTTCTGGATAGGCGTAGCTTTCCAAATAGGGAAGATCTTTAGTATCTTTGATCAACGAATCAATAAGATCATCGAAAGTCGTTTTGGGGTAATCGTTTAGCCCAGCAATTTGATCAACGGTTTCTATCGTCTGCTTGACATAGGGTACCTGCCCAAAATGGATACCTAATTGCAAATAGAGCCAAGTCCGCAAAGCCGCGATATCCGAATATCGTTCGTTAAATTCAGCATTGCTCAATTTACCTTGCACGTTCATGATTTGAAAATTCTTCAGTGCATCGTTGCAACTAAAAATAATTTTGTAAAAAGCTGCAGGGTCGACGTACGGGTTGTCCGCCGTTACTTCGTGATTGGACAATTGCTGTAGGTAGGGGTCAGCCTGTACCGTCACATCCATCAAATCAGCACGTAATTCATTCATGAGGATATACTTGTCGCCCATTGCGGCGACCTGCCCATAAATACCTAGTACCGCAGCGTCAGCATCCGCTAAGGTGTTGTACATCATCGAGCGATCTAATTTATCTTCGGGCAGGAAGTCCAGTGCCTTTTTGCACGATGTGGCAAAAAGCGCACTGGCTGCCAAGATCGCCCATATAATAGTTGGTTTGTATGATCTAAACATATGTATAATTTTAAAGTCCCAAACGTAATCCCAATTGGAACGATTTAAACTGTGGCTCTAAAGTCACATCAATGCCTTGATGGAATATGTCCCCGGTTTGTGCGAATTCAGGATCGTAACCCAAATAATTGCTGAATGTCAATAGGTTGTTCGCTGTACCGTAGAAGCGTACATATTTGATAATTTTTTTATTGACAGGCAGCCCGTATTCTACCGAGACCTGACGAAGACGTAGATACGATCCGTCCTCGATCCATCGGTCAGAAAATCGTGCGTTGCCCATTGGATCGTTAAAACTAGCCTTGGGCACATTCGTTAATTGACCTTCTGCCCGCCAACGGTTCTGTAGAAGCTCTGTTTGGTTATAGAAAGAACTTCCAGACTCCAATTGCGCCCGGGTGTAATTATAGATATCGTTTCCTAACGAAAAGGTAAACAATGTCCCGAAACGCCAATTTTTGTAAGTGATGGTATTATTAAAGCCTCCAAACAAATCAGGATTTGGGTTTCCAATCACGTATCGATCGTGATCGTCAATGATCTTGTCTCCATTTTTGTCCGCGAACCTTACATCGCCTGCGGTAAAAGGAATCTTATTTCCAGCAACATCATGTATACCAAGATCTGCTGTGGCTGCTGCTTCCGAGGTGGTAAACACTCCTTCAAATTTATACCCATAAAATGCATTAGGCACGCCCCCCATTTGGGTTATATAGGTCGCCCCGGCGTAGTTGGCAAAGGCTGTTTCAGGCAGGCTCAGCACCTCACTTTTAACGTGTCCCAAACTTAAACTGGCATCCCATTTCACGCGCGTATCCACCAAACGTCCGAAGAGACTTACATCCACCCCACGACTACGTAACGAACCATTGTTGTAGAGGTAGTAATTTATTCCGGAAACGGTATTCCCCCTATTGTACGCAAGCATATCTTTGGTGGTGTGTTGATACACGTCAACGCTTAGATTCAACCGCTCGTGAAACAAAGAAAGATCGAACCCTGCATTGATTTTTTCAACGCGTTCCCATTGCAAAAACGGGTTGGCAACGCCATTTCGTATCAAGCCTTGCACACCTAAGAAATTCTGGGATATATAGGTTTGCCGAGCATCGTAATTACCCACATCATCATTGCCGACAACACCATAACTGGCACGTAACTTTGCTAAGTTTATTGATGTACTTCCTTTTAAAAACTCTTCGTTGGAAAGTACCCAAGCACCACCGATCGCCGGGAATACGCCATACGCTTTCCCCCCAAGCTTCAAACCTTGCCTTACGCGATCGCCGAATCGAGAAGATCCATCGACTGAAACCGAGGCATGAACAATATATTTATTCTGCCAGGTAAAATTGCCCAACGCATAGCTTGTGAGGTTTGCCCATTTACCAATGTGTCCACCATAGACACGAGACGACGCCGTCGAATTCCCGATACTAACCAATTGATCTGTCGCCGAATTGTATCCCAATGCGTAATCCTGTTCCGCATCGTGTTTGTGGTAACGCACTCCAGCAACTGCCTGTAGATGCCCTTCTCCCAACTGTTGAGTATATTGAATACGGAGGTCGTTGGAAATCGCGTAGTATCGTGCTACTTGAGCACCTAACCGGCTATAAACTTCCATATTGTTTACCGTATCCTTGGCTACTCCTTTCTTCGGAACAAAGAAATCTTCCTGCGCCTTATCGTACGTTACGGCAGTTAGATTCGTCATTTTAAAACGGTCGTCGAAGGTATAGTCAAAAACGAGCGAACCTAAAAACCTATACGCTTTCTTATTGTTAATCCCGTTATGGATAAGTTGTAGAGGATTCGAGTAGCCAAAATAATCTGCTTCGGCGTAATTAGGTGATATCTTACCGTCCTGAGAGACCTCATTGGGATGTAGAAATGGAGCCTTAATTAACGACAAAAACAACGGATTGGTTTTTGGCGACAGGCCTTGGTCTTTTAGTCCTTGTTGACCATAACCCACGGATATATTGGTTTGCGCCGTCAGTTTTGAACCTAAACGCATATCCCCATTAAATCGTGCGGTGTAGCGATCTTGTTTCGTATTATCTACAACGCCCTTTTCATTATTGTAACCCACCGATAGCGCGTATTTTGCGATATCATCCCCACCTGTCACCCGTAAAAAGTAGTTTTGATCTACCGAACTTTTCAATACTTCTTGTTGCCAGCTCGTTTCATTGTGATATTTAGCATAATCCTGAAAATTTTGATTGTCATTATTAAAAGGCATTGCAGCGATCTCTTCTCCCGTATACGACGATGTCGCGAGGACATCATTCAAGTAACTGCGGTACGCATAAGCATTCATTACGGGAATTGTCTTCGGCGCAAAATTATATCCTGTTGTAGCTTGCAAATCAATCTTTGTCGCCAACTCTTTGGCATGGTTTGTATTGATAATCACTACGCCATTTGCCGCCCGAGCACCGTAAATAGCTGTCGAAACAGCATCTTTCAACACAGTGACATCTTGGATATCACGCAAATCAATATGCTGTAATGGGTTATTTTCATGTCCCGAGGTAATGGAGGCACTCAACATTTCTACATTGTATACGACACCGTCTACGATATAAAGTGGCTGGTTATTCGTGTAGAGTGAATGGCTGTTTCGGACGAACATATTGGCACCAATGGAGGGTGTTCCGGATTTACGCACAACGTGTACGCCTGCCAGCTTGCCTTGCAGGTAGCTGTTTACGGTTTCTGAATTCTGCTCCCAAGCGTCTAATTCTAGCGTTCCCTGTGCGCCTGTTGTTTTTAAAACACCGTTATCTCCAAAGACTGTATGCGTAGTCTTATAAAAAGACTGAAAGCCGGATGGGTATAAAACCACTTCCATATCTTCGTTCGCCAGCACGGGAACGACCTTTGGAATATACCCATCCATAGACACCTCCACCACCGCATGTTGCGCAGGAATATCGAGTGCGAAGCGCCCTTGTGCATCTGTTAGCTTGGCCACCGCCGTACCAAACGTGACACGTGCTCCTGCCACCGCTTGCCCCGTTCGGCTATCTACAACGATACCGCGTACTGGCGAGTTACCTTGCACTAGTCCTTTTCTTGTCTCAGCCGCTGCATCTCGTTGCTGCGCAAGTGCATCACCACCACTCAACATGGCTAACAAAAACAACGTGCCTAATTTTATACTTATTCTTTTATTATTCATGGTTATGTGCAGTGCTTATTGAACGATCGGAACAAAACGAAGATATTCCAAAATAATAGGGCCGGTGCCGTTAGACATCACCAGTAAGAGTTGATTACCAAATTGATCTTGCGTAATTTCACCAAGATATACCTCTTCATGGTTTAAGGGCTGGACTTCGTAGGCCATACGCGTGTCGTTATTTCCCTCGCTGTTAATAACCGGTTTCTTGTACAAATCCGGTTCGTTAACGGAAGTTAGCGTACGATCAAAGAAATGCACATATTGCGTGAACGTCGCAGTTTGTGGATCGCCTGCTAATCCCATAATAGCCCGGCCGTAGACTTTGTATTTCACAACATTCATCCCAGCAACCCTATATTTCGCATAAAATGCTGTTACTTTATGATCGTATATTTGGATATCCGTATACGGCAAACCGTTTACGTCACGCTTATCCCGAAAAAAGATGTTGCCACGTTTGTCATTCTGTTTATAGCCTATGGGTTGCGTTCCCACAACTTTGATTTCCTTAATTTGGTCAGCCAACGCGTATTCGATCCGCTTGACCCGATAAACAATCCCGTTACTAGCTTTATGACTGGAGATTATATTGGCAGGATCCAGATGAAACCTTGTGCCGGAAATAGACTGTAATTCACCGATCAAATCGGATTCATCTAATGCGCCCTCCACAATAAAATCACGCAACAAGGCTTTCTTGGTGAAAAAAGTGGTAGTACTGTCCGGTCTATGTGTGTTGCCTTCCTCATAAGGTGTTGCAAAAAAAGGCTGCAGTTTGGCATATTCACTGTCGAAATTTTCATCGTCGACCACAAAATAGGTAAACTTCTTATTCTCCATTGTCATATTCCGACGCACCTCTGCGATCCAAACTGGGCTGGATTTAAAATAGATCAAATCGTCTTCCGTGTAGAGCGTATCAAAGGAATTGATCGCCTCGACTTGTGCTGTCTCCGAAAACTGGCTATTTACTAATGTGAAAATATTCTGCAAGGGTTCCAACGCCTGATTAACGACGTGATACAAACCGTTGCTGGCAATAAGATTCTGCGAGATCGGCACAATTCCATCCAATTCGCCCCGAGTAAACTCGACATATTTGTTTCTGAAATTTAATGCCCGCACGGTATCGGTACCTTCATGGACATTGTAAATCGAATTGATCAAGTGATATCCTACGAAACTCCGCACAACTGCGCTATCTGCAAAGTCATATTGCATTTTGGCAGTTGCTATGGCCGCATTATTCGGGATAATTAAGGTATAATTTTTTGAAGCCTTCAACGCTTCGGCATAGCCCGACTGCTCGAGCAACTCTGTAAAGGCTGAGAAATTTGCATCAGATGTCACTACGTCGTAAAGTGTTTTCTGGTCGAAGGCATCTCCATCCCCCAGGTGATCGGCCCATTTATCTTTACAGGAAACCAAGGCACACGCTAAACACAGCCAAATAAAATATTGTATTGTTTTTGTTTTCATCATGTTCACCGAATTATTGAGGTCTGTAGAACAATTCACCAGGAATCTGGTGAAACCGCGGATAAATTTGCTCCAAATCGTCCGCTGGGATAAACTGAATCATATCTAACCACATCGAATTGCTCGAACACTTTCCGCCCACGGCCAGAAATCGAATGGTATGACGATCTGTTGTTTCTACTTCGATCGTCCCAGCGAGCCGCCCCACGTTTAGACCAGCATCATTACCCGTCTTAGGTTTAATACCTCCCGCAACTCCATTTGCATTATAATCTCCAGACGTAGCCATGTAGCGTTTATAACCTTGCGCCAGCATCAAGTTATCTGCGTTTGCGTTGCCCATATCTGAAACACCCGAAGCGGATAGTGTCTGATTGAAAAAGATAATATTCGGCAACACTTGTTCATCTTCTTTCCCCGGGTTAAATATGGCCTGAACCTCCGGAGCATTGCCGTTCTGCAAGAAACATACCCATACTTTGTAGCGCCCTTTCACCAAATACGGTGTTTTGAGTTCGACATATTTGACACGATTTGCGTTGTTTGAACAAACAGATAAGTTCAGGATGTCTCCATTGGCACGCGGACGCTTCGTTTCCAGCGTTCCCCAATAGTCGTAAGCATTTGATTCGATGGTTAGCACATCAAGCTTTTCAAAGCCCAACGAATTGGCTATCGGCTGTCCATTAGACACCAAAGCCTTGGTCCCATTCACACCAAATGCCCCGCCCAGCGCCACCTTTAGTTCTGGCGACGTCGCCGCATCGAAATATACCGGAACCTGTTTCCGAACTTTGATCTTGAAGCTTTGGAGGCTCTCATGCAGCACACCATTCGAGGCCATCACATCGCTTTTGTTACGATTAAGCTCAGCTCCCGGTTCAAAGACCCCGTTAAACTCATCTTCATTAAGCAGGATGCGTATACCATCGCGTTTGGTGCTGATTATTTCTTTAGGCGCCAACGTATAAATAGTTGACATTGCCACGATATCCTCCAGAAACTTCCCGTCATTACTGATATGATAAGCCATGTATAACCACAAACTGTCTTTCGGATTTTTTGGATCTCCCGTATGGGAATATTCCGCTTTTAAATCGGCAAAGCTTTGGATACCCTGTGTCTTTAAAACAGAATCCGACTCGACGATGACCGTTTGGAACCGTTTCTCCACAGGAACCTCCATTCCGCGCTCAAAATATAATGTATCGTAAAACCCAGTTTCTTTCAATGCTTGACTAAAAATCGAATACCTGTTATCGTTTTCTATGACTTCCGCCAAACTCTGTGTAGGGGGTGTCAATACTTGGTCAATGCCGTGCACCAAGCCATTCCCACAAAGCACATTCATTCGCGTGATGTGTGCAGAACGATTGATGCGGAAGGATTGGCTAGACACATCTGTATATAGAAACTCTCCGAAAAGTGTAGGTGTCTTGATCTTACCGTCCGTAAAACGCGTTGAACCAACCGTATCCCGGATCACGTGGTATTTTACCAAATTCAACAACTCATCGTCCGAGAAATCGGCAATGGTATTTTTGCCTTTCGATTTGATCCATGCTTGAATAGCATTATTATCTGGAGCAAAGAGCGTGTACGTACCATAGGCTCCTAAATATCCGGCGGTTTTTGATCGCACTAATATCTCTGAAAGTAGGGAATAGGTGTCGGGATGTAGATCAAGATATCCGGTAATATTCACCTCATCGGTGGTTGTTTCCCGGAACATCTCCTTTTGACAAGCCCACAATACACATAATGAAAGGAGAAAAGTTACCCCAATTTTCCACTGTTTTTTCAAGTTACGTTTCATACTATACTACTTTAGGTAAAATGGATTTTGTTGCAGCTGCCCGTCTTTAAAAAGCTCATCTTCCAAGATCGGGAGATAGTGACTATCCACATCGCGCGCTTTTGCTATTGCCGATTGTTGTACCGACGCATCAACTACTTTCGACACGATTTCCAGGATGACATCCAAATTCGCGTAATTATCTTTTTTTGCTAACCGCAATAAATCAAACCAACGTTTGCCTTCAAACGAAAGCTCCCTTGCTTTCTCTTCTATGATATAGCGTACAATACCGTCGGTATCTGTTTCGCTAACGGCACGCTCTGTAGATTTTAAGGCTCCACGCGCACTGCGCAACGTATTTAAGATTTGCAACGCCTCCGCTCCACGACCTTGTTCTGCAATTGCTTCGGCTTGAATGAGCATCGCGTCAGAAATACGATAGATCTGGAAATTAAAATAATCTGGCGTTTCGGTACCATGTTTAACAATGGCGCCACTCGACGTATATAATATGCCCTCTCCTCGGCTGTCCGTAAGATCGAGGTCGGTCTCGGTATTTGGAGGAAATACATCAGAGTTGACGATCTCTACTGCGGCGACGTATCTTCTTCGTGGGTCGACAACAAGTGGATACATTGGATTTTCAATAGACTCTTTATGACTGATTTCGAAAATGGTTTCTGCCGTCCCTCCGTCGAATATAGCACGGCTCGCTTCTCCCAAAAGACGATAGCGATTCGAAACCAGCACTTTATTAGCTTCAGCTTCCGCTTTATCGTATTCTTCGTTCCATAAATACACGTCGGCCAATAAAGTCGTCACAGCAGGCTTTGTTATCCGCCCTGTATTGCTGGCATTGATGACAAGATTAGCTCCACTCGGCGGCACATGATAATCCGGCACCATTTCTTGCGCACGTTTTAAGTCATTGATGAGCTGCTCCAAAACCTGGGCTGCATTAGCTTGACCGACAGATTCCACATCGGTATCCTTATAGGAACCTTTTAGTTTTAGCGGAATATCGCGGAATGTTCTGACCAAGTAAAAGTACAGCAGACTTCTGACGGCCAATGCTTCACCTACGTAGCTATTATATTCTGAATCCGTAAAAGTAGGGTCCGCGGCCTTCGCTTCGGGCGCAAAGTCTATGAGCAGATTACAGTTATTGATCGCCGTATACATGGCTGACCAATCAGCTAGCTGATTCGTACTCAGCGTATTGTAATTCTTTACCAACCGATAATCATCAATAGCGTACGAGGTGACACCAACCATGTCTGCCCGCAACTCCCCCCAAAGGAAAATACGTTCCTCCACGCCTCCTGAATTTAAAGAGGAATAGATCCCAAACAACGCAGCGCGTACGTCTTCTTTCGTTTTCCAGAATTCATTTTTCGTGATCCCATCCTGTGGTTGAAGATCTAGCCACTTGCTGCACGAGCTTATCGACACAGTAAGTATCACAAGTTTTAGTATAATGAGCGTCTTTTTCATTCTATCAACAATTAAAATTGAGCGGATAATCCCAACGTAATGGTTTTCAATGGGGGTGTCATGGAGTAATCAATCAAGGTTGAGAAAGCGTCCCGATAACGAATTTGTACGTCAGGATCCTGTCCTGTGTACCGCGTGAATGTCAGCAAATTTTGTACGGTAATGTATCCGCCAAGTCCTTTTATATTGAACCGGCTTAAAGCCTCCTTCGCAAAATCATAGCGTAACGTAAGCGCATTCAATCGTAGGAAAGATGCATCTTCCACGTACCGGCTTGATCCAAGCGAATTGTAACCCGATCCATACAATGCTCTCGGAATATCGGTTACGTCTCCCTCCTGCCGCCATCTCCGTAACACCGCAGTACTTTGGTTGTTATACCCCAACATATTGGTGGTATTCATCTTGGTGCCGTTAATCATATCAGTACCGTATCGATAGTTAAAGAAAGCGCTCAACTTTATGCGCTTCATAAAACCGATATTGATACCAAATCCTCCAGTGAGCTTCGGGTTGCTATTACCTAAATACACGATGTCTTTATGATCGATAACACCGTCGAAATTTATATCTTCGTACATAGCGTCTCCCGCCTGAAATACGTAGTCGACCGCCGGGTAGTTGAATCGCATCCGGATGCTTTCGCCATCCGGTCCGATAATGGCATTTCCTTGTGCATCTTTCGCGATCGTGGCCTCTTGATCTTGATACACGCCCTTATAACGGAACCCATAGAAAGATCCAAAAGGGTTGTCTTCTTGCAAATACGTGAAAAATGCACCGTTCCGGAGCGACGCCCGCGCATTTTCCCTTGGATAAAGTGGAGAGATCTCACGTATCACGTTCCGATTATGTGCAATATTAAAATTAAACGAGAGATCCCACTTCTTGTTTCGCAGGGCCACATAGTTCACACTTGCTTCCCATCCGTCATTATCCATCGTCCCTACATTCATCGTCAGCGCGCTAAAACCATTGTAATTAGCGATCTGGATGCCGTTCATCAACATATCATTGGTTCTATTTTTATAGATTTCACCTGCGAACACCAGTCGATGGTCAAATAATTCGACATCCAAGCCTAGGTTTAATTGATTTTTAGTCTCCCATTTCAAATTCGCCAGTTCAATATTTGACGAAGCCACCCCATTTTCACCTAAATAGGCGTATTCGTACGTATTGTATATGTTTATATAAGAATACTCTGTACGGGGCGCTCCACCACTCTGTCCCCAACTGGCACGGATTTTTATGTCGTTAATCTCTTCGATGTCTTTTAAAAATGCTTCCTGCCCAATGCGCCATGCTCCTGACATGGAATAAAATACGCCGTACCGATTTGCTGGACCAAACCGGGAGTTCCCATCCATACGTACGCTACCGGCTAAGGTGTAGCGCGATTTGAACATATAATTTCCTTGAAACAATGCGCCTATCGTTCTGGATTGTATAGTTGTGGATAGCGCATTTCCTGTTAATGTCCGTGAAGGGATACTTGGATCCTGTAGATAAGAAGAGGCCGTATTGGTGGAGGATAAACCTTGAATAGTATAACGTCCATCTGTGGTCAGAAAGGACAGATTTCCAGTAAAGAGATGATCATTTCCCAATTGTGGTGTAAACAACAAACTTGTCTTGGTATTCATGGAATAATCATCCAGATCGGAATCAGAGGCACGATTGACAGAAGTCTCCGTGAAAGGCCTACCGGTCGCTAACTGCGGCAGAAAGTTCTTGTTTTTGTTGTTCTTGATATTCAGCGTAAGATTGCTGGAAAACTTTAAGACATTTGGTATCAATTTATAGTCGATTGCGAACCGGGAATTCAATGCATCTCCCCACTCTTTGTTGATCGCATTTGTAGCCATCGCCAACGGATTGAAGGTGCCCGGGTAAGTCCCTTGTGCGCTGGAAATCGGAGAAAACAAATTTCCTGTTGGATTTCCATATTCGTCAAATTCCCAAATCGATTGGTTGGGCATTTTCCGGTAAGCGATATCGCGTATGGTCCTTAAATAAGAGTTGTCCACGTCGACGTGGGAATAAGAAACGTCTGATTGGAAACTGATGCGTTCCGAGACAATATAATCTAAGTTTACCCGTGCGGATAGCCTGTCTGAACTCGTTCCCTTGGTCGTTCCTTCTTGATTAAAATATCCGATGGAGGCTAGATACCGTGCCTTTTCCCCTCCTCCGCGGATTTGCATATTGTGATCCTGAAAATACCCCAATTGTGTGATCGCATCGACCCAATTACTATTTTGACTGTAATTATGATAGATGTAGGTATTATTTGGATCATACTGGAACTGCTGTGCATTTTCGGTTGTTGAGAAAATTCGGCCGGCATTGTAAAACGACTCTGACAACAATGTGGTGTATTGATCCCCATTCAGCAAAGGGATTGGACTAGGCTGTTTAGAGATAGATCCTTTGAACGTGTAGCCTATGGATGGAGGCCCCACAGCTCCCCTTTTAGTTTTAATCACCAGAACGCCATTAGCTCCTCTAGCACCCCATAACGCTGTCGCAGCACCATCTTTTAAAACGGAAATCTCTTGGATATCGGATGGAGCAATATTCAGTAACTGTCCATAGGCATTGTCGTCGGATGTTGCGAAATTAAAGTCGTCGGGAATAGTGATCTCGTACGGCATATCATCCACCACAATCAATGGGTCGGTCGCTCCGTTAAGGGACGACGTACCACGGATACGAATTTGCATTCCCGCTCCGGGGTCTCCCGAAATGGAGCTGATGTCTACCCCCGCTAAACGGCCTTGCAAAGCCTGATCGATAGATGCAGATTGCAAGTCCTCCAGTTCAGCCATGTTAATCGAGGAAATAGCAGCGGTCGAACGCACCTTGGACAGCCCCATTCCCGTTCCGTCATCCACAGGTTTGCTCGCACTGACAACCACCTCTTCGACAAGGTTTGATGTCGATTCGAGTTGCACATGGATGGTCCTCCGTTGTCCTACTGCAATCGCGGGCGAAGTCTTATAACCGGTGCTAGTCACCATCAACCGCAATCCTTTTAGGTCGCCCCGTAGGCTATAATTTCCTTCCACATCGGTTGTCGTTCCCACGATCGTCCGATTTTCACTGTCCTTTAAAACCACTGTGGCTCCAATGATCGGCTGTTTATCTCGACTATCGATCACTCTTCCGGTCAGCAGCTCACCTTGAGCCTGAGCCATTGCCGCACCAGAGGAAAGAGCCAATAGAAAGCTCAACAAAAACAATCTTATCAATTTCATATTTTTCATGATCATAATGGTGTCGTTAAATACCATGTTGTAGATAGCCCTTCATGGAATGAATCAACACGCGTTGGCCTAACTGGTTACTTTGTGTTATATCTGCATCAACCGTCCTCCCCATGTTGTCCCGCACCTGTAATTTGTTTGTTTGATTAATCACAACCTGAACGCTTTGCGCGGCTCCGTCAATATCTTTACAGAGTGATTCAAAGGATCCAGTCTTCTTTCCGTCAATGGCAAAGGAATTACGCAGGATATGGTATTGGATAAAACGCTTAACTATATCTTTTTCTACCTGGCCGCCAGGGTTATCGGAGGCCGGCAGATCGCCGTTGGCTACTGCTTGATCCATTGCATCATTCGTCGGAATCAACATCGTGTAATTCAGACCAAGTTCAATCCCTTTAATGATTCCATCCGAAGATGAATACAAATCCGTTCGGATTAAGTAACTATAGAATTTATGGTACGGAGAGCTTGCCTGATCAGCCCCCAGATTTTTCAAAAAGTTTGCAATATTGGTATTCGACGAAGTCAAAGCTCCATCGAGATAAACGACAAATCCATTCAACGGGCCTGAAAGATTAGTTCCCACGCTAATTGAATCGATGACCAATTGCTGCCGCGATACGTCACCATCCAGTGTACCACTGGAAGACATACGCATATGATCAAATTTTATGTATTCGCCTGCATAACTTTCTAACAATCCAGTTCCGCTCAAGGTAGGGATTGGATCTGCATTCAGCGGAATGATATGAGTATTTAATATCTCCCGAATTTCTGGACTACCATTACCGCCGTTAAAACGGATCGGATCTGTCGTATTGTATGAATCATAATCAAATCCCATTTCTTGCAGCTTTTCGTCGGATACCATAACCAATAGATAGCGGATCGTAGGGATCTTTAATGTTAAATGCATGCCAATTCGCTCCAGCGCGATACGCATCAAACTGTATTTGGGATCCAGTAGCACATTGCCGTATACAGAGCGAAAAACATTCGCGTGCTGTGATGCGTTTACACCATAAAATGCCCCATTACTTAACAGTTTCGCTTCAACAATATTAGCCGTCGATATCTTCGGACTTTCACCGGCAACATTCGTTTCCGTATTAAATCGCGAAGGCCAAAGCTGTGTACTGTATAAATGTGCATTGACATATTCGACAAGAACCGAACTGTTGCTGTAAAAGAGATCCCGAATCGTAGTTCCAGCAGGATAATATTTTAAGAGTACTCTTTTTGCATAATCCTGTACCGCTTCATTGGTTGGAATGGTCACAGAAAAATTATTTATTTGTGCATCATTTGGGTCTTCTTTGGCAAAATTTTCGTTGTTCAGTGCTAATGCGATACCCGTATACCCTTTGACAAACACACTATCCCTTTTTCCGGTCAACACCTCATTTTTCCGGGTTATATCGGCATTGTAGGTATATGTAGCAAAAAGATCAAGAATTTCCCGGAAACGGGCATAGTTATGCTCTGTTTGTAAATATTGGGTGATGCTGGGCTCTGGCAATAAAACCTGATCGACGACATGAATATACCCATTCTCGGCGAGGATATTGCTTCGAGCAGGATCGATGGTCGCCCTACCAACATTTAAGCCTGTATAGACCGAATTTGGATAGAATGTTGTGTAATCGCTCGATCCCAACCCCCGCAGTTGCATGTAGCTATTGAAGAAATACGGAACATGTTTATTATTGTTATCTGTAGTAACATAAGGAATGCCAGCCGTACGGTTGGTAGAGACAATCTTTCTTATTTTTTCGTTAGCTAACGGCTCGTCTTCCACGAAATCGTAATAGACAGTCCTTCGTCTAAATGCAGCGCCAGTTACCCATCCTTGAGCCGAAAAATAGTCGTTAAGTTTTTCGATACGCTCCCCGTCATATACCATCGCTGATCGAACGATCTTTTCCGCCAATTTTTTATCGATATCGTCCAGACGACCTATTTTGTTTTCTGTCAGGAATTTTTGAAAAGCTTCATCGGTGGGGGCAAAGACAGTCCATGATCCGGCAGATCCTAATGTATTTTTATAACCCGACAACTCCACGCAATATAAAAAGCTCTTGAAGTCTCCCATGGAATCCAACTGTTGATAGATCGGGCTCGCCAACCACTCGGGGCGGCCGTAATACGCGTCGAACGCATCTTTCCGACAACTTGCGCACAAGACGATAAACAACACCCAATAAAAGGTTGATTTGTAAATACGCATATATTCTTTTTAATAGGTTTATATAAATTTTACTCTTCTATTCGTAAAGCTTTGGTCAGTAAAAAAAGACATAACCATCCCAGAAGATCCACGGATCCCACACTGCTTAATAGGTAATTGTTCCGTAAAAGATGATGATAACATCTCACACGTCTAGTCCTAGCCGATAAAAAATGATTCCAGTCTTTTGGTTAATCGTTCTACTTCTTTTTTCTAATTTTAATTTTTCGGTTCGTAATTGTATCGTATGTTTCAAATATATTACGATGTGTGGGTTGTGGCAACCTGTGGTATCCTGCCAATATCTTATAAAAAACACGTTAACATATTATACGATTTCGTTATACAATAGGCAAACCGTCTTTCTAAGAGTTGCTAAAAGCGTTTACTATTTTCTATCTATTGTCCATGAGGTAAAAAAGTAGCCCATCACGGGCGTCTTGCGAAAGTAATGAACTGTGCCCCAAAAAACCGTAAGAAGAAGATAGAAGCACATGACTTGGATCGGCGACATCATGTAGCCATCAAATCAGCTCGGGTCAGGTTGCTAGAGAGCTCGTTTAGGTAAACCTAAGTGATCCTGGACAGGTCATCAGCACAGGTGATCTCTAAAGGAAGCGCTAATCGGCTCAATTCAATCGCTGAAAGTTGATCATTTTGGATCGCATGATTAGCTCTCCTCGGGCTGCAAAGCTTGAAGGCCCATTTTACGATCGACCCCGTTTCTTGACGCTGGCCCTCTTCCGATTTTGAATGGCGGTTGAGTCGGTTTTGACTACGTCCGCGTCCGTGGTAGATGTACGAGTCGCAAACCGTTCATTGCGAATGGCTATATAATGACTAAACCGTGTCGTTAGTTTCCGTCGGGCTTCACTTCACTGGTTTTGATACTCGGAGGCCAATTCCATCGTTCAAAGGGATCAGGATACGCCGGATTATAGTTCGTAAAATCGATGATGTGCTTTTCGATATCTAATTCATTATTCCGAATACCCTGTACCACCATCTTTGCGATTTGGTAAGCCCCATAAGTATTGAAATGGGTATTGTCCTGAAGAGGCTGTGGTTGATTTGGAAAGGTATTAGCTGGGTAATGTACTAGCGCTCTTTTCGAATTTTCAACACCAAGCGTTTGATAAAATATCCGGGTCATGCTGTTCAAATCGATTAAAGGTACTTGCAGTTCTTTCGCCACCTTACGAGCCGCAGTGGGGTAGTCGCCCAACGTATATTGAAGATTTCCTCGTTCATCAAATGCTCGCCGCGCGGTCGAAGTTAAGATAACCGGTATCCCCCCCTTTGCCCGGAATTGTTGAACAAAAAAACGCAAACGTTCAGTATAGCCATGGAATGCCCCTGCCTTGTCGCCTTTTTCCTTTTGATCATTGTGCCCAAATTCAATAAAAAGATAGTCACCCGGCTTTGCTATGCTCAGAATTTTTTCTAATCTATTTGATGACAAAAAAGAACTTAATGCCAATCCAGACTCTGCATGATTGGCAATAGCAATATGCGAATCAAAAAATCGAGGTATCATTTGCCCCCAAGAAGCCCAAGGCTCATCTTCCTGATTGACAACGGTAGAATTGCCTGCTAAAAAAACGGTCTTTATTTTGTCGATTGCTGTGATACGAATATATTCGATTTGATTCGTCTGTTGAAATTCCAGTGTAAGCTTGTCGTCCCAATCCAGCTTTGATTCCTCCCTTGGTTTTTTCAACCGCACAGCATGTCCTTTATCTATCTGTGCATCCTTGATATGTACCACGAAAGATTTTTTCACAATCTCGTCTTTAGCAATCGGCACCTGTTCCAAGTGTAAGCGTCGCGACTCCGAACGCACTGTGCTATGATAGACACTATCTTTCGTTCCTCGGTATCCCACCGTTACCAAATAGTTGCCTTCGGGCACCTGAATGGAGAAATAGAAAGGAGTATGAGCATACAAACTGTTACCATCTCGATGTTTAACAAAGGAAACTGCTTTTTCTGTTCCGAATTCAAAACCGTACCCGCTACTGCGATCATATGCGAGCGCTTTATGTACAACTATGGCTTCTTTGGTCCGCTTCTTTCCGAAAGAAAATTCCAATTGGATAGGATTTGCAAAAAGTAATTGATGCATCAGCAGGGCAAGCAAGCTACATAGACTAATTTTTGAGTTGATCATGGTCATAATGTATTAACTGTTTGGATTCATAGTTGGTTCTACGAATGTAACTGTTTGCCATACCTCTGGCAACCTGACCCCACCTGCTCGCCAAACATGCCACGGATTGCTCGAGCAAACTGATTGAAACGCATGAAAAAGCGCGTAGGCTATCTGCCTACGCGCCTACTAGTCGCTTAACTCGAAAAAAATTATGCTCGATAGTATCGCAACTCAATAATATTGTTTGGAATAGGCAAGCTGTTCCAATGCGCATGAATCACGAGCGCCGCACCGATAGCGGTAGCTTGAGCCATAGAAGCGGCATAGATCTCTATATTTTCAAAAGCCTGTGCCAACAAGTTCATGTAAATACTATTCTTACTAAATCCGCCGTCTACAAAAATTCGCTGGATACGTTTTTGTGAAAATATCAGCTTCGTAGACGCCACTTGCGCTTCAACCAAATAGACCATCAGCGCATGGTACGCTTCGCTAAAGTCGGAAAAATCATGAAGATCAACCGTTTCAAACGCGTCCAAACTCGACGGGATATTCTTACCTGCTTTCAGTTTGTTCACAATATGCCAATCTATTTCGACATGCTTAAAACGCGCTGTCGTCACCTGAAAATGATCTGCAATTCTCTTTGCCTGTGTTTCATGCACATAACCAGCAAAAAGACGAGACGCTTTTACGGGTGTTCCGGCGTAGGTCATGTAAAATAAGCAATCTTTTTCCAGTTGTTCCTTCGTGAGCCCCTCTTCATTAAACGGATTCAGCGAAATACACCAAGTACCTGTAGAAATTAAAATAAAGGGTTCATGAAAGTTCAAGAGATAGGGGATCAACGCAGAGGAACTATCGTGCAAACCAACTCCTACCTTGTAAGTGCTTCCCGGAAAAGCCGCAGAGAAAACTTCGTCTCCTTTGACAATTGGAGCTAACTTCTGATCGATACCAGTGTCCCGAACCCATTGGTGATAATCCTTTTGTTGGAAGTCCCAAAGAGCCGTATGACATCCGATACTGGTCATGTCAGAATACATTTGGCCTGACACCAAAAAACTCAAATATTGCGGGAGGTGCACCGCATATTTAACCCGCTCAAACACCTCTAGCTTTTGTTGCTGTATACGATACACCTGCAATCCTGAGTTTAAACTGCCCAAGGCCGGCGAGGCGGTATCTAACGAAAATTGTTCTACTCCACCATAACGTTGATGCAAATCATCCTGCAAATCTTGTGGATATACCTTTAAGTAATTATAAAGGGGTGTAAGTGGCCTTCCACTGTCGGTCAAATACACAAAGCTAGCTCCGTAGGACGTAAAATTTATAGCTTTAATATCGAACTCATCACGACGAAAAACTTCATGAAGGGAATCGAAAACGGAGAGCCGAAGACTTTCTAGATTTTCGCAAGGATCCCCATCTTCATCTTCCGTTTCTAAAAACCGAGCCGAACGCTCAAAGACGATTTGGTAGCGTTCATCAAACAAAAACAATTTTTTGTTTGTCTTACCCACATCAAATATCGCGACGACAGGTATACGTGCTTTACCCATATACAATTAATCCTATAATCCCGTAGCGACCGATTGGCTACCGCGTTCCGCGATCAGTTTACCTCTCACATCCAACTCGTTAAACAAAGCAACAGGGTTTAACGCCGCTCCTTGACGAAGCCGTGCTTCGGCCACGATCGACCTTACATCTGTCCGGAACGCATGCTGCAGAATCTCTTGCGCTCGAACCACGTCGTTCGCCTGTTGTGCTTGCTTTAGCGCAACGCGGTCGACTAATAATGCTTGTGCGTAAGCAATTTTTATTGCTTCTACCGACTGCAACAAATCGACCAACGGATCTTTTAAATTGTGGGATGCGTCGATCATCCACCCAAGGCCGCTAGAATGATCAATGCCCCGAGCATCCATCCCGTCAACTAGCTCGTTGAATATCAAAAATAGCTGGTATGGTTTGATACTACCCGCCGTCAAATCATCGTCGGCATATTTGCTATCGTTAAAATGGAAACCTCCAAGTTTTCCTTCCATAAGCAATAATGACACAATCTGTTCAATATTCGCATTCGGTAAATGATGGCCTAAATCGACTAATGTATAGGCCTTAGAACCTAACTTACTGGCCAATAACAAGGATTGTCCCCAATCGCCGATGGTAGTGGAATAGAAAAATGGTTCGAAAGCCTTGTATTCCACGAATAATTTCCAATCTTCGGGTAAATGGGCATAAATTTCTTTTAAACTCTCCAATGTATTTTGGAAGGCTTCCCGAAAGTTCAACTGGCCCGGAAAAGACGAGCCGTCCGCCAACCATACGGTGAGCGCTTTCGATCCTAACGCGATACCATGATTGATTACATCGATATTGTGGTCGACAGCCTGCTTACGTACCTTTGGATCTACATGATGTAACGATCCAAATTTATAGCTATAGGCCTGTCCTGGTTGATCTTGAAACGTGTTGGAGTTCACAGCATCAAAGACTAAACCGTGAGACGCTGCAAGCTCTTTAATTTTATTTGCATCTTCGGGAATATCCCATGGGATATGTAACGAAATGGCACCGCTCGATTTATTTAAGGCATGCAATAGGCCGACATCCTCTATTTTTTGCTCCAAACTTCCGGGTTCACCTTTACCGGTAAAACGCCCGAAACGAGTACCACCTGTCCCCAACGCCCAACTGGGGATAGCAATCTGGAATTTCTCCAACTTGGCAATTATGTCTTCCACTTGCGGAATATCATCGGAAACAAAAGCCAACGCCCGCTGATGTTTTGCAGTCAGCCCTTGGTTATGCTGTTCTATGGATTGTTTATCTAATTTCATATTGATCCTAAAAAAATAAAATGTTAAAAGCTGCAGAAGGCAAATATACTGTTTCGCACATTCGCCTTCCAGCATTATCTGACAAAGGCCATAGCTACGCCGCCATCGACATTAAGTACGTTGCCCGTCGACTTGTTCAAGTTGCCGCCTACAAAAGTAAAACAAGCATTTGCAATATCCTCTGGCAAGATGATCTCATTCAACAAGGTGCGTTTTGCATAGTATGCAGGCAATTCTTCCACAGTCACACCATATGCTTTTGCCCGGCCTTCGGCCCAACCTCCTGCCCAGATATTGCTATCCGAAATAACCGCGTCTGGGTTAACGACATTCACACGAATTTTCGCCGCACCCAGTTCGGCCGCATTCAAACGGCTTAAGTGTAACTGTGCTGCTTTGGCACTACCGTATCCGGCATTATTTGGTCCGCTTACCAGGGCATTTTTGCTGACGATGTTTACAATGTCGCCACCAATGCCCTGTGCTTTCAATATGTTGGTTGCTCCTTGTGTAACCAAGAACTGACCTTTTACCAAAACGTCGTACAATAAATTCCAATCTTTCTGCGTATGATCTTCTATTGTTTTGGAAATCGAAAGTCCAGCGTTATTTACGACAATATCTACACCGCCGAAAGCGAGCGATGCTTTCTCTAATGCCTCTTCAATTTGGTCCTGGTTAGTTACGTCCAAAAGCGCAGTCGTAACTGCATCGCGTCCAAATAAGCCGACAAACTCTTCTTCCGCTCCCGCCAAGCGTTCTGCGTTCAGGTCGTTCAACACGACAACCGCTCCTTCGTTTGCAAATTTTTTCGCGATCGCTTTACCAATCCCGCCTGCGCTACCCGTTACCAAAGCAATCTTGCCAGACAGAGCCTTCGGCTTTGGCATCCGTTGCAGCTTCGCCTCTTCCAGTAGCCAATACTCGATATTAAAAGCCTCCTGCCGCGGTAACGAAGTGTACTCGCTCACGGCTTCTGCGCCCTTCATTACGTTGATCGCATTGATATAGAATTCGGCGGCAACACGTGCCGTCTGCTTATCTTTTGCAAAGGCAAACATACCGATACCGGGATATAAAATGATGACCGGATTTCTATCGCGTATAGCCGGGCTATTTGGATGTTTACAGGTTTCATAGTAATCCGTGTACATCGCACGATAATCTTCAAATAGCGGTGCTAATTGTGCCTTTACGGCTTCTATGTCTGACAGATCCGCTTCTTTATCCAAATTTAAGATAAGCGGTTGTATCTTTGTCCGTAAAAAGTGATCTGGACAGCTTGTTCCTAACGGCGCTAAACGTTCTAGATCATTCGAATTGATATATTCCAACACCTTCTCGTCGTCGGTAAAATGTCCAATCATATGACGTTCACTGGAACAGAATCCCCGAAGAACCGGTGCTAATTTTGCCGCTCGTTGTTTACGCTCTTCTGCAGACAAACTTTCGGTTTTTTGTCCGCCAAAAACAGGTCTCGTTTTCCCGTAATTCTGCGCCAAATACTCTGCGCAGGCTTCGATAACATCCAAGGAATTCACGTAGCTTTCATAAGCAGTATCGCCCCATGTGAATAGACCGTGCGAGCCCAACATAATACCGCGTATACCGGGGTTTTCCTCCAAACAAGCGCGCAGTTGAAGACCTAAGTCGAACCCCGGCTTTTGCCATTCTACCCATCCGATTGTTCCATTAAATAGTTCTTGGGTGATCTTTTTGCCATCTTTTGCGGCTGCAATAGCAATAGCAGCATCTGGATGTAAATGGTCAATATGCTTAAACGGTAAAAACCCGTGCAATGGCGTATCAATCGAAGGCGCCTTCGAACTTAGGTCGAAAATACAGTGATTGAATAATTCAACCATTTCGTCTTCGTGTTCTATACCTCTATAAACTTTTTCTAAGTTACGCAAGCGATCAACGTACAACGCCGCTAACCCCGATTTTTTTAATGTCCCAATATCACCACCAGACCCTTTTATCCACATCACTTCGACAGCCTCTCCGGTCAATGGATCTTTATCAGTCATTTTACACGATGTATTTCCTCCTCCGTAGTTTGTAATCCTCAGATCTGATCCCAACAAATTGGAACGATATAGTAATAAAGCTACTTCATCTCCTTCTAGCGACTTTGCTTTTGCATTGTCCCATAAATAGTTAACGTGTTTGTACTCTTTCACGGCTATAAATTTTTATATGTTTATTCTAATGTTTTTGCTAATCCAACAATGCAGATAGACACGATGATAGTCACAATACCGCCAATAATCGCACGATAAGTAGATTTGTTCACGCCTTTCCATTCTTTTAAAATTACCCCCCAGGCATTGGAGATCAAAATGATGAACGCCATGTGCAGAATCCACGAGCTAGCCCCATTTCCTAACCGGCTTTCGCCCATCCCGTAGAAGAAAAACTGCAGGTACCAAGTCGTCCCTCCCAAAGCGCATAACAATACGTTTTTACCCAAAGGTGCTGTTGTTTTTCCGTAATCCGAAAATGTCTTATTTTTCGTCAACAAATACAGGCACCAAATCACGTTAGTCGTAAACCCTCCCCAGAGAATGACCACATACGTGACGTTATTCTGATACAGGAATTCCCCTTGCGCTGGGTTGGCCGCTTTCCAAAGTGCATTTGCTACGTCGGCCATTGGTTTGCCTGCCTCTATCCCGAAATTGAAACAAGCACTTAACACCCCGGATACAATGGCTACAACAATTCCAACACCGAAATTATAGTCTGATTTCGTCTCGGCCGAAAGGGTGGCTAAACTCCGCTCCTTCAAAATTCCTGCGCGACCGCATAGATATATTCCCAATACACACACCAACAGGCCAATCATCACACAAATGCCGGCGTTATTCGTAAAAAAATAGTCGATGCCATGTTTGCCCGGTGCTTTATTGAAAAAATAGTAAATAGCGGGCATAAGCGAACCAAACACCATACTTAATCCGAGAATAACGCTGCTCCCGAGCGAAACCCCGAGATAGCGCACGCCTAATCCATAGGTAAGCCCACCAATTCCCCAAAGCAGTCCAAACAAGAATGTGTAGCCAACTGTAGATGCACCAGCTTCGCGGATAATTTCGCCGAAGTTAGGAATAGTAATCCATGCGGCTATCGGGGGAACAATGATCCAGGAAAATAACCCTCCTAAGATCCACATCGCCTCCCACGACCAATCTTTAACCTTTTTATACGGTACGTAGAAGCTCCCCGAAGCAAATCCACCAATAAAATGAAATATAACACCTGCTAATGCATTCATAAATTTTATTTAAAATAATATAGATTCATAAAGACGTCCCAAGGTAAAACGAATAAAGCGTAAAACTGTTATGGACTGTCATGGAACAAAGACAACTATTTCTCGGCATTTTCGCAGCTTCAGGCGATCTCAAACAGAGCAACTCATCGCAAAACTGCCGCAATATGCACGGGTTCCTATTTTCTACCTTGAGAATAGAATAAAAAATTAATAAAAATTATGTATTTTATTTAAAAGTTATCAAAATAAAAACGTTTGAGCAATAAATTATTGCCATTTATTCAAAACACAACACCTGATTAGTAAACTATTTTCTAAGTTTGCGTTGTAATCATTTATAACTTATGTCATGATACACACTCTTACCTTTGAGGAGGAAATTCAGAACTATACGGATCATCAGCGTGCCGCTGCCAAACTCATGGAGATCGTTTCTGATTTATGGTTTAAGCAAAGTGTAGAATTGGTACTCTTTCGTAATCAACTATTTGATCGTCGAATGAGTTTCATATTGCAATTGCATCAACAAAGCTCTGCACTCCTTGACCGGAATCTATCGATATGGGAAACGCTGCACATAGCATCCGTTATTCAGGAGATGGAATTACCACCATCCCGTATCGACATCGGAACCTTTGCGACGGAGATGCGCGCAGGCCGCATTGAGGACCAGGAATCGCGGAAATTTTTTATTTATAAAAAGCTCGCTACAGTCATCCACCATCGCGCTTTTGAACCAAAAGACGTTGTTCTGTACGGTTTTGGCCGCATAGGGCGTTTGCTCGCCCGTGAGTTGATAGGCAAAGCTGGGGGTGGCAAACAGTTGCGATTACGCGCTATTGTAACGCGAGATCGAGTTGATCAACAAACCTTGGAAAAGCGAGCCAACCTCTTGCGTCAAGATTCCATTCATGGCGATTTCGAAGGAACCATCGAGATTGACGTGTATAAGCAAGCGCTCATTATTAATGGTATTAGTGTCTATATCTTGTCGGCCCAGGCTCCGGAAGACATTGACTACATGACATACGATATCCGTGATGCTCTTCTTATTGACAATACCGGAGCTTTTCGTGATGTGCAACAGTTGGCACGGCATCTCCAAGCAGGGGGTATTCGCCAAGTATTACTGACAGCGCCAGGCAAGGGGATTCCGAATATTGTGTATGGGGTTAACGAGAGTCAAGTGCAGCCATTAACCACAAGTTTATGCTCTGCCGCATCGTGCACAACGAATGCGATATCACCCGTACTCGCTGTCATTGAAAAAGAGCTTGGTATTCGAAGAGGACATATAGAAACCGTACACGCTTATACCAACGACCAAAATTTAGTGGATAACATGCACAAAAAAACCAGACGGGGGCGTGCTGCTGCTTTGAATATGGTCATTACCGAAACGGGCGCTGGAAGTGCTGTAGCAAAAGCTATTCCTTCCTTAGCCGGCAAATTGACTTCCAACGCCATTCGTGTCCCCGTACCCAATGGTTCCTTGGCTATCCTGCAACTAGAGGTCGAACGTCAATGCCCTAAGCAGGAACTACTTGCCATTCTAAAAAACGCGGCTCTGAACGGTGATCTCGTCGAACAGATCAAATATGAAGAGAATGCTGATCTTGTATCCTCGGACATTATCGGAACCACAGCGGCCGCCGTTATTGATGCAACAGCCACCATTGTTTCATCAGACGAAAAGAACATAACCCTATACGTTTGGTACGACAACGAATGTGGCTATACCCATCAAGTTATGCGGTTAGCTCGCCACTTAGCCGGGGTTCGGCGTTTCACATATTACTAATCTTGTTTCCAATTTTCATTTAAATAGATCGTAATCGATCAAAAAAGGGGGCTGTCGCGAGGACATCCCCCTCAATTATATATCTGTTTAGGAGCATGTCATTTGTTATACCGCTATTGTAGCATTTTCATAAAATACCCGCCCACGACAGCGCGCTTTAAAACCTCTCCGACCCGGCTTATCCGTGAAGATCCAATCCGACATAGGCACGCGATGCACAGTTTCACTCATAAAAGCGTGAACCGGTTGTGCAAAAGCCTGAAAGGTCGGTAGATCATCCACAAGTACTGCTGTCCACAATATCCAGTCCGACTTGGTATACGTTTCTCTGCAATCGAGCGGTAAACCATTGCGTGCCCAATTGGGCGCCGCCTCAAGATAAAGATCAATCATACTATTAGCTAATACGAATAATGACACTCAATTGCTCGAATATATCAGCCACAACGTATAAAACGACCATATAGTTGGTACTGAAAGAATGTTCGACAACCGTTATTTTGACCCGATCAACCTTTGGGATTCTAGATATTTCATAATAATCTGTGTCGCGCCTGCCTTCTCCTGTACATAGGTTTTCGCTTTCGCTCCAGCCAACTGCATCCTGTCGCTCGTGAAATGGGTGAAAAGCCTTTCCAACGCTCCCGCCGCATCTATGCTAAACGCAGCTCCTAGGTCTATAAGATCAACGGCTTCCTGGAATTTTGCATATTTCGGACCGAAAATGACTGGCAGACCATATGTTGCCGCTTCCAGCGTGTTGTGTATGCCCGCACCAAACCCGCCTCCGATATAGGCTATGTTACCATAACCGTATAATGAAGATAGCATGCCAATGTTGTCAATAATCAATACATTGGCCTGTCGTACGGCCTCAAGGTTGTATGAAGAGAAACGAGAGAAAAATAAAGCCGAGGGAAAGAGCTGTTCGATTTGCTGCAAATGCGAATCGTGTATCTCATGTGGCGCGAGAATGGTTTTCCAGTCGTCTTTACGTAAGAGAACATCAGCCAACAAATGCTCGTCTTCGGCCCATGTACTCCCAGCAACTAAAACCTGAGACGACCCTTCCAAAAAAGTTTTAATCTCAGGAATATCTCTTCGCTGCTTGGGTAACTCGACGACGCGATCGAATCGCGTATCGCCGGTGAGGCCTGCGCGTGTGATATGAATGGCTTTCAGCCAATATACTGAATCCATATTTTGCGCAAAGAAAAATGAAACGTTTCGAAGAATTTGACGGAAGAAACCTCCATACCACTTAAAAAACACCTGATCTTCCCGGAAAATGGCCGATATAACGAATAAAGGAATCTTGCGTCTCTGTAGCTCACGGAAATAATGATACCAATATTCGTATTTGGTAAACACTGCAAAAGAGGGGTCCACGATTTGTAGAAAACGCTTTGCATATGTTGCGGTATCGACGGGCAGATAAAAAACATAATTCGCCAAAGGGGTATTTTTACGTACTTCATAACCGGAGGGCGAAAAAAAGGTAATCAAAATTTTTTCATTTGGATATTTTTTTTTGATCGCCTCCATAACGGATCTTCCCTGCTCAAATTCACCGAGGGACGCGAAGTGAAACCAAATGGGCTTACACCCTTTTTCAATCGTTTGTTCCATGCGGACGAAGAGGTTGACACGCCCCTCGACCCAACGTTTTGCTTTGGGGTGGAAGGGCGATAATATTCGCAGAAATAACGTGTAGAAGCCTATTCCTAAGTTGTATAGAAGACGCATGTTGAAAAAAATATCCTTATATTCGTCAAAGATATTAAACTTTGTCCATTCCAACAGTTTGTGAAGACACAAGAAAAGAAACGAATATTAATCACGGGAGCGGCCGGGTTCTTGGGTTCGCATCTATGTGACCGTTTCATTGCTGAGAGCTACCACGTGATTGGTATGGACAACCTGATCACGGGTGATCTACGTCATATCGCCCACCTTTTCAAATTACCAAACTTTGAGTTTTATCAACATGATGTATCCAAATTCGTCCATATACAGGGGCGACTAGACTACATTTTACACTTTGCCTCGCCGGCCAGTCCCATTGATTATTTACGTATCCCTATCCAAACATTAAAGGTGGGCTCGTTAGGCACACACAACTTACTGGGATTGGCAAAAAGCAAAGGCGCTCGTATATTGGTTGCTTCAACTTCAGAAGTTTATGGAGACCCGCTTATTTCCCCCCAATCCGAAGAATATTGGGGAAATGTCAATCCCGTCGGTCCACGTGGGGTTTACGATGAAGCCAAACGATTTCAAGAGGCCATGACCATGGCTTATCATAATATCCACGGCCTTGAAACGCGTATTGTACGGATCTTTAATACTTACGGTCCGCGCATGCGTCTTAATGATGGGCGCGCATTACCAACATTCATAGGACAGGCGCTTCGTGGGGAGGATCTAACTGTATTTGGCGACGGAACGCAAACCCGCTCGTTTTGTTACGTATCCGATCAAGTAGAAGGAATTTATAGACTTCTTCTTTCGGACTATGTGCTTCCCGTCAATATTGGTAACCCGGATGAGATGACCGTAGAAGAGGTGGCCAAGGAAATTATAGAGTTGACTGGCCGACATTCCGCGATCGTCTACCGAGATCTTCCCATAGATGATCCTAAACAGCGACGACCAGACATACAGAAAGCAAATAAGCTACTGCAATGGACCCCTCAGGTAAGCCGGAAGGAAGGCCTTCTACGGACTATAGCTTACTTTGAAAGTTTACCTGCATCAGCATTAAAACAGAAAGATTTTACATATTATAATCAAGAATAATGAGCAAAATACTAGTAACGGGCGGCACAGGCTACATTGGTTCGCACACTGTCGTGGAACTTCATCACGCGGGGTACACGCCTATCATTGTGGACAACCTGTCCAATTCGAATTTACAAATACTCGACCAAATCGAGAAAATCATCGGCGTAAAACCAGAATTTCACCAATTCGATCTTTGTGATGATGAAAAAGTTGCAGATTTCGTCAAAAGCAACCCAGATATAAGTGGGATTATTCACTTTGCCGCATCAAAGGCCGTAGGTGAATCGGTAGAAAAGCCCCTAAAGTATTACCATAACAACTTCTTTTCATTAATCAATCTGCTAAATGCCTACCAAGGCAAAAAGATCAACTTCGTGTTTTCATCGAGTTGTACGGTTTACGGCGAGCCAGACGTGCTTCCAGTAACGGAATCTGCCCCCGTAAAACGAGCTACATCACCCTACGGCAACACGAAACAAATAGCAGAGGAAATTTTAGAGGAAACGGCGCATGCTTACGACAACTATCAAGTCATCGCCTTACGTTATTTTAATCCTGTCGGTGCGCACGAATCAGCCTTAATCGGAGAGCTGCCTTTGGGAGTTCCTCAAAATCTTCTACCGTTCATTACCCAAACCGCTATTGGAAAACGAGAGAAATTAACCGTTTTTGGAGGCGACTATGATACGCCTGACGGTTCTTGTGTCCGCGATTACATCCACGTAGTAGATCTAGCCAAAGCGCACGTCGCCGCAATTCAGCTGTTGGAAAAAGGAAATCCAAATGGCCGATATGACGTTTTCAACGTTGGCACAGGCAACGGCTATTCCGTACTGCAAGCTATCGCAGCGTTCGAAACGGCATCGGGACAAAAACTGAATTATGTCATCGGACCCCGACGCGACGGTGACATTGTCAAAGTGTGGGGAGATGTGACAAAATCGACGACCCAACTCGGCTGGAAAGCAGAACTAGGAATCGACGAGATGATGTCTTCTGCATGGGCTTGGGAAAATTATCTAGCGCAACATCCCATTGGATAACAACGAGATGGATTATACCTTATGTATGCCTGGCGTTTAGGTGCCGGGCACACATAAACCTACATCAAGAAGCGATCAGAGAGCCAGTGCTTTCCGTATTCCTCTTCAAATTATCCTCGTAATATCTTTCGTTAAAATTTAAGTTAGGCGTGAGCCAATATAATTGGATGACTCGCGAATACCTGAAGTTGACGCCTGACAAGACAATAGTTACTAACGTACAGGCAATAAGGTACACCCATGGAGATTCTGAGCCTCCTGATAATACATAAGTTGCTATGCACACCGCAACAAATTGCGCGACGCTAAAGGCATAACTCACAAACATAGATACATAGAAGAATCCGGGCTCCATCTCAAATTTAAACCCGCAATGTGGACAGCTTTTCTTCATCTTTTGTCCCTTTATACGGAACATTCCCCCATCAAACATTTTACCCGTTCTGCAGCGGGGACATTTACATTGCTTTGCCGCTTGGAACGCACTGATAGTATATTTATTATTATTTTTCATGATGACTTTTATTAATGTTCATATGTTTTCGAAATTCATCGGGTGTCATACCTACAGATTTCTTAAAAAATTTTGTAAAATAGGAGTTGTCCGAGAAGTTTAATTCGTAAGCAATAGTCGAGACGCTGTAATTCTGAATAACCAAAAGTCGTTTTGCTTCCAATACGACTCTATTCCGAATCAGCTCCCCTGCGGATAAACCTAGGGCCTCCTTGCATAATGCATTCAGGTGATTGGGAGTGATATACAACAACTCCGCATATGCTTTCGGAAGCCTCAATGTCGCATAATGTAATTCGATCAGTTGCAGGAAATTCCGAAGCAACGTATGGTTATAAAGGCTTACCTCTTTTGGTCGTACGGGTTCACGCTGTTTTTCAAGTACATGGAACAGATAGAGCATAGACACCCGCGCAAAATCCAAATCCTGAACATTCTGTTGTAAACGCGCAAAAATATTAAGTACAGCCGTACGCTGTTCTTCTTTGACCGTAAACACCTCGTCTTGTACACTCCCCGAAAAGAAAGAAAAATAGCTAATATGCTCTGGGCGCAACAAAAAGGTTTTAAAGAAATCTTTATCGAAGTTAACGACGAACCCAGTCATCTCCCCATCAAACGTCCACGTATGGATCTGACCAGGTGACATAAAATAAATTTGCCACGGAGCAACTTCAAACGTTTCAAAGTCTATACTATGCGTTCCCCCGCCTTGCGTGAATAATAGAAAATGGTAAAAATTATGTCGATGCGGAAAAACTAGACTTTTATTTCTATGCAAATATGTCGCAAGATCTTCCACCATAATCTCCGACCGAAGACTATTGGACACAGTACATTGATCGATTACTGGTATTTTAGAAACCATATGCAAAGGTACTTTGTTCTTAGAATAAACAATGGTAGATTTACAGTTAATCGTGGAACTTTTTACGGATCGGCAGATAATAACTGGCTATTCCTTTGTGTTTTTCTTCGTATCGTATAGCTGAATGTCGCTTTTACTTTTTACATTTATAGCATGTCACTTCATAAACAACCTGCACTTAAAGAAGCTGTATTGAATCTCCCGCAAAAAGAGAAAGACAAGTTGCTGGTACGCCTGATCGGTAAGGATAAGATGCTGATGAAGCAACTACATTTTAAGTTATTGGAAGATCAACTGGATCTCGAACAGCGTATCGATTCGTTGAAAGAGCGACTGAGGGAATTGTTTGCAGAACACCGCGCGGCGCTCAAAAACATTCCGATGTATAGTAACTACAAACAATTGCATCTCCTCATACGACAGGCAAATGGCATCATCAATGAACATGAAAAGGTGACCAAAGACAAGCTGAGCGAAATAGAATGTCGTATGTATATTTTGAATGAAGCATTTGTTCGCTATCCTCGTTTATTTGAACGATCGGCGGTTCACGCGGCAATAAAGTTGCAGGAGTACGTAAAAGCACGGATCAAAACAGCTGTAAATAAATTTAATACGCTTCACGAAGATCTTCAATTTGATCTGGACGAGGACGTACAGCAATTAGTAGGCTTTGCTACCGCGCATGACTTGCTTTAATTAGGCGAGAACATTTACGTTGTATCCGTTTTTCCCTGAAATCGCACGTCCCGCCCGAGACAGAATGCACAGTGTTTTCTATCCGATCCCTCATTATCTGCATGCTTCAATGATAATTTTCTTAAATTCGCAAAAAGATTTGGCACCGTGGGCATACAAGAAATTCTAGAAAAATACACACAAAGCGAACAGACAAAGGCAATCGTCAAAGCCTTGCAAAAAAAGAGTCCTAAACTACAGATAAAGGGATTAGTCGGATCGTCGGATGCTATGGTAGCGGCTGCCACATATACACTTCATGAACGTCCTTTCTTATTTATTCTGCCCACGCATGAAGATGCTTCGTATTTTTTGAGCGATCTGGAGAGCATCTTAGACAAACAAATATTGTTTTTTCCGGCCTCGTTTCGAAAAGCCTTTGAGTTTACGCAGACTGATGCTGCACATGTTTTGCAACGCGCTGAAACGTTAAGCGCGTTGAATCATACATCAGAACTACCCAAAATGATTGTCACGTATCCTGAAGCAGTTGCAGAGAAGGTGATCAATCGGGACGATTTAGAAAAGAACACCTTGCCCATCACGCAACATACGAAGCTTAGCATCGATTTTATTAATGAGTTTCTCTATGAGTACGACTTTGAACGGGTTGATTTTGTCTATGAACCTGGACAATTTGCTATCCGGGGCGGTATCGTAGATATTTTTTCCTTTTCTAATGACTTGCCTTACCGCGTGGAATTTTTCGGCGACGAGATCGAAAGCATCCGAACTTTTGATATCGAAACACAACTTTCCGTTAGCAAAATCCATACGGTGACCATCGTGCCCAATGTGCAGGCTAAATTTTTGAGCAATAATCATATCTCCTTGCTTGAGTATATTGACCGGGACAGCGTCATTTGGCATAAGGATGTACAGTTTACGCTTGATATTCTTAAAGACGGCTACAAGAAAGCATCCGAATTCTGGAAAGCTCTGCCCGAAAAGGATATCAAAGTCAACGTAGAATGGGTCGACCCCCGGGTTACGTTCTCTACAGACCGATCGTTTGCCGACATGCTATTTGACTTTCCAAATGTCGAGTTTGGTAAACAATTTTATTATAAAGCGGACGAAGCCTTTCGTTTTGATATACACCCACAGCCGTCGTTCAATAAAGATTTTAATTTATTGATTCATAATTTCAAAGAGAATGAACGTCAAGGCATACAAAATTTAATTTTTTCCGATTCCACCAAACAGATCGAACGCATTTTCAGCATTTTGGATGACATTGATAAATCGACAACCTTTATTCCGGTACACCGTGCGCTCCGGGAAGGGTTTCGTGACGATGCTCTAAAGCTAGCTTGCTATACGGATCATCAGATCTTTGATCGATACTATAAATACAAGCGGAAAACGGCCTACGAGCGGACACAAGCCATTACTCTCAAAGAACTTCGAGACCTAAAACCCGGAGATTACATCACACATATTGACCACGGAGTGGGCAAATATGCTGGTCTGGAAAAGGTAGAAGTGAATGGAAAGACACAGGAGATGATCCGACTTGTGTATGCCGATAATGATCTACTTTATGTGAACATAAATTCGCTAAACCGCATTTCCAAATATTCGGGAAAAGAAGGTTCGCTGCCGAAGATGAACAAGCTGGGCACGGATGCTTGGGAGAAGCTTAAGAAAACAACGAAGAAAAAGGTTAAAGATATCGCCCGAGATCTTATTAAGTTGTATGCCAAACGGAAAGCACAAACAGGTAATGCCTTCAGTCCAGACACCTATTTGCAGAACGAGCTGGAAGCCTCGTTCCTTTACGAGGATACCCCCGACCAAGAGAAAGCGACCAATGATGTGAAACGGGATATGGAGTCTCCTCATCCTATGGATCGTCTGGTATGCGGAGATGTGGGATTCGGAAAGACCGAAGTCGCTATACGAGCTGCCTTTAAGGCCGTTGCTGACAGCAAGCAGGTTGCCGTGCTCGTACCGACAACAATCCTCGCGCTACAACATTATCGTACATTCAGCGAACGTCTAAAAGGCTTCCCTGCAAATATCGACTATATCAACCGCTTCAAATCGTCTAAACAAATTAAGGAAACCCTGAAAAAGCTTGAAAATGGAGAGGTCGATATCATCATCGGAACGCATCGTTTGGTAAGTAAAGACGTAAAATTTAAGGATCTTGGACTGATGGTTATCGATGAAGAGCAAAAGTTCGGTGTTTCTGTCAAAGAGAAGCTGAAGGTTATGCGTGCTAATGTGGACTCACTCACACTTACAGCAACACCGATACCACGCACCCTCCACTTCTCCCTTATGGGCGCCCGTGACCTGAGCATAATTTCGACTCCACCCCCAAACCGGCAGCCCGTACAAACAGAACTGCACGTCTTCAATGAAACATTGATCCAAGAAGCTGTATCCTACGAACTAGACCGAGGCGGACAAGTTTTCTTCATCCATAACCGTGTGGCCGATCTCAAGCAACTTGGTGCGATGATTCACAAGTTGGTTCCCGGCTCACGTGTAGGCATTGCTCATGGTCAACTCGAAGGAGATGATCTCGAAGACGTCATGTTAAAGTTCATCAACCATGAGTTTGATGTCCTTGTAGCGACTACTATTATCGAAGCGGGCCTAGATATCCCTAATGCCAACACCATTATTATCAATCATGCCCATATGTTCGGGCTAAGTGACCTCCACCAAATGCGTGGCCGGGTAGGTCGATCGAACAAAAAGGCATTTTGTTATCTGCTCAGCCCTCCGTTGTCCACATTGACAAATGAAGCTTATAAAAGGTTGTCGGCATTAGAAGAATTCTCCGAGTTAGGATCAGGATTTAACGTAGCCATGCGCGACTTGGATATTCGCGGATCAGGAAATCTCCTAGGTGCTGAACAATCTGGCTTTATTGCCGAAATAGGATTTGAAATGTATAATAAGATCCTGGATGAGGCCGTACAAGAACTTAAAGATGATGAATTTAGCGACTTATTTAAAGAAGATCATAGCCGCAAATATGTGAACTTTACGCAAATTGATACAGATCTAGAAGTAATGATTCCAGACGAATATGTGACCAACATCGGCGAAAGGTACAACCTATACAATGAGATCGCCAAGCTTGAAAATGAACAACATTTGGTTGCCTTTCAACGGGAACTAGAAGATCGATTTGGCCCTATCCCTCCACCGGTCTTCGAACTATTCAATACACTGCGGCTACAGTGGTTCGGTAAACAGATCGGGTTTGAGAAAATATCATTCAAGAAAAATACACTGAAAGGTTACTTCATCAATAACCCGAAATCCAGCTATTTTGAATCCGATCATTTTGGGCGGGTGCTATCTTTTGTGCAACAACACCCTCAGGTATCGAATCTCAAAGAAGTAAAAGGACAATTAAGGTTGGCATTAAGCAATGTAAATAGCATAGACTATGCTTTACACTTGTTGCAAGAAATGTCTTAAAAGCCGTCAATAAACACTACCTAATTAGTAGATTTTTCACTAGCTTTGATAAAATGCATTTACGTATGTCAAAGCTAGAAACTTCCCTTATTCATCAAGGTGATCATTTTAATACAACGAAATCGGTGGTCTCTCCGATTTACCAGACGTCGACTTACTTTGCCGATGCTGATCTTTCTTCCTATATCCATGCAGCAACCGCGCCAAAATACCCTGAATTCTACCATCGTCATGGTAACCCAACGAGTAGTCAGGTCGCGGCCATCCTAGCTGATCTGGAGAAAACGGAAGATGCTTTAGTGCTGGCTACCGGTATGGCCGCTATTAGCACGGCCATTCTTGCCATCGTTCAACACGGTGACCATATTGTTGCTCAACAATCCCACTATTCCGGCACCGCGTTATTCTTTAAAGATTTTTTATCACAATACGGCATCGAAATCACGTATATTAATCAAACAGACAATGACGCTTTCAAACAGGCGATACGACCGAATACGAAGTTAATCTACGTAGAGACACCCTCCAATCCCAATTTAGATATCACCGATCTAACTTTTGTAGCCCAGCTCGGCAAACAAAACGGCATCCTAACTATGGCAGACAACACGTTTGCATCGCCGATTAATCAAACGCCATGCGCATTCGGTATAGATATCGTCGTACACAGTGCCACGAAATATCTTGGTGGTCATAGTGATTTAACAGCGGGTGTCGTTTGCGGTAGTAGGGCATATATAGAGCGGGTTTGGCAGCGTTCTTTGGTTCTCGGCTCATCACTCAGTCCATTCGACTCTTGGTTATTATTGCGCGGCTTAAAAACGTTGGCGCTACGCGTCCGTCAGATCAACGAGAACGCTTTGGCTCTGGCTCAATGGCTGGAAAAGGACGGGCGCATAAAAAAGGTGACCTACGCCGGACTGGACACGCATCCGCAAAAAACGTTGGTACGTAAACAGATGAGAGGCTTTACAGGTATGTTATGCATAGAAATGAGCGGAGCGGACGAAAAGGAGGCGTATAGTCGGGCACAACAGCTTTTAGGCCATCTACAGGTCTTTGCCAACGCAGCTAGCCTTGGTGGTGTCGAATCACTGATCGTTCACCCCGCAAGCATGTGGGGTTCACATCACTCCGAGGAACAAAAAAAGACAGCCGGTATATCGAAGGGTTTGTTGCGCATCTCTGTAGGTATCGAACACATTGACGACTTGATCTCGGATGTCAAACAGGCGCTAGACAAGATTTATCCTCTTTCTTTGTAAGTAAGTGCCCGCGAGCCATGGGGACTTTTTACACGTGTGGCTCGCTGCCTCAGGCACATATATGTATCTTCCCTTTACTGCTGTCGGCATCACTCTCTTCGGCGCGTAGGCCTAGACGTAGTTTATCGACCAACGGCTGCCTAAGATCCGTAAACTTATACACAGATCGAGTGGTATATACCTTACCAGATTCAAACACAGCAGATGGAAATGCCGATTGATGAGAGCATCCGGAAAGTGCGGGATTTCTAAATAAAACGCCTTACGGAAGCTGTCCTTTTCCCCATTCTTCCAGGTAACTTTTTCCGACAAGAAATTACCGCTTTATAACTGCCCACCGTGCAACGTGTTGGATTCGTTGTTTGTCAGCAACGTATTGGTTTTATTTCCCCTTGGCGATGCGTTTCCAAAAGATGCAACAATGGCCCTTTAATATGGTCCATACAGATTGTGGTAAGCGGTCACTTTTTTGAACTAAAAAACAACATCCGTCAGCTCTCCTGCTTGATCTGTGCACCGACGTTTGTGAATGTTGCTTTCGCTCCCTGTTTGTTTGTTAAGGTGTAAAGCTCGACCGCTTGGTCATCAATTTAGCCATCGAAACCAGTCCCCAAAGAATCTGCCGTAGAGAAAGAGGTAACTTTGACTTTGTCGCCTTATTTTGGCAACCGAACCACGCAAAAGACGCGGTCAATGCCTACATAAAGATTATTTTTTCATATGCATGGATTTGCTTTTTTTATAGCAGTTCTGTCCCATTAGATGGAACTACTTTGATTGCCGTCAAAGGTAACCCGAATTTTTCTTCATAAACTGGTGTAAGTCGATCGATAAGCAAGTCCTGAAAGGACCGTTTCACCAAATTAATGGTGCAACCTCCAAAACCGCCCCCCATCATCCGGGCGCCAAGCACCTCTGGAAAGACACGCACATAGTCCACTAAAAAATCAAGCTCTGAACAACTCACTTCGTATTCTTCGCTCAAGCCTTCATGCGCACGGAACAGCTGTTTACCTAATTCTTCCAAATCACCTTGCTTCAATGCCTCACAGGCCGCGTTTAGTCGTCCGTTCTCTTCCACGACAAACCGGCATTTGGTATATATATCCTCATCTATCGATTTAACAAAGTTATCCAACATATCCACAGTTACGTCACGCAAACTGTTCGCTTCTGGATGATGCTGCTTCACGAGCTGAACACCTGCTTCGCAGGCTGCGCGGCGATTATTGTAAGCCGATGATGCTAATGAATGCTTTACATTGGTGTTCAACAATAGAATCGCATAGTCTCCCAATTCTAAAGGTGTGTAAGAGAAAGACAAATCACGGCAATCTAATTTTAAGACGTGCCCGGCTTTACTCATAACAGACGCAAATTGATCCATGATTCCACAGTTTACGCCTGCATATGTATGTTCCGCCAACTGCCCGATCTTGGCGATATCAACACGTTCTAGCTGCAAATCAAAAAGGACATTCAGTGCGTACCCCGTTGCACATTCCAACGCCGCAGATGATGAAAGCCCTGCTCCCAACGGAACATCCCCGTTTACGTACAAGTTGAATCCGCCTAACCTTGCTCCACGCAGTTGCAGTTGATGGATGACACCCAATATATAATTTGGCCAGCCGATTTCTACTGGATGAATTTCTGTCCGAGCAATCTCGAAATACGCATTAAAATCTTCGGCATACAGACGAATAATATCGTCGTCACGCTTGGCAACAGCAACGTAAATCGCCTTGTCGATTGCAGTAGGCAGTACAAACCCCTCGTTATAATCCGTATGCTCACCGATGATATTGATACGACCGGGCGAACGAACGATGTGCGAAGGCTCGCCTTCAAATACTTCCCGATATCTATTCTCTACATTCTGCTTAGCAATCATGTCGTCTTTTGTTTATAATGTACCGTATCCTGTTGTTTTAGTGTATTTGCTGCTTGTTCTGGTGTGATATCCCGTTGCGGATTGGCTAACATTTCATAACCTACCATGAATTTTTTAACCGTCGCCGAACGCAATAGCGGCGGATAAAAATGCATGTGCCAATGCCACCCGGATTGATCACCACTGTTAACCGGAGCTTGGTGCATACCCGCCGAATAGGGAAATGAGGTTTTAAAAATATTGTCGTAACGGATCGTCAGTTCTTGTAGAGTCTTGGCGAGATCCGCCTTCTCTTCCGCGGTAAATTCAAGGATAGTGCCTATGGCACGTTTACTGACGATCATGGTTTCGTAAGGCCACGCCGCCCAAAAAGGTACCACCGCTACAAAATGAGTATTGTCAATAATGATCCGCTCGTTTTTCTTTCGTTCCAGTGACACATAGTCTTGAAGCAACGTTCGTCCTGTTTTCTCAAAATAGCGCTTTTGTTGAACGTCCTCTTTTGTAATCTCGACAGGAATCGAACTTTGTGCCCATATTTGACCGTGCGGGTGCGGATTGCTACATCCCATAATACTTCCTTTATTCTCGAAGATCTGTATATATTTTATCCACTCGTATTGTGACAACTCGCGAAATTCGCATTGCCATAAATCGACAACCGCTTGTATGGCTTCAATCTCCATTTCCGGGAGCGTCAAATCGTGGCGAGGAGAAAAAGAAATCACTTTGCATATGCCACGTTCGGATTCCGCTATCAATAAGTTTTCTTCATCAAACCGCTCCATCGACGTATCTTCTAAGAGTGCCGAAAAGTCGTTAATGAAGACAAAACTGTCTTTGTAATCTGGGTTAACCGTTCCATCCGCCCTGGAATTACCAGGACATAAATAGCATTTTGGGTCATACTGTGGCCGACCATCCGGCGTTAAATCCTCAACTTGTCCTTGCCACGGCCGCTTACTGCGGTGCGGCGAAACTAAGATATATTCCCCAGTTAATAGGTTTTTACGTTTGTGTGGTTGTTCTGAAAAATTAAGCATGGCTAGATTTTTATAAAGATCATCTTTTTCTGACTAATTTCAAAAAAAAGCCTACGAAAACGTAGGCTTTGCAATGATATGATGATATTCTTACGAAATCAATGGTTTGTTTCCTCTAATTAGCTCGAAGATCGTAATCTCCGGCAGAATCCCTACGCGGCCTGGATAGCCGAGAAATCCGTATCCAACATTAACATACAAACGTTGATCCTGCTCTTCGTATAACCCTGCCCATTCCTTGTAGACATATTTCGCGGGGCTCCACTGGAAATGTTCGCCCCTTACACCGAATTGCATACCATGCGTGTGCCCCGCAAACATAACGTCAACATCGGTATCCAACACTTGTGCACGCCAGTGCGAAGGGTCGTGGGAAAGCAGTAACTTCACAGGAGATTCTTCAGTTCCCTGCAGCGCTTTTCCTAAATCGCCCTTCTTTGGAAAACGTCCGGTTCCCCAGTTCTGAACGCCGACAATTGCAATCTCTTCCTTGTTTATCCGCAACGGCCGATGTTCATCCATTAGGAGATCCCAACCCATTACTTTATGCGTTTGTATTAAATCCGAGAGATTTTTACGTTTTGCCGATGAATCTTCTTTTCCAAAATAATAATCGCCGTAATCGTGATTTCCCAGCACCGAGTAAACGCCTAAGTCTGCCTTCACTTTTGTAAAGATATCCTGGTAATCACGCATTTCAGAAGCTACATTGTTTACCAAATCACCTGTGAAAAATACAACATCTGGTTTTTCACGAAGCAACATTTCAACTCCATTTTGTACGGCCTTTTTGTTGTAAAAAGAACCAGAATGTACGTCAGAGATCTGCGCAATGCGCATACCGTGAAAAGAGGCAGGAAGGTTGGGAAGATAAAGTTTTTGCTGACGCACCTTATAATCATACCCTCCAGAAATAATCCCCCAAGATAATGGAAAAATAGGCAATGAAGCGACAAGAATCCCCGATTTGGTCAAGAATTCGGAACGTGTGATTCCATGCTTAGGTTGCTCTGGTAACGGTGCAGTGAGTCCTTCCATATGATCCGGTACGCTATTTTTTCTGCTCGGAGAGAAAAGGCGCGCAATCCAAACGCCGCCCCGTCGAATGTCATCAATCAGGAGGATAACAATAAAAATAAACTTACTGACTGCCGTCATAAAGAAAGCTACCAATATAATAGATCGGTACATTAGCGGCAAATTGAATTTCGCTGACACATACAGTCCAAGCAAAAGACCTATTGAATACCCCCACCAGACAAACGGGAACCATCTCTTCTTTGCGATTTTAATTTTAGTCGCCCGCAAGGCGAAAAAAATATAAAAGTCAAAAATGAGAAGCAATACTGCGTTAAATAACAACATATTAATTTCTTTTATCCTTGTGCCAACCGTTTGAGCACATTAATCCATTTTGGATCACTATTTAAACTCTCCACCATCGTTACTTCTTCACCTCCCAAAGCTTTAAACTCGTTGGCATATTCTACTTGTATCTCGTCTAATGTTTCAATGCAGTCCGACACGAAAGCTGGGCTAAATACCAATAGTTTCTTCACGCCCTTTTTAGCAAGCCTGTGCAAGGTGTCCGACGTGTATGGCTGAATCCACGGTGTTTTGCCTAGCCTAGACTGAAAACATACCGTATAGTGATCCATTGACAGCTCCAATTTTTGTGCAATGGCACGCGAAGTTGCATAGCACTGAGACAAGTAACAGAATGCATTTTTCTCAACACGGCACGCATCACATCCGGCATCGGGACATTTTAACTGACCAGAAGGATCTACTTTTCCCAGTTGTCGTACTGGTAAACCATGATAACTAAACAACACATGATCATACGTCTGTATATCAAATCTGCGCGCGTGATCCGCAAACACCTCACACATCTCATCATCGTCACAATAATTACTAACGAACGACACCTGTGGAAAGTACTGCCATGAACGCATTACTTCCATCACCTTATCCACGACAGATCCAGTCGTCGCGGACGCATATTGCGGAAAAAGAGGAATAACACGGATAGAATCAAGCATCATCCGTTCCATCGTAGCGAGTGCTGATTCAATTGATGGATTTTGATAGCGCATGGCTAACTCCACGTGATACTCGTCTCCCAATTCCCGTTGCAACAGATCCCGTTGCAGTTCGCTATAGTACATCAAAGGAGATCCTGTCTTATCATCCCAAATCGTCCGATAGGTAGCTGCTGATAGGGGAGCGCGCTTTGGGACAATAATCCCTTTCACCAATACCGTCCGGCCAATATAGGGGATATCCATCACCCTAGGATCCATTAAAAATTCCGTTAAATACCTTCGCACATCGGCCGTGGTAGGAGCGTCTGGTGTGCCAAGTTGCACCAACAGAACCCCTTTAGTCGCACTCTTACTCATTATTACAAAAATAATTATTATTTATAGGAAGATGGGAATAGCGATTGAAAATGAGAATATCATGACGTAGACTATATCTGCTCCAAAGCAAATTTAACATCCTTCATCAGCCACATAGGCGTAGATGTTGCACCACAGATCCCAACAGTCTCTCCCGCGTTAAACCAGTCTGTTTGGAGCTCATTTGCATCCGAAATAAAGTAGCTATCTGAGTTAGCTTGCTTACATACGTCGTACAATACTTTACCGTTCGATGATTTCTTGCCTGAAACAAAAACAATCTTGTTGTACTGTCGCGCAAAATCACCAAGATCTTCATATCGATTGGATACTTGTCGGCAGATGGTGTCGTTGGCTTTCACTTCGTATCCGCGCCGGAGAAGCTCGTCCTTGATCGCGTAAAACTTATCTACGCTCTTCGTGGTTTGACTATATAAGGTAAAGGCAGACGGGAGCTCAACCGAGTTCAGCTCCTCCAGGTCCTGAAAAACCAGAGCTTCATTGTTAGTCTGCCCCTGCAAGCCGATAACTTCCGCATGCCCGTGTTTACCGAATATGAGAATCTTTTCCTGTTCATCATACGACGTCTTAATACGGTTCTGCAGTTTAAGAACTACAGGACACGATGCGTCAATCAGCGTAATATTATTCTCCAAAGCAGTACGGTAGGTTTCAGGTGCTTCCCCGTGCGCTCGAATCAACACTTTTTCATTTGTCAGGCTTGATAAATCTTGATGTCCAATAATCCGTAATCCCTTTGCTTTCAAACGAGCTACTTCCTCGTCGTTATGCACGATATCCCCTAGACAGTACAAATATCCGTCTTCCGCTAGGATTTCTTCGGCCATGTCTATGGCGTATACTACGCCGAAACAAAACCCGGAATCTTTATCGATCGTTACTTGAAGATTTTTAGCCATATACAAAGTTAAACAATTGTCTGTAAATTGGTATTAGAAATCTCCTGATCAGGTAATTCGCAACACGTGTTCTAGGTATTTCGCTACGGTCAGTCGTTCGAAAAAATGGCGCAGATTTACGATCAGCTTTTTGTGCCTGAACGCTTTGAATTTATTAACTTTGCAAAAAATTTCAAAGAAAATGGCAACAAACAGAACTTTTACCATGATCAAACCGGATGCCGTTGCAAACGGTTATATCGGAGCTATCTTGAATGACATAATTGCTGGCGGCTTCAAAATCGTCGCTATGAAATATACCCAGCTAACCACAGAATCTGCTGGAAACTTCTATGCTATACATAAGGAAAGACCCTTTTATAAGGACTTGGTTAACTTTATGACATCTGGACCGATAGTAGCCGTAATCTTAGAAAAGGATAATGCGGTAGAAGACTTCCGCACATTAATCGGTGCAACCGATCCCACAAAAGCAGAAGCAGGAACAATCCGTAACAAATATGCGCAATCGATCGAGGCGAATGCCGTTCACGGATCAGACTCCGATGAAAATGCAGAGATTGAAGGAAACTTTTTCTTTTCCCAATTCGAACGGTTCTAAAAAGTAAATAAGTACAACTCTCAAACGAAAACTTATCGACCTGCAGAACTCGGAAGTGTCCCGAAAACAATCCCGATATGATAAATTGTAAATCACCGCTTCAGTCTTTAATCTTGAAGCGGTGTTTCCATTTAAAGCTACTTAGATTGGTCAATCTATTTTACAGTTGATGATGCAAAGAGAACAGCACACTGTTAGTGCCTTTAGCTGCTCCGACATGCTGCCGCATACAGCCCAATTGTATTCCTAAATTATCCAGCAATTTATAACCCACCCCTCCATAAAGTCGGTTCCTGTCGAATGTATCTAAATGTTCATGGAATATATTCAAAAACATCTCGTCATAAAATGCCCCGTACAGCTCGCCTTTTCCCATTTCTTTCCCCAAGAGTGGGATATCAACGAAAACGCAATAACGTCCGCGTCCGCGAAAGTGTCTTTCGGATATAAAACGTTCTTCGGCTCGAAGACGATGCCGTAAGCGGAAAATATTCAACCGATGTTTGACTAATATCTCTTGATAAATCCGATTTTCAGAATAGGGCAGATTCGGCTCTCCCTCCGCTTCCGTATAGATATACCCATATCCGAGCGTGAAACTTGTGGAAGCCAAGGCCTGGTACTGTAAACCGAGCCGCAACAAGGTTTGCTGATGGTCTCCTCCAAACTGGTAGTCCCGTAGCTGTAGCTCGTGATGAATAGAAAATTTACTATCCTTAATTGCAGTATTCCCAAAATATATAGCCCAGCCCTGCGTATGTTGTCCGTAAATGACTCCCGGCGTCATCATAACAAGAAACGTTGCAAACAAGATGTAAATTGGCCACATAGTTTTCCAGAATAGGTGATAGGACAAATATAAATCGCTGACCTGAAGATAAAACTATTCGTTTGTAACAATCTACTCACTTTGTCTGTAGATATACGATCGGAGCATCAAATCATTTAGAAACTACGTCTTTGTAGGTATTCATTTTCTTTTTCTGTCATCCGAATTTTATCGCTCTTTTTCTTGTCATGATATCCGCACAAGTGAAGCACGCCATGAATAATGACCCGATGTAGTTCGTCACGTGCGCTCACTCCGAATTTTCTCGCGTTCTCATCGGTGCGTTCCACTGAAATAAAAATATCACCGGCTATAACGTCGTCAGTTTCCGATGAATCAAAAGTGACAATGTCGGTATATGTATCATGCTGCAAATATTCTTTATTAATTTCCAACAAATAAGCGTCTGAGCATAGTATAAAATTCAATTCACCTACCCGTCGAAACCCCTCACCCTTGATCGTGTTAACAATCCAGTGACGTAGCTTTTGCTTATCCTTTACGGGATAAACAATATCTTCATTGAAAAATAATATATCTTTTATTGCCATAATCCTTATGCGTTAGAAGCCAAATAGGTCTGCAGAATAATCGTGGCGGATACCGTATCTACTAACCCTTTTTCTTGTCGTTTTCTCTTTTTTAGTCCGCTTTGTGCTATGGTCTGGGAAGCCATTTTAGAGGTAAAGCGTTCGTCAATTTCAACGACAGCTATCTTTGGATAAATTTGCCTTAACTTCCTGACAAAACCCACCACGTGGTGTGCGGATTCGGAAGCGGTACCGTCGAGCTGCAGCGGCTTCCCGATTACGAAGGTTGAAACCTGTTCTTTTGCCAGATAAGTAGACAGGAAATCCCAAAATTCTAACGGATGAACAGTGGTCAACGCCGTTGCGATAATCTGCATAGGGTCGGTCACCGCTATTCCAATACGTTTGGTCCCATAATCAAAAGCCATGATGCGCATAGAGCTATTTTTTTCCAAAAATACGATTCCAAACTCAGTGATACGAAAACAACGTATAAAATCGTGACGTTGCATTTCTTTACGTATTATTTGACCTAAAGATTAAAGATCCATATTGTATATACTTGCAAGTTTATCTAAGTTTGAAGATCAAAGCAAAACACATGAAATATCTTATCTTATTTATTGCTTTCATGATCACCACATTGCCTGGTATTAGCCAACAATATATCGACGAAATTGGCCAATACCGTCAGCAACAAGCACAGTCATTGCGTCAAAGCGCAAAGGGACCGATAGCAGACCACAACATACAATTTGTCTCTTATTTTCCTCCGGATCAAACGTATCGTGTAACGGCCACGGCTGAATACTTAAATAACGAACCAACATTCCGCATGCCCACTTCTGATGGTACTAGCAAAGAATTTAAGCGTTTTGCACTTCTCCATTTTATGCTAAAAGGACAATCGTTCACACTGCCTGTCTACGAAAATGTAAGCCGGTTTCAGAGCCCGCTGCAATCGTCCTACCTATTTCTTCCAATTTTGGACAAGACAACTGGGGAAAGTACGTACGAAAGCGGACGATATATAGACATTCAGCGCCAAGATTTTGAAAATGAACAAGTTACCATCGATTTCAATAAAGCATATAATCCCTATTGCGCATACAGCAGTGGGTACAGGTGCCCTCAACCTCCGAAAGAAAATTATCTGAATATTTCTATTGAGGCAGGCGAAAAGAAATACACAGGACCAAAAAATCAACGAGAACAAGATCACACCATGGCTAAGAACTTCACAGAAAAAGAGCAAGACCTGATTTTGACCGGGAAAGCCGACGAGAAAATGTACGTATTGCAGACCACCAATGAACAAGATTCCACCGTGCTTCGAACTCAGTCAGACGATATCGCTTACAACGATCCGTTGATAAAAACACTTTCTAATCGCATGTTTGCTACGGTTCGCGATCCGGAACATCCGGGTGTGGGTATCGCGGCGCCACAGGTTGGTATAAATAAAAATCTAATTTGGGTACAACGATTTGACAAAGTAGGGCAACCCTTCGAATTTTATATTAATCCTAAAATTGTTTGGCGTTCGAAGCTGCTGCGTAAAGGCAGTGAAGGTTGTCTATCGATTCCGGATCGTAAAGAAGACATCATTCGAAATTATAGTATTAGAATACAGTACGCAGCGCAGTCTACAGGAAAACAAATAGAAGAGTTAGTTGAGGGCTTTACCGCCGTCATATTCCAACACGAAGTGGATCATCTCTACGGAATCCTTTATCCTGATCGTTTACAGGAACAAAAGGAAAAAGAGACGACGATTCTTAATGAACATATCGAATTTTCGGTGGAAAAAGGAACTTTCGTCCCGTAAATATGCAACAGTACTTAAATAGACACGTTCAGATCACGCGCCGCAAATAGATGGTGAGTCTTGATGCTCGAAAGATTACCCGGAAACAGGTATTGGCATTGTGGCTACTTTTGGTAAATTTATACCGCTTTACCAAGAGTCACATGGAACCGAAATACCGCTATATAAATAAGCTTCTTCTCGTTTTGATGTCCGGTCTTCTTTCGATAACTGGCGTAACGCCCGCGGCGCAAGCCCAGCAGCCCTCCAATATGGATCACCTGCGAGATAGTTTAACGCGAGTCACGGAAACTGCGGCCAATGACAGCATAAAGGCGATGGCACATAATAATCTAGTCGTCTGTTGGCTTCCCGAAGACGAAAAAAAAGCGTACTTTCATCTCGCACTTTCACGCAAACTCGGTCATGGCAACAAATTTATTTTGGGCGCAGCCATGGCAAAAGAAGCGTACATCCATTTTTACAAACAAGATTTTGACGCGGCGAGCATACTTTTTTATAGAGCAGATTCCCTCCTGCAGCAGATGCCGGTAAAAAATGATTATGCGTACCGAGCCCTATCTGACATCTGGAATAATCTCGCTGTCATCAGCCAAATACAAAACGACGACTACGACTATACCGAGAAAATAATAGATAAGGCTATCCCTTACGCGGAACAGGCAGGAGATAGCGTACGCGTAGCGACACAGTATGTAGCTCTCGCAACCATGTTCATGAACCTAGAACAGTATGAAAAAGCCGTCCCCTATTTCCAGCAGGCCCAGAGGATATTGGAAAAAAAAACCGACACTTCCAATAGATTACTCACCCTGTATGTTAGGATGTCTGAAAATTTGTTGCTTCTCCATCAGCCTCAAGAGGCCCGAGTAATTCTAAATAAGGCAAAGAAGATTGTCACTGATAATCAATACAATGAAAACGAGTCTCTTTATTTAATGACAGAGGGATATTATCAACAAGTCTTACATCAGTATGCGCAAGCAATGACCTTTTATGATCGTGCTTTAAAAGCAACTAGGGGACCTAACCGTCTTTATCAATCGGTGGAGGTTCGCTTTTACAAGTTGCGGACGCTTCTTGAGATGGGCGATTACAACGCTGCGATCCAATTGGGCAAGTCGATGGAGAGTGATCAAATGGTCATGGATGTCGAATTCAATAAAAATGAACTGTATAAACACCTCGCTTCCGCTTATGAAAAAAATCATAATACCTCATTAGCTTTAAAATATTTGGGCATTCACAATCGTCTCAACGATTCCTTACATCGAGCAGACTTTCATAACAAGATTAATGTTCTGGAAACGCGTTATCAGACGGCAGCGAAAGAAAAGAAAATTACAGTTTTGGAGGCTCAAAAAAAAGAGTCCGAACTGGTCGCTAAGACAAATCGAATAGCAAGTTGGTTTTTAGGAGTCTCGTGCTTATTGCTGTCCAGTTTAGCTATTACCATTTATTTTTACTACCGCAATAATAAACGACTATTACTCGAAAAAGAGAAAAACCATAAACAACAGCTCGTCGAACTGGAACAACGCGAGAAAATAAAGCTAACACAGGCTATCCTGGTGGGGCAGGAAAACGAACGGAAACGTATCGCGCAAGATTTACATGATGGCGTCGGCGGAACCATAGCAGGCATCAAAATCAATTTAACGCGATTAACAAATGAGCATCAACAGGTGGTTCCGACGAACGACCTACAGCCGTTTGTTCAACAACTTGATCACTCGTCGAATGAATTACGAAGGATCGCGCACAATTTAATGCCAATCAACCTTTTGAAGTTTGGTTTAGAGACTGCTTTGCGTGATTTATGTGTGTCATTGACAACTCACGCACGCGTTGTCCACTTTCAGTCTTATGATATAGATCGTGATCTAAACGAGCAAGCCCAACTAACCATTTACCGAATTGTGCAAGAGCTTTTAAACAACATCGCTAAGCATGCACAAGCAAACAAGGTAATGGTACAATGCAGTCAAGACGGTTCGGTGGTTCACATTGCTATCGATGATGACGGAAAAGGATTCGATGCGCAAGCAAACTCCGTTGATGGTATGGGACTACGTAATGTAAAAAACCGTATTGATTACCTCCGTGGCACTTGGGATATAGCCAGTACCGTTGGTCAAGGAACATCTATTAATATCGAACTTAATGTATAATGTAACAAAAAGCGTAGCTCTGGTTGACGATCACCAATTGGTTTTAAAGGGATTAATATCCCTGCTTGAAAAGATGGAGAAATACGAAGTCATCGGATCTTTTTCATCCGGCATTAGCTTTCTGGAGTTTATGCATCACAATTCGGTAGACATTGTTTTATTAGATGTGTCCCTACCAGATATCAGCGGAATTGATATTTGTAAAGAATTGAAGAAAATGCGGTCAGAAACAACAGTTTTGGCGTTGAGCAACCATAGTGAGCGCAGCTTAATCCTACAAATGCTCAACAGTGGTGCATCAGGTTACCTGTTGAAAAATGTCGATGCACAAGAATTGGAGCGTTGTCTCAATCGAGTGGATGGTCACGACGTTATATTGAGCGAAGACGTACAAAAAATTGTCAACAATAGCACATATACCGATTTCTCACTCATTCCACAACTCACCAAGAGGGAGCAAGAAATCCTGAAACTCATTGCCGATGGACTTACGACGAATCAAATAGCAGATCTGCTTTTCCTATCACCTCTCACTGTAGAAACACACCGAAAGCGAATGATGAGCAAATTCCAGACAAAAAACATGGCATCGTTGCTAAAAATTGCATTTGAGTATCAGATTATTTGATATCGTTTCCTATGACTGTTTGTTGCAGGACGAACACGGATACTTTTTACAGGTGCCGTTAGCGTTCAACGACTTTTATCCGATATAGACTATCCCATTGTTTACCTGTCACTAACAGGGTTTGGGAAACAGAATCATAGGCTATACCATTAAGTTCTTTATCGGTTTGAGAAGCGTGCGTGTGGAGCCCCAATAAATTGAGCTGGCCTTCTACAGCCCCTGTCTTGGGCTCGATAATGGCAATAATATCTTTTCCGTAAACATTCGCGAATACTTTTCCATCGATGAACTCGAGCTCATTCAATGAATTGAGTGGCCCTTCGCTGTTATAAACAGAAATGGCTCCCGTTTCCTGAAATGTTATCGGATCAAGAAAAACTAATTTATTTGAACCATCAGATTTTATTAGCCTTGATCCATCGTAACATATACCCCATCCTTCTTTACTATTCTGATAATTGAAGGTGGATATCTTTTCGAAGGTTGACTTATTAAATACGAATCCCTCATTGTTTAACCAGGTCAACATAATTATTTGATTCCCGACAATTGTCATTCCCTCACCAAAATAGTCCTGTCCATTATCACTTTTGCCAGTTATTTCTTTCAATTGTAAAACTTTGCCGGTAAGTAACTCTGTCTTTCGCAATGAAGAGACCAACTGGTTTCCGGATCCGGTAGACTCGTACAAAACACCGTTTTCGAATGCGAGGCCTTGCGTAAATGCCTTCGTATCATGCGGGTAGACCTCAATCTTTTCAAAGCTATATTGCTTGGGTGTTTCCGGAACGATGGTTACATTGCTATACGCGACTTCTTCTTTTCCTCCTTTATACACCTTGGCCACCAAATTTCGTGCACCAAGACCAATAGCTTCTGTATCGAGTACAACCACCGCAGTATCCTGCTTACGCTCGATAACTTCACCATCTACGGAATAAATCACAGAATCAATAGTCGTATCAGGAAATTGCATGCGAATGGAAACTTGTTCTCCCATTGTAATCGTCTCCCCGGTTTTTGGGGTTAAAAAATCAAATTTTCCCTTTTGGGATTTACATCCTGCAACAAGCATTGCAACGAAGGCCAACATGCCTAAGATTTTCGTTCCTTTCATTATTTTACTTAAGTTACTCCAAAAAAGCGTCTCTTATCCATTCTATTCTTACATCCGCATACAGATAGACCGATAATAATGAAACGAATTTCGACTTCATCCCCAGTCAGAGCTAGGTATTCATCTGCAGCCCGGATCAATCGCTGTTGCTTACGCCGATCTACGAAAGGTTCGGGGGCACCAAATAGGTCGATGATCTAGCCTTCACCTCTACGAATACCAAGGTATCACGTCTTCAGCAATCATATCAACCTCTACATTTCTATAGCGCCAATTTAGGGAAATAATTTGACAGCCAACATGCCAGAGGTAAAACACTGTCTGTTGTTCCTCCATTTTCCATCTGCCAAATGCTTTGCCATCTCTATTTAACTACAATGTTTCCCAAGAAAGTTCCGAGTAATTTTTCCGCTTCTTTTAGCTTTTGATATTTTGCTAACAAAATTTCTAAGTCTGATTCAGAAGGATGTGCCTTCAGCTCCTCCCGGATTTTTACCATCTCTTTTTCTACTTTCCGTTTCTTTATACGATAAACGGCTTGTATCGTAAGTTCTTTTAAATGCTCCCGTTCTTGACTCACATATATTTTTCGTTTATCATCGTTCCAGTTTGGACTCAATTCGTAAGGGGTAGATACACAGGTGATAGCTAGATCTTGCACTTCTTTGTCGTCATGAGAAAAAAAGAATTTAGGCTCCGGAATTTCAAAATCTTCGGCTTTTTTCCGAAAGACATCGACGATAAATGCACTCGGCCGGTCTTCGAAAGTGATATCATCCAATGCACTCAACAATAGGGGGGCCACAGGAATATCGCCGTCTCCTTCCCAGACAGCAGGTTCTGCTCCGTAATTCAAAAGTATACGGACAACTTCCCGCTCTTGCAAAATTTCTGGTGTAATAGGCGACGAACCCGTGGTGCTCTGTAAACCGCTCTCTGAGCGTTCATGCTCCGTAAGAAAGAAATCAGCCGGAGGCTCATCTGTCGGCGGCATATCGGAATAATTTACCTTTGCCGACACAGCAGCATCTTTTTTGTCCTGCGCTTTCCCTTTCTGCAAACGCATTTTATTCAACTCCGTCAACAAAACACGCTCTTCAATGTCCAACAAATGTGAACATTGCTGAAGAAAGACGGACACTTTTATTTCGTCCGGAATTAGTGATATACTATGCACCACCTCACGGATCACCTCTGCCCGTTTTATAGGATCTCCGCCTGTATCCTTAAGCAGAATATTTGTTTTATAGAATATAAAATCCTCTTGATGACTCGCTATGTAATCTTTAAAAATTGTAGAGCCGTATTTTTGTACGTAAGAATCGGGGTCGTTACCATCTGGAAACAACAAGACTTTAACGTTCAGCCCTTCCTCTAACAGCATATCTGTGCCGCGTAAGGAAGCCTTGATCCCTGCCGCATCCCCGTCATAGAGGATTACTACATTTTTTGTAAAACGGGAAATAAGTCGGATTTGTCCAGTCGTCAACGACGTACCGGAAGAAGACACGACATTTTCTACACCTGCTTGGTGCATAGACAGCACATCAGCATAACCTTCCACCAAATAGCACGTATCCTTATCCATGATGGCCTTCTTCGCAAAGTTTAGCCCATAAAGAACGTCCGATTTATGATAGATATCGCTTTCAGGCGAGTTGACATATTTCGGAACTGATTTTTCCGTTTTCAGTGTTCGACCTCCGAATCCAATTATACGCCCTGTAAGGTTATGAATCGGAAAGATTACCCGACCTCGAAAACGATCATAAATACTCCCATCGTCCCGTTCTATCGATAGCCCTATCTCCTTCAGAAAGTCTTTATGGAATCCGTGTTGAACAGCTGCGTCAGACAGGGCCGTCCATTGATCTGGCGAATAACCCAGATCAAATTTCTTGATGATATCTTCCCTATACCCCCGTTCCTTAAAATAAGAAAGACCAATAGCCTGTCCGTTCTCCGTTGTCCATAGCTGCTCTTTGAAGTATTTCCCAGCCCAACTACTCAAAACATATAAACTCTCACGTTTATCCTGCGCTGCAAGCTGTGCCGGCGAACGTTGCACTTCTTCAATTCCGATGTGATATTTGTCAGCGAGATACCGAATGGCCTCAGGATACGTATACTTCTCCAGCTCCATCACAAACTTCAGTGAGTCACCCCCTGCACCACAACCAAAGCATTTATAAATTCCTTTAGCCACCGAAACATGAAACGATGGCGTTTTCTCATTATGGAACGGACAGTTCCCAATAAGTGATGTCCCCCGCTTCTTGAGATCCACAAAATCGCCCACCACCTCTTCTATCCGTGCAGCATCAAGTACTTTCTCTATCGTTTCCTTTGTGATCATGCTAACCTTTTCCTAATGCAATCGGTGCAGTGTAGCACACGCGTCTTTCAAAATTACACCAAGTTACACACATACAGCCTAAATTACAACAATAGCTATGATTTGTCTAGGAATTAAAGAATAACAGTATGGGGCGGCACCATGCTATAGGCTTCAATAGTGACCTCATCGCCAATAACACTGTTGGCTCCGATTTCTGCCCCTTCTCCAACCAGGACGTTTGACCCTATGCTTACGTTTGCGCCGATATTTACAAAATCTTCTATCACACTATTGCTATGAACGATAGCACCGGCATCCAACAAAACTTGCCGCCCTACTTGCACATCCGGACCGATCATGACATGAGCAAAAACCACTGTACCTTCCTCAAGATCGGCGTGCGCTGAAATACATGCCTCAGGATGAATAAATATCGGATATTGCTTGATATTTAGGTCTTCAAACATCCGTTTACGCAAGCCTACATTTCGAATTGCAAGAACATAGGAATCGTTTGGGGAAGGTATATGATTCAAAATTACCGGATAATCCAGAATAGTATTTAACAACAGCGACTTATCAATACAGCCTGCAATGTCCATATGGAGCCTTTCCAGCAAATCAATAGTCATTTTCGCCTGCGCCGTAGCGCCATACACGTATATCGCCATTATGAATTGAGATTTTTATTACAGAGTTTTTAATTAAGAACATGGGACATCAGTAGTTTGTCAGGAGACAAAGTCCTCTGCTCCAAGTGTTGTTGTGCTGTTTTGTTCGTTATCCAGGAAAAGAAAAGAGCCCCTCCAGTTTCCTGAAGGGGCTCTTGCTATAAAATTAGGCACCGACCTACTCTCCCACCTGTTACGGCAATACCATCGGCTCTGGCGGGCTTGACTTCTCTGTTCGGAATGGGAAGAGGTAGACACCGCCGATATAGGCACCTGAATATCGTTTTCGGATAAAGGGTAATCCGCCACCGATAACAACCCCGCAAACTGCTGGATATAACATCGGTAACAATCGGTAACCCTGACCGATATTGACATGCATTGAAAGAAAGAAGGGATAAGGAAGACAACAGCATCCTTCCGGC
>NZ_JBHULR010000003.1:1366234-1432213 GCF_042684625.1 Sphingobacterium suaedae | reverse complement strand
AAGTCAAGCCCGCCAGAGCCGATGGTATTGCCGTAACAGGTGGGAGAGTAGGTCGGTGCCTAATTTTATAGCAAGAGCCCCTTCAGGAAACTGGAGGGGCTCTTTTCTTTTCCTGGATAACGAACACAACAGCATCAGCCATAGAAAACTTTGTTTTCTATGTAAATATCAGTCCTCATTACTATTTCTTATCTTTGCAAACGAAATGAGTACACTACTGGATAATGGAATTAAGCCGTACAATCACTACGGCGCTTATTTAAAAAGGAAATACGACGGACAGAAAGTATTTAAAGTCATCGTAGATGGGAATTTTACGTGTCCGAACCGCGATGGAAGTAAGGGGTATGGTGGTTGTACATATTGTAACGTGGATTCCTTTACGCCGGATAGCGCTCGAAAGATTCCGTCAATACGGGAACAGGTAGAGAATGGTATTGAACGCGCGCGGAGTTCTTATGGAGCGGAGAAGTTCATAATCTATTTCCAACCTAATACTAATACATATGCCCCTGCACACTTGCTTCAAATGATGTACGATGAAGCCTTGTCAATTGATTCGGAAAATACGTTGGGACTATCGGTTGGAACGCGGCCAGACTGTATCGATTTTGAAAAAATAGCATTGTTGGAATCATATACTGACCGTTTCGATGTAGATCTGGAGATGGGGATGGAGTCCATTTACAATGAGACGTTGGAGCGTATAAACCGCGGATGTTCGCATGATGAATTCACATCTGCTATGCACATGCTGCGAAATACCAAACTTGATCTGTGTGTACATACTATTTTTGGTTTTCCGTGGGAGAGCGAAGAGATGATGTTGCGCTATGCAGATGAGATCAATCGATATCCGGCAATTAGATTTGTCAAACTTCACCATCTTCATATCGTTGAAGGTTCTATTATGGGCGTCAAGTATAAACGAGAACCTTTTAAGTTATTTACGATAGAAGAATACACGGATTTTTTAGCGAAGTTTATCCCATTGTTACGTCCCGATCTTATTTTACAGCGGATTTTTGGTATTGCAGATCGAGAATTGCTGATCGCCCCGAATTGGGGTTTTCCCAAATCAAAAATTCAGACGTATATTGATAAAGGGTTAGAAGCTAGAGGGGTTAAACAAGGGAGTTTATATTCAGGCTAAATAAAAGAGAAGATAATCCTTCTCTTTTATTTTTCAAGGATACTTCTGAGGTCAGCAGGAGAATAGTTTATCGATTTCAATGTTTTATGATCACCCTCTCTAAATACCAGGAACAAACCATCTACTTCTTTATAGTAGGAATTTACGCCTCTTGAAAGGTAATGTGCTTGGGTAGCTTTCGCTTCGTCTTCTGTCTTGCACGCCTTGCTCATGTTCGAGCGCTGTACTTCTTCAAAAAGAGCATTAAATTTATCTTTTAGTCCAAATTCCAACACCGCACCCGAAAGAACATATTGGATGTCGCATAGCGCATCTGCAATTTCCACTAGGTCCTTGTTATCGATGGCATCTTGAAGTTCTTTTAATTCCTCCGCAATAAGTGATACCCGAAGATTACACCGCGTCTCGGACGGAATACTCGGAGAATCTAAAATGGGATGTTGAAATGTTCGGTGAAATTCGGCTACGGAAGTTAACGTTTTGGGATCTGTCATATGTTACGAATTATATAGCGTAAAAGTACGAAATATTGTATATGTTGCGAAAAAAGAGCTTATAAAAAAGGTGCTTTATGCGAGCACCTTCTACGTATTATTTAATAAAATGTTTGAGCTGAATGAGTTCTCGTTCCTCTAAATACCTCCATCTGCCCCGAGGCAAATCCTTCTTTGTTAGATTGGCGTAGACGACACGGTCAAGCTTAATCACCTCATAGCCCAATGATTCGAATATACGCCGTACGATACGGTTTTTACCCGAATGTATTTGAATACCGACCTCGCGTTTACTTGCGCCCTGAACATAGCTAAGATCATCGGGTTTGATTAAACCATCCTCTAATTCTATTCCAAATTGTATTTTATTAAAATCGCCTTGTGTCAGGTTCTTGCTTAACTCTACGTTGTAGATCTTACTGATATTATTACGTGGGTGGGAGAGCTTCTCGGCTAGGTTTCCATCGTTGGTCAATAAAAGCAATCCCGTTGTGTTCCTATCCAACCGTCCGACTGGGTAAATACGTTCCTTCGTCGCTTTTGCCACGAGATGCATGACTGTACGTCGTTCCTGTGGGTCATCTGTCGTGGTGATATAATCCTTAGGTTTGTTTAATAACACATAGACCATTTTCTCTCGTTTCAGTCGCTCGCCGTTGTATCGAATTTCATCTGTTGCTGGATCTACTTTCGTGCCTAATTCCGTCACAATGACCCCATTTACCGATACAACACCTGACCCAATGAGTTCGTCTGCCTTACGCCGTGAGCAAATACCCGCATTCGATATATATCGGTTCAAACGGATTAAACCATCGTCTTTTGGTTCTGCTGTTGCAATTTTCTTGCGTGGGTGAAAAGTTTTTCCCCCAGTATTTACGTCCTCTTGGTTATACTTTTTAAACAATCGGCTTGGTTTATCAAAACGATTGGAATCACTTGAAGATTTTCTTGAGCGATCATCACGTCTGTCTTTGTCAAATGTACGTCCGGTTGCTTTTCGATCGTTATCGTCGAATTTTTTAAACGGACGATCTCCCACGACGCGTCTATCTGTCTTTTCAAATTTGCCAAATGGACGCTCGCCCTCTTTGTTGTCAAATCTATTAAATGAACGATCAGTATTTTTATTTTCTTTTTTGCCGAACTTACCAAACGGTTTGTCGGTAGATCTCTTTTCTGAACGATCGGCACTAAATTTTTCACTTCTATTCGTTGATGATGAATGACGACCACTCTTTGATCCGAAGCTTTCGGAGTTGCTTCTACCTTTTTTTTTGGAGTTGTCGTCGCGACTGTTCCTTTTATTATTGAATGGCATATTTTTCGGAATTAAGTTACAAAGGTACGACTTTTATTTGGTTTCAAGAAAAAAAATGTAAGTCCTTAGAATCTATATTTAATAATAACCAATGCTGTTTTTTAGGTTCTAAGCTCCGACGGCCTTTGGTAACTATTTGGAAGATAAATAAATACTTTGTATATTTGTCGGCTGAAAATTGTACCAAGCTATTGTTGATCGTTTCGCTATCTTTTTTAGATACCGATTCGTGGATAGGTAGCAGTAAGGGATTGAATGATAAGAAAAAAAGTACTATGTAGTAGTATTGTTTTGTCCGTTATGTTATTGTCAAAACTATACTCAAGCGCACACTCGACTTCCAAGAAGGATCCTATTAGAAAGGCCATGTTGGAACAGGTCGAACGAAAGAAAAGAGCGATAGCATTATCGCCGGAAAGACAAAAGGAAGCTTACTACAGCTCCATCAAATTCGCTAATAAGCGAATGCCTCTGCAAAACCCCAATGTGGAGACTAAGTTTGAAAAATACTTAGCAAATTTTTCCTTCAGAAAGCAACAATCGTATGATTTGCATAAAAAAGCGGCTAAACATCTTCCTAAGATTGCTTCGATTCTGAAATCTTATGGTATTCCCGAAGATTTTAAGTACATACCGCTAATTGAAAGCGATATGAACCCAAGTATTACTTCGCACAAAGGAGCTGGTGGCTATTGGCAATTTATGCCAGCTACCGCACGTCTATATGGTCTTAAAGTTGGCGGAGGAGTAGATGAACGTAAGGATCTTGTTAAGTCTACACATGCGGCCGCTCGTTATTTAAAGAGTCTATACGCACAGTTTAGTGATTGGACGTTGGTGGCAGCGGCTTATAACGTAGGAGGTGGGAGCTTAAAAGCCACCATCCGAAGACAAGGCACTGATGACTATTATAAACTGCGCTTAAATAGAGAAACAGGTTCATATGTATACAAACTTGTTTCAGTGAAACAGGTGATCGAGAATCCAAATAAACATGGATACAAGCGCTACGCAAAATTGGATGATAAGTTTCAGAATATAAACGAGCAAAATTTATTGTAAGCATTTATTCGACTAAATATTAAAAAGAGGTTTTCGGCAGGAAACCTCTTTTTTATTGGGTGTAGGGCTTGGAATCGTTTTGGTTGCCTTGGGAAATTTGGCGGTGATACAGGGGTGGAGACGGGCGGGCCGTATAGTAACCGGACGGCTGCTGCTAGCTTTAGGAAGCATTTATCTATCGGGAAAGAAAAGCGGCGTACTGATCGTTTCAAACGAATGCTGTACGTCCGCTCGTCCGTTACATGGGGAATTGGCTGAATAGACCTGGGGGAGCATTCATTGTGGGGGTGTTAAATGGTGTATTGCCTTGTGGCATGATTTACATGGCTCTTGCCTCTGTCATAATCGTCGATTATGAACGTAATAGCTTTTTTATTTATGACCTTTTTCGGGTTTGGGGACGTTGCCGCTTCTGCTCTTGTTCTCCATTATGGGAAGCGTTTCTAAATCTTGGATAAAAACCAAATTTGCACGCGTAATGCCTATTTTATATATGATTATGTGTATTTGGTTTCTTTTAATAGGCGCCAATTGGGACATCCCATATTTGAGTCCTCTCTTACACGTGAATGGAGCAATGAACTGCGTCTAAGTGACCTGCCGATAGTTAATCGGCAGGCGTTTAATTTTCCCAGCCCCCGCCCAGCGATCTATACAAGTCAACATATGCTTCGAGTTGCTTTTGGCGAATATCGACCAAGGCTAACTCACTGGACAAAGCATTGCTTTGGGCAGTTATTACTTCTAAATAACTCGCAAATCCGCCCTTAAACAATAGTGACGCATTCTTCACCGCGAGTTCTGAGTTTTCTACCCGCTTTCGTGCAAGTTTTAGTTGTTCTCGTTGTTTTTCTACGGTAATAATTGTGTTTGAGACCTCCGTAACAGCCTCCATAACCGTTTTTTGAAATGCGAGTTCTGCTTTCTCTCGTTCGAGTTTGGCAACTTCATAGTCATTTTTCAGTCGGCCGTTTCGAAAGATTGGTGCCGTTAGTTGTCCGGCAATACCGCCAAGCAGCGCACCCGGTATATTGAACCAATTCTTTGGAAGCATAGCATTTACGCCAAAGACACCACTCAGTGAAAGCTGAGGATAACGCATAATCTGTCGGATGTTCATCTTTGCATTAGCCGTGATTAAAGAATACTCGGCTTGTTTAATATCGGGTCGATTTCGGATAATGTCCATTGGCGAACCCAAGGTGATATCGTTTGCAACGTTCAGAAGGCTGTCTGTCTTTATTTTTCGGTCAACATTTTTAGGCATTTGACCAATTAAAACGCTTAGGGCATTTTCTTGAATAGCGATGTCTTTTTCTAATTCTGGGATTAGCGAAGCAGCAATGAGGCGTTGTGACTCTGTTTGTTGTATAGCCAATGCCGTTATCTCACCAGCATCGAATTGCAATTGGATCATACGCAGCGTACTGTCGTTAAGTTGCAGGTTACGTTTCGCTACTTCAATCTGTGCGTCAAGCATAATTAAATTGAAGTAGCCTTTGGCAATATCTGATACCAGTAATGTCTGGACGGCATGTTTGCCTGCATATGAATCCAGAAATTCCGCTTTTAGTTGATCTTTTTGATTCGCTAATCTCCCCCAAACATCCAACTCCCAGCCGAATTCCACCCCGGTAGCAAATTGTGACTGGTAATTGAAGAATTTAGCAGGAGCTTCTGTACCTTTTTCGCTGTACCATTTGGAAGAAGGTGAACCATAAAAGTCATTAGAACGGTATTGTTTGTTGACTGTTGCTAGATTTCCTTCGATCACAGGTAAATATTCGAGTTTATTTTGGCGTAAGTTACGGTTGGCAATTTCAATGTTTGTCAATGCCGTACGTATGTCGTAATTATTCGATAGTCCGCTGTCAATCAGAGCGATTAGTTGAGGGTCGCTAAAAAAAATACGCCAAGATACATTACCAAAAATAAGGGTATCGGCTTGATAGCTTGCCGTATCGCCCCTAAAGTTGGCAGGAAGGTTCAAAGTGGGCTGAGTATATCTGTTACCTATCTTACACGCCGACAACGCTAAAATAGATATGGCTACATATAACAGATGTTTTAATTTCCTATGTTTCATACTTTAGTCTTCAGATTTAAAGTTTTTCTTCATTTTTTCGTCCAGTGTTTTAAATACGATAAAAAGCACGGGGATAATGAATATTCCAAAAATGACACCGGATAGCATCCCACCTGCAGCGCTAAAGCTTATGGAATGGTTACCAATAGCGGAAGGACCAACACTCCACATGAGCGGAACTAGTCCCGCAACAAAGGCGAGCGAAGTCATTAGGATGGGACGTAAACGCAATTTAGCACCTACGATCGCGGCATTATAAATACTCATGCCTCTGTCGCGTTGCTGGACTGCAAATTCAACGATTAGGATGGCGTTTTTGGCCAACAGGCCTATAAGCATGATGAGTCCTACCTGGACGTAAATATTATTTTGTAGACCAACAAGCAATACCGTCGCAAATACACCGATAAGGCCTACCGGAACCGACAAAAGTACAGCCCATGGAAGGATATAACTTTCGTATTGAGCCGATAATAGAAAGTAAACGAAAAGCAAGCTTAATCCAAAAATAAGAATGGTCTGTGTTCCAGATTTGCTTTCTTCATAGGACATGCCCGTCCACTCATAGCCATAATTACCTGGCAATTTTTGATCTGCGATCTGCTCTATCGCGGCCATGGCATCTCCCGTACTATATCCATTTGCTGGTGTCGCATTCACGGCAATTGAATTGTACAGATTGTATCGTGCGATTGTTTCTGGACCCACGACTTTTTTTAGGGTCATTAATGTACCTACGGGTACCATGACGCCATCTTTATTTCGTACGAAGATAGAATTTAACGACTCGGGATCCGTCCGGTGATCAAAATCAGATTGCATATAAACGCGATATGTACGTCCAAATCGGTTAAAATCGCCCGCATTGACCCGTGCAAAATACATACGGATCGTATTCATCATATCTTTGATATCTACACCCAAACTTTTTGCTTTTACGACGTCGATATCGGCTTCGTATTGGGGGAAATTGGACTTAAAAGAAGTGTAAGCATTTGCAATTTGAGGCAAGGTGTTGATCTGACTAATGAAGGAATCTGCAACGAGATCAAAATCCCGAATGTCCCCTCCTAGTCGATCTTGCAAGATAAGTTCTACACCAGCGAAGTCACCAAATCCCTGCACAGTAGGTCGAGGGAACACTCTAAAGGTTGCTTCATTGATCTGGGATAGATCTTGACGGATCGTATCCATAAATGCCTCTATGGACTGAATTGCTGAACGTTCTTTGTGTGGTTTAAGGTTGATATATCCTGCGGCAAAGGCCGGGCTAGATCCTCCATCAAGCGCATTAAAACCGGAAACGGTGGTCATTCCGGCGATGTCGTCTCGCTTCTTTAAAATGCTATCTGCTTTGCGGAGCACTGCGGTCGTCCGTGATAATGAAGCACCTGGAGGCATTGCCAAGGAATATGTAACGAAACTGTCGTCCTCCGTCGGTATAAAGCTTTTGGGCGTCTTTATCAGCAAAAAAATACCGATAACCGTGACTAGCGCCAAACCACACCAAGCAATCGTCTTATGCGCGATGAGGTATTTCACCGCAATGATATATTTCCCCGTAAGTTTATCAAATGATGTATTAAAGGCCGTGAAGAATCGTTTTTTGTATTGCACAAATGTTGTCGTCTTGATGTGTAGCGATTCTGAATCTTCATTATGTTTGACGGGCTTCAGAAGAAGTGCACATAAGGCCGGACTCAACGTCAGTGCATTTAAAGCAGATATCAAAATTGCAGTAGCCAACGTATAGGCGAATTGCCGATAAAAGATTCCAGCCGGCCCTTCCATAAAACCAACCGGCAAAAAGACTGCAGCCATAACCATTGTAATGGAAAGAATAGCGCCCGTGATCTCGGACATGGTCTCTAATGTCGCAGCACGAGGCTTTAACCCAGTATCATGCATTTTCTGATGGATGGCTTCGACTACCACAATGGCGTCGTCAACAACGATTCCGATAGCTAAGACGAGGGCGAACATGGTCAGCACATTTAAAGAAAAACCAAACAGACTTAGGAAGAAAAACGTGCCTATTAGGGATACGGGGATGGCAATGGCGGGTATTAGTGTCGACCTAAAATCCTGCAAGAAAATAAATACGATAATAAACACCAAGATAAAAGCCTCACACAACGTATGCTTTACCTGACTTATAGATTTATCAATCTGGTCGCGCACGCTATAGGAGATTTCGTAGTGTATGCCTTCAGGAAAAGTCTTCGAAATCTCATCCAAGACTTTTCGAACTTGAAGGTCGATGGCGTGTGCGTTAGAACCACTGGTTTGAGTGATATTTAGGGTAAGTCCTGGATGTCCGTTCACTTTGTTGTCACTTCCTAAGTTGGTTGCACCAAATTCTATACGGGCAATATCTTTTAAATATAATACGGAGCCGTCTTTGTTAGTTTTTATCACCATATTTTCGAACTCTTCTGGCTTAGAAAAACGTCCTTTATGTTTGATTACCGTTTCGAAGACTTCATCTGATGTTTCACCGAATTTCCCGGGAGCTATTTCGAAATTTTGATCGTTTAGCGATTTTATTACGTCTTGTGGAACTAGATTGTATACCGCCAGTTTTTCTGGATTTAACCAAACGCGCATCGAATAATCACGCGCTCCAATGCGGGAAACCTGTGCTACTCCGTCTACGCGGAGCAGGGGACGAATCATGTTAATCTGCGCATAGGCTTGCAGAAAAGTTTCGTCATACACCGAATCTTTGTGGTCGGAAAATACATTGATGGTCATGATCGCGCCACTTTGTCGAGGTTGTACCGTAATTCCGTTTTCATTAACCTCAGAAGGGATCGTACTCACTGCTTTTGAAATCCGTGTCTGCACATTAACAGATGCAATATCGGGATTGGTTCCTGTTTTAAAGAATACTTGCACGGATCCTGATCCAGAGTTTGTCGCCGTAGATTTTATATAGGTCATGTCTTCAACGCCGTTGATGGCTTCCTCAATGGGAAGCAATACACTTTCAGCAACCGTTTCCGAATTAGCTCCTGGATAACTGAGTGAAACCACTACACTTGGGGGGGCAATCTCGGGAAATCTACTAATAGGTAGGGTCATCAGTCCGACCCACCCCAAAATGACTAAAATAAGCGACACGACCGTAGCAAGAACCGGCCTATTTACAAACGTTTTTAACATAGTAAGGTGTTAGGATACAAAAAGTATCGATCCATAAAAGTTATAGGAATAAAGCAAAAGTTAGAATTACTTGGGATTTACTGCTGTATGGGAATCACGCTGGAACCATCTGTAATTTTATCTAATCCCGAGAGAAGCACCCTGTCACCGACATTCAGCCCCGAAGAAACTATGTAGTTGTCTTTACTTTTTCCTTTGATGGTGATGGCGCGTCGTTCTACCTTATTGTTCGGATTCAATACGTAGACAAATGTTTTATCCTGAAGTTCACTTGTTGCGATCTGTGGAATTTGAAGCACACCTTTCCTCACTTCAGATATTTTTAAGGTGCCCGTGCTTCCGTTTCGCAAGATGTTCTCTTTGTTTGGAAAAGACGCTCGTAAAGAAATGGCACCAGTTGTTCTGTCCACTTGACCATTTATGGCATCCACTTTTCCCTTCTGGGAATACGTTTCGCCGTCTGCCAAGATTAATGTCGCTACCGGAAAACGAAGCTGACCATGCGTATGTTGTACACCAGCTACGCTATCTTCTTTAGCTTTCAGTTTGGTGAAATACAAAAAATCAGATTCATTCATCGAAAAATACACATAAACTTCCTGTACGTCGGAGAGTACAGTTAGAGGGTCTTTATCTCCTTTCCCCACGAGGTTTCCGATTCTTTTCGGAATACGGCCGATGTAACCGCTTACGGGAGCTGTGATAATGGTAAACTCCTTATTAATTTGGGCACTCCGCACCGCGGCAGTTGCTTGATCCAATGATGCTTTCGCAACATCGTATTCGGATTTTGCCGTTTGCAATCTGACATCGGATATAACGTCGTTTTCCACTAACGGTTTCAGCCGTTCCACTTCCAGATTGGCATTTTCTAATTTCGCTTTAGCAACGTTTTGGGTAGCCACCATATTGTTTAAAACTTCTTGATAAGCTGATGCGTCAATTTTGAATAGTTTTTGTCCTTTTTGCACGAACGAACCTTCGTCGACGTAAATATCTTGTAGAATTCCGTCAACCTGCGGCCTAATCTCTACGTTTACTTTGCCTTCAATGGTACCTAAGTAGTCTTTTACCGTAGTCGCATCACTAGTGTCCACGGTATAGATCGGAAGTGCCAATGCTTTTGTATTGCCTTCTTTTTCTTTAGATTCGCTAGTACTACAGTTCGTTAGGCAACAGGTTGTTGCTATAAACAAACAGAAGTACGCCATGTGTTTTAAATTTGAACGTGTTAAATTCATCTCTCTCTTATTCGTGAATAACTTGAATTTCGTAACGGTTTAGTTACACGATGTTTGCAATAATAACGTTTTGATTGGGAAAACGTTCCGCTTTTAACAATTCTTAACGTTCAAAATTTGTTCAAAAAATATCGATTTAAAAACTTATTTTTAATTGCTTTTGCATATGATGGAAACAGTTCACCTTGTATTAAGTTTTATCAAACAATGGTATTGGATACCGTTGCTGGCATTGTATTTAGGGGTTATTAGTACCATTTTAATTGAAAATCGTAATCCAACGAAAACAATATCTTGGGTATTGGTTATCGTATTTCTTCCTGTAGTTGGTTTAATATTCTATTATTTATTTGGCCAAAAATTTCGAAAGGTGAAGCGTATAAAACGGGTAAACCATGCACAAGCCATTCGTTTGAAAAAAGAATGGGAAGGGCTTGAACCCTATATGGAGGAGGATATCCGGCGCATACGCGAACGTATAGGAGACTTGTCGAGGGTATTTACGTTTCTTAAGAACGAGCGTCTTTCCTCTCCGACGATCGGTAACCATGTGGAACTACTGATTAATGGAGAGCAGAAATTTCCAGATATTCTGGAGACCTTGAAGCAGGCAAGGCATTCCATTCATTTGGAGTATTATATCTTCGAACTGGATAGAATAGGATTGGAATTATTGAACATCTTAGAAGAAAGGGCGCAATCTGGTGTATTTGTGCGTTTGCTTGTGGACAGCTTCGGCTCTCCGGCTCTGGTGAAATATCTTTCGACATCGACACAGACCAAAATATTGTTTAAAGCTTTTATGCCTGTGACGTTCACTTCTCTAGCGAACAGCAATTATCGAAATCACCGAAAGATTGCCGTGATAGATGGAAAAGTGGCTTATGTGGGCGGCATCAACATATCGGATCGGTACATAAACGCCGACACGAATACGCATGTTTACTGGCGTGACACATCCCTAAAAATAGAAGGTCCAGCTGTAAATATGTTGCAAATTAGCTTTTGGAACTCATGGAATTTAGCAGATGGACGCCCGTTTTTGCTAAATGAAGGATATCTTCATCGGATACCGTTTGAGGAGAAAAAAGGAAATGCTGCGGTAACCTTCGTATCTAGTGATCCAGGATCGAACGGCCCATATAATATGGAAGCCATCTTAATGGGAATGGGTGAAGCGGACAAAAAGATTCAGCTCGTAACTCCCTATTATATTCCCAGTGATGAATTAGCTACGGCATTGCAGATCGCCGCAGCTGCAGGAATTGAGGTAGAGCTTATGCTACCTGAACGTTCTGATTCTTATATTGTGCAGCACGCTAGCCTTTCTTTTATTAAGCCATTGTTGGAGCGCGGGGTTAAGGTTTATTTTTATAAGAGGGGATTTATCCATGCCAAGACTATTAATATAGATGGAAAGCTGTCTTACATTGGTACGGTTAATCTGGATACACGAAGCTTCTATATTAACTACGAAATTGCAGCCATTGTATCGGATGAGCGGCTCTGTAGGCAGCTAGAAGAGCAGTTTGAGGTGGATAAACAGAATTGTGAGATGATGACTTTGGTGGAGTGGAAAAAAAGAAAGACCTGGAAACGCGGCCTAGATTCCATTTGTAGACTGCTTGCACCATTGTTATAACCTGTTAAATTCTTTCGATTTGGGATAAAAATCGATATATTTAGCTCCCGAAAATCTGTATGTTAATGAAAAAACTCTCAATTTTATGGTGTATGTTGTTTTTTGCTTTCGGTTTCTCGAGGGTTTTAGGACAGCAACTACCTACTATTCCAATTAATACTGTTGTAGAAAAAGTCCAAAAATATTTTGGTGTTTATCCTGTAGAAAAAGTTCATTTACATTTTGATAAACCATATTATGCGGTCGGGGACACGCTTTGGTTGAAAGCTTACCTTAACCATAATCTTTATGAATATAGTCCTAGTAAGATTGTCTACGTGGAGATGTTAACTAGTAAAGATTCGTTAATTCAAACATTGCGCATTCCGCTTAAAGAAAATGGAGGAAAAGGACAACTTGTTCTGGATCCGCAATTTATCACACAGGATAACTATAGATTCCGAGCTTATACGAAATGGATGGCGAATTTTGATCCGTCTTATTTTTATAATAAGGTAGTGCCTATTGGTGATGCAATCAACAAGAAACTGGGTGCTGAAATTACGTTTACGCCGGAAGGAGAGGGCAAGACCAAAGCCTCATTGCAATTTCGGGATCGGTCGGGAAACTTATTGGGACGTAGAAAGCTGATCTGGGAGGCTATCGATGGTTGGGATCCATTCGACAAAGGAAAGGCAGAAACAGATGATATGGGACGTGTTAGTTTGAACCTAACCATCAAGGACCGCGAGTATTTAAAGAAGGGAAGGTTGATTGTTAAGATCGACGGGGGGGATAAATTAGAGCCTGCTCTAATCGGAAACTATTCATTACAGTATGCTTTGTGGGATGCGGACGTACAATTCTTTCCGGAAGGTGGCGACCTGTTGGCCGGCATTTCGAAAAAACTGGCTTTTAAGGCCGTAAGTTCCACGGGAAAGGGTTTAAAAATATCCGGTAAAATTGTAGATAGCAAGAAGCGGGAAGTGGCGACGTTTAGTGATTTAGGATTTGGAATGGGAGCCATCGATTTTATTCCAGTGGCAGGAGAGATATATAAAGCGACCGTGAAGTTCGAAAATGGTGAACAACGCTCGTACGATCTGCCGGCCGTTAAGGCCGAAGGGTTGAATGTGGTTCTTCATAAAGACGATGGCGCTTCTATTCAGCTGGGACTGGTTGCGAACGAGGACTACTATGCAAAAATGACAAATCAGCCTTTTTATGTTTTGGGCCAGTCTAGTGGACATTTAGTCTATGCAGCGCAAGCCACATTGAAAAATTCGTCGGTGTTGGTCAACATTCCGAAGGATAAGCTCCCTAACGGTATTGTTCAGATAACGGTTATGCAGCCGGATGGAAAACTGCTGAGCGAACGCTTATTTTTCAATCAATCCCAGCCGGTATTGGAAATTGGTGTTAAAACAGACAAGACGAATTATGCCCAAAAGGAGGCTGTAAGACTCTCCCTGCATATTGCACCAAAGGATTCTTTGACGGGAACCTATTCCATTTCGGTCGTAGATGATAGTAAGGTGCCCTATAATGATGATCAAGAACTCGGCATCTTAAGTAATTACCTTTTGACTTCAGACCTCAAAGGATACGTTGAACATCCGAATTATTATTTTAATACGGAAAACGAGAATAGGAAGGAAGCATTGGATGCATTATTGATGACACAAGGGTTCAGACGTTTTTCTTATAACGACTTGATTGCCGAGAAACTTCCCCAAGTGCAGTTTTTTCCAGAGCAAGGCATTACGCTGTCTGGGACGCTTCGGTTGAATACAGGTAGGCCGTTTCCTAATGGAGGCTTGTTATTATCTATTCCTTCGCGAAATATTCGTAAGGATACCTACACGGATAACGGTGGTCGTTTCAATTTTGAAAACCTGATTTTTCCGGATTCATCTAAAGTGACCATCAACGCGAGAGGAAATGACAACTTTCGGAACTTAGTGATCAATATGGATCCTACTTATTTCCCGGGAATAGATCAGGGAAATCCAGTAGCGAGCAGCAATATTCAAAATATTGATCAGACGATGAAAGCTTATTTAGCGAATAGCAAAAACGAATATCGTACATCAATTCTGATCGATGAAGTTGAAGTGACAGGTGTACAGAAAAAGTTAGTGACCAGCAAGGAGTTTTCGGCACTTTCTGGTCTCTCTATGCCCGAACATCGTATAGAGTCTGATCGTCTCTCGGGCTGTAATGTGTTGACAATGTGCCTAAGTACTTTATTAACGGGAATAACATACGACAACCAAACCCTTAAGTATTATATTACGCGTAATTACAATCAAGGTAGTCGGGTTCCCGTGCAATTTTTCCTTAATGGTATGCCGATTGATGAGCCGTCTTTGAATTCTATTCAGCCAGCAGAAATCGAAGCTATAGAGATATTTCTCCGCGATGATTTGGGTACAGTAAGCCGCACCTATCAGAATGACGGTGTGGTTTCCATTATGACAAAGAAAAATGATCAGAAAAAACAACCGAGGATGTCGTTGTCGGAAATTGAAAGCTTGCTTCCGAAGACTAATATTATCGACATGGTACCGTTAGGATATGTAAAGGAGAGGCAGTTTTATTCGCCGAAATATGCAACGCCTGAAAGTAAGAATACTAATGATTACCGGACAACCATCTATTGGAATCCCGATGTAGAATTAGACGCGGATGGAAATGCGACATTTGAATTTTACAACGCGGACGGTAATGGCCGGTACAAGGTCGTCGTGGAAGGTCAAAATCAAGCCGGCAATATCGGTCGATCAGTATATTATTATAACGTGAAGTAGCTGCGAAAACACAATAATAATTTATTTAAGTGCCCTTGTCTAAAACACAAGGGCGCTTTTTATTAGTGGGTTAGACGTTTTTCTTCACCTGAATATTGAGCAAAACAGCTGTTAAAATGATACCTATGCCTAAGAACGAATAGATAGATAAGCTTTCCTCAAAAAATATATAACCGAATAATATGGCGTAAATAACACCCATATAGTTTAAGCTTGCGACTTTGCTAAGATTGGCCCGTTGATAAGCTAATGTCATATAATATTGTGCTCCTTGCGTAAAGATGCCAACAAGCAAAAGAAAAAGCCAGTCGATACCGGCGGGTTGAATCCAGTGAAATATGCTATAAGCTCCTACAAAGGGAAGTGTTACCAACGGAAAATAGAAAATGATGACCAGCGGGTGTTCAGATGTTTTAAGTTTGGCGATGATGTTATAAGCCAAACCTGCAAATATAGCGGCCAATAGTCCGATAAGCAAATCGACTAGGGTAATGTTATGATCTATTCCTTTTAATAATATAACACCTACGATAGCTAAACCAAAATAAATAAATTGTTTTGGAGCCAGCGGTTGTCTAGCTATAAAAATCCCAAAAAGTGCTGTAAAAAATGGAGATAAATAGTTGAGGGTCACGGCGGTCGCCAGCGGAATGTTTTGCAGGGTATAGAAAGATCCGATAAGACCAAGGCAGCCTGTTGCACCGCGTATAGTCAGTAAAAGCTTGTTGTTGCCTAACAAGGGGATACGCTTTTTTTTTAACAGAAGATAAGTAATCAGCAAGCTGAAGCTCGATCGAAAGAACACTACTTCTAATGTAGGAAGATGTGAAACCCACTTTACGCAGACGTTCATGCAAGAAAAAAGCAGGCCTGCAACCAACATGTAATATACACTTTTGTCTCGCACTTAGCGTATAGGTTCGTTTTTATGTACTACCTCCCGAAGCCCTGTGTCGGGATCGATTTCCAGTTCTGTCTGCTTGACCAATACGGCGTACGATCTAGGCCGTATACCTTTGCCGTATCTGATAGCGTAACGTTTGGTAAACTCTGCGCCGAAATAAAGGATAGCAGCGGAATAATAAACGAAGGCCAGCAAAATAATTACAGAACCGGCAGCCCCATAGGAACTTGCCGTTGCGTTATTCGTTAAATAATAGGAAATCAAAGATTTCCCAAGTAAAAAGAGGAGCGTGGTAAAGACCGCACCCCAAAGAATATCATGGAAACGCACTTTGGCGTCTGGAAGGAAGGCGAATATAAAGCCAAATAGAGCCGCGATCACTAAAAAGGATACGCCAGAATTAACCAGGCTTAGAAGCTGAAAATCTAAATCAGGAAAATAATTACCTAAGTAATTCATCAAGATACTAATAATGCTACTCAAAATGAGCGATGTCATCAAGAGAAAGCCGAGACCAATGACCATTGAGAAAGAGATTAGCCTATCGATTATAATTTTTAGCCAGCCTTTTTTTGGTTTAGGTTTGACGCGCCAGATTTCGTTTATAGAATTCTGGATATCGACAAAAATGGTGGTTGATGAAAATATCAGTGCACCTACACCGATATACACTCCGATACTCGTTCGGCTCTCAAACGAAATTCTTTTGATCGCTGCGTCGAGCATGTTGGTGATGTCTCGACCAAAGAGCTGGTAGAGCTCTTCCATTATTTCATCCCGTGCGCCTGTTGGGCTATCCAACTGGCTCCCATAGAAAAAACCTAACGCCCAAATAAGAATCAAAATCAGTGGACCTATCGAAAAAACCGTGTAATAGGCTAGGGACGCACTTTTTTTTAGGCACCTATCATCTAGAAAATCGTTGATGGTGTCTAATAATAGCAGACTAAAACCCTTTAATTTCTTTCCAACAGGATGTTTGTTCATCTCTTTATTCTTCGTACAAGCGTGTTATTATTTCTTCTGTTTTCTGTAGAATAATCTTTCGCTTCAAACTCAACTTTGGTGTTAATTCGCCACTGTCGATGGTCCACTCTTTTGGAAGAAGCACGAACTTTTTTACCTTTTCCCATTGACCAAAACCAGCATTTAATCGGTCAAGTTCTTTTTGGTATTTATCGATTACTTCAGGATTTTTGAGCATTTCTTCTTTGGAATCAAATGATATGCCTTTGTATTTACACCACTTTTCTAACTCTTCGAATGCAGGTACTATGAGCGCTGCTGGAAAGCGCTGGTTTTCGCCGACGACCATAACTTGAGCGATAAGGGTGGATTCCATAAACTTGTTTTCCAATGTTTGTGGCGCAATGTACTTCCCACCAGCAGTCTTAAACATTTCTTTCTTCCTGTCAGTAATTTTTAAAAATTCATCAGGAGTTATTTCGCCAATATCACCTGTATGAAAATATCCAGCATCATCGATGGCCTCCCGCGTGGCCGCTTCATTTTTATAATATCCAACTGTAATACTCGGTCCTTTTACTAGAATTTCACCGTCCTTGGCGATTTGCACATCTAAATTTTTTAAAACTCGTCCTACTGTACCAAATTTTATATCGGTGTCGACATGGGAGTTAACAGCGATAACCGGAGATGTTTCTGTCAATCCGTAACCTTCGAGAACCTTTATTCCCGCTGCCCAAAATACCCGTGCTAAACGTTCCTGTAGGGCAGCCCCCCCCGAAATGATCAATTCAATATTACCACCAAGGGCTTCTTTCCATTTCGAAAATATCAATTTGCGGGCGATAGCGAGTTGTATGTTAAACAAAACACCATTTTTTGGTGGCTCCTGATAGCGATGTCCCAATTTCAGCGCCCAGAAAAATAACGTACGTTTGATACCTGTTAATGCTTTGCCTTTTTCTACTACCTTATCGTATACTTTTTCCAATACTCGGGGCACCGTTGTAAAAATTTGAGGTTTCACATCGTTAATGTCCGCCACTATGTTTTCTAAATTTTCAGCATAGTGGATGGAGATTCCTTTCGATAGGTAGAGGTAGACGACCATTCGTTCAAAAATGTGGCAGAGCGGTAAAAAACTCAATGCCGTTTGCGCATGTTGAGGCACTAAATGTGCACAGGCTTCGACATTACTCAGGATATTTCCATGTGTCAAAAATACCCCCTTCGGCTTTCCTGTAGTGCCAGACGTATAAATCAAGGTGAGCAGATCGTCCCACTGTACTGATTCTCGAAAAGGCAACAAATCTATGTCTTGGGTTTGTCCTTCCCGAACAAGCTCTTCGTAATTGGATTTATTGCTTATTGTGTCGAATGTGAAAACATCTATATGTAATTGGTGTTCTTCCATTGCTTGGTCGATCTTTTTTGCCAATTCGGCGTTGCTGACAAAGATCATTTTTGCTTCGGCATCATTGACTATATAAGAGAGGTCTTGCGCGGAAAGCGTTGGATATAAGGGGACTATAGCAATGCCGATCTGATTACAGGCAAAATCGATTATATTCCATTCTGGACGGTTTCCTGACATAAGTGCTATTCTGTCGCCTTTTTTGAGACCGCGTGTCAATAACGCTTTGCTAAGAGCATTAACACAGGCGATAAATTCGTCGGTTGAGTAAGTTTTCCATGTACCATTTCTTTTACCCGAAACCATGTTAGATTTTCGATAGCTGCTTTGGTACCTCTTTATGATGTCAAACAATCTATTTAGCTTATCCATACGTCTCAAAAATTAGCGGTTTATAATCTTTGCTTATTCTGTACTAATATAACATTTTGCATGCGAAAGTTCGAAAGTAGGCAGGAAATAAACTAATCAAAATGATAACAGATTTTAACTTTTTTACGTTTAAAAAAATATTACTTTTGGAAAACGTTAAAATACACATATACATGAAGAAAACGAAGTGGTTGTTATTGGTATTAGGAATTGTTTTAATCTCATTTGAACAAGCATCAGCGCAATTAAGTAGTCAACACGCTGTAGGTGGCCGATTTGGAAGTGCAACCGGATTCACTTATCGGTATACAATGGCCGAGGATCGGGCCATAGAAGGTATTCTAAGTTTACAGAGTAATTCTAAATCAAGACGTTTTCGTTTAGTTGGACTTTATGAGTTTCATAAGCCGCTGGCCGAGAACTTTACTTGGTTTTATGGTTTCGGGGGAAGTGTAGGAAGTTTTCGATATAAAGCGCTTGAAACGCGCACCTCTAATCCAGACGGTTCGGTGACAATCACCAAGACGGATCCGAAATCAGAGCTAGCTTTAAGTATCGATGGTATTATTGGTGTGGAGTATGCTATTCCAACCACACCGCTGTCTGTGTCTTTGGATGTGAAACCATATTTTGATTTCCTACAGGAAAGTACCATAAAGATCATCGATCCATTAGGATTGACCATTCGATACAAATTTTAGATGTTGTAACAACAGACTTTTTAACACCCCAAGTATCTTAACTTCGGGGTGTTTTTGTGAAGATTATACCGACAGCCAAATGTTCCCTAAATCTTTTTGCTCTTGGGAAGCGTCTGCCTTTTCCTGAATAATCCACTGTTGTTTAGTCGACCTCCGCAGGGGCGTGTGGATGGTGCGTATAAGTCCGTCGCGGGCTATCAACACATCCACGATATCATCGGCCTTGCTATGTTCTAAAAGAAAATCTAACTCCTTGCCCGCAGTATCAAGTCTTATTCCATTTATGGCGATCAATTCGTCATCGACATTGAGGCCAGCATCCCAAGCCGCCGAACCGCGCTCTACATTTTTAAGGACAATCCGACCCTCATGAACTCCTATTTTGATGCCTAAAGAAAGCTCTTGACTAACGCTGTGAAGGTCGATCAATTCATAGCCTACTTTGTTGAAATATGCGTTATAATCTAACTCTTCTAAGGAGTGCGCAGCATCAAATATATGAGACAGATCCACTCCGGTCGCGGATTGAGCAACTTGTTGAAATTCAACTTCTTCGAAGCCGCGGTTCATCTGCTTGAAAAAGATGTTGTAAGCCTGTCGTAACACATCATCTAATCGTTTGATACCAACTGTTTCGGATATAATATAAATATCGAGTGCTGCTGCAAGCATCGCACCTTTGTTGTAGTAGGAAATACTGGTATTCATTGAATTTTCGTCTGGGCGGTATTGTTTGATCCATGTATCAAAACTCGATTGTGCAGCCGACTGAAGTTGATGTCCTGGCCTATTGTACACTAAATTGAATTCGTTGGCCAGCATGTTCAAATACTCTTTTACGGAAAAAAAACCGCACCGACGGATGATTAAATTGTCATAATAAGCAGTAAATCCCTCCATAATCCACAGCCCCTCGGTATAATTTTCTTGATTATAGTCAAAGGGGCCAAGCGCTTTCGGGCGCAATCGTTTCACGTTCCACAGATGAAAGTACTCGTGGGCGACCAAGCTTAAAAAATTTTTATAGGCTGATTCGATCTGGTATGCATTTCGACTCGCTCCTAACACGGTGGAATTTAGGTGTTCCAGTCCACCGCTCCCAGATTGATAATTGTGGGTGATGAATACATACTTCGAATTAGGATTTTCACCCCATATAGCAGTCTCTGCCTCCACGATTTTCCGAATATCCTCGGTTAGTTGTGCTTTATTATACGTTCCCCCGCCCACCATAGCAAATTCATGATCGGTTTCAGCGGCGGTGAAATACCAGATGTCTTGATTGCCAATCTCTATCGGTGAATCAAAGAGAATGTCAAAACTCTCTGCAAAATACGTTTGTTGGTCTACTTTCGCCAATCCAGTAGAAACATATTTCCATTCGGATGGTAATCTGATCTCAACTGTTACAGGATGCTCCAAGTGATTTTCAATATAGAGAAAAGTAGCAGCAGGGCTCAAAAATGCGTGATCTGCATTGATCATATTCGTACGCACAGAAGTTTCAAACCCATAGACACGATACCGTACTTTTGCATGGCCTCGGTCAGGATGTATACGCCACGTATTCTTTGCCGTTTTCGTGACGGGCACAGGCTGTTCGTAGGCCGATACGTCTAGACTTTCGACATGTCGCGCATATTCACGTACAAGATATGAACCTGGTGTCCAAACGGGCATTTTTAGGTCAAGGGTTGTTTCCGAAAACTGAAAAATATCCATTTCTACCTCTACATAATGTGCTTGTGGTTCGATAAAAGAAATGGTAAAATGTATGCGGGATTCTAACATGTGGATTGAGTTTTCAAAATGTATGACAAAGCTAAACTTAATCTTTGTGACATCCAATTGATAATCGCGGTTCGTCCAAAATTGTGGCATGAATTTATTATCTTTGAGAGACCAAAATGGATAGCATCGTATGATTTTAGTTGCAGATAGCGGTTCTTCGAATTCGGACTGGATGTTAAATTTACCAGATAGCAAACCTTTGTTTTTCCGAACAAAAGGACTCAATCCTTTTTTTGTTAACGAAAAAGAGATTGCCAAAGTGATGAAGGAAGTGCCTGAAATATTGCCTTACGCAAACGAAATACACGAAGTCTATTTTTTTGGGGCTGGCTGTGTGACGCCTGATCGTAGAGAAATTGTGTCAAATGCGCTTACAGAGATATTTCCTACAGCATTCATCTCGGTAGAAAGTGACCTGCTGGGATGCGCTTACTCTACCTGTGGGCGAGGGAAGGGATATGTTTGTACGATCGGGACCGGCTCTGATATTGGATTTTTCAATGGAGAAGATTTACAACAAGGTCTACATGGGATTGGGTATGTTTTGGGGGATGAAGGATCGGGTTCTTGGTTCGGAAAGCAACTAATTACAAGTTATTTGTACGATAAGATGCCGAAGGATTTAGTCCAAAAGTTTGCAGCAAAATACAGACTGACTAAGGATAGCGTTATCAAAAATGTGTACCAGAAGGATCGTCCCAATGCTTATTTAGCATCGTTCGCTGAGTTTATGGCAGAGAATCGGCTACATCCCTATATTGATACCCTGTTACGCAACGGTTTTGATGAATTTGTACGGACAAATATTATGACATATCCAGACTATTGGGAATATAAGGTCCATTTTGTGGGAAGAATTGCTTATCATTTCGATTTGCAGCTACGGGAAGTCTGCGAAGTACTAGGTGTGAAAGTAGGGGCAATTTTAAAGAGCCCTATGGAACATTTGTTTCATTTTATTGTTGAAAGAGAAACCAGGTTAATACAAGAACGATAAACATATGACAATGATGAACACGATTTTGTTGTTGATGACGTTATTGCGCCCAGCAACATCCATTTATGATTTCAGTTTTACTTCAATAGATGGGAAGACTATCCATTTAGCTGATTTTAAAGGTAAAAATATATTAATTGTTAATACGGCCTCAGAATGTGGTTTTACAAAGCAGTATAAAGATTTACAAGCGCTACATGAACGTTATGGAAAAGATTTGGTAATTATTGGTTTCCCGGCTAATAATTTCGGTGGACAAGAACCGGGGAGTAATAATGAAATCCAAGATTTCTGCGAGAAAAATTATGGTGTGAGTTTTCTCCTGTCAGAAAAGGTCGAGGTGAAGGGTGAGGATATACATCCGTTATTTGCTTATCTAACGATGATTGATAATCCTGATTTTAAAGGGGATATCAAATGGAATTTTGAAAAATTTTTAATTAATAGAGATGGAAAGTTGATCCACCGTTACCGATCGAAGGTAAACCCTTTGGACGACTCCATTACGAATAAATTATAACTCAATTAGTTGGATCCTTTTGGGCTATAGAAAAAGGTCTTCCCGATCGGGAGACCTTTTTTTGGGTCATTTATAAACTAATTTTGTTAACACAAAGATAGTTCAAAGGTGTGATTAAGATGCTTATTTTAGTGTACGTTTTTGTTAATTATTCCCCGAACCAAGACCAAAGTAGCAGCTCCTGCAACGGGGTTCATAGCTTTCTTTTTCTCCTAGCAATAGACGTTCGTTGCTTGAGACGATACGAAAGGAGTAGGTAGCTGGTGCCCCACATTGCACACAGACTGCATGGACCTTCGTGACGTGTTCGGCCATGGCCAGTAGGAACGGTATTGGACCAAAGGGTTGTCCTTTGAAATCCATATCAAGACCGGCTACAATTACCCGAACACCTTTGTTGGCGAGTTGTACGCATACATGAGGAAGTTCGTCATCAAAAAATTGAGCTTCATCTATACCAACAACTTTGGTTTCGGCACTGAGTAATAGTATGGCAGAAGAGTGACCAATCGGTGTAGAAGGTATGCTGTTGCTGTCGTGTGAGACCACAGCGTGTCCATCGTAGCGGATATCTAAAGCAGGTTTGAATATCTCCACAGGGAGTTTAGCGAATTGCGCCCGTTTCATACGACGAATCAATTCTTCCGTTTTTCCAGAGAACATGGATCCACAAATCACTTCTATACTACCTACTTGGGTGTTTTTTTGAATAAAATTACGTTCAGAAAATAGCATGTATTAATTTATAACAATAATGGAAAGAGTGAATTAACATTCGTTAAACTTCGTTCTAAACCGTGCTAATATCGAAATTATATCTTAAATTTGAAGGAAAGAATCGGCTCTAAATCGGAAAGAAGTATCTATCAGTACGTTGAATTTCTATTCAAATAATGAAATGCTAGATGGATATAGATAAAGAAATAAATAAAAGAGAAATGGGATTTACAAAAGAAACTATATTTTCAAAGATCGGCGAGTTGCTGGTTGAAATCAATGATGGGTATACTGAGTTAACGGAAAAGGAGTTAACCGATGTGAACGATACTTTACTTTTGTTGGAAGCAAACGCGAAATTCTTGACAACCCACTTCGAGGTCTTGCGAAATCTTACAAATGCGTGGCCCGAGGAGCAAGCTGCAGCGCCGATGGTTACTGTGACGGGCCATGCGGAAGCGGATACATATTTTACGCCACCATCTTTATTAAGTGACGCAGTAGACAAACAACCTGTGGTTTCTGAAATTAAAGAAGTATCAACAACGGGGTCTGTTGATGCGAAAGAAGAAATGGCAACGGCAGTGACGGATGATGAAGAGGGAGACGCAGCAAATGAAGCGGATAAAGTTGATAACCTCCCCGCAGAGGAATCGAAAGACGATAGCACCGGTGAAGCATATGTTTCAATGGATACCGATTCTTTACGTGAAACGGCGAATGAGCCTTCCGAGACGGTAGTTAATGAGGTGGTTGAAGAGCAGAAAGAAATTATTATCGAAGAAGAAACCATTTCGGAAAGCGTTGCGTCGGTAGAACAAGAAGCCCTTTCTAGACCTCTTACGCTAAATGAAATACTACAACAGCAGCGTAAAGCTGGATTTGTTGCGGCCACGACTGCTCGGGCTGGTTCAGGAGCAAGTGAGCGTGTGGTCGATTTAAAATCTGTGATCAATTTGAATGATAAGTTGCTGTTTATAAAAGATCTATTTAATGGATATTCACTAGCTTACAGTGAAGCCATCGAGTTGTTAAATCGGTATACGACGTTTGCGGAGGCTGATGTTTTCTTACAGACAAATTATGCGTTGAAGAATAATTGGGCTGATAGACCCCAAACGGTTGAAAAACTTTACGCAATTCTGCGTAAAAAATTTATACAGTAGACAATGGGCATCGAGCCCATTTTTAAGTTAGATCGAATTTCACCCAGTCCACTCCCTGCCTTCCATAGATAAAGTATTTTGGTTGTATAATTTCAGCACACGCTTCGACATCAGCCAAGAAGGATTCCGGTGATTCGCCGAAAAGTTGGTTTTGTATGATATATATTTGATCCGATTGAATGGCATCTGTCCGACTCAATATTTCATCTTGCAAAATGAACTGCATGTTCCCATATAATGATTTATCTTCTTGAACGACTAATATAATCGATGGGTTGTCAAACTTTTCGGTTAATATATTGCCTCCAGCAACGATTATGGTGTCCTTTACCTGAGGATTAACCATCGGTTGAAAAGAATCTTTCTGCGATAGTACAAGAACAGAAGGACGCTGATCCGGCGAAATAAATTTCAGTTTATGGACTAAAATGTTTACTTCTTCTTCCAAGTATTCGGCCTGTTTGGGATCACTTTGCTGGAGATTATCTACGATGCTTTTGTAAAAGAGGAGTGCCTGCATGTGTTAAATTTTGTTGAGTGCAAAGTTAAGTAAGCCGTATTAAAGAACCTAATTATCGCATGAATATGATGTTGTCTAGGTGATATTTTGTAAATTGCAGCATAAAACGATAGTAGATTATGTTCGATAAATTATTTCAAGCCCAACAAAAGGCTGAAGAAGTAAAACGGCGTTTGGATAATATTTCTGTATCTGGCGAGGTGGAAGGGGGAAAAATCAGAATTGTTGTGTCCGCGAGTAAAGAAGTTCGTGAAGTAACAATTGATCCTGATTTCTATGCACAGGCTGAAAAAGAGGAAATAGAGGAACTTTTAGTGGTTGCGTTAAACAAAGCATTGTCTCAAGCCGAAACCGTCAGTCAATCAGAAATGCAAGCTGTATCCCAAGATCTTCTAGGAGGACTCGGCGCCTTTGGAAACTTGTTTAATAAATAAAAACACTAAATCATGACAGTTACATATTATGGACAGTCCTGCGTGCTGTTTGACTTTCAAGGATCACAGGTGCTATTAGATCCCTTTATTCGTTATAATACCTTGGCGAAGCATGTGGACATAGAAACACTCCATCCCGATTATATCTTTTTGAGTCACGCGCATCAAGACCATGTTGCCGATATGTCGGCTATTCAAAAAAATAGTGGAGCTACCGTTGCGGCTATTGTGGAAACAGCATCTTGGGTTAGGAAGCAAGGGGTACCTGAAGATAAGGTAATCGAATATAATTTTGGAGGTACACTGCACTTGCCATTTGGAAACGTAAAAATGGTGTATGCGTTGCACACTAGCAGTACGCCGGAAGGAGATTATGCGGGAGTTCCTGTGGGTTACGTGTTCTTTGTCGGTAACCTAAAGATTTACTTTGCCGGTGATACGGCGTTAACGATGGAAATGAAGTTGTTGGAAGATTTGGATTTGGATTGGGCATTTTTGCCGATCGGAGGACATTATACGATGGATGTAGACGATGCGATCAAAGCGGCTAAATTTGTCAATTGTACCCGTGTGGTGGGAATTCATTACGATACGTTTCCTCCTATAGCTATTGATAAGAAGGAAGCCCTTCGCAAATTCCGAGAGAATGGGCTGATTTTGCACTTACCTACTGTAGGGGAAGCATTATCGTTGTAGAATAGAAAGAGATCTTTGAATTACACGTCGATATTAAAATAGCCGCTAGATTGTAGAGGCTATTTTAATGATATTAAGAAGAGAAACTCTTTCTAGCTTTTAACCGTCCTATTAATATGAAATACAACCAGGTCATCGATGGGCGAACGTAATATTTTTCCAACTTTCATACCATACTGTTTGGCTTTATCTTCGAGTACATTTCGGAAGTTATAGCCCACAGATCCAATACAATTGAACGTATAATTTTGGTAGTCGGGATATTTACTGACCAAATTGTTGAAGAACGCTTCAAAGGCGTCGTCGACTATTTTTCGTGTATATTGTATGTTTACGTTGTTATCGTAAACAAATTTGCTAAAGCTAGCGCAAAAGCGGTTTGCCAGAGGTTTTGTATAGACATTGTCCATAATTTCATCCGGGGTTAACTTATACGTTTCGAAAAAAGACTGTGCGACATCCGCCGGCATAAGGCCGCGAATAAAATCTGTTAGCAGTTTTTTTCCAATATAGCTACCACTTCCTTCGTCCCCGAGAATATACGCTGCGGAGTCAATATTATGTGTTATTTCTTGTCCATCATAAATGCAAGTATTTGTACCTGTACCTAGGATGGCTGCGAAACCGATTTGATCGCCCAGTAATGCACGTGCCGCAGCGAGTAGGTCATGTCCAACTTCCACCTTTGCATTGGGAAATACTTTTTGCATAGCTCTCTCTACGATCTGTGCTTTTTCGCTATTGTGAACCCCGGCTCCATAATAATTTACTTCAGAAACTTTCTCAAATGGTAAGTCTCCAGGTAAACCTTTCTTTAAAGAATTAACAATGTATTCACTATCGACAAAGTAAGGGTTGTATCCTTCGGTATTGAAGTATATTTTTTTATTTGAATCATCCAACAAACACCAGTTTGTTTTTGTTGATCCTCCGTCCGCAATGATAATCATTATAGATTTGGTTTTATTGTGTTATTTTTTTAGTGTTATGCTAATTCTTTGTGTCATTATCTGTTCGAAAATACATTTTTCTGTTCAAAAACACGAATAATAACCTTCAAAAAATAATCTTGAAATGACGAATAAACGGTTTTAAATTACAAAAAGTGCCCTCATAGTATCGCTAGGGCACTTTTTGTAATTGTAATTTTTTATGACACTTAGTGTATTTTGTACAATATCATAGTTTAGTGACTTCCTTCTGCTTCAATTTCATCGATGTTTATTCCTTGCTTTTTAAGGAAGGTCCTAACGATGACCGCGAAGAAAATAATATAGCAAAAGCCAACCAGTGGTAGGAGATAGGAGTTATGTATACCAATGATATCAGCCAGTTTTCCTTGAAGCGGTGGAATAATGGCTCCGCCGAGAATCATCATCACTAAAAATGCAGATCCCTGCTCGGTATATTTACCAAGCCCAACAATGGATAGGCTAAAAATAGACCCCCACATGATCGAACAGGCTAGACCGCCAGTCAAAAACGCGTATATGGCTACGATGCCAGACGACAATAAGCCAACAACCATAGCCACTAAACCCAATGTCCCGAAAATTATCAGTGTACGGGCTGGCTTTTCCTTACTTAAAAAGAATGAAACGATTTGGATAACCACACAGATGATAAAAAACAAAAGATGAGTCATATCAAAACCAGCTAAGCTGTTGACACCTATAATAATAAAAAACGCTACCAACGGAACAATAATCAGTAACACTTGTCTCGTGCTTTTCGAAAACTGGAATGCACTTATTGCCCCGGCCCACCGCCCGATCATCATTCCTCCCCAATAGATTGAAACATAAGGTGTGATCTCGGAAGACTGTAAACTGCCAAACTCCGGAAGAGTCAGAAGTTCGCCCAAATTACTTCCTATGGCCACCTCAACACCGACGTAAATAAAGAGTGCCAGCATTCCTAAAACCAGCTGCGGATACCTCATGGCTCCCCAACCTGCTGGATTCTTTGTGGCTCGTGTATATGCAAATAATAATCCACAGATGACTGATAAAAGTGCGCCTAATAACCATGCCATACGTTCGATCTCTAACGGATGGATCAACTCTTTAATTTGTTTTTTTATACCTGCAATAGACTGCGCATCGGTAAGCGTTGTCAGTTTGTCTTCCAAAGCGTTTATTTGTAAAGCAGTGTCGCTTTTATAACTTAGGAAAACAGGAACAAACATCAATAATAGTAAAATAGTCATAACAATCAACGTATTCTTCGCTTTGTTAGCCGATTCCATCGGCTCGTTATTGATGCCTGCCGGGACCTTTTTAGAGAAATGGAACAGCCCTGCAGCAAGGATGAATAACATACCCACGATGATGTATAGATATATAACCTTGTTCAACGGAAGATTTGCTATTTCGCTATTGGAAATAGGTTCAAACGTTCCAAATAATGCAAATCCGATCACCAGGGGGCCGATGGTAGTTCCGAAAGAATTGATGGCACCACCCAGATTCACGCGGGACGCTCCAGTCTTGGGGTCTCCTAATAAAACGGCGAACGGATTGGCTGCCGTTTGTTGTAGCGAAAATCCCAAGGCGACAATAAACAGGCCGAAAAGCATGCCGATATAGATGTTAACTTCTACGGCGACAATCATTGCCGCAGCGCCTAGTGCAGAGAAGAGCAGACCATAAATAATACTCCGTTTGTAACCCCATTTACCAACGAGATCTTTACCAGAAACCGTACTGAAAATAAATAAAAGTAATGCGCCGATATAATATGCACTATAGAATGCGAAATCAATCAGCTGAGATTGAAATTGATCTAGTTGAAAATAATTCTTACAGAAGGGGATAAACACGCTGTTTCCTGCAGCAATAAAACCCCAAAAGAAGAAAACAACCACCAGGGTGTATAAAGCCGGGTAATTGGTAGACTGGTTTTCTTTCATATACGATAAAACGTTTTAGTTTTGAAATTTAAACATACGAAGAATAAACACAAATCTAAAAAAAATATAAAGTTAGGTGTGCTTTAAAACAATTTTTATAAAACTTCGTTATGGTAGTATCTATTGCAGAGAAAAAATATTTTACAAATTTTCTTTGAATATACAAATGTTATATTATTTTTGTGCCGATTCTCAAATTTATCCATGGGATGTTTAAATATCTTAATATTTAAGTTCACCCGTATACATATTTTAGTTGTATTGCTAGTAGTGGCATATACTAACATATAGATTGGATGGATTCAATAAAGCAATAAAATCCTATATCTCATAATAAAAAGTTAATGGATATTAATGAACTAAATACCAAGCTCGTGTCAGAGTTGCGCGAGATTGCAAAAGTATTAGGCATCGCTGATGTCGATAAACTACGCAAGCAAGAACTGATTGATCGCATTACCATCATCGCAAAGCAGTCTATTCAAGAGGAAGAAAAACGAGTTGATCATGTGGAGGATGCAACTGCAGAAAGACCTAGAAAGCGTGTTCGAACGCTCAAAACAGAGCCTGTCGCCGTCACAAAAAGAGCGCCAGTAGCCGATGATGAAAAATCAGAAAGTCAACCGGCAACTGATCTTTTCAGTGCTCCAAGCCCAACAGGCGATCAAACCACAACCCCAGCGAAAGCAGAATCTTCCAATCCAGTACTACCGACAGATTTCGATAATGTAATTGTAAACGAAGGCGTTCTTGAAATTATGCCCGATGGCTATGGTTTTTTACGTTCGTCAGACTATAACTATCTAACATCGCCAGACGATATTTATGTTTCTCAGTCACAAATTAAGTTATTCGGACTGAAAACAGGTGACAATGTGCGAGGCTGCATTCGCCCGCCGAAAGAAGGTGAAAAGTATTTTCCGTTGGTACGTGTAGAGGCCATCAATGGACAGAATCCGGCCGAAATCCGGGATCGAGTCCCATTCGATTACCTGACACCATTATTTCCCGATGAAAAATTGAACTTGGATTTGGGAATGGGCAACCATTCTACGCGGATCATGGATCTATTTACGCCAATAGGAAAAGGACAGCGTGGTCTTATAGTTGCTCAGCCGAAAACTGGTAAGACAAATTTGTTGAAAGAAGTAGCAAATGCAATTGCTAAAAATCACCCTGAGGTATATTTGATTATTTTGCTTATTGATGAGCGTCCTGAAGAGGTAACTGATATGGCTAGAAATGTACGTGCTGAAGTGATTTCATCGACTTTTGATGAGCCGGCAGAGCGACACGTGAAAATAGCAAATATTGTGTTGGAAAAGGCGAAGCGTATGGTTGAATGTGGGCATGACGTGGTGATTTTACTTGATTCTATAACGCGTCTAGCGCGTGCGTATAACACAGTAGCTCCTGCTTCTGGTAAAATCTTATCGGGTGGTGTTGATGCGAACGCATTGCATAAACCAAAGCGTTTCTTTGGAGCAGCTCGTAATATTGAAAATGGAGGTTCATTGACCATTTTGGCTACCGCATTGACAGATACCGGTTCGAAAATGGATGATGTTATTTTTGAAGAATTCAAAGGTACCGGCAACATGGAACTACAATTGGATCGTAAGCTTGCTAACAAACGAATTTTCCCTGCGATTGATCTGACAGCTTCCAGTACGCGTCGGGATGATCTGTTAGTTGACCGTGATATCCTTCAACGTATGTGGGTGTTACGTAACCACTTGTCGGATATGAATTCTACAGAAGCTATGGAGTTCCTTTTGACACAAATGCGTGGAACGAAATCAAATGAAGAGTTTTTAATTAGTATGAATAGCTAATCTGTTCGATTTTTGATATTTTTAAGCCATCTTTTTCTGAAGAGATGGCTAATTTTTTTATATGAAGAAGCATATTCCCAATACGTTAACGTGTCTTAATCTTTTTTTTGGATGCCTAGCTGTTCTTTTCTCACTCGAAAATCAGTATGATAAGGTTTTTTATTGTGTTTTGTTTTCGGGTATATTTGATTTCTTCGATGGTATGTTGGCCAGGGCATTAGATGTTAAATCCATTATTGGTAAAGAGTTAGACTCTTTGGCTGATATGGTTAGTTTTGGCTTTGTACCGGGAACTATTTTTTATATGTTACTACAGGAAACGACGACGTCAATCTATATTCCGTACTTTGGGTTTTTATTGACGATTTTCTCTGCTATTCGGTTGGCTAAATTTAACGTGGACAAAAGACAGACGTCGGATTTTATTGGCTTGAACACGCCGATGACTACCTTCTTTGTTGTTTCATTGCCTTTTATAACAACATCGGGCGCTCCTTGGATTACCCAGTTGTCCGTTTTACTGCCTTTGATCGCTCTACTTAGCTATTTGTTGGTTTCAGAAATACGATTTTTTAGTATGAAATTGTCATCGCTCGGCTGGAAACCTAATCGATTTAAGTACGTGTTTTTGTTAATCAGCGCAGCTTTGATTGTTTTGTTGAAATTCACTGCTTTACCATTTATTCTGGTAGGTTACATTTTCTTTTCCTGGTTACATTTTAGGGCTGAAAAGAGGCTTAAAAACAAGATCGATACGCAGTGATTTCATCCAGAAGAACGTAGATCTCTTGCTCAATGATTAAGAAATCTGCACGAATTTCAGCAAGATCAATTTGATCCTTCCCAGCGGATTCCAGTTGCTGGAATTTGACACGCAACGGTATAGCACCAATGTACTCCATGGTGGGTTTAATATGATGCGCTTTATTGGCAATATCGTTATGGTTACCTTGTTGGACGGCTTTTTTCAATTCCTGTAGATCTACTGGAATCTGTACGAGATAAAGCTCTAAAAATTGCTTAATCATCTCGCTATTTTGCATTAAGTTCTCTTGTATCCTTGCTGGATTAATTAAATTATAGTGTTTCGTCATTTTCGTTGATATATAGCGAGACCGCTAAGGGATCCTCGCACGACTCCAGCAAATCCGTATTGGTCCGGCCGAGTCCCGGGTGTACAAAATTTGGAGCGATTTCCTGTAACGGAACGAGTGCAAATTTTCTGTCTGGTAGATAAGGATGAGGAACAATGAGCCGTTCGTGGTTAATGTTTTCCTCATTAAAATATAAGATGTCTATGTCAATTACTCTGGCGCCCCATTTTGTCAACCGTACGCGCCCTAGATCATGTTCGATTTTTTGGATGCTATCTAAGACGTCTATAGCGTCAAGTTTTGTGGATACCATGAGTACTTGATTTAGAAACATGGGCTGGTCTGTAACTCCCCAAGCTTCTGATCGATAGATAGCGGAATGTATTTCTATTTTACCGACGCGCAATACGATCTCACCGGCAGCTTTGGCTAGCTGTTTCACTGGATTTCCGAGATTGGCACCCAACAGAAGAAATACCCTATTCATGGATTAAAGATAGCGGATATTGTTTAAATTTCGAATTCTTCGTCAGAAACATTTAAATTAGGCTTCTAAAATAGCATCATATGAAGTCTTTTTTTAAATATGTTTTAGCAACCGTAACCGGTATCGGTATTGTTGTCGTCATTTTATTTATCGTGCTTATCGGTATTGTTAGCAGTGCTATCAACCAACTTGGGTCCAGTTCTGAAAATTTAGTCTCGGCGAATTCCGTTCTATACATTTCATTGAACCACATGATTCCAGAGCGTACGAGTACTAGCCCGTTAGATGGTCTACATGTTCCAGGGTATGGAGAGATGAAATCCTTAGGCCTGAATGATATTCTATCACGCATTGCCGCAGCCAAGGAGGATGATCGCATAAAGGGGATTTACTTAAATCCGACCTATGTAAATACAGGGATGGCTAGTTTAAAGCAAATTCGCGAAGCTTTGTTGGACTTCAAGAAATCCGGTAAGTTCGTTGTATCTTACAGTGATATGTACACGCAAAAGGCATTTTATATTGCTTCTGTCGCGGATAAGATATACATAAATCCGGAAGGCTCTTTGGAGTTTAAAGGGCTGTCCGCTTCGGTTACCTTTTTGAAAGAAGCTTTGGATAAATTAGGTGTGGAGATGCAAGTGGTTAAAGTAGGTACTTACAAATCGGCAGTAGAGCCGTTTTTGCTCAATGAAATGAGCTCTGCCAATCGAGAACAAATGAATTCTTATTTACAAAGTATGTATCGCGCTTTGTTGACTGATATATCTGCAAGTCGAAAGATTTCCATTGACTCATTGCATCAGATAGCTGACGCCTATCGAATACGCAATGCAGACGACGCACTGCGATTTAAATTTGTTGATGGAAAACTCTATAAAGATGAATTGCTAACTATGCTTAAAAAACAATTAGGTGTAGCGGAAAAGAAAGAGCTGTCTTCCATATCTTTATTAGATTATACAGGTAATGGACAAACGAAGACTGCAGGGGCACGCATAGCTGTCTTATATGCGGTGGGTGATATAGTAGATGGCGAGGGAACAGATGAAAATGTGGGGGGAGACCGGATTTCAAGGGAGTTACGGAAACTCCGTCGTGATGATCGTGTCAAAGCAGTTGTGCTTCGCGTCAATTCTCCCGGAGGATCTGCGCTGGCATCTGATGTTATAGCACGTGAAGTAGCGTTGACAAAAAAAGCAAAACCTATCGTGGTATCGATGGGGGACTACGCCGCATCGGGAGGGTATTATATTTCTGCATTAGCCGATTCAATATTTGCAGAGCAAGAAACGCTAACCGGTTCGATAGGCGTTTTTGGGTTGATACCTAATTTCCAAGATTTGCTCAATACAAAGTTGGGCATTCACATCGATGAAGTCCAAACAGGAAAATTTGCCGATTTAATGAGTTCTCCCGATCGTCCGCTATCGGAAGAAGAGCGGGCGATTATTCAGGTTGAGGTGAATAGGGTGTATCAAACTTTCATGGGCAAGGTTGCCGAAGGTCGCCAAATGTCCATGCAGAACGTGGATAGTATCGGACAGGGAAGGGTTTGGACGGGCAAACAAGCTCTTGAATTAGGGTTAATCGATGGCGTCGGTGGGTTACAACGTGCAGTGGCTGCTGCGGCTAGGAAAGCGAACTTGACCGAATATAGAATTGTAAACTATCCGACGATTAAAGACCCGTTTTCCAGTTTATTAGGATCGTCCAAGGAAAAAATAAAAGCATGGGTGCTGGAGGATGAACTGGCGGAGTATAGACAATATATAGACCAGCTTCGTACAGTCGCTAGGGTATCCGGCGTCCAGGCTCGATTACCGTATACGGTAGAAATCAGATAAGAACGACCTAGGACAAAATGAGGCCACTGAAAGCTATCCATTAAAAAAGGGGGTATGAATTTTTATTCATACCCCCTTTTTCCTTTGTCTATTGTAAGCTTTATTTACAGATAATCAAATAATCGATTCTCAAAGGAGATAGTATGTGCTTTCCGCCTTTTTTGTGTTCTCATTTTGCAAGAAGACTTTTTCAGTGCCTTCGACGAAAATTCCACTCTTTTTTTTATATTTATAAGCTGAATGGTAGTCGGTCAACTTAAATTTAAAAGTATATATGAAAACAATTGATGATTTGAATTTCTCGGGTAGGAAAGCAGTGGTTCGCGTAGACTTTAACGTGCCTTTGGATGAGAACTTCAATATAACGGATGATAATCGCATACAGGGCGCTGCGCCTACTATAAAAAAGATCTTAACGGATGGTGGGGCCGTTGTTCTCATGTCACATTTAGGACGGCCGAAAGAAGGCCCTACGGATAAATATTCGCTAAAGCATATCGTTGAGCATGTTTCGTCTGTACTGGGCGTGAATGTTCAGTTCGCATCAGATTGCATCGGGGCAGAAGCGGTAGAAAAAAGTAACGGTTTGCGAGCTGGAGAGGTACTCCTATTGGAAAACCTTCGTTTTCACAAAGAAGAGGAAAAAGGAGATGTTGCTTTTGCCGAAAAGTTGGCAAAGCTTGGCGATGTTTATGTAAACGATGCTTTTGGAACAGCGCACCGTGCGCATGCTTCTACGGCAGTTATCGCGCGGTTCTTTCCTGCCAACAAGTATGCTGGATATTTAATGGCTGCAGAGATCAATAATGCTGTGAAGGTACTGAACAACCCAGATAGGCCTTTTACGGCTATTATGGGGGGAGCCAAAGTTTCTGATAAAATAGAATTGATTGAAGCACTTTTAGATAAAGTAGACAATTTAATCATCGGCGGCGGTATGGCTTACACGTTCGTCAAGGCACAGGGTGGTGAGATTGGAAAGTCGTTAGTGGAATTGGATAAACTTGATTTGGCTAATGAATTAATGAAGAAAGCGGATGATAAGGGAGTTAATCTGGTTCTTCCAACGGATGCGCAAATCGCTGACAATTTTTCTAACGATGCTAATACTTACGATGGTCCAAACAACGAGATCCCTGCCGACAAAGAAGGATTGGATATTGGGCCGGTATCTTCTTCCCATTTTGCAGAAGTGATTGGAGCATCAAACACATTGCTTTGGAACGGGCCCATGGGCGTTTTCGAATTCGACACTTTCGCAAAGGGTACAAAGGCCGTTGCAGACGCTGTTGTTGCAGCAACAGAAAGAGGTGCTTTTTCTCTGATCGGGGGCGGAGATTCAGCGGCGGCCGTATCAAAATTCGGTATGACAGAACATGTCAGCTACGTGAGTACTGGCGGAGGAGCACTGTTAGAGTATATGGAGGGAAAAGTACTTCCAGGTGTACAAGCTTTAAACGACTAGTTATAATTTTTATAAAGAAAGCCCTGGTGAGTCAGGGCTTTCTTGTTAATACGAATTTAATACGAATAGCTTAAACCAAAGGTGGGCACAATTGTTTGTGTCGATGAACGATCGTTTATATACGTCAATTTAGCGGCAACATTAATGTCTGGCAGTACATAGCGGAAGACATGGAAGTCGGTCGAGAGACCTATGCCGAGGCTTTTTGGTGCTGTATCATTCCAAACGTTTTGGAAATCCGAAAATAATAGAGCCTGAAATCGTTTAATATAAGCTATGGAACCTATGCTCCAGTCCGGATAAAACAATGGAAACCGATAAGTGGCCATGGCTGTATTGTGTACGATTGGCGATTTAAAATGTCCCCATCCGGAAACTAAGGGGATATCATATACTCCATTATACCTTCCATTCCCTTTCTGTGCTGCAAATCGAATCTGTAGACTGTGGTTTCTCCATAGACCGGGGAAATAGAAATTCGTCCGTATAGAAAATAGCTGCCCATTTATTGTTCGCTCAAACGGAAGATGCCTAAACGTGACGCTAAAGTTTTGTCCCCAACGCGGTGCGAGGTCCATTTTGCTCCGCATACTGTTTCTATTGAAATAAATTTGGTAGTTTAACGGGAAAGCGATGGCTTCATGGAAGTTTTTGAGCTGCACACTCAGATTATACCGTCGGTTGTACGACGTTCCGGCATTTAAACCATAACTGTAAACAATATTTCGTCGGTAAATAGATAGAGGGATCGAGACGTCAAACGTGGCGAGGTGATCGCGATAATCAAACATGACAACTTCGTCGGGTTTCGTGCTGCTAACTGCATTTCCGACTAGCCCGCGATTTGCATACCGAGCGGTAAAGATAGGGAGATATTTTCGATAGGACACTTCTGCGGAATAAATGCTTTTTGCAATGTCCGGATCGAATTCGTAACCTAATTTTAATTGCGTCGTGTTTAAAACATCATTCGATAGCCAAAATATACCGGGGATGTAGTTGTCGAAGCTTTCGAAATTTGTGCTGCTGATGGAGAGACTGTGGAAGTTAATCATATGTGCGGTAGCGTTATACCGAGAAACGATCATTTCACTCGTGTCCGAAAGAGGGGTAGAAATATCCGTTGTATCCATAGCATCTAGTGTAGGCTGTATATACCAATTACGTGAAGCAGCCGATTTAGGATCAAAAGTTCGTATTGCTTGTTTGGCTAATTTATATCCATTATATCGATAGGTGTTGAACAAGATCGAATCACCTACTGCTAACGATGGATTAAAAGCTCCGAATTCAGCAGAAGTAATTTGAGTTATTTCGCCTTCGTTCGATACTTGGTAAATATTATCGATTCCATCGAAATGAGCTTTGAAGAGAATTGTGTTGCCGTAATACATTGGACGTTCTATCTGTTGATTGCTCCATGTTAAACGTATGGCATGCGTCTTTGTAGGTAGATCGAATTCGACGAGGTTTGTCCCTCGTGGAGAAACGGCGATTGCGATTATTTTGTCGCCAGAAGCATTAAATTTAGGCTGTTGTATGTGTGTATGTTCGGGGATCGGAATACTATCCAATATGAATCCCGTTTTTGCGTTCAATATGCGTAATTTTGTTTCACCGGTCTTGGTTACTTCAACGACGGCAATTTCGTTGCGGGTAGGATGTAAAACAGGAGAATAGTAGCGCGTATTTTTTGTCAACGTCCGGACGCGTTTCGTGGTTAAGTTATATACATTGATCACATTGTAAGTCTGCTTCCCAAACCGGGCGTCTTTCCTAAATTCATCCCACACGATTTCATCTCCACGTAGATGAAAATATGGAGCAAGTTGAAGTCCGGTTTTAGCAACTGGCGTTGCTGAACCCATGCTATCTAATCTTATTATTTTATTGACGGAAGTAGGGGAAGACCTGATGCAGAAAATTGTTTGATTTGGACCTTCTTGGGGTAATAAAAAGTCGGCTGGATATTGGCTTTTCGGTGTTTTTATATCTATGTGGTTGGAATAATTATTCTGTTCTTGAACCCATTTCGCACTCAATTCTGACATGGTTTCTTTAAATAAAGCAGACGGTCTCATTCCTATGACTTGCTTTACGGCTCGCTGGAAATTAAATGGTCTAAGTAGTTTTGTCCGCATTTCTTCCATAATTTTTTCATGACTTTCTATCCCATAATGGTTCGTCATATAAGTGTTCATCAGAAAACCAATGGTATAGTGCGACGGGACGTTGTCTTTAAAAGAGCCCAGTACATACTTGTTGAAGCTGTATGATTTTCCGCTCAGTAAATTCGCGCGGACGGGCATTTCCCAAGACGGAAGCCGTCCTCGTCCGCCGGCGCTATGCACTGTTTCGATTTGAACCGCATCGCCTTCGAAATACCAAGCTGGCAGATTTAAGGCATATAGAGCTAGGGCTAGTTGTTCAAAAAATGGTGCTTTTATTCGGCCTGTCAATTTGTCAAATTGCGCAACATGACGTAGTTCGTGCAGTGCTAGATTGGGAAGCCATTCTTGATTGTCTGCGACGGAGGACGGGATGGGATAGAACTCGGATTTGCGTGGAGCGAGTTGTACGTAGCCATTCTGACTAAGATGATTTCCCTGAAGGATTAACGTGATTTTCTTAGGGGAAATAGAAAGACTGTTACTGCTTTTTTCACGGATACTTGGTAATTGCGTCACAAGCCGTTTGGCCGAATTTTCGAATGTAGAGGGATAAATAACCCGATAAAATTCTGTTTCTATTTGTTTCCATCTTATTGACGATGAAGCTTGTTCGTTATCTACAATTTGGCTCAATGCGATGTTTAAATTAAAATATAATATTAATGCAATTAATGTCTTGATATACAATATTTTATGAGTCATATTATTTTTTAGTTCGCGAGTTTGCTAATATTGTTAGTTATTTGCTTGTATTAGATGCTTAGTTATTATTTATATAATTGTTTTTAAGTTCTGATTATTAGTATATTAAATTTAATATATTGCTTGTGTATTTATTTTGTTTTTTAGCTTTGTTGCTTGTTTTATGTCTTTTGGTAGGTCAGGTTTTAAACTTGGGCAACGCCCGTCATCCTCAATTGCAAGATACTTAAAAAAAGGTGATTTTTTAGGTGTGTTGAGCTAATCGCTTTTCTATGACATATGTTACTAACCTATTGCCAACATAACCGCTCGGTCTTCTGCTAGCGTTAATCAATCATGGATACGAAAGTGGTATTGCCTGTTTTACATTCATAAAAAGTTCGGCTGAAAAATTTTGAAGAAAAGTCCGGCACAAGTACATCTGAATTTTTTTTGTTGGCATGTCATTATGACATGATTTTTATGTGGCGTATCAAACAGTTCACGAACGGTTTTGTTTATTTTTACTAGTGGCGAAGTACTAAAAAAGTATTAGTTATTTCCAACTAAAAAGTCGACTTTTGCTGCAAACAACAAAGTACCGATGTAGGATTAAAATAAAAAGCGCTATGGAAGAATTAGAAATGCGGGTGGAGCTCGTGGAGAAATGGATAGAGTCTGGCGAAATCTCCGAGCTTCAGGATTTTCTGAATGAGCAGAACATTTCCGATGTGGAAGAACTTATTGATGAGCTTCCTGAACATGCTGCGCTTTTTATAGAAACGTTAAATATAAATCGAGCGGTCCATGTTTTTAGTATTTTAGACTTTCCGACCCAAGAAAGGATCTTTAAAAAACTATCAGCAGGAAAAGTTAGAGAACTTATTAATGAGATGCCTCCTGATGATCGTACTTCATTTTTTAGTGAATTAAAAGGTGATGTTGTAAAACATCTGATCATCATGCTTTCTCCAGAAGAACGTAAGGAAGCTTTGTCGTTACTGGGATACCCAGAAGATAGCGTTGGTCGTTTGATGACACCGGATTATATAACCGTAAAACCACACTGGAATATTACGCGGATTCTAGATCATATCAGACGATATGGAAATGCATCCGAAACGATCGATGTGTTGTATGTGATTGACGGGGAAGGGCGTCTGATGGATGATATTCGGATACGCGATATCCTGATTTCTGACCCCGAAACGAGGGTTGAGGCTTTGATTGATAATAGGTTGATTTCGCTTCATGCAAACGATCCCCAAGAAGATGCCGTAAATATTTTCCGGATGAATAATCGGGTTGCTTTACCTGTTGTCGATGAGCAGGGGATCATGTTGGGTATCGTTACGATAGATGATATCCTTTGGGTCGCCAACGAAGAGTATACAGAGGATATGCAGCGAATAGGAGGGACGGAGGCACTAGATGAACCGTATTTGGACGTTTCGATCTTTCATTTAGTAAAGAAACGAGGGGGCTGGTTGATTGTGCTTTTTCTCGGGCAGCTATTGACGGTTATTGTCCTCAAGCATTACGAAGATAAGTTGACGACAATCTTAGTACTACTCATGCCAGTTATTATGTCGAGCGGTGGTAATAGCGGATCTCAGGCATCGACGTTAATTATTCAAGCGATGGCTATGGGGGAGGTCACGCTAAGGGATTGGTGGTTGGTTATGCGTCGGGAAATACTTTCCGGTCTGTTCCTCGGTCTTATTCTGGGGACCTTAGGGTTCTGTCGTATTTCGGTCGATCAAGCATTTACGGGTGGATATGGTGATGCCTGGGCTTTGTATGGACTTGCGATTGCGTTCTCATTAGTTGGCGTAGTGCTATGGGGATCCCTTGTTGGTGCTATGCTGCCCTTCTTGCTCCGCAAATTGGGGGCAGACCCCGCCAGCTCATCCGCGCCTTTTGTTTCCACGCTAGTAGATGTCACAGGCTTGATAATATATTTTACTATTTCTACCCTAGTTTTAAGCGGGGTGCTTCTTTAAAAAAAATACGTTGGACGTGAGCGAGTTGTGTTTTTGTTGACGAAATTATTTGCAGACCTCATCAAAACTTCCGATACTTGCATCACGGAAACGGACATAACGTCTCAGAATACTCCTGAATAGCTCAGCAGGTTAGAGCATCTGACTGTTAATCAGAGGGTCGCTGGTTCGAGCCCAGCTTCAGGAGCAAATCCCACTCAATTGAGTGGGATTTTTTTGCGTGTATAAAGCTTAACCATTTTGGTGGGGCCGCCCGATAGTTTGTTTTGGCTTCGGGAAGAACATGGTAAAATGTGCAAAACCTAATCATTGCGATTGTTTTTTACTTTTTTTTTGATAATTCTGTCAGAAGTTCTATCTTTGTATCACTTTAGAAAAAGGGTCATTCTTTTGATAAAGTCGCGATTCCTGAATAGCTCAGCAGGTTAGAGCATCTGACTGTTAATCAGAGGGTCGCTGGTTCGAGCCCAGCTTCAGGAGCAACTATTTGACCGGCTAATAAGCCGGTTTTTTTTTGTATAAATTAACAATATGAGTTTAGTAATAGTTGGTACTGTTGCTTTCGATGCTATCGAAACACCTTTTGGCAAGACGGACAAAATCGTAGGAGGAGCTGCTACATTTGCCGGGTTGGCTGCTTCCTATTTGTACGACCGCGTAAAACTTATTAGTGTGATAGGAGAGGATTTTGGAGATGATAATCTAAATATTCTCCAATCTCATGGTATAGACGTGGAAGGTGTAGAGGTAATTTCTGGAGGTAAGTCGTTTTTTTGGTCAGGAAAATACCACAACGACATGAACAGTCGCGACACGTTGGTTACTGAGTTAAATGTATTGGCGGATTTTGATCCAAAAATTCCTGCGTCGTATCAGGACTGCGAATATCTTTTGCTCGGAAATTTAACTCCACAAGTGCAATTGGATACCTTGAACCGACTGCAAACCAAACCAAAATTGGTTGTGCTAGATACGATGAACTTTTGGATGGATGTCGCTTTAGACGACTTGAAAGCTGTTCTTAAACGAGTAGACGTATTAACTATCAATGATGCAGAAGCCCGTCAATTGTCTGGAGAATACTCATTAGTAAAAGCTGCGCAAGTTATACTGAAAATGGGACCAAAATATTTGATTATTAAGAAAGGAGAGCATGGTGCATTGCTGTTTGGAGAGGATCAAATATTTTCAGCGCCGGCATTACCGCTGGCAGACGTCTTTGATCCTACAGGTGCGGGAGACGCTTTTGCTGGCGGTTTTATTGGATATTTGGCAAAGGTTAAGTCAATTAACTTTACCAACATGAAAAATGCAATCATTTACGGATCGGCGCTAGCTTCTTATTGTGTCGAAAAATTTGGTACGGAACAATTGCAACATCTATCTCTGGACGAAATTAAGGGACGGATACAGCAATTTATTGCACTGGCCAAATTTGAGATTAGCGAGTAAGGCTAATCTCAATTAGTTTTCCCACAACGTTAAAGCGGAGGAACACCTGCTCATTATGCGGAGCTTCAGCTAGTTCGCTTGTTAAATCCTGTCCAGCCCAATGTTCGTAGTGTGTTCCTTTTTTCCATAAGCGGCTTTCAGTGACGTCGTAGATTAACCCTCGAAAAGCAACCCATATTTCCGGCTTATCTTGTCCATTTCTTAAGGCTAACTGCGATTTCGAGTAAGAGGGAAGATGTCTGATGTTGTCCACTCTCAAATATACTTTTAATAGCCGAATTTATAGGCATTTAACGTTTTCTTCATCGCTTTTCTCGCAACATGTATGCGCGTCTTGACAGTTCCAATAGGTATGTTTAGATATTCAGATATTTCGTGGTACTTATATCCCTCAAAATACATCGTAAAAGGCACATAATAGTCTTCAGATAAGCTAGATAATGCTTGGTTGATATCCTCCATCACAAATTTGTTTTCACCGACGTTGCTTGTTGCAGATACTACCAAATTGGCGCTTGTTATTTCTTCTTCTTTTGTTATAAAGGAATTTGTCTTTACGACTCGTCGATAATTGTTAATAAAGGTGTTCTTCATAATCGTGTAAAGCCATCCTTTGAGGTTGGTGCCGTCTTTAAAATTTTTAAAATACGTTACCGCTTTCAAAAGTGTATCCTGTACTAAATCATTTGCGTCATCCTGATCTCTAGTGAAATTTCTCGCGTACGTTTTCAATGAATCAGCTTGTTGGATTACTAACGTGTTGAATTCTAATTTGTTCATACTAGATTGGATTAAAAGTTTACAATACAAGGCTTTGACGAAGTCTTTGCGATGTTTTTGTGTAGTTCATTTTGAATGAAATACGGTTACAATACAAAACGTACAAATGGCGTGCTAAACTTTTTGTTTTGGGTTAAGTCTAAATGAAACTATGGTTAATAGTCTGTTAAACACAGCCGAAGACAAGGGTAACAACCCGTTATATGTCAGTAAGATAGGAATAGTGTTTTTTAGCTGACATGCTAAATTCACAAGTGTGGAAAACTTTTTATAGGATATTCACTTCTCTTTCTAAAGTAATGCCAAATTTGTTGTAAACATCGTTTATTATTTTGGACGATACAGTATATATTTCTGAACCTGTTGCTTCGCCTAGATTAGTTATGACTAATGCTTGGCTTTTCCACACAGCTACATTTCCTTCGATTTTTCCCTTCCACCCGCAAGCTTCGATTAGCCATCCTGCTGCAATCTTAACGGAGTTAGTATCTACGGGATATGATACGACACCTGGGTAATCCGTTTGTAGTTTTTCGAATTGTCCGGTAAAGATTATTGGATTTTTAAAGAAACTTCCAGCGTTGCCTATTACAGACGGATCGGGAAGTTTTTCTACTCGAATGTGCGAAACAGCTTCAGCGACGTCCTTTATTGTAGGGGAAACAATACCTTTACGTCTCAGCTCTTCGTTGATGGCGCCATAAGATGTATTCACTTGTTGATGTAGATGCAGTTTATATGTTACAGATGTAATAATATAACGCCCCTTATGGATCGATTTAAAAATACTGTCACGATACGTGAATTTACAGTCTGGGTTACGAAAAGTAGTAAATATGCCAGTTAGAGTATCGAATGCTTGGCATGAATAAAAAATGTCCATGAGCTCTGTTCCATAAGCACCAATATTTTGTATGGGAGAGGCGCCGACAGTGCCTGGGATTAACGCCATATTTTCCACTCCTGGAAATCCTCGTTCGATACAGTACCATACGAAGTCATTCCATACCTCTCCCGCTTTAGCCGTAACATATATGAAATTTCCATCAATAAAATGGGTAATCCCTTTATTGTTCATGTGTACAATTAACCCCGGGTAGTCTTGCGTAAATAAAACATTGCTACCCCCCCCAAGGATAAAGAATTGCTGGAAAAATTTTCCATCTTCATACAATGCGGAAATTTGATTCTCGTCTGCAATTTCGATGAATTCCTGACAGGATACATCAATGCCAAAGGTGTTGAAAGATCGTAAGGAAACGTCCTGCTGTATTTTCTCCGTCATTTTTCTATTGACCAATTCTTTTAAAAATTCAAAAAAAGAATTAACTTTATAATATTGCGGTAAATATACTATAATGCCTATTATTTAAGGAATAAAAAATCATGTCTAAAAATGTAGATATAAAACGAGCAAAGATTTTGGAAGTTGCAAAACGTCGTTTTGCCCATTTTGGAATGGCAAAAACAACAATGGCAGAAATAGCGAAAGACCTGTCATTTTCTAAGGCCTTGCTTTATTATTACTTTCCTGATAAACATAGCCTATATACGGCAGTTTTGGAATATGTTATCAATGAAATGATTAGCAAAGTCGACCAGTATGTCAGCAAAGCTTCGAGTGTTGAGAAAGCGATACTGTATGCTATAGAAAGCCGTATGGAAATTATGCGTGAAAATTATAACTTGTTTGAATATTCTTCTTCTCTTTTTATGCAGAATCCCGGCGAAATGGGAAGAAGTTTGGGGCCTTTTTTTGATCGAGTACGTGATCAATTCAGTAGGATATTGGATATTGGTGTGAAAAATGGCGAGATCCAAGTCGATGAGTTGGATGAAACCGCAGAACTGTTATTATTTTCCTTGATGGGAATGCGTACCGGTATTTTGAGTAAAGATTGTAATGATTGTCTTTTTCCTACACCGGATGAATTTGAATTAATTCTGTCTAAGCAAAAGAAAATGGTTCGAATTTTCTTACGTGGCCTGCGTGCTTAATGAAGTCTTTTCGTTTGTATGTCTGCGATAATAAGCTCGGCGTGAATTCTTGAATTCTCGATAAACCATAGGTGCGTATTTAATCCCCCACAGACAACTCCTGCAAGATATAGGTTTTCGACATTGGTTTCCATTGTATCGGGATTGTGTATTGGTATTCGTGGAGCAATATCGGGAACGGTAATACCGAGTTGTTTCAAGAATTCGAAATTGGGCTGGTAGCCTGTCAATGCAAGAACAAAGTCGTTTGGAACAGTTCGAAGGCCGTCGGGAGACTTAATAACGACTTGGCTATCTTCAATTTTTTCGACGGTGCTATTATAGAATACATCAATTTCCCCGGAAGCAATCCTGTTTTCTATGTCTGGCTTTACCCAGTATTTAACGCGTGGGCTTATTTCTGGTCCCCGGACTACCATGGTCACGTGAGCGCCCTTTCGATATGTTTCCAACGCAGCATCTACAGAAGAATTGCTCGCGCCAACAACTAATACACGTTGGTTGGCATAGTAGTGAGGGTCGTCGTAATAGTGAACAACCTTTGGCAACTCCTCTCCGGGGATATTTAATAACAAGGGGACATCATAGAATCCGGTCGCGACAATAATTGACTTGGCAAAGTACGAATGTTTGGTTGACGTTGCCCGGAATACGGCGTTTTCTTTACGGACATCAATAACTTCCTCAAACAAGTGAGTATTAAGTTTGAACTTGTTGTTTATACGGCGATAGTACTCTAAAGCTTCTGCGCGTTTCGGTTTCGGAAGGGACGTGACAAAGGGAGTATCACCGATCTCTAATCGTTCTGACGAAGAGAAAAATGTCATATTGATCGGGTAATTAAAAAGCGAATTGACGAGGCAACCTTTTTCTAGAATGATATGGGACAGTCCTGCTTTTTGCGCTTCAATGCCTGACGCTAGACCGATAGGCCCAGCTCCGATTATTAATACGTCAAATACGTTATTCATTTAATATTCCTACTTTTCCAACGTTTCAAATTCGTGTACACGGTTGGTTAACTCTTGCGTGACACGGTGTAAATCTCCCGAAATTTTAACCAAAAACTGTAATTGTTCTGTAATTAATTTGCTTTCTTCACCTCTATCCAATATATCATGTAATTCGGGAAAATCCTCATGCGCTTTGAAGTCCGCAGTTGTGTTTTGGGATAAAGGGAGTAGAGCGATAGCTTTTTCAAGCTCGGAAAGCATGCGTTTCAAGAGCTTAACGTGTTCCTTGTCGAACACATCTTTGTCCGCTTGATTGACCTGCGTTAATAAGTTGGCTGAAAAAGAAGACTGTATATGGCTTAGTATGACGAATCTATTTACTTCCTTGGTATACTTTTGTCTCCATTTTGGTTCTGTCAACATACGTTGGAACGTGGAGCCCATATTGGCCGAAGTAATATACACCTCTTTTCTTGCTAGTTTGTAAGCAGTGATTGTTAATTGTTTACCTGATAGAATTTGTATGGCTTGGGCAACATAATTATAGTTAGCGATCAAGAGCGAACGCATATTATCTTTGAATTGTGTGCTTTCCCAGTTTGGAAAAATCACATAGCTAGACAAGAACGCAATCATTCCACCTAAGAATGTGTCCAACATGCGTTCCTTTGCCATTTCCAAGGTATTCATACCATGGAAACTGAGCATAATTAATACATAGGGAGTCATAAACATAACCGCGACAATATAGTTTACACGGAAAAAGCTATATGCGGTTAGGAAAAAGAAGATTAATAACACGAACCGTATGGAAGCATCGTGAATGGTGAAAACGATTAATGCACCGACAACTCCCCCTATGATTGTTCCTATCAACCGTTGTACATTGCGTTCTTTTGTGAGACCAAAACCTGGCTTTAAAATGACCATGATCGTCAATAATGTCCAATAGATTCCGTTGGGATTGAAGTTCATGAGGCTAAGGGTAAGATAGGTCCCGGCGAGCACAATGGACATACGCAAAGCATGTCGAAATACAGACGACTCAAGGCTTAAATTGCTTCTGAACTTTTTCCAGTCGATCTGATCGCGTGTGATAAACTGCGATGCCGAATCTATTTCTTCTCTCGGAATGTCTGATAATTTTGACGAACTATACGCATATATGTTCTCTAAATATTTTATAATCCCACGAATGTTGATGATAATTTTTTTTAAGGGGATCGTATTGATTTGTTGTTTGTCGATCTTTTCAACGGCAGCGCGAAGTCGCTCAATGTCGTGATCGAACTTATAAATCGGCTTTGGCATTTTGTTCGCGTTGATAGCGTAGGCCATGTTGTCCATTTCTGCCGTTAATTTAAGTAACACGTGTTTGAAAGGCATTAATACACCATATTGCGCATAGCTTGATTTGATCGCATAATAATCATATTGTGTGGTCATGCTTTGCTCGAAAAGGTCAACGATATCCGAAAAGATTAATGTCAGAAATCGGCCAATCTTCGTCGTGTCTTTTATAGAGCGCTTACTTTGAAAGAGAATGTCACGAACCATCTCTTGGTGTTTATGCACCTCGATTTGTTTATCGATTAACTTGAGGTAGTTGGCGTCAATATCGATTTTTGGATCATAAAAATTAGCTTTCAATCGAATATAATCTGCTACATGTCGTATCGATTCAGATAATTCTTGCTGTGCGATCCGGTAGGGGCGTATTTGAATAATGGACATACTTATAATCATGTACCAAGAGCCTCCAATTGCGATATACAGAAGGTATAACCATTTTTCCGTATCTACCAATTCGTGATGTACATTAAAGAGCATCATAAGTGTACACATAGATCCCACAGTTGCCGCTCGTGCATTGAATATAGCGAACATGGCGAAGACAAAACTTAGGGTCGCAACAACGATGGTCGTTAAAGGAACTGAATAGTTGACATGAACGATAATAATATAGGTGAGCATGCACAGAAGAGCCGTAGATAACATGCCCAGCCGTCTATGAGATGGAGCCCCTGGGGTATCCGAGAGACCGACGAGCAACGCTCCCAGGGATACTAGTGTTCCCACACTTAAATATCCAAAGTAAGCACATACTATCACCGGTACAATACAGCCCAAAGTTATTTTTAGACCTTCGGAAAAATATTGTCCATAAAAAAAATTGCTTATTTCCTTTGCTCTCTCCATGCAGCTTGACGTTCAGTTCGTGTTAAATATATAAAAAGAAATGCTTTATAGGAGGGTCCAAGTTAGTAAATGCGGGTTAGTGGGATGACATTGCTTGGTGGTATATACGCCTGTTATTTAGCACGGCGAAAATGCGCTCTAAAGGTGAGTTGAAAGTTTTACGATTTATTTTGAATTTTTGATAAAATTGAGCTCAATTTAATGTATGCTTTGTATAAAAAAGTTGTTTTTATTGTAATTATTGAATAATTTAGGGCGGTTCGAAAATTTGATGGTTCGAATCTATGTTATTCCTTAATTTTAAACATGAAGATAAGTCAAAAACAATCCGTCTTTCACAATGAAGTATTAACACGCTTTGATTTGTACAAAAGTTTGTTTCTAACACTTCCTTTCCAGCGTGTAAAACATACGGGAACCATTCTTCCTTTCTTTTCTACGCACTGTGAGAAGGGGGTTGACGAACATTTAGCCCCAGAAGATATTATCGAAAGTTTTTTTGGACAGTATGAGCAGTACGTTCAGGAGGAGGATCGCATTGATTTTCTATTTCGAATTGTTCAGTATATCGAACGACAGGTCGTATTGTTTGATGCGGTAGAAGATTCTGCTTTTCAAACTGTTGGACACACGGACGAGTCTGGTATACTTCAAGGGCTATTCCAGCGTGCCAATGATAATCCCGAATTGAAGAAGAAAATAGTTAATAAGTTGCGGGATTTTTCTGTACGTTTGGTGTTAACTGCTCATCCTACTCAATTTTATCCCGGGCCGGTATTGGCAATAATAAACGATTTGATCGATGCGCTCAAGCGTAACGATGTGTCCAATATTCAACTTTTGTTGCAACAGCTTGGCAAGACTCCTTTTATTAATAAGCAAAAGCCAACACCAGTAGATGAAGCAGCTAGTTTAGCCTGGTTTTTAGAAAATGTATTTTATAAGGTAGCTTCTGGGATTCAATCGAAAATAGATCAGGAAATGGAAGTGCCGATCGAAGAAGTAAAACAGCTGATTGAATTGGGATTTTGGCCGGGTGGTGATCGAGACGGTAATCCGAATGTGACTGCCGAAAGCACGAAGAAAGTGGCTAATATGTTGCGTACTATTTTATTTCGGTGTTATTATCGTGATTTCAGGATCGTTAAGCGAAGGATAACGTTCCGGGGAACGGAGAAAAACCTGGATTTGTTGCAAGACTTGTTCTATGAAAATAGTTTTAATCCGAAAGATAATCCCACAGACGATACCGCCATTATTTTGGAAAATTTAAATGCCGTAAAGGATGTGCTTAATAACCAACATGATGGTTTGTTTGTTGAGTTAGTTGAAGATCTTATTCGTAAAGTTACCACATTTGGATGTTATTTTACGACGCTTGATATCCGGCAAGACAGTAGTATTCTGCGACAAACGTTCAACTATCTTGTAGAACGTCATCCGGAAACGAACCTTAATCTCGTACAAATCCAACATTCAGAAGAAGAAAAAGAAAAGCAGATTCCGTTTACAGAATATGCACTGGGATATGATGAAGATGCTGATAAGTTGGTCATAGACACATTACAAGTCATCGATTTGTTGAAAGATATTCAAAGATCCGGTAGTGAACGTGCTGCTCAGCGCTTCATCATCAGTAACTGCCAACAAGCATCGGATATTTTAGGCCTTATGCAGTTGTTTCTCTGGAGTGGTTGGAAACAGGATGGTTTGACCATAGACTTTGTTCCTCTTTTCGAAACGGTGGACGATCTATCTCGTGCGGCCGATGTTATGCGCACGCTTTATTCGCACAAAACCTATGCCGCGCATATCAAACGTAGAGGAAATAAACAAACCATCATGCTAGGTTTTTCGGACAGCACCAAAGACGGAGGATATTTGATGGCCAATTGGTCTATATATAAAGCTAAAATTGAGCTTACGGCAATAGCACGGGAATATGATGTGGATTTGGTGTTTTTTGACGGACGTGGAGGTCCGCCTGCTCGAGGCGGAGGGAAAACACAACGTTTTTATGCATCAATGGGTAAAGAAATTGCAAATGAGCATATACAATTGACAATTCAGGGGCAGACGATCAGCAGCCAATATGGTTCGCCAGAAACTGCGCAATATAATATAGAGCAATTATTGCAGGCCGGAATCATTTCGGAGATACAGCAACGGGAAGGAGATACATTGACGGCTAAGCAAAAAGAGGTGATTGATCAAATGGCTCATGAGAGCCACAGAAAGTTTTTAGCGCTACGAAAACATCCATTGTTTTTGAAATATTTGGAGACATTGAGCCCGCTGAAGCAACTTTCTGATGTAAATATTAGCAGTAGGCCTGTAAAACGTAATTCCGGAAAAGAATTACGCCTTGAAGATTTGCGTGCGATTAGCTTCGTAACATCTTGGAGTCAATTAAAACAAAATATTCCGGGGTTCTACGGGGTGGGAACATCATTACAGTGGGCCGAAGAAAACAATCTTTGGTCCTATGTTAAAAATCTGTACGAAAGTTCCGGTATGTTCAAGACCATTATCGATAATTGCATGATGTCAATGACGAAATCCAATTTTGACATCACCTCTTATATGCAGTACGATGCCACATTTGGAGAGTTTTGGATGATGCTTCGTGACGAGTATGAATTAACGAAAAAATATATCCTGAAATTGAGTAATTCATCCATGCTGATGGAAGACTATCCAATAGAACGTGCGTCCATCTTAGCCCGGGAGAAGATCGTATTGCCCCTTCTAACGATTCAACACTATGCCATTCGTACGTTGCTTAATAAGAAACTCTCTGAGGATAAGGAAGCAATTTACAGAAAATTGATTGCACGAACTATTTACGGCGTCGTCAATGCAGGACGTAATTTAGCATAGATCCAGTAAGTTGTTTATTTTAACGGGTAAATGGATATTTTTTTTATTTTTGTAGCATAAATAGAAAAGAAATGAAACTAAATACTTTATTTATTGCAGGCGTGTGTGCGAGTGCGTTATTGGCTTCTTGTAGCCCAAACACGGCGAAAGAAAACCAGTTGAAGTATACCCACACGAGTTTGGTAGATGGGGATGCATATCACTTTTTCAAGCTTGTAGGTGCGAAAGTTGTTTACGAAGCTGATTATGCAGCGTATGCAGAAACAGTAGCGGGATCTTCGCAAGCTAAACAGTTAGCAGCTAAGGTAACGGAAGTTTATAAGACATTGATTCCAGCGTTGGATAGTTTAGCGACGGCCGGCCAAGTAGATTTTCCTATTTTAGGTGCTGAGAAGTTTGTAGCTCCCGCAGAGCAGCGCGCAGCGGTTGCCGACTCGACTGTTGTAGAAGCTCATGCATATAGCGCGGCTTACTCTGATGATTCTTATATTCATCATGTTCAACACGAAACCGCGGTAATAAAAGATCAATTTGACAGACTAAGCCGCAATACAAATAAAGCCTTACGAGAATTTGCACATGCCCATATTGAGAAAATAGAAGAAATCTACACATTGGCTGGTGGTAAAGCAGATGCGCACGCACACCACTAGAAGATTAGGAATTTTATTCAAAAAGAGATGCCGATCGCATCTCTTTTTTTTTTGGAATATTGAGATAACTTAACATTATATTAATATTTGATTTGTTATTATTGTAAAATTTATTTTTAATCAAGTAATTCAAATACACTCATTTGTGAGATACGGCGCTATAGATATAGGATCCAACGCAGTCAGGCTGTTAATTGCGGAAGTCAATCAGGATAGTAATCCCATACAATTCAAAAAGGAAGCTTTAATTCGGGTACCGCTTAGGTTGGGAGACGACGCTTTTATTCATCACCACATCTCGAAACCGAAGTTTGAGAATATGGTGAAGACAATGCAAGCGTTTAAAAACCTGATGGATGTATATAGGGTTTCGGAATATATGGCTTGTGCCACATCTGCTATGCGCGACGCCGACAACGGTGCAGAAATTGTTAAAGCTTGTCAAAAAGTAGGGATTAACATCCAAATTATTGACGGGTCGAAAGAAGCAAAGATTATCTATAACAGCCATTTGCAGGATAATATGGATAAAAGTAAGGTGTATTTATATATCGATGTCGGTGGAGGAAGTACAGAGATATCGTTGTTTGCGAATGCACAGTTGATTGCTTCCAAATCTTTTAACCTAGGTACGATTCGTATATTAGATAACCAAGATCATCCAGAAACCTGGGAGGAAATGAAACGGTGGGTAAGAGAACATACTAAAATCTATAAAAATATATACGGTATAGGTACAGGCGGAAATATAAATAAGCTTTCACGTATCGCAAATGAGAAAATGGACAAGCCGATGTCTTATGCTAAGTTAAAGGCTATTTACCAGTATCTAAACTCATATTCGTTAAAGGATCGAATTCATGTATTGGGTTTAAAGCAGGATCGTGCAGATGTAATTATACCCGCTGCTGATATTTTTTTGACCATCATGAAGGTAGGACATCTTAAAAATATTGTTGCACCGCGGGTTGGGTTAGTGGATGGGATTATTCAGACTTTGATAGACAATAACTTACAGAAATAATTTTGCAAAAACTAAATTTCCTTTTCAAATAGCGTAAAAAAGCATTACTTTTGCTATCGCAATTACCCAGGTGGCGAAATTGGTAGACGCACCATCTTGAGGGGGTGGCGCTCGCAAGGGCGTGGCAGTTCGAATCTGCTCCTGGGTACACAAAGAGCACTTACATTAATAAGTGCTCTTTTTTTGTTAGTAGTTAAAGGTTACTTGCCATAACCGTAATTTCAGCGATATCCAACACCTGTATTTGTTGTTCTTTTTCTTTTACCTTTACGCCGTCGCGGAGCATTGTCATGCAAAAAGGACATGCCGCAGCTACGATACTGGCCTCTGAAGCGATCACTTCTTCTATTCGTTCTACATTAATGTCTTTTTCTCCGGACTCGGGTTCCTTAAACATTTGCGCTCCTCCAGCGCCGCAACAAAGACCATTACTCCGGCACCGTTTCAATTCAACAAGGTCAGAGTCCAGTATTTCCAGTGCCCTTCGTGGTGCTTCATACACCTCGTTGGCTCGTGCTAGATAGCACGGGTCATGATAGGTTATACGTTTCCCTTTAAAAACGTGTCCATCGGCAGGTCTAAGCTTTCCTTCGTCGATCAACGATTGAATCAATTGCGTATGGTGTATAACGTCAAAATTCCCTCCCAAATTGGGGTATTCATTTTTTAAGGTATTGAAACAATGAGGACAAGCTGTGACAATTTTCCGTATTGCGTAGCCTTGTAATACTTGAATATTCATCATTGCCTGCATCTGAAACAAGAATTCGTTCCCCGCTCGTTTTGCTGGATCACCCGTACAGCTTTCTTCTGTTCCAAGGATCGCGTATTTCATACCGACGTGATGAAGGATTTTGCATATATCTTTTGTTATACGCTGTGCCCGCTCATCGAAACTGCCCGCACAGCCAACCCAGAACAATAAATCCGGAGATTCGCCTTTTGCCAACATTTCCGCAGCGGTAGGGATGTGAAAAGTAGATTCCATACGTTAGCTTTTATGAGGAGGTCCAATTCGCACGATCAGCCTGAGCATACTTCCATGGAGCTCCGTTGTTTTCCAAATTATTGAACATCACATTGATACTTGTCGGTGCTTGTGATTCTTCCATGACAGCGTACTGCCGAAGACCAAGGATGATTTCGAGAGGATTGATGTTGACCGGACACTGTTCAACACAAGCATTGCATGTTGTGCAAGCCCAAATTTCTTCTCGTGTTATATAGTGGTCAATTAGCGATTTTTGATCGTCTTGAATGTCTCCCTTTCTGTCTAGCATGCGTCCGATTTCTTCCATACGGTCACGAGTGTCCATCATGATTTTTCGAGGTGATAGTAGTTTTCCCGTTATGTTGGCCGGGCAAGCAGCCGTACACCGCCCACATTCCGTACAGGTATAAGCGTCAAGCAGATTTTTCCAGGTAAGATCGTGAACGTCACGCACGCCAAAACGTGAAATTTCCGTGCTTGGTGGCGGGAGTGATGGATCTAATATAGCTTTTACTTCTTCCGTAACCGTAGGCATATTTTCAAACTTCCCTTTCGGTTCTAGTCGCGTGAAATAGGTGTTCGGAAATGCCAAGAGGATATGTAGGTGTTTGGAAATGGGCAGGTAATTGAGGAAGATGAGTACGCCGATGATGTGGAACCACCAACAGAATCGCTCCAAGAGGATCAACGTATCCGGATCGCTTGGTAGTAGTCCTGTCAATAAGCTACTCACAGGAAAGGAACCTGCCTGCTGATAGGGAAAGACCTGTAATGTTTGGAGTTTCTGATCTGCACCGTTCATGAAAAGAAAGGCCGTCATCAACAAAATTTCGGCAATTAAGATAAGATTGGCGTCTGTTTTAGGCCAATTAGCCAATTCCCTTCCACCAAATCTATAAATGTGCAGGATATTACGTCTGACTAGAAACACAGTGCAACCAATCAAAACACCTAGCGCTAAGATTTCAAATGTATAAATCAGGAAATTGTAGGCAGTTCCAAAAGAGGCAAAAATGCGATGCGTTCCGAAAAGCCCGTCTATCACAATTTCCAGCATTTCTATATTAATGATACAGAAGCCTATGTAAACAATAAAATGCAGTAGTGCCGGAATGGGTTTCTTGAACATTTTCTTTTGGCCAAAAGCAACCAGCAGCATTATTTTACATCGCTCCATCGGCCGGTCACTACGATTTGCGTCTTTGCCAATCCTGATGTTTCTATAAATCCGTCGAATGTTTAACGCGAAAAAAAAGATCGCTGCCGCAAATAAACAGAAAAAAATAAGTTGACTTATCATAACTATTTAATCAGGTTCTTACAAAGATAAAAATACAAATTAATACTATGCTAGCATAACAGTTATTTAGAGCGATTAAAAATAATGACGGAGATATGGAAGATGTAAAATTACCAGAGAGGAAGGGACAAGCGAAATGATCATACCTGTCATAGGCTCAAGAGAGCTCGTACGGCAGGTATGATTCGAGAATATACTACCAGGGATTGGGACTGAACGTCCACATATCGTAGAATGGCGACGTCCCACTTCTACCAGTTGCTACATACGCGTAATCGCCGTGTACAAAGGTAATAGCTTGGTGTCTGGAAGAGCCACCGAATGTCTGATGTTCTTCCCAGTAGTCACCAGAAGATACATACCGCCACGTACTAGAAACAGGAGATCCGCTATAACTTGATAATCCGCCAGAGATGAAGGCCGTTCCATTTAAAACAAATGCGGACGGACTCAATCGCGTTAAATCATAAGTGTAGTCGTCGTCGTCTCGTTCAGCCAAAGGCTCTTTTTCTGTCCACGTTGTACCATCAAATGCGTAAAATGTTTTTACATTTTGGTTATTACTGGTTCCGCCCCCAAGATAAGCTATGTTATTTAAGACAAAGGCAAATGAAAAAGAACGTTTGTTAGGAGTACTCGTTACTTTCGTCCATGTACCACCGGTAGAGTTGGGCGTGAATGTATATATGTCGTTGTAATCCTGCCCGTCGAAATCTCTTCCGGTTCCGACGTAGGCGACTCCATTGAGTGTAAATCCTACGGCTCCATAACGGGCGGCCCCTACAAAATCGGCTATCTTTGTCCACGTGTCCGTTGCAGGATCATACTCATAAAAGTCTTTAAACATGGTTGTCGAATTAGTGCCTAATCCCACGTATCCTTTGCCGTTCAAGACAAAAGCTATGGCATTGTTGCGGGCTTCCCCGGGGAAATCGCTCATTTGGTCCCAGCTCTGTAGGGCAGGGTTAAATCGCCAAGTGTCTACGAACCGATTCGAGTTGGTCCCATATCCAGTCGTCAAATAAGTGTAGTCACCTATCGTAAAGCCTACCGCGCCGCTACGTGGTAATCCTTCAAAATCTGCTGCCTTGACCCATTCATCCGGATCATCCTCGTCGTCACTCGAACAAGCGGTAAACGCTAATCCAATTGTTGCCACTAGAAATACTAGTTTAATTAACCATTTCATTTTCATTGTGTTTTGATATATAGTATGTTAAGCGTAATCGCTGGTTTGTTGGCATCTGTTGCGATATATAAGAGATCCATCTTTTTCAGCAGGTCAGAAGTGGGCAAGGATAGTAAAAGACTTTCGTCTCCATTGTACGTTTTAGTGTTTACAAGTTCATGTATGTAATTTGTCACGTCGAATACATATCGGCCACGCCCGACACCGCCAGACGAGCTGCCAGTCTCGTAAACAGCCATGATGGAGGAGCCCGCTGCGTTTTGTAAAAGAGCAGTCGGAGTGCCATACTTATTGGCCTTGAGGATGATCAGGGAATCTAAGGGAGGTATATAACCCGTCTCGGATTGATCTGTTTCGACTATAAGTTGGGCTTGATTTATAGCCGTCGCACTGGTTCCTAATGTTTCTCGAAGATACGGGAAGCGCAGTCTAGTAACGAGCCCCGTAGTTCCTTGGATAAATGTTCGACCTTCACTAGCGGCCGCTGTTATTTCCTGCTTGTCATGAGAGAGGGCTTTAAGGAGACCGGCGCTACGGTCCGTTTCTACGTGATTATATTGATAGGTATTGTCTCCCTTACCGATAGTCAGGGAGTCTCTAATCCGTCGTCCGTCAGATTGTCTTTCGTAGCTATAGTGTAAGTTAAATGCAATTGAATCCTTAAAGCCGATGATGGCATGCGCATCTTCCGAAGGGATTATAGCGAGCCCTTTAAGATATTCCAAGAATTCATCTTCAGAGACCAATTTACTGTCTTTTTTCAGCACCATCTGGAACAATTCGTTGCCAAGGGTTTGATCGAGCCTAATTAGCACTGTATCCTGAACACTTTTCGGCTTAGGTATAAACTGTATTTTTCCTAATGGGGTCGTATCGTATGCAAAAGACTGATCAGCATAAAGGTTCTCACTGGATACAAATACCGGATATTCGTCGTCTTCCAAGGCGATAGATAGTTCTCTTGGATCCAGCGCCTCGGTCAAGCGATGTACAGACAAGTGCATTATTTGTGTCGTATCTCCATAGGAATATCCATTGTAAAAAAGGCGGAGCGTCAATGAATCAAATTGAACGTCATTGCTGAATTCTCGAGAAATATCTGGCATCTCGAGCCGGAAAAAAGATGATATCTTAGCCCTACCAATATATTCATCTTCCAGAGAGCCTGTCAATAGAACGCCTTGATTGCCCGTGGGTAAGGGGTCTAAAAGGAACGTACTCGCTTGTACAGAAAACGTATCTAAACTATTTACGCCTAATGCAGAATTACCCACATCTAAACTTATACCATCTATTTGCTCACATCGTTCGAAAAATAACAGCAAAAAAAGCGAGAGGAGCATTAGCATTAATTTTTTACCAGTATCCATTCTAATCATATCATTCATCTGATTTCTAAACCCGAAGCAAAACTGCTTATATACTATGTTAATGAATATTACATTTTGTTAAACAAGGTTAAGCATGCGGCGATGTCCGATTCTGGTATTTAATTTCGTCCTATCAAATGAAAAAAAGATTGAAATTGATAATAATTTTGGTGATCGCGGCAGCATGCGGCATTACCGTGGTGCTGGGAACCTGGCTTTACGGGAGCTACCAACAACGGATGGATCTCCTCACGGCCTCAGCAGAACAGTGTCTGTTTGAGGCCGTGCAGGAGGTTGCACAAGAGCTGGATGCACGTGCTCCAGATAGTCTGAAGCGTAAGCTGTACATGCCTTGGAAAAAACACCTCCTTGAGAGATGGAAGACCGAGATTCCTGAAATTCCGGTGGATCGCATGGAAAAACTCTTGGATGATGTTATGTTAGCGGAAAGGCAACAGCATGTTAAGCGGATGGAAATGCTACAAGGGCATGATAAAAACCGTACGGAACGTCTTCCGAAAAATCGTTTCGTTCACATAAACGGCCACGGGGGAGAGCCACCTAGAGCAAAATGGTTGACAATGTTTGGAAATATGTCACGGGACCTTTTCAACGATTCCACAATTTCGGTTATCAAAGATCGATTTAGAGCGAATATGTTAACACGGCACCTCACAATGGATTTCGTCTTTGCGATTAAGGAGATGCCATCTTTTGAATTTGAAAGACAAGGTGCCCCTTTTCGTCCGCAATTGCATTTTCAGGCCGAAAACGGTACTCTTGCGCTACGTCCTTTTTTAGTTGACCCTGAGCGGGGTCGATTCATCCATATTTATTTCGACCAGCCTTGGCAGTCCTTGCTGTATGCACTTAGTTGGCAGCTTGTTGTATCCGTATTTATTTTGGCAATCGTTGTAGGTACGTTTTTGTATTTGTTCTTCACTATACTGGAACAAAATAAATTAGATACATTGCGAAAAGCCTTTATCAACAGCTTAACACACGAATTACGCACACCAGTAACAACCGTGTCCGTGGCTATTGAAGCACTCCAAAGCTATATTGATCCACAGGATTCGGCTGCTCGTGAGCAATATCACGCAATGGCTATCGAAGAGTTAGATCATCTCTCCGTGATGATCGATCGTGTTTTGGAGATTGCTGATAGTGATCATACGGATACCAAGATGCTGAAAATGGAACCTATAGACCTCAAAACGGTGATTCACAAATCCGTGGCACACTTACGATTGACCCAATCGCACCGAGGCGTGACGCTCTCGTGGGAAGAGCCGATACAACATTTTACGGTAATGGGCGACGCCCACCATTTAAAAAATCTAATGAATAACTTATTGGACAATGCGATTAAGTATGGCGCCATGCATATTGAAATCAGCATATACGAAGATGAGAAGCATGTCAGCATAGATGTTAAGGACGACGGCATGGGCATTCCATTAGCCTATCAACAGCAAGTTTTTGAGCCTTTTTTCCGTGTCCCTAACGGAGATCTTTATAGCGTGAAAGGGTTTGGATTGGGACTTCCTTATGTAAAAAGGGTTGTTGAGCAGCACCGAGGACGGCTTAAATTAAAAAGCAAAGAAGGAGTTGGTAGTATTTTTATAATAATCATACCGAAATATATAGCGTAATGATAGATGTATTATTAGTTGAAGACGAAGAGAAGCTTGGCCGAATAGTTTCTGACAGCCTTCGTGCGAGAAAATTTAGAGTAAGACATTGCTTGGACGGGGTTCAGGGGTGGAAATCTTTTCAACTTTCAAAGCCGGACGTGGTTGTTTTAGACATAATGATGCCTCGAATGGACGGATTTGCCCTTGCTGAAAAGATCCGAGCATGTGATGGCGCGGTTCCCTTGTTGTTTTTAACGGCGAGGGCTTCGGTTACAGATGTTCTTGCCGGTTTCAACTTGGGCGGAAACGACTATGTTAAAAAACCGTTCCATATGGACGAGCTCATTGCTAGGGTGATCGCATTGGCAAAAATGCGAAATAAATACAATCCGACAGATTGTATCCCGATTGGTAAATATATATTGAATCCGATTAAGCAGGTGTTGACATTGGGAGATCATCATATACATTTATCTTTCCGAGAGAGCGAACTCCTTCGACGCCTGGTAGAGCGTAGAAATGCAGTAGTTCCGCGCAGGGAAATCTTATTTGAGTTTTGGGATGGCGAACAGATGTCTAGTGGGCGAAGTTTGGATGTTTTTGTTTCCCGGTTGCGTAAATATTTAAAGGAAGATCCGGATATACGAATCGTCAACGTCCGGCACGTGGGCTATCAAATGAAAATGCCCTAACCAAAGTGGTGGCCAAGGCGTATTTCGCGTCTTGGCCACCACTTTAGAGGCCCTGTTTAAAGACCTATTTCAGCTTAATTACAATTTGCTTTCTTTTTTTACTTTCCGTTTCGATACAAGTGCCTTTGAAACTTGTTTTATTGCATATTGACCTTCTAAGTATTTGATGATTTCCGAGGCGATATCTTTACTGGTCGCTGTTTCAATACCTTCCAAACCTGGCGATGAGTTAACTTCGAGAATAAGCGGGCCTCTTGCTGAAGGAAGCATATCAACACCTGCCACGGTTAACCCCATTGCTTTAGCGGCTGAAATTGCTGTTTCCTTTTCTGTACGAGTCAGTTTAACAATTTGTGCTGTACCGCCACGATGGAGGTTGGATCGAAATTCTCCTTCTTTAGCGGTACGCTTCATGGCTCCGACCACTTTTCCATCGACGACAAACGCCCGGATATCCGTTCCTTTCGCTTCTTTGATGTATTCTTGAATGAGAATGTTGTTTCCAAGACCGTAAAAGGCTTCAATTACTGAGGAAGCCGCTTTTTTGGTTTCTGCCAATACGACGCCTATACCTTGCGTGCCTTCCAATAATTTAATTACTAAGGGAGCTCCACCTACCATGTTGATCAGATCGTCAACATCAGAAACTGACCGGGCGAAACCTGTTATCGGAAGTCCCAAGCCGGCACCGGAGAGAATTTGCATGCAACGGAGCTTATCGCGCGACCGCGTTATCGCTTGGCTCGGATTTGCCGAGACCACATCCATCACCTCAAATTGTCTGACAATAGCAGAACCGTAAAAAGTTAAGGATGAGCCTATGCGTGGTATAATTGCATCTATATGTGATAAATCTTGGCCTTTATAATGGATGGTCGGTTTTCCTTGTTGTATACCTACATAGCATTTGCTGTGATCAATAACCTGACAACGATGACCTCGAGATTCGGCAGCCTCGACTAAGCGTTTGGTAGAATAGAGGTTTCTATTCGTCGATAATACGGCAATATTCACGGAAAGAGTTGTTTATTGTAATGAACAGATAAATCGATAATAAGTTTTAGAGTGAATTCTTAGCGAGATGTTTTTTCGACACATCGACAAGGAATTTGCCACTTATGAAATTACGTCCTAGCAGCATCGGATAGGACATGGATGAACGGTCTCTTACAGATAACTTTATGTCAAATAGTTGATCAAACAGTCTGATTTTTGTCAGAAAAATATGTCGTGTCTCAGCCTGTCCGAACGAGCTTTTTACAACACGTTCGCGATGAATTGGGAATGTAAGCTGCACAATGTCTGCATTCCTCTCTTCGGGATGTCCAGCTATATAGCACCGAATAAAACGGTGTCCATTTTTTTCAAATACATGGAAATCTTCGCAATGGAGCACAGACGTTTCCGCTCCGGTATCAATTTTTGCATAAATATTGTAGAGTCCTAATTCCGGGAGGTCTACCGTTTCAATACTGCCTATGATCCTTTTCTCCTTTAAGATAACCATTTTTTACTCATACATAAACTCGCCGTACGAGGAGCGGATCGTTACTTTTTTTGTTGCGGATGCTTCGACACGGCCGATAATTTGCGCGGCAACGCCAAAAGACTCAGATATGCGGATTATATCTGCAGCGATCTCCTCGGGAACATACAGTTCCATTCGATGCCCCATATTGAATACTTTGTACATCTCTTGCCAATCGGTTTGAGATTGTTCTTGGATTAATGAAAATAAGGGTGGAGTGGGGAACAAGTTATCTTTGATAACGTGCATACCTTCCACAAAATGAAGAACCTTAGTTTGCGCACCACCGGAACAATGAACCATACCATCAATTCGGTGGCGATAACGATCTAAGACCGCTTTAATCACTGGAGCATACGTGCGTGTAGGTGAAAGGACTAACTTTCCTGCCGATACCCCTTCATCGTTACCCACTTGGATAGTGTCTGTCAGCTTGCATTTTCCAGAAAAGACGAGTTCGTAAGGCACCGCGGGGTCATAGCTTTCTGGGTATTTTTCCGCGAGATATTTGTGAAATACATCGTGGCGAGCAGAAGTTAGTCCATTGGATCCCATACCTCCATTGTATTCACTTTCGTAAGTTGCTTTACCATAAGATTCTAAACCAATAATCACATTTCCGGCCTGAATTCTATGGTTCGAAATGACATCTTCTCTTTTCATACGGCACGTCACGGTACTGTCTACGATAATCGTTCTCACCAAGTCTCCTACGTCAGCCGTTTCGCCGCCTGTAGAGTAGATGCCGAGCCCCAGCGATCGTAATTCCTGTAAAATTTCTTCTGTACCATTAATGATTTCAGCAATAACTTCTCCAGGTATCAAGTTTTTGTTTCTACCAATAGTCGAAGATATCAGGATGTTGTCTACCGCACCCACGCACAACAGATCATCCACATTCATAATAATCGCGTCTTGAGCAATTCCTCGCCATACGGACAAATCTCCGGTTTCTTTCCAATAAACGTAAGCGAGAGATGACTTTGTTCCAGCACCGTCCGCGTGCATAATATTACACCAAGAATCATCCCCGCCCAGTATGTCCGGAATAATTTTGCAAAAAGCTTTTGGAAACAAGCCTTTGTCAATATTCTTGATTGCATTGTGCACATCCTCTTTTCCAGCGGACACGCCTCGTTGGTTGTATTTTAAGTCTGACATCTTGTATGCAAAAATAGCAAACACAATGATATTCTTATAACCCAAACGTAAAAAGTGCTAATTCAGGAACGTCCGTATATCTTGCCATTTTTCCTGCAAACGTTGTTGATTGAAGCTTGCGTTGGCCGGACTGGTACTAGGAAGCGAAAGGTAAAGGATGTGCGCCTGTCTATCAAAATATTTATCATAGAGCGTTTTCGCTTTTTGGCCATTGAAACATATCGTTTTAATATCGGGCTGCTGCTCAAGAAGACGGTGTATCGGATTAGGTTCCTCTTGATTGATATCCGTATCCATACTGCCTTTGCGAATAGCCGTTCTACAAACATCCCAAAGGGCTATATGTTTGCGGTGAAGTAGTTCGATACGTTCTGGGTAAGTAAGGGGAAAAGGTTCATTAAACAAATTTGCTATGGTCTTCCAGAAACGATTTTGCGGATGTGCATAATATTGCTGCTCCGCTAAAGAACGATCGCCTGGCAGCGACCCTAATATTAGTATTTTGCTGTTTTCGGGTAGAATAGGGGCAAAAGAGGTTTTAAACATGGTCTTAAAATTAAAGAAACTTACGCTATTCTCCACTACCTATCTGCATCGTGCTAAGATCGCTCATTTCATATAGCCGTATCCAGTATAAACAGGTTGTATACGCCCATTAATTTTGATGAGCCTTCGATGAGTTATGTAGAAGCTAAGGCATGTCCTATTTTTCTAATTTGCCAGAGGTGCCTTTCCGTGTGAAAACAAATGAATCGGATCCATTCATACCGTGTTAGAAGACCGAATGTTGGGAACTCCATATCGACACATAATGCTTTTAGGTCCGTGCTTTCCGCTTTCTGAATTAGCCGTAAACGGTTCCGTTCTAAAGCATCCTCTAATTGTTCAAGCTCGTATTTTCCTTTCGTCGGATACAAGGTAGGAGCTGCCTCGTATTTTTGAGTGACATCGAGAAACATATGTTTAAGCTGGTCTTCAAATTGATAGAACGGACGATCCGCTTCCGTTGTCTGGCGGTCAGGGATTCCGTCACTGCATATAATAATATGCTCGGCCACTTGTCCTATAGTCCACCCGCCTGTTGGGGGACAACCATTGATCTTTTCTTCAGGATAGGTGAGTAAACACTCCCGTGCACGCGTAAAAACCCTATTTACCTCTTCAACTGTTTCGTTTTTCGATAAATGCATATTTCCATGATTTATCTATAAATGTACCTCTTATTTTATAAAATCCCTTGATAGAAATTAAATGAATTGAATTTTGCTATGGTTAATATGCTTGATTAACATGAAGTTATCACCACCGTTATCAGCATATCATCCACATGCTGATAACGGTGGTGATGTAGATACTTCCCGTACAGCGTATCTACATCTAAAGCACCTGTCGTCGAAGTAACTGCACTGCAGGCAAGTCGATCAAGCTCGCCAGATTATAGCTGAAAGATGCTGTTTAGTCTAAACAAACGGAAGCAAGATTCAAAATACGATACAAATATTGATGATTGTCTTCGTTTATAGGCACTTCAATTATTTGTAAATGGACAGCTCATTTTATGTGAAACCGATACTGTACATATCTAACAACTATTCAAAACTCATATCCTTTTATCGAGAACTAGCGCAGAGTGCAATTAATGGGTAGGTAAAAAAATCAAAATATTATGAGAAAACACATCTCTTATACCCGGTTGCTAGGTTAATGAAACCTGCAGAATGAGGAGAAGGGTAAAGCGCTTTTCGCATCGCGAACGTAACCGTTTTTGATTAACTGAAATGATTGAAACTCACAACGCACGCTTAAATCGTAACGGTTTGCAACGCGTTAAAACAATACGTCTCGAATGGCCGTATCCTTATCGAACACACGCTTTGCATAAGGACATAAAGGCATAATTTTTACATTTTTGGAACGCGCAAATTCCACTGCTGCCATAACAAGCTGCTTGCCATAACCTTTGCCTTCAAACCCTTCCTTAACTTCCGTGTGGTCGATGATAAACTTAGTGTCGCCGGCCCAGGTGTAGGTCATTTCACCGGCTAAGGCTCCCTCATTAAAGATCTCAAACTTTCCTTTGCGACCGTCTTGCTGTTTTACTTCCAACATATTTTTCTTTTTTTTAAATATAGTCAAAAATCATTTTATTTGAGATGTTTCTAAAAAGGACGGATAATTGGATACGGACAACATCAATAAAAAGACGAAGGGAAGTGTTGTGTAAATTCAAAAAAAAATGATAAATTTAGTGCTAAATAGCAGTGCGCGACAGAAACATTTTATCAATCAAGTATTAAACAAGTTATGAATTTCGATAAACTCACCTTCAAGGATTTCGAGAACATTCCTGGGATAGACCTCGCCGAACGATCAAAAATTTTTAAAGCATATCTGAGCTATATGGGGTTTGATGATTTCCAGAGCTACCGAGTGGTTGGAAAAAGCGGGTGTAACGCTGAGATGTCGTTGGAAAGTAACTTCGGAGATCGATTTATTAGTTATGTATCCAATGATTATCTTGGCTTTACGCAGCATCCCAAGGTAAAGGCTAGCGCTATTGCGGGGATCGAAGAATACGGTACAGGAGCAGGAGCTTCTCCTTTAATTGGGGGATTTTTTAATTATCACCGATTGTTGGAGCGAAAAATAGCTGCTTTTTTCGGTCGAGACGAAGACTGCTCAGTGATTTACACAACGGGGTATACCGCCAATAGTGCATCGTTGCAAAGTTTATTACAGAAGGAAGATTTGGCGATTGTGGATATGGCCGTACATGCAAGTGTACACGAAGGGTGTATCCTAACCAATAAAAAGACATTTTTGCACAACGATCTGGAAAGTCTGGAGCGCATACTTCAGAATACAATGGAGACGTATCGGACTCGGATGATTGTTGTTGACGGAGTCTATTCTCAAGATGGGGACGTTGCTCATTTAGCAGAGATCGTTGCCCTTGCAAAACGCTACGGGGCATATTTGATGGTGGATGATGCGCATGGAATTGGCGTTTTAGGAAGAACAGGTCGGGGAGCGCTGGAAGACCTGGGATTACTGTCGGAAGTGGATTTTATAACTGGTACATTTAGTAAAACTTTTGGAGCGATTGGTGGTTATGTCATTTGTAACTCTGAAAATGCCTATTTTTTAAAATTTCAGTCTAGACAACAGATATTTTCTGCCACAGCCGGAGCAGCGACATTGGGCATTGTGAAGGCAATCGAGCTCATTGATGAAGAACCCCAATGGAAACAGCGGCTGAACGACAATATGTTTTATTTCAAGCAAAATCTTCGTACGATTGGATTGGATATTGGAAATACAGAATCCGCTATTATTCCGTTGAAGTTGGGAGATCCTGTGCGCACCGTTGATTTTAACAAGCAGATTTTTAGACAAGGTATTTACGCAAATGCGATTTTGTATCCTGCAGTGTCTAAAAAAGATGCGAGAATCCGGATGAGCTTGTCAGCCTTACATACGCGAGAACAGCTCGATCGCACATTGGAAGTTTTGGAAGACGTTGCGAA
>NZ_JBHULR010000003.1:525172-1366068 GCF_042684625.1 Sphingobacterium suaedae | reverse complement strand
TGGCTTGGTAGTTTATAGATGCTATTTCCCTATTTAATAGCAGTATTTTAAGCCTTGTCCCGCAAACTTTTAATTTCATTATGTGCTTGCAATTGTACTTTTGCCTGACTTTGTATGACCGCTAGTATTCGCTCATCAATGACGTCGATGTCCTGAATCACATCTTCATAAACTTTCTTAAATACATCCTCACCTTTCTCACATGAAGCTAAGATACTCTTCCGATCATGTCCTTCTATATTGACCTTGACATCCATCCATAGACGATATAATTTTCCAGTCAGACGTGTGTTGTCCGTTGGCTGTTCGCCTTCTTTAATCACCAACGGAGTCAGTTCGGTTTTGAACTGTTGAGACTGCTGCCTAAAGCGTTCAAAGAGCGCGATAATATCAGCATCCGTTGTAGCGTCAACCAACTCGATGGCTTTGGTATAACCTTCAATACGATCATTATTGATTTCAATTAGATCATTCAGTAAAGTGGCGTTTTTTTCAGCTGTATTTTCCATATATTTTTTTTATAGAGTACAAATCAAAATGGCAACGGTTCAATATGGCAAGAAAAAAAGGTATATTGTCGGGAACATTACGTACTTTTCCGGTTAGATTTATTTATGACGGACGATATACCCGAAAAAAGCTATATTAGTCAAGGATGGAAAATAAGCATGTGCTCTTGCCAACGGCTGGTTTGTTGGTGATTAAGGAAAACAAAATTCTACTGGCATTCAGTAAGAATAAACAGGCATGGTACCTTCCCGGAGGTAAGCTCAATGAAGGCGAGACGTCGGAAGAGGCCTTGATTCGGGAAATAAAAGAAGAGTTGGGCGTGACGTTGAAGAAAACAGCACTTCAGTTTCTGACACATATATCTGCCACAGCCTACGGAGAAGCTGGATTGACGATGGAGCAAGATTGTTACTTGTGCCCATTGGAAGAAGAAGTGCGACCTAGCGCTGAAATCGTAGCCGCACGTTATTTCTCGGTACAAGAGTACGCTCAAGAGCAGGTCAGGGTTGAAGGTGTTATAAAAGCGTTTGAAATATTAATCCTTAAAGGTTTGATTTTGTAGCCTGAGTTACGTTTTATGATTAAAGATTGTCCATTGACAAGTAGCTATTACAAGGGGAAAATAGGTGTAGAATGAAAAAGAAATTAAAAACTTGCGATCATTCCTGTTTTATGTGTCAGCATGTGTTGCACGATTGGTATACGCAAGTTGATCGCAATAGAACCGTTGTAAAGATCAGAAAGGGGCAGCAGTTCATTTCGGAGGGAGATACGGTTCGCGGGGTGTATTTCGTGTTGTCCGGAGCGATTAAAGTACATCGGCGATGGGGTGATAAGGAGATGATTGTACGTTTTGCTAAGAAAGGGGATATAGTGGGGCATCGCGGGGTTACCTCCGGAAAGGGGGCATATCCTATTTCGGCAACCGCATTGGAAGCGACAGAATTGTGTTTTCTCGACTTGGATTTTTTTATGTTAAGTCTTCGTCTCCACGCTTCGTTGAGCTATCAGCTAATGCTTTTTTATGCCGACGAATTACAGTGGTCTGAGCAGAAAATGTATAACGCTGCGCATCTCTCTGTAAAAAGTAGATTGGCTTATAGTTTATTGCTTTTGCGTGGGTTGTTTGGCAGAGAAGAGCCAGACGGTTTTATCGGACTGATATTAAGTAAAACGGATCTGGCAGCTTATATTGGGACAACGTATGAAACCGTTTATCGGGCGATGGGAGAGTTGGAAGTGGAAGGGCTCATCGCGCTGGCTGGAAAAAAGATATTTGTCTGTCGCCCGGATTTACTTCAAGCGTTATTAGAGAAATGCTAGAGAACGAAAAAAGAGGGGGTAAAGTCTGCCCAGGAACTTTACCCTTGTTTCCTCTTTCATGTTTGCTACCCCCGATTTATATCTTAAAATTTGTGCCCTAGACCTAAGCCGATTTTCCATTTACCCGTTTCAGTGGCTGTTTTTGGCGTATAAAAGGTCGGAATTTGAAGCGCGAGATGTTTATAAATGACTGTCAAGCCGACTCCTAGTGTTGGTGTAATAGTGCTATTTTTGGGCTTGTCACCTTCTACCTGATCCTTTTTGATCTTTAATGTGGGAAGAAGTCCAATTAGTACAGAACATGTCGGGCAGGTATTGTATTTAATGGAAGGGCCGAGACAATTGAGATACGCGCCTTTGTCCACGTAGCCCGCAGCCAACGTTCCTTCAAATAGGGATGTATTTATCTTTTGTTGCTGTGCACACGTTGGAAATATACTTCCAACGAGGAGTGTGCTCAGACCTACGGTTCTTATAAAATAGTGCATGTTGCCTTTTTTATGATTCGACGATCGGTGTTTTTTCCCTTTTATGGTAGGTGTAATAAATGGCCATGCCGGTGAATAACAGCCCTCCTACCACGTTGCCTGCTGTCACAATTAATTGATTGTATAGCCACCAGTCCGAAATGCTTACGTCTGCACCAAACATCATCCCTGCAGGGATAACAAACATATTGACCACGGCGTGTTCGTATCCTAAAGCGAAGAAGATGAAAATCGGGATCCCTGCTGCTAAAATCTTTCCTAGGGTAGATTTTGATGTCATGGACATAACAACGCCTGTGCATACCATCCAGTTACATAAAATGGCTTTAACAAAAGCTGAGAAGAGTCCTGCTGCGCCGTGTAATCCATAACCTATTGTCTTCTTATCCGCAATTTTGACGAGCGCAAGCTCTACTTGGCCCAATTCGTTCATCTGTCCGGTTTCGGTGCTGGCTGCCCAAAACAACAGAGCGAATAATACACTTCCGATCAAGTTGCCTGTAAAGACCCATATAAGATTGTTGAGCATCGATTTAAATGATATTTTTCCTTCTAGCCAAGCAAGCGGGATTAGCGAAAAACTACCAGTAGCCAATTCCAGTCCCAAAATGACGATAATGACGAAGCCGACCGGGAAAACGAACGCACCAATAAGACTTAACCCCGTTTGGGACGTCGCCATCAAGGCAAGTGTGACAGATATAGCGAGTAGTGCGCCGGAAAGCGTCCCGCGGATAAGAAGATCTTTAATAGAGAGAGAAGATTTGTGGATAGCCGTACTCATCATGATTCCGGCAACTTCTTTTGGGTTAATGTAGTCCATGCTTTTGAGATGTTATTTTGTTTTTTAAAGAGGTGTCTCCTGTTAATAAGTCATAGCAATGTATACGCGGCCGTTTTCGACCTTTACCGGATAAGTTTTGATGGCGCATTCATCGCCGGAAAGACATTCACCCGTGTCAAGTGCAAATGTTTTCTTATGAAACGGACATGCCACTTTAGGCGTTTCGCCTAAAGAACCAAGCATACCTCTGCTTAAAATCATCTGATGTTTATGCGGGCACTCGTTCTGTGTAGCGTACCATTCATTCCGACGGGTGAAATAAAATAAAGCGACCTGTTCGTCCTGGAGTTTAAGACATACACCGCCATTTTCTATGGCATCTTCAATTTTGCATGCTTCTATCCATTGCATATCAACTCGTGTTTCCATTATACTTCAATTAGTGATTGCTGTTTGTTTAGTTAAACCGTTTCTACATTCCAGTCCGCAGCTTTCTTTTGTCCGCGGAGTTCTTCAAACCTAACGTTGCTGTCTTTTTCATCTGGTGCATTCACAAAGTGTACGAATCGTTTGCGGATGTCCGGATCTTCGACGGCAACCTTCCATTCGCATTGATAACTGTCGACGAGTTGCTGCATGTCGTTCTCCCAAGCTTCTCCCATCCCTAGACTGTCATGTACTACAACATTTTTTAGATAGTCTATACCGCCTTCCATTTTGTTCAGCCAAGTTGCTGTGCGTGTCAGTGGATCGGCTGTTCGTATGTAAAACATCAAAAAACGGTCGATGTATTTAATGCACGTTTTGCTGTCGATATCTGTCGCTAAGAGTAAGGCGTGTTGTGGTTTGCTTCCGCCATTTCCGCAGACATAGAGATTCCATCCTTTTTCGGTGGCAATAATACCGAAATCTTTGCTTTGCGCTTCCGCGCATTCCCGGATGCAACCACTTACGGCAGATTTTATTTTGTGTGGCCCGCGCAATCCTCTGTAGCGTTCCTCTACCTCAATTGCAAAAGAAACGCTATCCTGCAGTCCGAAGCGGCACCACGTGCTTCCGACACAACTTTTCACGGTGCGCAACGCCTTTCCATAGGCGTGGCCGCTTTCGAATCCTGCTGCTATTAATGCTGTCCAAATGGAGGGGAGGTCATTCAGATGAGCCCCGAAAAGATCAATGCGTTGTCCACCGGTAATTTTTGTGTAAAGGCCAAATTTTTTTGCCACCTCTCCGATCACGATCAATTTATCCGGCGTAATTTCTCCGCCGGGAATACGGGGGACTACGGAGTAAGTACCCCCTCGTTGGATATTCGCGAGATATCTATCGTTGCTGTCCTGAGCGACATCATTTCCGCGCTGCAGGATCATCTCATTCCATAAACTCGCCAGTAGCGAGGAAACCAAAGGTTTACAAGTTTCACAACCATGACCTCTTCCAAGTGCATCCAGTACATGGTCGTAGCTCTTAAGTTCATGGATCTTAATCAAGTCATATAATTCCTGTCGGCTTAGGTCAAAATGCTCACAGACCGTTGTGCGGACATATTTGCCCTGTTGCTTCATAGTATAGGTAACGAGATCCTTCACCATGGGTATGCAGCCTCCACATCCTGAGCCTGCCTTTGTGCACTTTTTTACCGCCTCTGCATTTTCGCAGTTTTGGAGAGCTACTGTCTCGCAGATCTGTGCTTTTGTTATGCCTTCGCAACTGCAGATCAAGGCCTCATCAGGAAGGGCGGCTAAACCCGATGTTGCTGGTTTACTGTTTGCTTGCTCTCCGAGAAGTAATTGCTCCGGATGTTCCGGTAGAGGGAGGCTGTTGTTAACAGTCTGTAAAAGCATGTTGTACGAAGACGCGTCGCCTACCAAGATTCCACCTAAAAGACGAGTGCTGTCATTGCTGATGTTTAATCTTTTGTAAATACCTTTGTTTCGATCCTCTAGGAGGATCGTGCGGGCATACGGTTCGCTGATAAAAGGGTCTCCAAAGCTTGCAACATCCACGCCCATTAGTTTGAGTTTGGTGCTCATATCGAATCCTTTAAATGATTTTGATTCTTCTGCGATATGCGATGCCGCTATTTCAGCCATTTCATATCCGGGCGCCACGAGTCCGTAGATCATGTCGTTGAATAGGGCGCATTCGCCGATGGCATAAATGGAGGGGGTTGATGTTTGCATTTGTGCATTAACGAGGATTCCGCCACGCACTCCAGTAACCAGGCCTATTTTTTTAGCCAATTCATCTCGGGGGCGAATACCTGCCGAGATAATTAACAGATCACTTTCTATCTTCGTGCCGTCGGTGAACGCGATGTGTGTTAGACGAGGGTTGCCGATCAACTCCTGTGTGGATTTCTGAAGCAAGCAGGATAATCCCAATTCTGCCAATTTGTTTTGCAATATAAGGCTTGCCGCGTCATCGATTTGTCTGGGCATAAGCCGTGGAGCAAACTCGATGACCGCCGTTTCTTCCATACCTAAGTCGATAAGAGCCTTCGCAGCTTCCAGGCCCAGTAGGCCACCGCCCAAGACAGCGCCTTTCGTTGCGTTTTTCGCATACGTGCGAATGAGGTCTAAGTCTTCGATGGTCCGATAGAGAAAGACACCTTCTTTTTGAGTGCCCTCGATTGGAGGAACGAACGCGGCAGATCCTGTTGCAAATATCAGGTAATCATAATGTACGGAAATTCCTTTCAACGAATCAATCCGTTTCTTGATGGTATCAACGTGTATTATAGGATTGTTTAGGTGAATTTGTATATTATTTTCAACATACCATTCTTTTTTTACTAAAAAAAGCTCCTCGGCGGACTTTTTTTTGAAATAGTCGGTCAAATGAACCCTATCGTAAGCTTGAATTGGTTCTTCACTAAATACAATGATGGTATGTTTTGGGAGTTTTTGTTTTATTTTTTCGCAAAACTTATGCCCTACCATGCCATTTCCGATTATTACTATTGTTTTGTTTTTCATATTTTGCATTTTTTTGTTGTTGAAAAACTTGTTTAATAATTTTACTTTGCTAATCTAGTAAATAAAAATGTACAAAATCAACAAAAAGATTGTTTTTGTAATATTTTTTATAATGTTTAGATGTTTTTGTTCAAAAAAATTATGATTTGTGTCATGTAATTTGATAAATTTGAATGTTATTTCGTTTATAAATTGATTTTTTATGAGTTTTTCATCTAAAAAATTGTTTGTAGTGGGTGCTGGGCCGGGAGATCCAGAGCTTTTGACTATAAAAGCGTTGAATATTGTTAAAAACGCAAACGTTATACTATATGATAACCTAATAAATAAAGATATTCTAGAATTTTCGGATGCGAATTGTATAAAACGCTACGTCGGAAAAGATCCTTCCGGCAATTATGTCCCTCAGGAAGAAATTAATAATCTGATTTTGAACTACTGTGCTCGGTACGACGTCGTGGTGCGTCTAAAAGGAGGGGATCCTTACCTGTTTGGCCGTGGATTCGAAGAATGGTCGATTGCCAAACAGCAAGGAATTGAAATTTCATATGTACCGGGTATTAGTAGTATGCAGGGTGCAGGTATGAGCGATATTCCGCTTACACATCGCGGCGTCAGTGAAGGCGTTTGGGCATTAACAGGGATGAAGCGAGATGGTAGTTTATCGGCCGACCTGCAACTGGCCGTTCAAAGTAAGTCTACTGTTGTGATTTATATGGGTATGCAAAAATTAGATGAGATCGCGCGGATGTACGTGATGAACGGAAAAGGTGATATGCCTGCCGCCATCATTCAGCATGCTACTTGCTCCCAAGAGCGGAAGGTGTTGTGTAAAGTAGCAGATCTGCTCAAAGCAAGCCGACAGCACGGGCTAGGGCATCCCGCAATTATCGTTATCGGCGAGGTTGTCAACCTACAACACGTCCTGACAATTGATACCGATCATCGTCATGTTATATAATTAACTATAAACTCTAAGCTATCAACAAATATGAAAGAACAACAACAACCGCTTACCAGATTGCGTATATTCTCATTTAAGGGAATTCAAATGCGAACGTTCCATATCACATGGATTACTTTCTTCTTCTGTTTTTTCGGATGGTTTGGTGTTGCTCCATTGATGCCCTTGGTCCGGGAACAACTTGGCCTAAGCAAGAGCGAGATTGGAAACATCATTATCGCTTCTGTATCAGCAACTATTTTAGCGAGATTGCTTATCGGGAAGATGTGCGACACATTAGGGCCGAGGATTTCCTACACCGTACTTTTGGTAGCGGGCGCTATACCAGTAATGCTCATTGGCTTGAGTGATAGTTACGAAACATTTCTACTTCTTAGATTTTTAATAGGCATTGTGGGAGCCTCTTTTGTCATCACGCAATTTCACACATCGATGATGTTTGCGCCAAATGTTATTGGGACTGCGAATGCTGTAACCGGAGGTTGGGGGAATCTTGGAGGGGGGGTAACCAATCTGGTGATGCCTCTGATTGCAGCTGGATTCGCTGGCATGGGCTTAATAAGCGAACAAGACTCCTGGAGGTTAGCGATGGTTGTGCCAGGGTGTATTTTGCTCATTATGGCCTGGATTTACTACCGGTACACGCAAGATACGCCGCAAGGTAACCTCAAGGACATCGTTTCCGACGTGTCAGGTCGTCCAAAGAAGAAAGGATCATTTTTGGTTGCCTTAAAAGACTATCGAGTATGGGCATTAACGCTGGCCTATGCGGCCTGTTTCGGTATCGAAATTACGGTGGATAACGTTGCGGCAACGTTTTTCATGGATCGCTTCGATACAGGAATCATAATGGCGGGAGCGATGGCCAGTGTATTCGGTGGGATGAATTTGTTTGCACGGGCATTGGGCGGAATCGTAAGTGACCATGTAGGGCGTATACACGGAATGAAAGGGAAGGGGATTTTGTTAGGAATATTGCTGCTTTTGGAAGGGATTGGCATTGGCCTATTTGCCGCATCTAACACATTACTCCTAGCAATCATTACCATGCTTCTTTTTGCGCTGTTCTTGAAAATGGCAAATGGATGTACCTACGGCATTGTTCCTTTTATCAACAAGGAAAATATAGGAAGTGTGAGTGGTATAGTTGGCGCCGGTGGAAATATCGGTGCTATGTTGGTAGGCTTTCTTTTCAAAGCAGAACACTTGAGCTATGCAGATGCTTTTCAATATATAGGTGTGGGCGTTTTTGCGGTTGGTGTACTCGTTCTTTTCGCTCGTTTTCAGCCTAGGACAGTGAAAAAGGGGGCGGCAGAAATAGCGTTGGATGTACAAAATTAATGATCGCGTTATGAATAAGGGACAGCATGACACATTTAAAAGTACCTGCTGCTATTGCGGCGTTGGTTGTGGCGTTGAAATTAAAGTGGAAAAAAATGGCTCTGTTTCCGTTGTTGGCAATCAAAGTCATCCCGTAAACCATGGAAAATTGTGTAGTAAAGGCTTGAACTTACAATACACCGTAAATGATCGTTCCGACCGGTTATTGTATCCGCAGATGCGTTACCACAAGTCCATGCCCCTACAACGTGTCTCTTGGGACGATGCATTGGATCGCACTGCTGCAGTTTTCCAAACATTTGTGGAGCAGTATGGTCCAGATTCGGTAGCTTTCTATGCTTCTGGACAGTGTTTAACCGAAGAATACTATGTGCTGAATAAACTTGTAAAAGGATTTATAGGAACAAACAACATTGATACCAATTCGCGATTATGTATGAGCAGCGCAGTTGCAGCATATAAAAAGACACTTGGAGAAGATAGCGTTCCGATATGCTACGATGATATTGAATTATCCGATTGCTTTTTGGTTGAGGGCGCCAATCCAGCCTGGTGTCATCCGATTCTTTGGAGGCGTGTGGAGGCGCACAAAGTTAATAACCCGCGCACAAAGATTATTGTTGTTGATCCCCGTGTCACAGACAGCTGTGCCGTTGCTGATCTCCATCTGCAAATTAATCCCGGCACCGACATTGTCCTTAACTATGCCATTGGGCGACTACTCATTGAGCGCGGGGATATCGATCTAGATTTTTTAGAAAGGCATACAGAAGGGTATCCCGAATACAAAACGCGGGTAATGGAAAGAACATTACTGGAAGCCGCAGCCATCTGCGGCGTGCCGGCGGAAGATATTGAGCTTGCCGCTACCTTCATCGGCGAATCGACAGGCTTTTTAACGATGTGGACAATGGGACTCAACCAAAGTGCCATCGGTGTAAATAAAAACCTAAGTTTGATGAATTTGAACTTAATCACAGGTAAGATCGGGAAGCCGGGATCTGGTCCATTTTCGTTGACAGGACAGCCCAACGCCATGGGTGGAAGGGAAGTGGGTGGTTTGGCCAATCTATTGCCAGCTCACCGGAATATGAATAACGCGCAGCACCGCGACGAGTTACAGAAATTTTGGTCTGGAACAACCGTGAGTGAAAAACCTGGCCTAACGGCGACTGAAATGTTTGAAGCGTTACTTGATGGCCGTTTAAAAGCAATTTGGATTCTATGTACTAACCCGCTGACGAGTTTACCTAATGCACGATTGGTAGAACGAGCACTGGAAAAGGCCAAGTTTGTTGTTGTGCAGGAAATTTCCAATAAGCCACAAACGTTGAGCTACGCGGATGTAATATTACCTGCCGCAGCGTGGGCCGAGAAAGAAGGGGCCATGACAAACTCTGAACGACGAATTAGCCATTTGCAAAAAGCGATCATGCCTCCGGGAGAGGCGCTGCCTGACGCTGAAATTTTGTGCAGATTCGCACAAAAAATGGGATTCAATGGGTTTTCTTACCACAAAACGGAAGATATCTACAGGGAACACGTGCGTTTAACAGCAGGTACCAACATCACTATAGACGGTTTGGATTACGATGTAATTGATGCATTAAATACGGTCCAGTGGCCCTACCAAAAACGCCGGAAGATGGGAACCGCTCGCCTTTTTCAAGATGGGAAATTCCATACTGACAGTGGGCGAGCGCTATTGCATAGCCCCCCGGACGATCATCACAGCGAACGACCAGATTCGAATTTTCCATTGATATTGACGACCGGGCGAATTCGTGATCAATGGCATACGATGTCGAAAACAGGAAAAGTGAATAAACTGAATCAACATATTCAAGATGCCTTTTTAGAAATTCATCCCCGCGATGCAGCCGCGTTGCAAATAGAAAACGGAGAGCTGGTCAGTGTGTTGTCTTTACGGGGAAATGTCCGAGTCAAAGCGCGAGTGAGTGCCACGATCAAACCGGGTGTAGTATTTCTTCCAATGCATTGGGGTAAGATTTTGGGATCCGATCTCAATAGAGCGAATAACCTCACCAACGATTTGGTTGATCCCGTTTCTAAAGAACCCGATTTTAAGTTTTGTGCAGTCCGAGTGGAAAAATATAAAAAAGAGAAACAGCGCATCATTATCGTTGGAGCAGGAGCTGGGGCATTTGGATTTGTGAAATCTTATCGTGAACGCAATAAAATAGACGAAATTGTTGTATTCAGCAATGAAGATCTACCCTTTTACAATCGGGTCATGCTGCCACATTATGTTAGCGGAGAGTTGCATTGGGAGCAATTGGTCAAGATGCGCGACGAAGAAGAAAAAGATTTCGATATACAGCATATACGAGGCGTACAGGTTCTGTCAATAGATCGTGAACACAAGTGCATAAGGGATTCGCGAGGTGTCCGCACCGGGTATGACGTTTTAATCCTCGCAACGGGGAGTAGGCCTACATTGCCCAAACACGTGCCACAGTTGCCCGGAATATTTACGATGAGACGTAAAAGCGATGCCGATTTACTAAAGAAGTATCTACCACGAGATGCGCATGTCGTTATTGTAGGGGGAGGGTTGTTAGGACTAGAGATGGCGGCGTCACTTCGGGAGATTGGAACGAAAATTACCGTTGTACAACGAGTGTCAAGATTTTTGAACCGACAACTAGATCCTCTCGGAAGTCAGTTACTTCATGAAGAGATGATTGATCAAGGTTGTGATATTTTCTATAACGACGAGGTGCAATTGTATTATGGCAGAAGTAAGCTAAGTAAAGTTGAATTACGGAGTGGTCGTCAAATAAAATGTGATGCGGTAATTCTTGCTATTGGGACAACCCCGAATATTGAGCTGGCAAAAGAAGCTGGACTGTTGTGTAAGCGCGGCGTGGTGGTGGATCATTATATGAGGACTAGCGACCCCTTTATTTATGCCATCGGAGAGATTGCAGAATTTGAGGGAATACTTTACGGCATTACGGCAGCAGCGGAGGAGCAGGCTGATGTGGTCGCGCGCTATCACCAAGGTGATATTAGTCGATATTACAAAGGGAGTTTGTTTATGAATATTATTAAAATTCAAGGCTTTGACCTCTGTAGTATAGGGTTGGCGGAAGCGCCTAACGAATCTTACGAGGAGATCGTCTTCATTGATAAGGCTAAACGTTATTATAAGAAGTGTATTATTCATGAAGATAGACTGGTCGGGGCGATTTTAATCGGTGATAAGAACGAATTTATAGAATTTAAGAACCTCATCGCTAATAAGACGGAACTTAGCGAGAAGCGCTTGCAGCTTCTGCGAAGTGGCGAGGCCAAGGAGCCAATAATGGGTAAGTTGATTTGCAGTTGCAGCCAAGTTGGGGAGGGAAATTTGAGAAAGAAAGTGGAGGAGGGTGTGGTAGACATGCAAAATCTATGTGAATCAACGGGGGCGGGCATGGGATGTGGTTCGTGTCGTCCAGAGATCAAGGCTATATGGGAGCGTTGTCGTATAGAACACGCGGAGGAGGCGCTTCCCCATGCATAATGATTCGATTGAACACACACTGGTCAAAGTCAATCTACCTGGGGGCGTGATCTCGGTGGGTGATTTAGATGGTACGTTGGAATGTCTTAAACATATTGGTGTTGAAGAGGTTCGCTTGGGTGCTCGGCAGCAGCTTTATTTCTACGTCTGTGCAGAACAACTGCAAGAGTTGGAATATGCTTTACTGAACCAGGAACTATCTTATGAAATTGGGCAGGACGCCCATCCGAATATCGTAAGTTCGTACGTAACCGACAGTATATTTAGTCAACAACCGTGGATTCGAGAGGGGGTATATAGAGATGTTTTGGATAGCTTCAATTTTTTACCAAAGCTAAAAATAAACGTCGTAGACTCTACGCAGTCCTTGGTTCCGTATTACACCGGCAATTTGAACTTCATAACGTCTGAGATAGGAAATTATTGGTATCTGTATCTGCGTTTCCCCACTACTACTATTTTCTATTTGTGGTCTAGTTTGGTGTATAGCGATGATATTGCGATGTTGAGCCGTACCCTTGAACCTACGCTGCTCAAGGAGAGTGTCTCAACGGCAGAAGAGGGGGGGCGCTTGGGCGCTCGGCTTGAAGAAATAGCAACCAAGTCTGGACAATTTATGTTTCAACCGCTTACACAACCGTTTGTAGAGCCGTCGTTCAAGCTTCCCTATTATGAGGGTTTTAATGGCTACCATGATCGATTATGGCTTGGGGTCTATAAAAGGTCCGAAGTTTTTTCAATTTCTTTTCTGCAGGATATATGCGCTGTTTGTAAGCAGAACAGAATCGGTCAGATATATACAACACCATGGAAGTCGATCATTATTAAGGAAATCCAACCAGCTATTCGAGCAGAGTGGGATTTAATTTTGGATAGGCATCGCGTCAATTTGCGGCACGCGCTAAACGAACTAAATTGGCAGACCGAAGATTACGGCTCGACGGGATTGGCACTTAAGCAAGATCTGGTACACGATCTGAACCGGTTAGATGTGCGAACGTATAAGCTTAGTTTTGGGATCAAGATGTGCGATAGAACCGGCGTGTGGGGCGCTGTGATTTTACGCTTTCTATCATCAGATGGCACAAAAACATGGTTTCAAGTTCTGCATACTCGAGATTTCAATCCCAATTCAAAGGATTTAATCGTTTATCGAAGCCGAGTAGAACGGGCGGATCTCAGTGAGGCTATTGTTCAGCTGTGCGAGGAATTCTATGCGTATAAAGAAGTCATTGCCCAGCGTGTGGTTTGTCCGGAACCAACGGCAGCTGTGATCGAGGAGCAATGGTTGTCTCCAGTCGTTTATCAATGTCCGAAATGTAAGACTATATATCATCCCCATTGGGGAGACGTGCAGCAAGGCATAGCGCCAAAAACGGCTTTTAAGGCTCTGCCTGTCGATTATCAATGTAGCCTGTGTGGAACAGCAAAAGATAGCTTTCTGCCCTTTGATAAATCGCTGGAAATACCGCATTCGGATTAATTTGAAGTGAACATACATGCTCACTTCAAAGCCGTTTCAACGGCTTTTTAAAACCCCGGCTATTTGTATATGCTGTAACAACATGATCGTCTTAGCGTCTTTTATTTCGCCTGTTTTAATCAGGCCAAGCGCATGTCCGAAGTCGAGTTCCAGTACTTCGATATGCTCTTGTTCCTCGGCCACGCCGCCGCCTACAGCCACCTTCATTTTTGGTGTATATGCCGCTATAAAAAAATGCAGTATCTCAGTTACGGATCCCGGCGACATATAAGCTTCAAATACTTTTTCTACCTGTTCAATTCGGTATCCCGTTTCTTCTTCTGTTTCCCGGCGTATACACTCTTCAGGTTGGTCTGTATCCAAAAGCCCGGCACAGGCTTCAATCAGCAATCCATCGGGATTTCCGTTCACAAAGGTTGGCATTCGAAATTGTCGTGTAAGGATCACCGTATTTTTCTCCTGATTATAAAGCAAGATCGTCGCGCCGTTGCCGCGGTCGTAGGCTTCACGAGATTGTCGTTCTGTCGTTCCGTCGTTCCGTCGGTAATCAAATGTGATTTTTTTTAACGTATACCAGTTGTCGGAAAGGATTCTGGTTTCGATGATCTTAACTTTTGTCATATTTTGCACTTCTTAGGAAGTCGTAAATATACTAAAAGGTTCGATCTCAACGTAATTTATGAGGGAATGCGTCGGTGTCGTCAAGCACATTCCTCTGTTTTTTATATCGGCCTATGATGCCCATGCTCCACAATGCCCATATCATCAATACGGGTTGAAAGAATAGTCTGATTAAGCGGGCAGCGTCGGTGTTAAGGCCAAAAGCGTCTCTCTTATGCACATATTGAGCCCAATTACCGGGAAAAACTACTAAGAAAAATACAGCGAGAAGCCAAGGTATCCAACGCTTTCGATGTCCGAAAAACAGCACAAGGATGGCGAGCAGAATTTCGACGATACCGGATAAAATCACAACGGTGTCCACGTTCAATAGTATCCATGCCGGAACTTGGGCGCGAAAATGGATCCGACCAAAGGTGAGATGTCCAATGCCGGAGAAAAGCATGAAAAAACCTAAGATCACCCTGCAGAGATGTTGGATCGTACCGGTTTCGTAGTCTATTGGTTTTTCCATTGTGGATGCATCTTTTGATCATTAGAACAATCCGATGCATGAGAAGTTTGCACAGGGCGCGTTTAATTTTTGTTTAACGAAACCAAGGCTGTCCCAATTCGCGTGCTGTGAACACCGGACTACGAGTTGGCATATAGCATAAAGATAGTGCCATTTTTTGCTTTTTTTTTTATAGTTTTAACTATTTACAAATTAAATATAAAACATGTCGTTAACAGATTTGTCGGGACGCCTAGCGTTGGGCATAGATATAGGTGGGACTAATACCAAATTTGGAGTCGTAAACCATCGCGGAGAAGTATTGGAAAAAGGTCATTTACGAACAGACGAGTATGAAAAGATTGAAGTTTTTATTGAAGCCTTACACCGCGCAATTACACCATTAATTGAGAAATACGGAAGCTTAGAGCTTTTTGATGGTATCGGTGTTGGTATGCCCAACGGGAACTACTATACGGGTACGGCAGAACAAGCTCCGAATCTACCGTGGAAAGGCGTTATTCCATTTGCCGACCTGATGAAGGATAAATTTGGGTTGCGCTGTACAGTGACGAATGATGCCAACGCAGCTGCGTTGGGCGAGATGCTATTCGGCGCGGCACGGGGAATGAAAGATTTTATTATGATTACCTTAGGAACGGGTGTAGGGAGTGGTATCGTAGCCAACGGAAGCCTTATCTATGGTCATGACGGATTTGCGGGCGAATTGGGACACACTATCGTTAAACCAGGAGGAAGAAAACATTGGAGCACAGGCTCCGAGGGGAGTTTGGAAGCTTATGCGTCGGCCACTGGCATTGCTATAACTGCAAAAAAGATGCGTGCTGAATTCCCAAGTTCTATGTTAAATCAATATCCCGAGGAGGCAATCAATTCGAAAACCGTATTCGAATGTGCTTCTAAAGGCGACTCGATCGCCATTGAAGTTTTTCGTTATACTGGCCAGAAACTTGGTGAGGCTTTAGCCAACTTTGTGATGTTTTCATCTCCTGAAGCCATTTTATTATTTGGAGGAGTCATCAAAGCAGGAGACTTTATTCTTAAACCGGCAAAATTACATATGGAAAGAAACTTATTTCCCATTTTTCGAGATAAGGTGAAATTGGTATTCAGCGAGCTTAATGAAGCGGATGCGGCCATCTTAGGTGCCAGCGCCCTTGTTTGGGAACAAAAGAAAAATAACAGATAAAAGGTCTGAAGAAAATACCATTAGCCAATGATGGACATTGTTTCACACTAAAAAATTCACCTGTAAACAATGTTCATCTCCTTTTACCTCCATCGCTGATAAAATTGCAGTTATGCCTTAAAAAAAGAGCCTATTGTATCTAACCATAGGAGCTTCCTGTCAGTTATCCAATCCGTGTGTATTTTATTTAGAATAAGTTCCTCATCCTCAATTAATACCTCCAACTCATGTTCCGGAACAAATCGAGGAAAAAAAATAGCATCTTCCTCTTCCCAATAAGTGTCCGATTGAACCATGTTATGCGTGTGCGTCTCAAAATATAGCCTAGCTTGTTGGCCACTTACTTGTTTAAGTCCCGTTAGCGTACGATCGAATGCTTTCATTTCTTGTTCAAAGTAGGTGGGAAATACTGCTTTGACATACCGCTCGTAAAGTTCTCGATTATTGGTGCGAAGCGCTTCATTTCGAATGACGATTCGCTCTGGGTGAAAAGACCAGTTAAATGCTAATGGTTCCTTTCTGAACTGATAATGGAAGTCATACTTGTCCATCCTTAAGTCTATATCCATAACGAATAAATGTATCTTAAAAACCGTTCGCGCGTTATACAATCATGCTTATTAGAAGAACAATCGTCTTGGCGAATTGTTCTCTGAAACTAAGCTACGCTGGTTCCCAGCGAATGGAATAACCATTTGAATCCAGCACAGAACTCAAAAATATGGATACAGGTTGTTAACTTTTTGACGAAAAGAAACAATAGGTTTCAGGATATATTTGTCATATTTGTTTTACTACTTGCTGAAGGACAGTTCTTTATTTGACTGATTCAGGCCGCTTAATTTGTACCGATATGAAAGACGACGCATTATTAACTCGTGAGAAGATGACTGCTTTCCTGTGGAAACCGCGCCTCTCACTTTTCTGTCTGCTTGTCCTTTTGTTTTGCTTTAGTAAGGCACTTTTTTCGCAGGATAACTTAGCAACTAAACGTAAGCCAAATATGATTATCATCATGGCCGACGATTTAGATAGCAGACAGTTAAGTTGTTATGGCGGTCAGAATATGACAACCAAACACATTGACCGTTTGGCTCGCGAAGGATTGAGGTTTACGAATCTCATCGCCTCAGAAGCCATGTGTGTTCCGACTAGAGGATCACTTTTTACAGGCTTATACCCCGTTAAGCATGGTGCCTACCAAAACCACAAACCCGTATATCCCCAAGTGAAAAGCATAGTCCATTACCTGAACGACGTCGGATATCGGGTAGGATTAACCGGTAAAGACCATATGACCATTCCTAAATTTGTTTTTCCTTTTGAGATAATTCCAGGATTTGAAAAAAACTGTGTGTCGACAACCGACGTCTATTTTTTGGATAGCATTGCACAGTTTGTGCAGCAGGATGACAGTCCATATTGTCTGTTTGTGATGAGCATAAATCCACATGCCCCTTGGACTGTCGGTGATACTTCAGCGTTCGATCGAGCCAAGCTTGCCTTGCCCAACCATTGGGTAGATACAGAAATAACTCGTCGTCAATTTGTTAGGTACTTGGCTGAAGTACGACAATTAGACAATCAAGTTGGCCAAGTATTGAAGATGCTCGAAGATAATCAGCAGCTCGACCATACCGTTGTTATATTTTTGGGAGAGCAGGGACCGCAATTTCCGGGCGGTAAATGGACGCTATACGATAATGGCCAACGCAGTTCCATGTTGATACGTTGGCCTTCAGTCGTCAAAGGCGGCGTAACAACTAGCGCTTTGGTCCAGTTTGAAGATATCGCTCCTACATTGGTTGAAATAGCAGGAGGATATCCTATTTCAGGTTTGGATGGTCAAAGCTTTATGTCCCTGCTGGATGGAGAACATGCGGCCTTCCGAAAGTATGCTTATGGAATACATAATAATATTCCGGAAGGTCCTGCATATCCGATCCGAAGTATCCGAAGTGAACGGTTCAAACTTATTCTTAATCTTCGTGCGGATGCATTATACCACATAAAATATATGACTGATATAAGGAACAAAAAACAAGCTTACACCTCTTGGGTAGAAAAAGGAGAATCGGATGCGTATGCACATTTCTTGGCGAACCGAATTGTAAAGCGCCCGCCCTTAGAATTTTACGATCTACAGCGTGACCCTAATGAATTATTCAACTTGGCCGCAGATCCTCACTACCAAACGACCATTGAAGGGATGCGGAATGAACTATTCCGTTGGATGGAGGAGCAAGGCGACAGTGGAATCGCTTTAGATGTTCCTTTTGAGAAAGCTTTATGACTTCCTCGGTTATACAATGATCATGAAATACTTATTGTCCGTCAAATACAGATTGTTCCAATAAAAAATGGCTGCGCTAATGAACAAAAAAGGATTAATTCGAACAAGGATAAACATTCTACGAAACATATGCCTCATTTATTTTTTATTTAATGCTGTCTCTGTTGTTCAGTCGCAAGAATATACAAAGCCAAATATCATCCTCATATTAGCAGACGACTTAGGGCTAGGTGATATCGGTTGTTACTTTGGTCGATATAAAACGCCCAATATCGATAAGATTGCTGAACAAGGTCGTCGTTTTACACAGTATTACAGTGCATCTCCGATATGCTCGCCCTCTCGCGTCGGTATATTGGCTGGACAGATACCCGCTAAACTTCATTTTACGACATTCTTGAATACCCGAGAAGATAATCGGCGAAAGGAGCAGGTTGACTACTTGGATCCAAGTGTCCCAACTGTTGCTAAGCTTTTGAAAGCAGGAGGATATGCGACAGCGCACTTTGGCAAATGGCATATGGGTGGAGGGCGCGACGTACAAAATGCACCAAATTTTGATCGATATGGATTTGACGAATGGGCCAGTACCTACGAAAGCCCCGATCCAGATCCGGCTCTAACAGCTACGAACTGGATTTGGAGCGATCAGGATTCGGTTAAGCGATGGAACCGTACGGCATACCTTGTCGACAAAACCTTGTCGTTTTTAAAAAGGCATAACGGTCAACCGTGCTACATCAACCTGTGGACAGATGATGTGCATACGCCTTGGATCGTAAGCGACGAATACGTCGGACATCGTATGGAAAAGCCTCAGTCGGAAAGAAATTTTGAAGTCGTACTAGCCGAATTTGATCGGCAGTTGGGTCGGCTGTTAGCGGGACTTGTTGAGATGGGGGTGGATCAAAATACGGTGCTTATATTTACGAGTGATAACGGTCCATTGCCGAATTTCCGACAAGATCGGTCCGCAGGATTACGAGGAAGCAAGTTGTCGCTTTATGAAGGTGGAATCCGCATGCCATTTATCATCCGCTGGCCAGAAAAAATCAGGAAAAATAGCGTAGACAGCCTGTCAGTCGTTTCTGCATTGGATTTGTTGCCTACCCTCGTTGCTTTGGCTGGTGTGGAGGTCCAGGGAAATATGGAAATCTTTGATGGAGAAGACAGAAGTGCGGTATGGCTTGGCAAGCCTTCTTCGCGAAAGAAGCCATTGTACTGGGAATATGGTCGTAACAGCACCTATTTTAATACGCCGAAACCGCCCAACAGGAGCCCTGCGCTCGCATATCGGAAAGGGAACTGGAAGTTTCTGATGAATATTGATGGAAGTCAACAGGAACTTTATGATTTGGAATGTGATCCTAAGGAACAGCATAATCTGTCGATGAAACACCCCAAAAAAATCAGACGATTTCGAGATCGCCTGATGGATTGGTGGGCGGACTTACCACCTTTTGATGAGGATATAGCTAATCGTCTAGACCCAGACCCGGATAGCTAGGAGTTGGCTTGCATTGACACTTGCGGTTGAGGTACAACTTGCAGTCCTTGTCGACGTAATGTCAACACGGTGATTTCCGGCCATACGCCAACCCGCCCTTTTAAGCCGTGGTAGCCGAAACCTCGGTTCACATAGAGATACTTATCGCTTTTCATGTATAATCCGGCCCACTGTTTATAAAAATATTGTATCGGACTCCATTTGAAGCCAAAAAGTTCGACACCAAACTGCAGACCATGCGTATGTCCGGCCAAGGTTAGATGGATATGCTGATGGTGATCAAGTGTTACCTCGTCCCAATGCGATGGGTCATGTGACATGAGAATTTTAAATGCGTCGTCCGGCACCTGTTTGGTAGCTTTCTGCAGATCCCCATATTGGTGAAATCCACCTTTGCCCCAGTTCTCTACACCGATTAAGGAGATCTGCTGTCCTTGTTTATGAATTGTGACAGCTTGGTTGAGCAGTAGTTGAAATCCCATATTCCGATGCATTTCCTTCAATTGTCGCAAGTTAGCCGCCTGCGCGGATGGGTTTTCCCAACGCGTGTAATCGCCATAATCATGATTGCCGAGTACAGCATACTTGCCATAAGGCGCTGTTAGTTTGGTGAAATCTTCTATCCACGGATCCATCTCGGAAGCCATATTGTTTACCAAATCGCCTGTGAATAACAGCAGGTCACTTCGTTGTGCATTGGCTAAATCGATACCTTTTTTGACACCTGTCCTATTGGTCAGACTTCCGGAATGGATATCGGACAATTGAGTTATCGTGAACCCATCAAATGCCGACGGAAGATCCGAGAAGTAGAGTGTTTCTCTTCTGATTTTATAAAAATGGCGTCCATGCGTAAGGCCAAAAATTATGATAACGAAGATGATCATAGCTAAAAACAAACTAACCTCGCTGATGGCCATATTTCGATCAGGAAACCCTCGGAGTAAGCGCGTCACATCTTCGGCCACCAAAACAGATGAAGCGAACAATTTGGGAACAAACAAAAGTAAAAAAGCAGTAAGCGCCCTTGGTATCCACATTTGGATAGTCTTGCCCGTTTTTCGCATCCAAACCAATGCCAGTATAAAAAGAAGTACACATAGATCCAGCCCCCAATAAAGGAGGGAGGCGAAAGAACTTTTGTAAAGCGTTGCAATAGCTTGATAGAAATATAAATCGCCTAATAAAAATAGTATAGGGATGAACAGTAGTTTTTTTGTCATGTGCCAATTGTTCGTATTCTATCAGGAAGACGGATATGAACGTTATTTACTTTAAATTCAAATGCATTATTGTTGCATTTGTTGTGTATTGTGCTTATGTTTGCAACAGTGTTGCCTTTGTAAGGTCGTGATGATAGTAAAACACGTTTCGGGGGAACACACGTATACAAATCAACTTATTATTTTATGTCGTTTAAATTTATGATGAACAGAAAACAAAGACAAATTGCCTTAGCCTTTATTTTGATCGGACTTGGGATGGGAAACTTCACTTCATGTACGAAAGATGAGACGGTGGAGCCTGCAAAAACAGGTATTGCCAAGGCAGAGCTTATCTTAACGGAGATTTCAGGCCAGGCAGTAGAAGCACATGGAGATCATTTTCACGGACTGGATGCTGGGGTTGAAGGAGATCAGATCGTGATCAAATTTGATGAAACAGGCAAGGAGACCGAGAACGGTCATCTGCACATCGAGGCAGATGCCGTCTTCAAATTGGAGCTAAAGGCCTGGGATTACGAAAACAACGAAATTCAAGATGAATTCATTTCAACTAAAGCCACTGCTGATCAATACAAAGCATTTTTAGTTGGTGGTGACCTAAAGCTGAATGCGAATTCGGAGAGCCAAAGTGGAGCTGTTTTTCAGCCACGTGAGCAAACGTATGGCGACGGGACTGTCGTGGATGGGAAATATGAAACCACAGGTATTTTAAGCTACTTTACCGTCGGACATGATAATGAGGGAGCGACGAAAAAAATGACCTATGTGCTACGGAAACTGGATGCGGGCGTTAAGCCGAAAATAGAACGTGTCGATTGGAACCGCACCGATTACACAACAGCTTTCAGCGGCGAAAACGTGCTTGAACTTACGTTCGAAATCCATGCCGAAGAAGGACATGCGCATGAGTAACACTTTCTATATGTTCGAATAATGATCTAAATTTTTACCGATCATTTCTGTTTGATGAAGACACCTGTTGCCACGGGTGTCTTCCTTGACCTCCGGTTGTGCCTCCTATTCTTAAACCCGATTGGGACTTTTTTATTCTATTGACCAAACAATACGGATAAACACGTGTTTTCTTCCAAAAAAGAAAGGAAAACATATGCGTAAACTATGGCTAATGAGCACCATGCTCGTGGTGATAACCACGACTTTTGCTCAGGGTTTGAAACCTATCGCCTATGCGGACGGCACACAAGAACTCATTGGATATGTCACTGCCAATGCGGGTCGACAGCTTCCAGGTGTACTGATTCTTCCTGCGTGGAAAGGAATCGATGACGAAGCGAAACATGCAGCTATTGCGTTACAAAAAGAAGGATATATCGCTTTCATTGCCGATATATACGGCACAGGAAATATTCCGGCCGATAATACGGGGGCAGCTAAGATCGCCGGGCATTATAAAAACGACTACCGAGCGTATCAGCAACGAATCACATGCGCTTTAGATGCGTTGAAGAAATCGGGAGCAGTAGCTGATAGAATCGCTGTCATTGGATATTGTTTTGGGGGGACCGGTGCGTTGGAAGCTGCCCGAGCGAATTTGCCTGTGCAGGGGGTCGTGTCGATTCACGGTGGTCTCAATAAAGACAGCAATCGGCCGAATGGAAAAATTAAACCAAAAGTTTTGATTGAGAACCCGGCGGAAGATAAAGGCGTGACTCCAGCGATTCTAGATGCGTTGATCAAGGAATTGAACGATGGCGATGCAGATTGGCAGCTTATTACCTATGCGCACTGTGGCCACACGTTTACCAATCCATTGTCTGCCGAATACAATGAGCGCATGGCAAAACGAGCTTGGCGGCATACCCTTTTATTTTTAGAAGAATTGTTGAAATAACAGCAAAAGGGAGCGAACATAAAGACGGATTACTCTCCCTTTTTAATCATTTTTTAATCGTTCGTTTACTGTTTTTTAATGATAACTATCTAACTTTGATGTAGTTAATAGATGGTATGATGGATGCACGTATAATAACTACTGTAAATTCAGAACATTACACCCTTCGGGCGACTGATGAAAAGACAACTGATTTTGATTATTTGCGTAAACGTTCTTTCGAATTGTTGAGCAAATTTCGTAAGGTTTGGAATGAAGCCGATTACCAAGAGTGGTGCGCCATCCAGCGCATGTTACATAGGCAGCGTTAGCCTGATTTCGGAACGGGCGGGCATTTTCAATTCTTATTCTCTTGTTTGACCTAAATAGCACTCGACTAAATCCAAGGGATATGGTGTATCCCTGTCGTCTGCAAACTACTTCATTGTGTTATGCTATTTCGTATATTTATTCCTGAAGAACTCTTAGCAACAGATTTGCTATTGACAGGAGCTAACGTATAAAGAAGGGTTTTCAAACGGGGAGAATGAAAACCTTTAGCTAATTTTTTATGTTATATACGGATTCTTTTTAGTTGAGCTCGAAGAGCTGAGAAAAATATGCTCCATTCCAACGATATTTTTCCTTCCTCTTTTTGATGGTGTACTCCGATGCATCTGCTTTATCGTCTTCGACTTCACCCTCTTCAATAAGCTTGTAGATCAAATCGTTTTCTTGGAGATGTTCGGTTGGGAACAAGATCGTTTCCGTGTGATAAAAGATACCGGCATCGCCAACATCGTATCGACTTGGCATGGATATAAATGCTTTTCCGTTCCATCCAAGATAATAGTAGTTGGAGGGGATACCACAGGCTTCGCCTAAGAAAGCGATACGGAAAATTTGCTGTAGACCCGTTAATCCCATCGACGGAAGTAGCTTACTCTCGGTAAACGACTGACCAGAATAGTCCACACGGAGAGATTCTTTCGATAAGAGCTGTCCGCGAGCATCTAGCAACTTAACGGTGCATAAATAGTATGCCTGCTGGTCGTCCTGGCTCTCCTGATAGCGGTCGAACCCATAAAGAAAGGTGTGACCGCTTGTGTTCTTGTGATGTCCAAGCGCTAAGAGCCCTTGCCAGATAAAGGCTTCTTTCTCCAGACCGTCTTTTATATAACGTATGTGGTGCCAAGGTGCATTAAAGCCCTTAATTGTATTGCCATTAAGCGCCTCGCTCATGAGGTGTACCGTTGTTCCTACCGGAATGGAATCAACAACCAGCCCTGCTAATCCGGGATAATTTCTTACATAAGCGTTGTCCGCGAAAACAATCGTGCTATCCGCCTTAGATAGATTCCAGAGCGTATAGACATCCGAAAGGGTATATGCTGCTGGATTCTCTTGCGCGTGGAGCAAAAATGGACAAAATATGTAAATGATGATTGTTCTAATAAATTTCATATCATTGAACGTGGGAGGCTTTAATAATCCCTGTACAAAAGTACATCTTACAACATTTTTTACTGTCCCTGAAAGTAGGGATTTTTGGTCGCATTTTTGGTCGAAAAAAAATAGTGATCAGAACGCAAAAAAAAGGTTTTCAAACGGGGAGAATGAAAACCTTTAGCTAACCAATTATAAACCTAAATTATGATAGTACAAATATAGTGTGTTTTTTACACTAAGCAAAATTTTTTTGATTTTTTCTGATGTACCGTTGATTGTGGGATGTCGCATACGTTGTGTCGGTGTCGTAGAATCCGAGGCCAAAAGTTTTTGTCCTCCAATCGCGTGAAGGAGAAACTGTGCCCAAACCAAATAAAAGGTAGGTGAGGGGAGGTGTTGAATAGCCGTTTGTACATGCAGGATGATTTTTTTGTGCGGAGGGTGTCGTATGCTCCTCAGAAAATTCCGTAACATGTTTTGCTATACGCTGCCCCTTTACAAGGTTTTGGACTTGTTGAGCAATACTGTTATGCTACTGTTTGGCACCTTCAAATCCGTATGCAATGTCTGTATTTGCTGTTTCTTTGGTCAGCACTTTCAGCCTCTTATTCGCTATTTCATACATAAAATAGCCCTGCGGGTCGTCTCCGTGCACACCTTCGCCTTCAATTCCGCTTGTCGATACCTGAATGGTTTTTGCGGTTACCTGCGAGTAAGCTTCGCCACTTTTGGCGGTTATCTTTACCTGGTTATTGCTGACCTTTGATACGGTTATTATAGCATTATGGTGTGTACTTCCTGCTCCGGTATTTATTTCCAAAGTCCCCTTAAAAGTGCCTGTGGCTACATCGATGCCGGTATCATTTGGACCGCCGTCATCATCTTTGCTGCAACCGATAAAAAATGCTGAAGTAAAAAATACGATTAATACATTCAGGATACTGATTTTGAATTTTGCTGTTTTCATCTTATTTACTATTAATTTGTCCGTGTATAAACATTAAGCCATTTCTTCGCAGATAGCTGCCAGATGACTTAAGATAACAGTACAAATTTATTGTGTATTATAAGCGTGCACAATACAGATAATTAGCCTTTTTTACCCTCCTAATGTTAGGAGGTAAAGCGTTTAGAGCAGATTTTCCCTGGACAACATGGCCAGCAGTTCGACTGTATTTCTGACCTGAAATTTCTGCAGCAGGTTCTTACGGTAAGTGTCGATAGTAAATTTACTGAGATGGAGAATATCCGATATTTCGGCCGTGGTCTTTCCTTTGGACAGATAGTTCAGCAGTTCTCTTTCCCGCCTGGTCAGGGCTGGAAACTGTTGTGGATTGGCAATGGAACGCAGCAATAAGGAGTTGGCCTCCGGACTGAGCACAATTTCCCCCTTCATGACCTTTTGTATGGCGTCCAGCACCTCCGTAGCTCCCGCATTTTTTAGGATAAAGCCCGAAGCGCCTTGCTGCAACAGATCGACAATCGTACTTTTTTCAAGCGTGCTGCTCATGCCCAGCACGAATACACCCGGAAATTTGGTTTTGACCTCCCTGCATACATCGATCCCGCGGCAATCGCTTAGGAATATATCCACCAGGAGCAGGTCGATGCTTTCGCGCGCCATGAAATCGTTCAATAACGCAACAGTCGGAAATCCGTGGACGCTGACACCGGCCAGATTTCCTTTGATGATCTGCTGTAGCCCTTCCAGCACCATGGGATGATCATCCAATATGGCTATAACACACCGTTTTTTCATATATTAAGTTCTATATTTATGGAAGTTCCCATTCCCGGTGCACTCTCGATCGACAACTTTCCTTTTAGAAAGCTCACGCGGTTCCGGATATTCTGTAGTCCTATTCCTGTAGCGGTTATCTGCTTACCAACGTCAAAGCCACGACCGTCGTCGTCAACGGTAATAAGAAATGTTTCGTTTTCCCGGATGAACTGTACGAGGATATTTTTTGACGATCCATGTTTGATGGCATTGGTAAGGAGCTCCTGCACGATCCGGTAAATATGGATGGCCTTATGCATCAGAAGTCCACGGCTGCCCCCGGACGATTGAAATTCTATTTTCACGCCAGTATTCGCCAGATGCGCACATAGGTCCTGTACAGCTATCTCAAGACCATTCTTCAATAAGCTTTCCGGCACCATGCCCCTTGCAGTTCTTCGGAGTTCATCGATAGCAACCCCGAGCTGCAATTCTGCTTCCTGCACAATAAGGCGCTTATCGCGGGAAGGATCGGAAAGTTTCATCTTTATGCCGCTCAGCGTACCTCCGATACCGTCGTGCAGGTCCCGGGCAATCCTGACCCGCTCACGGTCTTCTCCTTCCAACAGCGCCTGCGACACCTTTAGCGCCTGATCCCGTTGCGCTTCCGCCAGACGGTTTTTTGATTTTTTTTTGTTTGCCTTTAGTAAATAGGAAAGAAATACCATTCCCATAAGGAATAGAGCGGCTCCGACCCCCAGTACCAGATTGAGCAAGAACTGGTTTCGGCTTGTCAATGCGGCTTCACGCTTTTCATTTTCAAGGGTTACAATACGCTTTTCTTTTTCCGATGCCTGGTACCTGGTTTCCAGTTCCTGGATTTCAACCTGCATTTCTTTTGACTTTAAACTATCGGACAGGTCAAAAGATCGCTTTTGAAATTCATAGGCCAGCCTATGATCTCCGATCTCCGCAGATAAACTGGCGACATCTATTGCCTGCTCCAGGGCCGAGGTGCTATAATCGTCCTGTATGCTCATGGTATATAATTTCAGGGCAACATCACGCGCCGTTACAAGATCTTTCCTGTAAATAGCCAGATCAAACCGTGCGTTATAGACATCGTAATAATTGGTGCGGATGGGAAATTTTTCCAATTCCCGTTCGGCCAATTCGAGCATTTTTTTTGCTTCTTCCAGCTGCTTTGTCTTGACATAGTAACGTGCCATATAAGCGTAATACCGGCATCGAAAAACGTTCGATGAGCCTAATTGGTCCAGATTTGCCTTGGCCTTATCCAGAAAATCTTTCATCCTTGGGAGCTGATCCATCTTGTACATCAGAAATGCTCCTGTGATATATGGGGTGACCTTGCTTTCCAGCGGGAAATTATGTGCTTCTAATACGCTGATCGTTTTTATTACGTAGTATTCCGCCTTTTCATAATCGCCGAGATCGCTGAACGTTGCGGTAATATTTTGTAGCGTTCCGGCCAGCGCTTTAAAGTCTTTCAGTTCTTCGAATTTTGGTAGGTTGTCGATCAACAGTTCGGCTGCTTTGCGTGGGCGGCCGCTTACGTGGTAGTTGGAAGCCAGATTGTTTTTTGCATACGCAACCAGTCGTATTTCCTCTATGGATCTTGGTTTTTTCAGTGCAGCAAGCACCTGGCTATTGTAATATATGGCACTGTCTGTATGGAGCGTGATGGTATGTAAGTAGCCCATAATCTGATGTCCCAGCGCCTTATAATATGGCGGAACAGATGTGTTTTCTGCTAGTTGGAGTGATCTATAGCCGTTCTGGAATGCGGAGATGCTATCACCCCGGATAAAATATGCCTTCGCCAATTTATTGAATTGGGATATCTTTGCCGTGTCGGTTGTCGAAATTTCAAGTTCATGCTTTAAACTGTCAATGGTATTCCTGGCCTGACCATACATCGTAGATACGGTAACGGATATCAATAATAGCTGGAAAATCGTCATCACATTGAAGTACGGTTTAATTAAATTGAGCCTTGATCGTATAATCGAAATTAGAAAATAAGATGTGATGTTACAATACAGATGTTTGGTATAATTTACTCTCCTAATATTCGGAGGGTACATGCGGTTAACAGGCAAAAATCAGTTGAAGACGGAGAAAGAAAAAGCGAACGATTTAACACCCGAAAGAGTTGTACAAATCTTGAAAAAGAAAGGAACAGAGGTTGACATAGAGGAAGCAAAACCATCTTGGAGTTCGTCAAGAAGATAGCTGACATGGCAGTTAACCAGTATCTAAAGAGGAAAACTTTAACCCAATGAACAAGGAAAACTGTTGTCATGAGAAAGGCAGATTTATACATACGTGTATCGACAGACGAGCAAGCGGACAAGGGATATTCGCAACGTGACCAATAAGACCGATTAAGAAAATATTGTGAGATAAAAGTATTCCGGTAAGAGATGTTTACATGGAAGACCATTCGGCAAAATCTTCAAACGTCGAAAGTAGCAGAAATATTTATCCAACCTACGCAAAACAAAGAACAACAAAGCGAGGTCAATAATATTATTTACCAAATGGGATAGTTCAGTAGAAACGGGCGGCAATCACGGTTTGATCTCCCCGCTGCCGAAATACAGCATTTGTCCGGTGATATCACGGCTACCCTGCATGACGATATTTTCTCTTGATTTTGCCATTTTTCTGCTTTTTAGAGGTTATAAACTATGTTTTCTGTCGGTCAGCGGTCGCCCTGTATGCTGCATGGACAGATCAAAATTGCTTCGTAAGATCCGAAAAAACAAGGGTGCGGTGGTTGTGCGAAAGGATTCGAACGAATCCGGTGATTTTCGAAAAAATACGGAAGATGATGCGGTGCGATTGTAACGGAAGGCGCCGTCTTGGCGCTGTTTTTTTTTGCGCTGTTTTTTTTGGTGCTTGGAAGGCAGCGGATTGATCCGGAAAGTTGAGGAAGCGGCAGGTAGACGTCGTGTGGTTAACAACTGCTTGTCCTGAAAAAAAGACTGTTTTTCTTGTGTCAGTCTTGTGCTTTTCTTGTGTTTTTCTTGTTCTTAGACAGGGTTTAGACAGTGCTTAGACAGTATTGTTCTTGTGTTGAAGTTGTTTCCTCCTTGTGTTGCGCTTGTGTTCTGCGCGTTTTGCTATTTTGGGTTTTTCGGATCACGTTTTTGATACGCTTTAATGGCGTTGGGCACTTCTTACCTGAAAAAATCCGCATTGCGGATTCATAATTAACAATGAATTATCGATTTTTTTGGAAAGATAGTCTGCAATTGCCTTTCCTGCTAAATTAGAAAATTGAGCGTTCTCGGTAGGGTCTGAAATGGCAATTGGGGGTTCGGAAAACCTATCAGAATTAAATGGTCTTCTTTGCATGTAATAACTATAATGGAATAACATGCCTATAGTTCTGAACAACTTCTGTGGAGAGGGAGAGTAAATATTATAAGTGAGATTGATGCGTTGAACAAACGCTATCAAAATGCGCTATTGAAAAATACCGGTGGGGAAATGGCAGACGATGATTTCCAAGAAGTAAAGAAATTGACCAAAGGCAAAATCGAAAAATTGGAGAGAGAATTGAATGATTTGGCTGTGGTAGGAAGTGAGATAAAAGACTTGGTAGCATCTACCTTGAAAAAGGTCGCAGACATTGATAGACGCTATGAAAACGGCGATATTGAGGAAAAAAGGATTATAGTGAGTTCGATGTTCCCCGATTTTTTGGAATTTGACGGAACACAACATCGAACTCCGAGACTAAATTCTGCGATTGCTCTTATCTATCAGAATAACAGTAAGTTACAAGGTAAAAAAATGGGACAAATCTATCGTTTTTAGATTTGTCCCAAGACGTGATCCCGCTGGGATTCGAACCCAGGACCCATACATTAAAAGTGTATTGCTCTACCAGCTGAGCTACGGAATCTTACTTCTTTATTTTTCGAAGTTGCCTTCGTTGTTTGAAGTGTTGCAAAGGTATAAAAATTGTTTACTTATGCCAAATATGAGCGGGTTATTTTTTGCTTATTTGTTTTAAATTGCTGTTTTCCAGTAAAAAAAAATATCAATTTTATAAGGATGCGCGGATCATGCGATCTGCTCCATGCATGTCTGATTGTAGTTTTACGGTTCGGTAGCCTTTTTTGAAAAGCATATCCACCGTCTCTTGACCAAGATATTGATTGATCTCGAAATACAGAGTTCCATGCGGAGCGAGATGCTTTTTGCCGAAGTCTGCAATGGTGTCGTAAAAGAGCAGTGGAGCATGCTCTTCGACAAAAAGAGCAGTATGAGGTTCATGCAAAAGTACATTTTGATGCATCATTTCCTGTTCCTTAGGGGTAATATAGGGAGGGTTACTAACAATGATGTCGAAATGTTCGTTACTCGCGAACACATATTCCCATTCGAGAATGTCCGCTACGAGAAAGCGAATAGAAACGTCCATATTATTAGCGTTCTTTTGGGCCACATGAATCGCTTCAGCAGAAATATCCATGGCGCTGATGTCAGCGGAAGGCAATCCTTTCTTTAGCGCTGTAGCAATACATCCGGATCCGGTGCCTATGTCGAGGATTGAACGCGGGGGGGCGTCCGAATAATCGCGGAGTATCCAGGCTACCAGTTCTTCCGTTTCAGGTCTGGGAATAAGAGTATGTTTATTGACAATAAGACGGAGTCCGTAAAACTCGGCTTCGCCTAAAATATATTGTATAGGATGTCCAGCTCGGAGTTGCGCTAAGACATGACGAAAACATTCTTCTTGCTCCGAAGGCACCGTATCTAACTTCACTAACGCGAGTTCTACACTTTTTTTTTGCGTAATTGCTTCATATGCGAGGAGAAAAAGTTGTTTCACCTCCTCAGGAGGATAAAGCTCAGAAAGTACGGTCTGATAAGTTTCTGTCAACGTCTTGTAAGTTTCCATATGACAAACTTACGAAAGCCTGAAAAACTTTCTCGTAATTAATATTAAGTTTGCACAATGCGACAAGACGAAAAATATATGCGCCGATGCTTGGATCTAGCGATTTTAGGGGCCAGTACGGTAAGCCCTAACCCGATGGTCGGCGCTGTAATCGTTCATAATGGCACCATCCTTGGTGAGGGGTATACGTCTCCTTACGGCGGGCCACATGCTGAAGTTAATGCCGTAACAAATGCCGTGGCAAGTTTTGGGGAAGAAGCGGCCAAGCGCCTTTTCAAAAATGCAACCATATATGTCAGTTTGGAGCCTTGTGCGCATTATGGCAAGACACCTCCGTGCGCAGAAATGTTGATCGCTCTTCAATTTAAAGAGGTCGTTATCGGTTGCTTGGATCCTTTTGCAAAAGTCAATGGTTTAGGTTGGCAGAAATTGAAAGACGCGGGTATTGATACCCGGATCGGTGTATTGGAAGGTGAATGTAAATTCGTGAATAGACGCTTTTTTACACGGATTAAAGAACAGCGTCCTTACGTCATACTTAAATGGGCGCAAACAGCGGATGGCTATTTCGGTGCTGCCGATAATACGCAACAATGGATCAGTAATAAAGCGAGTACACAACTGGTGCACAAGTGGCGTGGTGAGGAGGATGCCATATTAGTCGGTACAGCAACCGCACTTATCGACAATCCGGCACTAACGACCCGTTTGTGGACAGGCAAAAACCCAAAGCGGATACTCATCGATAAAGCATTGGCAGTACCGGATACGGCGGCTCTCTTGAACGACGATGCGGAAACTATTGTGTTCAATGCATTAAAGACCGATTGGCAAAGCCATAAAAAATTAATCGCCTTGGAAAACTTCGATCTGTACTTGATACAAAATATCCTCTACCAGCTTTACTTGATGGACGTACAATCCCTGCTTGTTGAGGGTGGTGCCAACACGATACAACAATTTCTTGACGCGAACGTTTGGGACGAAGCACGGGTTTTTGAGTCGGAGAAGACGTGGGGAGACGGAAAGACAGCTCCACGGATCCAACATCCTGCGCAACAAAACATACGCGTGGGTTCAGATCAACTGTATACGTATTTTAACAATGGCTAGTGAACCTTTGGGCTATCCAAAAGGTCGCACACGTAGCCTAGGACCTCTTGCTCTGTATGTCCATCTTCCAGCATAGAAAATGTGAGGTATGCTGCGTAGATTTCGGCACTGAAAACGACATGTTTGTCGGCGATAATATTGTCAATAACTTCTTCGTGGACATCTATGCCGATGTGATGCAATTCATTATGTAGATTGGTGGATATGCTACAATGGTCTTCTCCCGAAGCAAAAGCCGCGATGATATGTAAAATAAATTTATCGACAATTTCTGCATCAATCTTGCTAGCTCTCTCCCCATAGCTGTTCAGATCAATTCTTGTTTTAGCACTATTGACTATCTTATCCCAAATAAGGTATTCTGTTTTCGTGTGCATAATAGTAGAAGTTTATAATCAATATTAAAGTTACAAAAAATGGAACAATTTTAAAAGAGCGTTATCTCATTTTAACAAAACCAGATACTTGATCGTGCGTTCTATAGGTAAAAAGGAGGACATATGTTACCAGAAAAAATAGATGAAGACGACTTGAATAACGACCATACTCCAGGCGATCTTTCGTTTGATGAGGAAAATAGATCGTTTGAATTTGATGTGGATGATGACGATCCCGATTATGAGCATCCTGCCGATTACCCGACTGTAAGTGAAGGGGCAACCGACGATGATTCTACGTATGATGAAGCTAACCCTTTTGTGGGCGACGAATATGCGGAGCAAGACGAACTGAAGGCCGAAGATCTAGAAAATGCACATATGCATATAACGGACGAAAAGAATCTTAAAGTTTCTGGTTACGATGAACGACTTTCTGAAAGCATGGAAGACTATCGAGATGATTTAGATGCAGAAGGTTACCCGAAGAAAAAATAAATAGCTCATTTTCAGGTTTGTATAAAGAAGAGAAGCGCATGTTTCTCTTCTTTTTGTTTTAATTACTATTTTAGTATATCAACTATAAGCTACTATATAATCAACTGTAAACATCACATTGTATGAACCATTGTTTTATTTTATTTCTGACAACTAGAGGCCTGACCTAAGGACAAGCTTCTTTTTCTATCGTGTACATCGTCATCCATAGTAATATCATTCGGATGGGGGATTTCTATGCCTTTTTTTCGGATACCGGAGGGTACATGTAAAATGATGCGAATGCGTGTACTTAATTTTTTATCTGCGTTTGAACTCCGAAAAGTGGAACAGCAGAGGTATGGCTCGCGTAACGACAATCTCTATGTAGACAAAATTGTAAACATGCAATAATTATCTAATCATTAAACTCACACTTATGCTAATCAATCGAAAGTACAAACAAGGACTGCGGAAGTTTTTGTGGGTAGGAAGTACGGTTTTGGCTTGTTGTAATCATGCCATGTCGGGTAGCTACAGTAAGGCGGCGATTCCGGACTCCTACGTGCTAAAACCTTTTTCGCAAGAAAAAATTACGGTAAAAGGTGTCGTTAAAAACCAAGAAACCGGAGATGGAATTGCGGGTGTCACTGTATCCGTCGTTGGCACAAGCTTAGCAACAACGACCGATGCCACCGGCAACTACCAACTGGAAGGTGTGCCAAGCAATGGACAGTTGCAATTTGCAATGGTCGGGATGCAATCGGTAACCGAGCAGGTAGCAGGGCGGACAAATATTGGCATTTCCCTGACAGAAACTAATGCAAATATTGACGAAGTGGTCGTCGTTGGTTACGGCACCCAAAAGCGGGAAAATGTTACCGGATCGGTTGTTGCGGTGAAAGGGACAGAGCTACAAAAGTCGCCAGCGCTCAATGTTTCCAACTCTATTGCAGGTCGTGTGCCTGGGGTTATAGCAACGAATGGTAGTGCGGAACCGGGTTACGATGGGTCGACCATTAAGATACGTGGAACAAATTCGCTCGGCGATACCGGTCCGTTGATTGTGATCGATGGTATACCGGCGCGGCAAGGCGGTTTCGAGCGGTTGAATCCGGCGGATATCGAAAATATTTCGGTATTGAAAGATGCATCTGCTGCTATTTATGGTGCTCGTGCGGCAAACGGAGTCATTTTAGTAACAACCAAACGAGGAAAAACGGGTAAGCCGCAATTGTCGTATAATTACAATTATGGTGTTTCGCAACCTACTGTCATTCCAAAATTGGCTGATGCCGTGCAGTATGCGGATATGCGTAACGAGCTTGAGATCTATAAATTGGGAACCGATGAGTGGGCTGCCGCTTTAGAAGCGTTTAATACCACGGGCAGCTACTTAAAAAAAGATGGTACCACGCTAGCAGCTCCATTTACACCAGAAGATAAAGAACTTTTTGCAAACGGTAACGATCCTTGGGGACATCCCAATACCGATTGGTATGACGCTACGTTAAAAAGCTGGTCGCCGCAACAAAAACATAATGTGCAGATCGATGGTGGAACGGAGGATATGCGTTATTTATTGTCTATCGGATACCAAGATCAAGACGGTTACTATAAAAAATCTGCAACAGGTTACAGTCAGTATGATTTCCGTATTAACCTAGATGCAAACATAAACCCTTATGTAAAAACACAATTCGGAGTCTTAGGACGGCAGGAGAATCGCAATTTTCCGACAAAAAGTGCAGGAACCATTTTTAGGATGCTGATGCGGGGAAATCCGACAATGCCAGCCTTTTGGCCCAATGGTATGCCTGGCCCAGATATCGAGTACGGAGAAAATCCCGTGGTTATAACTACGGATCAAACGGGTTACGACCGAGATAAGCGTTATTACCTGCAAACCAATGGACAGGTTGATATTACGAACCCGTGGATAGAGGGCCTCAAGTTATCTTTAACGGCGTCGGTGGATAAGTATATTAAGAAAACAAAACGGTGGGAAATTCCATGGTATCTCTATACGTGGCAAAATAATGCTTATGAGGCAGATGGAGTGACACCTAAATTGACGAAGGGAATCCGGGGGCCAGCCGACCCAAGATTGACCCAAGGAGATGAAGATCAGTTAAATGTTTTATTGGGTGGAGTGCTGAGCTACGATAAATCCTTTGGAGATCACACGCTCAATTTATTGGCCGGTGTCAACAGAGAAACGATACGAAACGACAATTTTAGTGCGTTTAGACGGTATTTTATTTCGACGAATAACGACTATCTGTTTGCCGGAGGCGATAAAGAGAAAGATGCCAATGGCAGTGCGTGGGAGCGTGCCCGTCTGAATTATTTTGGGCGTGTAGGTTATAATTTCAAAAACAAGTATATGGCGGAATTTCTGTGGCGCTACGACGGGTCTTATATGTTTCCAGAAAATTCCAGATATGGTTTTTTCCCGGGGGTAATGCTCGGTTATATGGTTTCTGAAGAAGATTATTGGAAAGATAATGTGCCGTTTATCAACTATTTCAAGATTCGTGGTTCGTATGGACAGATGGGAAATGATAACATTTACTACGATGGAGCGTTGCAAGAATATCAATATTTTTCCACGTATGGGTACGGAACGTATATCATTAATAACGATGTTGTAAAATCTTTGTACGAAACGCGTGTGCCTAATAATTTCGTAACGTGGGAGGTTGCCAATAATTATAACATCGGATTTGACTTTCAGTTTTTTAGTGGAAAGATGAACGCAGAAATCGATCTATTTAAGAATAGTCGAGAAAGTATTTTATGGCGTAGGAATGCATCGGTACCCCAAAGTACAGGAATGACGTTGCCTGCCGAAAATATCGGTAAAGTGGACAACTCGGGTTGGGAGTTTAATGTTGGGTGGCAAGACAAAATCGGTGAAGTAGGATATCGTGTATCCGTGAACGGTGGCTACGCCAAAAACAAGATCGTTTTTTGGGATGAGGCTCCTGGTGCTCCGGAATGGCAACAGAGCACGGGCAGGGCAATTAATGCGGGACTTTACTATATCTATGATGGTGTATTTAAGGATCAGGCGGCCATTGATGCAGAGCCCTTGGATTATTCGGCCATAAAGGGTGATCTCCGTCCAGGCGATATGCGGTACTTAGATTATAATAAGGATGGAAAGATCACGTCAGATGACCGTGTACGTCGCAATAAAAACACAGACCCAACATTTCAAGGTGGAATAAACTTAGGGTTAACGTACAAGAACTTCGACCTGAGTATCCTCTTCCAAGGTGCCACGGGTGGCGAACTGCGTGTGGGTACTGATGAATCCGGCGCGATCGGAAACTACCTTTTGGATTTTTATGAAAACCGTTGGACAGTGGATAACCCAAGTGACAAGTATCCTCGTATTACGGACCGGAGCGATCAATATTATTCTAATAACAACACCTATTGGCTACGGAGTACAAACTATATTCGTTTGAAGAACGTGGAGCTAGGATACAACTTGCCACAGGACATTTTGGACAAAATAAAGATGAATAATGTGCGCATTTATTTAAGTGGATTGAATTTATTGACCTGGAGCAAGGTTAAAGTATATGACCCAGAGTCGACCAATCAGCTGGGGCAATACTACCCGCAGGCTAGATTGGTAAACGCAGGGGTTATGGTTTCCTTTTAACAGAATTGAACGTATGAAAAATTTAAAATATACAGTATACGCCTTGGTAGCAGGCTTTGGCATGGTATCCTGTAACGACGACTTTGTGAGTACAAAACCGTTGCACGAAGTGCCTAAAGAAGAAGCGTGGCAGGATGTGGCTCTTGCACAGTCCTTTGTTTTCGAAATTTATAACGGCTTTGGTGTTGGTGGATTCTATGAACAACAAATGGCTTCGCTGACCGATGAAGCCCTGTTTACACACCCGAATAGGGGAATTAATACGGTAACGGAATCGCGTACCAATGATGCTGATCCAGGTTACGTGATGGATACTTATTCGTATGGTAACATGTATACACGTATCCGCGCGACTAATATCGCTATATCGAATCTGCGTAATCCGCAGTTTGAAGATACGAAAAAGGCTGGTGAACTGCTTGGAGAAGCTTATTTTTTACGGGCCTACTACTACCAACAACTTTTGCGTACTTACGGAGGAGTGCCCTTGATCGACTTTGTTTATAATCTGGAAGATACCGATTATACTCACGAACGTAATACGTATGCCGAGTGTGTAGATTTTATCGTTGATGATTGTGATTCGGCGGCACTTTTGTTGGATGGTGTGGCAAAGGTAGACGGGCGGGCAAACAAGGTGGCGGCGTTGGCGTTGAAAGCGCGCGTATTAACATACGCAGCCAGTGACCTATATGATGGTCCGACCGCGAAAGCGAAGTCGCCAACCATCGCTGGGTATGAAAATCCGGAATACATTGGGTATGTTTCGGGAAATCGTGCTGAGCGATGGCAAAAGGCCAAAGCTGCGAGTAAACAAGTGTTGGATCATACAGAATACCGATATAAACTTGACTTGACCGATTCCGTAAGCGCCGCCGCCGGAAGAGCAAACTATATGGCTATAGCAATGGCTGGTGGAAGCAAAATGGTCGATGCCAACGGAAAAATGGATTTGATTTTAGGACGTTTTTTTATCGATCTGAAGGACGAACGTGGCGGCTGGGTAGGTCGGGACAACGGACCCAATGGTTATCACAACTGGTCGGGCAACACACCACTCCAATTGTTGGTCGATGATTATGAAATGAGAAACGGGAGCCGGTTCGACTGGAGTAATCCTGTACACAAGGCTGCTCCTTATGAAAATAGGGATCCACGTTTTTACGCCACCATTTTACACGATGGGTCAGACTGGAAACCAAGAACTGATGATGTGAAAGATCAGGACCCGGTTAATCAAATACAGACTGGACAGTACGAGATTATCGACAAAGATGGAAAAAAAGTGGTGAATCATGGTCTAGACACACGTAATGGTCCTGTTGAAGACTGGAATGGGTCGTATACCGGCTACTATTATCGAAAGTTTGTCGACTCTGACCCGGCTATTATTGATCAAAATACGCGTCAAAGTATTCCATGGCCTTTACTCCGGTATACAGAAGCAGTATTGAATTATGTAGAAGCTTGTATTGAATTGGGCGAGGAAATGGAGGCTAAGACCTGGTTAAACCGTATTCGGTTTCGCGCTGGTATGCCTGCCATTAACGATTCGGGCGAAGCATTGAGACAACGGTACCGCAACGAGCGGCGAATCGAACTGGCGTATGAGGAACATCGGTATTTCGACACTAGACGTTGGATGATTGCTTCCGAAACCCTGGGACGTAAAGCAACGCTGATCCGGGTTGAAGGTAAACTGAAGGCGGGAAAACAGGTCAAACGGTACAGCTACAGCACGCAGAATTACGACTATACCTACACGGTCGGTACATTGAATCCCGGGATTGAAAATCGTTCGTGGAACGATAAGATGTATTTCACGGTGATACATCGGGATGAAATTAACCGGAATACCAAACTGAAACAAAATCCAGGCTACTAATCGTAAAAAGCGAGATTCCATCTCGCTTTTTTTTGTTTTTTACCAAAAGAGTATCTTAAGTCTGTTGGACAATTCCTTAATATCTGATGGCGTTTTGATGACGTAAAAATTAAATAGCAAGTAATTTTCAAACATTATGTAGAAGATTAGTAATTTAACCCCCATGAAAGATCACCATCCCCATAAGTCGTTGGATGACGTGCACGAAAGTGTACCCATACATGGGGGAAAGTCAAAGTTTAAACGTGTCATTAGCTTTTTTGGCCCCGCATATTTGATCAGTGTGGGTTATATGGATCCGGGCAATTGGGCAACGGATTTGGCAGGCGGAAGCCAATTTGGTTATGCGCTTTTGTGGGTGCTGTTGATGAGTAATGTGATGGCGCTGTTGTTACAAAGCCTTTGCACACGTTTAGGAATCGTACGTGGCAAAGATCTCGCACAATGTAATCGAGAGATCTATCCGAAACGCATGAATTTTGTGCTCTATGTACTGGCTGAACTGGCTATCGCGGCGTGTGATCTCGCAGAGGTTTTAGGAATGGCAATCGGATTGAACTTACTGTTTGGTATCGATATTCTGTGGGGCGTGTTGATCAGCTTTGCCGATACATTTTTGCTTTTGTATTTGCAGAGGTTAGGCATGAGAAAACTGGAACTGTTTATCGTCGGGCTGATTTCGTTGATCGGCATGTGTTTTTTGGCAGAGATGTTTTTTGCACAACCTGAACTAGAAGAGGTGGTTACAGGCTTTGTGCCGTCACTGCCAAATAGTGCGGCCTTATATATCGCAATTGGGATCATTGGTGCTACGGTGATGCCGCATAATTTGTATCTGCACTCTGCATTGGTACAGACGCGTAAGATTGACCGCGATGAACATGGTATACGAAAGGCACTGAAGTACAATTTTTTTGATAGTGCAATAGCGCTCAATATCGCCTTTTTTGTTAACGCGGCGATCTTGATATTAGCGGCCTCGGTTTTTCATAAAAATGGAATGCATAATGTGGCTGAACTTCAAGATGCTTACCACTTATTGGGGACAACTTTAGGCACAGAATGGGCTCCAAAACTGTTTGCTATTGCATTGATCCTGGCAGGTCAAAGTTCGACGATCACGGGGACACTTGCCGGACAAATTGTGATGGAAGGTTATCTTCAGCTCCGTATCAGTCCGCTCTTACGCCGGATGCTTACACGGCTTTTGGCGATTGTACCTGCTGTGATCGTTATTATTGTATTTGGCGATGAGAAAGTGGGCCAAATGTTGATCTTTTCGCAGGTATTGCTCAGTATGCAACTTGCTTTTGCAGTGATACCGTTGATTCACTTTGTCAGTGACAAGGAGAAAATGGGGGCTTTTGTCATCGGTGCAAAAATTAAATTTTTTAGTTGGCTTATTGCGGTCGTTATTGCGTTTCTAAATTTTCAGTTGGTGTATGAAGAGGTAACAGACTGGCTATCCGAAATTGACAACGTGGGTCTTCAAGCATGCATTGTTGCGGGCGCGTTAGGTTTGTTCGTACTACTAATTATGACGATTGTTTATCCGTGGATATTAAAACGGAAACCATCACGGTCGGATATTCATATCTCGTTTGATGACCTGGAATTTAAACAGGCCTCATCCTTTCGCACGATCTTATTGGCGCTGGATTTCTCCAAGTCAGACGAGAAGGTCATCAGTCAAGTGCTGCAATATAATCCAGCTATTTCTAGGCTCATTCTTATACATATCGTCGAAAGTGCGAGTGTAAAATACACCGGAGGGCAAAGCGACGATTACGAAACACGGAAAGACCTCGCTCGGGTGGAACAATATGCCAAATTCCTGAAAGAGAAAGGATATGATGTATTATTCGAATTGGGTTACAATAATCGGATTAAAGCGATTCGTACCATGTGCGGAAAATATAGCGCCGATTTGCTTATTGTGGGTAGTCATGGGCATAACGGATTAAAAGATATTGTATTCGGTGAAACAGTTAATAAATTAAGACATGCGGTTAAAATTCCTGTTTTGATTGCACAATAAACAAAGCGACATGAATATTTCATTAATTGGAAAGACGGCCCTTGTGGGCGGGAGCAGTTCGGGGATCGGTAAGGCTATTGCACATGAACTGGCAGCAAACGGGGCAACGGTTATTTTAATGGCCCGAAATGAGGAGAAGCTTCGTCAGAGCTGCGATGAACTTGCGACTTCAAATGGACAGCAGCATCGTTTTATTGTAACTGATTTTAACAGGTATAACGATCATAAAAGAAAGCTGGCAGATCTTTTTGCGCAGACGAGCATCGATATATTGGTAAATAATACGAATGGGCCTATGGCTGGAGGGGTGTTTGCAAAAGGAGAAGCAGACTTTCAGCAGGCTTTCGAATTGTTGTTTCAGAATGCGGTTTACACCACGCAATTGGCTATTCCTGCGATGCAAAAACGGGGATTTGGTCGCGTCATTAACGTTTCGTCCATGACGGTAAAGGAACCTAGCGAAACGCTCGTGTTATCTAATACAATGCGAACGGCGCTGGTGAGTTGGAGTAAATCGTTGGCTTCCGAGGTCGCACCTTTCGGTATTACGGTGAATTCTATTTTGACAGGATTTTTTGATACGGATCGGTTAAATAGTCTGATGAAGCTTCAGGCAGAAGCTAGAGGCGTCTCCCTGAAGGAAGTCAGGGAAGAGCGGATATCGATGATACCGATACAGCGATTGGGGGATCCTGCTGAGTATGGATATCTGGCATCGTTCCTGGCCTCGGAGTCTGCTGCCTTTTTGACGGGAACGGTCATTCCATTGGATGGTGGCGCGAGCGTTGGTTTGTTTTAGGACCAGATGGAGCAGCTTATGTTCGAATTGCTATCGAACATAAGCAAAGCTTATTCTTAGTCTTTTTCTAACTCGCGTTTGTAATGATTAAGTTGTTCTTGGACCTCTTCTGGTAATGTCGGATATTGTATGTCGGTGTATTGGACTAATACATCCCATAGAATCTGCGCTACTAGATAGCGGGAAACTTCTTTGTTATCTGCCGGGATGATATACCAAGGTGCGTTGGCTTTGGAAGTTTCTTGTATCGCCTCTTGATAACAATCCATATACCTATCCCAAAGTTTACGTTCGGCTAAATCTCCGGGAGAAAATTTCCAATTATGATCACCCTTTTCTAGACGGCGGAGCAATCTGTTTTTTTGTTCTTCTTTGCTCAGATGTAAATAGAACTTGAAGACGATCATATTGTTATCCGTAAGGTGTCGTTCAAAGTTGATAATCTGTTGGAAGCGCTGTGTCCAGAAATTTTCGGGAACGTCGTCAACGGAGTCAATCCCTGGGATATGTTCGTTGAGTAGGTATGCTGGATGTACGCGTGTTACCAGTACATTTTCGTAGTGTGTTCGATTAAACACACCAAATTTTCCTTTAGGGGGTAGGTTCACGTAATGCCGCCATAAATAGTCGTGTTGAAGCTCGAGCGATGTCGGCGTTTTGAAACTTTTTACTTCTACTCCCCGCGCATTGAATTCCTCAAATAGCTCGCGAATTAAACTGTCTTTTCCAGCGGTATCCATTCCCTGAAAACAAATGAGTACATTGTACTTGTTGTGGGCATACATCACATCTTGAAGTTTTGCCAATTTTTTTCGAAGTTTCTTCAACTCTATTTTTGCGAACTCGGGTGTAATATCGGCGGATATATCGGTCGGAATTTTGTCCAACTGGATGTGCTTCGATGCTATAAATTTTTTAACGAACTTACTCATAATCTATTTTAAGTATTTATGGAATATTTATTATTTTAAAATTAAAATTATGTTTTGTATATTTAATATATGGTTGCAGAAGAAATTCTTCAATTCGTCTGGCAATTTAGGCTTTTTAACCAATTAAATCTTTATAGCACAGATGATGAGAAAATAAGAATTGTACACGTGGGCTATCGAAATAACAACGCAGGACCAGATTTTTTGTTTTGTGAAATTGAGATTGGATTTACGCGTTGGTATGGTCACGTAGAAATTCACGTGGACGGAAATGATTGGAAAAGACATCGGCACGACAGAGACGCGCGCTATAATAATGTTGTGTTGCATGTTGTGTACCTGAATCCGACGTCTATTTATCGCCAAGACGGAACCCGGATCCCGAGCTTATCTCTGAACAATCTGATTGACGAAAATTTTTTAGAACGATATCGTAGAGTTCAAAATAATCGGGATTGGATTCCGTGCGAGAAGCAGCTGTCTAGCTTATCGGAGGTACTGAAAGCAGGAGTTTTGCAACGTATGGGGGTTACAAGACTGGAAAATAGATATCGACAGCTGCAGCGTATGTATGTTGTTGAACATGGAAATTGGGAGCGAATTTTATTTTTGCGTTTGATCCGGAGCTTTGGGATGAAAGTTAATGCCGACGCATTTGAAGAATTAGGGAAGGTCTTGGATTTTTCCTTGTTATATAAGTATCGTCATGATCCGATAAAACTAGAAGCTATCGTATTCGGTCAAGCTGGTTTTTTATCCTGTTCTGCTCCTGAGGGTCATATGAAAATGCTTTTCACAGCGTATAGTTACTTGCGGAAAATCCATCAACTTTCAGAAATTTCGGTTCTTTCCTGGAAATTTCTGCGTATGCGGCCGTTTAATTTTCCGACATTTCGTTTGGCACAATTAGCGATGCTCGTGCAACAAGATCAGTTGTTTGAAAGGCTATTGGCGGCTTCGGATGTATTCGCATTTATGTCTTCCTTGGCAACTATACGAACTAGTGCGTTTTGGGAGACGCACTTTACCTTCCACAAAAAAACGACACGGCATCGAACGAAGCTTTCGAGCCGTTTTATGGAACGTCTCGTATTGAACAGCTTCATTCCTGTTCTTTTTGCATATGGCAAAATAACGGGTCTAGAGCGGTTTAAACAACGAGCACTCGATTGGCTTGAGTGTTTGCAACCGGAAGAAAATTCAGTCGTCAGGCAGTTTAGGAGACTAAACGTGGTGCCTGTCCACGCGCTCGATTCGCAGGGATTACTCGAATTGAAAGAAAATTATTGTGATGCAAAAAAATGTTTGCAATGTGCCCTTGGAGGAGCATTCTTACTTCGGGGTTAACTAGTGCGTAAAATTTCGGCAATTTCGCGAAAGCCTTTTTCCAGCGCTAGGTCGGAGGCGGTCAGACCTTGGTCTGTTTTCAAAGCGATATTGGCTCCATTTTCCAATAATAAAATGATCATGTCTATGTTACCTTGTTGGGCAGCGATATGCAATGGGGTGATCTGTGCGTTTTGAACAACATTTACTTCCGCTCCAGCTTCCACGAGCATTTTACTGATTTGATCGTATCTACCAGTAACAGCAGTATGCAGGGGGTAAACATGGTATCCATTTTGTGAACATACGTTGGGATCAGCCCTTTTGGCGAGCAAAGTCCGGACAACGGATTCTTGCCCGAAATGGGTAGCTATTCCCAACGGTGTGAAACCATGCGTCGATAGTTCGTCGATTACATCGGGCTTCTGTTTTACCATCATCTCGACTTGGGGGTCGAGTCCGATAGCACATGCCTCATGTATGGTTATCGTCGTCAGATGGTTTAGAATGGTTTTTACTACTTGATCTTTGTGATAATAACAGGCCAATAACAACGGCGAAATGTCATGGCTGGTTTTTTCTCGAAGTAACTCAGGCTGCGTGCGAAGCAGGACTTCCAAGTCGTGGTGGTTTCCAGTCTCTATATATTCTTCTAACGTATGTAAGCTCATGTATATGATGTGTTGACGCTTACGAATTAAATAAAAAAATACCAAAATATCCCGAAATGTGAATAATATTTAAACTGTGTATAACAATCTGTTCATGAACGGCAGCCAATCCCAGCACATGCTTTGTTACGATCACGGATATATTTTGGGATTCAGTTGTTGCGAAATGTGTATCCAAACGAGGTGATTATCGATGGATTTGTAAATTATACTTCTGTTTTTGAGAATTTTGCTATACGTTGTAGCAGATGCTCTACAAGCATTAAAAAACAATCGCCAAAGGTTTGTGAATCATATACTATGAAGTACTTTTGTAATGCCCTCCCCAAGGGCATGTTTTTCATAGGTAGATGTAGGGTCGAATAGTTATATTCGACCCTTTTTTTGTAGTTTTGTACGGAAAGTATGGAGCAAAAGAAGAAAGTTATTGTCGCTATTACAGGAGCTAGTGGAGCTATTTATGCCAAAGTTCTACTGGATAAATTGACTTCCTTGCACGACCAAATTGCGGACGTAGGCGTTGTGATGTCCGATAATGCAAAGGATGTATGGAAATTTGAGCTGGGCACGGACGATTATAACCAGTATCCATTTAAGTTTTATAACAAGAATGATTTTATGGCGCCATTTGCTTCTGGATCAGCCCATTATGGAGCGATGATCATCTGTCCGTGTTCAATGGGCACGCTCGCACGGATAGCACACGGTGTATCATCTGATTTGACCACTAGGGCTGCGGATGTCATTCTCAAGGAACGCCGAAAATTGATCTTGCTTACGCGGGAGACCCCACTGAATGCGATACATTTGCAGAATATGAGTATTGTAACCCAGACTGGGGGGATTATTTGCCCAGCGAGCCCTTCTTTTTATAGTTTGCCGAAAACCTTTGAGGCATTAGCGGCGACCGTTATTGATCGTGTGCTTTCGCTGTGTGATTTTCAAATCGAAAGTTATTCGTGGGGCGAAGATGTATAAAATACACCGTTTTTCAAATAGGGTTCCGATATATTTTGTACATTTGTTTTTCAATGAAACAACGCAAAAAATTGGATACTGTTATTCCATATTTCATTGGTCCTCCCTCAGCAAAAGCAGCATGTCGTTTTGGCGCTGTTTCAATTTTAATTCATTATACTGTTGATCAACTCTTTTTCACTCTAAATTGTTTACATAACATCCATGAATAATATTTTAATTTCTGCTGCCAAGCTGGTATTACCTGGTCATCCGCATAACGGAGAGATTGTCGATATACATATTGAAAACGGAAATATTACTCGAATAGCAAAAAAGATTGTATCGAAAGACAAGAAACAACACATAATCGACGGAAAAGGATGTGTGGTATCCGCAGGTTTTTTCGATTTGCACACTAATCTCGGAGAACCTGGGCTGGAAACAAAAGAGGATATTAAAACGGGAACAGCCGGCGCGGCTGCAGGTGGTTATACCGCGATCGTGGCCTATCCAAATACCAATCCACCTATCCATAGTCGGTCGGAAGTCTCGTTAATTGTGAATACAGCTAAAGGAAATATCGTGGACGTACATCCGATCGGCGCTATTAGTAAAAAACGGGAAGGTAAAGAACTGGCGGAGTTGTATGACATGCAATCTGCCGGAGCACTTGCTTTTAGTGACGGCAACCATAGCGTGCAACAAGGCGGTCTGATGGGACGAGCATTATTATACGCAAAGGGCTTTGGCGCATTAATCATTTCGTTTCCGGAAGATGAATCGATCGCTGGTGGGAATCAGATGAATGAGGGAGAGGTGAGCACGTATCTTGGGATGAAAGGAAAGCCGAATCTGGCGGAATCATTAATGGTATCGCGTGATCTGTTTCTAGCCGAATACAATGAAGCTCCCATTCACTTCACTTGCATTTCTACCGCCGAGTCTGTTGAGTTGATCAGAAGAGCCAAATCAAAAGGCATTCGCGTGACATGTGATGTAGCAGCACACAATCTGGTATTTACGGACGCTGATGTGGTTGGCTTTGATAGTAATTTTAAAGTGAATCCACCATTGCGAACAAAAAAGGACGTAAAGGCGCTTATAAAGGGTCTAAAGGACGGTACAATTGATGCCATTGTTTCGCAACATACGCCACATGAAATTGAGTATAAAAATGTGGAATTTCATATTGCGAAAGAGGGGATTTTGGGATTACAGACTGTATTGCCATTTTTGGTGAAAGCAGGCCTTCAGGCTGAGGAAATTGTCTATAAGCTGGCGATTCGTCCTAGACAAATTGTCGGAAAAAAGGTACCTACCCTTCTGGAAGGAAGTTTGGCGAATCTTGTTATTTTTAGCTTAGACGAGAAATGGGTTTATAGTGTGCAAACGAATAAATCAAAATCGGCAAATAGCCCTGTTTTTGGGGAAGAGTTGATTGGTAAAGTTAAAGCAGTAATAAATCATGGCCAATTGGTCGAAAACTATTAAATTATGGATGCAAAGGTAAAAAAAGCTTTTGAGGCAGGTATCCAAGCATATGCCGCTGCTGAAAATGTGGAAGCGGAAGCGTTGGTTCAGGCTCTTCGAGATGCATTTGACAAAGATGCTCCTTTTATGGACAAAGTTCAAGCGCTGGACGAGGCGTTTGATGATCATCAGCACTTCGAAGAGGTGCGAGAGGTTTATTTTGACTTACTTATGGTGAACTTTTTTGCTGAAGATGTGCAAAAGTTAGAGGCAGACTATTTGGATTCTCCTGAATGGGAAGCTATCGAAGAAGACACCATCGATCGAGGTACCGAATTATTGAATATATTTTTATACCTTCGGGAATGTGCTGACGACGAGATTGAACCATCTTTGGACGATTACTTAAAAGAATTTTTGTTAGTAGAGGAAGATGAATTTCAGGATGAGTATGCTATCTATGAGAAAGTGATCGCAAACCAAATTTTGGTTGATAGCAATTATGCAGAGATCGCCAAAGTTGCTTCCTCTTTGTCTTATCAAGATGATTTAAAAGAACTTTTTTATAGTATGATGAGTTTCTTTGCGGAGCCGTATCCAACGCCTGAACAATTGAACGACTTTAAGCAGCACGCAGCGAATAAATCATTGGACACCGCTATCTACCAAATTATTATAAACTTTAACAAATAATTTATGAATCAAGACATGCACGGAGCGTTCCCGGCCGACGAGGTCAAAAAGGAGGGCATAAAATTTGGAATATATCTTGGAATCATCGCACTGGTTGTCAGTATCGTATCAATGTATGTCCTGATGAACAGCGGCAACTTTAAGATGAGTTCAATGATTACCGGCGGATTGACCCTGGTTGTTATGATTGCACTTTCTGCTTATTTTGCCGTAGGACTTCGCAAGGCTGCCGGTGGATTCTGGAATTTCAGCCAGGCGCTAAAAAGCATCTTCACCATGTTGGCGATCGCTGTGATTATCTCTAGTATAGGAGGTGCCGTTTTTAATCTAGTTAATCCAGAACCTCAACAGATTATCTTTGATAAGACAATCAATATGACAATTGAGACCATGGAAAGCATCGGTGCCGATGACGATTTGATTGACAAGCAAGTTGCCGATTTAGAAAAAACCAGAGACGAACTTCGCGAATTTTCGATCGGACAGACTTTAAAAGGACTGGGGGTGAGTTTGATCATGTATTTCGTTTTTGCTTTGATTTTAGCGGCTATTTTGAAGCGGGAGCGTCCTGCATTTTTGCAATCTAACCCCGGTGATTCGGCGCATCCTTGGCAGGACAAACCGTAATTTTCCTTAGTGGATGATGGAAAATACGTTCTAGAATGTATGTGCCTCGCCACTGATATATTTTTCACACATTTGAGCAAGCAGGGCTTTTTATGTTTTAACTAGAGTCCTGCCTGTTTTTTTCAAAGGCAAAGATGGCCGCTCGGTATCTTGCCGATTTTTAAAAGGAGATGAAGGTAAATTTTATATGGACATTTCAGTTGTAATCCCCCTATATAATGAGGAGGAATCCTTACCTGAACTCACGGATTGGATCCGCCGAGTCATGTTGCAACATCAGTTTTCCTACGAGATTATTTTAGTGGATGACGGAAGCAATGATGCTTCGTGGAAAGTTATCGAAGCACTTCGATTACAGCATGAAGAAATTATAGGCATCAAATTTCGTAGAAACTATGGCAAATCGGCAGCCTTAAATGTTGGGTTCAACGCCGCTGAAGGGGACGTTGTAATTACCATGGATGCCGATTTACAGGATAGTCCAGACGAGATCCCTGAATTGTATGATCGTATAAAAAACCAAGGGGCTGACTTGGTTTCCGGCTGGAAGCAGAAACGTTATGATCCGTTAACTAAGACTATCCCGACGAAGTTGTTCAATGCGGTAACCCGTAGTATGTCGGGAATTCATAACCTGCACGATTTTAACTGTGGACTAAAGGCCTATCGCAAAGATGTTGTGAAAAGCGTGGAGGTGTATGGCGAGATGCATCGCTATATCCCCGTATTGGCAAAATGGGCGGGATTCAAAAAAATACAAGAACAAATTGTACAACATTATCCCCGAAAATATGGAACGACCAAGTTTGGACCTGGAAGATTTGTGAAGGGATTTCTTGATCTCTTATCTATCTTTTTCGTTGGTAAATTTGGGAAACGCCCTATGCACTTTTTTGGAGCAATTGGGGTGTTAAGCTTCCTTGTGGGATTTGTTATTACTTGTTATTTGATTTTTGATAAATTGATGAGTATCGCTCATGGAAGTCCCTATCGAAATGTAACCGATCAACCCTTGTTTTACTTATCACTCGTGGCGATTCTTATTGGTACCCAATTGTTCCTGACAGGATTTATAGCGGAGTTGGTATCCAGGAATGCGAGTGAACGCAATAAATACCATATTGAAAAGGTAATTTAGATGTTCTTTTCCATTATTATACCCCTGTACAATCGCCCTCAGGAAATTGATGAATTGTTGGATTCTTTAACCCGGCTCCAATACCGATCTTTCGAGGTCATTGTTGTGGAGGATGGTTCATCGATTTCATCGAAAGATATTGTAAACCGTTATAAGGACCGATTGGCTATACGCTATTTCGAGAAGCGCAATGAAGGACAAGGTTTTGCCCGCAACTACGGATTTTCAAAAGCGAAAGGCGATTTCTTTATTGTTTTTGATTCGGATATTTTGGTCCCCGACACCTATTTAAATCATGTATTGGATGCGCTTGAAAAAAAACAATGGGATGCTTTTGGAGGTCCGGATGCGGCACACGCTTCGTTCACGGATGTACAGAAAGCGATTTCGTACTCGATGACAAGTCCGTTTACGACCGGTGGGATTCGTGGCAATAAAAAGCATGTCGGACAATTCCATCCGAGAAGCTTCAATATGGGCATATCGAGACAGGTGTACGAAAAAACGAACGGTTTTCGTCTCTCGAGACGATCAGAAGATATTGAATTTAGCATTCGCATGATTGGAGCTGGATTTCGTGTCGGGCTTATACCAGAAGCATTCGTTTACCATAAGCGCCGTGCTACATTTGCTCAGTTTTTCAAACAAACACATGCATTTGGCAAAGGGCGAATTGATATTTTTATGCTTTTTCCGGGCGAGCTGAAAACCGTCCATGCCTTGCCCGCTGTTTTTGTAGTTGGCGTGATAGCTTTATTCGCTTTGAATCTCTTTGTATTTCTACACGCTGGACGACCACAAATATGGATTGCGCTGATATGGATCGGAAATGGTTTTTTGGGTCTGTACACGGTATTGTTGTTTTTGCATGCGCTGATAAAGACTCGAGATCTTAAAGTAGCGCTCTTGGGTGTATTAGCCGCGTATGTACAGTTGTTTGCTTATGGTACAGGTTTTATTCGCCAATATGTATCTGCCGTGTTGTTGAAAAATAGGTGCGTTGGACGCTGTAAAAAAGAATAAAGTTTTTTATTTTGTTTAAAATTTTAGATCGTGATCGCATTTACACAACATAATTTAGGAAAGCTAGAGGATCTTTTTGATGTTTTAGGATATAGAATACGGTACGAAAAAGGTTCTTTTCGAACGGGTGCTTGTGTATTACAAAACAAAAAGGTTATCGTTGTTAATAAATTTTCCAATTTGGAGGTACGCATACAATCGTTGATTCAACTTCTCCGCGACATGGATGTGGATATTAATCTCCTTGATGACAAGAAAAGGGAGTTTTACAAGTTCCTTAAGAAAGAAGAGGCAGCACTGTGAAAGTAACGTTTTTAGGGACAGGAACTTCACAGGGGGTGCCCGTGATTGCATGTCAGTGTGCGGTATGCCGATCGACTGATAAACGTGATAAACGGCTCCGTAGCTCCATCTTAGTTGAATCGGAGGGAGGGACGTTTGTGGTTGACACCGGGCCGGATTTTCGTTATCAGATGCTTCGCGAAGATGTACGGCATCTAGATGCTATCCTTATAACGCATGCGCATAAGGACCATATTGCAGGAATGGATGACGTTCGTGCATTTAATTATCAACAACAGACATCCATCCCGATTTATGCGACGGACTTGACGCATCAGGCCTTAAAAAGAGAATTCTATTATGCATTCGGGGAAATAAAATATCCTGGTGTTCCTCGCTTGGAATTAGAACCCATCGTTTCCGGCGAACCCTTCGCAATCGGGATGCATACGGTAATGCCGATCGAGGTTATGCACTACAAGATGCCTGTACTCGGATTCCGGTTGGGTGATTTTGCTTATATTACCGACGCTAAAACGGTGCCTGCGATCTCGAAGTCTTTGTTGAAAGGTGTCACAACATTAGTGATAAATGCGCTTCAGGAAGAGCCGCATATATCGCACTTCACGAAAGAAGAAGCGATCGCTTTTGCTGAGGAAATCCGGCCTCATACCACCTATCTGACGCACATCAGTCATCGCTTTGGGAAACATGTCGATATTCAGGCTGGTTTGCCAAATGGGATGTTCGTCGCGTATGATCGTCTGACGATCGACATCAATTTATAACCACATGCGTCCTTACAAAAAGGTGTGAAATACGTGGGATAACGACGTTGTCGTATATTTCTTGACAGATGGTTGCGCTAGTTTCACCTATTATTTTCTGAAATATCAAAAACTTTTCTCTTTGAAAGCGTGTTCTCTTAAAAAAAACAGGAAATTAATTTTTTAAATCAATTGTAGAAGTTATGGGAAACATTCTTTATTTGGTAGCCGTAGTACTAGTCATTATTTGGGCTGTTAGTTTCTTCGGCGGATATGCAACAGGTGGTATTATCCACATTTTATTAGTAATCGCTATTATTGCCATTTTACTCAGAATCATTCGTGGAGCTTCCTAGTGCTAGCGACTCGATGTAGTATTGGGCTACACGGATATCCTCAGGATAGGTGATTTTGATATTTCGATAATCGCCTGGGATCAGGTTGATCGTGTAGCCCAACTTTTCAACGACGGAAGCATCATCTGTAAACGAAGGATGCTCATTCTGTTTAAATGCTTTATGCAGGATATCCCCACGAAAAGTTTGAGGCGTTTGGACAATCCAAACATCGTCTCGGTTCACGGCTTCATTTCTATCAATCGTACCAAAGCGGACTGAATTAGTACTGTTAACAGCAAGTACAGTAGCTCCCAAACGACGAGTCTGTTCAAAACTTTCATCAATAAGCCGAACGTCAATTACGGGACGTGCCGCGTCGTGCACCGCGATGACGATTTTTTCCAGATGTTCTTTTTCGAACTCTACAATTTTTTCGAGACCTCGTTTTACACTTTGAAATCTCGTTTGGCCGCCATATATCACGGTGTGAGGAACTTTAAAGCCGTGCTCTGCACACAGGACATTCCACGTGTCGTGCATAGTCGGATGGATAACCACGATAATCTCTGGCGCACTGCCAGCAATCGAAAATTGTTCTATGGTGTGCATCAACACGGGACGTTCGCCCAATAAGAGATATTGCTTGGGAAGCTGGCTATTCATACGGCTCCCTGTACCTCCCGCAACGATAATAACATAGTTTTTTGACATAAGTAGTAGCTAAAAGTTGCTTTGGATCTGACTGCCGTACTCTAAATGGTTTATTACCGTAATTGACCGAGGTATCCGTTCTTTCAGCTCCTCAACGTGCGAAATAACACCCACAATTCGGTTTTCCCGATGAAGGTATTGTAGTGTCTCAAATACAATATTCATGCTCTCAGGATCCTGTGTGCCAAAACCTTCATCGATGAAAAAGAAGTTTTTGTCGGCTTTGTTTAATGATTGTATGTTTTCAGCTAAAGCGAGTGCTAAGCATAGAGAGGCTTGAAAGCTTTGTCCCCCAGATAGTGTTTTCACGGATCGCCTAAACCCATTATGAAGAAAGTCAACCACCTCGAATTCGTTGTTCTCGTTGATGGCTAAACTTAAGCTATTTTTTGTTAGTCGGTGAAAACGTACATTAGCAATTTCACATAGGCGTTGTAGGTGTATACTTGAAATGTAATTGACGAAACCAGATCCTCGGAAGAGGTTTTCCAGGGTTGTCAAGTTGCTTTTTCGTAAATTAAGTTTTTCATACAAGTCTAATAATTTTTCTTTTTTTGCAAATTCGACCTGTAAACGCATACACTCTTTTTCAAGAGCGCCTGTCAAACGCATTTGCAACTCCAACTCCTCTCTCTTTAAACTAAACAGTCTCCGTTTTTCCTGGTAGCTTTCTTCATCATAAGGGTCGTTAGCGACACGCTGTTCGAGGTCTGCAATCTGAGCAAGTTCTATCTGAAGAGCTAGATGAAAGTCGTGTAATGTTTTCCTGCTGCGCTCTATATCCATATTTTTTTGTAAAATCTGTTGAACTTGGATAATGTCACTATAGCCAAACTCTTTTAATAGGGCGGATATCTCGGCTTGCTTCACGCTTAGCTGTTGATAAAGCTGCTGGAACTGCTCTTTGGCTGCGACGCGCTCCGCGTTTACTGAAGCAAACGCAGTTTTTAACAACTGAATGGATTCTGAAAGCCGTGTAAAGCTGTCTTCCAGGTGCTTTATCTTCTGCTCGATAGTTTGTTTCTTGGTTGAAAGTGTCGTTTCCGTATGCTTCTCGAAATCTCGCCGTTGCAAAACACGGAGCTGCGCTTCGCTCTGCCGAATGACACCCTCCGCGACAGCTAAATTTTGCTCGAATTCGGATAATGAATTTTTATATTTATCGATTTTGTTTTGAGCCAAACTTATTTGTGTCCGCACTTCTTTAATTGTTGATTCAACGACTTTAATTTGTCCTTCCGCGACTCGGTTTTCGTCCTTATATGTCAAGAATGCTGTTTTATCCGTAGCGGAGAAGGAAGGCCAACAGAATTGTGCTCTGTGCGTGTCGCGACGGTTATGCCATTGCTGCAAGTTGATTTCTTGTTGCTCTAGTTGGGCCGTTTTATCTTTCCATCGTAAACTCAGGTGGGTAAAGCGTTGATAGCGTTCGCGTAACGTGCGTAATTGACGGCTGATCTCTTGCTGCTTGTTGGAAAAGTCTTGCGTTTTCGTCTGGGCGCCATGTGCTGTCATAGGAAAAGGGTGCTCCAATGCACCGCAAAGCGGGCATGGTTGTCCATTTTCCAAATTGTCGGCAAATTCAGCTAGTTTTGCTTGAACGTTCCATTGGGTTTCTTGTTGTTGCAAGGTCGTTAATTCGTCTTGCCACCGTTGCTCTGTTTCGTGGATAGTTGATTCCCATGTTTCTAAAGTGACTCCATCTTTTTCAAATTCTGACGCGATTTCCTGTCGTTCAACGCGCCATTGTGCTAGTTGTTTATCGAGTTCGGCAATGCTTTCAGCAATATGGTCATCGTTTTGATACCAAGCTTCCATCGCGAGTAGAATATTGGTGTCAATCTTTTCATTTTTCAGTGTTTCCAGGCGTGATTCTTCTGACTGTAGCTTTGCTTGCAAAGCTTTTTCCTCTTTCTGAACAGCGGCCAAGTGCGGTTTTCCATCGGCTATGCGCTTTTTCAAAAGCGCTTGATGTTCTTTGTTTTGCGCTATGATGAGCAACTGCTTGTAATCTTCCAGCTGTGCTTTAAAAACCTCCAGCTGCCGATAGTCCACAGCTATAAGCTCCCATTCCCGCTCTTGTTCTTCTAAGCGACCCAACGTATCCTGCTTCTTTGCACTCAGCTGTTCAATTTTAAATGTAAGTTTTTCCTTTTCTTTGTTTAGTAGATGTGTGTTGTTAAGAATATCGCGAAAAGCCAGATTTGTCTGCTCATAAGTATGGAGTTCTTGCTCAAGCTGCAGCATCCTCGGCTGATCTGCTAATAGAGTTTGTACCTCTGCCTTTTTCGATTGGAGCTCACCGTGTATGCGTTTACTTTCGGTTAGCTTTTTTACTTCGTTTTCCAGGCTTTCATTTTCCCGTTTGACAAGTTCCAGTGCTTTTTGTGCAGATTGCAGCTCGGTTTGCTTACTCTCCAATATATCTGTGCTCACGGATTCATAGCCAGAAAGTGCACCTTTGAGCTGTTCTAATTCGTTATTATTCTTGCGTTGTAGCACAGAAACTTTTGGCCCCAGGTCAAATCGATTAAGATGGAATATGTCTTTCATCATATCCGATCTATCTTTTCCCCGCAACTCCAAAAATTCCTTAAACTGACCTTGCGGAATAATGATCGTTCGCCTGAAGTTAGGATAAGTCAGGTGTGTCATTTCGCTCCCGTCGCTGGATTCCAAAGGGTGCCAGTCGCCCTCTTTCCATTCGTATGCGTACCGTTCTAATGAAGTTGTTTCTTCAAATTTTTTGCGGCGTCTCCACTGAGCTATACATCTAAATTTTCTTCCCTCAAAATTCAAAAACTCGAAGACGATAGTCGCAGCGTCCGATTTCAAGTTGAGCATATTATAGGTGCGTTTCTCCTGTTTATTGAGACGTTCGGTGTCGCCGTACAGCGCGAAACTTATTGCTTCAATGATGGTTGATTTTCCAGAACCAACTTTGCCGAAAATTCCAAACAATCCTGCTTCCGTAAGATCCGTGAAATCTATTTCCTGTTTCTTTTGGTAGGAATATAATCCTTCTATGCTTAGATATATAGGTAACACTTAGTCCTCCGTTTCCGTTTCACTGTTCATTACTTCATTCAGTAAACTCATAATTTCTTCATTGGGGGGCTGTCCAAGGCGATAATGGAAGTAGTCCTTGAAAAGATTATCCAGATCTTGTTCCAAATTGATCGTTCGTGCTTTCTCAATGGCCGCCTCTTCTTTTCGTATGACAGGAATGATATGAATTATGCCATCGTGCGCTTCATGGATCCGTTTTAAATCTGCAGAACTCAAAAATTCATTGCTAACAAGTGTCAGCTCAACCAAAGCATTAGAATTTTCGCGTAACCAATGGACCGCCGTGTCGATATCATCAAATTTCTTCCGATATAGTTTGCGTCCAGCTGTTAGAGGTACAAACCTGTATTGCACGGGTTCGGCAGGTACACCTTCTATAATAACCACACCTTTCTGTTGTCCTGCTTCCGAAAACGAGTAAGCTAGCGGGCTGCTGGGATAAACGACGGGAGCTGGATGACCGCCGATCTGCTGAAAGCGATGCAAATGGCCTAGTGCTGTATATTGAATCTGTGGTGGAATACCGTCGGAATAAATCAAATCGGCGTATCCGACTTTGATTGGTTTTTCACCGTCTGGCTCTTCTAATATTTCTCCTCCTCGTTTCAGCATATACAGATGGGCAATCAACAAGTTTAAACCTTGTGCATCACAATATTTATCGGCCAAATCTGCCCAATGCGCTTTTAAAAGTCCGTCTAACTGCTGTTCTTTATTGGCTAGGCCTAAGAATTGTTTTAGTCGTAATTCGTTCGCAAATGGCGTATGAATGAGCCGCAGTGGATAGTCGTAGGAGGGTAGGCGAACCTCTAGGAATCCTTCATCCGATTTCGCGATAGAGAAACATTGGGACAACTCAAAGGACTGAATCTTCGCTTTGGGATATCCGATAAATAGGATACCGCATTCTCTAGCGAGTGTGTCTGGCGCGTCAATACGATCGGCACTGTCATGATTGCCAGCTATAGCGACCACCAATCGTTTTCCACCGCTGCTCAACCGTCGTAGTGTTTTGTAAAGCAAGTCAACAGCGTCTACGGGAGGGTTAAATGTGTCGTACAAATCGCCTGCGATCAATACGACGTCGACCTGTTCAGCATCTGCTATTTCACAAATTTCGTTTAATACTGCGCGTTGTTCTTCTAAACGTGGAAAATAATCTAATCGCTTTCCTAGATGCCAGTCACCAGTATGCAATATCTTCATGCTAATCTATTATTGAAGATTAAAATTAACGAAAACTAAATGTAAAATTGTTAATAAATGTGAAAGTGTATGATTGCCAACCGATGTACATGGACGAATGAAGCGTTAATATGTGCACAAACAGCTAAACGGCAGGCGCTTATTGCCTAACATGATTTTACCTTTTTCCATCAGATCCCATGTGAGCAGTTTTATTATTTATTGTCGGAGTGTCCCAGTTCTTTTTCTGGGTTGACCATATCGCGAACCTTTTGTTTTAATTCCTTTGTTTCAGGAAAACGGCGCTCCAATTTTCGGTCAAAAATAATGGTATCGTCAATATATACTTCAAATCTTCCACTGATTTCGCTCGGTGCTAACGTAACACCGTACAGGTCGTCTACAAAGGTTGTTAATAGTTCTTGTGCAAAATATGCGGCACGTAGCAACCACCCACATTTCGGGCAATAACAAATTGTGATAGTTGGTTTCATCGTCAATTTTTTTTCAAAAGTAAAGAAAATCGTCACTAGCGTGAAATGGTGATTTGCATTTGAAAATTTGAGATGAGATGTTTTGCTTACTGTGCGCTTCTTCAACGGTTTGGCAAACCAATCTATGGTTGACAATATGGAAAGTAGTTGGAATTTTGTATTTTCGCTTTGCAAAGAATTGGGGTGGGTCGAGGATAGTGCCACAGCGTCTTTTGTATCCAAACTGTTATGCTAAGATATCTATTTTTTCTGTTGTTTTTGTGTGTGAACATTCTTCTTTTCGGTCAGCAGGAGGCTGTCCGCGGCAAGGCTGCTTACGATTTTTTGATAGACACTGAATACTATACGGAGACTGAAAAAAGCCCGCTGCTTATTTTTTTGCACGGGAGGAGTCTGTCGGGGAGTGATTTGAACCGCGTGAAGCGGTACGGTGTACTCTATGCAAAGAACAGAGGTTTGGAGCTTCCTTCTTCGCTAATCGTTGCGCCGCAGACAAACGGGGGATGGGACCCGGACAAAATAAAAGAGGTGTTGGATTATGTGTTATCTAATTATAATGTTGATGAGTCAAGGGTCTACGTTTGTGGCATGAGCATGGGTGGTTACGGAACGATGGATTTTGTCGGTAAATATCCTAGGTCGGTCGCCGCTGCTGTGGCCATTTGTGGTGGAGGAACGATGCGTTATGCTGAAAGCCTAGCCACTGTTCCTTTGTGGATTCAACATGGTAGTGCGGATCGTGCTGTGCCATCATCTGAATCAAAAAAAATATTTCGAGCCATTAAGAAAGTAAACCCCGAAGCAGAAGTCACTTTGACTATCATTCCAGGCGGGACACACGGCAGCGTGGAACGTCTATTCCATAAAGAAGACATCTATGAATGGATGTTTAAGCACAGTAAAAGAAATTAAATCTGAACCTAAAAAAAACTAATTTTTTTAGTATTTTTGGGTATGGATTCAGAAAAATCGTACGACGGATATTTCAAAGGAAGAGGGGCACAAGTCAATCCAAATAATAATTTTTTTTCGAAAAGTTATGTACAGGAACATGTTGAAGGGCTAGACGAACCCTTTTTAGAAGCTGCTTCCACGCAGATTATTGCGACTTATCCCAAATCAATATTATCGAAAGTAGAGAGCCCAGATATTGGCTTTGCTCGTTCGTTGAATCCATATCAAGGTTGCGAACATGGTTGTATTTATTGTTACGCCCGAAACTCCCACGAATATTGGGGATATAGCGCTGGCTTGGACTTTGAACGGAGGATTTTGGTTAAATATAATGCTGTGGAATTACTGGAAAAAGAATTTGAGCGCAAAACTTATCTGCCTGAAATGATATTTATGTCAGGAAATACCGATTGTTACCAGCCGATCGAACGCAAGCTGCAGCTTACCCGCAAGCTCTTGGAAACCATGCTTATTTATAAACATCCGGTATCGCTCATTAGTAAAAACGTACTGATGTTGCGTGACTTGGATTTGCTTGCAGAACTTGCATCAATGAGGTTGGTATCCGTAGCGATCACCATCAATAGCTTGCGCGAAGAGGTCCGGCGAAAAATGGAACCGCGTACCGCGACATCGTCTGCGCGAATGAAATTGATTGAAATGTTGGCAGAGCGTGGGATACCAGTATCGTTAATGGTGGCTCCGATTGTACCCGGTATCAACAGTGATGAAATGCCTGCGTTAATACAGCAAGCTTCAAGCGCTGGGGCGAAATGGGCAAGTTATACTATTGTACGACTGAATGGTGTTATCGCCAATATTTTCAAAGACTGGGTCTATAAAAATTATCCAGATCGGGCCGATAAGATTATTCACGGCATTGAAGCCTGCCACGATGGAAAACTTAACGATAGTGAATGGGGAAGGAGAATTCGAGGAGAGGGACAAGTTGCAGAAGGTATTCGACAACTTTTCAAGATGGCGGTTAATAAATATATGGGAAAGGAACCGTATCCGATTTTGCGTACTGACCTTTTCGAACGTCCGAATCGCGATACGCAACTCTCCTTATTTTGAACGGTGTTGTACGTAACTAAAACAGAAGGTAGGTATACATAGCCTACCTTCTGTCTCTCAGTTAATTCGGAAACTTATTGAATTGGTGCTGGAGTTTCTTCTTCAAATAAGGGGAGATCCTTAATGATCGCGTACCAAGATATAATTTTCTTGATATCAGAAGAGTACACACGTGATTCATCATGACCTGGTGCTACATTGCGAAAGAAATCTCGTAGTGTATTCCCGTCGGCCTTAGCGTCCGGTAATTCACTGCCTTTTTCTTTTATCGTCTCGAATACATCGATTAAGCGAATTTCATCCTCTTCGCCATAAATGGTGATATCTTCCAGTGTCGCCATTTTGGTAGTGGACAGATTTACTGTAGATTTTATTTTTTTTGCATCCAACGACTCCAAAATAAATCCACTCTTGTTCTGGCCTATTAGTTTAAAAAGTCCGGGTTTACCCGTGACAGATACTAAAGCTCTTAAATTCATGATTCCAGATTAATCCTCTATAACTTCAATTCCTAAAATACGATCGCCTTGACGGATTGCGTCTACGATATCCACATTCTCAACAACTTTACCAAAACAAGTATGATTTCTATCTAAGTGTGCTGTATTGTTACGGCTGTGGCAGATAAAAAATTGTGAGCCGCCTGTATTACGGCCGGCGTGCGCCATCGATAACACACCACGATCGTGGTATTGATTTTCTCCGGTTAATTCGCAGTCGATTTTATAGCCGGGGCCGCCTGTACCGGGCATACCTGTTGCACCCTCACGTGTGTTTGGACAACCTCCTTGGATCACGAAGTCAGGAATAACACGGTGAAACGTCAAGCCATCATAGTAACCAGATTTAGCCAGCTTTATAAAATTTGCCACGGTATTAGGAGCGTCTTCTGTGTAAAATTGCACAGTCATGTCGCCTTTTTCTGTCTTAATAATTGCTTTACTCATAGTTCTTCTAATTTACTTATGGAAATGCAAAGATAAAGTTTATCTCTGAAAAGCTCGATCCCAATTGGTTAAGATTTGTTAACGCTTTCGATAGCAGCCGGTTCGTTTTCGAAATTCATGGACTTTTTGTATATTGCTGTCCCATTTATAACGTAAAAACCAATGAATAAACTTGTCATCCGTGATTGGTCGGAAGCCGATCGGCCGCGCGAAAAATTAATGGAGAAAGGTCGAAGAGCCTTATCTGATGCTGAACTGCTCGCCATCCTTATCGGTTCGGGATCACGTGAGGAAAGTGCTGTTGCATTGTGTCGACGCATATTAGCGGGTGTGCGAAACAATCTAAATAATCTATCCAAATTAGAGGCTAGGGAGTTGTGTGCCTACAAGGGGATCGGCGAGGCGAAAGCCATTAGCATTATCGCTGCGATGGAACTGGGACGTCGGAGGAGTGACTCAGAACTCGAGGAACAACTAATATTAAACAGTAGCCGTCGGGCTTACGACTATTTTAAAGCGTATATGCAGGATCTGGGACATGAAGAGTTTTGGGTACTTTACCTAAACACGGGCTGTAAGCTAATTGGAAAGCAGATCATTGGCCGTGGAGGAAACGATTTTACACCAGTCGATATCCGCACCATTCTGCGATATGCTTTGCAATTCAGGGCAAACTCTCTTATCCTGGTACATAATCATCCTTCTGGTACATTGAAGCCCAGCAAAGCGGATACACTCTTAACAAAAAGGATTGTTTCTGCTGCTAGCCTGATGGAAATTGCTGTGAACGATCACCTTATCTTTACGGATAAATCCTACTACAGTTTTCGGGACGAAGGTTTGTTATGATATCTGTATAGAGAATCAACGGTACTGGTCATAGGAACAGTACCGTTGAAGTTCTTTTTTTGAGCCGCGTTAAAATAGACCGAACATTTCTGCTTCGATTTTCTCGATAATTTTTCCTAGATCTTCTGGTTTGCTAGCGAAATCTAAATTATCCTTGTCGAGAATCAGTAGCTTTCCTTCCGTATAATTGCCAATCCATTTTTCGTATTTCTCGTTGAGTTTGGAGAGGTAATCAAGTCGGATGGCCGATTCATAATCGCGACCTCTCCGTTGTATATTATTGACCAACGTGGGTACAGATGCCCGTAAATAAATAAGTAAATCCGGAGGTTTAATATAATGGACGATGCTTTGGAAAATATTGCTGTAATTTTCGAAATCGCGAGCACTCATCAAACCCATATCATATAAATTTTCTGCAAAAATATAGGCATCTTCGTAGATCGTGCGGTCTTGGATCATATTAATCCCCCGACTTTGTAAGTCGACAATATGACGAAATCGACTGTTCAAAAAGAAGATTTGTAAATTGAAAGCCCATCGCTTCATATCGCTGTAGAAATCTTCCAAGTAGGGATTATTTTCTACTGCTTCAAATTGGGGCTCGAATTTTAAGTGACGTGCTAACATTTCAGTTAGCGTCGTTTTTCCCGCTCCTATATTGCCAACAATAGCTAAATGCATACTAACTAATTAAAAAGTGAAAAGTTTAACCTATATGCTTTTAAAACAGTTTTCGAATACCGATGATATTGCGAACTTCACGGATAGTTTTTCGAGCGCTTTCACCAGCTTTTTCAGCTCCCAACTGAATAACTTTCTTTACATATTCGTCATCATCGGCAATTTCGTTTATTCGTGATCGTACAGGCTCGGTAGCTCTAATCATGTCTTCAGCAAGCTGTTTTTTCAAATCTCCATATCGAATAGTACAATTGTTGTAGAGGTCATCAAAATGAGCTAACGTGTCCGGCGAGGAAACAACTTTCATTAAGTCGAACAAGTTTTGAACAGCTTCAGGTTTAGCTTGATTCATCTCAGTAGGACCGGAATCGGAGACTGCGCGCATTACCTTTTTGCGAATAGCGTCGGGCGAGTCACTCAAATACACACAACTGGCATCGCCGTTAGATTTTCCCATTTTTCCATTGCCATCGAGCCCGGGTATTTTTACCAGTTTATCACTATAAGAAAAAGCAAAGGCTTCTTTAAAATAATCTACGTTGTACAGTCGGTTGAACCGATTTCCGAATGTACGTGTCATTTCTAGGTGCTGTTCTTGATCTTTTCCTACAGGAACTTTAGTGCCATGATGAAGAAGGATATCACAGGCCATGAGTACTGGATATGTTAATAGTCCAGCATTTACATTGTCCGGATTGGCCCGGACCTTATCTTTGAATGCTGTAGCACGTTCCAATTCGCCGAGATAAGCATTCATATTCATGTATAAATAGAGTTCCGCCACTTCGGGTACGTCTGACTGGACGTAAATAGTTGATTTTTCTGGATCAATGCCGGCAGCCAAATATTCAACGACAACCTCCCTAACGGTCCTACTTAAATCGCCCGGCGTGGGATGTGTCGTTAGCGAATGTAAATCGGCAATAAAAAAGAAACAATTGAACTCGTCTTGCATTTTGACGAAGTTGCTCAATGCGCCATAATAATTGCCTAAATGTAATTTTCCGGTACTTCGAATACCGCTGACAACAGTTTCCTTCATGTCGCGAATTTACGTATTAATTGGTAATTAAAGGCAGGCTAACTATATTAGTTTTTATTTACAGTCATGTTTGCAAAACCGTTTTTGATTATCATCTATGTGTTTTCCTTGTTCGGGACAAATGCCAATGCACAGACCAAGAGACTTGAGTTTGCAGACGAATTGTGTACCTATAGGGGTATTTATAACGATAAAAAGTATGCGGAAAAACAATTGTTGGACACGTATCGTCTTGTGCGAGGCAATTTTTATGTTAACGACGACGGTGACCTCGACGAAGTCTCGAATCGATTTGATTCAGTAATACGTTCTGTGAATGGACTAGACGTTGTTCCCCATACCTATTTTCAGCAACTGCGAAGAGACGTTTTACGTTATATACGGGAGATATATGCGTTAAAAAAAATACAAAAACGTGCAAAGGAGGATCCTTGCGCGTTATTATCGGCCGTTCCAACGAATAAAAATGGCCGATACTATGCGCAAGCATTGGTGCAAAATGGTAATAGTCTGCTTCGGGCGTATGAAGTACTCGTTAAAGACCAAATGAAAACGAACGGTTATCCGGAGTACTTGTGGGAAGCCTACCTTGAAAACCTCGGAAGTCCGAACAAACATGAGCTTGCCTTCGACTATGTATTGGTATATGGTTGGTGGAATAACGTCAACCATGCCGTTCATCACATCAATTACGATGGGAGTCAATTTGAGCAATTTAAGAAACTATTTGTGCGCGTGGAAACCTTAGACTGTGATGAACCTTGATGTGTGCTTCCAAATGTATAAAAGGCTTACTGTTGTTGTAGCAATGCTACCTTACATTGTAGTAATGGCGTATGGATATGTAGCGTACAATTGTTGTTTTCAAACTTTGTGCAGGACTACAACGGGTGACAACGCTGCAAAAATTGAAAACAGTTGTGCGAATAATAACATCAACTTGCTAGATGATTCTCGATTTGGTAAACCGGATCTAAATTTCATGAAGTAGGTCAAGTTCTGGTATGTTCAGAAAGATTAATATGTTGATTGAGGCTTTTCCTTATTAAAAGTTGTACATCTATTTTAGAGACTTTTTGCTTCATTCCAATAGCGATCCATTTCTTCTAGAGTCATTTCTTTTAATTGCTGACTATTCTCGGTAGCTCTTTTTTCGATATAGCTAAAACGTGTTATAAATTTCTTATTGGTGCGTTCCAGGGCATTTTCCGGATTGATACCCAAATGACGGGCATAATTGATCAAAGCGAAAAGCAGGTCTCCAAATTCTGCCTCAGCCTTTTCGTGTTTAATGGCTGTAGCTTCTTCAAGATTAACCTCTTGCTTAAATTCATATAATTCTTCCTCAACCTTTTTCCAGACTTCACGCTTATCCGTCCAGTCGAATCCAACGCCCCGTACCTTATCTTGGATACGGTAAGCTTTGACTAATGCGGGCAGACCTTTAGGAACCCCAGATAAGACTGATTTATTACCTTCTTTTAATTTAATTGTTTCCCAATTACTCTTTACATCATCTTCATCTTCAACGACGGTATCGCCGTAGATATGTGGGTGTCTTAGGATTAATTTGTCACAAACGGCATTTAATGTATCCGTCACATCAAAATGCTGTTGTTCATCAGCTATTTTAGCATAAAAGACGAGGTGCATCATCACGTCTCCAAGTTCTTTTTTTATTTCCTGGATATCGTTCTCTAGAATGGCATCTGTTAATTCATACATTTCCTCAATAGTCAAATGACGCAACGATTCCATGGTTTGTTTTTTGTCCCAAGGACAGGCAATACGTAATGTATTTAAAATACCGACAAGGCGTTCAAATGCTTGTCCTGGAGTTTGCTGTGGAGCTGGTGCGTTATATCCCATGACGATTGCTATCGATCTTATAAAAATTCTAATCAAAATTAATGAAAATTGTGTGTATGTACAATCTTCGGAAAGAGTTGACTTTTGTCACGTTGGTAAAATTCCTTACTATTTATCAGCGTATAAACTACTATATATAACAAAATAATGAAAACAGAATCTCTAAATAGATTGTTTAACCATAAATAGATGTAACTTATTATGGAAACAAAACATAATTATGAGACTGCAGACGTAGCATTAGCTAAATTGCAGGAAATGGGATATACTGTGGACTTTAATATTGAATTTGAAGAAATCCTTGGAGAAGCCGAAGATTATCAGATAGATCATTTGTATAGATATGAAGGTCCCTCAAACCCTGACGACGAATCGACGGTCTATGGAATTTCAAATGAACGCACCGGGAAAAAAGGTGTATTTGTTGCCGGGAATTTATCCCTTATCGAAGGAAAAAAACGTGATATTATTCTTAACTTGGAGCTGAAGTATAGGAATAAGCATGTCTAAAAATTTATATATGGTATTGTTGGGATGTAAACCGAATGGAAGGTTTACCGAACAACATGATGTCTTTTTTGGTATTGGTGAGTCGTTAACAGCGCTAAAAAAAGATATGGAAATATTTTGGCCTGAAGCAAATGGTAAGCTTCATGTTGATGCGTGGAGGCTGGTTTCAATAGTGGAGCATTATCGGGTGCATGTTGTTGAGCGCATGGAAAGTATCGTCAGTCCTCAGTCGCCGAAGCTGTTTTTCGTTAATTTGGGCGGATATCGGGAGGGTGAATTTGAAGAACACCATTATAAGCAGCTTATTGTTGCGCGATCCCCGGAAGAAGCGGCCAGTAATGCTAAATCTACCTCTTTTTTTAAGAATTTTATCTCACCGCATATCGACGATCGATATGGACTAGACGTTGACGATATTTGTGTTGTTGAAGATGCTCTTCCTCACTATATACGGAAGAAGTATCAACTACTTATAGAGCCTGAGACAGCGCTTGTTGATCCGAATGACGAATTTCATATTGGATATTTGAAATTTGCGCAACTTTAGCAGGGTTGGGATCAACAGTATATACGCGCAATTCAATTTTGTCATTAAATATAGTAATTTAGAGGATGCAACTGATCCTTTATTTACAGCAGGTATTTGGCTGGTCTGACGACTTGTTACAGCATATTGATGAAGCAAGCACCAAAAAAGTTTATTCTAAAAAACAACTTATTCTTCCTCCCGAAAATTACTCTCGCAACGTTTATTTTGTTGAACAGGGACTTGTACGGATGTTTTATTATAAATCTGGGAAAAATATTACACATTATTTTTTTCAGGAAGGAACATTTGCCGCCGGATCAGAAAGTACATTTTACCATAAGAAATCACGATATGGTATTGAGGCTGTAGAACAAACGAAGGTTGTTATTGTGCCTTTTCCAATAATCGAAAAGCTCGCGACTTACTCGATCCCCGTCAATCAATTGATACAAACTATACTTTTACAATCGCTCGTCGGATTTTCTTCTCGGTTGCAGAGCATACAGTTTGAGACAGCACAAGAAAGGTATCAAAAACTGATGGAGCAACATCCTGATATTTTACTGCGGGCTCCGTTGGGCGATATCGCTTCATATTTGGGCATTTCTCCACAAACCTTGAGTGTCATTCGTGGTCACCGTTAATGTGCGTTTAAACTAAAAATCGGGTTACCCCATGCGACGCCGTTCGGCTTTATTGTTCTTATTTTCCGAAATATAGTATTATCCTGCCAAAGACATGAATGTCTTGATGGTTTATCTCTTTTTTTGTTGAAAAGATGTTTTTTTAAGATATCTGAAAAAAAGCAAACCTTATATACAAGATATTTGTTGCACAATAAATAAAACGGGCATTATGAGGAAGAAATTATGCTGGAACTTATTGGTATTCAGTTTGATGGTTTGCCACGACTACAGCAATGCGCAGTCTATAATAGATCCAAAAGTTAAGACGGTCATTCAACAGGCTTTTTTGACAAATAAAGATGTTAAGCTTAAATCGTTCGACGTGGATAAAGCGAATCTGGAAGTGGAGGGGGTGAGAGCAAATAAGCTTCCTCACGTGTCGGCCACCGGACTGTATGGTTACATTCATACCACCGGAAGTCTGGATTTGCCTACAGTGAATTTACCGATATTAAATCTGGGCCTGTTTGAAGGAGCGACGGATTTCCAGTTGAATACGCAGGCGGCCTATGCCGGTATATCCGTTAAGCAAGTCATTTTTACCGGACTTCAAATTCCAAATGGCGAAAAAGCGTTACGTGAAAAAGTGAACGCTCAGACTTATTTGGTAGATGCCGGCAGGGAAGATATCGCAAAAAATATTGCCATCACATTCGATCAATTGATGCTATTGGATGAGGTGGATAGACTAATTGTTGATTCGGAAAAGCGATTGAAAAAAGAACAGGAAAAAATCAACAAGGCCATTACAAACGGCCTAGCTATTCCTTATGAGCGAGATAAGTTAAAGCTCGCCTTATTAGAATTGGAAGAAAAAAAGATCGAACTTTCAGGAAATCGAGACTTGTTAATAAAAAAAATTCAACAAGAAACAGCATTGTCAACCTCTGTTGTAAAAGATATCCAATACACATTGGTACCTGTGGTTTTAACTAGCCTTCCTACAGACGTACACGAACGTTCAGAATTGAAGGCACTGGAAGCCTCGTCACGGGCGCAAGCATATTTGTATAAAAAAGAACGCGGCGCGGCATTGCCAACCGTCTTTGCCTTTGGCTCCGCAAACTACTTAAATGTATTTCATTCGAATTTAACGATCAAAGGTAGACCGTTAGTGGGTGACATCGAATTAAAAAGTAACCACCTGAAAGGGAACCCAAACTTCGTGTTGGGAGTAGGCATTAAATGGGATATTTTTAACGGGGGAGAACACAAGAATAAGGTGAGGCAAGTGCAGCTAGATCAGCTAATTAATATGACGAAACGAATGGATGCGGAAGAGAAGTTTAGTTTACTACTTGATAAAAATAAACTTAGTTATCAAACAGCCAATCATCAATTGCAGGTAGGGGAGCAGCAAATAAAAGTGGGGACCAACAATCTACAAATGGCGTCCCGTCAATATGAGGCTGGGCTGATTGATGTGACGGAATTGTTGGCTGCAGAGAACGAGTGGTACAAAGTATGTCTAAATTATTTCAGCAACGTGCTACAGCAGCGCTCAGCAGCACTGGAGTTATTACATACATCGGGGAAGTTATTAGAAACTATAAGTGAATAAAATGAAACAGTCCTATTTAATAATTTGCGTGTTATGTTTTTTCTCTTGCACGAACGTAGACCCGGAAAAACCTATTGAAGGTAAAATAGAGCGGGAGCAGATCACGGTTGTCACGAAGGTACCTGGCAAGGTTACCAAGCTGTTGGTACAGGAAGGCGATATAGTCCATGCCGGGGACACGCTAGCGATACTAGATATTCCAGAAGTGGATGCCAAGGCAGAACAAGCGAAAGGAGCGCTACAGTCTGCTGATGCACAATATAGCATGCTGGTAAAAGGAGCGACTGCGGGGCAGTTGGTTCAATTGCAAGCAAAGCTCGACGGACTGAAAGAACAGTATGAGTTTGCGCAAAAGTCGATCAATAGGTTGCAAAATTTACTTCAAGATAGTTTGGTTTCTCCACAGAAATACGATGAAGCTTATGCCAAATTCCAAGGTGCGAAAAATCAATATTTGGCCGCTCAGGCCGAAATGAGTGAGGCGAAGAAAGGCGCTCGTTACGAACAGCAGATTATGGCCTTGGGTCAGAAGGAACGTGCGTTAGGAGCCGTGGCCGAAGTGACGGTTGCTGCTAAAGAAAAGTATGTCATTGCTCCGCAGGACATGAGTGTAGAGACGGTTAACCTGAAAATTGGGGAACTGGCTATGGCTGGCTACCCCATTGTGAATGGTTTTTTAAATAACAGTACGTATTTCCGTTTTACGGTGCCGGAAGACAAAGTTGGTGCTTGGAGTAAGGGAAAGGAAGTGATTGTGTATGCGCCTTATCTCCAGCACAAAGATATCAAAGGGAAGGTTGTCGCAATAAAGGCGCTTAATGCGTATGCGAATATCGCGGCTGCTTATCCTGACTACGATAGTCAGCAAGCTCTTTTCGAAATAAAGGTGGTGCCTCAAGATAGCATAGGAGCTAATGAAATGTTAACCAAAGCACGTGTTGTGCTTCAAGTGCCATAAAAAGGAGGAGCTAAGTGAAGCGTTTTTTAACATTGATAGGTCGGGAGTTTCAACTCTTTTATAATAACAAGGTGTTATTCGCATTGTTTCTGGGGGCACCGCTTTTGTACGGCATTTTAATAGGGCATGTCTACCAACAGGGAAAGGTAACGAAAATGCCTATTATTGTTGTAGACGAAGATAATGGTCCGCTTAGCGGCACTTTTATTAATATGCTCCAAGATAACGAAAGTATAACAGTGGTACAGATCCTTCCTTCGTTGTTTCATTCGAAAGAGTCGGCGATCAATTATGACGCGACTACCATCGTCCATATTCCAAAAGGTTTTACGGCTGGCATACAGCAAAGTCGTTTACCAGAGGTGACTCTCTTTGTGGATGGGGCGAATACACTGACTTCAAATACGGCGTTGATGGCTGTCAACGTATGTGCTATGACGATGAAAGCCGGCATACAGATACAAGCTCAAATGAAGAAAGGCGTGCCGGCAACGATTGCCGCTCAACAGTATGAGCCATTTAGGACCACGATCGTTAAGCAAAATATTAGAAGCGGAAATTATTTGTATTTTATGCTGCCAGGAGTGTTAATTACCGTGTTGCAGCAAGTGCTTCTGTTGGGGTTGGCATTATCATTTTCGTCGGAATACGAAACAGGTACATTTGGAAACCTTATCCAAAAGATGTCAAATCCTGTCGGTTTGATTCTTGTTAAAGTTATTCCCTACTTGCTGATGTCTATAGGAATTATTGCGTTGTATTGGGGCTTTGGATTGTACTATAGGATGCCTCTGGAAACCCATTTTCCATGGTTTGCACTATGTACCTTTGTTTTCCTGTTGGCGGTTTGTTTTATCGGTATTTTAGTCAGTGTGGTTTTGCCTTCACAACTGAAATCTACCGAAGTGTTAATGGTTATTGCGACACCAGCGTTTATTATCAGTGGATTTACTTGGCCTTCTAGCTTAATGCCGACGTGGGTGCAAGGAATCGCCAATGCTATCCCGTCAACACATTATTTGCGTATATTCCGTCTATTGTTTATTCAACACGCTGACCGTCAACATACATACAAAGCCCTCTTTGCACTATCGTTGGTTGCGGCGATATGCTTTGCGGTAGCTACTTTGGTGGTCGCCGTTAAGATCAGACGTTTTAAAAGACAGAAGCGGTCTTAGATAAGAAAAAACGTGATGAATCTCACGTTTTTTCTTATCGATCTATTATATGCCCATTTCTTTGAGTATGAACTGTGCGTTATCGATTTTGTCTGCGATCCATAATACGTAACGAATATCGACGCCGATGGAACGACTATAGTGCTCGTTCCATGCAAAATCGTTTATGGTAGCGTCGTAAGAACGGTCGAAATTTACACCGATGAGCTCACCATATGCATTCATAATTGGAGAACCGGAGTTACCACCTGTTGTATCCATATTATATAGTATATTGACAGGGACGTCTTGGAGATCTTTTTTTGCATAGGCTCCGAAGTTTTTAGCCAACCAGGTACTTTTTATGCTTTCGGGATATTCAAAGTCTGGAAGACCCGAGTTCCCTTTTTCAATGAGTCCTTTTACCGTAGTAAAAGGTTTCATATAGGTAGCGTCGACGGGACTGTACCCTTGTATTTTTCCAAAGGTTAGGCGTAGTGTAGAATTGGCATCCGGAATAAAGTTTTTTGCTTGGAATTGCTCCTTTACGGCAACATAGTCTCCCATCAGACGGTTTAGGACGCCTTCCCGTCTTTTTTGTTCTTCGTTGAATGCGGTTAGTTCAGCATCAAGTTCTTGTTGTATCGTTAATAGTTCGTCACTATAGTTTTTTAAAGATGCGATATCTTTTAGCACGGTGCTATAAAGTAAATCCTTATTATTGAGCTTGGATTTGTCTAACGCTGTAACAAAGTAATCGCTAGCGTCTTGCTTGGTTGGAAAGTTCTTTTTTTCAAAGTATTGCATGCGGTTACTCCCTTTAAACTGATATGCATCTTCGATCATACGTTGACCTATTTGTTTATCTACCGTAAGATTGTAACTGCCATAGATCGCATCCAGATGTTTCTTAACTTGTTCGATATTCAATGCGAAAACTTCTTCTTGCGCACGTAAACCATTTTGTTTTAGGATAGCGCTTTTGAAACTGTTGATTGCATTTGCTATTTTAAGGAGAGATGTACTGCTATACATATTATTAAACCACAACTCCTTTTGAGCAACGTCGAAGACCGTAGCGTAATGAGCATCAATGTCATTCATCAGGGTACCGTATCGTGATTTAAGTTCCGTTTTGTTATCAATAAACTTCGCCAGAGCTTCATCCTCCTTGCGCTTTTCAGCAACAAGATCTAAGTTGTGCAATCCTTTTAATTTGCCGCGATAATTTTTCAGCACATTCGCATTCCGCTTGATACGTGTTGCAAGGGCTAATTCTGTTGTGAGATCGTTTTTTCCGGCGCGTGACATCTGCTGGTTTTGAAAGTCGTATAGGTCTGCTGTGTACGGCAGCAGAAAACGTTGTTGATATTCCATATATTGAGCAGGTCGGTGCCTAAATGTTCGACCTGGATACCCTAAAATGAATACAAAATCGTTCTCGGATATTCCTAAGGGGTTGATTTTTAAATGTTTCTTCGGTTTGTAGGGGATGTTTTCTTTAGCGTAAGTTGCAGAGGAACCATCGGGGGCAACATACGCCCGTAAAAAAGAAAAATCGCCAGTATGTCGAGGCCATACCCAGTTGTCCGTTTCTCCGCCGAATTCGCCGATATCTTGCCTTGGTACATAAACCAGACGTACGTCTTCAATGGTTTTATAGCGAAAAAGTACATAGCTTTTTCCGATAAACATTTCAGAGACCTCGGCCTTGATCGTCGGATCTACCGCTTCCGCTTGTCTGGCAATCTCTGCTCTCTTTTTATTGATAGAGTTGATCCGCTCTATTGGATCTGTCACCGTCGCCACGGAACCAAGTATCGCTGAAGAAACATCTTCATATGACTCTGTTATTCGGATGGTTAATCCTTTTGCTTCAATTTCTTGTGTTGTAGAGTTAGCAACAAAACCGTTTTTAAGGTAATTGAATTCTGGACTACTTGCGAGTTGGACAGCGCTAAATGCACAGTGGTGATTGGTTATAATCAATCCATTAGGAGATACAAAGGATCCAGTGCAGCCACTAACTTGTACTAAGGCGTCCACTAATCCGACTTGTCCTGGATTGTAAATATCTTTCTCCGATATTTTTAATCCGGCTTTTTTCAATCCGGCTCTGCTGAGCTCGCTGAGCGGAAACATCCCCTCATCGGGAATTGAAGCCGAGAAATTGATAGCGCCGATGCCCAACAAAAGCGCACATATTAGACCGCTTTTTAACGTAACTTTTATCATAATCTTCCATTTTAGCGTTGGCCAAAGTTAAGAAACATTTCATTAGATACATTTTCTTGAAAGGAAAAAAACCGGAAGCCCTACTAGTTTTGTAAGGTTTATATGCAAGAGCCCCAATCAAAATGATCTCATCGGAGATACGGATGGTAGGAAATGAAATTATCAACCGTGGAGTTGTCTTAAAAACATTACCTTTGCATAGTTAAAATTTATAACATGACGCTTGTTCAATTAGAATACGTTATAGCTGTAGACACATACAGGAGTTTCGTTGCTGCCGCGGAGCATTGTTTTGTCACACAGCCTACATTAAGTATGCAAATTCAAAAACTGGAGGAATCCATAGGAGCAAAGATTTTTGATCGAAGTCGGCAGCCCGTCGTGCCCACAGAGGTTGGCGAGAAAATTATTAAACAGGCACGTGTGATCTTGAATGAAAGCAAGAAGATCGAAGAGATACTACAGCAGGAAAAAGGAGAAATATCTGGCGAGTTGAGAATAGGGGTGATACCTACTGTGGCTCCATATTTGCTTCCGGATGTTTTGACGCAATTTCTGCGAAAATATCCGAAGCTCCAATTGCAGATATGGGAGCATACCACCGAACGAATCGTGCAGGAGCTAAAGGCGGGCAAATTGGATTGCGGTGTCGTGTCAACCCCGTTGAACGAGTCTGCAATTGATGAAGTGCCGCTTTATTATGAGACATTTGTAGCATATGTATCCGAAAGGAGTCCTCTATATCAAAAAAAAATGGTTACAACAGACGAAATTGCCGACGAGAAGCTTTGGCTGTTGAATGAAGGACATTGTATGCGAGGACAGGTGCTTAACTTGTGTCATTACAAACACAATCATGGAGCTCAGGGTACATTTGAATATAATACTGGAAGTGTAGAGACATTAAAGCGAATGGTTGATATAAACGCAGGCATAACTATCCTACCGGAAATGAGTATTTTGAGCTATGATGAAGATCAGTTAACCCATGTTCGTTATTTTAAGACCCCTGAACCTGTGCGTGAGATAAGTTTGGTAACCACGCAAAATTTTGTGAAAAAGCAAGCCGTCAATGCACTGAAAAATGAGATAATGGACGTCGTGCCCGAACGATTTAAGACGAAGAAGAAAAAAGAAATATTGGGATTCGAACTTTAATCATAATTTGCTAAGAACATGAATATACGTACGAGATTAGATCAGTTGAACCGATGGCGTATGCAAAAAATTTCAAACCGAAACTTTCTAATTATTTTGGCATTTGTGGTCGGTATTATTGGGGGGCTCGCTGCTGCATTATTAAAGGGACTGACTCATTTTATCGCATCTACATTGCAAAACGACATAGACTGGCACGTAAAATATTCGTTTTATTTGGTTTTACCTCTTTTGGGTATTTTATTGAGTGTGTTATATGTCCGAAAGTTCTTAAAAGGAAAGAAATTTGAACATGGTATAACACCGATTATCTACGCGATTTCTCGTAAATCCAGTCGGATTGAGCCTCATAATGTGTATTCTCAAATTATAACCAGTGCTATTACCGTAGGGTTCGGGGGGTCATGTGGGTTGGAAGCCCCCATTGCGTACAGCGGGTCAGCCATCGGTTCGAATACTGGCCGTTTTTTTGGACTCCAATATAAAGAAATTACGATGCTGTTGGCGTGCGGGGCAGCAGCAGGTATTTCGGGAGCGTTTAATAGTCCGATTGCGGGGATGATTTTTGCGATTGAGATCTTACTTCCGGAATTTTCTATTCCGGCGTTTATTCCTTTATTAATCTCGGCGGCGCTAGCTTCGGTTATCTCCCGGATGCTTTATAGTGAGCCCCTTTTTCACACTGCGGCGACAGAATGGGAAATGGAAGCCCTGTTTTTTTATTTGTTTTTGGCTGTTGTGGTGGGGCTTTATACGGTTTATTTTGCTAAAATCAGTAATGTCGTTAAACGGTGGTTTGCCCAAATTAAAAATCCATACAATAAAGTGTGGTTCAGTGGTATAGCTCTAGGACTTATGATTTTTGTGTTTCCCGCGCTTTACGGGGAAGGCTATCTTACTATTCAACAAATTTTATATGGACAGTTTGATGCAATCGTGAAAAATAGTCTATTTGCCGATTACAAAAATTTGGCTTGGGTCGTGGTGTGTTATACCGTACTAACACTTTTCGCCAAATCGTTCGCTTCCCTATTTACCTTAAATGGTGGAGGGAACGGAGGCGTGTTTGGGCCTAGTTTGGTGATGGGAGGGCTGATTGGTTTTGCATTTGCTTACGGCATGAACCAAACCGGAATCGTCATGCTAAATGTACCCAATTTCGTGATGGCAGGAATGGCAGGTGCGCTCGCTGGAATAATGCATGCGCCTTTAACGGGTATGTTTCTGATCGCAGAGATTACTGGTGGATACACCTTAATGGTTCCTTTGATGCTGGTTACGTCTATCTCGTATCTTATCAACAGGTCTATCCTGAAACACTCTATTTATACGAAGGTTTTGGCAGAATCGGGCGATTTATTGTCCTATGAGGATAAAGATCGAACCGTTTTAAGTATGATGAAATTAAGGTACGTTTTGGAAACGAACTTTGTGGTGTTGCGGCCTCAGGAAAGTCCCAATGTACGAAAATCTGATATTATTCATTCCAAGCGCAACATATTTCCGATTGTAGATGATAAAGGCGTTTTATTGGGGATTATTTATAGCGAGCGTCTTTTCTCCATATTGCTAGGCGAAGAGGAAGGGGCAGATAAAACATTTGACAAACTTGTGCAGAAGCCAAATGATATAATACATGAGGACGAACAAATGGAAGTTGTGATGTCCAAAATGAATCGGGATGACGTTTGGATCCTACCAGTGATTGATCGAGACAATAAATATTTAGGCTTTGTTTCGAAATCGAGTGTATTCAATAAATACAGAGCTTTACTAGTACGTCAGGGACATTATTTGGAATAGGTTTAGTTATGGCCATACTAGCCACGCAAGGCCATGATTTTTGCTACATATTTACCAATAATATCAAACTCAAGATTTACAGTATCACCAACCGCCACGTTTCTCAAGTTCGTATGTTCAATAGTGTACGGGATGATGGCCACGGAAAAACTGTTTTCTTTTGAATGGACGACTGTCAGACTGATGCCGTTAACTGTGATCGAACCTTTCTCAACTGTGATATAATGTCCGCTTCCTTTTGGGGCGTTATAGGAAAACGTAAAAAGCCAGCTGCCATCCTGATCTTCTTTTGAAACACATAGAGCCGTTAAATCGACGTGTCCTTGTACAATGTGTCCATCAAACCGACCATTTGCTTGGGTGCAGCGTTCTAAATTGACTAAATCTCCGATCTGTAAACTTCCCAAATTTGATTTCAGCAACGTTTCTTGTATAGCCGTTACTTTATGCAAATTACCGATTGTATCTACTACTGTAAGGCATACACCGTTATGGGAAACGCTTTGATCTATTTTAAGTTCATTGGAAAGAGTAGATTCCACATAAAAGTGCACATTCCCTTGTTCTGATTCTATTTTATGAATCCGGCCCACGGTTTCGATAATACCTGTAAACATATAGCTGTTTTTATACAAAGGTACGTATACCCAACAAAAAAATAAATAAAAAATTTGTTTAGTGTTAAAAATACACTATCTTTGTTGTATCATAATTTAGGTTTATAATTGGTTAGTAAAGGTTTTCATTCTCCCCGTTTGAAAACCTTTTTTTTATGCCTGATAATCAGATATTTAAGCTGTAAATCAAAAAATAAATTAGTATGTAAATAAAAAATGTTTGTGAGTTATAAAAATTATATTATACCTTTGTAGTAGGTTTAGGTTGATTACCTCCAGCAGGAGGTTATATTTTAAAGCCTGGAAGATCGCCCGATCGCTCCAGGCTTTTTATATAAAAAAACTCCTCGGGTCAAAGAATAATCTACGGAATTGATTAAAACTTGTAGGTGACTCCGGCGCCGAGTATCTGCCGTACTTGAAGTCCTGGACCTTTGACATCTTGTCCGTTTTTTACTTTAGGTACATCGATGTTATCGTCATAAATGAGTTGAACGCCCGCATTAACGGTAATGAAGCGATTTACTTTCATAAACAGGTTCGCCGTATAATCTACGTCGACATTTTTGGGATCCTGCAGGTAATTCGAGTACAACTTTAACATATTCTCAAACGAAATATTTTCCATTAAATCAACTTTGTAGTATCCGTCTAACGAAGCTCCAAATTCCGACCGTACATTCTTGTCTGCGTCAAGTCCATAACTTGTTCGAAGGGAATCTATAGTCACGAACACAAATCTAGCCGCCGCTGGCGATAGGTTAATTCTAAAATTATCTGACTTTTTAAATGCAATACCAGGTCCAAAGCTCAGATACGCCGGTGCAAAGACCCCAGAGATTTGTGTACGGGAATTGTCTGTATAGTTATATCCATTAGCAAATTGTGTATTAAAGTTCATGAAGAACGTGTATAACCAATATTCTTTAGCTTGATACCCTAGTAAACTATTGATCGCAAAACGATCGTCATTTTTTCGCCAATCGGTCTCTTTTTGAAATGTTTGGCCATATGCGGCCAGTACTTTATTATCCCAGCTCCATCTATCCTTCCTATAATTAAAATCGTAGTTGAAAATGAGATTTCCGGCAAATGAGTTTACACCCCCAGCCGCCCAATTAGAGAATGAGCTTTGATTAATTAGGAACGTATTTTCTCCTTTGATCGTCCAGGTTTTGGTCGTGTCTTCTTGTGCACTTCCTGTGATGCTAAAAAATGCCATTGACGCACATAAAAGTGATTTTAGTAGCTTCATTTTTCTTGAATTTTTGTTAAATAATGTACTTTTGATATAGGATGTAGTTGCAATATATTGATTACGGCATTATAGCCTGCATCGCGATATTTAAGTTTTGTAAGAATAAAATTACATAAATATTTCATGTATACAACACATATAAAGTTTGATAGATGAAGATAAGTTTGTTGTGTATCGGTAAAACCGACGAAAGTTTTGTGAGGGATGGCATTGACAATTACCTGAAACGGCTGAAACATTACACTTCCTTTGATATTACTGTAATTCCTGATATTAAGAATTCAAAGAATTTAAGCCAAGATCAACAAAAAGCAAAGGAGGGAGAGCTGCTATTAAAGCACTTGAATAATAGTGACGTCGTGGTACTATTGGACGAGCGAGGGAAAGATTTTCGATCGGTTGATTTTGCGAGGTTCTTAGAACAGAAAATGATCGGTTCGGTGCAGCGCTTAGTTTTTATTATTGGTGGTCCGTATGGTTTTTCTTCTGATATATATGCGCGGGCTAATCAACAATTGTCCTTGTCAAAAATGACATTCTCACATCAAATGATACGATTGTTTTTTGTCGAACAAGTATATCGAGGATTTACCATCTTACGGGGTGAGCCGTATCATCATGAATAGAAAATATGTAAATTGGCACTTTGTAACATCATACAAGAAAAGGAGGTCGTTATGGATATGAATAAGTTTAAAAGAAATTATCGCTTTAAGAGTGAGCAGTCCTATAGGGATGGGCGTAGAAATAAGATCTTGATCATTTCTTGCATCGTGATTATTATAGCGCTTTACTACCTAACAAAATATCTGTAAGAAACGGAGTCGTTAACAAATACGAATGGTTATCCCTTCGTGTTTGTTAACAACGATCGGAATGTGCTCCAGGCTGCCTTATCCGTTTTGAAGGTAAGTTCGGCCTCTTGTAATAACTCGACCGGAACGAATCTAAATACTTCAATCTTTTCCTGTTGTTTCTCGGAAGAAAAATCGAAAGGACTTCTTTTTATGTCAAATGTTATGGGGCTTACTGCGCTAACCTGATAATAAATAGACAGAATTTGACTTTCGTTAAAACTGGATTTTTCATAAAAATCTGTTGTGTAAATATGACGAACGACTTCTATTTTGAGCTGACATTCTTCCATAAATTCACGTTTCAGTGCGTCAATGAGTCCTTCGCCGTATTCTAGTCCGCCGCCCGGAAATTTGGTAAATGAGACGTTCAACGTCTTTTCGTCGCTAATCAATACTTCATTATCGTCGTTTAATAATATACCATAAACGCGAACATTAAATAAATACATTACTTATTTTCTTTGTAAACTGTAGACAGATCCTTCAAGTAGATATTTCGGAATTCAACGGGTTGCCCTTCGCTTTGCAGCGCAATAAAACCTTCTTTTAAAATTTTTCCTTCTTTTTTCTCGCTTGGAAAGTGATTATGAACCACTTCACCGCCGATTTGCGGCTTACTGTATTGCAAAACCGTATCTCCTTCAATGATATGGGTAATGAGCGAGTCTCCCAATACGATGAGTTCAGCTTTTACCCATTGATCTCCATGATAAGTTTTGGAGGACGAATTAATACAGTGTGTTTCTAGAAGCTTTCCTTGATAAACGATGTGTGTGCCTGGCGAGCACATGTTACCGGTCGTCCGTTTGTTTCCGTCGCCAAGCCCACCTAAAAATTGCATTTCGATGGAAATCGGCCAATCTTGGTCTTTGCGCATACTTCTTGGATCCTGCGAGTGGAACATCACGCCACTATTACGCAGCGTGTAAGAAGGTGCCCCAGGGTGTAGATCGCCGACGAATCTATATTCCAACTTGAGGTGATAATAGGAATAAGGTGTTTTGTAATAGAGATGGCCAAAGCGATCTCCAAAATCATCATAACCCTCATAATTCACTTGTATGACACCATCCCGTACCCGAAAAGTCTCTGCGAAATTGTCGCCAACGCTATAGGGGTAAATTTTAACCATCCAACCGTTTAGATTTTTTCCGTTAAACAGCGGCTTCCACTGATTAGTACCCTCTTTCGGAATAGAGGAACAAGAACCATAGAAAAGGTGACAAACTGAGAGGAATAGGAGAAGTCGGTTTTTCATGCTGGAATTACAAAGGTTGAAAACCATTTTCTATAGCCATCTCATCTACCCCGAAAAAAGAGTAATGCTTCGGGAGAAACCATTGAAGAGTACTCATAATGACTTCAAAATCTTTTTCGGTGGCAAACTGCGCAGGCATAATATTGAAAACGAGGTCTTGAGAGGCATTCTTTTCGTCCGTGTAATTACGCGCAATAAGCATTACTTTCGGGTTTTTAACGCCGGAGTGCTGTAAAAATTCCCGGATATGCCTTCTTAAAAACGGGGGAAATATTTCCTCAGAAGGTTGTCCCACTAAAATATCTTCATTTTGACCTATACTTTGATACTCTTTCGGGTTGGAAAAAACGCTTTTGTCCGTGTAAAACGTGCCGGACTGTCTAAGGTTAACCAAATCTCCATATGAAAATATCCAGTCTAGTTGTTCATGTTGTGGATTGATAACAATTCCGAATCCTTGCTCAAGTAACACGTCCAACTGATTTTTGATGACGTATGCTTGAAAGTTCTCGCCAGTTTGTATTGTTTGAAGTTGAATGTATGGAAAACCGTCATCGCTCATAACGACTTCTGGATCGCCTAGCTTTAGATTGGCGTCGCCAATATGTTCTAGAAACCGATCACGCCACGTTTCATCCCGCTCCTGAAAAGGCGTGATCATTAATTGATTGATAATGATAGTTTTCTCTAGATCGCCCAATAGGCTGTTTGTTGCACTGTTATTATTTTCGCGTATACTCATCTCGTCGTCGACCTTAAAAAGAGTCTAAAAGTAACGATTATTGATGTAAACAAAAATTTCTACTGCAATTTAATGCGTGTCTAAACGCAGGATGAGAATTGGGATTAGAAGGTATATTTTACTACTTTTGCTAAAACCATCGGTTAATTATGTCAGATATCACCAAGAACGTAGACAGTGATTTTGAAACGTCAAAAATCAGTTTTGATGATTTTCGTGAAATCATTTTGAGCGATTATAAACTTGCGGTAGAAAGTCGTATCGTGAGCTTGCTTGGTCGAAAGGAAGTGCTCACAGGAAAAGCAAAGTTTGGAATCTTTGGAGATGGAAAGGAAATTGCACAAATAGCCCTAGCCAAAGTGTTTAAAACGGGGGATTGGAGATCCGGCTACTATAGAGATCAAACACTTGCTTTCGCATCAGGAATATCCAATATTTACCATTTTTTTTCACAGTTATATGCCAACCCGGATCTAACCGCTGATATTTCTTCAGGAGGAAGGCAAATGAATTGTCATTTTTCGACGCAACTGCTTGATGAAGACGGTAACTGGCTAAATCAACTGGACCAAAAAAACTCCGCGTCTGATATATCGACGACAGGAGGGCAAATGGCCAGGGTCATGGGGCTCGGATTGGCCTCGAAATTATATCGGGAGAACCGAAACTTAGATTATCTGACCTACTTTTCGCAGCGGGGCAATGAAGTGGTGTTCTGTACTATTGGGAATGCTTCGACATCGGAAGGTGTTTTTTGGGAAACTGTCAATGCGATCGCGGTTAAACAGATCCCTGTCGTTATTTCTATTTGGGATGACGGCTACGGAATTTCGGTCTCGAACGAGGTACAAACGGCGAAAGCTGATATCTCAGAGGCTTTGAGAGGATTCCAGCGTGAGGGGGGAAGTAATGGTGTAGAGATTTTCAAGGTCCGAGGGTGGGACTATCCTGCATTGTGTGAGGTTTATGAACAAGCCGCTAAGTTTGCGCGAGAGGAACATGTGCCCTGTATCGTCCACGTGACAGAGATAACACAACCGCAAGGACATTCAACGTCTGGTTCGCATGAGCGTTATAAATCATTGGAACGATTGGAGTGGGAAAATACATTTGATTGTAATGTGCGCATGCGGGAATGGTTATTGCAATCGGGAATAGCTCAAGAGGAAGACTTACAAGCCCTGGAAAAAGAGGCGAAGGAGTTTGTGCGTCAGGAACAACGCCGAGCGTGGGCAGACTACCACAAAACAATTCAGATTGATTTGGATGAAGCAATCTCTCGATTGTCGACTATAAATGATTCCTCTATAGAAATACCACTCAAAACATTGAAATCGTTAGGCGAACCGTCGCTTAAAGAGGTGTACAGCAATATTAGGAGAGCAATCCGCGAGTTACGTCACGTAAATACTCCAGAAAAGGAAGCTTTGTTAGCTTGGTATGAAAGCAAACGAGAGACGAACTATCATCGATACAACGATAAGCTCTTTACAGAAAGTCCGGAATCTCCCTTATGCAAGGACGTCGTAGAAGCACAATATGAGGATGCGGCGGCGATGGTAGATGGCCGGGAAGTGCTCAATGCCTGTTTTGAGGCGAACTTTAATCGGGATGACCGCGTAGTAGCTTTCGGCGAAGATGTGGGCAAGATCGGTGACGTCAATCAAGGGTTTGCAGGGCTGCAGGAGAAATTTGGCGAACTCCGTATTTTTGATACTGGTATACGGGAATCGGCCATAATTGGCAAAGGAATCGGTTTGGCATTACGAGGTTTGAAACCGATAGCCGAGATCCAATATTTAGACTATCTTATTTATGCTATGCCGGTTTTGAGCGATGATTTGGCCAGTCTTAGCTATCGGACGAAAGGTACCCAAAAATCTCCGCTAATTATTCGCACGAGAGGGCATCGTTTGGAAGGTATTTGGCATTCGGGATCGCCTATGTCAGTCTTGTTAGGAGGGCTCCGTGGCATCCACATCTGTGTACCTCGTAATATGACCCAAGCGGCCGGGATGTATAATACCTTGCTACGTTCGGACGAGCCTGCCTTGGTCGTAGAGTGTTTGAACGGATATCGACTGAAGGAAAAAATGCCAGTTAATGTCGGTGAGTTTGGTGTTCCTATTGGGGTTGCCGAACTGATCCGCGAAGGGAAGGATATTACTGTTGTCTCTTACGGTGCAACATTACGGGTTGTGCAGGAAGCTGCTATTGAACTGGAAAAATTAGGGATTTCTTTAGAAATTATTGATGCACAATGTTTACAACCCTTTGATCAAAACCATTTATCTGGTACTTCTCTCGCGAAGACAAACAAGTTACTTGTTGTTGACGAAGACATGCCTGGCGGAGCAAGTGCCTTTATCCTGCAGGAAATAATAGAAAAACAACAGGGATATTTTATGCTTGATGGACAGCCGCGTACACTTTCGGCTAAACCACATCGTCCGCCGTATGGCTCAGATGGAGACTATTTTACGAAACCCTCTGTTGACGATGTTATCGAAATGGCTTATGAAATGATGAGTGATTATAATGGAAATGAATACCCTCGATTATTTTAAACCGAGGGTATGGTGTTCTACTCTTAGTCTTTAAATAAAGATGCTGCACCTAGGATTGCAGCTTGTTCTGCATAGCGGCCAGTGTGTATTTCAAACTCTGAAAAACGCTCTTCGTTGTATGCTTTGACAATTGGCCATGCATTCGTGATATTACCTCCAAGGATAAAACTCGTTGCTTGGTGCTTTTCGGCAAAGTATTTAAAAAAATCGTATAGAGACTTCGTATATTCGATCATGAGTTGTCCGAATGCATCGGTGTGTTGATGTTTAAGTAAGATATCTTTGAATCCGTTTTCTGCTATGCCCGAGAGCTCCTTGAAACGTTTCGTTAACCAACGCGTCACTAGGAATTCTTCAAAAATACCATCCTTATAGGGAGTGTTCCATAAGTCTGCATCAAAAGCCCTTTCTCCATGGCGCCATACTGCAGATCCTAGTCCCGTCCCGAGTGTAACACCGAGAACGCTTGAATAGTCATGCAAATCGCCCGCGAATATTTCTCCCTGTAAAAAGGCGGCAGCGTCGTTAATAAAACGGATATCTTTTTGCTTTTCGAGGCTGTCTATAAGACCAACAGATACATTCATTTGGTACAAGGCATCATATTTATCCTGATTTTTCATAAGCGATATACCATTATCATAATCGAACGGACCTGGCATGGCGATCCCAACACGAGTTACCTCAGTCTTGCAGCGGCCCATAGCTCGCTTTATACAACTAGTCCACGATAAGAAAATCGATTTAGCATCTGACTTCGAATTAACATGGCTTCTAGAGATAGTATCCTCTAGAATTTGCCACGTTGAGATGTCTACTATTGCAGACGTAATATGTGTTCCTCCAATATCTGAAGCGACGACCAAATTATTTTTCATCTGCGTAAGCTTTTAATCGTAAGTAATGATCAGTCAGTACAAGAGCTGTCATGGCTTCGACAATAATTACAGCTCGAGATACCACGCAGGGATCGTGACGACCTTTGCCGGAAATAGTAGTGAGGTCACCGGCTTCATTAAGCGTATCTTGATCGCGCATAATAGTCGCTACAGGTTTGAAAGCTGTACGAAAAATAATGTCCATTCCGTTAGAAATACCTCCCTGTATGCCGCCAGAAAAATTGGTTCTCGTGCGGACTTCCCCATTGTCTTTAACAAAAATATCATTGTGCTCGGAGCCGCGCATTTCGGATCCTGTGAATCCGGATCCGTATTCGAAACCATGTACGGCGTTTATACTGAGCATGGCTTTTCCTAGATCTGCATGCAGCTTGTCGAAAACAGGCTCACCTAAGCCAACAGGTAAACCTCGTACGACGGTCGAGATCTTTCCGCCGATCGTATCTCCCGCTTTACGTACTTGATCGATTAATGAAATCATCTCAGAAGCTGTTGCGGGATCTGCACATCGGACAATATTGCTCTCTCTAACCTCTAGCAAATGAGAGAGATCAGAGACGTCTAAATTAGGAGACTCAAGATGACCAACTGCAGAAACGTGGGAAAATATTTCTATTCCTTTAGTTTTTAGAAATAACTTAGCTATAGCGCCAGCGGCTACCCGAGCAGCTGTCTCACGTGCAGAAGAGCGACCTCCGCCACGATAATCTCGTATGCCATATTTTTGCTGATAGGTGTAGTCAGCGTGAGACGGACGATATTTGTCAGAAATATGGGAATAATCTTTCGATCGTTGATCTTCGTTCGGGATAAGTATCGCGATGGGCGTACCAGTCGATTTTCCTTCGAAGACCCCCGACAATATCTGCGCAATGTCACTTTCTTTTCGCTGCGTCGTTATTTTAGACTGTCCAGGCTTGCGCTTGTCCAATTCAGATTGTATAAATTCTTCGTCTATAGCGATATGTGGTGGACAACCGTCGATTATCACCCCAATGGCTTTTCCGTGTGATTCGCCAAATGTGGTGATCCTAAATAGGTTGCCGAATGAATTTCCAGCCATAATTTTATAATATTCCGTAAATATACCAAATCAACAATAACAAGAAACTATTATTGCTGATTTAGTGAAATTATTTGGCGATTTGGAATCCCTGATTTTGCAGATGTTCCCAAAAAGCTGGGTATGATTTTTCGACTACCATCGGTTCGTTAATGTGTACCTCATCAAACACCATTGCCAAGGGAGCAAAAGCCATTGCCATTCGGTGATCTTCATAGGTGTCGAATGTAACCTTTTTTGGAACCACAACATTAGCCGTTTTAACATGGTAAGTATTTCCGTCTGTCACGATGGTAGCACCGAATTTTTCGATCTCCGTTTTCAATGCCGCAAGTCGATCCGTTTCCTTAATTTTGAGCGTTTCAACTCCTGTGATTGATATATCCCGTCCTATGGCCGCAGCAAGCGCAACTATTGTTTGTGCTAAATCAGGACATTCTTTAAAATCAAAATGCGTTTGCGATGTCCCGTCGTTTACTTTTGTGATGCGAAGACCTTCTTCTTCGAATGAACTGGCTACACCGAAATGCGACATGATATCCACAATCGCGATATCGCCTTGAAGGCTATGCGCTTTCAATCCAGGGAGCACGACAGAACCCTGGTTTGACAATGCAACGATGGCATACCAGTACGAGGAAGCACTCCAATCGGGCTCTACGTAAATGGTGCTTTGTTGAAAGGACTGCGGTGCTATATATATGGCGTTAGCGTTGTCTACCCATTCGTATTGTATACCTGCTTCTTGGAGCATGTTCAAGGTCATACTTACATATGGGCGAGAGGTCAATTCTCCCGTGATATTTACACGCAGGCCTCTTTTTAGAGAGGGAGCAATTAACAATAGAGAAGAAATGTACTGACTGCTGACATCTCCCTGAATAGAGACCTCGGCATTACTTTGGAATATATCCCCTTTAATTTCGATAGGAGGATATCCTGCTTTCTTTTCATATTGAATATTTGCACCAATGGATTTTAAGGCTTCTACTAATATACCAATTGGTCGTTGTTGCATGCGTTCCGTACCGGTTAGCTTGAAGTGGCCTTTCGCCAAATTGAGATACGACGTTAGAAAGCGCATTGCGGTTCCGGCAGGACCGATGTTTATAGTTGTTAGAGATTGCGGCGTTGCCTGTGCAGCTAAGTGCAATGCTTCTCTCATAATTACCGTATCCGCCGCCTCAGATAGATTCTTCACCTCCACCACACCGTTGCTTAGCGCTTGTATAATAAGAGCACGGTTGCTCTCTGATTTGGAACCAGTGAGTTGAACCGTGCCATTTATTTTTTTTGTTGGATGGGTGAGTTTAATTTTTTCTAAACTCATTATGCCTCCGCAACAGGGTTTGTGTTCATTACCTCATTCTGCTTGCGGATAGATTCGTTGTGCAGTAATTCGAGATACTTCGCAGCAAAATCTTCACTCAAAGACAGCGCTTTCGCTAATTGAAGTCTTTTTTGCACGATCTCGTCCCAACGGTTTACCTGGAGAATGGTAACATTATTATCGCGTTTGTATTCGCCGATTTTTTCTGCTATTTTCATGCGTTCACCTATTTGTTGAAGGATAGCATCGTCTAATTTATCGATCTGTTTACGCAATTCCGCTAGTTTGTCTTCGAATGCAGGGTTATTGGATTCCGGATGACGCACAGCCAAATGATCGAGTAAATCCGCTAATGCAGCGGGTGTCACTTGTTGTTTCGCGTCGGTCCAAGCGACTGAAGGATCGATATGCGACTCGATTATCAAACCTTGCAAATCCATATCCATGGCTTTTTGAGCGATGTAAGGAATCAACTCTCTATTGCCGCAGATATGACTTGGATCATTGATAATAGGGAGTTCTGGACATGCCGACTTCAATTGAATGGCCAAATCCCACATAGGTTCATTTCGGAAAGCAGTTTTTTCGAAAGAGGAGAATCCGCGATGGATCGCTGCTAGTTTTTTTACGCCAGCGCGATTAACACGTTCTAGAGCTCCAATCCAAAGAGACAAGTCTGGATTAACCGGGTTTTTTATCAAGACGGGAACATCTACGCCAACTAAAGCATCCGCTATCTCCTGTACGGTGAATGGATTTGCTGTAGAACGTGCGCCAATCCATAATACGTCAACACCAGCCGCTAACGCTTCTTCCACATGCTTAGCCGTCGCTACTTCGGTGGCAGTTAACAGTCCAGTCTCCTCTTTCGCGCGTTTCAGCCATTCTAATCCAATACTACCGATGCCCTCGAATTCTCCTGGACGTGTACGAGGTTTCCATATACCAGCACGTAGCACGTTTACTTTGCCCGTATTTGCCAATAAGTGCGCTGTGGAGACAAGTTGTTCTTCTGTTTCGGCACTACAAGGGCCGGCAATGATCAATGGTTTATCGCCTGTATCTATCCAAGATTTTAAAGGTACGATGTCTAATGTATGTTTCATTTTTAATAAATATTTTCTTGTAATACGTTAAATCTTTTGTATGTGCACGCGTGATGCGGTCCTTAAACTTTCTCGTTTTTTATATACTCTCCCATAATATTGAAGTTGACTGTATGTTTCAGAACCTTTCTTATTGCGGCGTCATAGTCGCTCTGTTTCTTCCACTCCACATCCACGTAGAAGTCGTATTCATTTCTTTTGCCAACCACAGGCATAGACTGGATTTTACTTAAATTAACATTTTGTTCAGCAAAGCACTGTAAGACGGTGGCCAATGCACCTACTGCGTTGCCCGTTTGAAAGGATAAGGAAGCTTTGTTTGCATTTTTCTGTTCTACTACTTCATTGGCTAGGATCAGAAAACGTGTGGCATTTTTCTTGTTTGTTTCGATTCTTTTTTCAAGTATTTCCAAATTATACAGTTTTGCCGCCATAGTGCTAGCGATTGCAGCAGTATTAGTCAGTTTATTATCGGCAATGCCCTTCGCGCAAGCCGCCGTATCCATACCCTCTTTAACCGTCCATTCCGGGTAGTCACTTAAAAACTCGTCACACTGACGAATCGCAATCGGATGAGATTCCACAAATTTAATGTCCGAAATCTTGACACCGGGAAGCGCTAGCAGGTTTTGCTGAATATTCAGATGTACTTCGCCGATAATGTGGAAACGGTAATCACGAAGCAAATTGTAATTTGGAAGAATGCTTCCGGCAATTGAGTTTTCAATAGCCATGACGACATGATCTGCTTTGCCCTGTTTCAACATTTCACAGGTTTTTTTAAATGACTCACATTCGATCGTTTCGATGTCTTCTCCAAAATATTTATAGGCAGCCTCTTCATGAAAAGAAGCTTTTACGCCTTGAATTGCAATTCTTGTTTTCATTCGTTGTAATCAGATAAAAAAAAGTCCCGAATGTAATCCGGGACTTTTTTGCTTATTTCGCACAAACATACACATCCCGACTTTTATCATTTAAAATAAAAATATCCAGAATAAAAGTATGTCTTGTTTGTTTGCATGTCTCAAATTTTATAGTTCAAATGTAGAGTTAAATTTTTAATATGCAAAATTTTTTTTGTTTTTTTTTCTGAAAATTTATGTGTGTTTTTTATCGTTTTATTGATATTTTTTTTTCTTTTTTTTTGTGTCATTATTTAAGATTAAATATAACTCTTTTTTATGCATAATTTTTTGTTATTAGTTTGATTATTAGGTGTTTATTATTTTTTTATATTATGTTTATGCGTATTTTTTGTTTGTTTTTTTGCTGTTTTTTGTTTACTTTTTTGTCGTTTTCTCAGGTAAAAAATAATCAATTATTTGATGTGAAAAGAATAGTGGATGGGGATACATTTGTTGTAGAGAACGGTTCAAAAAAAGGATTGAAAATCAGACTGATCGGTGTGGACGCACCTGAAACCCGAGCTACTGGACGTAGGCGGATTGGCTATTGCGGGGCAGAAGCCAAAGCATATTTATTTAACCTTATTAATGGACACACGGTCGAACTGACGTATGATACAGTAAAAAAAGATCGCTATGGAAGGACTTTAGCGTATGTTTATAAGGATGGTCTTTTTGTCAATGCAGATTTGGTCAAAAGGGGATACGCTTGTGCGCTTACTGTTCCACCTAACGTAAAATATGCGAAACTTTTCGTAGAATTGGAACGGCAAGCTAGAAAAAATAAACGTGGACTTTGGAGGAAATAGGTATGTTGTATGTCATCATTAGTGTAGTATGTAGTGTCGCTGTTTCGGTGATTCTTCGTTTAGCGCGCAAGGATGGTGTCCAACACCTTCATCTTGTCGTATGGAATTATCCGGTCGCCACGCTAGCCACTTTACTTTTTTTAAGGCCGCCGATGGCCAGTGTTCCCATTATTGAGCTTCCCTGGTGGATTTATGTTGGACTTGCTTTTCTGCTTCCTACGATCTTTTTATGTATAGCATATGCCATTCAATATAGTGGGATTGTGCGGACAGAAATAGCACAGCGGCTATCTTTGTTTGTACCGTTGCTCGCCGCGTATTTTATCTTTCAAGAGAAAATGCACGCAGCAAAATTGTTGGGGATTACCATGGGTGTTCTAGCTATTCTGATGTCGATTAGTTGGCGTAAGGGGAGAAGCGGAACCGGTGAGACGTGGAGATATGCTTTGGCTGTATTTTTGGGAATGGGAATAATTGATATTCTGTTTAAAAAAATGGCGGTCTATGATGGTGTGCCATATGGATTTTCCATGTTGATGGTTTTTATTTTATCCATGGTGGTTGCCTTTGCTTTCTTGTTACATCGGATCGTACAAAAAGGCGAACGACTGGAAATACGAGCAGTTCTTTGGGGAATTTTGTTGGGGATATTTAATTTTGGAAATATTTTATTCTATATGAAGGCGCATCGCGCGTTATCCGAGAGCCCTTCCATGGTATTCACCGGTATGAATATTGGTGTTATCCTGCTTGGGGCGTTGGTCGGCACGCGTTTTTTTGGAGAACGCTTAACGGCATGGAATAAGTTAGGCTTAGTTTTGGCGATCATTTCTGTTTTAATTATTGCATTTTTGTGAGTTTATTTGAAGACACCTATTTAACGATTGAAAATCCGAGCGAAGGAATATTTAGAGATAAAGGGAGTAAGTTTATCTCCTACGCGCATCCGATTAAAAGTGAGATTGATATGAAAGATATCGTTGCCAGCTTAAAAGCGCTTCATCCCAAAGCTCGACATTATTGCTGGGCATACAGACTTACACCCGACCGGTCTTTGTATCGCGTAAATGATGATGGTGAGCCCTCCGGCACTGCAGGTCGTCCGATTCTCAATGTTCTGCTGTCGAAAAATATAACGAATGTTCTCGTGATTGTGGTGCGGTATTTTGGTGGTACCCTTCTTGGGGTCCCAGGATTAATCCATGCTTATAAGTCCGCCGCGCAAGAGGCATTGGAGACAGCCGTTATCGTGGAGAAAACCGTAAATGATATATACCGTTTACATTTTGATTATTTGCAGATGAATGATGTCATGCGCTTGGTTAAAGACGAAAACTTGATTATCTTGAGACAAGAGTTTGACAACAATTGCTTGTTGGATATTGAGGTCCGAAAAACGCAAGTGAATCAAGTCGTACAAAAGCTCGAAACATTACGAGATGTCCATTATTCTTTTTTAACGACCATATGATACCAGATTCGGAGCTTATACTTAATCATGACGGCAGTATCTATCATCTTAACTTATTGCCTGAGGATCTTGCTTCAACCGTAATTTTTGTAGGCGATCCAGATCGGGTAGGAGAGGTGTCCAAATACTTTGACCGCATTGACGTAAAGAAAGGTAAACGAGAGTTTATCACACATACAGGTATCCTCCGCAACAAGCGTATTTCCGTGATATCTACGGGAATCGGTACGGACAATATAGATATTGTATTTAATGAGATCGACGCGTTAGTAAATATCGATTTCGAAACTAGAACCTTAAACAACGAGCTCCGTAGTTTAGATATTATTCGGATAGGTACTTCGGGATCTATTCAAGGGGACATTAAGATGGGGACTATTTTGGCGAGTGAATTTGCGATCGGTTTTGATGCACTGATGCAATTTTATGTGAAAGAATATTCGGATGAAGAACGTATACTCCAGGAAGCTGTGGAAAAAACGTTTGATACGCTAACTTTCGCACCATATATCGGACGCGCAAGTGAAAAATTAATGCAAAAGATTGCCTTTGATCTTCCGCACGGCGTGACAATGACTGCTCCGGGCTTCTATGGGCCACAAGGACGGTCGTTACGTTCGATTAATGTCTACCCGGACCTTATCCAACGAGCCGTTAGTTTTCAATCGTTAGGTCGTTCGATTACTAATCTTGAAATGGAGACGGCCGGTATCTATGCATTGGCTAACATGTTTGGACATCATGCGCTATCGATCAATGCTATATTAGCAAGCCGTGTAAATGATACGTTTGCTGACAATCCTAAAGAACTTATTGATTCAGCTATTCGCTTTGTGTTAGATCGTCTTTAACGAATTCAAACCGCTATTGGCGGCTTAACCATTTAGTCCTTTTCTGCTCGAATCAAAGCGAAGAAGGATAAACAATAATATCGTAAAACTCCATAGTGATGAACCTCCGTAACTAATAAAAGGAAGAGGTATGCCAATAACTGGCACGATTCCTATTGTCATGCCGATATTGATAAAGAAGTGGAAAAATAAAATAGAGGCTACACCATACGCATATATTCTGGCAAAAGCCATTCGTTGCCGTTCCGCGATATTAACCAGGCGGATCAACAATGTGAGGTAAATAGATATTAATACGACACAACCTACGAACCCCCATTCTTCGCCAATTGTACAAAAAATGAAATCGGTACTCTGTTCCGGGACGAAATTGTATTTGGTCTGCGTCCCTTGCAAGTAGCCTTTTCCAAAAAGCTGCCCAGATCCAATGGCTATTTTCGATTGATTGAGATTGTAGCCTTGTCCACGTGGATCATCCATTTTTCCAAGAATAATGTCTATTCGATTGCGTTGGTGGGATTGTAAGATATGCTCGTAGGCGAAGTCTACGCACAAGACATAGATCGAACAACCCAAAAATAGAGCTCCAATAGTGATGAGATATTTTCTTTTTTTTCGTAATACATAAGCAATCAGCCCGGCTAGGAGTAAAATTCCACCTATAATGATCCATTGGTTGACTAAAAGTGCAAGAACGAATAGCAGTATGGCGAGTCCTCCGAGGATAAGCAATTCATTGCCGACATAACCTTCGCGGTAAAACACAAATATAAGTGCAAAGAAGGCAAGCGCAGATCCGGTATCCGGTTGCAGCATGACCAGAGCTACGGGGAACAACACGATGATAGCTCCGATAAACAATGTTTTCATATTCGGGTGCTTGTTCGTTTGGCTGCTTAGGTAAGATGCGAGAAGCAAGCATGTTGCCAATTTTCCAAACTCGGAAGGCTGTAGACGGAAACTTCCGATGGGAATCCAAGCCTGATTCCCACCGACATTCCTTCCAACCACCAATACTGCAACGAGCAACAACGTTACCAATATGTAAATGATCGGTGCTGTAGATATGAAGAACTTGGCATCAATAATTAAAATACTGAAACCAATAATGAGTGCTGTGAAAATGTAAATGGACTGCTTTCCGTAATTAGTGGCTAAATTAAAAAGTCCAGGTTGTTCGGAGTCAAATACCGCGGCATGTATATTGAACCAACCAATAATACACAACGCAAACCACAACAAAATTGTGAGCCAATCGATCCGACCGAAAAAACTCTTTTCCCCTATTTTATTCATGTCTGTTCGTTAACTGGCTATGATGTACATAATATTCTTTTTTTTGAGGGGGGAGCGTTTGCGATGTTTGTAAGGCTCGCTTAGATGGGGCTTTTTTTTGCGTTGTTGTGTCCTTCGTTATCGTTTCTTTTTTTGTTGGTTTCGGAATAAAATTTGCATTGTAAATACGATCCTGTATGTATTTTGGCAAGCTGATCGTGTCCTTAATATATTTTTCGACCAGCATGTTAGCGATTGGGCCAGCCCAAGTACCGCCGTATCCCGCATTTTCTACAAACACCGCGATCGCTATTTTTGGATTTTCCCGCGGAGCGAAGGCGAAGAACACGGCATGATTTTCGCCGTGCGGGTTTTGCGCTGTGCCAGTTTTTCCACACATCTCAATACCGGGAATTCGGACGCTATAAGCTGTTCCTCCTGGCATATTGACGACTCGGCTCATGCCTTCAATCACAGGTTCGTAATACTTAGCATCTACACCAGCGCTTATTTTTTCGATAAACTCTTCCTTAATAATTTTCTTTTCGCCGATCCCTTTGACTAAGTGCGGACGATAATAAAATCCGCGGTTTGCCACGATAGCCATAATGTTCGCCATTTGAAGGGGGGTAATACCGAGTTCGCCTTGGCCGATGGAAAGCGAAATATTAAATCCAGAACGCCATTTATCGCTGCCATAACGTTTCGTATAGAAATCTGACGTCGGAACGAGTCCTGGTTTTTCACCGGGTAAGTCGATGCCAAGTTTGGTTCCTAACCCAAATTTAAGTAACCCCGCGCGCCATAGGTCATACGCTCGTGGCCCAGACATCCCGCGCGAATCAATCATTCGTGCATAGGTATATCCATAATAGGTATTACACGATCCTTGGATCGATCGAATGAGATCGGTCGATCCGTGTACATGCGTGCAACGCATGATAGCCCGGCCACCGCCATATCGGTAGCCTCCAGGACAAAAAAAGGCTGTATGCTGATCAATCAAGCCATCTTGCTGAGCAGTCAATGCTGCAACCACTTTAAACACCGACCCCGGAGGGTAGGACGCTTGTATCGGACGAATAAACATTGGACGTGTTTCATCATTCAATAACTTCATGTAGTTGTTTCCCCGTTCTCGTCCTACCATCATATTCGGATCGTACGATGGAGCACTCACAAAAGTAAGGATTTCTCCGGTTGATGGTTCAATTGCCACAACCGACCCCATCTTTCCTTTCATCAGTTTCTCCGCCAATACCTGCAGTTCTCGGTCGATTGTCGAGATAAGGCCCTCCCCCGACACAGCAAGTGTGTCATATTTACCTTCCATGAATACACCTTTCGGCCGGTTCAAAGCATCGACCATTTGATTTTTAACGCCACGTTGTCCCCGCAATAAGTCTTCGTAAGAGCGTTCTATCCCTGCAGCACCAATATAATCGCCTGGGCGATAAAATCCGTTCGACCGTTCGATGTCACGATCGTTTACCTCTTGAATATATCCGAGTAACTGCGGTGCGATGCTGTCCGGATAGCTTCTTACTGTTCGGTTCTGTACATAAAATCCTCTAAACTTATAGAGATGTTCCTGTAATTGGGCGTAGGTAGCTGATGAGAGCTGCTTTTCAAAAATAGAGGCTCGATAGGGAGAGTGCGCTCGCGCTTTGTCCATACGCGTTTTATATCCAGGTAGATCAATATCAATGAGCTGACACAACAATGTGGTATCAATATCCTTGGCCTCGCGCGGCGTTACTAGCAAGTCATATACCGGCTCGTTCTGAACAAGCACCTGCCCATTTCGATCGAAAATAACTCCGCGGGCGGGATAGACCACTACCTTGCGGAGGACATTATTATTGGCCGAAAGTAAGTAAGACTCATCTATGATCTGTAAATAGAAGAGTCGGATGATAATAACCAATGCGATGGTTATAAATATCCCCTGAATTACAAATTTACGTGCGAAAAAACTATTCATGAACGTAAAGCCCTAACTTAAATATTGCTAATGCGTGATTTTCGTTTATACACTAGTAAACTCATTAAGAGTATAATGCATACCGTAAAGATACTACTTAAGATGATGCTTGCCAGCGTATAAAAAAAATTACTAAACGAAAATGTCTCTAATAGGAACAGGGTAAGGTGATGAATTAATGTTCCAAAAAAAACATAAGACAAGAACCATTTAGTACCCATCGCTCCTAATGCGGGTGTATTAAACGACTCTTTCATTTCCACCTCAAGGGTGACTTTGTGAAAAAAGATGCGATAAAGTACCAATGCAACACAGGACGCCGCATGTAAACCGACCGAATCGTAGAACGCGTCTATAGTAAGACCTGTAAGAAATGCCAGAATAAACAAAAATAAGTTTGGTATGCCGATGGGTAATAGGAAAACGATAAGTATATAAGGGAATGCTGCTGCGACATTATAATAACCAATGTTTTTGAACAAGGCTACCTGTAAAAGTACTAATACAATGAAACGAATGATATTAACAACAAGAATCCTACCCATTATTATCCTGACTTGTTTTTTCTAATGTTTGTTTCTCCTTAACTAATAGATCCCTTACGATATATACATGATTGAGGTTCGAAAAATTTGTCGACAACTTTATTTTTAGGTCCAAAAAGCTTTCTCCAGATTTAATGCCGGTTTCCACAATTTCGCCTACTTGGATACCAGCAGGAAACAGCGAATACCCCGAGGTATATACTTTCTCTCCTTTTTTCACTTGGACATGGTTCGGGATGTCGCGAACCATCCCGAATCTTGGATCAATGCTGCTCCCCCAAACTAAGGAGCCGAATACAGCAGAGCTGTCTAGTGTAACGGAAATCTTGGTGTCGGGATGGAGTAAGGATTGTACGGAACTGAAATGACGAGAGGTTTGCAATACAATACCAACAACACCGTTCGAGGTAATTACGCCCATTCCTTTTTCGACGCCTGATTCTGATCCTTTATCCAAAGTTAAATAATTACTCTTTTGGTGGATACTATTGTTTGCTACATTCGCTACTATAAATGCGTATCTTCCCTGTTCAATGGAATCGACTATTTGTACAGAATCTGCAGATGTGTCTGCCTGAATGAGGTTCTGTATCTGTTGTCGGAGAACAACATTTTCAGACGCTAATTTTTCATTGGCATCAGCTAGTGCTAAGTAACTTTTCCACGAGTTGACCTCTTTATAAAATGAACCGATCAATACGTTGGAAGAATTGATAAAAGACGCCCGTTGGAAATTGTTGTTTTGTACAATAAGAATGATGGACACGGAAAAAAATAGAATAAACCAAAAAATAGCGTTATATCTAACTAGAAATAGCCAAAGGTTTTTCATGAGTGTCCGTTAATCAGTCTTCCAACAAATACGCGATATAGAATTGTTGCCACTTTTCTATATCGCGTACATATAAACAATATAGTTACGATGCCTACTGCATCAAAAATTTAAACCGTCCTATGTTCTTTAATGCAATTCCTGTACCCCGTACAACAGCGCGTAAAGGATCTTCCGCTACGTGAACGGGAAGTTTCGTTTTCGCTTGTACCCGTTTGTCAAGACCACGTAGCAATGCACCGCCGCCTGTAAGGTAAATACCTGTTTGATAGATATCGGCTGACAATTCAGGAGGGGTTATTTCCAGCGCTTTAAGAATAGCCTCTTCGATTTTTGAAATGGATTTATCTAAACAGTGCGCTATTTCTGTATACGATACGGTGATTTGTTTTGGAATGCCCGTCATGAGGTCACGCCCTTGAACGGCGAAGTCTGCTGGAGGATCTTGCAACTCTGGCAATGCAGCACCCACTTCGATCTTTATTTTCTCTGCCGTACGTTCTCCAATCATGATATTATGCTGTCGACGGATGTATTGCACAATGTCTGAGTCAAAGTTATCGCCCGCCACCCGGATAGATTGGTCGCAAACAATGCCCGAAAGCGCTATCACTGCAATTTCCGTTGTCCCACCACCGATATCGATAATCATATTACCTACAGGTTCCTCTACGTCGATCCCAATTCCGACAGCCGCGGCCATTGGCTCATGAATAAGATAAACTTCTTTTGCTCCGGCTATTTCTGCCGAATCACGCACAGCACGCTTTTCAACTTCTGTAATGCCAGATGGTATACACACGACCATACGCAAGGAGGGAAAGAACCATGATTTGCCATTGTTTACTAGTTTTACCATACCTCGAATTAAATGCTCTGCAGCTGTGAAATCTGCGATCACACCATCGCGTAATGGCCTTACCGTTTTTATATTGTCATGTGTTTTACCTTCCATTTGCATCGCTTGGCGACCAATAGCAATAACTTTATTAGTGGTGCGATCGAAAGCAACGATAGAAGGTTCATCCACTACTACTTTGTCATTATGTATGATGAGGGTGTTGGCCGTTCCCAAATCGATAGCAACTTCTTGTGTAAACCAGTTAAATAACCCCATGGAGTATGTATTGTCTTATCTTTAAAATTTAATGCAAACCTAAGGAAAAAAAATGGTTTTATCCATCTGTACTTTAGGAAAAAATGCGCCTTCGCTTACATATTTTGATCATACAAGTTAAGGATGTTTCCTAACGTAAATTGCCTTTTTTTATTGCACAAGTGTGCCGATGTAGTAGTTAAATGTATCAACAGCGACGTCACTGATCTCGTCGACACGGATAGGCAACGTTTGGAAAGTAGATGTTACGAGGTAGCGAGTTTTCTGTTCGCCTGTTTTTCCCAAATGGATAGGCATCTGGAAGTTATTCGTTTCAGCAATCCAACGGCATGCAATTTGTCCATCTTTCTGGCGTTTGATTTCTAATATCGGAATACTTTTGCGTTGCACATATTGCTCGAAGACGCTGCTAAGATCGAATCCACTTTGTATGTTTACGTATTGAACGATATCACTATAATCCACGGTTTTGTGGTAGAATTTTTCATTTAGGCCCCGTAGAATAGAACGCCACTTTTTGTCGTCGTCAATAATAGTTCGAAGCATGTTGTGCAAGACGCCGCCTTTCACATACATATCTCCAGACCCTTCTTTATTAACGCCATAAGGACCTTGTATTGGTTTGTCATTTAGGATGCCCTGCCTGTTTCCGTGTACATACGCCTGACTAGCCTCTTTTCCATAGTGATAATCTATAAATAATGCTTCCGAATAGTTTGTGAAACTCTCATGAATCCACATATCGGCCAGATCGTTTGAGGTAATGTTGTTTCCAAACCATTCATGACCAGATTCATGTACGACAATAAAATCCCACTTCAGTCCCCATCCTGTACCCGACCCATCCCGTCCTAAATATCCGTTTTGATATTTATTACCATATGCAACGGCGCTTTGATGCTCCATGCCAAGGTGCGCGGTCTCGACCAGTTTGTATCCATCTTCATAAAATGGATAGGGGCCAAACCAGTGTTCGAATGCATCCAATGTCTCTTTCGCGTTCTTTTTCAGATGATTTATTCGGTCTTGGTTTTCTCGAAGTACATAGTAATCAACGGTCAATGGTCCCTTTTCTCCTTGATAGTTTTCATGCGTATGAACATAGTCGCCAATATTTAACGCGACATTGTAATTATTGATTGGATTCGTAACTTTCCAATGGTATTTTGTATAGTGCGGATCCATTTTTTCCGTCTTGATAAGCCGACCATTTGAAACGTTGATCACACCGTTCGGAACTGCAACCGATATTAGCATGCTATCGACCTCGTCCGATTGGTGATCTTTATTAGGCCACCATACGCTAGCTCCGAGACCTTGACAAGCAGTCGCTATCCAAGGTTTACCGTTTTTGTCTTTCTTCCAATCAAAACCACCATCCCATGGTGCGCGAGTCGCAGCGATGGGCGTTCCGGAATAATATACAACGAAAGAATCAATGACCCCTTTTTTTATAGTCTGTGGAAATTCGACAAAAACGGCGTTGTACGAACGCGAAAAATTGACTGGGAGGCCGTGATAGGTCACTTTGTCTACCGACAGGTTTTCAAATAGATCAAACTGTAGCTTATCGAAATCTTCTACTGCTTGGAACTGAAAGCGATTGTTACCAGCAATGAAACGGTTGTCGATATCCACTTTAACATCTAAATGATAATATTGCATATCATAACAGGTACGAAGTGGTGTAAGCGTACCGCGCAGTGAGTCTGCTTTACTGAATAGGTCTTTTGCTTTCATCAATTGCGCATGTGTTGTTCCGATTGTGCTCATCAGGAAAGCGATGAACGCGTATTGTAGAATTGTCTTCATCAGTAATTGTATCGATTCGGTGTTAAGGCATAAATATAGGAAACAACCTGAAAGATTGCATTATGTCAAGCAAAAAAACGTAAAGTGCAAATTACTTGCCATGAACTGAGTCCGTTTTATACAAGATTAGGTAGCCTACGATACCCGCAAAGAGCGATGTAAGTAGGATTGCCAGTTTTGCCTCAGCAATATGACCGGCCGAATCAAACGACAAAATTGCTATGAAAATAGACATCGTAAAACCTATCCCAGCAAGCAGTCCAACGCCCAAGATATGTCGCCAGGTTGCTTGGTCAGGCAAATTGCTGATTTTAAACTTGATGCAGATAAATGCCGTCGTCAAGATGCCGATTGGCTTTCCGAGAAGTAACCCCAACCCAATTCCAAGGCCCAAAGCAGAGGTCAACCCGTCCATCATTTCCATTTCTAACGTAATGTTGGTGTTGGCAAAAGCGAATAGGGGGATTATTATAAAGTTAACTGGCTTTGCGAGCGCGTGTTCAAGACGCTCCAGTGGTGACTCTACATCCGTATCGTTTGTTGGGATTGTCATTGCTACCAATACACCGGCGATTGTCGCGTGAATACCTGAATGGTGAACAAAGTACCAGATGAATATGCCAGGAATTAAATATAGGTACGGATTTTGGATGTTAAACCTATTCATAAGGATTAATATACCCAGCCCGATAGCAGCATACAATAGATAACTCGTTTCCAATCCTGAGGAATAAAAGAATGCAATAACTAATATAGCTATCAGGTCATCTACGATGGCGAGTGCCGCGAGGAATATTTTCAAACTGTTGGGGATTCTGTTTCCGAGCAAGCTGATTACGGCGAGGGCAAAGGCAATATCTGTTGCCATAGGAATTCCCCATCCGCCGGCCGTGTCTTGCCCACCATTTAAACTTAGATATATCAAAGCAGGAACAACTGCACCACCGATGGCACAAAGTATAGGCAGTGAAGCCTGCCGTGGGGAAGATAATTCTCCTTCTACAATTTCCCGTTTTATTTCCAGACCGACTAATAAGAAAAAGACAGCCATTAGCCCATCGTTGATCCATAAAAGGATCGGATAACGAAGGTGCACGTATTCATTTTCTATTCCTAACGAATGGTCCAATACCAGTTGGAGTGATCTCGCCCATGGAGTGTTGGCTATTGCAAGCGCTAAGATGACGCAAATGAACAAAAGCAGCCCACCGGCATTAGTAGATTTGAAAAAATTTCGAAAAGCGTGTAGATTAATGAGTTGTGCCATAATTATCCGTTAACATCTAATTTAATACGTACCGTTGATCCCGAAAGTAAGGAATACAGTTGATGCAAATGTAAATTATCGAATAGATTATCTTTATTAGGATGCGATTCTTGTATTATATTTATCTATGGCGTGTTTGTAAAGACAAAAACAACTCCAACGTTGTCCACCATGAATTAGAGAGACGTCCTTGTCAATAGGTTAGATTCAGACCGTGTTCATATATCCAATATTTCAGTACCGATATCCTAATGTGTCCGAAAGCCGATATTTTTCGAGAGAACATAGTTTAAATCAACCATATTGTCTTGTCAGTATTGACCATCAAGCCCGCATGTATACGTCTAGTAATCGGTATGTCGTCTCGTGTGAGCGGCAAGAGGACATTAGCACCGTGATTATACGTCATCATACAGCGTAATTAACCTAGAAAGCGTGTAAACTGCGACTAAATAATCAATGAATGGCGGTCTTTTCGACCCTTTTAATCTGAAAGTCTTTTTTCGCTCGTTATGCCTGGACTTTCGGTAAAGCCAGTCGAATCGACTACTGCATTCTTCCTAGATAATGTCTCGTATGTTTCAAATTTATACCCATACATGTTATGATATCCCATGCAATATTCGAAACTCAGGCCCCATTTACTGTTTCGAAGCTTAGCCATATCAGTTTTGTCATTTGTCGCATAAGCGTTTTAAACCTATAAAATGCGCCACAAGGTTCATATTGGGGCAACTGAAAAATCAGTCTTCTTCTTGTTTTCTGCAAATTCAATCGTCACTGTTCCCATGGGCCATAATATTCAGTAGGATTTTTTAACGGGCATAGTCGGCTTGTCCGTTAATTACCCGAAAATCGAATCCATGTAAAAGCTGCAGGATGACGGATCATCGAGTATGGAATAAAACTATGCGCATGACTTTCCCTGTCCAGATGGTATTTTGCCAACTTCAGACATTATTCTATTGTCCATGCTTTAAACTAGCCACTCACGATCAATTCGTGTAAGCTACTTCCTTCCAAATCGGAATAGATTCGACTGAGTAAATAAGTTGGACACTGGTACACACGTATTCAGACGAGTTGGGCTTTAATCTTTCAGTTGTCCGAATTTGCCCGTTTGAAATTCTTCAAAGGCTTCCGTAAGTTCTTGCTGTGTATTCATAACGAAAGGACCATACTGTGCTATCGGCTCTCTTAAGGGCTGACCAGACAAAATGAGCACGACGGCATCTCCTTTCGCTTCAATCGTAAATTGTTCGCCTATCCGTTCAAATAGCGCTAGGTGATCAGTCGGCACGTCGGTATTGTCGTTTATACTAACATCTCCTTCGATAACCAACGCCATCGTTGTATAATCCACCGGCAAAGAAAATGCCGCTTTCGCTCCCTTTTTTGCTCTTAGGTTATAGATATGTACGGGAGAAAACGTTGTTGCAGGGCCAGATATACCTGCATACGTACCCGCGACAACTTCCACTTCTCCGATGCCAACTGTTAGCGGAACACGGCCGAAATCAGCATTTTTCAATGCTTGATACTTAGGAGATGTCAACTTGTCTTTCTTCGGGAGATTTACCCAAAGCTGCACCATTTGAAATTCGCCGCCTTTCTTACTCCAATTGGTTTCGTGAAATTCTTTGTGTAGAATCCCGGCTCCAGCGGTCATCCATTGTACGTCTCCTTCGGCAATGATGCCTCCACCACCACTACTGTCTGCGTGCTCCACCTTTCCTTTATAGGCAATAGTAACCGTCTCGAAACCTTTGTGCGGATGTGCACCTACACCCTTGGGTATTTCCGATGGTGGAAAGCTGTATTTTGAATTATAGTCGAGTACGAGAAATGGATCCATCACTTTCATATTTAATTTTGTACCGTTTGCGATAAAGCCGTGCACGCGAAATCCATCACCTACGAAGTGTGGGACGCCCGGTCTAACTACTTGTTCTACGCGTTTTGTTTCCATGATAGTCTCCTATTTTCCACAAAAGTACGTGATATAATTTGTGCATACATTGATGTAGGATAAGAAAGAACGGTTCTTGGCTTGAGTTGAAATTTTTGATACGCACGTGTTGCATCAAAGCTCCACGGTAAAAAATAACAATCCTTGTTGATGCTTACGAAGGACTGGAAGCGCTACATTATAAACGGGTAGTTTGTCGGAAATGTTTCCGAGCATTTGTCCTGCATGCGCATGTCCGTGAAAAACAGCGGAGACCTCTCGACGTTGCAAAGGTTCTGCTAGCAGGGAGGATCCTAGGAAGGGATAGATTTCTATCGGTTCCCCTTTAACTGTTTCCGCGATCGGCGAATAGTGCAAAAGTGCTACTTTGGGTATGTCGGGATGCTCCTGCTCGAGTCTGGCTAGTGCGCGGTCGAGCTGCATGGATTCGTCGACAGCTTCCTGTACAAATGCTTTCATAGCATCTTCACCAAACATGGATAGCATGTACCGATCAAATCCTCCCCCAAATCCTTTTACGCCTGCAAACCCTGTATCTTTTATAACTACAGACTCTCCATCGAGCATATGCACGTTGCCCGCAAAAAGCGCCTGTCTTATTAATTTGTGTCGGCCTTTTTCATAGTCGTGATTTCCCAGTACTGCGACGGCCGGGACGTGAATGCCGTGTAGTTCCTCTGCGAGTATATGAGCTTCTTCTTCATCCCCGGTGTCCGTTAGATCGCCGCAAATGACAAGAACATCTGCGCGCTCTGCGATCTCGTTGAAGCAATGTTTCCATTTGCCTTTATCGCTCATCTTCACATGAAGATCTGCCATGGCAGCAATTTTTATTGTTTGGCGTTCGGACATATTTAAACAGTTTTAATAGTGTACGATTTAAAGTTCCATTCGCGGATATCCACCTGATACTGGGTTTGATCTATCAGTGGTCCGCGACATACGCGTTCTACAGGAGGTGGAAGATCGTATTGCTCCTCCGCACGTTTCAGCAATGTCATAAATAGCCATTTGGGGATAGTATCGGCGTAATCTGCTGGATACACAAACTGAAAACTGAGTAGCTGTCCCAACAGTAAATGCCAATGCGCGTCCATACGGAATAGTAGATGGTTCCAGTCCAATTGTTTCCCATGCTTTAATATCGTATGATTAATATCCGCGCTGTCATTTCGTTCCCTATTCTGTACATACAGTTTGCACCAAATAAGCTCTTCTGCAGGGATAAAGCGGACAGGCAGATCCATAAACACTCCATGGGCCGAACGTTCGTACCACGTGTCGTCTACCGTACAAATATGGTTAACGCTGTCAAAAATAATGTCTATAAAAAAATCGCCTTTGAAAATCTTCGCAAGCCATCTTACATCCGTATGTTCAATGCGGAAACCCTGCTCAGAAAAGTATTTTAGAATAGCGGTGTACTCGGAACTTTTGCAGAATATATCTAGATCTTTCGTATCACGAAATATGCCCGTGTAATTAAACATAGCAAATGCGCCTCCAAGCATGTAGGGCACGCCACTCTGGTTGAGCAACGTTATAGCCTCTTTAAAGAAATCCGATGACGATTCTTGATGATTCTTGTTCTCGTTCATAAACAATTCCTATAGATGTGCTGATTGTGATACTAACGTTTTTCTCGCTTAGATCGAATACGCCAAACCAGAAAGATCGATAATGCAACGAACACAATGACAAATAGTATGGATAGTAACATCTTCTTCTAATTTTTTAAATTTACTTTGCTTAGAGAACAGACATCTTAAATTTTCGTTTTGTGGTCCGAACTTTCAGTTGTTTTTACACGACCTATGGATCGTCTTGCAACAAATACGCGAAATAAGCTTAATCTCGGCGTATAAATACGTTTTTACAAACGACTGCCAACTTGTTGGTGCCGAAAGTGTTCATTAGAAAACACACAAGTGAATAATCGGGTTGGTGGCTATCGCGCAAAACCCACAATTACATTCTTATGAAAAAGACTAGTTTATTGATGTTGATTTGTTTCACACTATTGATGACGGCCTGTGGCGGAGGGAAGGACGTCGAAACTCAAGATACCGATCCGGGACCTGTCAGTGAATCGGATAAATCGAGATATAATTTAAATTCGACTGACGAACCACTTTATGGTACGACAGATACCTTAAAGCAAGATTCGTTGGAAAAAGCAGATTCTCTCAATCAGTCGAACCCATAGCAAGTAGACCGCTAACTTACTCTACGTGGATGGGTAAGGCTAAGAACAAAAAAAATGCGATCGCCCTATAAGTATGTGGGAAAGCTATATCCTATGTTTGATCAGTCTCAATACGTTGATGCTTCTTTCTCCGTCAATTTTTCCTTTTATGAAGAGGTGGTGAAGGGGCTTTCCACTTCGCAAAAGACATTACCTTCCAAATATTTTTATGACGAACGTGGAGATCGTCTTTTTCAAGCAATCATGCATTGTCCTGAATATTATTTATCACGTTGCGAGCAGGAAATTTTTGAAAGTAGACAAGCTAAAATGGCAGAGTTGCTTTTTTCTAAACGACAGCGCATCGATTTGATTGAGCTGGGGGCTGGAGATGCCTCGAAAACCTTCCATTTGCTGAAATATTTATTGGAAAATCAATACATGGTCACTTATAGGCCGTTAGATATTTCTGCGCATATTTTGTTTGAGCTCGCAGCTGACCTTCGCGCCCGCATTCCACAGTTGAATATTGAAACGATTCCGGCAGAGTATATTCGTGGACTGGAACAAATTGTACGTCAATCGAGTGCTCCGAAAGTATTGTTTTTTCTTGGAGCAAACATTGGAAATATGACCAAGATAGAAGCACATACATTTTGCCGTACATTACGCTCCAAATTGCAGCAAGGGGACAAAGTGTTGATAGGGTTCGATCTCATCAAAAATCCGCGAATTATACAAGCTGCTTATGATGATCAAGACGGACTTACTTGGGATTTTAATATCAACCTCTTGACAAGGATCAACCGAGAGCTCGGCGCTAACTTTAATCCTGACCTCTTTGAACATTACTGCACCTATATTCCAGAAACGGGTGAATGTCACAGCTACCTTGTAAGCCTAGTGGCTCATGAAGTAACCTTTCCAGATCGAAAAATTTCCTTTGAAAAGGATGAATTGATTCATACAGAGGTATCCCGAAAATATCAAAGGTGGGAGATAGATAGTATGGCGCTCACTACTGGATTTTCACCCGTACATGCATTCCTTGATAACCGTCAGTGGTTTGTGGATGTTGTCTGGGAAGCAATTTAATGGTTATTGAGAATATGCTAATGGAAAATTTATTGCAAAAATACCAAATAGTGCGAGAGGAATCTCAACGTATATGCGCGCCCCTTGAGAAAGAGGATTACGTTGTCCAGCCCATTCCAGACGTAAGTCCTCCCAAATGGCATCTCGGCCATACTACGTGGTTTTTTGAAACATTTTTACTATCTGGCAGAGATCACTATAGGTTGTTCGATGCTCAGTACAATTATGTATTCAATAGTTATTATGAGTCTGTGGGAGCGCGGGTAATTCGTGCCGATCGCGGAAATCTAAGCCGGCCGACGGTTGATGACGTCTATGCTTATCGTAATTATGTCGACAAACAGATGGAGAGTTCGATGTCAGTTTTAGAAGCTGATCCCGCAACGAGTAAACTCGTAACGTTGGGGTTGAATCACGAACAACAGCATCAGGAACTTCTAATGACGGATATAAAATATATACTTGGTCATAATCCACTCTTTCCGCCGTATGAATTGGGTTACAAATTGACAGCAAACATCCTTGGCTCTTTCGGCGGATTCATATCCATCGATGAAGGATTGTATAAAATTGGTTATGCGAGTGATGGTTTTTGTTTTGATAACGAACAGGGACAACATCGCGTTTGGCTGGATGCTTTTTCGATATCATCACAATTAGTCACAAATGCCGAATTTTTAGCATTTATTAAAGATGGCGGATATACGGATGTTCGGCATTGGCACGCGGAAGGGTGGGAGTGGGTTTGTCAGGAAAAGATTAAAAGCCCACTCTACTGGTACGAAATAGATGGCGAGTGGATGTATTACACGCTCGCAGGCCTGCGTAAATTGGATAAGGAGGAGCCCGTTTGCCATATTAGTTTTTACGAAGCGTCTGCATATGCCTCTTGGAAAGGCCTTCGTCTGCCCACAGAAGCAGAATGGGAGGTGGCTGCCGAAAAATTCAACTGGGGAAGACGATGGGAGTGGACAAATAGTGCGTACCTGCCTTATCCGGGGTTTCAAAAGGCATCCGGACCTATTGGAGAATACAACGGTAAATTTATGGTAAATCAAATGGTGTTGCGAGGTGCTTCGGACGTTACACCGGCGGGGCATAGTCGTATAACGTACCGAAATTTTTTCCATCCCCCACTTCGCTGGCAGTACACGGGGATCCGGCTAGCTAAAAGTATTTGCTAAGAAACTTTCCTCCCTAATATTTTCAAGCTATAGGTTTGGTTATCCATTTCGGCGATTGAGGGGAAATGTCCCCATTCTTCGAAACCAAAGCGATGAAATAGAGACAGGCTTGGGATGTTATGGGCAAAAATGTAGGCCAGCAAAATTTTAATGCCAAAGGAGGGTGCGAGGTTAATTGCGTGTGCTAACACACGTTTGCCTAAACCTAAACCACGTGCGGAAGGCGTCAGATAGATACTTACTTCTACTGTTCCATTGTAGGCAGGGCGGCCATAAAATGATTGAAAACTCACCCAACCGATAATCTCCCCTGTATGGTTTTCTACCACCCATAGAGGTCGTTTATCTGCAGTATGTTCTTCGAACCATGCAATCCGACTGTCTAAAGTCACCTCTTCCGTGTCAGCCGTTACCATGCGGGAAGAGATTGTTGTATTGTAAATGGCAACGATATCAGCTAAATCTGCCCGTTGTGCGTCTCGGTATACCAATATATCCATATATGTGAAATATGGTACAAAACTAGATAATTCTGCATAAGAAATAAGCATATCAACGGTAAAATAATAGTGTAACGAGGTACAGCTACTTTTGACGTATTGATGCCACGGCTTCTTTTTTTAGGATTTCGAACTATAGCTTAAAATAAATATAGTCGATACAATACAAAGACTTCCAAGATAATCCAAACCTGTGAAAACAATCTGTAGCCAAAATACTCCAATGACCATGGCAGATAAGGGTTCTGCCGATGCTAAAAGGCTGGCTTTTTCACCACCAATCATCTGTACGGCCTTTAGATAACAATAAAACGGGATCAACGTACCTAATAGTATGATATAACCGAGCGCAGCGTACGTATTTGTGTCCCAAATCCCGGATACATCCCATGGGGAACGGATTGGAGAGAATACAATCCCTCCGATCAACATGCCCCAGCCGACAACGAGGGCAGGCGAATGGGTGACGAGAAGGCGCGCCGGCAATAAAGTATATACGGCGAGGGCTATAGCCGACGAAATGCCTAACAAAAAGGCTTCAGGAGATAAGGATAGCTCTTTCGGGTTACCATGCGTAACCAGCAAGAACGTGCCAAGCATCGCCAATATCAGTGCGACAAACTCCTTTACGGAGGGCATGCGTTTCTTCGATATAGCCATATAAACCACAATCAGAACAGGGCCGATGTACTGCAGCACCGTTGCAGTAGCTGCGTTAGAGTATTTGATTGCTGCAAAATACGTATATTGTACCGCTACCATGCCAAGCACGCTGAATGATAAAAGCAGAATACAGTCCTTCTTATTTTTCCAGATGGATAAGACCTGCTCCCCTTGTGCAACGGATAGGACCAACAGCAATCCGCCTGCTGCGAGCAAACGAACGGAAATGAGCCATTCCACATCAACGCGCTTCTCCTGAAATAAATATTGTCCTACAGTACCTGAGATTCCCCAAAGCACTGCGGCTAGTAAAGCCATCAGGATATGTTTACTGTTCTTTTGCTGAAGGATGCTCCGCGTAATTGTTTGCATAATCATTCTTGAGACGACAAACATACGCTCTTCTGTTGGTAATATTTGCTTATTTTTAGGGGTGATTTTGAAATTTTATTTCATATGGAAACACTCGATGATTTTGATATAGCCATCTTGCGCTTTGCGCAGACGAATAATTATATGCCCCAGCGGGAAATCGGTGAAAAAATTGGACTATCAACACCAGCCGTACAACGGCGAATTAAACGTTTGACCAAGTTAGGTTTCATTTCTTCAAATGTAGCGATCGTCGATCGGGAGAAATTGGGACACTACGTAACCCTGTTGGTCGAGGTTTCGTTGGAGAGCGAGAAAGCGAACGATATTGATCAAGCCAAATTCTTGTTTCGCGCTCGTCCTGAAGTTCAGCAGTGTTACTATGTGACAGGCGACACTGATTTTATCTTGATCGTCGTCGTTCCTTCGATGCATCATTATGAATTGTTAACCCGCGAATTGTTCTTTGGTAATCCAAATGTTAAACATTTCAAGACCTTCGTCGCAATGGATTTAGTAAAGGTCGGAACGACGATCTCGTTAGATAAACACGGAACTACATCCTTTTAATTTTAAAAGATAACATGGTAAAAAATGTACTATTTTCTAGCTGCTTTCTTTACAAATCTACTATTATGTACACTTGTTGGAGCGCAGGCAAGAAAAACACCTAACCATCTAAATGTCTTGTTTCTTAGTGCGGATGATCTACGTACTGATTTGAGTATATATGAACATCCAACAGCTAAGACGCCAAATCTTGACCGGTCGCTGGGGGAAGGTGTTAGGATCCAGCAGGCATATTGCCAATATTCATTATGTAACCCTTCACCGTCCTCTTTGCTATCAGGAAAGCAATCTACCAACAGTCGGCTGTACGGTAATCGAGAATGTTTTAAAGCCTACTTTCCCGATTGGCTTTCCTACTGGATCTATTCGTCGTAGAAATGCCGACGTCCGTATTCCGACCCGTGCACAGGAAATGAAAGGCATCGGTACTTAGAATCCAAGGTACCAAAACCCATGCAATTCGGTTCTTTTTATAAATCAGTTTTTTCCTTGATTAGGACGGCTTCGGCAGTACGATTTCACAGTTCAGCTAACAAAAACTCCATTTAAGGAAGAAAAAAATAGAAGTATGTGCGCATCCGCGTATTTTTGTAAGTAGAAAACATTCAATGTCGATGAAATTGTTGGTGGATGATAAAATTTAAAGCGAAAGGGAGAAGTGCATGTCACGTTTGTTAAGGGGGCGGTTGATGCGATTTGGTTTAAGTAACAAAAAGCGGGACGCATTTTTAAACAACGGTATGAAGCGTATACTGCTCGTTTTTTTTGCATTTGTATTGTTGTACGTCGTAACCTTTATTATTGACCCATATTCACCCTACTGGGATGGTTACTTTAAGCGGCAATCTTTAGCCTTAGACCTGCTATTCTCTTTTTTACTTTGTTTTTTGTACAGTGAGACTAGTATCTTTATCAGCGCGCGGCTGAACAAAAGAATGCCTTGGACAGAAAATCCGGTAAAACGTTTTCTCGTTGAAGCAATACTCGTTTTATGGAGTGTATTGCTGATCAATTTTATAGGCGACTCAGCGGCTGTTTTATTTATTAATGAACCCTGCGGAGGTATTTGGCGTGAGGTATCAAATGAAGAAGCCCGTGGAATGCTGCAATGGACTGTTGTTAGTGTGATGATTGCGTTTATGATTGTGGCTGTTAATACCGGAAACTACCTAATTCAGAATTGGAAGAACGCCGCGGTGCGCGCTTCCGAACTTAATCAGATGGCTACCGAGGCGGAACTGCAATCCTTAAAAATGCAGATAGATCCACACTTTGTCTTTAATAACCTAAGTGTTTTATCGGAACTTATTCTAGAAGATCAACAGTTAGGCTATGAATACGCCGAGAACTTTTCAAAAATTTACCGCTATATGTTGGTGAACTCAAAAAAAGATGTCATCCCCTTAGACGACGAACTTCGATTTCTGCATTCCTATATCTTTTTGATAGAGAACCGTTTCGGCGAAGGTGTTCGGTTTCTGATCCATGTGGTTCGGGAGGCGAGGCAATATTTTACGCCTCCACTTACCTTACAATTGTTGGTAGAAAATGCACTAAAACATAATAAAACCAGTAAAAAGGATCCGCTACTAGTTCGAATATATACCCTTGATGCGCAAACTCTCGTGGTGGAAAATAACTGTCTGCCAATCGAGCGAGATCAAGATTCCTCAGGGATCGGCATCCGAAATATCATTAGAAGGTACAATTTGTTGGGCGAGCGAGAGCCGGAGGTTAAACTGGAGGGCGATCTATTTAAAATTATTATTCCGTTGATAAAGAGATGATAAGAACGCTAGTCATTATAGAGGATGAACGGCCAAACGCGGACCGCTTAAAACGATTACTCACGACAATACGGCCTGACACAGAAATAATTGCCGTATTAGAAGATATTGCTGAAAGCGTCCGTTGGTTTTCTGCAAATCCACATCCAGATGTCGTGCTCATGGACATTCGTTTATCGGATGGTTTGAGCTTTGAAATATTTGAAGAAATTAAATTATCGTCTTCCGTTGTCTTTACGACCGCTTACGATGAATATGCACTACGTGCTTTCAAACACAACGGAATAGATTACTTGTTAAAGCCTATCGAAGCGAACGAGTTGCGGGAAGCGTTAAACAAGGTAGACGCTGCTCTTGTGCCGCGCGTACAAACGCTTTCTCTAGAGCACATGCTTAATTTCTTCAAACCGAAAGAATTTAGAAACCGTTTTTTACTGCCATTTAGAGACGGGTATAAGACGATCTTGGTTCAAGATATATCCTTCTTTTATTCTGAATTAAAGATTACTCATGCCAAATTAGGAAACGGTCTGGATGAGATCATTCCACTGACGATGGAGGAGCTTGATCAGCAGCTGGATCCCAAAATATTCTTCCGAGCCAACCGACAATTTATCGTGCATATTGATGCGATAGCTGGAGTACATAACTATTTTAATGGAAAGTTGAAACTTGCTATCAACAAGTATCCCGACATTGACGTGGTAGTCAGTCGAGAAAAGGCGTCGTCACTGAAAAACTGGTTAGATTTCTAATCCGTTAACGAGATTTTCAGCCAAAAGTCTGTTCGTTTCGGATTGGAATATCCCCGTTTCAGTCATTTTTCCGTTCATTCCTGACTTTTCTTTTGCTTGATTTGCCCTGCAAAATAACGTAAGTGAACATGGTTAAGCGATTTTTTAGGACAGCAAAAACAATAAGAGTGTCGTGCGCAGTGGTAATTTGGTTAATCTCTTGCGGGGGACCTCAACAAGAAGGGGCCGGTGGAATAGCACCCGTCGATGTAGATTTTATGGACGTGCAACCGACAAGTACCGCAGTGGAAAAAAGGTATCCTGGAACCATAGAAGGAACTGTAAATGTAGATGTCAAAGCACAGGTTACTGGCTATTTGGAAAGGATATATGTACAAGAGGGAGATTATGTGCAGCAAGGACAAACGTTGTTTAAAATAAAAGATGACGTCTATTCGGAACAAGTCGAAAATAGTGCGGCATCCTTACAGGCAGCTCTAGCGGCCGAGGAAATAGCGCGGATTGAATTAGAAAAGATCCGCCCGCTTGTTGCGGGAAAGGTGGTTACCGAATTACAACTAAAAACAGCAGAGGCAAACTATGCTGCTTCTAAAGCGCAAGTGTCGCAAGCACGTGCAACACTTGGATCAAGCCGGATAAATGCAGGCTTTACATTGATCAAAGCGCCAGTGGGCGGCTATATTGGTCGCATTCCGAATAGGGTGGGTAATTTGATAACGCCCGCAGATCCGCTTCCTCTTACAACATTGTCTGAAATTCATCAGGTGTTTGTCTATTTTTCGCTAAGCGAAGCTGATTATCTCGCCTTCTTTCAAGATCAGCAGCAAAATAAAGAAATGAATAGCGTAGAGTTTATCATGGCAGACGGAAAGAAGTATGCACATACAGGACGTCTTGAAGCGGCCAGCGGTAATGTGGATCGTACAACCGGAAGCGTGCCTTTAAAGGCAGTATTCGTAAATCCAAATAAGATGTTACGGGCTGGAGGCTCCGGTAAAGTAATTATTCGTAAAAAACTCGATAATGTGCTTACGGTCCCGATGGCGAGCGTGAAGGACATTCAAGATAAGTATTTCGTATTTACACTGGGAGACAGCAATAAGATCGCTATGAAAGCCATCGAGATCGCAGGACGTGCCGAAAATGATTATATCCTGAAATCAGGTTTAAACCAAGGGGAGAAAGTGGCTCTAAATCGTATAGATATTTTAACAGAAGGCATGTCGGTTGTCCCGTCTTTATCCGATAGCACTAAAACCAGCCAATAATGTTGACTAAATTTAAAACCGCGAATAGTAGTGCGTAATGTACGAAATTATACGCGTTCTTGCACTTTTTAAACAGATACTTTCAGAAAAGGGAACACATGTTAAAGAAAATAATAGATAGACCAGTTTTTGCAACGGTTATCTCCGTCGTAATCGTCATCTTGGGAATTCTCGGATTAATCAGTTTGCCAATTACCCGATTCCCCGATATTGCCCCGCCTACGGTTATGGTTAGCGGAAGCTATCCAGGAGGGAATAGTGAGACGGTGATCCGATCAGTGGTTACGCCATTAGAGGAACAAATCAATGGGGTTGAAAATATGCAGTACATCACCTCCACAGCCAGTAACGACGGTACCTTCTCCGTTCGTGTGGTCTTTAAACAAGGTGTGGATCCCGACCAAGCGGCCGTGAATGTCCAGAATCGTGTACAGCAGGCTACGCCGATCCTTCCCCAAGAGGTAGTTCGAATGGGACTTACCACATCGAAGCAGCAAAATAGCATGATCATGATCTTTAATATCTATACGGAAGATAATGAGAAATATGATGAACTTTTTTTGCAAAATTATGTAAACATCAACCTCATCCCGCAGATTAAACGGGTGCCTGGGGTGGGGCAGGCACAGGTATTCGGTATGAAAGACTATTCCATGCGTATATGGTTAAATCCGGAACGTATGGCTAATTATGGCTTAATTCCGCAAGATGTGACAGCAGCGGTAGGTAGTCAAAGTTTAGAGTCTGCTCCGGGTAAGCTGGGAGAAGAATCCAAAGCCGCCTTAGAATATGTGATTCGGTATAAAGGAAAGAAGAATTTACCGGAACAGTATGAAAACATAGTAGTGAAACGCGTTGGACCGGATCTGGTACGCTTACGGGATGTCGCGCGCGTTGAATTTGGTTCGATAAGTTATAGTGGAGATAATACTATGAATGGTAAAAATGCGGTTACAGTGGCTATTCTACAAACATCGGGATCGAACGCCAACGCAATTGAGGTTGGCGTGCGCGATGAGATTATAAAGGCGGCGCGCGCATTTCCTCCTGGTATTAAGCACGGAAGTGTGATGAGTACCAAAGACAGATTGGATGAGGCTACGGGACAGGTAAAGTCTACACTGGTCGAAGCGTTTATTTTGGTTTTTATCGTTGTTTTTCTGTTTTTGCAAGACTTACGATCAACTATTATTCCTGCTATTGCCGTTCCGGTGGCTATTGTTGGAACTTTTTTTTTCCTATTGATTTTCGGTTTCACGATCAACATCCTGACACTGTTTGCATTGGTTTTAGCTATTGGGATTGTCGTCGACGACGCTATTGTGGTTGTAGAAGCTGTACATAGCAAAATGGAAGGCACAAACCTATCAGGGAGAGAAGCCACACATCATGCAATGGGTGAAATTACCGGTGCTGTAGTTTCCATTACCATGGTTATGGCTGCTGTGTTTATTCCTATTGGTTTTATGACCGGCTCTTCTGGTTTATTCTATAAGCAGTTTGCTTACACATTAGCAATTGCCATTATCATCTCTGCAGTAAACGCGTTAACACTTACACCAGCATTGTGCGCGCTTCTTTTAAAAAATCAACACCAAGCAGGTAAAGATGGCGAACACAAGAGGATGAAATTCGGCAAACGTTTTTTTATTGCTTTTAATACAGGTTTTAATAACTTGACCGAACGCTATATCAGAGGTGTTCGTTTCTTAGCCTCAAAAAAATGGCTCGCTGGGTTTTTGGTTGTATTAATTATTGCCGTGGCTGGCTATTTGATGAACAGTACGTCAAGAAGTTTTGTGCCCATGGAGGATGATAATTTCATCGTATATAGCTTAAGTATGCCGCCTGGGACAGGCTTAGATCGTACCACCGCTGTAGCGGGACGTATAGATAGTATCCTTGGCAAGATGGAAGCTGTCGAAAGTAATTCAGGTATTACGGGGTTCAACATATTAAACAATAGCGCCGGACCAGCGTATGCGGTAGGATTTGTAAAACTGAAAGAACCGAAAGACCGTGGCACCATAAAGGATATTGAGATTATTAATGGGATAATTTCGGAGAAGTTTGCGGGAATTAAGGAGGGCACAGCTATGGCTTTCCGTATGCCACCGGTAGACGGTTATGGTGTTACCTCAGGAGCCGAACTGGTATTGCAAGACCGCATGGGAAAAGACCCTGCTTCATTAAAAGCAATGGCTGATAAGGTGATCGGGCAGATTATGCAACAGCCGGGGGTACAATATGCGTATACGATGTTTCGGGCGGACTTTCCACAGCTAGAACTTGAAGTGGATGAAGAACGGGCGGCTCAGTTAGGAGTAAACGTAAGCTCGATGCTTGGCGCAATACAAACATATTTCTCTGGAGATCAGTCGTTGAATTTCTCCCGTTTTGGTAAATTTTATCGAATCAATATCAAGGCAGATGGTGTTTTTCGTATGGATCAAGAAGCTTTTAATGAAATTTTTGTGCGCAACGACCAAAATCAAATGGTTCCAGTGAAATCGCTGGTCACCCTCCAGCGCGTCTATGGCCCAGAGTCCGTTAGCCGTTACAACCTATACAACTCGTTGACCATTAATGTAGTGGCTAATCCGCAAACAAGTAATGGAGCGGTTATGAATAGCTTAGAACGTGACGTATTGAGCAAATTACCAGGGGATTACAGCTACGAATGGACAGGCTTAAGTTTGGAAGAGAAATCGTCTGGAAACCAAGCCGTTTTTATCTTAATATTAAGTTTACTATTTGTGTATTTCCTGTTATCTGCACAGTACGAAAGCTATTTGTTGCCTTTGGCCGTTCTCTTGTCTATTCCAACAGGAATTATCGGCGCCTTTTTGGGAATCAAAGCCATTGGATTAGACAATAATATTTATGTACAAGTAGGATTAATTATGTTGATAGGCTTGTTGGCCAAGAATGCGATCCTCATCATTGAGTTTGCGGTGCAGCGCCGAAGGTCAGGAATGTCCATTCGAGAAGCCGCGCTGGAAGGATCAAAAGCGCGTCTACGTCCGATTATCATGACCTCATTGGCTTTTATTGCGGGGATGATACCTTTGATGTTGGCCACGGGGGGGGCAGCCGCTGGGAATAAGTCAATTAGTACCGGTGCAGCCCTAGGAATGTTAACGGGTGTTATTTTGGGGATATTTGTTATTCCGTTATTATTTATGCTATTCCAACATTTACAGGAGAAGGTTGGAAGAAATAGAAAAGAAGACGTATTAAAAGGATAGACATGATGAAATTAAAAATAGTTAAGTTGTGCTTTAGTGCTTTGGCGATTTTGATCGTATCATGTAATGTGGGTAAGCGCTATAGCCGTGGCGAGTTGGTACTTCCGGAAAATTATCGAGAAGAGAACTTGACGGTGACAGCCGATACAGTGGCTTTATCTTGGCGGACATTTTTTAAAGAACCGACATTGATAGGCCTAATTGAGCAAGCCTTAGCGCATAACAATGAAATTTCGGTTGCTCTGCTCCATATGCAGCAACTAGACTTGTCGTACAAGCAAGCGAAACGCGAACTATTGCCCTCGCTAAACCTGAATGTCGGGGCTAACCGTACGTGGTTGTCAAAAAACTCGTTAAACGGCTCGTTAGGACAAGAGTTTTTAGGAAGCGATTATATGGACGATTATAATGCAACGCTACAGCTACAGTGGGAAGCGGACATTTGGGGAAAAGTGGCCAAACAAAAAGAAGAAGCTTGGGCGCACTATTTTGCTCAAAAGGAAAACGTGTCTGCATTAAAAACACGTATTATCGTGCAAGTCGCTCAGGCGTACTACAACCTGTTGGCGCTGGATGAGCAATTGCACGTTGCGCGAAAAAATGTTGAGATAGGTGAGACGACGTTGGCGATGATTAAGCTACAATACAATTCGGCCCAAGTGAATTCGTTGGCTGTTGAGCAGGCAACAGCTCAAAAAAAGACTGCAGAATTACTTGTTCCGTTGGCCAAACAGCAGATCGCCGTGCAGGAGAACGCACTTCAAATTCTCTGTGGAAATTACCCAGATAGTATACAACGTGTAGAAACATTGGCTGAAGCGGTTCCGGAAAGTGTCTTTTCTACGGGGGTGCCAGCGTTATTGCTCAGCCGTCGTCCCGATGTAAAAGCTGCGGAATATGCTGTAGTAGCTGCAAATGCCAAGACGGGTCTCGCACAGGCAGCCATGTATCCTTCGTTAAGCCTAACACCATCTATTGGGATGAATTCTTTCAAGCTGGATAGTTGGTTTGACTTTCCGGGATCGTTAGTAAAGACAGTAGGTGTAAATCTGACGCAGCCTATTTTTCAGAAGAAAGCACTCCAAACTGCGTATGAAATAACGCGATTGGAACAGGAAAAGGCAGTGGTTGCTTTTAAACAGTCGATTATAACGGCCGTTGGGGAAGTATCGGACGCTTTGTCATCCGTCAAATATAGCGACGAACAGCTTGCCCTGATTAGTGAAAAGAATGCTTCTTTAACCAAAGCGACAAACGATGCGTTGTTGCTGTACCAAAGCGGGCTGGCCAATTACCTGGAGGTAATTACTGCACAAAACAATGCATTGCAAAATGAATTGGAAGCGATTACGGTACATCGTGACAAGTTGCAGGCATTGACGATGTTATACCGCGCGCTAGGAGGGGGCGTTGAGTAAGCTTGTCAATAGGCTTATTGTGCAACGATGAACCCATTAATGTGCCAGAAACGGATAGCGACGACATTATGCTGTTAGCAGTCACGTTTCTAGGGATGCAGTAATTTGTCTATTCCTAGGTATGGTCGGCAATATAGGCTTGATTCGGAACATAACATAGACCGTCGTCATTTACAACATACTGTTATCATGAACCGCTTATTCATGAAGCTTTTTGCACGACGGTTCGTAAGTAAACGGTTCCTCGTGAAGTGTAAGTAGCTCACGTGGTAGGCAGCACCGTAGCGTTGGTCCATAAGCCATGTTGGCGCAAATACATGCGTGTCATGCCGGTCTAGCGCAATCGTTCTAACATGGCGCTGTTTAGCGTAACGTGATGTATTAATAGAAATCCGCGGTAGCTGTCTCTTTTTACCTGCGCATACCAAGAGCAGTCAAGCTATTGGGAAAACGGCAGGCGTTGTATTGCCTACGTTATGGCCAGCGACCGATAGCGTAATGATACAACAGGTATTCGTAGCTACCTCTATGATCGTATACGCTTCAACGGATCTATTGATGTATGTTAGACGCGTTAAGTTTTGTACAAGATAGGCGTGAGTATAATCGGCACGGTGTCGGTAATTACTATCGAAACTTCGTGTTGGACGGCTACTCCCCCTCGGTTTCCCACGAGTGTGAACCCATCAGCCTGACCTACAGCACGCCAAGACTGTGTGTTGAAGAAGGTCTCGATCGCAACCACGGTTCCCTTTCGAAACCGTCTCTTATCTAAGATATCTCGAAAATTTAGAATGTCAGTTGGTTCTTCATGCAATGCTCGACCAAGGCCATGCCCTCCTAAATTTTTGATGACCCGAAATCCTTCCGCATTAGCACTATGTTCTATGAAGGCACCAAGCGTCTGTATCTTGCTGCCCGATCGTAGCCGTGCTACGGCACTTTGCAGCGTATCTAATGAGCAATCCACGAGCTTTTGTCGGCCGTGGATATCTTTTCCAACTACAACAGACGCGCCATTGTCAGCCCAATAGCCACACCATTCTGCAGAAACATCGATGTTTATAACATCTCCTTCTTGCAGGATAGTTTCTGCCGATGGAATCCCATGTGCGACGACTTCATTGACACTGATGCAGGTCGCTCCTGGGAAATCATAGGTTAGTTGGGGAGCTGATCGCGCGTCCCTTGTCGCGAGATAGGTTTCGCCGAGGAGGTCTAACGATTTCGTTGTTATACCTGGACGCACATGTTGGAGCATGTGATGCAGTGTTTCGGCCACGATCTGACCCACTTGTTTAAGCATGGAAAGTTCTTGTTCAGAAGTAACTATCATAAAACTTTTTTCTAGCAAAAATACGAGCTTGCTTTTGTTAGGTGGTAGTAAATCTTGGACAGAGGTATCTAAATAAATGTGTATTTTTGTGAAACATGCCGTTACAATATTTAGCATCGATTAAATTCTCTTCAACTTACGCGCCTTATCGTCTAACGGCGCAGGACGATGTGGCTGATGCGATAGAGGGCATTTACCAATTCGAATTAGCGGATTTTAATTGCCATGTAGCTCTATTCAATGATGGCTACCCCGCGTTGATGATTATGCCTAATCCGTCTATGGTATCTGCCTGCCATGTTGGAGAGCAATATATTTCCTTGGGGTCGATGTGGTTCACGGCGGGTGTGCTCCGCCGCGCCATTTGGCAGCCAGGGCAATACAACGGTATGCTGACGGTCATTCGTTTTTATCCTGGAGTCTGGCAGCGATTGACTGGAAAACCTGCCGTGCAGTTCCCGTTTGTCCACGATTTAGCAACCTACGCGCCGACTTTTTCAAGGCAGTGCATCCGGTTTTACGACGAGCCGCGGATTGATTTATCCATTCACAACCTCCTTGCACAAATCATGAAAAATGGTCGCGATAACGTACCCATTGATAAACCCTGGAAGAAATTATTAGAATATCCAAACGACCCGCATGCTCGCGAGGACTACTGTTTGTCAAAGAAAGGTTATTATTCCAAATCCGTTCAACGACTATTTAAACGAACTATGGGGCTGGGACCTTATCAGTTTGAACAGCTGCATCGATTTTTACGGGCTTTCTATAATTTGAAAGAGAATAAGAATGTTGGCCTCCATGAGATGGCATTTTTATGTGGTTATTATGATGCCAACCATTTGATTAAAGATTTTAAAAAATATGTTGGAAAATCGCCCCGTCTCTTCCTGTTGCAGGAAACTGTATAAATTAAATGTTATGAAAGTCGCAATAATGTAAATCAGCCATCTCTTATAGTTGATTTTAGGAGTTCAGACTCCTTAATTCGTTATGAATAGGAAAGATATTTTGGTTTATTAGAAATACACTATGAAAAATCATTTTGAAAGTCTGTTTCGAGGTAAAATTATTGCCGACCACAATACGAATCCAAATATTATCGCTGGTAAGTATAGCTACTATTCGGGCAATTATCATGGACATACTTTTGAGGATTCACCTGCTACTTGTTCCCGGATCGAGATGATGCCGACAAATTACGGATTGGTAGTTCCTGTTCTATAGGACCGGGAGCTTCATTTATTATGACCGGAAATCAAGGTCATCGACAAGACTGGATATCGTCTTCTCCATTCTTTATATGCATGAAGAATCTGCGTTCGAAGGGAGTATCAATGGTTATTGTAGAGCAGGCGACACAGTAGTCGGGAACGACGTATGGAGTGGCGGAGAAGCCATGATCATATCCGGTATTCATATTGGAGATGGGGCGATCATTAGGAGTCGGGCGTTGGTGACTAAAAACGTAGCATCGTATACGTTGATTGGTGGTAATCCCCCTCGCGAGATCAAAAAACGCTTCTCGCAAGAGGAAATCGAATGTTTATTAGATATGCGGTGGTGGGATTGGGATAAGGGCAAGATACAGGCGGCTATACCGTTGTTTTGTTCCCACGATGTCAAAAAATTGTACGGTTTTCACGAAAGATACCGGCATAAAGTAGGAAAATATCGATGCGATCTGCCACAGATCATATCCCGCATGGTGGTACGATGGGGAACCCTAAAAAAATGTTAAAAATTCCAGAATGTGAAGCAATAGGATATACGCCTCTTATGTGAACCTAACGCTAGATAAGATTTATATCGTTTGATACACATCTCAGGAAATAATACACGGAAATGGCTAAACGTTAGGAAACTTGGACCATAGAAAGACAAGCTTCTGCACATGTCCTACAAGCATGGGAGCATTGTCGACAATGATCCATACCATGTTTCGCATGCTCATCGCATTCTTCAGCGCATGCCATGCAGGCATTTGCGCAAAGCTCGCAAATCTCACTGTTAAAATGTCCATCCATTGCCATAATCGTCGCTGCTGTGCGACAAAGTACTGCACATTCTTGAGTTAGTTGGATGCAGTCGCGTAATTTATCTATCTCTTTTTCTCGGAAACAAGCTTGTGCACATTGTAAGCAAGTTGTGGCGCAAGCGTAACAGATGCTTATACATTCATTTATCTTTTCTTGATTCATAGTGTTTCCTTTAATGCACGTTGACCACTAGCTAATGCGGCTACTCGCGCTGTTCATGATTCTATCTCTCTAAGCATAGAACCATTAGAAAACCATTTTGTTCGAATGGAAGTTAAAGTACGCCACATATATCAGCGTATTTTAGGCTGTATGTTTTGTTTGTTGGGGTTGTACGGCTTTCCAGGCGTTAGAAATATTATGGATAATATCACTCGCCAGGAGACTTTTCGGATGAATAGAGAGGGTTGCTTGATCTCCCGCTAAACCGTGGAGATATACGCCGATGATAGCTGCCTCTTTGGGTTCGTATCCTTGGGCAAGTAGGGCGGTGATCATACCTGAAAGCACATCTCCGCTACCCGCAGTGGCCATGCCTGGATTTCCTGTCGAATTAAAATAAATAGGACCATCAGGAAGGACAACAGCGGAATGTGCCCCTTTTATAACGAGGATTTGATGGAACCGACGGCACCATGTTTGTGCTTTCCGAAATTTAATAGCGTCAATATCCCATTGGCCTAGTAATCGTGATAATTCCTTGGGATGTGGCGTGAGAATGCTGTTCGCCGGAATAAGATCATGCCATTCCGGACGGATGGATAAGATGTTGAGCGCATCCGCATCAAAAAGTAATCGAGGTTTATGCGACATGTCTTTAATCCGTTGAAAAAATCTGAAGAGTGCCTGTTGAGTTTCCGGAGCTGTTCCCATTCCCATCCCTAAAGCGCTGGCTGAGTAGCGGGACAAATCCTCTGGGAAGGCGTGGATGATATCCATCGTGGAATCTGTCTCTACGAGCGCTTCAGGAAATGAATTTTGTATAATTTCGTATCCGCAAGCAGGTACGTATGCCGTTACTAAGCCACATCCGGTTCTTAATGCAGCTTTGCTCGCTAAGATAACAGCTCCTATGCTTCCTCGTTTCCCACCAGCGATCAGTGCGTGTCCGAAAGTCCCCTTATGCGAAAACTTTTCCAATGGTTTCAGGATAGGCGTGAGATCCTCTTTACAAGTAAAAAAATAATTTGTCGGAATTGCCGCTGCTATTTTCTTATCTAGGCCAATGTCGAGTATGCTAAACGATCCCGAAAGTGTTGCATACTCGGGAAGTAACAAATTTAGTTTTGGATATGCAAACGTATACGTGTGATTGGCGTGGATAACAGGGGCTCCTATTGGCAGCGGCAGGTCCGCGGGTAGCCCTGAAGGTATGTCAATGGAAACCACGGGTAAACAGGCACGACTTATTTGTTCAAAAAGTATATGCCATACGTTATCAAGTGGGCGGGATAGGCCATGACCAAATAGTGCATCGATTAACACAGAATGTGCAGGAAAGGGGATATGCATGTCTGGTTGGAGCGTCATGACTTCAACTTGAACTTGTTTCAATTTCTTTTGCTGGCATATATTCTCGTCACTATAACGTTCGTGCTCTAAGAGATACGTGCTCACCCGATGACCAGCTTCATGTAGCATACGCGCCAATGCCAATCCGTCACCACCATTGTTTCCGAATCCACAAAGGACAATATAGGACTGACAGCATTCCCCAGCAGATTTTTGCAACGCATGGAATACCATGCGAGCGGCTCTTTCCATTAAAATATGGGATGATATGGCTTGCTGATTTATTGTTTCTTTTTCAAGAAGTCTGATCGATGTTGTTGAAAGGATTTTCATCGTGTTCTTTTCCTATAAAGCTAGGTAAAACTCCATAAAAAGAACCTGAAGATGGTCGAAAAGTTTTTGGAACTGTTCGACAGAAAAAGCCATCCCTTAGGATGGCTCATGAATGATCAAAGTATGTGTTTAAATGGCCCAACGGAGCAAGCTAGCTCCCCATGAGAACCCTGCACCAAACGCTGTAAGCATCAACAGATCTCCCTTTTGTATGCGTTTGATATTTTCCCATATGCAAAGAGGAATTGTAGCCGCAATAGTGTTACCTAAGTACTCGATATTGCTCAGTGTCCTCCCTTCCGCGATGTTGATTTCCTTACCTACAGCGTCGATAATACGTTTGTTTGCTTGATGCGGGACAAGCCAATTTACTTGGTTTATGTCGAGGTTGTTCCGTTGCAGTACTTGATTACAAGCATCACTCATCGATTGAATAGCTTGTTTAAAAACAACACGTCCGTCTTGACGGATGTATTTCTTTTCCACTTCGATTAATCCGTTGTTGCCAGAGTTCAATGATCCGCCACCTTCAATATTCAGAAACTCGCGCCCATCACCGTTACTCTGCATAAACGCATCGATGATGCCATTTTCCACCGAAGGTTCGAGCCATACCACACCTGCACCATCGCCAAATAATATATTCGTAGAGCGGTCTTGAATATCCACGAACGCACTAATATTATCCGCGCCGACCACTAATACATTTTTGTACCGACCCGATTCAATCAGGGAAGCTCCCATATCTAGGGCGTAGAGGAAACCGGAACAGGCAGCATTCATGTCAAACGCCCATACATTGGTTAACTGTAGTTTTTTTGCAATGATATTCGCGGTGGCTGGCATCATGACGTCAGGCGTAGAGGTCGCTACAAGGATAGCATCTACATCGTTTAGATTCTTGTTGTAGTGCGAACAGAGATCCTTGATCGCCATGACGGCCATATCGGAAGTTGCCAGATCCTTATCCAATATTCGACGTTCCTTAATACCTGTACGTTTTATAATCCACTCGTCAGACGTGTCACAGACCTGCTCCAGATCAAAGTTCGTTCTTCGCTTTTGAGGAACGTAACCACCTATTCCTGTGATTGCCGCGTAAGGGGTATGTTGCATATATTCTCTCTTCAAATAAAAACAGCCAAAGGTACGGATTTTTTATGGTACTAGTTCCTCTTCTTCCATTTCCTTCTGTTCGAAGAGCGCTATATCTGCCACGAATTCGTCAATTTTTTCTTTGGTTACCCCCGGCATACAAATAATATGGCTAATACCTCCACCCGTAGCAATCTGCCACTTTTCCACCAGAGTTTTGTCACGCAGGGCTGGGAATACGACCGTCATCGCATCCATATTGCGCCAGGCAGGAATGCCGATTTCTTGCAATTTTTTCATGGCATATTCGGCATTGGCCAAGCACGCTACTGCCCGCTCGCGAAAGCCCTCTTTTCCCATACACTTCATCGCATACCAAAGGAAAACTGGCGTGTGTCCGTTTCTACTTCCGGATATGGTAGTGTCAATGGTACCAATATAGGCAACTTGTCGCCCAATACGGTCCTTGTGATTCTTTTTAATGAGGACTAATCCGCAAGGTAGTGGTGAACCTATGAACTTATGGCCGCTGATGGATATGCTATCCGCTCCGAATGTAAAGTCAAAGTTTGGCTTTAAATCGAGCAACATACTATAAACGCCAGCTAAAGCAGCATCACAATGAATGTAGTAATTATCAATGCGTAACTCGTGCATAATGCGCCGGTATCGCGTGATATCATCTTTAGCTTCGGTCATCGTACTTCCTATGTTTGCAATCAAGATTACCGGTTTCTGCCTATTAAAATCGATCATCTTACGCAAATCCTCGTAATCTATTTCCCCGGTAGATTGCGTGCGTATTTGAATACTCTCCATGTTCAGGAGCTTAATATTTTTTTGTATGCTATAGTGCGTTGCATCAGAATAGTATACTACACCATTGGCATAGAGCTCCCGAGCTGCATATAATGCGTATAAATTTCCCTCCGATCCTCCGTTGTTAATATATCCCCACCAGTTGTTTTCAGGAGCGCGAAAGAGGTCGGCAAAAAAAGCTAAAACCTCTTTTTCCATTTCTCGGGAACTGAGATCGTATGTCGATGACAATAGAGGATCGCCGATATTGTTAAGGGGTAGCTTGAGCAGAGGATACAGCAGTGCGTAATCAAAATCTTGCGCAATAGGATAACCGATAAAATTTTTCGCACGGTCAAATGCCTTATGCATATAATTGGAGAGTTTATCTTGGTCGAAGGGGCTAAGTGTATACATTGTTTTTTGTGGGTAATGAAATTTTATACGAAATTCTTATTTAAAGTTTTTATTTTTTAAATTTGTTTAATTTTGAAATTTTATTTTAAGTTGTTGTTGTATTGTGCTCTTTTAATCTAATTTCCAGTTCTGATGAAGCACGATAGGAAATTATAATTCATACAATGGTTCTTGACGAAACGGATCTGCAGATTTTGAGACTTCTTAGCAAGAATGCCCGGCTCACAAACAAAGAAATAGGTGAACGGTTGAACAAGACGGCTACTCCGATATTTAAGCGGATCAAGCGGTTAGAAGATCATGGGTACATACGAGGGTATGTCGCAGTTTTGGATTATGATAAGCTAGATCGAGGATTGGTTGCTTTTACACATGTGCAAATTAAAGATCACTCCCGTGTAGGTTTGCAGGATTTTTTAGAAAGAGTCATTGCTTTTGATGAAGTATTGGAATGCTATCAAACCTCAGGAGAGTTTGATTTCATTCTTCGTATTGCCGCTAGAGATATAAAAAGTTATCAAGAATTCATGATCAATAAATTGATTGATTTGGTGCCCTTGACCTCCGTAAAGAGTACTTTTGTCATGCGAGAAGCGAAGAAGGAGTAAAGTTTATATACATATATGTTCCACATAGAAGGGGCTTACTCGGTATCTGCCTGCTTTTTTTCTTCGGCAATTTCGTGATCGTCTTTATCGGGTTGCAATACCGCTTCTTCTTGTTCGTCTTCGGCCTGCTCTTCAAACTGCAGGTGAACAAAGATTGGAAAATGGTCAGAATCAAAATTATCTTCCTTTCGTAAAGTAACTAATTTAAAATGCGGCGACGTAAAGGCGTGATCCAACGGGAAGCGTAAGAATGGATAGTGTGCATGAAACGTGTTGAAGAAACCTCTGCCCCGACGAGGGTCCAGCAATCCGCTCATTTTTAAAAATAAGGTGGTAGTGTAGCTCCACGCTACATCATTGAGGTCGCCAATAACCACCACCGGTAGATTACTTTGTTTCGCTTCATCTGCAATAATTAGTAGTTCTTTATCACGTTCGGTAGATCGCGGATTTTCATTTGGAACTGGCGGTGTAGGGTGAACAGCATAGATTTGAACCGGCTGTCCGCTGGGTAATTCGAGCCGACAGCGAATGGAAGGAATGTCTTTTTCTACCAAATAGCGAACTTCGGCTTGCGTCAACGGAAATTTGGAAAAAAACAGCATGCCATATGTATTGTTTAACGGTATCTTAATATGGAAGGGATACAAATCGTCGACTGCCTGTAATTCGTACGCCCAGCGGTCGTTGGTCTCGAGCAAAAGGACGACATCTGCGTCGGCTCGCTTAATGACAGACAGGCACCCGGCACTATTGATGTTGTCTTCGTACACATTGGATATCAAAATACGTAGATTATTCGACAGGTCTTGCTGCGCTATTTTTTTTACTTGTTTTGATCCAAGGATGGTGAATGGGTAAATCAGGCAAAAAAGATAAATACAATTCAAAAACATGAGTACAGCCAACGTGTTGTTGGGAAAGTCATTGAAATTTCCAAGCGTCATAAATGTCGCAAGCCATGTAAGAGCGAGCACGAGTTTTTGTATCCGTGGATAATCAAATACCCGGAATGTCCAATAGTCTTGGCGGATAAGCGGAAGAACCGTGAAGCTCATAAGCACGATCCCCACAATCAGTAACGTAGTATTCATAATATAAGATACGGTATTATATTATAAACCATACTTGTTAAAAAAATGTTTGAATGAAATAAAATAACAGAATGGTGTTCATCGGAAAGGTTGAAGCGTCTTTTATTTTTTTGCGTAAGGAAAGTATTTAAAATCATGGTATTATCATTTTTATTTCCGATATTCAACTTCCTTTTTAGATGAATTGGTGATCTCGCCGATGAAAATATGGTTTAACATAGCGTGTCAATTGGCATGTAAAAAAGCACAAATCTATGGAAAAATTAATTTTTGAGACAAACGTACAGTGTTCATCGTTATTCGAGCGTATACACACGGCGGTCAGAAAAGTCAAAGGCATTTCTAAATGGCAGATTGATTTGGATTCTGCGTATCGCCTGTTGACCGTAGAAGGGAAGGCACTAGACTATCGAGAGATTATATCCTTGTTATCCATCGAAGGTGTTGAAGCATGTAGGTTGTATGAAGAGTAGCGACGTTCTCAATTTGATAACGAAAATTGCACTACTCTTCGCGGAACTGGATACGTGAATGTTCTGATATGATCTCTCTGATCATGTCGTAGTATGTAGGCGCACCATCGCGTTGCAGTTCCTTAAGTTTTTGTCTAAAATACGCCTGATTATACGGGGAGTGAGGCGATAATTTACTGAGATAATATTCTTCCGTGGCCTTTACACCCAATCGATTTCGACTTATTGCGCTGTGCAGCCACTGAAGTTCGAACGCGTTTGTGGGAGGGACAGCGCCGATACCGCCGCTTAACAAATCGTGCAATGCATCGAGACTTTGTGCTATTTTCCAAGTCTCTCCTTGCATGAATAACGTGTTTATCTGATCGTAAAAATCGGCGATACATTCGATTTGGTCGCCGTAAATGGTAAATGTTTCCATACTTTATCTATAGGTAGCGATCATATACAGAGACCGTGCCACATGCCCCAACCTTTCCTACCATAACGCAGCGGAGCTGCATTTTAAAAGGGGGTTGCTCCTGTTGTACCCGAAGAATCTGCTCGATATACAAAAGGACATCTATCCCTCGGTAATGAAAATTCTTATGGCAGGAGATAGTACTAAATAGCGTAAAGTGTATACCCAATAGGGGATTGTAATTTTGCTGCTTATCTACTACTGCGCGCTGTTTGGCGAGAAAATCCGCTATGCGCTCTAGAACGTCTGCTGGAGGAACGATTCGCAGTATTATCCTGAATCGGTCATCAGCTTGAAGTCCAACCATAGGATCAACTAGATGTGTACCCTGCAGTATGGTTGGTCGTGACTCGTCAAAAAATGTGTTGCAGTACAAAAGCGATCCATAGAAGTCAGGCTTAGTAAATATTTTGATAAACGTTATTTAACCAAGTAAACATGGACTGACCGAAGTGTTGATCAAAAAGTTCTTTCGTATGCAAGGATTCCATAACGAGATCGAAGATATCGGAGACGAAGGGGTCATCCCGGTTGCTGAAGACATTTACGGTCAGGTGCTCATGTACATTCATATATACTATGTGGTTAAACCCGGTGGATTCGCCGGAATGAAACAGATGGACATGTCCGTTTGTATCGGTAATACTGAATAAACCTAGTTGATAGTGAGCAGCGTCGTTCACCGGGACACGGTTTCCAAAAAAAGCTTCTTGAAAAGATGGGTTCTGCCAATCCTGTTGGAGCAGGTGTTCACACCATAGCAAAAAATCAGTACAGGAAAAGTAGACTCCGCCATCACCCTGCGTTGCACTCGTTGTACTTTGATCGGCAAAGATAAATGAGGTCGCGCTCGGATGGTACCCGTATGCTCTATCCAAAATGTTGGAACCCGGGCGGGCGACTAGTGCATGTTCTATCCTCCGAGGAAGAAACAGATGTTCCTTTATATAGTCATCAAATGATTGCTTACTTATTTTCGCCACGACGAGAGCTAATAGACAATATCCTGTATTGCTGTACCGGAAGCGAGAGCCCGGAGGAAAATAAACTTGCCCGTGTTGACGCATCAGGTTCAGGATGTCTTCGTCTGTCAATTGTCTGGATTGGTCGGCTGGGATGACATGCTCATAATCCAAGACTCCTGATGTATGGTTCAGTAATTGGCCGATTTGTATCGAAGCTAAATTGGCAGGAAGCCCATCCAAGTGATCGCCTAGCAAAGACTGCATATGTAACTGACCATCGTCAATAAGATGGAGGATAGCTCGCGCGGTGACTTGTTTGCTGACCGAAGCCATGCGAAAACGCGTGTTCTTATCGATACATGAGCCTCTTTCGAGATCAGCTAATCCAAAGAAATAAGTGTAGATAGGCCTACCGTTTTTGGCGACCTGCACAGCGACGCCCGGGGCGTCGCTGTTAAGAGTCAGTTTATTAAGAGAGCGGGAGAGCTGCTCAAAAGATTGGCTACGGCAGGTCATGCACAGTAGAATAAGAAAAATGTGCAGAACACTAACACGGATGTTATTTTGCATGCGCTATCTCCTCCACGTAAAAATGGATTTGTTTTAAAGGAAAATCTGCAGTATCCGTTTTTACCTTACTTATGTCAAGTAAGACTTCGAGTCCTTCATATACTTCACCAAACACCGTGAAATCATAATCCAATCGGGGTTGACCGCCATTCGTTAGGTAGCTGTTTCGTTGTTGCTCAGTGTAGATTATTCCCTTTTTTTGTTCGAGGGCTGTTAGCTCTGCGTCTGAAATTGGTTTCCCTACAACAAAATAGATTTGATTTAGAAAAGATGCTTTCGCTGCGTTGTTGTCACGTCCTGCACCGAGGGCCCCTAGTTTATGATATGCCCTAGCGTCAAATTCAGGTGCGAGGCGAGGCTTTTTTTTCTCTGGGTCGATGGCTTCCCGTTTTTCGATATCTATGTCGTGTTCTCCTCCCTGCACAACAAAATTTTCAATGATCCGATTAAAAAGCGCGTCCTTGTACACATCGGTTTCAATAGCGCGAAGAAAAAGGTCGCGATGAGCAGGGGTGAAGTCATAGAGAAAAACTTTGAATACTCCAAATTCCGTGTGGAAAGCCAGTCGATGTCGCTGTGCAAACGAGGAGGAAGTAAACAACAGCAAAACGATAGTTAGGATATATGTATGCATATGAGTTCACGTTTGTTTAGTAATCAAACTTATCGAAAAAAATGAGTTCCACCAAATGTGCAACGGTTCTTGTTTTCTGTGTTGCATCTCACGTCATTTTTAATTAAGTTTGATCATCAAAATCCTTATTGATGAGCTACAATCCTAATCCTACGCGCTATGAGCATATGTTGTATAACCGATGCGGAAAAAGTGGTCTCTTATTGCCCGCCATTTCGCTCGGCCTATGGCATAATTTTGGTGATGATGTTCCACACCAAACGAAAGTAGATATGTGTACAACAGCTTTCGACTTGGGGATTACGCATTTCGATCTAGCAAACAACTACGGGCCTCCACCGGGCAGCGCTGAAAAAGCATTTGGATGTATTCTGAAAAATGAGTTTGCGGGGTTACGCGATGAGTTAATCATCTCCTCAAAAGCGGGCTATCTCATGTGGCCGGGGCCTTATGGAGAGTGGGGAAGCCGGAAATATATCGTTGCGAGTTGCGACCAAACGTTGCAACGACTGGGGGTGGATTATGTTGACATCTTTTATGCTCATCGATTCGACCCCAACACACCCCTAGAGGAAACTATGCTTGCATTGGATCATTTGGTACGAATGGGAAAAGCACTTTATGTGGGAATATCGTCTTATAATACGCAGCGAACGAAAGAAGCGTATTCCATTCTGAAGTCGTTAGGTACCCCCTTTATTATCCATCAGCCTAGCTACTCCATGTTGAATCGCTGGGTGGAAACAGACGGCTTACTAGATACCTTGGGTGAATTAGGCCTAGGCTCGATTGTCTTTTCCCCCTTGGCACAGGGCATGCTCACTGACAAGTATTTAAAAGATATTCCGCAAGGAAGCCGTGCTAGTAAAAATAGATCGTTGTCGACAACGTTCCTAAGCGAAGAGAATCTAAGTAGAATTCGGGGCCTACATGGTATTGCGGAACGTCGCGGACAAACATTGGCGCAGATGGCGCTAGCGTGGGTGCTGCGGAAACCGGAAGTCACCACAGCATTAATCGGAGCGAGCAAGGTACAGCAAATTGTGGATTGCGTCGACGCGTTGAAAAATACCATATTCACCACCCAAGAACTGATAGAAATAGACACCTACGCCGTGGATGGTCAAATTAATATTTGGGCGCAATCCGCAGAGTTGATTTAACAAGTAGATATGTAACAACATGCTAAAAATAACCGAAGCAACGAAGACGTTGCCGTGGAGCTTCATCCTCGGTAGATGTCTAAACGCGCTTCGTCCTCCAAGCGCTTTTTGAGAAACATCGTACAAATCAGTTAGTCGCTTTAGCTTTCAATAAGAAAAGAACGTTTTGTGTAAAAATTTTGTTTATCAGGAAATTTTTACAGGGATCTGTTTTTGAATATTTGGTTCGCCCGTTATTTTCTGTAATTTTATTTCCAAAAAATAAGGCTTGGAAATATTACTTGTTGAAGATGAACCTTCCGTTATATCGTTGATCGAGCGTGGACTTAAGGGAGAAAACCATTCCATTAGTATTGCTATGGATGGTTTTACCGGATTGAAAATGGCTGGTCTCCATACGTACGATTTAATCATATTGGATGTTATGCTTCCGGGCATGAACGGCTTGGACATTTGCCGTAATATACGAATGGCCAACAAAGATGTTCCAATCTTAATACTAAGTGCATTAAATCAAACGGAAGATATCGTCGAAGCTTTTAACCGCGATGCAGACGATTACCTTACAAAACCTTTTAAGCTGGACGAATTGCGGGCACGCATCAATAGGCATTCACGAAAGGCCAGGATGCAAGCGCCCCCGAGCAACACGATCACCATTGATAATCTGACTATCGACCGGGATAGCAAACACGTGGAGCGGGGCAGCAAAGCCATCGTTCTAACAGCAACAGAATATCGCCTGTTGGAATATTTAATGATTAACAAAAATAAGGTTCTCTCGCGTATAGATATATTGGAAGAAGTGTGGGGGATGGATTTTAACATGAGTACCAATGTGGTAGATGTCTACGTTAATTATTTACGGAAAAAAGTAGACCATCCTTTCGAAAGAAAACTTATACATACGGTCATCGGAATGGGATACGTCTTACGAAATGAAAATTAGAACCAAAATTATTATACTCTTTTCGACAATTTCCATTGTCTACATTTTAGCGTTTGCATTGTATGTTTCTTATTTCACAAGAGATAGTCTTCAAACGAAATTTTATCACCGATTAGAAGAGAACGCTACAATCGTTGGAAATCACATCATCAAAAATGATGAATACAACAATAAGGTGTACTATGAAGTGACCCGGAAGTACCTGCGCCAGCTTTCGGAAGGCAAGGATTATTTATTGAGAATTGTGAAAGGAAGAACAGATATTCGTTTTCAGCCACATTTGCCTATGCCACGTTCATTTTATACAGAGGCCATCGTCAATGGTAAAGCGCAGTTTTTAGATGGTAAAACGTCTTATGTAGCTGTCTTTTTTGTCGATTCCTTACACAAAGAAAATTTACTGGTTATTTCTGAGGGCGTAGATGACTATGGGCATGAGGAACAGCGTGTTTTGGATAATACAGTGGTATCCGGGGGATTATTAGCTATTGCGTTGGTCATTTTCCTGTCTTTTTATTTTGCCAACCGTCTGCTGGCACCCATCAAAGCCATCAATACAGAACTTACTCAAGTTGATATTTCGAACTTGGATAAACGTGTTAAGAACACATTCACAGAGGAGCACGATGAAATCGGAACACTGATCTCAAATTTTAATGCTATGATGCGTCGGCTCGATATCTCGGTAAAGTCCCAGCAGAGTTTTATCGGTAATGCTTCACATTCACTCCGAACCCCACTGACCATTATAGGGGGAGAAGCTGAGCTAGCCATGCAACAGTTGGACGCAACACATGAAGCCTACTATTCGGTAGAAGCCATTTCTAAACATGCGTCTAAGATGAACCTTATCATTAACAATTTATTACTCTTGTCCCGATCGGGTTTTGAACGGAAGGTCGAAAATAAGCAGCATGTCCGCATTGATGAATTACTCTATGATGTTCAGAAAAGCGAGAAACATATGAATCCCAATGTTGATATTTTCTTGGATTTCTCGGATATCCCCGAAGAAAGTAACGACATGAATATATTCGTCAATCCTGACCTTTTTTATATTGCTTTCAGTAATGTCGTATCCAATGCGTGTAAATATGGGAACAATAAAGCTGTAACGATTTCGTTAGGATGTCGTTTGGATCATGTGGTTGTCAAAATTACAGACCAAGGCATCGGTATCCCTCATCAAGATCAACCGCATATTTTTGACTCCTTTTTTAGGGCTTCAAACGTGGGTTCTATCTATGGAAATGGCCTGGGACTAGTATTAGCCAAGAATATTTTCGAATTGCATGGCGCTGGTCTCCTTGTGACATCTGTCGAAAATAGGGGAACGACCGTTCAGATCAATATTCCACAATAATGTTTCTAATTTCGCTCTAATTTCACATTAATCATATTTTTATTTCTCTGTGATATACTTGTTCAAAAGTATAGCACATGAATAGAATTGTAATTGCCGCAACATCCCTTTGTTTTCTTTCGATTTTCTCGCTCGAAATAAAAGCACAAGAGAAGCTTATCGATCTAAAAAAATGGAACACCGCAGATTCTGTCGAAACGGAGGAACCGTCACGTGCCGATCTGTTTCATTTGGACGTGCTACTGCGAGCCGGGTTCAACGTGGAGTCCATGAGCGAAGGTGAAAGGACAAACAAGATTAATCTAGATGATGCCCGGATTCTACTGAGTGGGAATTATACCGACGATTTGTCTTATAAAGTCAGGTTTCGTTTAAATCGGTCATTTAACCCGACGAGTCAAGATAATGCTTCGCGAGCGTTAGACATGGCATTTATCAAATATAAGTTTGGCCGTGGTAAAAAATGGTCTATCACAGCCGGAAAACAGAGTGCGCTAGTCGGTAGTTACGAGTTTGAAAACAATCCAATTTACGAGTTTATGTTTACGGACTACGTGGACCGTATTCTAAATTTATTTGTGGTTGGGGGTACCCTGTCGTACGACATTACTCCAAATCATTCCTTGAACGTACAGATTTACAACACGGTAAATGATAGTTTCGCAGACCTACATGCAAAAAACGGATATACTACAGGGAATCTTAAACCTGCTAAAACCCCGCTGGGAGTTTACGCGACCTGGATAGGCTCCTTTTGGGACAAGAAAGTCCATACCAAATGGTCTTATAACATTTCACAGTTTGCCAGCGATGAAACCAACCACAGTATTTCCTTAGCTAACAAGCTTAAGACGGCGAAAAATATGCTATACGTGGATCTTCAATATTCGTATCTAGCGGTAGATCATGCAATGATCGCATCCGGTACGTTAAATGACTTTTACGCACGTACCGGATCGGATCGGGTGCTAGCGCACAATGTGAACTATAAATCGGCGATTGTGCGTTACGACCAATTTATAACGGATAAATGGGAGATTGCCTTGAAAGGAGCCTATGAAACGGCTGGCGTAGAAAAGGATGCTTCATTGGATGAGGATTTTCGACGTAATTGGACTTATTTTGCCGCGTTGCAACACAAACCTTTCACCAAGCAAGACTTGCGATTTTATTTGGGCTATGTGGGAAATACCGTATCATATGATGGGAACCTCGATATGGAAAATCAACAATTTAATCGGTTAGCCTTAGGAGCTTATTTTACGATACCGGCTTTGTAACTATAAAAAAACAGTTGAATCTAAATAAAATTATATGCGTTTAACACCAAGAGAAACAGAGAAGCTTATGCTTCATTTGGCGGGCGAATTAGCTGCCAAACGATTGAAGAGGGGCGTGAAATTAAATTATCCCGAATGTATCGCCTATATCAGCGCGCAAATTATGGAAGAAGCACGTGATGGCCGTTCTGTGGCTGATCTGATGGAATATGGTACGAAGTTGCTGAAACGGAACCAAGTTATGGAAGGGGTGCCAGAGATGATACACGATGTGCAGATCGAAGTCACTTTTCCAGACGGGACAAAATTAGTTACAGTACATAATCCTATTCGTTAACAGTCAAAGTAAAACAATATGGTACCAGGAGAATACATATTAAGGAAAGAAGAAATTAAAGCCAACGTTGGCTATAGAACGACCAGTATTTCCGTAAAAAATGAAGGTGACCGGCCTATACAAGTCGGATCGCATTATCACTTTTTTGAAGTCAATAAGATGCTTTCTTTCGATAGAGAGCAAGCGTTTGGCATGCGTTTAAATATCCCTGCAAGTACGGCCGTCCGATTCGAACCAGGTGAGCAAAAAAGTGTCATATTGGTAGAAATGGGCGGAAGCAAAGAGGTTCATGGATTCAACGGACTAACAAACGGAAAGTACACCGACGAAAAAGTAAAAAAGGCCGCCTTGGCGAAAGTTAAACAGCAGAAATTTAAAAATACGAAATAGTTATGGCAGGATGGAATAGACGCGAGTGGATAAAGGTAGTCGGGCTCACCACAGCGGGGACGGCAGCTTTGGGACTAAATGCACTCGGATTGGAAAAGTTAGGTTTAGATAAATCTTCCGTTAAATATATAGACGGCGAGTTATATATTCCCCGCGATAAGTATGCCGCTTTATTCGGGCCGACAACGGGTGATAAAGTGCGTTTGGCGGATACTGAACTATTTATAGAGATCGAAAAGGATTTCGCCGTTTATGGGGAAGAAAACAAGTTCGGCGGAGGCAAAACGATACGCGATGGCATGGGGCAGTCGGCACGGGCACTCCGCGACGAAGACGTTCTAGATTTTTGTATTACCAATGTTATTATTATAGACCATTGGGGTATTGTAAAGGGCGATGTGGGAATAAAGGACGGCAAGATCGTAGGAATCGGTAAAGCGGGGAATCCGGACATACAGGATGGCGTAACAAAAGGAATGGTTATCGGCGCGTCCACGGAAGTCCACGGCGGGGCAGGTTATATCCTTACTGCCGGAGGGATAGATACACATATTCACTTTATATCTCCACAGCAAGTAGAAACGGCACTGTATAGTGGAGTGACTACATTCATTGGCGGAGGCACAGGACCTGCAGATGGTACGAATGCGACAACCGTGACATCCGGCAGGTGGTTTATTGAACGTATGTTCGAATCGTTTGAAAATCTCCCCATCAATGTCGGATTTTTTGGAAAAGGCAATGTTTCTACCACACGTCCGATTGAAGAACAAATCGAAGCTGGTGCACTAGGTGTAAAGATCCACGAAGACTGGGGCGCTACGCCTGCAACCATCGACGCAGCACTGAAGGTCGCTGACAAATATGATGTGCAGGTGGCGATACATACGGATACGCTCAACGAAGCGGGTTTCTTGGAGGATACGGTGGCAGCCATTGACGGCCGTGTCATCCATACCTTCCATACAGAGGGAGCTGGCGGGGGACATGCTCCCGATATTATCAAGATTGCAATGTATCCTAACATTCTTCCGGCATCAACCAATCCAACGAAGCCGTTCACTGTGAACACGGCCGAAGAACATTTAGATATGCTGATGGTTTGCCACCACCTCGACAAGAATGTTAAGGAAGATGTAGCTTTTGCCGACTCACGTATTCGTCCGCAAACAATAGCCGCGGAAGATATCTTGCAGGATATGGGCGTGTTTTCGATCATGAGCTCTGATAGTCAAGCAATGGGACGGGTTGGCGAGGTAATTTCGAGAACCTTCCAAACCGCGCACAAGATGAAAATACAGCGAGGACCACTAACGGAAGACAAACCAAACAATAATGATAATTTCCGGGTGAAACGCTACATATCGAAATATACGATCAATCCGGCGAAGGCTCATGGTATCGACAAGTACATCGGTTCCATCGAAAATGGAAAGTATGCAGATCTCGTGCTTTGGAAGCCCGAGATGTTTGGTGTGAAACCTGAAATAATTATTAAAGGGGGGATGATTCTAGGGGCAAAAATGGGGGATATCAATGCTTCTATTCCAACACCACAGCCGATTATTTATCGTCCCATGTTTGGAAACTACGGAAAAGCCTTACAAAGGCTTTGCTTCAACTTTGTTTCAAAGGTTTCGCTGGATAACGGAAGTATCAAAAAATTGAATTTATCACGGGTCAGCCTACCGGTTGAAGGGTGTCGTACAGTAAAGAAAAAAGATATGGTGCATAACCACGCTACACCGGATATTGTTGTAAATCCAGAAACCTACGAGGTAACTGTAGATGGCGTATTGGCAACATGCGAACCGCTGAAAGAGCTTCCAATGGCGCAACGGTACTTTCTGTTTTAAGAACCTATATACGGCATGTTAATAGCAAGGGCGATTTTAGGCAATGTCAATCGGGATATACATCCAACTGAAATAGATTATCTGTTCGTCGAGTGGTACGATACTTCAAAAAAAGTGATTAGAGCTGTAACGCAAGCAGGTCGTGAAATCGGTTTTAGGAATTTGACCAGCTCCCATTTATCGAATGGTGATATACTCTATAGCGATGACGATCAAGATTTTTGTGTGGTGGTCCAGATATTGCCTTGCCCTTGCATTGTATTTCGTCCAGATGATCCTCAAAAGATGGCCAACATCTGTTTTGAAATTGGAAATCGCCATATTCCCATTTTTATCAACAAGCAACACGAAGTAATCATCGCCTACGAAAGAGCATTGCTGAAATTGTTAGCCCGTGGTGGTATGGAACCAAAGGTAGAAATTCGAGTGATTGAAAACACGAATACGCTTACCATCCATCGATACGCTTCGATGAGAAAAAAGATAGTTTTAGGATAATTTACACAAATGAATCCATTATTAACATTATTGCAAATAAATGATTCCGTATTTCCAATTGGCGGATTTACGCATTCTTATGGGTTGGAGACATATATTACGAAAGGAATTGTCAGAGATAGTAAGTCGGCGCAAGAATATGCGGTGAACATGTTGGAACATAATTTCTTTTATAACGATGCAGCATTCTTTCATAAAACGTGGCAGTTATGCGAAACGAGAGCGACCAAAAAAAAAATTGCAGCGCTTGATGAATTGATCACTGCATTTAAAGCGCCATCTGAAATTCGCGATGCGAGTAAAAAATTGGGACTACGGTTTTTGAAACTGACTGAAAAATTGTATCCCGTCAAACGTTGTTCCGCCTATTTAGATGCGATCCAAAAAAACGAAGTACATGGCCATTACGCGATGGCGTTCGCTATGTACGCACATGCGCAGAAAATATCGTATCGGGATGCATTGAGTGCATTTTATTACAATTCCCTCAATGGTATGGTCACCAATTGTGCGAAGCTGGTGCCTATTAGTCAGACGGATGCACAACAGATCCTCTTTAAATTGCAACCGCTGATTGACCGATTGGTGGAAAAACAACCGCATGCTGATGAAGAGCTTTTGGGAAATTGTTGCGTAGCCCAGGATATTCGCTGTATGCAACACGAAAAACTTTACACTCGAATTTATATATCATAAGAAATAAAATGACAGGAAGAAACTATGTGAAAATTGGTGTTGGCGGACCTGTTGGTTCTGGAAAGACCGCATTGATCGAGCGACTGACACGTTCTATGTCCTCAGATTATAGTATTTGCGTGGTCACAAATGACATCTATACGCGGGAAGATGCCCAATTTCTGCAACAGAATTCGGCACTCCCCGCCGAACGCATTTTGGGTGTAGAAACAGGTGGATGTCCACATACCGCTATTCGGGAAGACGCTTCTATGAATATCGAAGCCGTAGAAGAACTCGCTGACCGATTTCCGGATACAGAGATCATTTTCGTAGAAAGTGGTGGGGATAATCTGACGTCAACTTTTAGTCCAGATTTGGCTGATGTTAGCATTTTTGTTATCGATGTCGGCGAAGGAGAGAAGATGCCGCGTAAAGGTGGTCCGGGTATAACACGCTCCGACTTGCTGATCATCAATAAAATCGATCTAGCGCCGTATGTGCATGCCGATTTGGAGGTTATGCGGCAAGACACGCTTCGTATGCGGGGCGATCGACCGTTTATCTTTACAAATTTGATGACATTGGAGGGTTTGGAAGAAGTTAAAAATTGGATTCGCAAATACGCATTGTTAGAAAAAGAATAGAAGACTATGGAAAGTGCCATCAAGGTAAATGTAGCGAAAGAAGACAGATACAGTGTATTGAAAGAGAGTTTCCATAATGCGCCGTATAAGCTAACACATTATGGTGCACCACGTGCCCAGCCACATTTGGAGATGATCATTATGAGTGCGTCGCCCGGTATTATGGACGGCGATCATCTTTCGATCGATATCAGCATGCTTCCGGAGACGCAATTGAAGCTGTTTACGCAGTCGTTTAACAAACTTCATCCCATGAAAAATGGTGCCACGCAAACAACGACAGCGCATGTCTCCGATCAAGCCGTCTTTCATTACATACCGCATCCGGTGACACCTTTTAAAGATTCAATTTTTAAAGCGACAAATGAAATACATCTGGCCGGAGACGCTGTCTTAATTTGGGGAGACATTATTGGCGCAGGAAGAATACATATGAAAGAAGCCTTTTTATTTGAGAGCCTACATACGAAGACAAAGATTTTTCGCGACGGGAAGTTAGTGATCTTAGATAATCAATTCTTATCTCCAGCTCAACAGCCCCTTCAAAAAATCTTATTTTTTGAAGGGTATACACATCAGGCGACCTTTATTTTTTCGGCTCCATTCGCGAAAGAGCTAAAAGAGGAATTGGATGAGATCTTAACCTTAGAATACACCGACATTTGTTACGGCTTCACTAGGGCTGCCGATGACGTGATTTTATTGAGAGCGCTTGGAAATGATGGTGAGTTACTCTATAATTTCGTCGGTATGCTGGGACAGCTCTGTTGGGATTTTACGCAACATATGCAGGAAGAAGCGACAAAAAGAGCAGGAAGCAATGCAATCGTTCCGAACGACAAAATGGTGCACGTGAACCCCGTACGTAGTCGGAAGACACAGGTCGTTGAAACTGACAAAATCGAGATAGCGGAGTTAAAAACCAAAAGAAGCACAAAGCGAAAAGAAAGGGGGGCTCATGCATGAAGTGGCAATCGTCAGGGATATTTTTAGTACGTTGGAAGCCGCGTATCCAGACCGCATGGATCGAATTCTGAAGATAGAAATCCAGGCAGGTCTGCTGTGTAGCGTTCAGCCAATTTTGATTCAAAACGCCTTCCAAGCGTTTGTACTAGAAACACCCCACTATGCGCAGACGGAATTGGAAGTAGAATTACTACCGATAGTAGCGTATTGTCCATCTTGCGCGAAAAATTTCGAGGTACTTTACCACCGATTTGTATGCGGTTGTGGGAAACCGTCTGATCAGATTATACAAGGAGAAGAGTTGAGAATAAGCAAGGTTATATTTAAACCAAACGAAAATGAATACTAATACACCAAAGAGTAACCAGATGCCTGTAGGGTCGGTGCAATGTGAAAATACAACCCTCAATTTGCTAAAAGCAAATGATTTTGTAGCTAAAGCAATCCGTGAGCGTATTCCGAATATTTGTGTGATCAATATTTGCTCCTCGCCGGGCAGTGGAAAAACGACGTTAATGCAAGAAACTGGTAAGCGATTAGGTAAAGAGCTGAACATCGCTGTACTGGTGGGAGATCCAGAGACCGAACGCGATGCCGTTCGCATGCGCGACGTAGGTATAAACGCTTTACAGATCGTGACAGGAGGAATGTGCCATATCGAAGCGCAGATGATTCTTCAAGCGCTCGATCATATTGATTTGACAGGAGTAGATCTACTATTTATCGAAAACGTAGGAAATTTGGTATGTCCGGCAGCCTTCGATTTGGGCGAAGATTTCCGGGTCACGGTATTGGCTGCGACGGAAGGCGATGATAAGCCGAAAAAATATCCGCGTATGTTTCTGACCAGTGAACTCATGGTGGTTTCCAAGGCAGACCTTTTACCCTATGTTCCTTTTTCGGTGGAGGCAGCAGCAAAAGACGCTCGGGAGGTTAATCCAAATCTAGAAGTTATATCCATTAGCAGTATCCACGGCGAGGGCATGGATGCGTGGTGCGATTGGTTGAAAACTAAGGTGGCCGAGAAGAAAGCCATCGCCGCGCATTCCTAATCTGAATAGTCTTATGAATACGCACCGAAATGCACATCAGGGAAACAAAGAGATAACGGCGGATATCTTGTTCATCGAATGGTATGAGGTGGGACGGATCCTTCTGACACGATCGACAGTTACAGGTCGTTCCGTACGAATTGAACGTGCGTTGGGCATGACATTTTATGATGGGGAAATTATACATATTGCCCCAGACTTCACAATTTGTATCCGCATTAAACCCTGTTTATGTATTTTACTTAAAACCTTCGACTTCGACGTGTTGGGGCATTTTTGTTTTGAAGTGGGGAATCGGCATTTGCCGCTTTTTTGGCAGAAGGATGGTATTGCTTTGGCTTACGACGGTCATGTGTACCCAGCTTTAAAAGCGAAGTATGGAGACGTTGTTTGTCTCGAGACGCGCACGCTTTTTCCTACCGATGGGCTTAAAGCGTTTGGGAAGTATAGTTAAGAATGAATAGCTGAAATGCTGGAGAGGATAAAAATAATAGCGCTCGTAGTCGTGCCGTTGCTGTTCATCATGATGTCGCTCATGATGGGCAGTACTGGAAACTTAACCCTTACTAAACTTTTCGAAGAAATCCGAGTTGTGGTGAGTGATTGGCTTGGAGGTGTCAACGACGTGACGGATGCAAGCCTCCAAACTATTTTATGGCAGGTACGGCTTCCCCGCATTGTGCTGACCTTTATGGTGGGAGCTTCGTTAGCCACTTCTGGTGGCGTTTTGCAATCCATCTTCCGAAACCCGTTGGTCGACCCTTTTTCATTAGGTATTTCCTCAGGAGCAGCATTTGGAGCAGCCTTATCGATGCTTATTCCAGTACTATCCATTAGTGTTTCCGCATTTTTGTTTGGAGTTGTTGCGGTGGGCATAACCTATCTCGTTTCCTACAGCGGCGTTCGGACTTCGTTGGTGACTATGGTATTATCTGGCATGATTATCAGCGGCGTATTTACGGCTTTCCTGACAGTTCTACAGTATCTCAGCGATCCGTATAAATTACAGGCAATTGTGCAATGGACCATGGGAAGCTTGCATACCGCCTCTTGGGACAAAGTTCGTGTCGCGACAATTCCGATTATGATCGGACTTGTGCTCATTTATTTATCGCGTTGGCGACTTAATTTATTGGCATTGGGAGATCAAGAAGCTCTTGCTGTTGGGATTAATCCGAAGGGTACAAAATTACTCCTGATTGCGGTCACCACGATGATCACGGCTTCCTCGGTTGCCGCGGTGGGTATGATCAGTCTGTTTGGCCTTATCGTTCCGCATGTGAGCCGTATTATTTTTGGACCAAACAATGAAATCGGCGTGTTGGCGAATATAAGCATTGGCGGTACTTTTTTGCTATTGATCGATAACCTGTCGCGCACACTTTTACCTTACGAGGTGCCTGTTGGTGTATTCACAATGGTATTGGGCGCCCCACTTTTTATTTACCTCATGCGTAAGAATGTTGTAAACTGGAACGGATAATAATGATTTTACTTGAAAACTTAGCATTTCAGTACGGAAAGAACCAAGTGTTACACCAATTGAGTGGAATCTTTCCTACGGCGAAGCTTACTGTGGTTTTGGGTCGAAATGGAACAGGAAAGTCGACGCTTTTTAATATAATAGCAGGTCTCGAAAAGCGCTACAGTGGATTGGTGTCGATCAACGGTATTGATCGAAGGGTAATTAAATTGGGACATCGAAGGCAGGTGCGCATAGGTTTTTTGACACAGTTTCACCAAAGCACGTTTCCTTTTCATGTGTTCGATGTAGTCCTTACAGGCCGTTCCGCGTTCACTCGTTTTACACCTCGAGATACAGATAGAGCCTGCGTAGAGCGTATCTTGAAGCGATTTCAACTATGGCATCTTAAAGATCGCCCATATACGGAGCTGTCGGGAGGAGAACGGCAATTGGTACTTTTATCCCGCGTATTGGTTCAGGAACCGGATGTGATATTGTTAGATGAACCCACAAACCACCTAGATCTACATTACCAAGTGACCGTTATGCAGAACTTACGGCAACTTGTTAAGGAGGGGACTACAGTGATTGCAGTGATGCATGATCCCAATCTGGCGTTCTTATATGGCGATCATTTCTTTGCTATGCATGGGGGCAATCTTCAGTCGCTAGATAATTTATCCGTCGAAGACTTGAAAAGGGTCTTGGAAACCACTTATCGCTTACCGTTATCCCTTTTGCCTCATGGAGAGGTTTCCCTAATCGTCCCAACTTCCTAGTACATCGTCCGTTTCTCTGAACCCTTCGAGAACATTGGATGATTTTCGTCCGTTTTTGGCGGTGGTTCATTATTTTTGTTTGAAAATATACCAGAACTATGTCTTCTAACGCTCTCGATAACTACAGGTACCCCATCGGTCAATTCGAGCCGCCTCCAGTTTTGGACGGTCAACAGCTCGCCGTTTGGGTCGACGACATTGAAAAATTTCCCTTCCGATTAAACAAAGAGGTGGCCAACTTAGGGAAAAAGGTCTGGCATCAGACCTACCGTCCCGGCGGCTGGACTATCTTACAGCTAGTACATCACTGTGCCGATAGTCATATGAATAGTTTTATTCGTTTCAAATTGGCGTTAACGGAAGACGTACCTACTATAAAAACATATGTTGAAGATCGATGGGCGAATTTGCCGGATGCAACCACTGAACCAGCACATTCTTTACGTATTTTAGAAGGATTGCATAGGCGCTGGGGTGTATTGCTGCGATCATTGACCGCCGAGGATAGGCGCCGTACATTCATACACCCAGAAACAAATAGACGGATCTCGATCGAAGAGAACATTGGCATATATGCATGGCACGGTAACCATCATCTAGCACATATCCGGCTAGCGAAAACGTTGTCTTTATCGAGTACGACTTAATAGTATCACGTTTCGTCACGTAAAACCTACGCAGATTATCGGTGTAGGTTTTTTACGCGTAACAGGATAGGAGGAGTTACCACCCCTTTACCGCTCCACCTTTGAACACTTCGTCGGCAACCTTTTCCACTTCGTTAGATTGGTAGGCCTTTGCAAAGGTTTTTACCTTTTTATCGTTCTGGTTGTCCTTACGACTGACAATAATATTTACATAGGGAGACTTCTCATTCTCTACAAAGATTCCATCCCGCTTCGCGGTCAGATTATGGCTTGCTGCGAAATTATTATTGATAACGGCGACAGTAACTTTGTCATCGTCCAGTGTGCGTGGCAATTGCGGAGCCTCTAATTCTAGAATGTTCAATTTCAACCTATTCTCGGTAATATCTTGTAGGCGTGGCAGCAGTCCCACATTATCCTTTAACTTGATAAGACCCACTTGCTGAAGGAGCAGCAAAGCTCTCCCTAAGTTTGTAGGATCGTTAGGAATCACCACGGTATCCTCTGCCTTTAGCTCGCTTACCTGTTTAATTTTTTTTGAATAACCCGCCATGGGATATACAAACGTATTTCCGACCACCGCAAATTCGTAGCCTCTACTTTCTGTTTGCACATCCAAGTATGGTTTGTTCTGGAAAACGTTTACATCAATATCTTTCTGACGCAATGCCTCATTAGGCATTACATAGTCATTAAAGGAAACCAACTCGACTTCCAGATTATACTGCTCTTTAGCGACTTTTTTTGCGGCTTCTGCCAGACTGTATTCAGGGCCAACCTGAACGCCTACACGTAGGACATCGGAGTCTTTCGTAGTCGTACATGAACAGATGCTAATAAATAAAACAAGCGAGCCAAATGCCGTTTTGAGTCTTTTGATCATATAGGGTATTATTTAAATATTGCGTTCATAAAATATGGAAATCCGGTTTGCAGTTCTTTTACTTTCGATGATCTGCTCGTTTAGAAAGGAGATCTCCGAGAAATTGAATGCCAAACACGATACCAATCAACAACAAGAGCACAAGGTTCATAATGAGTGCGTCATATCCCACATAGCCGTACTGATAGCCAATGTGTCCCAGCCCACCTGCCCCTACGGCCCCCCCCATAGCCGAATATCCCACCAAGGTAATCAAGGTCAGTGATGCGCTGTTGATAAGTGCAGGCAGCGCTTCTGGAATTAATACCTTCCGAATGATCTGTATGGTTGTCGCACCCATGGAGCGCGCAGCTTCGATAACACCATAGGGAATTTCTAACAAACAATTTTCGACTAAACGCGCTACAAACGGGGCAGCACCGATACTCAGAGGAACGATTGCTGCTTTCATGCCGATCGAAGTCCCCACAAGTGATCGCGTAAACGGGATCATCCAAACGATCAAAATAATAAACGGTATAGAACGAAAAATATTAACGAAGAAAGCCGTAACGCTATTGACTTGCCGATGTGCCAATAGTTGTCTTTCCCGAGTTAAAAATAACAGGATTCCAATAGGAAGTCCGAGTAGAAAGCTGAAAAACCCCGAAGTAAAGGTCATCACAATCGTTTCCCACGTCCCTTTCGCCAATAACCAAAATGTTGCTTCCGACATGTGCTGAAATTTAATCTAGAATAAGGGATGGATTCAATAATTCTTTGGTAACAGCCGATTTTGGATGGTCAAATAGTTCGCCTGTTTGACCGATTTCTACAATTTCCCCATCGGAAATGACGGCCACCCGATGACAGATGGAACGTACCACTTCCATCTGATGGGTAATCAATACGATAGTAATACCTAATTGTTCATTGATGCGTTTCAGCAAAGAGAGAATCGCACGTGTCGTTTGCGGATCAAGCGCGCTTGTAGCTTCATCACACAATAAGATCTGCGGATCAGATGCTAATGCACGGGCAATCGCTACACGTTGTTTCTGTCCCCCGGAAAGCGAGGCTGGATAGTCATCTTTTTTTTTACTTAAATCGACAAGTGCAAGTAGTTTATTTACTTTGTCATTAATCTGATCTGCAGGCATGTTTGTCAACTGCAACGGAAACGCTATATTATGAAATACAGTAGCCGAGGAAAGAAGATTAAAATGTTGAAAAATCATGCCAATCTTTCGGCGATAAGCTATAAGTTCTTTTTCAGAAAGATGAACGATATTCTCATCAAACAGATAAACTTCGCCAGAAGTAGGTCGTTCCAAAAGATTAATCGTACGTACCAACGTGCTTTTTCCAGATCCAGAGTACCCGATTATACCAAAAATCTCTCCTTTTACCACATGAAGCGTAATGCCGCGTAGCGCATGCACCTTCTTGTCCTTCTTTTGGAATATCTTATTGACCTTTTCTAGCCTTATCATATGTTTCGTGTGCCAAACTAATACCTACCGCAGTACAAGATTACTGTCCGCAACAAAGATAGTGTTTTTTTCGAACTAAAAATTTAAGTCTATATAATTAGTAGTTTTTAACATCAGCCGATTCTTTGTTTTTTTCTTGCTGTATTACTCAGATTTAAAAGTTAATCTGCTCCGTGGAGTTGGCGGTTTAACTAACTTTTAATATATTCAACCTTGATTTGTAGATTTATGGGTTTATTTGATTTTTTTAAGAAAAAGAAAGAGGATAACGTGGCATCGCCGGACTCTTCACAAGCAACGAACGCTGTCGACAGGACTGAACAACAAAACATCGAAACACGTGACGAATTATTGAAAGCCACTCAGGAGAATGATAGCGGGTATACAGCGGAAAAACCCACGGAAAATTCAGGAGTTTCCGATAGCGTACCTTCGTTAGAAATTGATGCGGCTTCTTCCACGCCCGGTACATTAATGGAGACCCAAAAAGAAGATACGGAAGCGTTTTCGTCCAAAGGATTGCCAACACCAGATAAGAAGCAGGATTTTGACGAAGTAAAAGGAGCGCTCATTGATAGACCAACACTGACCGAAAATGCCGAATATCTAGGGAATTTAGAGCATACGGCCATAATTGACCAACTGCTTCGCATCCCCAGGGAAGAACGCGGAGAAGAGTGGATTGTTAATTTTCTTTCACATGTGGTGACTGCCAGTTTTGTGTGTGGAGAACCCCAGGTTATTCAAGGACCAGATAACTTTCCCTATTTTCAACTATTTGTTCCTGAACCAAATACACCTTTCCAATGCTACGTCATCGAACATATGATCAGCGACTTTCTGTTGGAAAACGGCATAGGAATCGCGTTGGAACCGAAAGACGGACAAGTGGAATGGGTATTGACCTACGGAGATTTGTTGCATTATGCTGCTCATAAGACCTTTGCTATACCGGCTGATCATCCTTTTGGAAAATCAAAAGAAGGGGATGAAGTTATACAGGAAGATGAACAAGTCTTAGTAGGCGCTCCATCTGCTTATGTATTACCGGATCAAGCCAGGCATGTAATCAAAAACTTCCTAGAGGCGCAAGGAGTTAAAGAGCCAAAAGTCTGCCTTATAGACAGAAACGTGACGGGGAAGGGACAAGATCTCGTATTTAACCTAGTACCTTGGCAATTTGAAAATCAAGCGCATTATCGAGCTGTTATGCAGGCACTAGGATGGTTTTTACCCGGGTATTATTCCTACATAGGCGCACAAGAAGATGCTTTTGCAGGCCATTTTTTGCCTTTATAGAAAATAGCTTATTTTCCGGTCTCTAAGTGGGGGCTGTCTACCGGTTTTGATTCGGGAGAGCCTTTCTGCCGTAAAAAAATAGTGAGTAAAACAATGGAGGCCACAGATAAAAATTCGCTTTGCCAGTTCTGGAACGTCTCAAACCAGAACTGAGGCTCTCCTAGATAACTGCTTATCGATTCGGTCGGCTTTCCCTTCAGTTTGTTTTGGAAATTATAATCACGCAAGCTGCCCACTAAGTGAAAATACCACGTGACTAAAAATAGAACCACGAAAGCTATGGACAGTGAGTGTTTGTAAAGAAAAAGACGCCAGCCTCCTTGGAAAACTGGCTTCGGGGCGCCGTCTTTTGCTTGGGGCTCTCGATCAACTTCCTCCTTTTTGTCCAGACTTTTAGATTCAGCAGACCCGATCTGACGAAGAAATATAGTTAACACAACATATAATGCCATTTGTAGAAATTCACTCTGAAAATTCTCAAAGGTTGCAGAAATAAAGTGGCCGGTATGTAAGTAAGCAAAAAAAGATATGCCTGGTTGACCCTCGTCTTGAAGTTCTTGCACGAAAGTGTGCCATCCAAAAAATGTTTGTGCGGCCCACGCAATAAGAAATAGCGTGATAAATGTAATCGAAAGACCGTTACGGTATACAAAGCTTCTGTTCATCATCCTATGTGTTGTTGGTAGAGAACTGCTAAAACGTAAAATAGTTTTGCATAGGCAATTGAACGTCCGTTTGTTCGGCTTTGCGGATAAAACCGAAAATTTTCCAAACGATACGGATAGATAGCGAGTTCTTCTATATATATACCGATAGTTTATGGCACACAGAGAAGTACTTTTTATTCTTACCTCACATGCGGATATGGAAGGAAGCAACAACAAAACAGGTGTGTGGCTAGGCGAGTTTACTGATCCATATTATGCGTTTATAGATGCTGGGTATCACGTGACGCTGGCAACTCCCTTAGGCGGAGAACCTCCCATAGATCCGCTTAGTAAAATGACGGAAAATTTGTCGACGTCCAACCAACGTTTCCTAAAAGACCAAGACGCTCAGGACGCGCTTGCCAACACTATACAATTGAAGGTAATTAATGCATTTGATTATGACATCGCATTTGTGCCGGGCGGGCACGGTCCTCTTTGGGACTTACATGACAATGATGATGTAGCCCGTATCCTAACACACTTTGTTAGCGCGTCCAAGATAACTGGTGCGGTATGTCATGGGCCTGCCGCACTATTGGCTATCGAACAGAATATTTTTGGATATCTGCGCAATAAAAAAATTACGAGCTTCACCAATATAGAAGAGAAACTGGTTTTACGCTCTGGACTTATACCCTATGAATTGGAGAGTCGCCTTCGGGCACATGGCGTTGATTTTAGTTCGGCAATACTGCCCTTTATGTCGCATGTTGTGGTGGATGAAAATCTGGTGACTGGGCAAAACCCTTTATCAGCCTTAGGCGTCGCGAAAAAAGTAATTGAACTGGCCCAAAAGCACTATACAAGCGTTTTATAACGAATATTTTGTCGCACAAGATCAAGTAACAAAATGATCAATAAGAGGTTGACATTAAACAAAAGATTTGAAAGGGGTGTTTTATAACAAAAGAGGTATAAATTAGAAAGAGAGGCATATGATGCAATTCGTTAAATTAGACCGCAAGGTTCTCTTCGATTTGAAAATAAAAGGATATAATGCTCTTCGGTCACGCGTAGACACGAACCGCGATGACCCATCGTGGGTACCTGATCGGATTGATATAAAATTCTCGTCCTATTCCTATATTAAATTGGGACGAAATCAATTTCTACTGATTGAAAATGCACTGGAACATGTCCAAGAAGGTGAATTATCCGGGATGGTCTTTATGGACAAATAGGGGATATCCTCAGGGACAATTCGGATAATTCTAGAAAGTTCAGGCGACACTTCCGAACTTTCTAGGAGTATATACCCATATTAAGAGGAGAGTCTATTCCTATCCGCAAGAAAAAGATTGGCAACTTTCTTGGACTCTTTATGGAGCTCGATTGTGGGCATGGACACCGAGATTTGTTTTAGATAATCGTAATAACTTTTCGATACGTTGTTCCAGGAAGTTAGTCGTCCATATGATGCTGCATTTCTGCGATATTTTGCAAGAGCGAGCGGATCGTCCAGTAAGTAATTGATGTGCTCAGCAAGTCCAAACGCATCATGGAAGTCGAACAGCAACCCACGGTCATTAGCTAAAAGATCTTTCGCGTACCAATAGGGTGTCGATATGACTGCTGCGCCTGCACCGATAGCAAAAGACAAGGTACCACTACTGATTTGGTTTTCGTGAGGATAGGGTGTGACATAAATATCACAGGCCGTCAAATAAGTAACCAGTAGCTCTTCAGATGCAAAAGTATTGAGAAGTTGTACACGATCTGTCAGTCCACTCGCTGTAATTTGTTCTTCCAGGAGTTCCCGATACGTTTCCCCCTGTTCGCGTAAAACGTTGGGATGCGTCGTGCCAAGGACGACATAGAGTAAAGATGGGTCTTGTACCTTTGCGACAGCCTCTATCGCTGTTTCAATCCCTTTATTACGTCCTAGAAAACCGAATGTCAGCATAACCTTACGGTCGGTAAACCCTAATTGTTTTTTTGCTTCTAGTTGATTATAGTCAAAATTAGGAACACCGTGTGGAATGAGCTGAATTTTAGCGGCAGGCACCTCAAAAACCCGCTGGAGCAGCTGTATAGCCGTATCGGTCATTACCGTCACTCCTTTGCTTTGCGCACATATTCTTTTCAGAACCTCGTGTTCCTTGGAGGAAGGATGTTGCAAGACGGTATGTAGGTTACTAATTGTAGGAATAGTCAAACGTGATAAAGTGTCTAGAATGTAATCACCAGCCTCTCCTCCAAAAATACCATATTCATGCTGAAGCACACACACATCAAAATGTGTATTGATGTATTCAGCCGCCTCAATATAATCTAACCGTTCATTTCGATGGATCGTTAAGCAGACCTCCGGAGGGAATGAGCCTTCGGATCCGTCGCTCAATGCGATGATGCCGTGGCTGCTTTCGTCTGCCGGAAGCGTGCGATAAAAGTCATGGGTGAACGTTGCAATACCACACTGCCTCGGTGGGTACGTAGCAATGATTGCGATTCTCATAGGGTCTCCGTCTTTTTAGTCATCTCTTTATATATTCACTATATATTCACTTTTATTTATCCCAACAATACGTATGCCTGAAAAGTTTGTACGTCTTGTCAGTTTGCGTACTATTTAACCGATATCAGGTACAAATCGCTCGTTTTTATCAACGGTTGCAACAAATACGTGGTTTCGTTTCAGGCGCAAAGGCAAAAGGAAGATAACCTCCTCTTTATTTCAGGATAGCTAGAACAAAAAACGATCCCTAACTTTTTGTAAAAAAAAGAGGAGTAAAGTAGATATTTCTGTCCCTTTGAAAACTTTATTGGTGGTACTAGGATGGCTTTTCGGCTGTCGCTTCCTCGGCCAATGTAACCTCATCGGGAGCCTGTTCTAGGTATTTATCCAACGCAAAAAGAGATTCGTCTGAAGCGCGGTCGCCCCCGGCAATTTTTAATTTGTCGATCAAGTTTAGTGCAAGTTTTTCCTCTTCGACTTGCTCTTTTACAAACCATTGAGCGAAATTCCAGGTAGCCCAGTCCTGTTCAGCCATCGATTGATTAACGATACGGTAAATCGCATGAGTATTGTCAATTTCGTGTTCCAGAACCATTTCGAAACATTCCGTAATCGTCTTTGGAAATTTATTGGGAGCGACAACGGTCTCAACCCGAGGGGTTCCCCCCCGTTCTAAGATGTACTGCATGATCTTAATACTGTGGTTCCGCTCTTCTTGGGCATGGCGAAAAAGGAAGTTAGCAATCCCCCCGTACCCCTGTGTGTCTGCCCATATACCTAAAGAGAGATACGTTTGAGAGGCTTGATTTTCTTTGGTCATTTGTTTGATCAAAGTTTCTTGCATGGCCTCCGAAAGTCTGTTGGTATTCATCATTATGTTCTCATATTGTTTAATGAGAGAACAGTAGTCGGAGAGGTTTTGTTTTCGCCAATCGAACGGCATATCAACAAAATAGAACAACTCCCTTTGAGGTCTTATCTAGTTTAAGTCGGGGCTCCTTGGAAAATTGGCGACGTGCGCATATTTTGGTCCTAAGTCGATTAGTGCTTGTTTCCATAAATCTTCACCGTCTTCCAATAGCAATAGCTCTGCGGGAAATTTGTTGTGTACAACCCAACTGTTTTGAGTTATTTCCTCTTCAAGTTGACCCGGAGACCAGCCGGCATAACCGATGAAAAATTTGATTTCTTCCGGTTGTAACAGCTGGTCTTCAATCAGAAATAATACCTGTTGAAAATCGCCACCGAATTGTATGTCGTCAATAAGCGGGACACCACCTGGTATTTTTTCGGGGGTTTTGTGTATGAAAAAAAGTGCTTCCATGTTTACTGGTCCTCCGATATACAAGGGAAATGATGTATTTTCGATTTCCTGTATGACATCAGATAGGAGCAGGGTCGATCGGTTGTTCAATACGAGTCCCATTGTACCCGTATTCAGGTCATGTTCGCAAAGCAGAATAACGGATCGTTCGAAGTTCGAGTCGAGCATAAACGGTTCAGAAAGCAGCAGGCTTCCTTTTTGCGGTATAAAAGTGTTGAACATGGCGCTAAACTTAATCTATCAAATCAGGAGTAATATAAGCTATTTTTACATAAAAAAGCAATTTTTTATGGGAGCTCAACCGTAATCCCATCGCTTTTGACTAAGTTTGTTCTTGTATATCAACAGACAGACTTTAACCATGTCGATCATCCATAAAGATATCGCAGCTATACGTGTAGATTATAGTAAAGATAAGTTAGACGAAAATCGCGTACGCCCCGATCCGATCATCCAATTTCAGCATTGGTTTGCAGAGGCGCTAAAGGCGGAAGTTGTCGAGCCAAACGCTATGGTTCTCTCCACGGTCAGTGACGATGGTTTTCCATCTTCTAGAGTGGTGTTACTGAAAGATATAAAGCCTACTGGTTTTAGCTTTTTTACAAATTATCATAGCAAAAAGGGAACAACTATGACTTCCAATAAGCAGGTGAGTTTACTCTTTTTTTGGCCAGAATTGCAACGGCAAGTACGGGTGGAAGGCTGGGCAGAAAAATTGCCTGCAGACGATTCAGATGAATATTTTGCATCGCGACCGAAAGCTAGCCAAATAGGTGCGTTAGCCTCGCCTCAAAGTCAAGAGATCCCCAATAGGATGGTGCTCGAGACGCGGGTGAAGGAGTTAACGCAACAGTTTTCCGACAGAGACATCGTTCCTAGGCCTGCTTATTGGGGCGGATATTTGGTCACACCGCTGCGAGTCGAATTTTGGCAGGGGCGGAGCAATCGTTTACATGATCGGATTGAGTATGTTTTTACAAACGGGCGATGGTCAATTCATCGTTTGGCACCCTAATACCTGATTGCAAAAAAATGATTGCAAAAATAGAAGAACTTATTACAAGTACTATTGGACCGGAAGCTATAGTGCGAATCGAAGAGCATCCATTAGAACCAATCCTTGTGGTCCAGGCACGGAAACTGTTAAAGATTGCGCAGTTTCTGCGAGATACTGAAGGATTATATTTCGATTTTTTATCTAATATTTCTGCGGTGGATTATTTTCCGGAAGACAAATTCACCGTCGTATATCATATTGCCTCTCTCCCGTACCAAACAAGATTGACGTTGAAAGTAGAATTGATACAGGACCGTCGATCTGAGCTGTTGCCTGAGGTGGAATCTGTTTCGACTGTGTGGCGTACGGCGGAATGGCACGAACGGGAGGCTTTCGATTTGATGGGGATTTTTTTTACCGGGCATCCTGATCTGCGACGGATATTGTTACCAGACGACTGGCAAGGGTACCCATTGCGAAAGGACTATGAAGACGCAGCATCGTATCACGGAATTTCAATTAAATAGCGATAGATGACAAGATATACGGAGGGCCTGGAAAATTACAGGAAAAAGATTGCTGGGATCGGTTCGCAGGAAATGGTCATCAATATGGGGCCACAACACCCGTCAACGCACGGCGTACTGCGTTTAGAACTCATTACCGACGGCGAAATAGTTAAGGAAATCATTCCGCATCTGGGGTATTTGCATCGTTGTTTCGACAAACATGCGGAATCTATGAACTATGGTAAGACGATTCCGTTCACGGATCGATTGGATTACTTAGCCTCGATGAATAATAGCCATGCGTTTGTTATGGGGGTAGAGCGTATGTTGGGCATTGACAAAACCATTCCGAAACGGGTAGAATACATACGGGTATTAGTATGCGAGTTGAATAGGATTGCGTCGCATCTCATTGCAATTGGAACGTATGGGATAGATATTGGGGCTTTTACGCCGTTTATGTGGTGTTTTCGTGACCGGGAACATATTATGAATATGTTAGAATGGGCTTCTGGATCCCGAATGCTTTATAACTACATTTGGATAGGTGGCTTATTTTATGATTTACCCGTTGGTTTCGAAGATCGCTGCACAGATTTTGTCAATTATTTTAAACCAAAATTGGTAGAACTCGATGAGCTTCTCTCGAATAATCAAATTTTTATCGCACGAACGGCTAATATAGGAGCATTACCTGCCGATGTGGCCATCAACTACGGCTGCAGCGGGCCCATGCTTAGAGCCTCGGGTGTAAGGTGGGATTTACGACGTATAGACGGCTATTCGGTATATCCCGAACTCGAATTTGATATTCCGATAGGAAAAGGTGAGATGGGGACACTGGGTGATTGTTGGGATCGTTACAAAGTGCGCGTAGACGAAGTTAAAGAATCCGTGCACATAGTAGAACAGTGCCTGGAACGATTGAAAGGTGATTTTAAACGCACCCCATCTTTTGACCCACGTGCAATGGTTCCTAAAAAGGTTAATTTAAAATCACAGGAATATTACATTCGCGCCGAGAATCCTAAAGGTGAATTAGGTTTTCATTTTGTGACGCAAGAGAAAACGGATATACCGAGACGCGTAAAAGCGAGAGGACCAAGCTTTAACAATCTTTCCGTATTGCCCGAATTAGGAAAGGGACAATTGATCGCCGATTTAATTGCTATTCTTGGATCAATTGATATTGTGCTTGGTGAAGTCGATAGATAGTAACAAAATGCATGATAATGCACGTTGTAACTTGCATACATCCGGTAGAAATACTAGATTTGTAGTCTCATAATTTAAGTTTATAATTGGTTAATAGGAAAGCTCGTAATCGCCCGATTACGGGCTTTTTCTTTCTCGCAGGTTTTGTTTTTCGTCAGGTATTCGTAAATTCGTTAGCGCGATAAACCTTGTTTCTGAACAGACAATATACCGCGCTTTTACTTAAAAATTACGTTTACCATGCCATCTATTCTTATTAAATCTGCACAAATCGTTAACGAAGGTAGAACGAGTACAGGCGATGTTTATGTCAACCACGGTCGAGTCGAAATGATTGCTGAAGAGATCAATCATCATGCAGATCATGTTATCGATGCAAAGGGGCTTCACCTGCTTCCAGGATTAATAGACGATCAGGTTCACTTCCGCGAACCGGGGTTGACCTATAAAGCAGATATCTGGCATGAGAGCAGGGCTGCGGTAGCTGGTGGTACCACGTCCTTTATGGAGATGCCAAATACTGTTCCCAACACATTAACACAACGTCTTTTGCAGGAGAAGTACGATATTGCGTCGGAAAAATCGCTGGCGAACTATTCGTTTTTTATGGGGGCTGCCAATGATAACCTGGAAGAGGTATTAAAGACGAATCCACGCGACGTCTGCGGCATTAAGATCTTCATGGGATCTTCTACAGGCAATATGTTAGTCGACAACCAAGAAACGTTGGAGAAAATTTTTGCCGAGGCACCGACTTTGATTGCCGTACATTGTGAAGATGAAGCGACTATCCGCGAAAATTTGGCGGTGTATAAAGAAAAATATGGAGAAGACGGACTTACGGCAGCAATGCACCCACAGATCCGGTCAGAAGAGGCATGTTACCTCTCTTCGTCCAAGGCGGTCGAGCTAGCTAAAAAACACGGTACCCGACTTCATATTTTACACATTTCCACAGCGCGGGAGACCACACTGTTCGAAAATGACAAGCCACTTAACGAAAAGAAAATTACCGCAGAGGCGTGTATACATCATTTGTGGTTTTCAGATGGAGATTACGCCAAAAAGGGAAATTTTATCAAATGGAATCCAGCAGTCAAGACTGCACAGGATCGCGACAGTATCCTACGGGCCATTTTAGATGGGCACATTGATGTAATTGCTACCGATCACGCACCCCATACATTAGAGGAAAAAGAAAAACCATATATCCAGGCCCCTTCTGGAGGGCCACTGGTTCAACATGCCCTTCAAGCATTGTTGGATTTAGTGAAACAAGGAAAACTAACCCTGGAAGAACTGGTGCAAAAAACAGCGCACAATACAGCAACACTGTTCCAAATTGAAAGCCGAGGATTTATACGCGAAGGGTATTGGGCTGACTTAGTACTGGTAGATCTGAATCGACCTTATACGGTGAGTAAAGCAAATATCTTATCGAAATGCGGTTGGTCACCATTTGATGGGCATACATTTTCGTCTACAATCGTTCATACACTGGTTTCCGGCAATTTAGCGTATACAGACGGGGAGATCGTCGAAGTGGGAACTGGTCACCGCTTGTTGTTCAATCGCTAATTGCATGGATACTCGAGCCTTTCTTAAAATGTTATTAGTCGGACCCGCTGCTATGAGCGCGCTGCCAGTCATTGGGTCTTCGAATGCCACACGCACAAGAAATACGAGGCTGGCTCCAGCAGTGCTGAAGCCGGGCGATACGGTCGGTTTAATTACACCAGCAGGGGCTCTAAACGAAGAAGACGCCATTCTTACAACGCGAGAAGTGTTCGAGAAGCTCGGTTTTAGGGTAAAAGAGGGTGCACATATTCGCGAACGTTATGGAAATTTAGCGGGAAAAGATGAACAGCGTGTCGCCGATATCCATGCCATGTTTCTGGATGGGGAGATTAAAGCAATCGTCTGTATCCGAGGTGGAAATGGAGCCTCCCGACTGTTAGACAAACTGGATTATGAGTTAATTGCCCGACATCCCAAAGTACTTTTGGGTTACAGTGACGTCACGGCTCTGTTAATGGCTTTTTATGCGAAGTCTGGGTTAATATCATTCCACGGAGCCGTCGGAACCAGTACATGGAGCCACACGTTGGCCGATGCATTTAAGCGGCAGTTTTATCAGAACGAGCTTTCTCATTTCGAAAATCCACCCGCTGTGGCAGATAATTTTATAAGATATAACGATCGAATCCGGACGCTTCATCCAGGCGTCGCAGAGGGGGTGCTGTTGGGCGGCAATCTCACCTTGCTATCGGGATTATGTGGATCACCTTATCTGCCGGATTTCAAAGGTGCAATTTTATTTCTAGAGGAGGTCGACGAAGACACAGCTCGTTTAGACCGTATGTTCTGCCAATTGAAAAATGCCGGCATATTGGCCGACGTCAAAGGAATCATTTTCGGAAACTGCACAAACTGTAAACCCGCGCACGGTTATGGCTCTTTGACTCTGGATCAACTGTTAGAAGATTATATCAAACCACTGCACGTTCCGGCTTATACAGGAGCCCGCATTGGACATATTAACAATCAGTTTATTTTACCAATCGGTGTTCGCGTTCGAATGGACGCCGACAAAGGGACAATAGACTTATTAGAAAAAGCGTTACATTAGTAAGATGAAAAGAACCTTCGTGATTATCGGTATAATAGCCTGCCTTCAATCTTGTACTCCCGTTTCGCACAACGAAAAATCCGATTATACGGACGCCATGACACTAGATACTGCACAACTCATTACGTTACACGAAAAATATAAAGAACCGGCTCTTTATCATCGTCGATTTAAACATCAGGATATCGATTCGCTAGTTCAAACGCACCGTACCAAAGGGATTGTACGGGCAGAAGAGATCGGAAAGTCGGTGGAAGGTAGAGCCATTTATAAATTGACCTACGGAGAGGGACGCAAGAAAGTCATGCTGTGGTCGCAAATGCACGGTGATGAACCAACGGCCACCATGGCGTTGTTTGATATCGTTAACTTTCTAGAAGGAGGGGGCGATGGGATGGACTCCCTTCGTCTATTACTGAAGCAACATCTACAGTTGCACGTTATTCCTATGCTCAATCCGGACGGTGCTGAAAGGTACACACGAAGAAATGCCCAACAGATCGATCTAAACCGCGATGCTCGTGATGGGCAAACAGTAGAAGGAGCTCTCTTGAAAAGAGTAGCCAAGCAGATTAAACCGAATTATGGCTTTAACCTGCATGATCAAAATATCTATTATAATGTGCCGGGTACAAAAAATCCTGTGACCATATCCCTGTTGGCTCCAGCCTATAATTACGAACGGGAAATTAACGATGTGCGTAGAGAAGCAATGCAGATCATTGTTGGAATGAATACCCTCCTTCAGCGATATATTCCCAACGCCGTTGCAAAATACGATGATACCCATACCCCCCGTGGATTCGGGGATAACTTTCAGGGGTGGGGGGCGAGTACGGTACTGATAGAGTCCGGCGGAAAAAAAGGAGATCCAGAGAAGCAGGAAATACGAAAATTAAATTTCGCCATCATCCTCAACGCACTCTTGGAAATTGCACAGGAGTCGTATAAACGATACGACCATACCGATTATGATAAAATCCCATTCAACGCATCCCAATTGCACGACGTGGTCATACGGAATGTGCGTGCTGGAAATGATTCCATTCCTCTAAAAACGGATGTCGCAATTCGTCGAGGCGAGGTGACGGTGGACCGGGATTATTTCGTTCGAGGGAGGGTAGAGGACATCGGCGACTTGGATGAGTCGTTTGGCTATGATGAGCTTGATGCCGAGGGATTGTTTTTCGTAACTGGGAAAACGTATCCGCAGACATTTGAATCCATCGAACAGATACCCACAGCGCGAGCATTCGAATTGCTAAAGGAAGGGTTTATTGCAGTAAGGGTTCAAGCACGCGGACAGGAACGTCTGCATAATTTACCGCTGGTAGTATTCACCCAGCAACATTTTGCAGCGACCCAGCAGCTCGCGTTAGGCGGGACGACCAACTTTTTTCTGGGAAACAGTCAGGGATTGCAATATGCTATTGTAAATGGTTACCTGATTAACTTAAATTCCGTGTCGTCGAAAAACCTCTATAAGAATCGCGTCAATTGATCAGATTTGAGTTAAAATAAATTCAACGCGTTGGGCTATACTGCCCATAGGAACCTCAATTGGCGTGTACCCAAAATTCTTATACGTAGCGAAAAGCATATCCGACGTAGCGCAGGCTTCTTGCCATGACTGCTTGCGTTCTTGGTCTGTTTCGTAGATATCTCTCCATGGCGAAAAGAAGAAAACGATGGGGTTGTACACATATTGTCTCGCCAGTTGGATATACGATTCCTTCAATGCGATGCATTCTAAAGCCGCATACCCAATGGCATCCAGTATGCCTCGGTCAAAAAAAATAGGGCCATCGGATAGTGTGCTTGCCTTTGAATAGCTGTCTATGGCAGATTGAAGCATATGCATGGTGTAGGATCGTTTATCTTTCCATGGAAGTGCATCGCCTTTTTTAGCCTGTTGTTCCCGGATAATACGACGAGCATCTTCTTCCATGCACACATACCCACGATTAGACAACTCGCGGATGACAGAAGTTTTGCCAACTCCAGGACCTCCCGTGATAACGAAAAAATTGCTTTTATGAAACATGATGTGAGTAATTAAAAAATAAGTCCTGTCGGAATGAAAAAGAGATCATGAGGAATTTAGGTCTCCGACAACACAAAGATAGTTATTTCTGTCGAACATACTGTTCGGTATACCTTATTGAAGGATTTCCCCTATAAACAACAAGTCCTGCTTTTGGGGAGCAGGACTTGTCATATGTGTCTATTTTACTTTTTTTTACGGTATAGTTCTTCCCGTTGCACTTTGACAACATCCGAGTTGATATATTCATCATATGTCATCAATTTGTCGATGATACCATTCGGCGTCAGTTCAATGATCCGGTTTGCCACTGTCTCGGTTAGCTCGTGGTCACGAGATGTAAACAACATAGAGCCTCTAAAATCCTTCATTCCATTGTTTAAGGCGGTAATGGATTCGAGATCTAGATGGTTCGTCGGTTCGTCAAAAATCAAAAAGTTGGCCCCCTGCAACATCATTTTAGAAAACATACAGCGCATTTTTTCACCTCCGGATAAGACGGAAACCTTTTTCATCACTTCCTCACCGGAGAATAACATTTTTCCGAGGAAGCCGCGAATAAATTGTTCGTCGGCGTCGGGCCTAGTGGTATAGTTACGGAGCCAGTCAATAAGATTCTCCGTGCTGCCCTCAAAATATGCTGCATTTTCAATAGGCATGTCTGTGGGCGTGATGGTAACACCCCACTTGAATTCTCCTCCAAAATCTTGATCACGACCACTCAATATTTCATAGAACGCAGACGTCACAAGCGAATTCTCAGCAAGAACGGCGATTTTATCCCCTTTGTTCACCATGAAGGTAATGTCTTTAAAATACACCTCCCCGTTTACGGTTTTGCTTAGCCCTTCAACATTCAGGATTTGGTCTCCAGGCTCTCTATCCATTTGGTTGAACATAATAGCTGGATATTTTCGGTTCGAAGGTTTAATCTCTTCGACATTCAGTTTATCCAAAGCTTTTTTACGGGATGTCGCTTGTTTTGATTTAGAAGCATTCGCAGAAAATCGCCGGATGAACTCCTGCAACTCCTTGATCTTGTCTTCCATCTTCTTGTTTTGGTCAGACCGCTGCTTTAGTGCGAGCTGCGACGACTCATACCAGAACGAATAGTTTCCGGTGTAGATTGTCATTTTGCCGAAGTCGATATCAACGATGTGCGTACACACGTGATCCAAAAAGTGACGGTCGTGAGATACAACCAATACAATAGCTTCGTATCCCGCCAAGAAGTCCTCTAACCAAGCGATGGTGTTAATGTCCAGATCGTTGGTGGGCTCATCTAAAATCAAGATATCCGGGTTGCCAAATAAAGCTTGTGCCAAAAGGACGCGCACCTTCTCATTACCATCCAATTCCTTCACCAATTTGTAATGAAGTTCCTCTTTGATACCTAGGTTGCTCAGCAAAGTAGCCGCATTAGCTTCGGCATTCCATCCGTCCATTTCCGCAAACAGGCTTTCTAGTTCGCCGGCCCGCTCACCATCTGCATCAGTAAAATCTTCTTTCATGTAGATGGCATCTTTTTCTTTCATGACCTTATATAGATCTTGATTACCCATCATGACAGTTTCTAGTACCGTGAACTCATCAAACTCGTAGTGGTTCTGCTTTAATACCGACATACGTTCTCCGGGCGTAAATGCAACGGAACCTGTTGTTTGATCTACTTCGCCAGATATGATTTTTAGGAAGGTGGACTTACCCGCGCCATTTGCGCCGATAATGCCATAACAGTTTCCTGGAGTAAATTTCAAGTTGACATCTTCGAACAGCACACGTTTGCCGTAGCGAAGGCTTAGATTCGATATATTAATCATTAAACTATAATTTTATATTCGTTTTTAACGCTATAAGTCTTGTTTTCAGTGTTTTAGTTTCCGATGCTCGTCATTTTCGCTGTTAAAGTGAGCAATAGTGAACAACTATTTTTGTCTATCTTTGCTCAAAGTTATTTACAGATAATTTACAATGGCAACCGTATCAGCAGTTATACTTAAACATCATAAAAAACAAGATGGGTCTTGGAACGTGAAGATTAGAATAACCCATAAAGGGACTTCTTCCTATATTGACACGTCTTATTATGCGATGAAATCAGATGTAACTTCGACCCGTTCTGATTCGGGTACAAAGATACGATTAAAAAAGGTATTTATCGACACTTACTTAACTGCATCTGTGACCGAGTACCGAAAGAAGATCAACGAGTTGGGTGCTAGAGTTGAGTTTTTGACGGCTTCAGATATTAAAGAAATAATCACTAAGGACAACGGGCAGATTGACTTATTTGAGTTTGGCGACCGATATATTAAAGCCTTGCTGGAGGAGGGAAGAGAAACGACTTATGCTAGGCGCAAAAGTAGTTTTAAGAAGTTCAAGGAATTTACTGGAAGGAAAGTGTTTAGTCCGGAATTGTTGACTTCCAAACTACTTAAAGATTACGAACGACACCTGCTCAAATCTGGCTTAAAACTAGTCAGTTTAATTAATAATATGGCAGATATTCAAGCGGTATTCAATAAAGCCAAATATGAATATAATGATGAAGAGCTTGGCGTGATTAGAATTCACAACAGCCCTTTTTCTAGATATAGCCCACCTGAGGCTCCTCCATCAAAAAAAAGGACACTGGATATAGACTCTATAAAGAGAATTAGAGACGTAAAATTGACATCCGTAGCAGATCAGATTTCCAGAGATCTATTTATGTTGTCGTTTTATATGTGCGGTACTAATGCAAATGATTTCTTTGCATATTTAACTGATCCCACGATCGTCCGATTTGAATATACACGGAACAAGACCAAGGGTAAACGAGCAGACAATGCATTTATAAGCATAAAGGTTGTGGACGAGGCCCGTCCGTTGGTAAATTCTCTGGCTGGTCCGCTACAGGCGCGTTACAATACGCCTAGAGGACTAAATAACAGGTTATCGGAATCTTTAAAAGGGATCGTTAGTGTGCTGTCCGAAGTTCCGGATTTAACGTTTTATCACGCTAGGCACACCTTTGCGACGTTAGCTCGAAAGTGTGGCTATAGCCGTGAGGATGTGGGTGCTGCACTCAACCACAAACGCAAACTTATTACCGACGATTATATAGATGATGATTGGACTTTAATTGATAAAATCCAAAGATCCGTGTTGGATCTACTTAAATAATTCTTTGCCGGATTCTTTCTCTAGCATTCGAACGCGGGTTTCTAATAACGTGACACGGGCGATCAATTCTGAGCTAGCGCTGGCCGTTTTCTTTACGGTTTCGCCGGTCAAAATCCAATTGATGTCAGCTCCGTACTTATTCGCGATGAAAATTAAAACTTCGACGTTGGGCATCCGGTGTCCATTTTCAATTCGGGAGATAACCACGGGCGTTACTACGTCGATATCTTCCTGGCTGATCTTGTTGTCTTTTCTAAATTTTTTAAACCTTTGGCCGATCATTACTAAGGTTTCGTCTTTTTGTTCTGCCATTTATATTTTAGTTAATTTATACATATTGTTACCCAGCCACAGGTGTTGGGAAATCGGATAGATTTGCTGCAAATCCAGTTCGAATAAATTTGTGTTGATAACACACTGCGAAAGTAAATGATCAATAAATTCTGTGTATTCCTGAACTTTAGATCTGCTAGTGTCTTGGTAGTTTACGTTTAGATAGCCGATCACATTAGATCCCTTTCTACATTTTAATCCAATAGTGTTTATTTCGATTACATCAAGCCTTACTTTGTCCGGCTTTGGTCGAACGAACACCCCTCCAATCACGGATCCTTCAACTTTGCTGAATTGTTGAATCAAGTGAGATCGGACCATTTTCAGGATTCTCATTTCAAAGACTGTGTATTTGATGATCTTTCTCAAAAGCTAACGCAGCTCTCTTTTGACAACATTATATATTTCTTCTATGTCATCTAGGCATACATCGAAGTCCGGATACTTCTCTTTGTCAGGATTCAGAGAACGAAGAATCAATATGCCGTTCTCTAGATCTTGATGGGCGATCTGTTTTGTGATAATGCCCTCGGTCTTGTGAACGAAAATCCAATTAGGCCACTGGTGATTATGAAGCCTGCTCTGCCAGTGTTCTCGTTTTACTAAACGGCCGGTAGCTATCGTACCGTCAGGCATAGCCTCCTTTATGTCGCCATTATCCATGCTGTGCCCTGAAATTTCAAACGATCGATATTTCCCTCTTACGTATTTATCTACAGTTATATAATGCTTTGGAAGTTCTTCTAAATATTCCTTATCCATGTATCCGCTTAAATATCCAGCCTGAGCATACACAGGCACTAACTCTGTCCCCATTCGATATCTACCTGGTGATATCTCGATAAACTTTGTGTCTCCGTTTTCATCGTAGGTCGTCGGATCACCAATGTCTCTAGCGTTTGATCGGCTCGATGGCACGGGTTTCTGATCACCAAGCATGGAAAGACTGATCTTCCCATGTAGCACGAAGTCAATCGTAAGATTGTAAGTCTCTGCTATCTTTTTTGCAACCTCTAAACCTATTGGTTTACCTCGGGAAATGTTGCTGATAAATTGAGGGGAAACGCCCAAGTCTTTGGCAATCTTGCTTCCTGATAATCCTAGTTCTTGTTTAAGGTAGGAAACAATATTAAATATTTTATCCACTATAAATCAATAAGTTAATTAAAATAAACCAAAAAGTTTATAAATACGTTTTAATATTTAAACCAAATGGTTTACATTTGTACCATACGAACAAAACAAAGGTAATACAATAAGTTAATACGGACAATCCCAAAATAGTACCAAATGAGTAAACAAAGGATATACGCGGGTATGATTGACAAAGGGATTGAGTTCTTTGAAGATCTTGAAACTAAAATTCTTTATTGCTCGCATGATATGCGGCAATATCGTTGGCCACACTTCCCGAAAAATGTAATGCGGGAAATAAAAAAGGATATGCTACGGAATCCTCAGGATCTGAAATATCTCGCACAGTGGCCCAACCTAAGGTCGGAGGATAGGGTGTACAGATACATCCTGTGCAAATTCGGAGGCCTGGATGATGAGCCAGATATTAATTCTGATGGAAAGGTTCATCACTCAGAATATTACGAATGCGGATTAAGAGGAAAATGTCCATTCGAAGGTAAATTGTGTAGCTCAATTAAAGTTGCCAACGGTTACCTCACGAAAGCCGAATTGGAAATCCTTCGCTTTATTCGACTACCAGACAAACAGATCGCTCAAATTCTCAACAAGTCTCCTGAGACAGTATCAAGTCAGATGCAAAGTATTCGGACAAAAACCGGCGAAGTAGACAAAGTCAATCTAGCAATTTTTGCAATCGAGAAGGGGATCAACCTTTACAATCCCAAATCTAAAAACAAAACAAAATGGAGATTATCAAGATAGAAAAGCAGCCTACTGTAGCAGATCACATTAGAGCAATGGAAGGAGGGGATACGCTTCGATTCGATATTTCCCATATGAAAGTTGTACAGGAGCATACTAGCCGGACGATGAAAAAAGAGAAGCCGGGACTTAAATTTTCCACTGAAGTTAATTACGGCAAGAGGTTTATAGAAGTCCATGCGGAGCTGAAAAGGGAGGGGGTGTCTCATGCAATTTAAAACGATTTCTATTGTAGAACCTGAGCTTATTGCACTTCTGAATGAGACAGCCGAATTAGGTGCGACTAAGGCACTCGTGAGTATAGGTGCTGCTAGCCGGTACATCACCAAGCAACAAGCCTACAAGATTGTTGGGAGCAGGAGGACTGTAGATCGCTGGATTGTAGCTGGAGCATTAAAGGTATGTCATTCCAAAATCGATATTACTGAATTAAACGCTATAGCTGCCAGTGCAAACTTGGCTACTTATGTACACACAAGAAAAAAGAATAATGAAAAAGCTGATAAATAAGTTGTTCTCCCGAGAGGACCTTGCCGGAATGGCCATTGTAAGCGTGGGCGCCATATTGATACTGATCTTAAAGCTGATTTCATAATGGGGTTTTTTCATGACGAATCACTGGCGAATCTAGGATTTAGCAAGTATGAATGGAACGACGAGGATTTGGGTAAGGTTGTCGATCACAAGTTTGAAAATAAAGATTTATCGATCGAAATAACCAATTACCAAACCGTCGAAATCACCACGAGAGGTCAGTATATAACACTCCCAAGCATTACGAACACACAAAAACTGGAGGAATTAATTAAACTTTTAACAAAATAAAATCTATTCATTATGAATATCCTAATCAAAACACTACACATCATCAATTTTAAAGGAGTCAAAGACTTCCGGTTGGACTTTAACCACGTCACAAACATTTACGGAGCCAATGCTACCGGCAAAACCACAGTATTCGATGCTTTTCTTTGGCTACTTTTCGGTAAGGATTCCACCGATCGCAAAGATTTTAATATTAAACCTCTTGACATAAACGGCAATAAAACTGACAGAACAGAGAACGAAGTTTCTGCCGTAATAAACGTAGACGGGGTTGAAGTTTCTATACGACATATACACAAAGAAAAGTGGACAAAAAAGCGGGGGGAGGCAATTGCCGAGTTTACAGGTAATGAACACTTGTATTTCTGGAATGAAGTTCCTCTTCAAGCCGGTGAATTCCAAGCGAAAATTAACGACCTTCTGAATGAAAAGGTTTTCAAGCTCATCACGAATCCACTTTACTTCAATTCCATGAGCTGGCAGGATCAGCGTCAAGTATTAACGGACATATCGGGCGAAATTACTGATCAGTACCTTATAAGCAAGTATCCTGAGCTACAAGAGTTATTAAATAACCTTGATGGAAAAACTTTGAAGGAGCTAAAAGCGATGATTTCCGCATCTAAGAAAAAGCTGAAAGAGAATCTTGAACAAATTCCTGGTCGAATCGATGAATTAGAGCGAAGTAAACCGGAGTCTATAAATGAGAAGGAAGTGAATATCAAGATAGCGGAATTGCAAACGGTCTATGATGATCTGGAGCGCCAGATCGAGAACAAAAATGAAGCGTTCAACAAAGCGAATGTCGAAAGGAACAGTTCCATACAAGAGAACCAGGAAAAGATCCATTCCCTTAAACTTCAGAAACAAGGCATCGAGGCGAAACATCGATCTGAGTATTTGGCAGAACTGAATACCTCTCAGTCAGGGGTAAATGAATCTCGGGCCCGAGTATCTCAGCTGGAGTCTCAGCTTTCGACACAAAGGATACAACTTCAACAACTTGAACAGAGTCATGTATCGCATTTACAACGACTGCTAAGGGATAAAGAAGACATTGAATCGAGAATGAGTAGTCTTCGTGAGCTATTTCGGTCTGTCAATGCCCGAGAGTTGAACGATCATGACACGCATTGCGGAGAATGTGGCCGAGAGCATGAGCCGGACAAACTTGAGGAGGTTCGCGAGAAGTTCACCAATCGAAAGAAAGAAGAACTGGAAGGTATTAACATTCAAGGAAAGGGTCTGGCTTCTGACCTTGCAAAACGTGACGATGAAGGTAAGGAGGCTATACGGCAATTCGAGGCAACTAAAGAGGCGATCGAGAGATCAATATTAAACCTTGAGACATTTCTGGTTGAAGCCAAGGAAGGGGTTTCTGCTCTTGACGCAGCTGCAATCGTCGTAAAATCGGTTGAAGAGCGTTTGAATGAAGACACTGAATATGATTATGTCGGTGACCTGATCCGCGAGTTAGAAACCAAGGTATTCGATGTAGAATCAGTTGACTTAGGAGATTTGCGTATTCGCAAAGCTACCGTAAATGCAGATATCGATTCTCTAAAACGTCAGCTAACTATAAAGGAACAAATCGAGCGCGCAGATAAACGTATCGCAGAACTAAAAGCGCAAGAGTCCCTATGGTCCCAGGAACTAGCTTCCTTTGAAAAGCAGGAATTTTCTGCTGACAAGTATGAGCGCGCTAAGGCAGAGGAACTGGAGGCTCGTGTAAACGGGATGTTTAAATATGCCAAGTTCACTCTTTTCAATAAATTGAATAATGGGGGAGAAGAGCCTACTTGTAAGTCGACATATAATGGAGTACCATTTTCGGACCTAAATACGGCAGGAAAGATACTTGTAGGTATCGATATTATAAACACCTTGTCCGCGCATTATGCGGTAATCGCTCCCGTCTTTTTGGATAACAGGGAATCTGTATCAGTAATCCCTGAGACCGCTGCACAAGTAGTTAATTTGATCGTATCTCCAGAGGATAAAGTTCTAAGGGTTGCATAATGGCTAAAAAAAATTTCGCGCCACGTATTATACCACAAGTGACATGTGTCGGGTGCCATTTCAAAAAGCATGATGATGGTGTATTGATGTGGTGCGAAAAAATAAAAATGCCTATGGCGACCAACACAATCAAACAATGTATCTATAAATCCTTAATATAAAAAATCATGTCAAATCAAAATCAATCAGTTGCAACCACTTCAAATAATTCAGCAGTTGCCGTACCACAACCATCCCAGTCAGAAAGATTTACCCACGCGGTAATGAAGGAGTTTACAACGAACGCCGGCAACCTAGAGGTTACAAATTTTCAGAAGAAGCTTATCCAAAATTATTTCATTAAACTGGATATGACTCTCAAAGAGAATGAGACGAAAAGAATGTCAAAGAGAGAACCTGACCCGTTAGAATTCAGCTGGAAGAACGTTAACATGGCTCAGCTGGCACTAGACGTAGTTGCTTATTCAAGCATAGGTCTTGATCCTTTACAGGATAACCACATCAACCTAATTCCATATAAGAATAACAAGACTAACGTTTTCGACATCGGCTTTATTATCGGTTACGAAGGAATGAAGATTAAAGCTGTGAAATATGGTTTTGAGGTTCCTGACGATGTTATTGTAGAAGTGGTTTACTCCAATGATAAATTCAAGTCATATAAGAAAAACAAGGATAACAATATCGAGTCGTATGACTTTGAGATCACCAATGATTTCGATAGAGGAGAAGTTATCGGAGGTTTCTATTATCATGTTTTTCATGACAAGCCGGAGAAAAACAAGCTAAAGGTGATGACTATGAAGGATATCCAAAAACGGATACCAAAGTATGCATCGGCGGAATTTTGGGGAGGTGAAAAAAAGAAATATGGTTCCAATGAAGTGGAAAGAGTTGAGGGATGGTTCGATGAGATGGTGGAAAAGACTATTAAGCGTGCTGCATATAATTCCATTACTATTGACAGCGAGAAAATCGACGATCACCTTGTTAAGATGATGCAGACGGAATCACTTTCATTATCCGGATCTGACCAAACCCTATTGGAATTGAAATCGGATATATCCAATAATGCTAACAAAAAACAGTTGGGCTTTGAGGATGCGGAAGTTATTGTTGATCCTGTCCTAAATAATACTGAGCAACGTTACTCAGAGCCTGTCAATCAATCACCGATGCCTAGTGCCATTCAGCCTAATGATAATCCTGGTAACGATCAAACTGAGCTGGGATTCTAATGCGATTACATATAATAAATAGCAATAGTGAAGGCAACTGTTACCTTTTCACCGACAATGAGGGAAATACTCTCGTTGTCGAGTGCGGGGTAAGGTTCGATAAAATCAAACAAGCATTGAACTTTGATTTCAGCAAGGTTGTGGGATGTATTGTTACGCATGAGCATGGCGATCATTGCAAAGGTGTGAAGGATGCTGTAAAATTTGGTTTAGACATTTACGCGACCTCAGGAACCATTAAGGGATTCAAGTTTGAAAGTTATCGGCTTAACAGAGTTTCAAAGAATCGAAAGTTCTCTTTGGGACCGTTTGATATTATCGCCTTTGATACCCACCACGATACAGCCGAACCTTGTGGATTCTTGATTCGTCATAAGGAAATGGGTACAACCCTTTTTCTTACCGATACCATATACTGTGGTTATACGTTTCCCGGATTGACAAATGTTCTTATCGAAGCGAACTACAGTCAAAGTATTATCGATCAGAAACTGGCAGAAAATCCCTTTTTAAGAAATCGAGTGTTACAGTCACATATGTCAGTTGAAACTGCCATTAAGACCTTGAAGGCAAACGACCTTACAAAAGTAAACAACATTGTTTTGATCCATCTTTCTGACCGTAACAGTGATGCTAAGGTTTTCAAGCAGATTATAGAGGAATCGACCTTGAAAACTGTTACAGTTGCAACTGCAGGACTAATAATTGAAAATTTTAACGAAACACCATTCTAATAAATCCAATACCAAAAATGTGATGAATGATCAAGAAAAAATGGCACAAGCCCAAAATAGATTGAGAGCGGTTGTTGACGACGCCTTAATGCTTGCTGGGGCAGTTTATGGTTTAATCGATGTAGAAGGGTTAAACCATGTATAATCGGATTATTCTCTGCGGGTTCGGGTTTACAGGATGCGAGCTAGTTGCTTTGGCAGCACTTTCAAAAGAATCATACGTTGCGATCGAAGAATTAGCAGTTGAAATAGAAAAATTGAGACGTACATCGATATTGATCGTTGATGATCTCAAGCGTATCCAAAGTGACGCTGCTGTATTGCCGGATCCTATACCGTATGTAGACGGACAAATCAAGAAAGTCAAGCCTAAATACGTTCGGCAACAACATAAATACGCCAAGCGATACCACGGCAGAAGGAAATAACTAGATAATTGAAAGGAGCACTTAAGTAAGTAGGGATATGGCAAAGGAATCATTCTATTTCAGTCATGATTATGGGTCTAGGAACGACCCTAAAATTGTAAAGGTTTTAATGAAACTAGGGCAAGAGGGTAAGGGGGTATATTGGGATCTAATAGAAATGCTTTACGAGCAAGGTGGGTATCTTATGCTATCGGATTGCGATAGCTATGCGTTCGCATTGCGTACATCAGAAGAGTGCATTACGAGGCTTGTTCAAGAGTTCGGATTGTTTGAAAATGACGGAGAAAAATTTTGGTCTAACTCTGTTCTTGCCCGAATGGATAAGCGAGATATCAAATCACAGAAGGCAAAGGAGAGTGCCCTTAAAAGATGGAATAAGGCCGATTCTAATGCGAACGCATCGCAAAATGATACGAACGCATTGCGTTCGAAAAGCGAACCCAATGCTATAAAGGAAAGTAAAGGAAAAGAAAGTAAAGTAAAAGAAGAAGAAATAGATAAAGAAGAAAATCCTTCGTCTCCTGCTGCTCCTAATCCAGTATTCAAGAAAGTTTTTGAGTCGATGGATGATGTTATGAAATCGATTATTGAAAATGAAAACTCGCTCAATGATATCGGTGCCGTAGCAAAAATTCCTAATCCAGCTGACGTTCCAAAAATGATTGAGGAGTTTTGCAATTACCAGAAAGCAATAGAGAAGTTTCACACAGATCGATCGGAGTTCAAGAAACATTTCTTCAGCTGGTATGCTCGAAAATATCCAAATGTTTCATCGGATAAAAATTCTGCAGGAGATTCTCCACCGGATCGGCAAGGGTTGGAAGATACTGAAAAGATTGGCAAATGGATATGGCTGAACAACGGATGGAGGGATACAACGACTTTTCCCGAGCACCGAAAACTACATTACGGGATTAAATGATGATAAAAAAAGATACGAGAGGTAATCTACCTCCGATGGCACTGGACCTGGAGGAAGCGGTACTGGGAGCAATTATTTCGGAAAGTTCAGCAATGATGTTCGTTGCGGATATCCTAAACCCCGAAATGTTTTACACCGAAGCACACCGGCTAATCTACACCGCATGTCAGGAGCTTTCGATTTCGAGCGATCCTATGGATTTAGTTACTGTCACCGCGAAGTTGCGAAAAAATGGAAATCTGGAAAAAATTGGAGGGGCTTACTACCTCACTCAACTAACGGATAAAGTGGTGAGCTCAGTGAACATTGAGTATCATGCGCGGATAATTTCCCAAAAATTCATGCAAAGAGAGCTTATCAAACTTTCCCAAGTAACGATTCTGGACTGCCATGATGAGACGAAGGATATATTCGAAATTCTGGATACCTACGAAACTCAGAGAGACAACATCGTAAATCACGTATCAGCGAAAAAGGAGGTTAGCCAAAACGCAGCGGTCGAGGAATTGATTGCCGACATCGTCAAGAAAGCAGAAATGGGAGTGAAGGAAGTAACGGGCGTGGATACCGGAGACAAGGGACTGAATTCCTTTACCGGTGGCTGGCAAAATTCCAATCTAATCATTGTCGCTGCACGTCCGGCCATGGGCAAAACAGCATTCATCCTGAGCAAGGTCATAAGCGCCGCGAAATCAGGGAAGAAAGTTGGAGTGTTTTCCTTGGAGATGGCTAGATCCGAGCTTTTGACGCGGGTTGTTTCTTCGGAAACTGAAATTCCTCTAGAAAAAATCAAGAACTGCGCAATGGACGCAAATGACTGGAACCGACTTCATAGCCGACAGCCTGTAATTCAGAATTTGCCAATCTACTGGGATGACAGCGCGCATATGACGATGATCGAGCTGAGCGCAAAAGCCAAGCGAATGAAGCGACTTCACGGTGTAGAAATGATCGTAATTGATTATCTTCAGCTCTTAACGACCAAAGCAAAAGATAGATACAACGCGGTGAGCGATATTTCCAGAGGCCTCAAAGTTTTGGCAAAGGAGCTTGAAATGCCTGTAATCGCATTGTCACAGCTAAGCAGGTCCGTCGAATCTCGACCGGGGAACAGCAAGCGACCAATGCTTCAAGACTTGCGCGAATCCGGTTCAATCGAGCAAGATGCTGACATGGTTCTCTTCCTGTACCGACCGGAATATTACGGAATCGATGAAGATGAAGAAGGTAGGCCAACTGCTGGCATGGCCGAAGTGATTATCGCAAAGAACAGATCCGGGAAAACAGGCACAGTACAGAACAGATTCCAAGGTGAAATCATGAGATTTTCGTCGTGGGATGAAAGCACAGATTCAGATGTTATCACCGATTTTTCATTCGTGAATCAATCCGCCCAGCTGCCCTCTAACGATTTAAACCACCATGCGAACTGGGATTTTGAATCTAAATTACCTGATGACCTTCCGTTTTAAAACATCCAAAAACATATACATTTGGATATGTAATTTTAAGTTTTTAGCTTTGTTTGCATGGATAAAATGGTTTTGAAACTTGTATTGAAGAATAATCCCGAGATTGATGTCGAGGTTTACCGTCAGGCTTTGATGCCTATGACCCTTGACTTATCAATTGTTGACGGACTCTTCAATGAGATCGAGCCATCTCCAAAAAAACATAATTCCGAGTTACTTTTCACTGCTGCAATGCTATTGCTCTTTTCACCGAGAGCAATTCTTTTGTCCGAGAAGTCAGAGTATGGAATAATGAGGATAATCAAAGAAAAACTTGGTTTAAAGCAACATCAGTACGCTTCTTATCGGGTGAAGGTCGCCCGCGAACTATATGAAGTTGATAAGGTGTTTAGACAACTAGTTAATGATTGTGTGGAAAGGGTGAGGATATGAGTGATACACCTAAATCCAAACTAACGAAAAAGCAACAGTTGTTCGTTGACAACTATCTTGTGCACTTTAATGCCACAAAGGCAGCTTTGCAAGCAGGGTATAGCAAAAAAACGGCTTATTCGATCGGTAACGAGAACCTGAAAAAACCTGAAATTTCTGCACACATTGAAGCTCGTCTGAAAGAATCCCGCATGAATTCGGACGAGGTAATGAAGATGATGAAGGATATTGCTGGGTCCAACTTGAACGATTACATGAAGATCGTGGAGAGGGAGCGGATTAAACCTGTCAAGAAATCTTTACACCTCCTGATCGAAAGAAAAAAGTTGGAAATCAAGCGTGCCTATATGTACATCGAACGCAAAGGGTTTACGGACCAAGAATACGATGACTACGTAACTAAGCATATCCTGCCCCTAGAAGATGATATTCTTGTTGCGGAGATCGATTTGGAACTTGACCCCTTGGCGACGTTCACTGACAACGAAGTTGAAATCTTTGAATCTATCGAGCTTGACCTCGTTAAGCTGGCCAAGGACAAGGAAGGCGGTAAAATCAAATCATTCGAGTGGAAAGAGTTTGGCCCCAAGGTCGAAATGTATGCGGTGGATGGGATGTTGGATAAACTTGCTCGAGTCAACGGAATGTATTCTGATACTCTGGTGGTTGACGATAAAAATAAGATCGATCCTGAATCTTTATCTGATGAGACATTGCGCAACCTTCTGAGCGCGGTAAAAAGGCAACAGTAGTGGACGAGGTTGTTGACATATTATCGACCCTAGATGTTAGAGAACTTCAGGGAATATCCTTCAAGCGAGGGATATTTGATTTTATTGTCGAAACCCCAAAAGGGAAGCATGCAAAACAAGAGGAGGCTCTTCAAATCCTCACAGACAACGTAACCGAGGAATTTTTGTATGGTGGAGCTGCCGGCGGAGCCAAGTCGTGGACCGGCTGTTGTTGGTTAATGTTCCAGTGCTGGAACTATCCGGGTACAAGATGGTTTATCGGCCGGGAAGAGTTAAAGCGTATTACTGAATCAACACTAATCACTTTTTTCAAAGTCGCCAATGCTTACGGCCTCCGGAATGGGATCGATTTCAGGTACAACGGTCAAAAGAACTTTATCCAGTTTAAAAATGGTAGCCGCATTGATTTACTGGAACTTAAGTACAAGCCCAGCGATCCCGTGTATGAGCGTTTCGGTTCCACTGAATATACTGGAGGCTGGATTGAAGAAGGAGGAGAAATTGATTTCGGGGCTTATGATGTACTTAAAACCCGAATTGGACGTCAGTATAACGAAAAGTATGGCTTGATAGGTAAGCTGTTTATCACTTGCAATCCTAAGAAGAACTGGATGTATACTACGTTCTATCTTCCTAATAAGCAGGGAAAGCTTCCAGAGATCATGAAGTACCTCGCTGCTTTTGTTCAAGATAATCCGCACATCGACGGAGGTTATGTTGAGCGTTTACGGCGAACAAAGGACAAGGCTAAACGAGAGCGTCTGTTGCATGGAAACTGGGAGTATGACGATGATCCGAACGCAATGTGCAAATACGATGATATTATCGCACTTTTCACGAACGATCACGTTTGGCACCGGTATAACAATCTGACCGAAAAACCAAAATTGTACATTACTGCTGATATCGCAAGATTCGGATCGGATAAGGCCCGAATAGGGGTTTGGTGGGGTTGGATCTTGATCGAGCACCACGCGTTTGATAAATCCTCTACCACCGAAATCCAAGCATGCATCAACGCTTTGAGAGCAAAGCACAGTGTTCCTGCTCACCAATGCATTGCTGACGAAGATGGAGTGGGGGGCGGAGTCGTTGACAACTGTGGTATTCTTGGGTTTGTTAATAACGCCAAACCAATTGTGACGGATGAAGCTAAGGAGAATGAGACGCGGTTCTACGGCGATAGCAGGAGTGATCTTCCGCCGCAACAGGAGAACTACCAAAACCTTCAAACTCAGTGTGCATACCTCTTGGCCGATGACATCGCAGGTCACAATATTCTGTTGAAGTGTATTGAATCTGAATCTGAGCGCCAAGAAATTAACGAAGAGTTTTCTTGGCTCAAGACTTACAAGTCTGATTCTGAACGAAAACTTCGTATCCTCCCAAAAGAAGAAGTAAAAAAGGAAATCGGTAGATCCCCGGACTGGCGGGATCTTATTTTGATGCGTAAGTACTTCGATCTTGTATCTGAAACCGAAGAAATTGACGATACAATATTCGACATGTTTTAATCCTAACTACTAACAACACTAACGATGGCAAAGAAAAAAGAAGTAGAACAAAAAACAAACGAACAAATTCCAAGAGAGATTTTGCCGGTTGTTGTTGAGAAGGTGGGCTCGCAAAACCTTCCGGCATATGCTACGGCAAAGCAGGAGTATGAGGTCGAGCAGCACAAAGTATTTAGTACAGGTGAACATGATAGACCAAAAAGGAAAAAGCGAGTTCCCGTGTTAGGTCACGACGGTGCCCCTCTGTTAGATGATAAAGGTAAGCCTCAGACTACTATAAAACTTGTTGATGTAAACCGGATCGGTGTGCCCCTTCAAAAACTAATAGTAAAACGCCGTGTTGCATTTATGAACGTGGGGAAGATACAACTTGAAGCGAATCCAGTCACAGCCGATGAACAGCGTTTATATGACATTGTAAAATTCATTCGGGATGATAATAAGATTGAATTCATCGAAAAGGAAATTGCCCGTCGTCTACTTTCCGAACTGCAAGTTGCTAAATTGTGGTATTCTGAACCCATAATTTCTTCAGAGTACTGGGGTGCATTGGTCCGTCAAGGCGGGAATTTTCGTATGCGGTGTAAGGTACTATCTCCCGAGCTTGGGGATACGCTGCTGCCTGTTTTCGATGATTTCGGCAAAATGGTCTACTTTGGTAGACAGTATAAGTCGAAGCCCGGTTTCTCTGAGTTAGTATCAAATACTGAATTACTTCTTGGGAATTATTCAACTTTCGAGGATGAACGTTTCGACGTATATTCAGACAGATACATATACAAGTTCAGGAAGGCTAGACCAGGAGAGACAGTCGTTTCCACTCCAAGCAACAATGGATGGATTATTGAAAGTGTTAAGGCGCATTCCTATGGTAAAATTCCGGTAATATATTACAGTAAGCCGGCTCCACCCTGGGCAGACGTGCAATCGGCCATTGACCGAATTGAAGCACTTCTATCGGATATTGGAGAAACTAACATATACCATGCCTCTCCAATATTCGCGATGTTTGGTGACGTAAGCGCCAAGATGCTAGAGCGTGGTGATCAAGGAAAGGCCCTTCAAATCAAAGGCGAAAAAGGTGAGGCGAAGTACATCACATGGGATCAGGCCACAGATGCAATCAAATTGGAAATGGATAATCTTATGCGCGTAGTGTTTGAAGGTACTCAAACTGCCCAAATGTCCATGGAAGACCTGAAAGGACTTGGCGCCGCTTCTGGAGTCGCATATGATCGTATATTCATGGACCCTCACTTGGCAGCACGTGACGAGATTGACGGCGAGTATGGTTTAGGAACGAAACGTGATATAAACTTTCTGACTACTACAGCTGGTGTGATCGATACCAGCTTATCAGCAGTTTCTAAAAGATTCAACATAGGCTTCGATGTTCCTATATATCGGATAAATGATGATGGTGAAACTTTAGATGTACTAATTAAAGCGAAGAATAACAAATTGCTTAGCCAAAAGACGGCTGTTGAATATTCTCCGCTAACTAAAAATGCCGATGACGAGATAGCTCAGATAAAAGCCGAGACACAAGAGGAGATGGATAGGCAGTCAGCGATGAAGCCGGCTCAACTGGAGTAAATCAAAAAGTCCCCCAGCATATTTAAAAAGTTTCTCACGCTCATTTAAATAAAACCCATAACAGGCCTGCCAGAGGACCAAAGTCTTCTCGCCTGTATGGAATTTTAAATAAGCGTGAGAAGCAACAAAGATAGCAAATATTAGATATATGGGAGATTTAAAAACACCGATTACTTATTACGGAGGTAAGCAAAATTTATTGAGTACGATTATTCCTTTGTTTCCGCAACACGATACCTATGTTGAACCATTTGTTGGCGGTGGCGCCGTCTTCTGGGCGAAGCGTCCTAGCGAAGTGGAGATAATCAACGATTACAATAGGGAGTTAATCAACTTTTATGAAGTGTGTCAAAATGAATTCATTGAACTCGAGAAGATGGTCCGTATAAGCCTACATTCCAGATCTCATCACGCTGATGCATCAGTGATGTACAACAACCCGCATCTTTTTACAAGGATTCAGCGCGCCTGGGCCGTCTGGGTTCTTTCTTCTCAGTCATTCAGCTCAATGCTGGACGGCACTTGGGGTTATGACATCGCTAAAGGTACGACATCCCGTAAGATCAGTAGGAAGCGAGATTCTTTTACAGAGGACTATGCTATTCGGCTCCAGAATGTGCAGATTGAAAATACCGATGCCCTGCGGGTGATAAGATCACGAGATAGCGAGAATTCGTTTCACTATTGCGATCCTCCGTACTTCAATTCAGATTGCGGCCATTACGACGGATACTCGGAGGAGGATTTTGAAAACCTATTGAAAACGTTAGCATCGATCAAAGGGAAATTCCTTATGAGCAGCTATCCCAGTAAAATATTAAGCGACTATACAAAAGGAAATGGTTGGCAGGTTAGAACCGTCGAGCAGTCGGTTAGTGTAGCAAATGGGACAGGAAGTCCGGGTAAGAAGAAAATTGAAGTGCTTACCGCAAACTATGATATGACCAATCCGACATCCTCTCTCACTTTATTTGGATGATATGAATAAATACGAATTTGAAATAGTAAACTTTGGCGACGGGTATTGGCACGAGTCTACCTTAGCCACAATGAGCGGGTTACCATTCGCTGAAGTTCATGCCGCCGTTAAAGCTACCGGGCGAGATCGATGGGGCGGGCAACTGTACGTTATAACCTTTCAAAGCCTTGGGTTCAATACGAATCCGAGGTTTGTTAAGTTTGACCCGAGCACAAGTCTTCCATGCATCCTAAGATGCCGTAATCACGTAAAAGGTTATTGGTATGTATTTTATTATAATGCCGGCGTTGTTTATGACTGTGTCGGTAATTCTTTTCTCCTAAATGATCACGGTGAGGTTACGCTAAGAAACGGATCCTACTTTTTAAAGTGTTACGGGATGAAAGTTACGTCGATGCTTCAGGTTTGGGTATAGCTATTTTAGATATGAATAAACGAACTTACCTGCTGCATACAGAATGGCACCTATACCAATATTCAAAGAGCCTATAATTCCGATACCGATAAAGTATTCTACAGAAGTATGTCCAGATAGAACCAAATAAGACAATATGACCAAAGTAGAGGTAAAGCCTATAGTAATGGTGTAAATTCCGTTTCTTTTGTTTTCTTTCTCTTGGTCCAGATTTTCTTTTATAACCACTGATTTTTTTGGTATTCTCATGAATAACATTGGATCGTGATGCCATTTCTGAGAAGAAACTAAAATACTGAATTCTATGAAGTCTTTCCTGTTAAGTGTATCTATATGTATCTGGCGATTTCTTTTTAACCATAAACCTTCCTTGATCAAGTTATCCGGAATTGTAGCTTCAGAATTGTTAGATAGTATTTCGCGTATTTCTTCGAAATGGTCATCTAATTGGTTAGTATACTCATCTCTTTCTTGGACGTGTGATGTAGGAGGCAAGTAAGACAAATTGTAAGACAATATTTGGCTCTCATCATCAGTATAAAAATTCAGTGGAATATTTTCAGAATCAAAATTGGAGTTGTTTTCAATTTTAATAGTAAATAAGTACAATGAGTTGACAGCATTGTTATCAAATGAAATTTTTAGCTTTCCGATTAAATTACTATCGCTGGGAAGGCCAATCATTTGTTTTCGTCTTCCTACTTTTAATTCAAGTCTTCTATTCTTGTAACGTTCAAGAAGGATACCAAAGAAAAATGGTAATAGTACTAGTCCTATTTTGAAAATGGCTGAAATAATATCTCGAGAAAAAAAATCATTCATAATTCAATCGTTTGGTTGTCCAAATATAATCAGTAAAATGTAAATCATGCAAATATCTATTTTGCATTATTAAAAACATATACAAATATATAAGTAAGTATAATTTTGTGTTATTCAGTTTTTACGAGGCATGTACGAATTAGCTACTCGGACTTGGCTCAAAACACAAAATTTATGTCACTAAAATCAAAAATCATTTCCAAACTAAAGGAAAAGGCGAAATCTCTAAAGATTAACCTTTCTAATGTCAGAATCAACGGACTAGCGGACAAGTTAGACGCAATTGTGGATAACGAAGACGATATCGACGGTGAAATAGACAAGCTTGACTCAATCTTATCATTCAAAGAACTAGCAATTTTGGACGATGCAAAACGAAATGCAGATCGGAGAGCTGCAGAAGAAGATGACGAGGAAGGGGAGGAAGAAGAAGATCCCGAAACGCCATTATCAAAATCATCGGACAAAAACAAAGGCAAAGAAACCGGCGACAATGAGATGCCCGCGTGGTTTAAATCTCACGTTGAAAGCCAGAACAAAGTTATTGAGGGTTTAACCTCACAACTGACTGCGTTCAAAAACGGCCAGACAGTTCAATCCCGTAGACAACAACTCGAAGCAAAATTGAAGGACGCCCCTGAAAAATTTAAGACGCGGACTTTGCGCGATTTCGATCGCATGAAACTGGATAGCGATGATGAATTCACAAACTATCTAGCAGAGGTTGAACAGGATGTAGCGGACGAGGTACAAGCATCTGCTGATGCAGGACTTGGAGGTGATGCGCCCTCGGGCGGTGTAGGTGGCGTAAAATTGAAGGAAGATGAAGTATCTCCTGCAATGAAAGAAATGGTTCAACAGCGAGAAGCTGCGGCTAAAGCCAAAGCTGGAGCATAACAATCTAGTAAATGGGATTACAAGGAGTAAAAAAAACAGGTACACAGGGTTTTCAAAAGGTAGTTTTTGAAAACGTTGTTGACACTCTTCCCGGCGGATTGATCCTAGACGTTGATAAAGCAGACTACCCCGATGGCTATGTGCCGGAGGGGGCGTTGGTTGGTCGGGATCCTGCTACGGGAATCGGTTCGGTGTTATCTGCTGTCGATGGTGTTATTAAACCCATCGGACTAACACATAGAGCATCAGAGGTGTCCGACGGCAACACTTTTGCTAACGGTGTGGTAATTAGTGGAACAGTACGCATTAAAGCATTACCGACGGCGTTACAAGCTATCGTCGATGGTTTGCGTACGGCGTTACCGCGGATTACGTTCGTTTAATTAACCGAGTTTTAACAAATCATATTCAAATACGAAATGATAAATATTCAAGAATTAGTGCCGGAATTTCGCAGAGCGGATGCCCAAGCTTATGTTGAGTCGTATCCATTTGATACGCTTCAATATCAGCGCGTCTTCCCTTTGGAATATCAGCCAACGTTGAAGTGGTCTGCTATTGAGGCCCAGTTCGGCGCAAAGGTAATGGCAGCTGTTACTGATTTCAACAGCCGGGCACCTAGATTCGGGCGTAATCTACCCACGAAAATCGAGGGGGATATGCCTAAAATCGAGATTGCTCGAGATAAGGTTGAGACAGATTTCAATACTCTTCGTGAGTTAGAGGATGCAGTTCGCCGTTTACCAGCGGGACAGACGCGCCGAGAAGCTGTTCAAAGAGTTCTAGACTGGCATTACGAAGATCAAGTATTTGTGCGTAATGGTATCGAAGCGCGTAACGAATGGCTTGCTAAACGCATTGCTTCAACCGGTAAGTATCGGTTGACTCAGGTGAATAATGAGCAGGGGATTCAGACCGTAACCGACGTTGACTTTGCTATTCCAGTGGCGAACAATGTAAATGCAGCTAAAAACTGGACAGATCCAACCGCTGATATCGTAGGAGAAATCAAGGCTATGAAAGCTCGCTATAAGGCGGCGAAATTGCCTCCTCCGCGGTTCATGTACTGCGAAGAGGATACCATTGCATTAGTTGCAATGAATCCTGGCGTTCAGAAGTTTACAGCAACATATGTTGAGAATGCGCTTGGCTTACAGCAAGAGCCATCGTTAGAGCAAATCAATCGGGCTCTTAAATCCAAAGGACTTCCAATATTCATCGTTTGGGAATCTGCATTGGTTCAGGAATCCAAAAGCGGGGAACAAACTGTTGTTTCCGGTTGGGAGCTCGGAAACGTCACTTTTTCAGTAACAGAGCAATTGGGTAAAACTCAATATACTTTGTCTGCTGACGAATACGTGAAAGCGGGAATAGCGCAAAAAACGAAGTCAGGTATTGTGTTGATTAAGACCTGGGGAATAGAGGATCCTATCACAGTTGTGACTAAAGGAACCGCATATGATTCTCCTGTGCTATTTAACGCGAAAGCGACGTTCATTTTAAAAACCATTTTACCAGGAGGATAAGCAAATGGCTAACGAAACAAAACAGGAAAAGACCGGAGCAACTGCTCCGGCAACTCCTTCTAAAGTAGAAGGGGTGCAACAACCTTCCGCGTCCAATGATTTACACTCCGAAAACGCGGGGCTGAAGAGCGATCTGCAATCAAAAACTGAGTTGCTCCAGTCACGTGAAAGCGATATCCAAACGCTACAAACTGAAAACGCGGGGTTGAAGAGCGATCTGCAATCAAAAACTGAGTTGCTCCAGTCACGTGAAAGCGATATCCAAACGCTACAAACTGAAAACGCGGGGTTGAAGAGCGAGAACGAAGACCTCAAAGCGAAGGTTGCGGACCTCGAAAAAAAAGTCGAGTCGTCCAAATCTTCTAAAAAGACTAAAAGCGAAAAGCGGTTCATCGTTGTCAATTCTTTCCGAGGTAATACCAAAGGAGATAGCGGGAAAGTATACAATATTGGAGATGACGTCTCTGAGTTTGATGCAGAACGCTTAAAAAACTTGGTTGAACGTGAGTTGATCAAGGAGGTATAGATATGACCAATAGAGAAGTCCTTAAAGCCAAGATAGCACAGCCGGTTCCGGAGGGGACTATTGATTTAGTTCTGATTGAACAAGGCGTACTGCCAGACAATCAATTCGACCCTTCATTGGAAGACGATCGTAAAGGAATGGATCTTGCGCAGGCGGGGCTTATCTTTTGGTTTTGCACCAATCGCAAATCTGTGAAAGAACTAGATTTCCAGTTCACCCAACATGACATCGATGATCTTTTAAAGATTCGTAGAGTGCTATTGAATCGCTGGGGAGTTCCTGATGAACTTGATACTGATAGTCCAACAATTGAAAGTGTATCCGATCTATGGTAGGCGAACAATATCCAGATATTTTGTCATACGTTGATGTAAACGGTAACAGCGTTGACGTTAAATGTCGGTTTAGACCAACGAGAGGAACTACCTTTCGAAAAAAACAAGACGGACAAGAGGTGCAGGTATCATTTGATATCGCTTTTCCAATCGACACCCCATCGATCAGACTTGGAACCGTATTCATGGCGACAAATGAGCGAGGAGAGGGGTTTATTTTCGGTCAGGAACTATTATCATTCCATGTTGGATCGTATCACTGTTTAGGTAGTTGTTAACATGAAGGTAGGTATCGATATCATGACTGATATGAAATCCTTGAAGAAGCAGGTGGAGGACGAGATGAACAAGAAGGTTCTTGCTGCTATGGTTGAAGTTTGTCATGAGGCAATTGAAAGTGTGCGAAGGAAAATGCTTGACAAAGCGTATGAGGACCATACGGGTAATCTTAACAGTTCAACCGGCTTTATTATCTATCTAAATGGGAAAGTGCTTCATAAGGACTTTAGATTGAGTAATGTCGGTACAGACAAGCAAACAGGTTTGGATGCCGGAATGGAAACAGCTTTAGGCGTAATGAGAGAGACACAAGGGTGGGGTATCGTTATGGCCTCAGGAATGGAATACGCAAGCTGGGTGGAAAGTAGGGGATTTACAGTGATAAGAGGTGCTGCGGCAGGTTTAGAATCTGTTTTGGCTTCTGCAATTAATCGAATTAGAACTATAACGTAATGGATCACTATATTAAGACAGGTATCAGCTCTCTCGAGGATGTGAAGCAGGTTTTGGAGATGGCCGACGTAAAATCAAATACGGGGCTTACGGGAGATGTCCTAATTCTTATGCGTGTCCTCAATTCTTCCAAAGAAGATATCGTTCTAAATTCGAGCAAAGCAGGTGCCGAACAGATCACTGTTAACCCGATAAATGTCAACATCCACATCCCTAATCTCAAGAATCAACCTGGGGCGACTCCAAACACCGTAGATAACACACAGCCAGATATTAAAAGAATGGAAGAAGTGGGCCGAGTAGTGATAGAAGTGTTGGACGATTACAGGGGATTTGATTTTTTCCTGCGCGTGGATTCGGCAGGTGAAGTTATTCCTGACGGTAAAAATGGTTTTTACTACAATATTGTGATTTGGTATACATATCTAAGAAAAGAAATTTAACAGAATATTTACGGCCATAGGCCACAATACAGATAAATTATGGCAGCAGTAACAGGCGTTGAAAGCATAGAGCTGGCTCCGATCGGGGTCAACGGCGCTATGCCAACTACAGGTTTCGTCAAGATTGTTGATATCGAGATGGATTCTGTAAACATGACAATTCCGCCACTGGAGAAGGTTCGTATTCGTGTGGAAGATAAATCTGGCGTACGTTGGGTTCTTCCTGGAGAAACCGATCCTCCTTCATTCGCGACAAACTCTTTGGACTTGAGCATTGATAAAGCAAATCTTCTATTTAAAGGAGAGAGCACAACTGGTGCGGCAGAGTTCAAAGCGCCGACTGATGATATCATTCATTATTTGGCGATCCGTTTTACTTCGAAGCCTTTTGAAGGTAAGAAGTTTGTTTTGGAAATTCCGGTAGCAGCTATTTCAGCTGGTATTGTGAATAACTTCACCAAGAACGGTTTCGTTGCACTTAGCATGTCTGGAGATGCGACAACTCCTTCCGATGCAAGCGGAAATGCCGTATCCCCATACGGATACAAATTCGTTGATGTAACCCTTCCAGAGGGATAATCGATAATAGAATAGCCTGAAAACCGGAGGTTAGGCGGTGAGTAGGGCTTATTTATTCCTAACCCAAATGAAAAATAAAGTCGATATCAGGCAGGAGATTGTGGATACGATCACCGACAAAAAGACTTTTATCAAAAAAGTCAAAATTAGAATAATCTACCGGACCAAATGGCAGCATGTTCTATCCTCCATATTTCTTATTCCAAAGTATCATGTTAAGAAGATATACTTGACAAATTTATGGCCTGGTACGGTCATGAAGTTACTCGGAGTACTTATTGGAATGAAAAAGATTCATTCATTCGATGAACAAGAGGTTTATAAGGTGATCAAGAATAATATTCCATTGTTTACCGAGTTCTTGGCTATCGGTCTCCATAACAACGAGTCGGATCCACCTGAATGGCTTAAAAGAGCAATCAACTATCATTTTACCCCGCATGAAATATTGATCAATTCGATCGAAGTCTACCGGAGGTTAGACGTGCAAACTTTTTTCGTCATTACGGAATCCCTGATAGACCTGCAAAGTCTAAGTCATATCCTGGAAGCCGAAGCCCCTGGGCAATCATCGGGAACGTCTGCAAGTACTACGGATGGAACGAACGAGATGTCAAATGGGGCATAAGCTGGAAAAATATGCTGATGTACAATGCGGTTATTCCAGATTTTGATAATGGGTCGAGCGATGGTGTGACCAGTACTTCCACAAGTAAATCGGATAAAGTCGGGGGGTACATTTCGTTATTTGACGTAGGCCAGCGAATCATGGAAGGAAAAGGAGTGTAGGATGGGTAAATGGGGAAGACCTGGTCAAGGGAGAGCAATCCTAAAAGATATCACCGATCGGAATTTTGTGCGGATCGGTGATTTTTATTATCCTCCAGGATCAGCTGAGGCACTTTCGGTGCAACCGCTGCGAAAGAGGCGGTCAAAAATTATTCGGACCGGTTGGATTGATGATTCCCGTAATTTAAAGAACAGGGAAAAGTATCAGGATCCCTTTATAACTTTTGTGAAAATGGAACTTAAACTCGATGTATGGCCAGAGTTTTATTTTTCCACCGAACGACTATATCGATTTGATTATGCAATACCGGAACATAAAATTGCAATCGAAGTTAACGGTGGCGTCTGGGCGAAAGGAAAAAGCGGCCATAGCTCCGGCACTGGAATTCTCAGAGATTACGATAAGTCAAATTTAGCACAATCGCTAGGCTGGCGTGTTATAATTTTGGTGCCGAAAAATCTGATGACTGATGAAAGCCTAAAAATATTGAGAAAGTACAAACATTAGAATTCTTTGTCAAACCCTCTTTTAATTTCAATTGACAAAGTTGGAGTTTTTTTTGTAAATGTACCTAACCGAAAATCGGCGTTATAATGCTGAGAGTGCTTGAAAAATTCAAGACACTCTTCAGAGAATTGATTGTCAACATCTTCCCACCCATATCCTGATATATTTGCATTGTTACATCGGATAAAAATAAAAGCCTTGTCATGAAAAATATCTGCATAATAACCACTAATTTTTTCGTATCCGACATACTTTTTAGGTTGGTATTGGGTAATGCTAATATCCCCGTTCTTGATTAGAATCACAGAATTGTACGTAATATCGAGACTCTGAATTCTGATTCTCCATACTCCCTCCAACCATTCGGCACTTGAAATTTCTTTTAGTTTGTCTATATATTGATTTTTGTCACTTATAGTTTGCTCTAAGTCGGAATTTCTTACACTTAATTCGGAATTTATAGTTTTTAGCTGGTTGTTTAATTCAATAGTGACTCCTTCATTCTTTATTATTTCACTAAGTGTGTTAATCTCTTCGTTAGCTTGTTGCACGGCCTCTATATATTTGGACGTGGGAACGAACCCCTTCATAGATATTGAAAGGACTTGCCTATCCTCCTTTGTGCTAATAAATGCATTGAACGCACTAATACCCCATTTAATTAGTGGAAAAATAAATGTGTAAGCAACAGCCGAAATAAGAGGAGCTATTAGTGATCTCCACCCGTCAGCATAGTGCCGGATAAGTTCGACGTAATTTCCCATTCCAAACTCTTCACGAATCGTTTGCGAATTATACCAAATTAATGAAATGACTATTTCCCAGTTCCAAAGGGGCCATGATAATAAGAACGATATGATAAAAGGGTTATTTAACCGAATCTTGAGTGAATCAATTATGTCTTTCATATGTTAATAATTAGTAGCGTAAATATAATCAATTAGGTCATTATTCAAGGAACTTATATTAAATTATGGTTTTCCGTAATCTTTAATTGAGAAAATACGTAACTTGGTTTGCAATCAATCAAATTTATGAAGAAGCTGCTGTTAACTTCGTTTTTCTTGGGTATTTTTTCACTAGGGTATGCTCAACTCACCCTTACTATGAATGGATTTCGAAATGAATCGGATACCACTTTGGCGAGTGTTGTGCACAAATTTCCTAATCAAAATGCTGATGAAATATATACGAAAGCGCTAGCGGCCCTTAATAGATACAGGTCGTCCGAGATCCGGACCAAAGAAATTTTATTATCTCCAGGAGCTTCTATATTCGTTTCAGGAGAGTCGGAGGTATTGGGGATCAAAGGCGTGACGGTATATGCGATTTATGCAGTGTCTTTTGATTTCAAAGATGGCGCGATGAAATATTCCGTTGACAATATTAAGTTTGACGCGAAGGGTAGTGGAGGGGAGCTATACAAAGTGGTTGATAAGTATAAAGGTAAGAACTTCTCTTATAAGAAAAGTGTTTGGTCAGAAAATGGAACGCTTGTAGATCCGGAAGGAAAGAAAGTTATTGAGGATTTTTATAATGGGTTTTTAGAGCATGTGCTGTCCGAGATCGAGGATTGGGAGAGGTGGTAGTAACGTTGAATCGAAGGGGGCACTATGTTACGAAACGAATTTTTTGATGGGATTTCATGAAAAAGCTACATTCAATTTTTTCGATGCCGAACGCGCCCACAAAGATTCCAGCGAAACTTTAGTCAACCGGGTTGTTCCGACTTTACTAATCAATGGCGAAAAAAAGAGTACCCAATCCCATTGAACTTTATACGAAGAAAAATTTGAAGGAGTGGTAGATAACTGTAAACCAAAATATTATTAAACCTATGTTTGACGAAAAAAATTTTTATCTTAAAAAGGAAAAATACGACGTTTTAACGTACAATACGTGTGCTAAAAAATACGTATCAGGATTTCAAAACGCGATCGAATTAAAAGGAAAATATCCGATATTCTTAGATACAAATGTACTGCTCAGATATTATTCTATATCGTTTACAGCTAGGAAGAAGCTTTTTGACTTTCTAATGAACGTTAGTAAGCGAATCTTTATAACCGGTCAGGTTCAAAAAGAATTTCTGCGAAATCGTGAAGAAGTAATATCACAATATTTTAAACAGGTTTCTGAAAAAATTCCATCGGATTTTAATACTGATATAGTCAATAAAATGCAAAACTTTATTGACCAACATAAAACAGTGTTAAAAGACTATCCTTACATGGAAGAGGGACTTAACACTCATAAAAAACATCTAGAAGATTTACTTTCTAAATTGAACGAAGAAACTGAAGAAAGAAGAAAAAAATACAACAGCTTGGTATGGAACGATGATTTTTTAAACTTGATTGAAACATTTAGCCTACTACCAGAACTTGAGCCAGACAAAGTTAAATCATTACATTCATCATTTGATCAACTACGAAAAAAAACAGAATCCGCTAATTTAGAAACACTTCTAAATAAGCCAGGAGAGGTTTTCCCTGGATTGTGCGATATTAAAAAAAAGCCTGACGATCCGTATGGCGACTATATTATTTACCATGAAATCATGGCTTATTTAAAGGATCATAATACCGATGCAGTGTTTTTGACTTTTGACACCACAAAAGGAGACTGGATGTCAAGGTCTAAAACACCGCATATGCACTACGTATATAATATGTACTTGAATACAAATCAGATTTTATATATTGTAGACGCCGACAGAACTCTTGAACAACTAATTAATGTTGATTTAGAATCATTGATTGAAATTAAGCCAATCAAGAACCCGCAATTGTTAAAGGACCAAATTGTAATAATAATGCGGACCCATGAAATCTTTAACGGGTTATCAGTGGTAGACTTGAATGATAGAGATTTAGAATCGCTGTCCAAGGCGGGAATTAAGGATCCCAGATATATCATTAATGTACTAAATCTATGCCTATCGTCAGTTGAAGAGATAAAACAACAATTTTTATCAGCCACGTCGTCAACACGAGGAATGTTACTCATATGCCTCAGATGTGTTAATAATATACTGCTTAATGAGTATATCGATTCAATATCTAGCGCACTAAAGCCAATTAGGACGCGCCGTTACAAAAAACTTAGAAATTTAATAATACATTAGGAGTATTGATAAAACTCACCCTTCAGTTTATTAATATGCACACATTATGAGTAAATTTGATATTTTTACTTATCAGATAAGCCCCTTATCAAACTATCAAATGGGGCTTTTTGATGAAGATATTACAATTGATCAGTTAATTTCGCGTAAGAACAAAATATTTGAAAGCATCTTTGACAATAGCCTTTCCTTTTTTAGTTCGCGTAACAAGCTCAAATACAAAATTGAACACATATCTAACGAATTCATTTTGCTGAGACTAGCAAACAAACGAACACTAAAAATTGAAATTGATTTTCAATCGGAATACAAAGAGATAGAGCCCAGCTGTTTGATCGCGATTTATAATGACCCAGAGGTCCAATTGATCGCCATCGAGTCCGATAAAACTTCGTTTGGAAACAGTTTCTCGGTGCTTAAAATTCTCGAAAAGGCAATTGACAGGCGATTAACTAATTATAATTTAAGATTCTATCCACAGCCTAAATATGAGGAAAAAGTTCTATGGGACTTGTTAAAGAAATACGAAGGACGGATAGAAAAATTGCAGTTTGAATTTTCTAAACCAAATCTTGCACGAGTTAATCGTTCTATTTCTGAAGACCTTAAAGAAGCTAGTAAAATATTAAACAGTGCTACAACTAAAGTGGAGTTTGAAGCTCCGAAAAACCAAGCCCTCGAAAACTTAAATGAAGAAAACCAGTTTTTATCCGGTATGGTAAAAAGTTCTTCAGACGGTGCCGGGCCAGCAAAAATAAAACTTACAGGTTTACGTAGTTGGGAAAGCACAGAATCTACTGTTAAATCTTTCTCAATAGACTCATTAGAAATCGAGGCTGACCAAAAAACTATTAGTACATTTGTAAAAGCAATTAAGGACAAATTAACGGGTGAATAACATTTATAAAATATTAACTTTTATTTTTATTAGTATAATTGCGGCCTATGCTTCGCACTTACTAAACAGTTCCTTCGCAAACAAATTTGCTGAAAATATACTTGCTTTGTTGACAACGCTATTTGCTATAAATATAGCCAGTAGTACACTAATTGCTAGTAAAATAAGAGAGATCCAAGATAAAACTAGTTATGCTTTTAAAAAAAGCAAGACTAGCTTAAAATCAGTTTTTCATGAACAGATTGTTATAATTGTAATTGCTTTTGTTGCAAGCTTATTGCGCGAAAGTTCAATTCTTCAAGACTTTTTATCGAAAAAAATAGTTTGTATACTCTCCGACTCCGTCATATTTTTTACGTTTATTTTCTTTATAGATGTGATTAAAGATATAGGAGTGGCATTATTCGAATTGCTTGATTTTGAAGAAAAAGAATAATTTAGGGTTATTTTGACTCCTTAACCCTTCCCAAACCTAAACCCCTCACTTCCTTCAACCTCGCCAATATTGTATATGGCCCCACGTATATAGTCATGTACTGCGACCGTGATCTTTTCTCCGGATAACTTATGTACTTTCAGCGTATCTAACGATTCGACAATAAACACATCTACTCGGTGCGATCCGGTTCCATCGGTTTTAAAGGTGACGCCATCAGCTACGATCAGCGCACGGGCATCGATAGACTGAACATGAATTTCAATACGTGCTGGAGATGCTGAGTAGGCATCGTCGGTGATTTTGGAGCATGAAGTAAGTGACAACATCAGCAAACAAAAGACGAAATACCACACCGCAAAGAAATACAGGTTACTATTTTCGCTCGGTTTCATATATTGCCTCCTTATTATTCCAAAATGGGTTGTTGATTTTCACGCTGATGGATCCACCAAATAATGCAGCTGCGAACAAAGTCAGTGTCAACGTGAAAATAGCTAATATTACTACTACTCTTCCGAATAACTCTGCGATGTCTAATAATGCATGGATGTATTTGTTCATAACTAAAAGTTTAAATTTTGCCGGTCTTTCCCGGCTGTCAGGTGCTAACGTTCGGTATGGATTTACAGTCCAACCAATGTTTTTCCGATTTGTCACTCTTGTTGGCTAACTCATCGTTGCCGAGGTTATACCCGTCCGGTCATGTCCGTATCTCTATTACTGTCCATGAAGTCAACCGTCTCCAGTTTTATGTCACCCAACGCGGTTAGCACCATATCTGCTATCTGTAAGGGTTGTGGAGAAGAGTGGATTCGAACCACCGTTTCATACGGATTGGATACCGCTGCGTCCTAACCTCTAGACGACTTCCCTAAATGTACCGCGGGAAACGGGGAGGATCCCGCGGGTACCAAACCAATTATTAACCTATGAATTATGAAGTGGAAAGAACAGGATTCGAACCTGTAACAAAGTGTGCGAACTGTTATACCGCCGTTTCTTTTACCATCTTGGCCGTTCACGCTTTCTCATCCGCGTCTATCAATTCCGACATCTTTCCAAAATAGCCCACGAACACCGAGCGGTGTCGTGGGCATAATCAACCAATATAAACCTATGAATTATGAACTGTTTAATCCCCGACCAGCTACGTGCTGCTAACCTTCTCGGAAGCCGGGGTTTGTTTTCAAAGAACTTAAAAATTGGGGTTTCCAATTATTGAATCAACTCCATCTCTAAATCTGATCACCGTCTACAAAGCAAATCTATAAACTTATAACAATATATACAAATGTATATTTAAAAATTATGCAAAATATTGGTTTGCATGATGATATAATTTATTAAGGAATAGCATCAAAGTACCTTTGAACGTAGATATGGCAGATGTTAAATTCAAGTTTACAGCAGACGACAGTGAGGTCCGTAAGAAACTCAACAATCTTCTCAAGATGCGGGAAGCATTGTCTAAAGGTTTCGATACGAATATCGATAAGGATGCTGCTGGGGGACTTGCTGCCTCATTGAAAGACGCGGTAAAACAAGCAAATAGTTTGCATAAGGCGCTTTCTAAAAGCAGTCTTAATCCGGCGAACGCTGAACTAATTGCATCTCTTGTGCAAAAGAAAAAGGCTATAGAAGATGAAAGACTAGCACAGGAGAAGCTTAGGTCCGAAGCTCTTCGAGATAGCAAAGCTATGCGGGATGCCAAGGAGAAAGAAATTGAATCCTTAAAGCGGGCTAGGGAGGAAAGACAAAAAGAACTTAAACAGCAGAAGGAACTTAGGGATGCTGCCAAATCTATCAAGGATGCAGAAAGAGCTCAGCGTAATATTGAAAAGCAAGAAGCTAAACGCCAGCGTGAAGCTGCTAAGCGTAAAAAGCAACTTGAACAGGAGAGCAGCGAGTACTACAAACTCAATAAGGCGCTTGGAGCAGTCCGCAAAGAAAGTAAAGACCTACTTGCAGAAATGTTCCGTATGGAGCGCCAAGGCTATCAAAATACGTTAGGCTATCAAAAACTTAAAGAAAAAGCTGATGCTCTAACAAAGCAAACTCAATATTTGGATCGTGGTATCAAGAAGATCGATGCCACGCTTGGTCTTCATCAAAGAAACGTCGGTAATTACGGCGAAGCGCTTGAGTTAATCAGCCCGATCATATCGGATATCAACCAAAAATTGGCGTTGTTCGGTACGTCCCTAGACGATCTTGCTTCCAAGCCCGGATCTATTAAACAATTAGGATCTGCCTTTGTAAGCATGGGAAAAGGTATACTGACTTTTCTAGTCTCTCCGGTGGGGCTACTTATAGCCGCTCTAGGCAGTTTGTTTATGCTTTTCCAACGCAACAAACAAACCGTTATTGATTTCGATAATGGGTTAAAAAACGTCAGTAAGACTACCGGGATGATGGGTAAGGATCTCACTGCGTTCGGTGACGCCATCGTTGACTTATCCATGAAATTGAAAGTGGTTGACGCCTCAAAATTGCTGGAATACGCAACAGCAGCTGGTCAGCTTGGTGTAAGGGGACGAGCAGATATCTTGGCTTTCACGGAGGCAATGGCGATGCTTGAAACGGCTTCCAATATTTCTGGGGAAGACGGAGCGTCGGAGATTGCGCGAATGTTGACATTGGTAGACGGGGGAGTTCAGAACGTTAAAGCTTTCGGGGATGAAATTGTAAACCTTGGGAACAACTTTGCTGCCACAGAGAAAGAGATTCTTGCAAATGCAGAACAGATCGCCCAAAACGTAGGGATTTACAGGATTGGTCGCCAATATGTTCTAGCATTCGCTACAGCGACCAAGGCTGTTGGTCTGGAGGCGGAACTAGTTGGATCCACTTTTTCAAGAACCCTTGGTGAATTTGAAAAAATCGTTCGATCAGGCAAAGGCGTTGCCGATTTATTGAAAATTGTGGGTGGTAACCAACAGGAACTCCAGCGTAGATTTAAAACCGACGCTGCGGGTGTATTTGTTGATTACGTTAAGGGCTTAAATAATATTCATAGGGCAGGCGGATCGGTTAATGAGGCCTTAGAGAGAACGGGAGTGGTCGCAGTCCGCGATCAGCGAGTATTAGCTTCCTTAGCCACAAACGGATACGGTGTCCTCGTAGATGCTTTAGAGAAGGTTCGTAATGCCAACGGTGCAATGCAACAGGAGTTCGAAAACGGGGCCAGTAAATTGCAAAACCAAACTCGACGCATGGGGATTGCATGGGATAACTTTGTGCTTTCTATTGAGAACGGTGAGGGAGTGATCGGTAGGTCTGTCGTCGCTATTGTAGGATTTTTCGCGGAGCTACTCAACCAGATTAACAAGACGTTCAATCCAACTTCCGTGGAGGAATTCATCGCACGTCTCCACAACTTTAAAGCTGCGGATCAAATTCGGGATATCAATAAGGCGATGGAAGAAGGTGAGGTGCAGATAAAAAAGCTTTCTTCTTTTGATGCGTCTAAGGCCTCAACTATCGAACTAAATTCGATGTTGAAGGAAACTACTTCATCAATCAAGATTGTTTCTGACGCTCTCGCTAGTTACAAGAAGCAAGTGAATGAAGGGTTACTTACCGAGAAAGGAAAGAATTCGCTAAAAGATTTTGAGCAAACAATCAATTTCCTCCGCATTCAGGAATCGAATTTAATGCGACTTGGAGCGACCACAAATGTCGCAAAAGCCCCGGTATTTGGTGAATCTGACGGCGAACGAGCTACGAGGGAACGGGTTCAGCGTGATACCGAACGTGCTGCTGAAAGAAGAAGACAAGCACTAGAACGTCAAAGATCGTTACAGCAAGAAATTGACAGTCTTAATAGCCAAGCTTTCCGCAACCAACTTAGTCGAGATGAACAAGAGGTCGCATCCGTTCGAGATAAATATGCGAAGATCCGCCAGGAGGTTGATAAATTTTACCGTGACCCAAAGAATAAGGGTTTTCGTGTCAATACAGGAGGCTTGAAACAAGCTGAGGAATTTGAAATAAGCGAAGTTAATACTCGTCAAGGCACAACTAAGCTGCTTGAACAATTAAACCAGCAAAAAGCAATTTACGATGAGTATAACAACTATGTGGCTTCTAACTCATTGGAAGAAGCCAATAGAATGTATGCGGACCAAATCGAGATTGTAAAGGATTTTAAGGAGAACTTAAAGAAGGAATACCTAGATATCGTAGCTCTGGAACAAACGGCTTTTGACGAATCCTTTTCCGGTTCTTCAGTAAAACTGACTCAAGCGCAACAAGAGAGAGCCAAAATGTTAAAAGACATGATTGATTCTATTGATCGAGATGAGCAGGCTCGTCAGAGAAGTCAGTATGCGGAACTCTTAAAACAATATGAAACGTATGCTCAGAAAAGAGCTCAACTTACTAAAAAGTATCAAAGCGATATATCCAATCTTGAAAGGAAAGGTGAAAAGGAACGGGCAAACCGAGCAAAAGAACTGTACGCTGAAGAAGTCAAGCAACTATTCCAGGACGAGGTAGAGTCATCGGGCAGATTTAAAAAGTTGATGGAGGATATCGATAAATCAAGTCAATGGCTCCTTTCGTCAGCGTTTAAACGAGGTAAAGAGGCTGTAATGTCTCTAATTGATGGAATGTATGACGCCACGCCTGAACAAAGAGCTGAGTTGAAGAATCTCTATGGAGAATGGTTTGACCGAGGTGATATGGAAGCATCAATCGGCAACTATGAAGCCGTAACAAATCTAATCGGTGGATTTGATCAATTAGTAGGAATGGCGACTCAATTTGATGGATCGATGTCTAGTTCACTACGGACTATTGGCCAAATGGTTGGACAAGTTAGTTCTATGGCGTCATCAATAGGAAAGATGATGGGGTCCGCTGGTTCATCTATGTCTAAGGCTGGAATGGTAGGGGGGATCATAGGATCGATTTTCTCTTTATTCGGATCCATTATACAAATTGGAGAGGCAAAGGCAGCTCGTGCTCGAGAAGAACAACAGCGACAGGATCAATTACAAATCAAGCAAATTGAGGCCGTTACGAAATCTCTGGAATATCAGTTGTCCTTGGTCCAGCAAATTTACGGCACTGACCGTATTGAAGCGTATGCAAAGGCTGTTAGAGATGCAGCGTCTGCTGCCAATGACAGCATTGCTAACCTTCCCGGAAGTCAAATATTGCTAACTGGCGACGCGAGCCGAGATTTGGAGGCTTCGGTTTTCAATCAGTACGGTGGTGATATCGCAGCAATGCAAAAGCGGGTTGATGATCTTAAGAGGCAAATGAGGAAAACATCTTGGAATCCTTTCCAAAACCGCAAGAACCGTGAGAGGGGAATCGAAGTAGAAATTCTTCAGAACGCAATTAATTACTTGCAAAATGGCGGCGCTCAGGAATACAAATTCGCTTGGAAATCGATTGAGGATATTACGCAGGACGAGGTCACGGAGATGAGGAAGTTAATTGAGGAGGGTAAATTCGACGAAGTTACCGCTGCGCAATTGTCCAATGTCATCGAACAGTGGGAACTCTGGAAAGACGCAATGAACCAGATGCGCGAGGAATTGACCGGTATTTCCTTCAAGTCGCTCACCGACGGCATTGTCTCCTTATTCGAGCAGGGCAAAACTTCTGTAGAGGATTTCACGGACTTCTTCGAAAAGCAAATGCAACAAGCAATTCTCCGTGGGTTCTCCAGGGATGCCATTGAAAAGCAGATGCAACCTTGGTATGAATTGTTCGCTCAATATAGTGAGAATGGATTGACTCAGGATGAGGTTTCAAAATTACGTGATCAGTATCTAGCTATTATGGGTAATGCTGAAAAGCAGTGGGAAGATTTGAAGAAGGTAACAGGAATTGACTTTAGTGATAGTGGAACTTCCTCAATTCAATCCGAATCCATCGCCCGTCAACTAACCGAACAAACCGGGACTGAAATAGTCGGCATGTTCCGAGCAGGCTACGACATATGGAAGCAGCAACTGAACGTGATGAATGCGCAATCAGCGACTCAAATGAGCCTTTTAACGGTGGCCAATAATAAGCTGTTGGTACTGAATGCTATTCAGGTCAATACGGCGAATACGGTGGCGCGTTTGGACACCGCCGTCAAACACCTTCAGAACATTGATAAGAATCTAGGAGGTAAGTATGCCAGTTAATTTCAACGATACGCCGTCGCAGGATCTTGGACTATTCTTTAAAAAGGGTGGACTTTACGGAGAGCTGCTAAAGCTTCCGAAGCCTAAAGAGCGGTATTCTTACGATTGGAAGGATGAGCACGGAAAGGAGTATGACACTTTCAGCCCAACGGTTTACGAATCATTGCAGTATAATATCCCTTGCTACCTCGTGGCGAATGACGTGGATGACTTGCAAGCAAAGCGCACGGCCATCCTAGAATTGATCTCGGCGCCGGCAGGATTTGACTTTTACAGCAATACGCTGGGGCGTGGGTTCAAATTACGCTATATCGACAGCCCATCGTTCCGGACGATGAACCCGATTTGGAGCAAGGGCAAATTATACTGCGAGTTCACGCTTGTGTTTGAAAACAACTTCGATCCGACGATAACTCAGTTTGCGCTTGCTGATGAATACAACTTCATCGTCACAGAGAACGACGAACAAATCATAGTCGAGGACTACAAACAGCATTTTTAATGGAGATTCAGGTATATAGAGGAAATACGGCAGCGGCAAAATTACCGCTTAACTTATCCACATTCACAAAGGTAATGATGGGTGAGCATAGTCTTGTATTTTCTTTTGTAAGCCCGTCGAAGGTCGATATACGTGTAGGTGATACGCTCACTTACAAGAATGAGCTGATGATAGTGAATACCGATCCGACATTCGTCAAAAACCATCTATATCAGTATGACATCCGTTTCGAGGGCCACCGGCATTCGCTAGCCCGCTGGCTCATCATGGATGAGGGCGCGTTGACGTTCGATTATTTCGGAGATGCGAACGACTACATATTCATGCTCTTAGAACGGCTGAATCAAGTCGACAGTGGATGGACGGCCGGTGATGTTGAAGTGGGACTTGATCCGGTACCGCTTTCTTTCGATGAGATCGACTGCTATTCTGCTCTTAACGACATTGCCCAGGCACTCGGATGTGAGTGGGATATCGTCGGCAAGTCGATCAGTTTAAAAAAGACCATTGGCCGGGCGACTACGCTGTCATTCGCATACGGCAAAGGAAATGGACTATATGAACTGACGCGGAACATCGTTGATAACAGTAAGATCGTGACTCGTGCGTATGCCTCAGGAGGTACCGAAAACCTTCCACAAGGTTATACAAAGAAAAAATTTACGCTACCCGGCTACTTGGAAGATGCTACTGCTTTGGCTTTGTACGGCCTTCGCGAGGGTTCGATCAACGATCCGGAAATTTATCCAAATCGTACAGCTACTGTGACGGATATCGGGCAGATCAATGAGGGTACATGGACGGTTACCGACAGCACTATCGATTTTGATCTGCAGGGACAGTTCATCGCTGGTACCGAACCTAAGATCGTTTTTAAGTCCGGCGCGCTTAACGCACAGGACTTCAAGATACTTGGCTACAACCACGATACCAAGACTATACGCTACGAAGCGAAAAAAGACAGTAACGGCGCATTGACGCCGGTGGGATTAGTCAGGGCGGAGATAGGCGACTACTATACCTTAGTCGGTATACGGATGCCCGAAACGTACGTGACAGCTGCTCTAACTAAGCTGGAGGAAAAACGAGCCGAGTACCTCGCCAGCAACAAAGATCCGCGCGTGATATTCGACCTGAATATCGATATCCTCAACCTTAAGCGCCTGAATACGGAACCACAAGCAGGGGATATAGTCCGCGTGATCGATGAAGAGAATGACATCGATGCAGAGGTTCGAGTGACGCAGGTTTCCTATCCGGGACATTTCCCTGAAGTATTGGAACAGGGCATGCAGTTCACAGCGGAGATCGGTAACGAGGTTACTTATACCCGTGTCCAAAAAATTGAGAAGGATATCAAAGAAAGCAAAGAAATCGTAACGCAGGTCAGCAGGGATTCGTGGGAACGCGATCGCCGGAATTTGGTTGCGTTAAACGAATTCATGGGCAAAATCTTTGATCCCGACGGGAAGCTTACGGAGCCGCTCATAAAAGCAATTGTCGGGTTCTTCGGGACAGAGTCGATGATCTATGATCTTGATGGGGTGACCTATATCGTAAATGAGGGCGGCGATGAGAACGCTTTCTCCATTACCGGCGGGCAGCTGATCCATAAGACTTTTGAGGTGTCGGGACTTGGTGAGATTTGGAACCTAACGGGGCTATCCGTCACTGGGCTTGACCCGTTAAAATCTTACTACCTATCCGCCAAATGTAGCCGCGTGGCCCTAACCGGCGAATGGGTATTGACTGAACATCAGATGCCAACAGAGGCCGAGGCAGGCTATTGGTATTTTAACCTTGGGGTGCTTTCCAGTGTGATCGAGGGTTCACGGTCATTACAATCGACAATGGGCTTTACTATGATATCGGGGGGCAACATTATCACCGATACGATTACTGCCTATTACATCAATGTCAAGAAGCTCTTTGCGCAGCTTATCGAGGTTGGTAGCAACGGTTATACGAATGCCGGAATTTCGGGGTTAACGAAAGAAAGTCCTAACGAATTAAAGTCAGTTCGATTTTGGGCTGGTTCAACTGGAGAAAACAGGGATTCAGCTCCATTCCGTGTACTGGAGGATGGTAGCCTTTCATCGACTAAGGGTAAAATAGGCGGCTTTGCAATAGATGCTACTACGCTGCGTTCCGAATCCGTTGACGATGGAGGTTCGAATCCGACCAATCCCAGTAGCGGAATAATCCTAAGTGACCTGGGTGTCCTGAGCCGGAATTCCGGGATGAGCTTTTTACCATCATCGACAGGTCTTGATTTTTCAGCGTCCTTAGTCGGTGAGGCATCGACACAATTGCCGCCCTCTCGCCCTGTGTTCACAGCGGAAGTTCGGGCGGGTATCATCGGTGCCGTTCGTCAGGAACTTACTCAGCAAGCTCTTGACATGCTTTGGGGAGCATGGGGGCGTTACGGCGGAATGTTCACTTCGCTTAAACTCCTTGGCGCCGTATACGAATCTGTCCGGTTAGATACCGGTAGCGGAGATTCCTATATGACTGCAGGTGATTATTACCTAGCTAAGGGGGGTACAAATAATAACGTCTTTCTTCCTTCTGATGGAGTAGAACGCGGTCGGAAGGTGGTCATCAAGAATGCAACCGGTGATGCGCTAAATGTGCTTGGAAACGGGGCAAACATCTATCTCATCGGGAACACAGTGGCTAGTTCGGCAATAATTTCAGTAGGCGGTACAAGGGCATACCGCTATTCGCCAGGAGGGGAATGGCTTGAAAGTACGGGATAATTATAATCATAGTTGACAATAACATAATAGATAAAATGGCAAAGGGAGAAAAAGTATGGCCAAGCCAAGTGGCAAGTAGAGCTTATGCCGATATCAACTATATAATGGTTGATAATCCGGATGGGAAAACCATCGGCAGATTGCCAAAAGACGATCTTAAAAACGGTCTTCAAATCGAGGGAATAGAGCTTTCGGCGGTCGAAGGAGGGGCGAGCTCCGCTGAGGCGACAGTTTTGGAAAATGGCCCCGCCGGTCAGATCAGGAAACGGGAGGCTTCTCCCGGGTGGTATTCTGTGGGAGGAGAATTGGTTGAGGCAGGTTTGGGTAAACGGTGGATTTGGTTTTGGGAAAATGATGCTTGGTCGTTGATTGATATGGGGGAGTTGCCGCAGGTGGATACCTCGACTTTGCTTCCTAAAAAGGATATGTCGTCTCCTAATTTATTCAGTGAGGATATGTTAGTGGGCATGAATATTTCGACAAGTAACACTATTCAGGTTAACGAAAATGCGAAATCTTTCTTTTTCCCAGTCGATTTGGGTGAGTCTTTTAGACTTTATAGGCCACAGGCACTATCTGACAGGTTTCGCTACGGGTTCACCGCGGTTCCCCCTGCTCAGAGCGTTGCAGTGACCGGTGTGACGGCAACGAGCATGACCGAATATGATAACATTAACGCCCTAGCAAAGGGTTATATCTTCGTTTATGTCAGTTCTCCGACGGACATCGATCCGGTGTTCAGTAATATTAGCTTCGTTCGCTACTACAAAGGAACAGATTTTGCATCTAAGGAAGATTTAAAGTTGGTTTCTGAATCAACTGTATCATACAGAAATCAATTTAATACATCTGACTTAAAACCTTTAGGATTGAACGCTTCGGGAGTGGTTGTCGATTCAAGTCCAAACGCAAGATCTGTGTTTTTTCCTGTAGACCAAGCTGATATTCTTGATCTGTATAGGGATAAGGCATCAACCAATCGTTTTCGCTATGGGTTCGCTTCAACTTATCCTGTTGCGGGAACGCCATTGTCAGGAATTGTTGACACAAGTACGACTGAGTACAGAGATGTTAATACGCCACTGTCTGGATATTTCTTTGTTTATCTAAGCGATGGTAACGACTTAGATAATCGAGATTTTTCGAACATCGTATTTGTTAACAGGTCGCAAACGAAGCCCGTCGACAATCTAGATTCTGAAGATTCGGAACGCCCGTTATCAGGGAAGCAAGGAAAGGTACTCAAAAGCATGATTGAAAATGGAGGAGGAGGAAGTTCTTCGCCGTCTACGTATATGTTTGGGAAGTTCAACGAGATTTACAGAAGTCCTGCTATGCCGGACGTGAGTCCAGGAAACACTACCGATTTATCGACTATGACAGCTGAAGCATTTTATGTACTAATGGACGATTTAGTCTCGGCACATCCGCTTGGATTCACCAAAAGCTTAATAGGATATGGCGCTAACATAAGTAATCAGCCTGATACTTCACTACCAATTTATGAGTATTCGTTAGTCCCAGAAATGGTACAGCCGGCACAGGCCAATAATGGTGGTTATTTATCTGATCCACCCGTAATTGCGCTTAGTTGCGGCCTACACGGAGACGAAAAACTGGCGCCATGGGTTCTTTATCATTTCTTAAAAGAGATGCTGGAAAACCCGACTAATGAAATTTTGTCAAGTATTAGGAACAATGTTACAATCAAGTTTGTGCCCCTGTTTAATCCATATGGCTTCACCAACAACATAAGGCCTAACATAAACAACGTGGACCTTAATAGGAACTTTGCTATATCAACCCCGCAACAGGAGACACTAGTAGCTAAACAATGGGCATATAATAACAGGGATTGTGCATTATTTATTGACTTCCATAACAATTATTTCAGTCAGGCAGGTTGCGCCTACTGTATCACTGACAATGACGCAGAGGCTAGGGTTGTAAGCTCGATGTTCCGGAGGATGTCTCCGCTGTGGAAATCTAAGTATTTCCCATCACAAACGGATAATTATACGAGAGGACACGTAAGAGCTATTTCTACAGTAAACGGATACACTACAATATTCCTGTACTATGCACTTAATACTTTGGAAATTAAATCATCGTGCATTCTGGAATTTACTAAATCTTGGACTGACAACGTGACTTGGTATAAGGCAGAGCCATCGGAAATTGGCATGGAAGTACTTGGTAATACCTTGCTATCCTTACTTGACTATAAAAGCAGATAAACTACCGCCCCTTCGGGGGCATTAACCTAAAACAGATATGAAAACAGGAAATAAAGGATTATCACTTATAAAGAGTTTCGAGGGCTTTTACAGCAAACCGTACTTAGATCCCGTCGGGATCCCAACTATCGGCTACGGGGTGATCAAATACCCTAACGGCAAAAAGGTAACGATTAAAGACGCGCCGATAACCGAAGAGACAGCGTCCGATCTTTTGGCACAGTTGCTTGAGCAGGCATATGAAAAAGAGGTCAGCCGGTTGGTGAAGGTCCCGCTTAATCAGAATCAGTTCGATGCCCTAGTAAGCTTCACGTACAACTTAGGAAGTTCAAACCTGTCTAAAAGCACGCTATTGAAAAAAGTAAACAAAAACCCATGCGATCCGACGATCGCAAATGAGTTTTCTAAGTGGGTAAACGCAGGGGGTAAAAAGCTGGCCGGATTAGTCCGTAGGAGAAAGGCAGAGAGTGATTTATATTTCAGTAAAGAGAAGTAATGTCAGAAGAAAATAAAGACGCATTAGATAGGAAAATTGACGGCATAGTAAAGCTGGCACGACTCGATTCTGTAAAGGTTATGCTTATTGTGTCCGTATTTTTCAATATCTACCAATACGTAGACAACCGTGACTTAAATTCAGCGATAGTCGAAGAGGTGCGAAAACAAGTTAACCCAGCGGTTGACTCAAAGGTGTCGACTGCTCTGCCAAAAGCCGTTGAAGATGCTGTACAACCTATGAAAGAGGGAGTTCAGCAGGGGATGGAAAAATTGGATACTGTGTTGAACAAGGTAATAAACAAGCAGTAAAATGAAAAGACTGATAATGATATTGTTTTTGCTATTCGGGGTAATGGCATCAAGCTACAATAAAGGAGTGAAGCGAAAGGCAAGCCCGCCCGATTTCGTAATTAAGTGGAACAACCATTTGGATAGTGTAAACGCAGTACTCGATGAGAAGCGTAAGTAAATTACTAGCACTGGTGGTCATAGTGGCCGTCAGTGCTTCCTGTGGGCTTTCAAAGAAATTTAAGAGCAAACAGGCATATCAATTGGAAACTGTCAATAAACGGGACAGTTCCGAGGTTAGCAGCTCGTACAGTAAAGGTCAGGTCAAAGAGCAAACTACTGACAGAGGAAAAGTTGTGACTGAACGAACGACCACCACGGTGACGGAAAAGCCTTCCGGAAATTCGAGGGTAGTTATCAACAAAGATGACCTTAAACCGGGGGAGAACTACCTTCTCGATTCTGCCGGCAATCAGATTAAAGCCGTTCTTGACACCTTAGGTAAAACATTGACGTTGGATATTGTCACGCCTGGGGAAAAGTCCACAAGAACGACAAACGAACGGATCACGGAGCAGAAAGATGAAACTAATCAGCGTGAGGAAAACAATGAGGAGCAGCAGAATAAGCAAGTTGGCGTGACGAATGAGCAGCGTAGAAATGAGAAGTCGTCATCAGCAGTTAGCAATTCTCAACCTAGTGCTACCGGAATATTCAGTAATTGGATAGGGGCGGCTGTGACAGTATTGCTAGTGGTTATTGGGTTGGCGTGGTGGTTTTTTGGGATTAGGAAAAACAGGTAAAATAATATTATATTTGAGAAATGCCGATTAGTAAATCTGATCTTTTAATTATAAAATCGTTGGGATTTAAATTTCGTAGAAACAATAGGTACACGATGTATTCAAAATTTAACCAGTTCATATCGGTTAATTTTGAAAATAATGGTTTCCAGTTGGAAGTGGATGGGCAGCGAATTAAATCCTTTAATTTGTCTTCGGCTGATATTCAACTTATTATCAATACATTGTACCCTGATGAAGAAAGGAAAACAATATGAACTACTTATTGAGAGGCTTTATAATCAGATTGCTTCTAACGCTATTGTGACTCAAAATGACTCAATATATGGTAGTGACAGTGGGGACTATCGACAGATTGATGTGTCGATAAGATATAAAATTGCAGACATTGATCATTTGATAGCGATTGAAGTCAAAGACTATAATCATCCTGCAGGCATCAATGTCGTAGACGGTTTTGCAAGCGTTATCAAAGATATTGGGGCTAACAAGGGCGTAATTGTATGTTCTAAGGGATTTTCCAAAATGGCTCAAAATAAAGCTAAAACCTTAGGTATTGAGTTGCTGACAGTCCATAGTGCCGAGAACAAAAATTGGACTAAAATATTCGATTGCATAGTTCGTAGGCAATGTCATTACTATAATCTAGAGTTCTTCGTAGCCATGAGAGCTGTAAAGGGTGAAATTCTACAAATGAACCCTGATTCTTACCAATTTGAGGATGGCGGCAAAATTAAATTTATGGACGTGGCTAGGCAACTTATACTTGACAAGGTTCCTTGGAAGGAAATAATAAAAGGAAAAAAAATTCGAGTTCCGATAAATGAAAATACAGGACTATATGGTATCGTTAACGATCAGCCTCGAAAAATCGTATCTGGATACATGAATTTGCAATATCTCAGAACGACCAATCGTCAGTTCGCATTTCCTCCAGACAATTATATGTTAAAAGTGAATCATAATAGCCAGTTAGAGCAGTTGCATAGCCTTGAAGTCAACGTTGCTAAGCTCATCGATGTCCTAAATCTAGATTACGAAGGTGCCCCGATTAGTAGCGATACTTTTCATTACGAAATAGATGTTCACGTTTTCAACAATACTGACCTCGCTTCTACAATTAAATTTAACCAAGATGGGGCGATTTTCGGAATTGTGGACAAAGACGGAAATTATATAAGATTACCAGAAGGTGAATTTGATAGGAAATCGATTATCAAAAGGGTGGTAAAGAGTAATACAGCTAATTGATCTAATTATGAGTAATAATAACGAAACTAATACAAAACCGAAAAAAGACACACACGAAGAATTAAATAGCGATGAATATGTCAAGCTAGGACTGACATCTGTGACTCTTGAGTTTTTAGGAACTCCTAGCAAAACATTTCCATATGATACGGATTTCGTTTACGATAAAAATATATTTTTTAGAACATCGCCAGACTCTCTGAAATATAAAGCTTTATATATAATGCGGCCTAAGAAATTTACGATGACACAACAAGGAGGCGTCCAGAATTGGGACTTTTTGATTGCTGGATATGCCTTGAATTCTCAAGGATTAGCGGTTTTTCGAATGGGTAGTGTGACAATTGTGCCATAGACGTCTATGAGTTAAATCCAGTAATCTTGTTAACGACATAATCTTTAAAAACTTCTATATTTTAAAAAAATAAGCTACATTAGGAGATAAGTTTCTTAACAATCCCACACAAAAAGAGTAGGTAATACTAAACCTACTCTTCTCACTTATTTAAATATGCATTCGAAATTGCGTTTTTTTATTTCAATGGTCAGCCCATAAATAACCCGTCATTGACAAGGCCAGGGTATCCATTTGCATGGAAAGTAAAGCACTCTCGTAGATTTTTTGTCAAATTAGGATTATTACTATTGTTATCCTTCCAATTATAATAAGCTTCGACTATTTCGTTTATAAATATTTTTGCGCTGAGTTGGAGCGTATTATAAATAGTATTCCGGTGCATCATGAACTCATTTTCTTCTACTGGCAACTTGAAAATTATCTTATCATAATTGTCCAGATGATGGTGTAGCTTGCCTTGGTGCACAGATGCACATCTCAGCTTATAAAAATCACTCGCGGTTACCATTCCGTCGTAATTAGGAATTAGATATCGCTCGGCCCACAACTTATATTTAGCGCCGGTGGCTTTGCCATCTTCACTTTCTAATGCCGCGCAGATGTCTGGAATTGCTAGGGCAAGTGTTAAGCCAGCTACATAAAGTTGATGATTAACTAGTACCTCTAGTTCTTGAATAAGTTTATCCATTGGTGTATCAATTGATCTATTATTTAGAATACTTCTTTCTATCCGGTTATCAACTTTAAATTATTCATCTAACCGCCTCCCAAAACTTCACCAGCCTTAAATAAGCAGGGCACCGGTCAAGTGGTTTCTTGTCGTTCCACTGGCCAACCATTATGAATTGCGTTTTCAGGAACTGCTTATGATCCGTAACTATTTGATCGGGGCCAATCTCCACACGCTCCGGAAATTCTTTGTCCAGTAAGGCTGCTTTTAGTTCTTCTATAGTCATGTGCGAAGGTAGGGAAAAGGTGGCTTCAGGTAAAATGTAAAAAATAAAAACTATCGAGGGGCGGCTCCGTTCTAAAATAGAAGTTCTGCTTCATTCTTAAAAATACGTGTTAGCTTCAAGCGGGTCAATGTTGGCCTGCTTTTTTTATTTAAAACTATTTATTATATTAGAGAAATAAAGGTACAACGTTTTTCACCTTTATTGTTTAGACTTTTGAGAAGGGCGGGAAATTGGCCAATTTTCCTGCTCTTCTTATTTAAAAGGCGAAAACCCTTCCGGGATCCTAACCTTACCAGCTTTAATGTGCTCGACTATCATATCCATGTGCCTATCTTTCAGCCATGACGGATTGTGATAGTGGTACTGAAATTCTTTCGTGATTTTGTCGTACAAGATAATGGCTTTGAAAAATCGGTTGATATTTATATGGAAGGATCCGCCACCGGCCGGGAATGATACCTCGACTACCTGTCTTTTCCCACGCCACCAGAACACCCAAATCACGTTTGGATCGAAACGTAGGATTAAGGCGTCAATAACAGCCACTTCCAGGTCATCAGCAAGGGTGCCGTAGGCGCATTTCCACTCATTTCGTTCCTTCCGAAATATGTAGATAGACATGCCGTTTTTGGATGAAAGACGAATATCCGTAAAGCCGAAACCTTTATCCAAGATTTCCATTTTCGCGTGCAAGACCTTCCCTTTATAGTGAATTTCCAGTGGTTTCATGTCGATAAAAATACTAACAATTTTAGCATTTTATCAAATATTAAGTTTATTTTTGACTATGATACTTACTAGTGAACCACCGGAAGGTTATATAGAATACATACGACAATCGGCCCTCTCAGTATCGCAAGCAGTTGGGGTCGAGGCTGGAAAAAGAATACTGCATGAGGCGTTAGAATCATGGACGAGCGAACTGGACGACGCTTTAAAGTGGTTGTCTACTGCGATTTAGGATTGTCAGATAGCGTCCTGAATGCTTGGGATATTGGTGTCTACACCGCGCGCGCTTGTAACGCGGAAAGTTCGGTGTGCGTTCAAATCTCCGGCGTAGGGAACCATTAAAGACTCAATTTCCTCACGGCCGTCAGCGAGTAGCCAGTTGTGGCGTTTCTCAGCCGGAATGATCAGGGGCATGCGTTTGCCTACGTTGTGGATATCGGCCATCATATCGTTAGCCTCAGTAGTGATGATCGAGAAGGTGTTATAGTCCTGCCATCTGTTGTAGATGATACCGAGTGTGAACACGGGCGAGGTGGGATCCTTAATAAAATAAGATTCGTTGTTTTTCTTCCCGTCAGTCGCGTGAGGCTCAAAGAACCCCTTCACGTACAGTAACCCACGGTATTTGCCAATAACATTTTTGTAAGAGGACTTTTCAAACACCTCCTCGCTCTTAGCGTTAAGGGTATTGGCGTACTTATTAGCTTCCTCTTCTGACTTCACCCAAAACGGTATCAATTTCCATCTTGCAGGAACTATTGAGTCTATATCGTTGTTAAGAGTAACAGGGAGGTGGGGGCGGTCAAAGCCGGAAACATGGTAAATCGTCTGAAAGTCATAGTGTACTGTCATCTCTTTGATTACAGCGTTCAATAATTCTTTAGAAGGGGTAGAAGCGTGGTAACACATAATTAACTATATTAGTATTACAATAATAAACAAAATACTGTGGAATTTGTTGAACTTACACACAGCGTATTGCGTCGCCTTAAAAAGAGCGGCTACACTGTATTACGGTCGGTAACATCAGTGAGCAGCGATGATCCTACATGGGTTCCGGAGCGGATGGATGTCGACAAATTGATGGAGCTGGATAGTGAGGAGATGCGACGGATGTCGGTGCCCATGGAAGAAAAACATTTCTTGGTCATTGACGACGCGCTCAATAATATAGAGGAAGATAATTTAATTGGACAGGTTTTAATAGTATAACATGACACTAGAAGAAAGACTGCAGCTATATAACAAGTATTACGGTTTCGAGGAAAACCCCGATCATTTTGGTTTCAACTTTGACCCAAAGCGGATTACTATACGCAACGAAGCTTTGCGGACGAGAAATAAGGAATTATACGAGACGTACCTACGTGAACGGTATCCTGAGGATGCGGATGTCGAGCTGGAAAAATTCGACGAGGTACATGCCAATATCCGCAAAGTGTCGGGCGAAGAAGCGCAAATATTTTTCAAACGTCACATGATTAACAACGTACAATCGGATATCAATCCTCGTGATCCTGATGCTATCTTTACCCCGTCAATCGTAGCTGGCGAAGAGGAAATGGACGCAGGACAAGAAGATGAGGGACATATACTGTTCAATTGGATGCCTGAGTGGCTGGCTGATAGGGATGAGGTTTGGGTAGATCCAACCGATATTAAAATGAGCATGTGGCAGAAGCCTGAGCATAGGAAAGGCTAGTTTGTAATACTTTTTTATAAATTTCGTTAGATTTTTTGATTGCGGCATCAGTAGGCGATGGTTTATCGAGAATAGGGGAAGGATAATTTTTCGCGTCCAAACTCAAATTTCAAAAAGTGTATTGATTTAATACTCATCTTTGTGGTATGCGAAAGCACAATATAAACCAACGCCTTATGCAGGCGATACTGGAATTACAGAAACAATTTCCCGAAGTAGTCGGGATGACAAACGAAGAGCTATACCAATTTTTTATTGGAGAGATTACCACAAGTTGTTATACTAACGGCTTTGTAAGGTATCAGCAGACCATAGCCTTTGTCAGAGGGACTTTTGAAAATGTAAAAATTTCTGCGCTAGATGAACTTGGTTTAGCCAGAGCTCACGAGGTCCAACAGTAAAGAAAAGGCTAGCGAATAATGCTAGCCTTCTTCCAACCAATGTGTGAAACCTATGGCTACCAAGCGCTCCTTAAATACGCATAAATGATCTAAATCGAAAAAAAACTACTTAACTTAGTTTTTTACAAAAAGGAAAATGTTATTGAAAATATTCAGATTTTAAAGTTTCTATATCCATAGCAGTATAATCTGTCGGAACTCTAGGATTCATCCGTTGCATTCTGTTGATTGCCTGTTGAACTAGATTGGGTTGGAAGATGAATATGTTTTTTTCATGTACCGATGTATTATCATCTTCAACTAAATACTTTGAACCAGCCACTTTGCCGACTAAATCGTCCTTCTTTAAATTTGATAAATTTTTGTAATTGAACCGAAGTTCAACCAAAAGACTTTTAGAATCTGTACCATTCTCAACCACAAATGTAATATCGCAAGTCTTATTGGGACTCCTTTTTTCCTTCTTTGCTACTTTAGATTCGACACAATCAAGATCAATAACTTCTACCTCTGTAAAGCTATTTCCTGGTACTACTAAATTATCATCTTCGTCAAAGATAACCTGATTAATATCCTTAACACATTCTGGGTAGGACTGCGCGAGGGGATGATTTAATGTGGATGATTTGCTATATTTCATTCTTATGCGCCATATTTGTTAATTCGATCAATGGCTATGTTAAATGATTCAAATATAGGATCTATGTTATTAGATAAATACTCGTAATTATATGTAAATTTTTGCTTTTCTTTAACAGCTAAGTAGAAGTTAGTGTTATCGAGTACACCTTCCTTTTCAGAGATATATCTAATTGCACTTACCATATCTGGATTATGACTTGCTAGAAAAAATCGGACACCAAATTTTTTGTTTAGCAAAACAATTATTCTGGCATATTCAATGATCCACTGAGGATGTAAATGCGATTCGGGCTCGTCTATAATAAGAAGTGTTTTTTCGTTTAAATGCCCATTTTTTAATAAAAGCTGAAGAATAGAAAACGACTTAATACCTGTTGCTACATCTAGTAAATTAAATATTAAGCCATCGGATCGTTTAAATTTAAATTCATCACCTGCAAACAAACTATCGTCATATTCTACATCACCGTTTATGATTTGACTGCTGATTATTTCTGATATTTCGTTGGGTTGCGCTTGACTATCGTCCAATAAGAGATCATTTAAATCTTTCCAATATTCGTTTGGGCTATCTGTAATAGAAAGCATCATTGGAGTATCGAGATAAATAACTTTATCAACGGTGAATGGTATCGAAAGATTTTGTTTATCAATATCAACGATAGATGCATCATACTCTAGTACATCGAACCGCTTTGGGAGCTTGGATTCCGAAAATACATTCGAAAGCTCATCTATAAAGATTTTAGTAGGTCTAGATATAATTTTGCCATTTGCCTCTTTAAATTTGTTTTGGACAAACTTGCGAACTTGATTAAAAGCATCCTTGTAATCAGCAAATGAATATGGTTCAGGATCATCTAGCAGTTCTTTTAATATTCTATTAAGTCTAATTATTCTTGGACTGCTTACTTTCGAATCATCTTGGAACAACCGATGCTGTTCTTTGTTATTATAGTTGCCGAATAAATATTCTACCTTATCTATCAACTCCATCCACTTACGCACTTCTTCTTCAAAATTTGGACTAGAGTATAGTGATCGGCGAACGTCAGATAGCTCTCTTCTGAAATCCTCACTTAGTCTCTTGTCTTTTTGAATAAGAACGACTTCGTGTTGAAATATTTCTAAAAACCTTAAGACTTCTCGCAAGTTTGAAAATAATTTGTCTTTGACAAGTCTATCGAAGTTCGAAACAGTCTTAAAAGAAAAATATAAAAGTTTAGATATTGTGCTTTTTCCACACCCATTCTCTCCGGCGACTAAAGTAATTCCATCAATAATTATATCAGCACTATTGACTGCTCTAAATTTTTCAGTTCTTACTCTTAAGTTTGAAACCATCTTTACATTAAAAATTTTATCGATTAAATACCATTGATTCGCCGTGGCCATTACAGGTACTAATTTCCGCTACAAATCTAATCTAATTTTCCAACATTGTATTATAACTCGGAAAATAGAAGTTTGTTCTATATTGTTCTTTTATATACGTCAAATACCATTTTTGACTTAAATTTAAACAAATTTTTTGGGTATTACAATAGTAGTAATGCAATTGCCATCCTATTTTATAATGCTGATTTTTCACCTAGTTTATCGACTTGGCACAGTCTTAGTGCCTTTTTAATCAATGGGAAAACCTCGTAAGACCTTCCGTAAAAAACTCCATCACCATGATTTTGAATGGTACCTTGTATTTGCACTGCTCGCGTATATTGCATATGAGCTAGCGACACTCGATTATCAAATTCTATTAGATGCGTAGACATATATGTTTTATCTTCTACTTTGAAGATATTTTTAAATATCATCGATATCGATGATATCCCACCGTCCACTCTGCAAAGTGATGGCAAATCCCTCACGACCTCGGTAGCCTAAGTATTCCATATACCACCTAGAAACTGTTGCAACGGAGCAACCAAAGTGTTGCGAAACTGTTGCAAGCGTGTTGCCTGCTTGCAACAGCTCAATGGCCGCGGCTTTGGTCTCTAAGGGGTAGGTGTGGGTGCGCATGGCAGTTATTTTATTATCCGTATCTTAATGGCTATGGAAAAGTCAAGAAATAGTGTTCGATTTATTACTTGGGTTATGATAGCCTTTTTTGTTATTGTGGTCATTGTTTTGCTCTACTATAGATTCTCTGATTGGAATATGTTTGAGAATGATGGGGTGAGAGAGTAGTTAAGCACTCAACATGTCGAACAGCGTCGGTACCGACAGCTTATATTCCAAAGCCTTCAGGTAGAATAGCCCATCGTCGTAGTAGTTCGGGTTCAGCTCTGCAGATATCGCGCGACGGTTAAGCTTTAGCGACTGGTGCGCGGTAGAGAATAGGCCGCCAAACGGGTCATCAACTAAATCCCCCTCGTTCGTGAATCTGTAGATCAATCGATCGATGATATCAAGCTGTAGCGGACAGATATGCTTTTCCCTTTTACGGTTCGCCTGATTAGCATTCAAAGTATTCATACGGTTGATGTCGGTCCACACAAGATCATTGCTGGATGTTGGTGGGATAGTCATAAATAGCTTAGATAATCGATCAACTTTTGATAGATCCTCGCACACGCGCAAGTGCTCTTGGAAGTTGTACACGGTAGATTTGTCGAACTCTTTCCATTTATTGAACACATACTTCATATCAGCCTTTGAAAGCTCCTCAAACGATAGGAAACGGTCACCGCTGGATTTCCAGTAGGCATGCGCATCTAGCTGCCATAAGCTGAGAAGATACTCGTCTATCTTTTTGATGACGGGATCATCCGCATAGGCATTATTACTTTCGCTCGGGGCTTTGCGGAAAAGCAAAACGTATTCCGGCAAGCCTACGCCCATTTTGGTAGCGTCCTTGCGCTGCTCTCCCCAGGTTAGTCGGTAGGTCTGGTTGTTCTCGCGAACTACGTCCGTCGTGATGGTGATCTTGCCTACGAGGTGAAAGCCGTGTTTTTCAAAGTGGGCGACGGTGCGGCCGCTGAAATCCTCGATCTTGGTAAAGCACTGGCCAGTCTGATGTGAATAGCGGATCCGGTCTTTTACGTGGATGGCAGCTATGCGGCCGGGCTTCAGTGTGCGAAGTAATTCCGGCGTTAGGTAGTCCATCTGCGAAAAGAATCCGTCATTGCCATAGTTGTGGCCGAAGTCGTTGTAATTGTCGCTGTATTCGTAGTGATCGCCGAAGGGGATCGATGTTAGGATCATGTCCGTATGATTGTCGGGCATTTCCTGATGTATGATCGTGGTATCTTCATTGTAGACGGTCGCGCCGGCCACGGTTGCAGATCTTCGATTTTGGAAAATTTGACGTTTCATGTCTGATTTGATTTTGTTAGTGTTCAATCCATATTCGCGCACGAGGTTTATCATCTCGGTTTGCAGCTCTATATGGTTCTGCCATTTCTCTTTGAGGGTTTTTAGCACCTCGTGTTCGTTCTGTGTGAACAGCAGGTAAACGTTGACCTCGAACTTTTGCCCGAAGCGGTAGCAGCGGTGGATTGCCTGAATGAAGTCATTGAACTTATAATCGATCCCTACGAAGATCATGTTGTGGCAATGATGCTGCAGGTTACATCCGGATCCGGCTATCTTCGGCTTGGTGGATAGAATTTGATATTTACCTTCCGAGAAGTCGATAAGTAGATCCTCCTTTTCAGCGTTGGTTTGTGATCCGTAAACCGATTGCAGGTCGTTATGGTGAGCTTCCGATTTAAATTTCTTTTCAATGGCGATGCGTTCGCTTTCCAAGTGGTGCCATAGGATCCAGTTTTTATCTATGCCGTTTTCCTGAACGATATCGAAAGCTTTATCTACTCGAAGCGCTATGCTTTCCGACTTTTCGCGGCTTACATCTACAAGGCTCTTTGTCGTATCTTTGAACATGACGATATCGCCTTTCTTATTGGTGATGACATCATCGGTCAGGTTCTGCACTTCAATCTCAACGATGTTGAGTTTCGGAAGGTCATATCCATGATCATCGAAACCTAAATCGCTCGGCTTATTGATGAATACTGCCCACGTAGCAACCCATTTCCAAAACTCTTCTTTCTTGTTTTCGTAAAGGGTGAGATGTCCGGCCTTAGTACTGTCACGCTGGAAAAAACGTGTAAGCGCATGGCCACGATCGATAACGCCCAGATAATCCGCGTAATTAAGAATCTCGATAAAGTCGTTTGGCGTTGGCGTGGCCGTAGCAACAAACCGGTAGGGGATCTGCTTAAAGTACTGCAAAACGTAGTTTGTCGTTTCCGTTTTCAGGTTCCGCAGGATTGAAGCCTCGTCAAATGATACACCGCCAAACTTCAAAGGATCGATGTCTCCTTTGCGCACACGTTCGTAATTCGTAACATAAATTTTCAGTTCAAAATTAAAATCGCGCGGATTCTGCTTGGACAGCAAACGCTGGTACGCTAAGACATCAAGAAGGTGGTCGTCGGTTTTTAGATAGTCCGAATCATCCTGATATTTAGCGACAATACGATCTTCTAGTAGCTGTACGGGTAGGTCATCCGTATCTCGGATATACTCAATCTCATAACCTGTATTTAAAAACTCGTTATCCCGCTTGAATTCACCAACCACGGCCAGCGGCATGCAGATAAGGAAAGGCTTGCCGGTGATTGCTATTACTTGTTTCGCAATTTCGAGCTGCATCATCGACTTACCAAGACCGAAGCTTGCGAAGATAGCCCGGCGACCGCCCTCGATACACCATGGAACAATAGTCTTTTGGTGGGGTAGCAATTTATCGGACAAAAGTTCAGTATCGATCGTGGTACCGAAGTTCTCGGCGATCACGATCTTGCTTTCTAAAAATTCTTTGTATTCCATGGCGTCTATTCTTGGTGGTCAACTTCTTCTCTCTCCGGCGCTATATCCCAAACGCCACTGGCTACCTCTAAAGCAGGCGCTTCTACCTGATCTAGGGATTGGATAGTTTCTGAATTTCGCTTGAACGATCTTCGCAAGCACGAGTACAGGAAATTACGCTCTGTACGAAAGTCAGTTTCATGGCCTTGGTGCCTAGCATCCCGATCTCGCACTGACGGAGGTACCACGAGATATTGATTGAATGGATTGTATACTTGCTCGATTTTGCCTTTGTCGTTAACTTCAATCAATCCCCAACCTTCTGGTAGCTCATTTATCGAAATCATTCCAAGTGGCACGCAGAAAAAGCGATATCTTCCTAATGGCCGCTTGTGGTTTTTCTTTGCATTCCTCTTGAAATCGGAACGGCATACCTTGCATTCGATTAGTACTGAATGAATCCATCCGCCGAAGCCTATTACATCGGGTATCTCAGTAGTAGCAAGGCTCTTTAGTTCTTTGTAAGCAATCCCGCATGAGGCTTTTAAAACCCAACGATAGGCGATGTTTACTAATTGGCTATGTGTCATGGCTCGATCCGGTTTAATCTCAAAATCCATTTAATAACTTCGTCTACTGCTTCGTCAAGAGTTTCGTAGCCGCCTACGCTATGCAGGTCGATAAGGTCGCGATCGACATAGATGTTGTACTCTTTGTTCATTATTTGAACATTGAAGTCGTACATGTGAGCGTATTGGGCTAAGCGATCCATAGGATGCATCTGCTTGGATTCGATTATTTCCTCCAAGTCGCTTATACGATCAGCAAATTCACTGTCCGGCTCGTTGTCGGGATGCGCTTGCAAACATAGTAAGACGCTTTTCAGCTTTTGAATTTCGAGGCTATTCACTGGGAACCTCCAAATCTAGCGTTACACGCTTTTTGCCCTCAAACCATGTATTGCTTGGTTCATTGGATAAAAATTCATTAAACTCTATAAGACGACGTGTCAACTCTGCGCTAGGCTCCCAATCTTCATGTACCTCATCCATCCAATGATCCCAATCGATTTGGCTAAGATTTGATGTCCGGCACACTACAAGCATAAGATCATTTGGTTGGCATTCGTTATCCTCGCAATAAGATATGATATCATCCTCGTTGAAGAAGTACTGATCGTCACCGAATATTACAAGGGGCGTTTCGCCATCCCATTCGACAAGCTCTAAAGCTTTGTAACGATCAACCCGTCTTTTGTGTAGACACGCGTCGCAGTATAAATCATGCGTGTATTTCTTTTCGAACTCAATGCCGCATTCTTTACAATCGTCATGCGTGCAATAATTTTGAATACTGGCGTGTAGTACCGGTGTCAAGTTGATCGGCTTGTTATCAACCATAATACAGTCAACCTCGATCTTTGCCTTTAATATGGCCAAGTCTTTTCTGTGTATTTTTTTCTTATCCATTGCTAGATCCTCCTTTTATCGATTTAATTTCCTCATTGGCCAAGCGCAAGGCTTCCTTAGTAGCTCTTAGCTTGCCTACATATGAAGCTCTGGAACGGCGAAGCGCATCAATCTCTTCCGATTTGCTTTTTGATTGCCGCTTATAGAAATCCAAATCCCTTTCAAGTCTTACACGATCGGCAGACATCTTTTCAGTGGCATCGGCTATTCTTAGGATAGCACCTAGTTGAATTCGATCGATATTTAGTGTTCCTGATCGACCATCTTGATCGTCATAGCCCCAACTTTTGCGAGATTCATCTCTGTAGTCCTTAATTGCCATTAACAGACCCTCCTTTACAACTTTGGATTGATTCCATGGATTTAAAGAAGTCAATAGTGAGGTCTGCCATTGATCGGTAGACTTGACCATTGAATGAAACAACGCCATGCACGTGTAAGATATTGACTAGTCCATTGTAATGGATAATACGATGTTGCTTCTTAGATTTTTTGATTATCCGATCCTTGATCTTGGATTTCAATGGTAATATTGAATTTAACATTTTCCACCTCCATTGATAATTTCCGATGCCTGGTTTAGTAATCCGATCATTTGAAACTCATCGCAGTTCGACAGTAGTTTTCGAATTATCAAACCTATGGGTTCAGGTTTCGATGTCCGTACATCGATGTAGATTGCTGGCATGTTTTCGAGCCTGCCTTCATTCATTAAATTTTGAAGAACAACGTGGGTCATAAATTTGTTGTAACTGCTCATTGAACTAGGATTCCAGTCCTCCGGATAAGTTGAGCTTTTTACAGGGATTCCTTTGTGATTGGTCTTTCCCATAATTCTAGTGTTTAAATAAATAAGCCTGATCGGGTTTAGAGGAGTGCAGCCTCCGCCCCCAATCAGGCTTTAAATATCTTTCGGTTATCATTTCAATTTCTGCACTCTTGAATGATATAGTGCAAATATTAAAACTTATAATAACTTATACAAACGGATATGTTGTGATTTTTGTTAACTATTTGGTTGTCAGGTAGAAAATTTACAAATAATTTTTTTGTTCGATAATTTAACGTATTAAGTGATTGATTTTAAGATTGATATTATACTTTGTTGGTTGATTCGATATATTAATCATGGCGCAAAGATACGGTTTTCAACTGGGATTTTGAAGGCTAATTTAGAGGCGGTTAAAGAGGAGTTAATGCGCATTTCCTAAAATTGCTTATCTTCAAAAACCGCTGTTTTTTTTAAAGTTCGCGCGAACAATCGAGAAAATTTTGCGTTTTTTGTAACAAGCAACGTGTGATATAAAATAATATAAAAAACGATACCGATGAAACAAAGCTTAACCACATGCATTCTTGTTCTTTTGTTCTTTTTCGTAGGTGTGGCGCAGGAAAATGCGCTACTTTGGAAGATCTCTGGAAATGGACTTACCCGGGATTCTTACCTTTTTGGGACGTTACATATGGCCTGTAGTGCCGATTTTTCCATTCCAACGAAAGTTGAAGATGCTCTCAAAAAAACCGACTGCATTGCATACGAAGTAGATGTGACGAAACCCGAGAATAGACAAATTGTGCAGGAAAAACTTAAGCCAAACGCTAATTTTTTTAATGGATTGGCGCCCTACAAAAAAGAAGCAATTGATAGCGCGCTTGTTGCCCATGGCATTCCGGCAACGATCTTTGATCAAATCTCTCCGGCTATGGTGGTCTCGTTAATCTCTATGAAAAGTTTCGACTGTCCAAGCATGCAGGACATTAAAATGATGGAGTTGGAAATAAGCAAAATGGATGCAGCAAAGGGGAAAACCGTTTCTGAACTGGAAGACATAACTTTTCAATTGGATTTATTAGATAGCTTGTTTTCTGCAGAAGATTTGTACGCCTACTTTACCAGCGGGTTAGACATGAAAGAAATAACGCGTAAAATGGTTAACGCATACTTCTCAGAAAATCTAATGGACCTACAAGATCTGCTGTTGAATACGGCTTACCTTTCTGAAGAGAAACAACGTCAGTTGTTGACAATTCGTAACCAAAACTGGATCGCCAAAATGCCGAATATGATGAAAGAGAAACCGCACTTCTTTGCGGTCGGTGCGGGACACTTAATAGGTAAAAGTGGTCTGATTCAGTTGCTCAAGAATGCAGGATACACGTTAACCCCCGTGATGAATTAGGTTTTTTAATATTTTTGTGATGGTTTAGCTTCCACCGAATTTATAACTAGATTAAACGCACCTTTATGGAGAAGAGCGTATGTTAGAGGTTCATTTTCGGATTAAAGTATAGTATGTGGCGGCTAAGGAACTCAGCTTTAAGAAAGCTTCACGCGAACTTTTTATCAGTCAGCCCGCCGTCTCGAAATATATTCAGGAGTTGGAAGCAACTATTGGGCAGTGCCGTTTTCTCTGACAAGAAACGGAAGTGTTGTTAAGAACCGCTCCCTAAAAAAATGATCTAGTTGAACTAATAGAAAAAGGAGTGCAAGTGGCACAATGTCTCAACTCGCTGGACGAACGTAAACTGAGAAAGGATGGTCTGGGAGCAGAACGTGCGACGTTTTACTACTTACCTTACTAAAATTCATCATCGCGAAAGCGCCATGCGCATTTTATACGGCGTAGCTGCCCCGCTGTGGCTGTCAGAAGTAGTTTATCAACAATCGCTCGGATATCCCGTCGAAGGCGTATATATTCCTGATGATATGATCAGCGGGCAACATATCAAATCGGTCAGTTACGCGACGCACCACACGAAAAGCTGCACGGGACTTTATGGATTTTATGATTTCAGACGTAGCAAAGGATATTTATCGGCAATATGGTTTTGAGTTGCGGGCACGTTGTCTAATAAGGTAGACGATTACACAATCGATTGAGTTTCAGAAGAGGTTGTTAAGTCTCAAAATTTTGACTAGTTTGGGACATCTTTATCATTCTCAATGGATATAAACCTGTTACGTATATGAAATATAGAAACAAGAAATTAGCCTGGGTTTTATTTGGGAGTATGTTACTTGGAGTGGGATCCGTACAGGCTCAGCAGGCATCGTTGGAATTGGCCAACTTTCAAGAAATGGCTGATCCAACAGCAGATACGCTCTCGGACTGGTCTAACATAACGAAAGGATTACATGCCTCGTTCGTCACCATTGATAAGCGGTATTCCAAATCTATCGCGCCTGAAATACCACTTTCGTTCAGTCAATCTGTATCCGGTTGGAAAGGGGAACGGATCTCCGCGCAACTCCTGTTGTGGACAATTTCGCCTCTTTCGCAGATAGAGGTGGAGGTATCAGATTTTAAAAATAGTCAAGGTCAATCGCTGCCTGCGCATATTGCATCCACCCATTTTGTGCGATATGTGATGACCGATGAATTTGCAGGCGGTTGTGGACATCGTAAACCGGAGGACTTCGCATCGTCCTTGTCTCCAGATATGTTGGACAATCTCACTCACTTTGATTTAGAAGCGAAAAAGGTGCGTCCGGTTTGGGTTAGTATTCGGATCCCTGATCATGCCCGAGCCGGCACATATACGGCAACACTACGCGTGAAGGGAAAAGAGGTCGATACGCAGGAACTCTCGTTGTCCGTAGAAGTTATTGATCAGGTTCTGCCTAAGCCCGCTCAATGGGGATATCATTTGGATCAATGGCAGCATCCCTCTGCAGTGGCGCGCGTACAAGGTCTTTCGATGTGGTCTGACGCACATTTCGAAGCGATGAAGCCCGTGATGCAGATGTTGGCGGACGCTGGACAAAAAGTGATTACGGCGACAATGAACAAGGATCCATGGAATGTCCAAACTTACGATCCTTATGCCGATATGATCACTTGGACAAAACAAGTAGACGGTTCATGGAAATATGACTATGCAATTTTTGATCGTTGGGTGCAGTTTATGATGGATCTAGGAATCAAAAAGATGATCAATTGCTATTCGATTGTGCCTTGGAACAACGAGGTCCATTATCAAGATGCCAAGTCTGGGCAAGTTGTCAACGTCGTTGCAAAACCAGGCACAGCAATTTTTAAAGAACTATGGACGCCATTTTTGAAAGATTTTGTCAACCATTTGCGCAGTAAAGGGTGGTTAGAAATCACAAACATAGCTACCGATGAGCGCTCCCGTGAAGAAATGGACGCTGCATTTGCCCTGTTGAAGGAGGTGTGTCCAGAACTTGGCGTTTCGTATGCTGATAATCAAAAAACCTACCAACGTTATCCGGACAGCGATGACATCAGTATTGCAATAGGACACCCATTCTCTGCAGCCGACCTGGTCGATCGACAGTCTCGGCAGCTCAATACTTCGTTTTATATCTGCTGTAGCGATGGCTTTCCGAATCAGTTTACTTTTTCAGATCCTGCGGAGTCGGCTTATCTAGCATGGTATGCCGAGGCGGCTAACTTCGATGGAATGCTGCGGTGGGCATTCAACTCCTGGGTAGCGAATCCGTTGCTGGACTCCCGATTCCGTACATGGCCCGCAGGGGATACCTATATCGTTTATCCGAATGCCCGAAGCTCAATCCGGTACGAACGGATGCTTGAAGGTATACAGGATTATGAAAAAATTCAGATCGTCAAAAAGATCTTAAAAAAGAAGGGCGATCAACGCAATCTGGATAGATTGGAGAAGGCTATTCAGAAGCTTAATGTGGTCGAACGTACGCCAACCTGGAATACCGATCTTAATCAAGCGAAAACATTGTTGCGCGAATTATCTATTCAACTTAGTGGCTCGTAAACAGCGTATCGGAATAAGAAGGCGCGGGTCATCAGATCCGCGTTTTTTTTTGATAGCGTGATTTTTTTCTTGGTATGGCGTTTGTGCGATGAATTACCTAGCTTTAGAAAAAGATCAAAAATATGAGAAGAATATTTTTTTATGTTGGTGCCATAGCGTTATTGTACGCTTGTGGCCAGTCTCCAAGGCAGCAAGACGATTCAACGTCAACAACGGCAGAAGCCGATCGTACAGTTGATGGCGATTTAGCGGGATCATATACCTATGAGAAAAATGGCGATACCGTGGCCCTGCATCTAACAATTCACGATGATAAGGCTATGGGCCACTTGACTTATGCACTTAAGGAAAAAGATCTAAATACAGGTAGTTTTGAAGGCCGAGTGACGGATGGCATTTTGCGAGCAGACTATACATACCTATCGGAAGGGCAATCGTCTATTCGTCAAGTAGCTTTTAAGGTAGACGGTAAGACCGCGGTGGAGGGATATGCAGATATGGAGGAAAAGAACGGAAAATTTGTTTTCAAAGATTCTACCAAACTGGACTTCGGGGAAGGACTTGTGTTGACCAAAAAATAAATACAGGATATATGCACCAGTCAGGATGGATGGCCCTGTGTATATATTAACGTAATAGGGCTAGCCAATCCTGTTTTTCGAATTTACTCCATACATCCTCGTCCGCCTTGATGATATCGGTTGCTAACTGTCGTTTTTTATCCTGCAGCTGTCGAATTTTATCTTCGATGGTGTGCGGGGTGATCATCCGGATGGCAAATACCTGTTTCTCTTGGCCGATCCGATAAATACGGTCGATAGCTTGATTTTCAATAGCGGGGTTCCACCAGGGATCCATTAAGAAAACATAATCAGCAGCAGTGAGGTTTAAACCGGTACCGCCGGCTTTTAAACTGATTAAAAAAATCCGAACGGTTTGGTCTTTTTGAAATTGCTCAACAGCGGCTGCCCGGCGTGTGGTAGCTCCAGTTAGATAGGCGTATTGGAGCCCAAATTCCTCCAACCGAGTTCTTAGCAAATCCAACATACCCACGAATTGGGAGAAAACAACAATTTTATGAGCGGAGGAGATGACGTCAAGTTGCTCGAGCAAGGTGTCGATTTTAGCAGATAAGGAAGGCGCATATCCTTCCTTTAGTAATGCAGGGGCATTGCATATTTGTCGAAGTTTCGTAATCCCGGCCAAGACATGCACGCGGTTTCTACTCAAATCATCGTCGTCAATACCCGTAATAAAATCACGTAGTTCCTGTTCGTATTGCGTGTAAACAGCGCGTTGCCGCTCCTCCATTTCGCAATAGATGACAATCTCATTTTTAGGCGGGAGATCTGTCGCTACCTGCGCTTTGGTCCTTCGTAAAATAAAGGGAGTTATCTTTTTTTGTAAGGATAATGCACGCCTCGCATCCGAAAAACGATCGATCGGTGTGGCATATGTATCTTTAAAAAACTGGTAACCACCAAGTAGGCCAGGGCATACGATAGCCAGTTGCCCATAGAGATCAAAGGTGTTATTTTCAATGGGGGTTCCAGACAACGCAAAACGTACCCGAGCTTGTAGCAAACGAACGGCTTTGTGGCGTTCCGAATTTGGATTTTTTACGGCTTGCGATTCGTCGAGAATAATGCTGTTAAATGTACGTTTTTTTAAACGGTTAATGTCCGACAATACCATGCCATAGGTTGTCAGCACAACGTCGTAGGATGTCCATTCATACGATGACAAGCGACGTTCAGCGCCATGAAAAATCATTACACGTAAGGTCGGCGCGAATTTTTCTAATTCTTTTTGCCAGTTGAAAATAAGAGACCTAGGTGCGACAATCAGGTTGTTCGTTCTTCCGCGTTTTTCGCGCTGCGCAAGTAAAAACGCAATGATTTGTACCGTTTTTCCCAGGCCCATGTCGTCCGCGAGACACCCACCGAATCCCAGTTCGTCCATCCGCATTAACCATTGAAAACCTTCCTGTTGATAAGGACGTAATTGAGCGAGCAATGAAACAGGTACTTCAGCAGAAGCTTCATCCGCCTGTTGTTTATTTAGTCGTTGATGGTAATGATCGATTTCTCCTTTTACCTCTTCGGATAACATGCTGGGTTCAAATACCTCGGGTAATTGGGCAAATGCTACTTTTGGAATTTTTAAAAGATCTGCTTCCAAAACAGACAATTGAAAGAAACGCGCGATCTTTTGCAGCCATTCGTCAGGTAAAATACCAAAAGATCCATCGTCGAGTGTAACATATTTCTGCTGGTTGCGTACGGCTCGGTGAATTTGTTTTACGGATGCTTGTTGATCACCAAACTGTACAACCAATTTAGCATTAAACCAATCGATTCCACTCAAGATTTTAATATCGACTTTCGCTTTATGAGGATTAATTTTTGTGATGCGGAGTTCCTGAAACCCGAGCACCGTTATGCCTTCATTACGCCAAGTTTCGAAAGCATGAAGAAACCAGTCCTCGTCTAGAAAATCATGATGGTGTAAATAGAAGAATCGACGCTCTTGTAATTGTTCCCGAAACTGTGGATGCTGATGAGCGATCAATGCTATGAAACGGTCTTCTGCATCGAGGTCACGGGGGATTCGGAATACGTTGCCGTTTGCGTCTTTCGTTAATACTTCTTTTTTAGAATATACGGGGACTTCTACCTCGCCATAACCAATGACTGGTGTAAGTTCAATATAGCTACCCTCTTGGGTTAAATACAAAAGACGTTCCTGTTGGCTTTGCAGAGCAGACTGCCGTGCAGGCCTTGCCGCTCGGATGTAGGTATGGTGTATGTGTACACGTTCGGCTAATGGATCGAGCGTAGTTCGTTTGAAATCCTCATACTTTTGATGATGAACGAGGAGACGATCAGATTCCTTTTTAAAATATTCCAATAAATGGAGAAGGAGAAGATCGTTCACCAGATAACATGCAGTACCAGTATCTATAAAATAACGATGCTGAAACCGAAGTGTCTTTAAAGGGAAACGCTCACCAAGCCAATCAACTGTCGCTTCTATCTCATAAAAGGGCATTTTCTTAAATACAGATAAGACTAGGTTTCCTGAGAATAGACTCAATTTGATTGGCCGGATGGATTTACTCGTTATTTTTTCCGAAAGCTTCCGATCATGGTTGTAAAGTCGGAACTGCGATGGATTGTTGACGATAGCCTGTAATGCCAACAAGTCTGCTTCCATCAAATCCTCATCATAACTTTTTTGAAAATGGAGCATTGCCGTGTAGAATTTTACTTCATCGGCGTTCTTTGCTTTCCAGATCAAGGTAGAGGGATCTATAAATTCGATGATCCGTTTCAACTTGCCATTTTTTGACCATTCAACGTCCGCTAGTTCGATCCTCAATTGTTTATAAAAGCGATGCCGTGTCAAAATGACAATTCGAGTCGTCGACGCGTTGTTGTCCGTTCTTCGTATCGTTGGATTTTCCAACAGTAACGTTTGTAACTTGTTTTCTTCGAACGGGAGGATACGGTCATCCTTCAATCGTACTTGAAGACCATCCTTACCATAGTGTAGAAAAAAAAAGTGATCCAGTTTCGCTTCTTTTTCTAGTCCAAACGGTGCCGCATGGTCGACAAATAAAGCTTGTCGCTGTTTTAAATCAAAAAATACACGATACGCGGGTACATGGATAAGTGCCGATAAGCTTGTCCATAGATGAGTACATAAGGCGCCAGCATGGTCATCGCATGAACAACCTAATTTTAGCTGCGCGTCCACCTGAGTGATCGACATCTCCAACCTAGGAACAGAGTCGCCAGTCGAAAAAACGACATGGTTTACCTCTAAAGATAATACGCGAAGGCGGTAGATGTCATTCCGGTCCGGGAAATCTGCCTGTCGATAATGGGCGAGCAGGTCGACTTCGGATAGACGGGCGAAGTCCACATCATCAATGACGTATGCATTCGAGGATAATCTCATTTTTTGTCGTGGCAGTTCATCAAGAAGCTACGTTCGATCGCTTGTTGATGGTCGTCGCTAAGGTAAGTAAATCCGATGGTCTTTAAAAGTGCCAAGGATGGTACAAAAAACGTTCAACCGTTTTTTCGGATTGGCGAATTCCCTGAAGCAACAATCTCGTAATGGGTAGCATTGTTGGAAAACGGCCAAATGTCAGTAGGATCGGGAGCCCGTCTATCAGGTACATATCAAAAAATACCCCGACAAGAACGGATTCCAGCCGGGGCAGTAATCGATTGTGCCTTTACCTATTCCAACGTTGGATTAAAATTGCCACCCCACGTGTTATTTTGTGCGACCTTCGGACTCTTATCTAGTACCGATTGCTTGATCGGGAAGAAATAGTAAGTCTCTGGAACACGGTTTATTTTTTCACCGGTATTCGGCACTTGTAAAATACTATAGCGGAATTGGCTTTCCACCAATTGGTATCTGTCTGCTAATAATTTCGCGGCATTTATGCTCATATCTGAGCCATCATTTTGGATAGCAATTGCTTCCACGCCGTGCTTTGTGCCTCCGTCCAAAACGTTCAATCGGCGCATTCTTCGAAGATCCCAAAAACGATGCCCTTCGAAGCAAAATTCTATATTTCGCTCTGCCAATATAGCTTCCCGAACAGCGGTCCTAGTCGTCGCCTTAATTCCATACATACCATCTTGTCCCGCCTCTATACCTGCGCGAAGGCGGATCTGTTTTAGGAGGTCCAAGGCTGTAGACAAGTCTCCGGTTTCATTGGCCGTCTCCGCATAGTTAAGCATCACTTCTGCGAAACGCATCAACACAAAATCCACATCGTATTGTGTTTGAACCTCGGTTTGTTTTAGAGATAATTTACTGTTTTTTACAATAAAAAAACCACTATATCGAGCCAGATTTGTCGAGTTGACACTTGCTTTCGGATTGATGCCGAAGTCGTCTAATGCGTCTGCCAGTCCGAGCGCGGTATATTGCCGTTTGCCCGCTTTGCCGGACACCTCGTAAACCTTACCGTTCCAGACGATGGATTTTTGAAAGCGTGGGTCGCGATCTTTCCAATAGTTTTGTAAAAATACGTCATCCGTTTTATGGTATTTACCATCGGGATCGCTGTATAGCTTACCATCTTTCATGGGGAATGCTTTTACGAATTCCCAGCTTGGAACGGCGCTGGCCGGGCCGCGGCTTTCTGAGCCGGGGCGAACACCATTGTCCCAGTTTGCTACTTTATTCGGATAGGCATTAATTACAGCAAACACGACTTCGGGACCTTTTTCTTGCAAGGCAATGTTTGCGTAGTCCGGCGTGAGGCTGTATCCCTCTGCCTTTAATTGTTCATAGGCAGCTTTGTTGGCAACATGCGCTTCAGACCAGTATACATTGTCAAAAGGATTCGTCGGATTGAATTGTGGAGAGGCTTTGTACAAAAGTACTTTTGCCTTAAATGCCACCGCAAAGTTTCCGTCAATACGCCCGTAATCCGAAGAGCCTTTGTCGATCGTCTTCGGTAGATAGCGAATCGCCTCATCGAGGTCTTTTATCATGAGCTCATAACACTCTTTCGTACTGTTTCGCGGTACCTGTAGGTCGTCGGTTGCCAAATCTTGTGCTTTAGTAACATAGGGCACGCCTCCATGATGTTTGACCATGTCAAAATAAGCATATGCCCGCATGAATAAAGCTTGGCCAATAATGTTATTTTTTTGATCTTCCGTCAGCCCCGTACTCGTGCTCACTTTTTCGATCGCCGTGTTTATTTTTCGGATCTGGGTATAGTTCCAGGATTTAAAATTATCATTTTGGATAGTAACGAGGTTGGTCGTGAAGCTTATGTTAACGAGTTGATCGCTGTACAGATCGGCTGCTGTATTCCAATTTCCGAATAGCGTATACAAGTTTGCAAGATAAGCGTTCACTAGGTTCGGGTCATTCCAGACCTTCTCTTCATCCAAGGACTGCAAGTCTTCAATTTCTAGAACATTTTTGCAGGACGACAGACCTAGAAGGGTTCCGAGTAAAATATAGATTATTTTTTTCATGGCATACAAGTTAAAATTTGACATCTAGTCCAAGGGTGAACGTTTTCATGACAGGGTAGGAATCGTAGTTTAATTGCTCTGGATCGTGAAATTCTGTCATGGGAGAAAATACAAAAAGATTGGTCCCGTTAACAAATAGATTCACGCTATTTAATTTGATACCATTCGTCCATGCCCTAGGCAGTGTATAGGAAAGATTGACATCACGTAAGCGCAGGTATGCACCATTCCGCATCCAAAATGTGGAGGCCATGCTCCCTGATTCTGCCCAATTACTGCCAACTGGACGCGGATATTTAGCATTGGGATTGTCCGGTGTCCATACATCGTCAGCCCAGATAGGGTAGTATGGGCGGAACGTACCTCCATGTTGACGCATACCGCCTCCTTCCTGGTTGCTGATCATCCGGTCATATTTGAGAACACCTTGAAAAAGCGCAGACAGCGAAAGTCCTTTCCAGCCAATATGTAACCCGAATCCATAATTGTATCGGGGCGAATTGTTCAACGATAGTAGGTCTTCATCGTTTTCGTCGATCTTGCCATCTGGACCATCGCTGTAATTTGCTCCACGAATATCCTCGAACAAGATCATCCCTAGATAAGGCGTACGTCCGTAGGTAGTAAAGCCAGCTGACAGTAGCTGATCCAATTGTTCCTGTGTACGCACCAAATCTACAGCAGTGAGGCCGGTGAGCCGATTATGAGGGCGGTCAATACGCGACCGGAAATGCATGTTTCCCCCAGGGCCATACGCTGGCTCTTCGTCATAAATATCCCACCGATCGACTGCATAACCAATATTGGCGGAGAGGCCATAAGCCATTTCACCGGCATGATCATTCCAGTTTAGCGTTAGCTCGCCGCCACGGTAGCTGCGGGCGGCATAGTTTTCTTTGGCCAATGTACGTCCATAGGTATCCGGTAATTTTACGGTTCGACTCGCTAATATATCGGTTTCTTCCCGTTTAAAAACATCCAAAGAACCACTCAGCTTGTTCTGGAAGAACCCAAGGTCTAATCCGGCATTGTAACTTCTGGAATTCGTCCAGGTAACATACGGGTTGGGTGTATCTCCATAGGCCAAGCCATTGTAATAACGGTCCCCGAAAATGAATCCCGTAGTTGTGTTATATTTCTCGGCATATGTGAATTGTTTGATCGTTTCTGCATTCTCGTCCAGATAGTTTCCTGTCGTTCCATAGGATGCTCGTATCTTCAAGTCGTTAACGGTATTCTTGACAGATGAAAAAAAGTCTTCTTCGGAAATACGCCATGCCGCGGATACCGACGGGAAAAATCCCCAACGTTTTTCTTCGGGAAATAATACCGCACCATCATAACGGAAGGAGAACTCCGCAATGTATTTATCTGCGAAGTTATAATTCGCCCGACCAATAAGACCTTGACGAGCATTGATATTTTCAAAACCGTTAGTTTCGCGAAAGTTGCGGTCGGTAGGGTAAACGAACATCTGGTCCAATGCTGTCATTGGATTCTCTGCGCGTGACGTAATGTCGGTCAGACCATACTTCCATTGTTCTAAAACCACAGTAGCATCCACGCTGTGTTTCCCGAACGACTTTACGTAATTTAGAAACCAGTTCATTTGATATTCCCATTTACGTTTGGTTGCGTAATCCATAAATGGCTGCGCCTGGCTAAATGTGAAAATATTGACTTTATTTTCATCGGGTGGCGCCGGGATAAAGCGGTTTCCAGAGGGATCAAGCGATTGAAAGGTGTAATTTTTTTGGAAACTCATATACCGCTTCCGCAAATAGTCTTCGGCGAGATAGCTGCCTACAAATTTGGTTGACAACCCCGGAACGAGTTTGTCTAGTTTTAAGTTGAGTGAAAGAATTGGATTAACCTGTCGGACCTTTCGATCGATGTAGCGATCTCCAATGACCTGATCGATCACATTCCATGCCTGCCAACTCCCCATAGGTGTTTGCACGGGATACGGCGTGACGGATGAGGAGGGGGTGCCGTCTTGCTGTAAATAAAACGGATACATTTTGGGCCAGTTGAATGTCACCCGGTAGAAGTCGGATACATCAAAATCATCGTCATTCGCCGACGTACTGAATGGCCAATAAAACCGGTTGGAATTTTGCTGGTTGGCGGATATATTTAGATCTATACGAAATGCATCCGACACTTGAGCCGAAACATTACTCCGTAGGTTAAATTTTTGGTGATCTAGTGATTTGTACGAGCCATTCTCTCCACGGTAGCTTATCAACGTGTAGTAGGTAATTTTATCCCCACCGCCGTTAACACTAATGGATTGCCGGTGGCTAAATGGATTGCGCCAGATCACGTCGTTGACATTGTAGCTCTTGTCAGCAAAATACGTAAATTCGTCTTCTCCGTTAGGAATAGGGAGATTTTGGAATTCCGCAACCCGATTTTGATAAACCAGTTCATCGGTGGCTGTTGTTAAATCCGCCAACAGGGTTTGGGTGGGTGCATTGAAGGTATAGTTACTTTGTACGTTGAAAACAGGAGCTTGGCTCACCCCTTTTTTAGTTGTCACAACGACCACTCCATTTCCGGCGCGTGTACCGTATACTGCGGCCGCAGCAGCATCTTTTAGGAAACTCATCTGATCCACCTCATTAGCCTCCAAGACGTCGAACGCCGCTTTGTCACGCACGACGCCATCGATCACATATAAAGGCTCCGCAAAACTCCCGCGAATACGTAATTTAGAGGATGCTCCAGCCATTCCTGAAGTATTGGTCACATTCACACCCGGCGCTCGTCCGGCCAACGTATTAGAAAGGTTGGAAGAGGGGATGTTTTTTAAATCATCAGCCTTCACGGTCGTTATTGCGCCCGTGATATTTCCTCGTTTTTGCGCACCATACCCGACGACGACGACCTCTTCTAGCGCGCCTTGATCAGGGCGTAAGTTAATGCGTATTTCGCGTTGGTCGGTAACGGTGACTTCGTAAGGAAGATAGCCGATATATTTGATGACAAGCACGTCACCCGTTTTGGCTTCAATGGAGAATTTCCCCGCTGTATCGGAGGATGTAGCTAAGGTCGAACCTTTCACTGAAATGGTAGCGCCGATAATGACCGAGCCTGTCTCATCAAGCACAACCCCGTTGATTCCGCGTTGTACAGAGATGATCATTTCGGTAGTCCGCGACGCCGCATGGCTGGAGTTGCCCGTGACGGAAGCGAGAAGACAAAACCCTATCGCAGTGAGTGGTCCCGCCACATGTATAAGTACGTTGTTTCTTTTCATTTGGATATGTAAAAAACGGTCATATCCCGTCTAGGGAAAAGGGAAGACAGTTTACGTTTGTTAGTAGCTATTTATTTAGTTTAGATTGTTGGGTGCATGTTTATTCCGTACTCGAAATCAACTAGATATTAACATGCATATTGGCAAACTGTAGCCTAAGGGGGAATCCGGATACCATACATACTACATAAAAGTTTAAGTTGCTTCAAAATTTACTTTAAAATACGCATACGATTGCGTATCGCAAAATCATCCACTTGCTGATTTTTCGTCCCGGTGTCATTTTTAATATGGTTGGCGATGCGTTTTCTTAAAGGTTAATATCAATCGATTGCGTAATTTTGCCAATTGCCGCGTTTTCCCCGTTGTAACACATGACAGTGGAGATCCTCCTACGTATTTTCAAAAAGGATAGGTATTTTGGCATAAGCTGTCTACCTTTGATTAGAATGTATTTGTTGAATTGAAAACAAGAGCATGGAAAATAAACCGCATGTATTGAAACAGTTGGGGATAACGCATCCTTTGGTACAAGCACCTATGTTGGGAGTCACCACACCGCACATGGTGGCAGCCGCTAATGCTGCGGGTGCGCTGGGATCATTAGCGCTGGGGGATTTGCCACCATCTACTTGTGAACATCTCATACAAACGACAAGGCAATTGACAGATAAGCCATTTGCGGTAAATCTATTTGTCCATCGTATTCCTGTATTGACGGACGATCTACGTCTACGATATGACCAGACAAAAGCATTGTTAGTACGTATTGCACATAAGCATGGATTAAACGTATCCTTCCCTGAGGCCAGTTCATTAGAGATGACGGATTACCATGAACAAGTTGAGGTGATTCTGGCTGCAGGCTGCAAGGTGCTGAGTTTCACCTTTGGATGCCTCGACAGCTTAAGTATCGACCGGTGCAAGGAAGCTGGGGCTTGGTTGATGGGAACGTGCACGAGCGTGGAAGAAGCCTTGTTTTTGGAAAACGCTGGTGTAGATATCATAGTCGTGCAGGGAGTGGAAGCGGGCGGTCATCGAGGGAGTTTTTTAGGCGATTTCTATCCGGAGATCGGTGGTCTATCTTTGCTGGGGCAGGTTAGGGAACAAAGCAAGTTGCCATTAATATATGCAGGCGGCATCTATAATGGATCCACGGCTAGGGCAGCGCAAGAACTCGGAGCGTGTGCTGTACAGGTGGGAAGCCTCCTGTTGCGAAGTAGAGAAAGTGCTCTTCAGCCTTTTGAAAAAGACAGATTGGAACACGTTCGGGAAAAGGACATCATATTAACCAACGCGTTTACCGGACGTTTAGCCCGCGGTATAAAAAACTCTTTTGTCGACTTGCTTTCCGGATCTGCGGATATGTTACCTTATCCGTATCTGAATAAATTAACGCAGCCTTTACGTAAGGCAGCTAAAGAATCGGCTAATGTCGAATTGGTGAGCATTTGGAGAGGGCAATCTCTGTCCTCGCTATCGGATCATTCGACTAAAGATATCTTGGAAAACTTATGGTCGGAAATCGACGAACAGCACATAGCGTTTCATTCTTAAAATAACGAACGAACTAAGACAATCACTCACTTTCGGATGATCGTCTTCTAACCCTATATAAGCGTATGAAAAAAATAATTTGCCGAAGCGCTGTCTTTATCGGGACGGTGGCCTGCCTGAGTTGCCAACACACGTCTATACCGACTACGGTCGGTTTGGTAGGAACCTATCGACTGATTGAGGCGACCACCATCCGGGGGCACGACACGACGCGTACCATGATCGACTCGTCAAAAACAGAAATGATCAAGATATTCAACGACGCATATTTTTCCTTTTTCAATCACGATAAGTTTCGGGGTAAAGATAGCACAGCTCTGTTTGTGAGCGGTGCCGGAAAATACAAACTGGACGGGACGACCTATACGGAACATTTGGAATATTGTACGGCACGGGCTTGGGAAGGCAGAACATTTACGTTCGATCTGTCCGTGCGGGGAGATACGTTGATTCAGGAGGGCAGAGAAGAATTACCTGATCAGGGGGTTATGCAAACGATCAAAGAGATTTATGTGAAGGTCAAGTAGGAGAAAATGTGGGCTAGGATGTGGTCGCTCGACTACATTTAACGACCATTCCTGAGCTACATGTAGATTTTTGGTAAAAAAAGAGAATTAGACCTTTGTTCCTTTCTTTTTTCCACTATCTTTCTTTTTTAAGATACAGCGATTCGCTTCCAGAGTCGCTGCAAATTTCAAGTTATAAAACACATATATGGCTATGCATCATATTACATTGAACGATGGAACTCACGTGCCGCTATTGGGATTCGGTACGTACAAAGCGACAAAAGAGGAAGGGATAGCGTCCGTTTTGGCGGCGTTAGAACGCGGATACAGGCTGTTGGATACGGCCGCTAAGTATGATAATGAGGAACAAGTGGGAACGGCAGTGAGGAGAAGTGGTATTCCTCGCGAAGAGGTGCTTATCACGACAAAATTATGGAGGGAAAACTTGGGATACCAGCAAACGAAACAAGCGTTTGCTGAGTCGCTCCACAGGCTCGATGTAGATTATGTAGATCTATATCTCATCCATTGGCCGGCAAACGCAAAGAATTATAGCAATTGGCAACAAGCCAATGCCGATGCTTGGCGGGCCATGGAAGAATTGCACGCAGACGGCCGAATTCGATCCATTGGCGTCAGTAATTTTTGGCCGGAACATCTAGAAGCGCTTCTACAGCAGGCGAAAATTATACCCAGTATAAATCAGATCGAGTTTCATCCCGGATACTGGCAGCCGCAGGTAGTCGACTATTGTAAACGGCTTGGCATTACAGTGGAATCCTGGTCTCCATTGGCAAGAGGGAAGGTGTTCGGCAATGAGGTGCTAGAAACAATAGCGAAATACTATGGAAAAACAGTTTCCCAAATCTGTTTGCGCTGGGTCATTCAACACGACGTCGTCGTTATACCGAAGTCCACGTCGATCGCGCGCATCGAAGAGAATTTGGAAATCTTTGATTTTGAATTGTCAGCGGAAGACATGCAGCGTATCAATGATCTTCCGCAAATGGGTTTTAGTGGCGAATTGCCAAATATTTGGCCCGATCGCGTAACGCAATAAAGAAAATGAAAATGGAAAATATTGGATTTATTGGCTTGGGGAATATGGGTTATCCTATGGCCAAAAACTTAGAGAAATCAGGTGCCCATCTGTCGGTCTATAACAGGACAGCATCCAAGGCCGTGGGATTGGCGAAGAAAACTCATGTTGCTAAAAGCATTGACGAGGTGGTGAACAAAAGCGATGTGATCTTTACCATGTTAACGAATGACTCGGCTGTTAAAGAGGTCTACGAAGCGATATTACCGTTACCTCTGAAAGGAAAGCTATTCGTGGATATGAGTACCATTTCCAGAGACACCTCCCTAGCCATTGCACAGGTGATAGCGACAAAAAATGCAGGTTTTCTGGATGCACCGGTCGCCGGGAGTACCGGTCCTGCAGCAGACGGCACCTTGATCATCATGGTTGGCGGAGATTACCAGGATTTGCAAAGGGCCACGCCTTATTTGAGCCACATGGGGAAAACAATCCGACATATCGGCGAAAATGGAAAGGGCTTAGCGGCAAAGATTGCGATTAATTATTTTTTGGGAGCGATTTATCAAGGTTTGGCAGAGATGACATTGTTTGCAGATACGTTGGGTATTGATCGTCAGACGATGCTGGATATTGTTAATCTCAGCGCTAGCGGTAGTGGCGCGACGAAAGCGAAGACTCCAAAACTGGTGGAACACGAGTTTGCGCCTGCATTTTCATTGGATCTAATGTTAAAAGATTTACGCTTGGCTGAATCCGCGGGCGCTGATTTTCCAATTGGGCGAGCGATGCTATCTACGTACACGGGAGCGAGCATCGCCGGATTAGGAAAGGATGATGTAATGGGTGTCATACGCTTCTTGGCTGAACAGTACCCAGTTTAGGGGTATAGATCGGCCAGCCTTCTGGGCTATACTTTTCCAACATAAAAAAATTCCCTATCTCACGACGGGGAATTCCTACTAGATTTATTCCACGATTAGTGGATCATTTTTGACGCACCTAAAGCTAAGCATTGTTTTTCAATTCACCAAGAGTTGAATAAAAAATATTTCATTTATTTTTGTTTTCTTCTGTCTTCGTGTTGTTGATGCGCTGCCTATTAAAAAACTAAAAACGTTTCCGTTACAAAATGGTTCTGTTAGTGCCAGAATATCTTTTAAACTTGATAAATGTAGCTGACATGAAAAATGAACCACTAGAAAACACGAAGGAATTGGACGCGAAAGCAAATGATCTCCTTAAAAACACGTCTTCGGGAGATGGTCAAGTGATGACGACTGACCAAGGTGTAAAAATCAACGACGATGCGAACTCGTTGAAGGCGGGAGCGCGGGGCGCAACGTTGTTGGAAGATTTTATCCTGCGTGAAAAGATTACACATTTTGATCATGAACGCATTCCAGAACGCATTGTCCATGCACGCGGTAGTGCAGCGCACGGCTATTTCGAACTTTATGAAGATCTAAGTAGTCTAACACGAGCTGGATTCCTGACGGACTTAACGCGCAAAACACCCGTTTTTGTCCGATTCTCTACGGTTGCCGGTAGTAAAGGGTCAGCCGATCTAGCCCGGGATATACGAGGCTTCGCGGTTAAATTTTATACGGAGGAAGGCATTTTTGACCTCGTGGGGAACAACACACCTGTGTTTTTTATTCAGGACGCGATGAAGTTTCCAGATATTATTCATGCAGTAAAACCGGAGCCCGATCGAGAGATTCCACAGGCCGCTTCTGCCCACGACACTTTTTATGATTTCATATCATTAGCTACGGAAGCTTTGCATAACCACATGTGGGCTATGAGCGACCGGGCGATTCCCCGGAGTTACCGCATGATGGAAGGGTTCGGCATACACACCTTCCGTTTGGTCAATGATCGGGAAGAAGCGCATTTCGTCAAATTTCACTGGAAACCTAAGCTAGGTGTGCATTCCGTGACTTGGGACGAAGCTGTTAAAATCAACGGCGCTGATCCCGATTTTCATAGACGCGATTTGTGGGATGCTATCGAAGCCGGTCATTATCCGGAATGGGAGCTAGGGCTGCAAGTTATCCCAGCGGCAGACGAACATAAATTCGACTTCGATCTATTAGACGCGACAAAATTTATCCCCGAGGAACTCGTGCCGGTACGTATTGTTGGGCGGATGGTTTTAAACAGGAATCCGGACAATTTTTTTGCAGAAACCGAACAGGTTGCTTTTCATCCCGGACACATTGTTCCCGGCATTGATTTTACGAATGATCCACTATTGCAAGGTCGGCTTTTTTCCTACACGGACACGCAACTCTCGCGCCTCGGTGGTCCCAATTTTCACGAGCTTCCCATCAACCGCCCCATAAACCCGGTACACAATAACCAACGCGACGCCCAAATGCGGATGACAATTGATAAAGGGAAAGTTGCATATTTTCCTAATACCATCGGCGGAGGTTGCCCTTATTTGGCTAAAATGGCTGAAGGGGGGTTCACATCATTTGAAGAGCGGGTGGATGCCAAAAAAATCCGCGATCGAAGCGAGAGCTTCAGCGATCACTTCTCTCAACCGGCTTTGTTTTTCAGAAGTTTATCCACCTGGGAGAAAAACCACCTAATTAATGCGTATTCCTTCGAGTTGGGCAAATGCACCTATGAATCCATTAAACTTCGGATGTTGTGGTTGCTGGCACAAATCGACGGTGCGTTAGCGAATGCTGTCGCTTCTAAGTTGGGTTTGGATATCCCGGCATCGATCGAAAAACCAGTAAACCAAAATATCGGCGCCGATGCCGATCCATTGCGCTATGAACCGATCCCGGCAAAACGATACTTGGATAAATCGGAGGCACTGAGTCAACAGTATCGTTCATCAGACCATTTAGAAGCGCGTAAGATCGCGGCGCTTGTTGCGGATGGATTCGACGGCGCACGTTTAGAAAAGATGAAGACTTACCTAGAGGGCCGCGGGGCAGTCGTCCACCTGATAGCACCGCATGGGGGCACAGTTGCATGCAGCAAGCAGGTATCACATCCGGTCGACGCAGCATGGATGACTACGGAAAGCGTATTGTACGATGCGGTCTATATTCCAGGTGGAAACATCAACGCCCTGCTGTCGGAAGGAAAAGTGCTTAAATTTATAAATGAAGCCGTAAAGCACTGTAAAGCATTGGCTTTCGACGGAGAGGGAGCGCAGTTAATGCAGGCGTCAGCCGCTCGGGATTTCTCAGATGATGAAGCCATCTTGTTGGATCGAGATCCTGAAGATTTCGGAGATGCGATTGCCAGCCACAGAAACTGGGATCGTGAACCGCTCACTGCGCATATAGCTGTTTAATAAAGTCGCATTCAGAAACGCCCAATCAGGAAGAATAGATATCTTGATTGGGCGTTTCTTGTATCGCAATTTCCTAGTTCGATCGTTGAAGAAAGTTTTCTGATTTCTTTGGTCGATAAAAGAACAAGAAGCTCTTGTATATCCCAATCAAGGGCTCTGTAGAAAAAACGTTCATGCTTCCTTGGATGACCAACCTACTGGTAGAAACGTTCTTATCATTTATGAAAACACATAATCATCATAAAAGGCGAACTCCCTCAAGAGTCCGCCTTTTCCTATATACATTGAAAGCTGTCTTATTTTTTTGGAACCAGATCCCGTGTCAGCCAACCGCGCCTATTGGCCGTAGCAATGGCATATGGAGTGATCCAGAACAAGGTAAATGCGTAAAAGATACTGTACGTATATGCCCAGAAGGATTCTGGAATATTCTTGTTTCGTTTAGCAAAGAAAAATGCTTGTACACTGGAGAATAATAAAATACCTAGGAATGTAGAGCTTAAGAACAATGTCGGGTAATTGATAACGAACCACAACATCAGTAAAATAAGAGGATACGATAGGGCCAACTTAAACCACTGCATGGTGAGTAATATTCTCGGTCCTATTTTAGATCCTTCACGGAAATCGCTATAGGCAAACTTACTCATCATAATGTTTTCCCGAACATTACTACGTTCCCAACGAATGAACATCTTATATAAGTTCTTATAGCGTTTAGGGATATTCGTATATACGTAGGCGTTTTCTTGAAATAGCACATGAAAACCTTGTTTCAGGATCATATTTGTCATAGCACGATCTTCACCAATATCCGACGGCTGTCCCATAAAAGTTTGATTTATCCATTCCGGAAGGCAAGCCATGACCGCTTTTCTACGGTAGGCAGACAAGGCACCAGGGGTACACAATACAGAACCTAGCATGCTTTGTGCGGACCGCACAAACTCAAAACTAAACACAAAGCTTACGTTGAGCATACGTGGGATCAGCGCCTTTTCATTGTTTAGCACGCGCACATTTCCAGCCACCGCGCCACATTGATCATTGACAATAAACGGACTTGCCATATTGCGAATCGTATCGGTTTTAACGACAGAGTCGCTGTCAACAGTAATGAAAATCTCGCCCGTTCCAAGGTGAAAACCGCGATACAAAGCATGGCGTTTACCTTTATTTTCAGGTTGCTGACAAATCGTCACCCGGTCGCCCAATTCTTCTTTGGCGCGCTTAATCCAAGACCAAGTATCATCTTTACTGCCATCATCAATCGCAATGATTTGCATTTTTTCGTGCGGGTAATCGCTATTTGCCAAGCTATGAAGCGTTTGATACACGAGTTGTCCTTCGTTATAAGCCGGTACGATAATCGTACAAGTAGGCAACTTCTCATCCGTTACTGATTTAATTGGTTTGTAACGCACATACAACACGAGTAAATACGTCAAAAAGCTTAGCTTAATTGCTAAGAGAAACAAACCGAGACCGATTATGAAGATTCCCCAAGGCGTATCCATACGTTCGAGATGTAGCTGCTCAAATTTAGGCTGCAACAAATATACTGCATATACGGAACTGAAAAGTAATAAAAAGGTAAGGCTGAGAATGCTGTATTCCCAAATACCAAAGCGACCTTTTTTCACTGGAGCGAATTCCTCCTTTTTGTCGACTATTTTTTTTGTCGATGTCGACGCAGTCTCGCTAAATAAATACGAGCTGTTAACGTCTAATGTTTGAGTTTTTTCCATGTAATTCATAAAGAATGAGCTTTCAAATACAGTTTTCGACTAAATCATTTATATAGTTTTTATCCAATAAATTGATTGTAATATTTCTTTTACAATTCGTGAAGTGCCAAATTTCATGCCGTAAACCCGTAAACTAATTTTAAGAAATGTTCGGATTGTAACTAGTTTTTTACATGAATTAGATTTTTAAATAATTGATTAACAATTTGTTATTATTTTCATTTTCTTGTTGTAACGAATATAAATATGCATTGCATGGACAACTATTTTTAATGTTTTTTAACATTTTCGGCGAGATGAAGCATAGGGAAGATCCGTAGATTGCATTTTTTATACAACATACTCCTATGTATGTATAGCCAATTTGTTCAATTTGTCCGACGCGACAGCATAGATGGAAGATTGTTCCATTGATTGTCCCTCTCGTGCCTTCCCAAAAAGTTTTGCCGGAAAACCTTCGGGATGTTATCTTTACCGGTACAGATTAATCTAATAAGCACGATGGAAAGCAAAACGAATAGTAACGTCGATCATTTTTTTGACCGTATAACACGATGGAAAGTAGAAATGATGTGGTTGAGGGAAATTCTTTTAAGGTTTCCTGAACTGACTGAAGACTATAAGTGGATGCACCCGTGTTATACAGTCGGTGGCAAGAACGTGGTGCTGATTCATGGATTTAAGGAATACTGCGCACTGTTATTTCATAAAGGTGCATTGCTCGACGATCCGAACCACATCCTCATTCAACAAACAGCGAACGTACAAGCTGCGCGGCAAATACGGTTCACGACAATCCATGATATTAAACGTCAACAGCCTGTTATTGAAGAGTACATCCGTCGAGCCATTGAAATTGAAGTTTCCGGAAAAAAGGTGGTACGAAAACAAACATCCGATTTTCAGGTGCCTGATGAATTTCAAACGTATCTGGATGAAGATGAACTACTGCGCGTGGCTTTCCAAAGCCTAACCCCCGGAAGACAACGGGGATACCTCTTTTATTTCGCACAAGCGAAGCAATCGAAAACACGCATTAGCCGGATCGAGAAATACATTTCAAAGATTCGTGCAGGAAAAGGATTAGACGACTAGGAAAAAGCGGTGTTTTCTTGTTTCGACAGTAAACAGCTTTGCGTTTAATTGATTAGTTTTGTATTTCAACGATAATTTAAAGCATTTCGGTGGCATTAATATTCAACGATGGGCGTCCGGTGGTCAGGTTAAGAGCATTCCGGGCCATTGACGACCCAAAAACCTGCGAACGGTTTATAGAAGGGCACGCACATGTCTTAACGGCAATTGGTGTCAAGAAGGTTACATCTTCTAAGAATGATTGGATGTATAATCCAGCGGCATTCGTTTTGATTGTGGAATCTTTGGATGGCGAGAAGGTGTACGGTGGCGTCCGTATCCACGTGGCCGGCGGGAGCGAGCCACTGCCGATTGAGCAAGCTACGGGAGCAATGGATAGACGTGTATACGAGCTGGTTTATGAATACGCGCGGCAGGGCACGGGAGAGGGGTGCGGTCTTTGGAATTCGAGGGAAATTGCCGGATACGGTATTGGCAGTATTTTTTTGACAAGGGCAGGCGCTGCTATCAGTGCGCAGATAGGTATCAAGTCATTGTTTGCCCTATGCGCACCTTATACCGTGAAATTGGCTGAAAGCGTCGGCTATCGGATTGACACCAGTGTCGGAAATAATGGTACATTTTACTATCCGAAACTGGACTTACTGGCCACTGTTATGATCATGCGCAATTTAGACACGCTCACCGAAGCTGATCAAGAAAATAAAGAGGCAATTTTATCGTTGCGGAATAATTCTAATATCGTCCGTATAGAAACCTTGCGGAATAAAGAAATCGAAATCCATTATCAGATAGATATTCCAAACTTGAACCAATGGGATCTACAAGCAGTAATCAATAATTTACGGTATATAGCAGCGGATCGTCCATTAGACGATCGTAACTTAAATATTTTTTAATGGACACAAAACATTATGGCGCCAGCTACTTAATAGATACAGGCGATTTTTTAAAACAACTTAAGACGCAGTCTTATGCTGCTTTTTCGGGGATTAAAAACGGAACCGTGGCTGATTTAGGCTGCGGTACCGGAATGGATGCCGCTAACCTTGCCAGGATATTGGGAAACAACGTACACGTTGTCGGAGTTGATCACGATGCCAAACTGATTGAACACGCCAAATCTACGTCGGAAGAGTTAGAAAATTTAGCGTTCATACAAGGAGAGGTCGGCGAACTAGAATTTGAAGCGGCCTCCCTTGCAGGCGTGCGTATGGAGCGGGTCGTTCAGCATTTAAGAAATCCAGATCAAATGTTTACGGAAGTTCGGCGCGTACTGCAAGATGGGGCACCAATTGTCATCGTCGAAACGATATGGAATAGCCTGACGTTTTACAGTAGTCAGATAGAAACTGAAGCCAAAATTTGTCACTATCTGACGACTGAAAAAGTTAATAACGGTTGGGCTGGCAATAGGCTGACAGCCGATCTCTTAGCGCATGGGTTTCAAGATATACGGCTATATTCCGCTCATATGACGGTGCGTAGTAAAGACGAAGCCAATCGGTATATGTTTTTGAATAGCATTTTGGTGGAAATGGTAGAAAAACAGAAACTGAGCGCAAAAGAGATGGACGATTTTCAAGAAGCGTTGACAATGACGGATGAAGCCGGCTGTTTCCTCGCTTCTATGAACCTTGTCCTTGCAGAAGCCAAAAAATAATACGGTTAAAAATGAAGTGGTGGTTGAGCCTATTGTTCCTAGTTACGCTTATTGGTGGTAAGCCGTTGTACGCAGAAATAGTTGTCGATAAGCCGACGCAACGCGTACGGATAAGTGAAGGTATGGAGCGGTACATAGGGCCTGAAAACCCAACATTTGCTGAGATTTCCGCCTCTTCCGCTTTCCAGCCGCTAGCGCATGACGTTCCCAATCTAGGATCTACAAATGCCGATATCTGGTTGCGTTTGCCCATGCTAAATGTTCGCGAGGATGCCAATCTCGTGTTGGAAATTGCTTATCCACTGTTGGACGAAGTAGAATTGTTTGTTCCGCTTACTGAAGGTAATTATCGATCTGTACAGCTGGGCGAACGTCAAGCCTTTTCTGCGCGGAAATATCAGGTTCCGAACTACGCATTTGATATTCATTTGCCGAGGGATCAAAAGCTCGTCTTCTTTTTACGTATTAAAAGTACCGAGCAAATCATTTTGCCGATTTACGTAAGCAGTGAACGCACTTTTATGTCGCAGGTGAGCAACGACAGTTTACTGAATGGTATATATATGGGCATCGTATTCATTATGGCGGTCTATAATCTTTTCCTTTTTTTCTCCGTACGGGAAAAGAGTTACCTGTATTACGTATTATACGTTGTTTGTGCGGGCATTACGCAAATGGGTATTAAAGGCTATAGCTTTCAATATCTATGGCCGAATTGGCCTGATTTTGCGAGCAAAGGACCGATTGTATTCGGATGTTTATCCGGATTAAGCGCCTTGCTTTTTGCCGACTCCTTTTTGCAGCTGCGAAAGACAGCTCCGAATGCTCGCCGAGTGTTCGCCGTTTTTATCGTTTGTTTCGTGGGTAGTGTTCTTTTGACCGTGTTCGATTTCATGCAAAGTGCGTTCATTACTATGCAGATCACCACAGGAGCTGGTTCGCTATTCGTGTTGTACGTTTCTTATTGGGTCATGATTAGCGGATACAAGCCTGCTAAATATTTTGTATTCGGTTGGACGGTTCTTCTTTTGGGATCGCTGGTTTTCCTACTCAAGGATTACGGCATATTGGCTTATAGCGGATTTACAAGCAATGCGGTACAAATTGCGTCGGTCATTGAGATGGCATTATTATCCTTCGGTTTGGCCTACAGTATTAATATCCTTAAAGCGGAAAAAGAAGCATCGCAAGCCCGGGAGTTAGCAACATCCCTAGAGAATGCACAGCTTATCCGCGAACAAAATATCGTCTTAGAGCAAAAAGTAGAAGAACGTACGCGCGAGTTAACAGCGTCTAACGCATCTTTACAGACTACTTTGACCCATTTAAAAGAGACACAGTCGCAACTTGTTGAAGCCGAAAAGATGGCATCCCTTGGTCAGTTGACGGCGGGAGTCGCCCACGAAATCAATAATCCAATCAATTTTGTAACCTCCAATGTAGCCCCCTTAAAAAGAGATATTAATATGATTTGGGATACGTTGGCCGAAGTGGAGCGTCTTGCTTTCGCCGATGGGCTCTCTGATAGCGAAAAACACAAGCAGATTAAGCGATTCAAAGAGGACGTAGACATAGAATATTTAAAGACCGAAGTGGACTTCCTACTCAAAGGGATGCATGACGGGGCGCATCGTACAGCCGAAATCGTGAAAAGCTTGCGCATTTTTTCGCGCGTCGATGAGGACACCCTTAAATTTGCGGACATCAATGAAGGCCTGGAATCGACGATGGTCATTTTAAATAGCCTGTTAAAAGACACCATGAGGGTCGAAAAGAGGTACGGCAATATTCCGAAAATTGAATGTCACGCCGGAAAACTAAACCAAGTGTTCTTGAATATGATTACCAACGCGGTATATGCGGTCAATAAAAGACATGGCAACAGTGGAGAAGGGAAGTTATGGATCGAAACTGGGCTTCATGAAGATCCATCCTTTATTTTTGTTAAGATTTCGGACAATGGCATCGGTATTCCCGCTGATATTCAGGAACGGATTTTTGAACCGTTTTTTACAACCAAAGATGTCGGCGAAGGGACGGGCTTAGGGATGTCAATAGCGTATAATACCATCGCAAAACATCAGGGTAGGATTCTGCTCGAATCAACGGTGGGACAAGGCACGACGTTTACACTTATTATCCCCATTCAACACCGTAATTAAGGTAAAAGTAATCTTTAAATCTCCGATAAATAATCGTTAACTTCGTTAGGTTGCAGAGAGGTAATACCACATTATAAAATTATGCAGAAAGCGCTTGAAATATTATATATCGATGATGAGGTGAATAACTTAGTTGGCTTTAAAGCAAATTTTAGATACGATTACGTAGTTCATACAGCATCGAACACTATTGAAGCACAGGAATTACTTCTTGCACATCCCGATATTCGGATCATTTTCTGTGACCAGCGCATGCCACAGGAACTGGGAGTTGATTTCCTACACCGAATAAAAAAAGAGTTTCCTAAACCAATACGCATTTTACTTACCGCTTATGCGGATATGGAGACCGTCGTTGATGCCGTGAACAAAGGACATATATTCCGCTTTGTTCGGAAACCGTGGATGGAGGAGGAGATTATTTCTGCAATCGAAGAGGCAAATAAGTTTTATATCGCAAATTCGATGCTGGAAATAAAAAATCAGGAACTCCAAAAGGCATATGACGAACTGGATAAATTTGCGTATAGCGTCAGCCACGACCTTAGGGATCCATTGACGGGAGTGCTCTCGGCCGTTAAATTGGGGTTGGAGTTTAACAGTATTGAACGCATCCACGAGTTGCTCATCTTGATGGACGATTCTTTGGTCAGCTTAGATGCGTATATTGATAGTTTACGTGACTATTATCTCTTACGCCGGGGTGAGCTGATGTTGTCGGAAATTAATTTTGAAGATTTGTTCGGAAACGTCAAACAGTTTTATAAAATGTATACCCAAAACAAGGAAGTTACTTTTCAGATCGACGTACATCAAACCGATTCGTTTAAGAGTGACAAAGCTATTTTGGAATTAATTCTACATAATTTGTTATCCAACGCCTTTAAATACCAACACAAAGGAGGTACAGATCAAGTGGTCAGATTAGCGGTAACAACCACAGATGAGCAAGCGACTATCGTCGTTAGCGACAATGGGATAGGAATCTCTCCGGAACATATTAGCGATATTTTTAAGCTGTTCTTTAGAGGAAGTGATCAAGCTAAAGGAATGGGATTTGGACTATACAATGTTCAAAATGCGTTACTTAAACTACAAGGGTCAATCGATGTAAAGTCGCAACCGAATATCGGGACGACCTTTACAGTAACGATTCCCAGTAAGTAATGTTGCGAAAATTAGCTATGAAAGCAGCTTCTGACGAAGGAGAAATTCCAGTTGCTCATTGGATACCTCTAGCTTGGAGTTCGTTTCTACGATTTTTTGACGTTCGGAATAAAGTTCGTATGCGCGCTGTATGGTTTGGTCTAATTCTTCCTCGCTCCACGGCTTATTGAGATAGTGGAAAATCTTTCCTTTATTGACGGCATCAACGACGGCAGCCATATCTGTGTAACCAGTCAATAGGATACGCATGGGATCGGGCGCAATTTTAATAACTTCTTCTAAAAACTCCACGCCGGTCATTTCTGGCATACGTTGATCCGTAATAATAACATCAATATGGTTTTTTCGGACAATATCAATCGCTGCAGCACCACTTATAGCTGTATATACCTTGTATTTTAAACGAAAGGTTGCTTTGAATGAAAATAAATTATTCTCCTCATCATCAACGTACAATACCGAAATGTTCGTGTTTTCCATACCAAATTTGTCTTCTGCCTGTACAAATTTACGGAATTAATTGACGGAATTCATAGGGTATTCTAATAATCGACTTTTTGTGGACAAAAGTCAGCGACGAGATCGGCTAAAGCCGTAATGTTTCCATAAGCTCCTGCGCGGCGGCAGCACCAGCACGGTTCGCGCCTATGGTAGAAGCCGACGGGCCATACCCAACCAAATGTATGTTGGGCGCTTTTTCAACTTGGGTGGCCAATCTTCCGGACATGCGTATTCCACCCGTCTCTTCTCGAGGCAGCACGGCTTCCAAATGATCTAGCGAAAATCTAAACCCTGTGTTCCAAAGGATAACATCAGCCGATATCTCCTTCCCATCCGCCCATTTTACACCCGTTTCCGTAATTTCGCTGAACATCGGATGACGAATGAGTATCCCACGTCGTTCCATATCCTTGATCTCGTCGGAAAAGGGGAGTCCCGTAACAGACACAACGGACTGCGGCAGTAGCCCGGCCCGAACACGTTCTTCGACCAGAGCTACAGCATCATGACCTGCCATATCATCAAACGGCCCTTCCCGAAATATGGGTGGTCGACGGGTCACCCAGGTCGTCGTCGTCACCTTGGAGATCTGATCCAGAAGCTGCATGGCGGATATGCCCCCACCAACGATAATGACATGTTTGCCTTTAAAGTAGCTCGCCGTTTTAAAGTCTTTGGTATGAAGTTGTTCCCCTGAAAATTGAGCAGCACCGGGGTATTCTGGTATATATGGATTTTCCCAGGTTCCCGTCGCGTTGATGATCCCGAGTGCGGAGAGTAATGTTGTCGCGCTGTCAAGAAAAAAGCGACCCTGCCGTAAGAATACTTTTTCAACCGTTAGTGGCCGATAAACCTGAAGGCCAAATTTTTTTTCATACAAGTCGAAATAATGGGGAACGGCAATATTGGCCTGAACATCTGTTGCGCGCGGTTCAGTCGTTTCTGCAAAGGACATGCCAGGTAGGTTATGAATCTTGTTTACGGTGCTTAGGGTGAGCGACGGCCAGCGGAATTGCCACGCACCACCTGGGCGGGGCGCTTGATCCACGATCATGAAATCCGTCCCGACTTCCAGCCCGCGCCTTTTCAAGTGGTAGGCTGCAGACAAGCCAGCTTGACCAGCACCGATGATCACGATCTTTGTTTTGTATCGAATATTTTTGATCATTGGCGACAGGGTTTAACGCCAACCGAGCTGTGGAGCAACATGCGTTAATATAGCAGAAAGGATATGTATGTGGTAGTCAACACCCAGCGTATTTGGAATGGTCAGCAGCAATGTGTCTGCTTCTTGAATGGCTTCGTCTTTAGCGAGTTCTTTCACCAACGTATCTGGTTCCGCCACGTAGCTTTTTCCGAAGATGGCTCGTTTATCCGCCTCAATCATCCCAATGCTGTCCACGCTCGTCCCTTGCTGTCCAAAATAATAACGGTCTTGGTCATTCATTAATGCAAAAATAGAACGGCTAACGGAAACACGAGGTTCTCCCGGATGGCCGGCGGCTTTCCACGCTTCGCGATAAAGCCGTATCTGTTCAGCCTGTTGTATGTGAAAGGGCTTCCCACCCTCATCGTATTTCAAGGTCGAACTTTGTAAGTGCATCCGTTGTTGTGCAGCCCATATCGCCGTGGCGTTGGAGGCCGCACCCCACCATATGCGTTCGCGCAATCCTTCTGAATGTGGCTCCAGTCGGAGTAGACCAGGCGGATTCGGAAACATGGGGTTTGGATTAGGCGCTGCGAAACCGGTGCCATCCAATCGTTTTAAAAACGCCAGGGCCTTTCGGCGCCCCATATCCGCGTCGGTTTCTCCGTCGGCAAGATCTTCATGAAAATAGCGCCAGCCGTCAATCACCTGTTCGGGGGATCCCCGACTGATGCCAAGTTGCAGCCGATGACCGGAGATCAGGTCTGCTGCACCAGCATCTTCCACCATGTACATGGGATTTTCGTAGCGCATATCGATTACGCCTGTGCCAATTTCAATATGGCGGGTCTTGGCGCCTATCGCTGCGAGCAATGGGAATGGCGATGCCAATTGCCGTGCGAAATGATGAACCCGGAAATACGCCCCGTCCATGCCAATTTCTTCGGCGCCTACGGCTAGTTCGATCGATTGCAACAAGGTATCACGTGCTGTACGCGTTTGATAAGATGGATGATCAGCCCAATGTCCGAAGGATAAAAAGCCTATTTTTTTCATGATTTTACGGCAAGCTAATGTTTATCAAATGTAAGCATGTTCGGTTTGAATTGGCGCCGTTAATTGTCGGATATACGTCAATTAAACCCCAAAGTAGTGGACGAATATGGTATTGCCTGATCCGAACCTCGATACTGTCAGCAGGATGTGGAATTCATTCGTTAAAAGATGACGGGAAAGCGTCTCCGCAATATGGGGAGAGGATCATGGTTATATAACCTGGTGTACGTTTAAATTCCCCGAATTGATATAATTGGAAGTGCATGTATGCCTATTTTTGAAAGGCGTGGATGGACCAACGTGCGTCTATGCCCTACGTCTTACAACGGAAATAGATGTGTTTAAACAAACTAAAAAACACCTCTTTTTTGGCTTGCTCGCCAATTTAATGCTGCCGGTAAAGGCGTACGTATTTTATAGGGGAGTGAAACCAGACAAACGTTGGAATGCCCTTTGCGACGTCTCCATATAGGTTTTTTGAGTTGTGCTTCGCTCATGATATGCCGAACACATCTGTATGCGCTTCGGCCAGGTAAGGGTTTTAGATAACTGGCCTAAGGTTATATGTGTATATTTATCGTATATTTACTAAGCTTAAACACACAATCGATGCAAAATACAATGTCTGGGTCTTTGCACCATTTATGGTTATATACCGATTGGGCCAACACATTGCTGCTAGAAACCCTGCGCGGGTATTCCGATGCCGTTCCTTCCATTTGTCTGCGTTTATTGAGTCACATCATGAATGCACAAGTCATTTGGCTGAGTAGGATCAATGGAGTACCATCGCCGGTGTCCGTGTGGACGGAACATGACCTTACAACATGCGAACACTATCATCGTACCGCTTCGGAAGAACTAGGTCAAATTGTAAAAGCCTACGTGCCGGAGCAAAATCAACTAATCGATTATAAAGACAGTAAAAACGTGGCCTATCAAAATTCCTTACAAGACATTCTGTTACATATCTTTAATCACGGCAGTTATCATCGGGCGCAGATAGCAATGGAAATGCGCCGGAACGGTTTGGAACCGATCAACACCGATTATCTGATTTTTGCCCGAAATAGGGAAAGGAGCGTATAGCCTAGAAAACCGGGTACCTCTTTGCGAAAGCCTTTATTCGTTTTCTAGATCGGTCTTGCCCACCATGCGTATCATAAACGGAAACTTATCAATAGACAACATGAACATGTTAAAGAACAAAGTCGCTCTCGTGACAGGATCATCACGAGGTATCGGAGCCGAGGTGGCTCGTCAACTGGCTGCTTCCGGCGCGCGGGTAATCGTCAATTATGCCAATGGAAAGGAAGCCGCTGAACAGGTGGTATCTACCATTCAGGCAGCTGGCGGCGATGCCGTTTGCCTGCAGGCCGATGTGAGCAAAGCGGATGAAGTGACCGCTTTGTTTGACGCCGCTATAGCTCATTACGGTCGAATCGATGTCTTGGTAAACAACGCAGGAATTATGATCACGAAGCTGATCAAGGATACAACAGGTGAGGATTTCACGCAGCAATTTGATGTGAACGTTAAGGGGACATTCAATACCTTGAAAGAGGCGGCAACCAGGCTTGCCGATAACGGAAGTGTGATTAATGTCTCTTCCACCACTACGCGGTTGATGATGCCGGGTTACGGCACGTATGTTGCAACCAAGGCAGCCGTTGAACACCTGACCCGAATATTCGCAAAAGAAGTAGGCGCGCGCGGAATCAATGTCAATGTTATTCTGCCTGGACCTACCGATACGGAGCTATTTACACAAGGTAAATCACAGGAATTAATAAACCAGTTGGCATCGTTAAATGCATTTAATAGACTTGGGGATCCCATTGATATCGCTAAAGTGATTGTCTTTCTTGCCAGTGACGATGCCAAATGGATAAGTGGGCAAGCCATAGGCGCCAACGGGGCTATGGCGTAAGGAAGGACGCTATATTGGCGGTAAAGTCGGTGCGCTGATAATCTGTCGTCGTGCTAGGAAGCGTTCCTAACTTTTTGAGTGAAAATGCATAGAAATAATTCCAGCATATGCAGTTGTTTCGGCTCCGTTTCTTAAAGGAACCGAAACTTCATGGATTATTTTCGTTTATTATTTTTCTTTGTCATCTTCGCTTTCACGCCACTACCATAATTATAGGTTTTGCTATTGCTCTCTTTCTTTTTATGGAAAGCGCCACCTTGCGATTCATCTATTTTATCTTTTACCTTTGGTGTATCACTCGGCCAATAGATCAGTAGGTCGTCGGGCAAGGGTGTCACCGGAATTTTTTTGCCCAATACCTGTTCTATTTTTCGAAGGTCAGGAAGTTCGATGTCCGTCGTAAACGTGATGGCGATTGATTCGGCATCCGAAGTTTTTTGAATATGTTTGGCAAAGACCTCTTGTTGTTCTGGCAACTCAAAATGAATGATAAACGGTATGTTTGTTAAATCCATGTCTTCTGTTCCCTCGTTGGCAACAAGAAGTATTCTGCATTCCGATAGTTGGTGAAAATCGTGTATATTGTCAATCCCTGCATCTTCATGGAAAAAAGGTTTATAGATTGCTGCTTCGCCCTTTTTCACGTGTAGCCGCCCTAAAAGCTTGTGCGCAGTTAATCGGCTATTCACAAAAACAACCGCCTTATCGAACACGTCAGTATCGCTCATCAACAAGTTTAACAGGTTGATTTTCGTCGTAAAGTTTGGTACCTGATAAAGCATAAGATCGTGTGTCTCCATGGTACTCTCGCCAAGTTCGTCTACTTCGATAGGCGTCGCAAACGGCATAAAGTCATCTATCATCGCATGCAATTTATCGTGTTCGACGGTGCTGAATGCTAGGTATTGAACATTGCCGCAGCTTTGCGCCAGTTCTCTAACCGTCGTTTGCATGCCTTGTTTAACGATTTCATCCGCATCGTCGATGACCACAGTCTGTATGCGGTTCAAATTCAACCCCAGTTTTAAATACACCGCTCGGGCACGGTTCGGTGTTGCCACCACAATGTCTACACCTCGAACCAGATCTTCTATTTCCTCTTCCATGCCTCCACTCGTCTTAAGCCCCATAATGTGCAGGTTCTTGTTGTTGCTGATCACTATAAAACGATCGACGATTTCAGCGATTCGCTCTTCATTTGGGGCCAAAACTAGTACCTTAGGTGCCTCATCTTGCGTATACTTTAGACGCATCAACACGCCAAGGACATAGGTGGTGGTTTTTCCGGCGCCTTCAGGGGCAATACCAAGAATACTTTGTCCGCCAATTATTCGAGAGAGCGCTTTCAACTGAAACGCTTTTGGGGTAAAATAGCCCAAATTGTTCATGGAAGCGTGGAGACGTTTGTTAAGTTTTAATTTATCTAAAGACACTGCTGTACGTTTAAAATGAATATCAAACTACAAAGGTAGGTAAATTTTAACTACGGTCACTACCCACAGTATAGCCGACGGATATACTAAAAATAAGAACGTGACGCCTGCCGTCTTTAATCAAATCTTCCGCAAAACGGAGACATGAAAAATCCCGTGTGGTATGCACGGGAATCCCATAGTGTTTAAGTTTATGTGTAATATGTTGTCGTTGTCGTGAGAAAGTACCCCGTGCATCGCTGCGGGGGATACTCGAACTATATCTATGTAATAATTTACACCCTAAGAACAGTTCAGCACGCGTAAAGTTTTCGAAAAACAATAAAATCGTCCCTGTTGAACATATATTTTTAAGAGAAGATCGCATATAGACCATCAAAGCCTTGTTGTGTGGCCTGCTATAAATACAACTAGCCGTATACGATTGCAACTCTACAAAATAGTTTGCTACTTGCGATGACGACGCGTTTAAACTATTTATAATAGTTATGAAAGATAGTAGACATAACGGCGGGATTATTATACTGACCGGTTCTCCTCCTGGAAAACAGCAAAAGTGCGGCCGCTTCTATCATTGCGAAGGGGGCTACTTTTCGTACATCGGCACATATGCATACGGATGACTTTTACCGGTATATTCAGAAGGGAGCTATAGCTCCTTTTTTACTCGAGTCGGAACAACAAACTAATTGTGATTGAAGCGTTTTTAGCAACGGCCAAACGGTTCGCTTTGGGGGATACGATGTTATCGTGGACGGTATTGTTGGCCCTTGGTTTCTAACGCCTTGGCTAGAGGCTATTCTAGAGGACGATGAAGTACTTTACATTATTTTTGAGAGCGTCGATAAAAGTAACTATGGAACGTGCACGAAGCCGGAGCAAGAACGGAGCAGACGAATTCCGACTTGGTATAGATTGTGTGGAAACAATTTAGCCAATGGGTTGATTACGAGTTTTATGTGTTCGATACGACGCACAAAACCATTGGCCAAACTGTTTCTGAAATAAAGGAACGTATCCGAAAAAACTTTTTTGCTAAAGGTAGAGGGATAACTAGCTATTTACCACGCCCACTGACATTTCTTTGTTTAAACCTTGTTAACATTTGATCCGTGATATACCTATTTATTAATCAATCGAAAACGTATTCTTAATATTTGTTTAATAATACTTAACTAGTTTTGGCGTCAACTTAAACTGTTACTATCTATGAAAATTCAATCTATTTTATTGGGAGCTGTATTATTATCTACAGGCTATTCGCAAGCACAAACCGACGACGGCGTTCTGCGTTTGACGGAATTTGCCTATCCAGTTAAACGTCAGCTCCTGAACATTCCAAATGTCAATGGGTATCAAATCTTGAAATGTGATTTCCATATGCACACTGTTTTTACGGATGGGCATGTCTGGCCAAACGTACGCATCCAAGAGGCATGGCGCGAAGGTTTAGATGCAATATCGTATACGGAGCATATGGAATACAACCCACACAGCGCCGATGTTAAGGTGGATCACAATCGTTCACATGATTTAGCGATTGATTTGGCTAAGGAAAATAATATCGTATTGGTAAAGGGAACAGAAATCACCCGACAAACTCCTCCGGGACATTTCAATGCCTTGTTTATCCAAGATGCCAACGCATTGATTGCCGATAATGATCCGAAATTGGATCAAGCCGCTATCGATAAAGCCGATGAACAAAAGGCATTTATATTTTGGAATCACCCCGGTTGGAAAGCAACGACTATCCCCGGTTCGTACGAATGGATAGATTTTGTAGAGAAGATGTATCAGGCCAAAAAACTGCATGGGATAGAGGTTGTGAATGGTCTTGGATTCCATAAGAAAGCGTTGGACTGGGCATTGGATCGTAACCTCACCATCATCGGAAATACAGATATCCATAACCTCATTGCACACGATTATGCGATTGAGCGTCCCGGGGTGCATAGAACCATGACGTTGGTCATGGCAAAAGACCGTTCTGCCGCCGGTATCCGCGAAGCATTGGATGCTGGTCGAACGGTAGTCTGGTCGAGCAAGTATTTATTTGGAAAAGAAGAAAATGTCCGCGCGTTGGCTCATGCTTGCCTAGCGATTTCTCCGTCTTATCATGAGAAGACCAATGGTAAGACACAGGACAAGACGAAGTATTACGAGATCAAAAACAACAGCGACCTCTATTTTGAATTGGAACTGAAACAAGGGAAAGGTACCAAACGATTGGTTTTATATCCGGAATCAACACAAATATTGACTGCTGAAGCCGGACAACAGAAACTCTCTTACGAAATTGTATCTACCTATATCCGGAGCGATAAACACCTGCAATTTGAAATTAACTTAAAGTAACAACGGAGTCTCTTAGTTATGAAAGCTTTTATACCAATATTTTTATTGGCAGGAACGGTCATGTCCTTGCCGATTCAAGCCTCCGCGTCAAAACTAATGGTGGAACTGCTGAAGCCTATGGACCAGCAACAATCTATTTCGGGTCAGGTAGTGGATGGAAGTGGTAACCCGATTGCACAGGCGACGGTAACCATACAGGGGACGAACCGCTCTGTCGCTACGGACGACAATGGACGTTTTACGCTGGAAAGCAATACCGCGAACGTTACTTTGGTGGTATCGTATGTAGGTTTTACCTCAAAAACACAACGGGTGTCGGGCGACTTAAACAATATCGTGGTGCAGTTGAATAATAAAAACGATCTTGAAGAAATTGTAGTCGTTGGTTATGGAACACAAAAGAAAACTAATCTGACAGGAGCCGTATCTCAAGTGGGTTCAGAAGTTCTCGAAAACCGTCCAGCTCCGAGTTTAAGTAGGATGCTTCAAGGAACACTTCCTAATTTGAATCTGAAGATGGTGGATGGAAGTCCGACCCGTGGAGCCACATTTAATGTGCGCGGGTCAACCTCGATCGGTGCCGGGGGCAATGCCTTGGTGTTGATCGACGGAGTGGAAGGGGATCCTAATATGATCAATCCAAATGATATTGAGACGGTAACTGTGTTGAAAGATGCTTCTTCCGCCGCGATTTATGGTTCGCGGGCAGCCTTTGGTGTGGTGCTAATTACCACCAAAAATCCCAAGGCCGGAAAAGCAACCGTAACATTCAATTCAAATTTTTCCATCAATAACCGCGTGGTCGAACCAAAATTGGTGACAAATGGTTACGAATGGGCCAAGAACTTCAATGATGCATTTAATGCATGGTATGACTATAAATCGACTCCTATTTCCGTAAACAATATCTACCCATTTTCACTGGAGTATTTGGAAGCCCTAAGAAAAAATGCCGAAAATCCTAACGGAGAAGATGTCATCTTTAATAAAGCGACAAACCGGTATGAATATTTTGGAAACACAGATTGGTACAATATGGTTTACCGCGAGGATATGCCGAGTACAGAACAGGCCATGAGTGTTTCAGGAGGAGGCGAGAAAGCTTCCTATTTTTTATCTGGACGATACTACCATCAAGGAGGGTTGTTCAACTTCAATCCGGATAAATTCAATAAATACAATATCCGCGGAAAAGGGGATATCAAAGTAACCGATTGGCTAACTTTTCAGAATAATACAGAAATCAGCAGCTACGATTATCATTACCCGATGTTTGCAGACGGCGATGGCAATATTTGGAGGCAGTTTGAACATCAGGGATACCCGATGGCGGTTATCTATAATCCGGATGGAACATATACTCACTCCGCTGCCTACACGGGTATTGCTTCCTTTATCGAGGGGAATAATGCGTCAGACTTAAACAACACGGTGTTGAGAAATACGACCGGCGTGATCATAAAGCCCATCAACGGTTTGACGCTAAAAGGGGACTTGACGTACTCCAGAACGTGGGAAGATGAACGCAGGACCAACAATTACATCAATTACAGCAATTCGCCGGGAGTTATCGACCGCTTCGGCCGCAGCTTGCTTCGAGAGCTTGGCGAACGTAGAAGGTACCTTGCCGGGAATATAACTGCCAACTACACCAAGAAATTTGCCAACAAACATGACGTCAACGCGCTCCTCGGTTATAACGTAGAAACACAAACCATTCGTCGCCTGAATGCACAAAGGGACGGAATTATCCTTCCGAATAAACCGGACTTCAATCTAATGGATGGATTGAATTTCAATATTACCGGAGGAGGCGACGAATGGGCATATCTAGGGATATTTTACCGGTTCAACTATGCCTATGACGGAAAATATCTTTTGGAACTGAACGGTCGCTACGACGGTTCTTCCAAATTCCCAGTTGAACAGCGTTTCGGGTTCTTCCCCTCGGTTTCTGCCGGATGGGTAGTATCGAATGAATCGTTTTTTCAAGACGCCAAGCCATTGCTGAGCAATCTTAAATTCAGAGCATCATATGGTTCGTTAGGAAACGGTAACGTAGCTCCATATCGCTATCTGGAACAGATGTCTGTAGCGAAAACCAGCGTTATCCTCGGGGGCGTGCAGCCAAGTTACACCGCTATTCCTGGCGTCATCCCTGCGGGATTGACTTGGGAGCGTTCCACGACTTTCAACGTGGGGGCTGATCTGGGATTTTTTGACAACGCTTTAAATTTCACGTTCGACTGGTACAACCGGATGACATACGATATGTTTACCGTTGGAGAGCCTTTGCCAAATGTGTTCGGAGCGGCAGTACCCTACGGAAACTTTGCCGATCTATCTACCAAAGGATGGGAGCTGACAGTCAACTATAACAATCAATTTGAGCTTAGCGGTAAACCATTTAATTGGGGCATTAACGGATCGCTATGGGATAGCCGATCGCATATTACCCGCTTCAATAACCCGAAGAAATTACTGTCGAACTATTACGTGGGTCAGGAAATCGGAGAAATCTGGGGCTATGAAACGTTGGGCTTTTTTACGTCGGACGAAGATGTAGCTCGCCATGCTGACCAAAGTTTCATCCGCAATTCAAACAACAATGTTTGGTTGCCCGGCGACTTAAAATTTGCCGATTTGCCGAATGCCAACGGAGAAGTGGATAACGTAATTAACAACGGGGATAATACGGTTGAAAATCCTGGAGACCGCCGGATTATAGGAAATAACTCACCACGGTACCAATTTGGTTTCACGTTGTCTGGTCGATGGAATGGCATTGGTTTATCGGCTTTTTTTCAGGGGATCGGCAAACGGGACTACTATTTCTCGCCAGAGGCTGGCTTATTCTGGGGGCCTTACAACCGACCTTACGGATATCAGCCTACCAAGATGATGAACGATATGTGGACGGAAGAAAATCCGGATGGCTATTTTCCAAGATATAGAGGTTATACGGCCTTGGGAACAGACCGATCGTTGGGGGCACCGCAAACGCGATACCTGCAAGATATTTCCTATCTGCGGCTAAAAACGTTGACGGTAGATTATAATGTGCCACAAAAATGGCTGCAACGATCAAAACTGGCGAATGTGCAGATCTTTGTAAGCGCACAGAACCTGTTCACGTTTTCTGGTCTTTTTAAGCATACCGACAACTTTGATCCCGAAGTCATCGAAAAACCACTTGGCGAACTGACCAACGGTTCGGGCGAGGGATACGCGTATCCGCAACTGAAAACGACCACGTTTGGACTTAACGTAACACTTTAATTCAGCAAAATGAACCCTATCATACGATATAGCATTTTCGGATTGGCGGCTTTTGCGCTCTCCGCATGCAGTAAAGATTTTTTAGACCGAGAACCATTCGATAAGCTGGTTCCCAATACGTTTTTTACGACAGAAACGGATTTACAATTGTATTCCAATTCCTTTTATCAACAGTTCATCCCCAGTGGCCTGGCTATCGTCCAAGCTGACGAAATGGGTGAGTATACCTCCAAGAATAATTCGCCGAAGTTTATAGCAGGAAATTTTTCGGCGGTGGATCAAGGCGCTTGGAGCTGGTCAAAGCTACGGAACATCAACTACTTTTTAAGTAAATACAACAATCCGGCTATTCCCGAAGAGGCAAGAATGCACTACGCCGGTGTGGCTCGATTTTACCGGGCTCTATTTTATTACGATATGGTCAAGGATTTTGGCGATGTACCTTGGTATTCCAAACCCCTAGCAACAGACGATAAAGAATTATTATATAAGGGCCGCGACGCGCGCCATGTGGTTATGGATTCTGTTTTAGCCGACTTGGATTTTGCTGTTGCCCATATCCGCGATAAGAAAGACAATACCGCGTCTATGATCACGAAATGGGTGGCCCTCGGTATGAAATCTAGAATCTGTTTATTCGAAGGTACGTACAGGAAGTATCATGCTGAATTGAATTTGTCCAACACGGCGGATAAATGGCTGACCGAGGCTATGCACGCTGCAAAAGAAATCATGGATTCCAAACAATATGCACTGCATACGACGGGGGATCCGCATAAAGATTACCGGACATTATTCACGAGTGAGAATCCGGTTGCTACGGAAGTGATGTGGGCCAATGTTTATAACAATGCCTTGAAGCGTTGGCACGAGATTACATGGAAATTTAATTCAGCCACATTTGGTGCACGGTGGGGGTTGAATAAGCAATTCGTCAATACCTATCTAAATGCGGACGGGAGCCGTTTTACGGATACGCCGGGCTTCGATGAACAGCTTTTTGTTAAGGAAATGGAAGGTCGCGACCCCCGTTTATCTCAAACCGTTAGAGGGTTGGGCTACAAACGATCGGACGGTTCGGCTGCTCCGGCTAATTTTGGATACACCTTTACAGGCTATCATATCCTCAAGTTTAGTCTAGACGACAAACGATTAGACGGCGTGACGGAAAGTTACAATTCCGTTAGTATGCTACGTTACGGAGAAGTGCTGTTGAACTATGCGGAAGCGGCGGCCGAACTTGGTAAATTGGCTGGAGATGCTTCGATCTGGAATCAGACCATTGGCGCTCTACGTACACGCGCGGGTGTAGATCCGAAACAACCGGTCAATGCAGATGCGTATTTACAGCAGGTCTATTTTCCGGAAGTTGCAGACAAATTTTTGTTGGAGGTCCGTCGGGAGCGAGGGATTGAACTGGTGTATGAGGGGCTGCGTTACGACGATTTGATGCGGTGGAAAAAGGGACATTTATTGGAGATGCCTTGGAAAGGAATCTACGTCCCGGCCATGGATCAGGAAATGGATTTGGATGGCAATGGAACTCCAGATGTGTCCTTTGTGAGCAAAACCCCCGCAAACCCAAAACAAGGTGTTTCCTATTTCGTGGTGGATGGAAAAGCCGCCAAGCTAACAGAAGGTGCAAAAGGGCATATTATCTGGCGAGCAGATGAAATCCGGAAATTTGACGACAAAAAATATTTAAAACCGATTTCGAATGGAGATCTCGTCTTAAACCCCGATTTACGGCAGAACCCGGGTTGGTAATTTAGCCTGCGCACCTCGCGAAGCCGTTCTTGGAATCTTCAGGGACGGCTTTTTTGTGCTGTGCGAGCTGCCGGCAGATGGAGATACTGCGAACTCGAGCCAACCAAAAACACGTGTTTGGAAGATGCGCTGGCGCGCCGGTGGCTCGTACCAGCTGATGTACGCCATTTAGAAAGTGTGGGCACTTGGGAGATAATGAATTCAAGCCCACATTACACAAGGGACTCTTTTTACCAGACGATCCACTACTCGCTATATGGTCCAGTGACAACGTTGTTTGTTAAAGACAAAAGAGTAGAATTTGCTATTTGGAGCATTCCTCATTTCGGGGAGAAGTTAAAGTGCGTACTCTGAAAATATTCACACGTCTCTAAGAATGGGTAACGGACCTTGTGGCTATAGGTAAGACGTAGAACAACCATCTTCAAAATGCATACCTGGGGAAATTACCCGGCTTCGGGAGTTGTTCGGGAGTTGTTCGAGCCTCGTTCGAGAGCTGTTCGGGACTTGTTCGAGACTCGTTCGAGAAAGGTTCGGCTAGACTTCGCCTCGTCTTTGGCTGCTGTTCAGCTAGCTCTCGAAGACCAGTCGAACAACAGTCGAAGACCAGTCGAACAAGTCTCCTTGCTGTTCCGACGAAAGGTCGATCATGCTCCGAAGATTTCTCGATTTTTAATTTCTATGACGCAGTGATCGGATGTGAAATGTAGTCGGTCCTAGGGGGTGTGGTCAGACATTATCGCCGAAGAGAGATCTTCTTCCGCACACAGCATCATTTCCTGTCAATGGGAAGGGGAATTCCATTGTTACACCCGTCAGCTTAGCAAGCGTATTCAGAGATCTTGAAGAAGAGAACCATAGGGGAGAATAGGTGTGAACGTTGATCGCCTAGAGAACCCTAGAAATCCCCAACAGGCATCTTCATTTTTCCTTTTCCATAGCTGTAAACCGAAGACCTCCAGTACAGTAAAGAACAAACATCTCCGGATAGCGATATGTTTATGAGCTCATGTCAGTTGTTCTGATGTTTGACGGTACCTGTGGTTTGTGCCGTATGTACAATTACCTTGCGAATATGCCGACCGGATCCCTTCGGTCAAGCAGCGGCGTTTGATCAATAATCTTATCGTAGCGGGGGATGTCAGACAGTTTACCGATCTTCCTTTCGCCACCTGATTTCTCCGCGCTGAATCATGCCGATATACTTTTGCATATGCAGTTCTGTGAGAACTCCATCCTCTCCGTCGAAATGATAGTCGAATGTATGTAAGAATTTGTCGTATTGCATGCTGCCACGATAGGCATTGTTAATGAAAAAATGCCAAATCCCACCTTTCTTTGCTCGTACTTCAACAACTTGACGCACACCTTTGTGATAGAATACATCCGTGGCGATCGGATCAAAACGCAGTAAAAGAGCGTCGATAATGGCTTCTTTGATGTCGCGATCGAGTTCGCCGTAAGCACAGCCCCACTCCATCTGGCTTTTACGGAATACATAAACAGAAGTTTTGTTTTTTCCGATAAGAACAAAATCACGCATACCAAAGCCTTTTTCTTCGATCGAAAATGTAACATGCATAACACGTCCTCTGCAGTAGATTTCTAACGGTTTCATATATGCAATATTACTAAAAATATTAGTATTCGTAAAAAAAGATGTCTAATCGGCGCAAAAAAAATAAACGGGTATGGGATTCGGCGGATAATCAGTGTTATAACATTAGGTTTTCAATTATTTTTGAACTACCTTGTCATTATCTATGGAAACAGATTTTAATTACCGTGACGAGGAAACGGCGCTCGACTATCTTCGTCATCATGTTATTGACCTGTATGGAAGCACAGCGAACGTCGTCGTGCGATATGATGACGTAAACGATGTTTTGTGGGCCATGAAGTATTTTTGGGAGCCGATCAGTACAGCGCACGTGATTTCGGTAACCTTTGTCGGCTGTTTTATCGACGAAACTGGGCCAACCCATTTTGGGACGTATGGCGAAGAGTCTGTCAATAAAGAAGCTACATCGCTCGAGGATTTGGCGATCTCGAAGTTGGCCATGTTCGTGAATGATGCACATGTTCAATCCGTAATCGGGCGGTTGCGGAGATAAGCGGTTTATTTTGGAGCAAAAGATGCTCAAGAACGAGTAAACAGCTGTTCGATCGCGGCGACAGGAGCGCCGTCTTAGCTTGCTTTTGGCCCTCAATATGTTATGCCTGTGAGCAAGATCACGACGGATGTTCGGCAGATTTCGAAATGGAAATGAGTTGGCCACAGCAAAAATAAGCGGATGATTAGCTACATTTGAACAATAAACCTACATATTCCTATGGGTAAAGTTCTAACGATGCTTACTGCCGGTATATTTTTATTCCTGTTTTCCATTTCGGGGAAAACGGCGGGACAGAACCGTTACCCATTTACCCACCTCAATATCGACAAGGGGCTACATAGCAACCATATTAATGCCATTACGCAAGACAATGATCGGTTCATGTGGTTCGGCACATCTACCGGACTTTCGAAGTATGATGGAAAACGGTTTTATAGCTATCGGTATGACGCGAAGGATCTTAAATCGCTCCCCGCCAATAGCGTGCAGGAGTTTTTTCATGGTCCTGAGGCAACACTTTGGATAAAAACAACCGGGGGGTGGGCTATTTATAACAAACAGGATGATTCGTTTATCCGTCATATCGACAGTGTACAGACTTCGCTCGGACTGCCGATAGGTGCGTTGGATAAGGTGAGACGAATCGACGACAACCGCTATGCTTTTATTTATGTTGACGGGAGGCTCTCTTTTTACGACACACGTCTGGACCACGTCCGGGATATGGGGTTTGCTGATGTCGTAGATATCAGTACCGCCGTCAACAATGACGTATACATTGTTCATCGTGATGCGCAGGTCCGCGTACTCGATATGGCAACCTTTCGACAGACGGAAACATTCGCCTATCCTGTAAATGAGGGCAATGATATTGCCCTCGATTATCGAATTTTTCGGGACAGCAGAGAACGTCTTTGGCTCTATGCGAAAAATTTTCCACTTGGGGTTTTCTGCTATCAACCGCAGACGAAGGAAATTATCCATTTGACTAGACGAAATACGAACTATCCGCTAAACAGCGATAACGTCAGTAATATACAGGAACTGGACGGATCAGTCTGGCTGGGAACAGATCACGGGGGGATCAATCTGTTTACAGATGAAAAAGTAACGTATTTGGTAAATCAGCCATTTGACCCATATACGTTACCCTTTAATTCGACAACAGCACTCTACTGTAGCGAGGATGGGCTGATGTGGGTGGGCACGTACAAAGGTGGCGCAAGCTTCTATAGTAAAGACCGTACGTATGTCAAAACATTTCAACACCAAGTAGGCAATGCACACAGCCTGCCGTTTGATGATGTCAATTGTTTTGCGGAAGCCCCATCTGGTCATCTTTTAATCGGAACGAATGGCGGCGGACTTTTAAGCTATGACCGGGCGGCGCAGAAATTTACGAGGTATAGTGGCGATATTGCGGACAAAACGTCCCTATCGAGTAATGTCGTGGTCAGTCTGCTGGTCGATAAAGCCGGCGTAATCTGGGCGGGTACCTACCGGGGTGGGTTAAATCGGATGAACAAAAACGGTACCTTTGATCGTTTTGGTCACACAGTTTCAACCAACTTAAGTGTTTGGGACATCCTCGAGGATAGTCGCGGTCGATTTTGGATCGGAACGCTATCTCATGGACTTTATCTATTTGATAAAAAAAGTGGTGGGTTGACGGCGTTTCTGACGAAGGCAAAAAAACGACTTCCATCTACTTACTATTCGAAAATTTTTGAAGACTCGCGGGGAAATATTTGGCTCGGTACAGCGACTGGAGTCGAGATGATCGGGACAGACGGTTACATCACCTTGTTTCGGGAAGGGCCGGGGACGTCAGGGTTGAGCAACAATATGGTGTCCGATATTGTTGAAGATCGGTTCGGTCGGATTTGGGTATCAACTCAACAAGGCGTGAATGTCATTGAAGGGCAACATGTGACCAAATTAAACCAGACCGCTGGTCTAACGGATGATGTCGTTGTGGAATTGGTACGCGATAAACTGGGCGATATTTGGATGGCAACCGAAAAAGGGATTTGCAAAGCGACCGTGAAAGAAAATCTAAAAAACTGCATATTTCACAGCTTTTCACAGGGTGACGGGCTACAATCTGTGAGTTTTAATGAGAATGCCGGGTTAGAACTACGCGATGGATCCTTGGTCTTTGGAGGGCCAAAAGGCTTCAATATGTTTGGTGTTGCGGATGCAAAGGTAGAACCCAGGCCGTACCGTGTACAGCTAAGCAGCGTAATCGTTTTCCGTCCCGGATCAGCAAATACCGGGGCGCAGGAGACAGAATATTCCGTGTTCCAATTGGGGGATTCGAAATTAAAACTGCCATATAACCATAATTCCTTGACACTGAATCTCACCGATTTTGACTTTTTAGGAAATAATAAAGGCAAGTTTCAGTACATCGTTGAAAATCTAGGAACCGATTGGAGGGATTTACAGACTTCGGATTTCGCGATATCCTTGCCGAATCTTTCGCCCGGCACGTATCAAGTGAAAGTGAGATATCAAAATAGTGAAGGACAGATGTCCGAAGAAAAAAAGCTGATGCAGGTCACGGTACTGGCTCCGTGGTGGCGTTCCGGCCCCGCCTACTTGGCCTACATACTTTTTGCTGCGGTCCTCTTGTTCTATTTGAGACGGTTTGAGAAACTGCGTGAACGTACTCGTTTTAGTTTGTTGGAAGCAGAGCGATATGCGCGCAGCATGAAGCAGTTGGATGAAATGAAGACCCGGTTTTTTACCAACGTGAGCCATGAGTTTCGAACGCCGATTAGCCTCATCGTTTCTCCCATTGCTTCCCTTAAAAAAGAGTTGACTACCGATGCGACACGGGCCTATCTAGAGATCATCGAGCGAAATGCCAAACAACTTTATAATTTAGTGGGACAGCTGCTTGATTTTAACCGGATGGACAAGAATGTGCTCACGTTGAACGAACAACCGGCCAAACTATCGGTTGTGGTAATCCCCATTATCGAATCCTTTGCGCAAATGGCGGAACACCGGGCAATTAGCTTTCACACCTCATTTGCGGATATGGACATGCCTTGTCGTTTTGATCAGGAAAAGCTCGAAGCTATTTTTCACAATTTGCTTTCCAATGCCTTTAAGTTTACAGCGGAAGGAGGACGGGTGGATTTGGACGTACAGTGGCTGACTGCCGACAGGTTAGGAATTACGGTATCGGATACCGGCAGGGGCATAGCGCCGGAAAATATCGGGAAAATATTTGAGCGTTTTTATCAGGAAGCTGGTCCGAGCTCTGATGCGCCGGTCGGTAGTGGCATTGGTCTGGCAATGGTGCAAGACTTTGTCAAACTGATGGGAGGGCATATTGATGTGCAGAGTCAACCCGGGATAGGCAGTACATTTACAGTGCAAATCGTATTGAAGAAGACGGTCGTTGAAGATACGCTACCGATTGTTCCTACGCGAAAGGTGAGCAGTGAGGTTACGTTAAACGATGAAACCGTAAAGCGCATACTTATTGTAGAAGATAATAACGACTTCGCTTTTTTCTTACGCACGGAGTTCGATGCGGACTATCAGCTGGAAATCTGCCCGGCCGCCGAAATAGCCCTGGAGCGTATACCGGTATTTAGGCCTGACCTTATCGTTTCGGACGTCAACCTGATCGGAATGTCCGGGATAAAATTGTGTCAGCAGGTACGACAACACGAGCGAACCAAACATATCCCGTTCATTGTTATCACCGCAGTGGCCGACCTACACCTGCAATTGGAGGCATTACAAGCCGGTGCAACAGATTTTATTAGTAAGCCTTTCCATATCGCTGCTTTTCGATCGAAAGTACGTGCCATCATCAGCCAGCAAGATGTGGTAAAAAGAAAATTCAAACGGCAGATTGACGTTAAATTAGCGAATGTCGCGCCGGAAAACGCCGATGATCAATTCCTAATAAAGGTAACCCACGTCATCGAATCCAATATGGCTAACGCGCAACTGACGGTCGCTTTTTTAGCCAGTGAGCTCCATATGTCAAGGGTGGGGCTTTATAAACGTTTGCTGACGTTAACAGGATGTACACCGATTGAATTCATTAGAAATATACGGCTCAAAAGAGCCCTGGATTTGCTACAGAACTCCCAAAAAAATGTGAGCGAGGTCACGTACGAAGTTGGATTTAGCTCCCCTAAACAGTTTACCAAATACTTTAAGACGCTCTACGGAAACGTGCCATCAGCCTATCGTAAATAGCAAAACTATTCTTAAGAAAGAAACGGTATAGTGCAGTTTGCTATTTAGGTTATTTTATTTTAATGTCTTGTTTATTAGTATTTTACGATTTTAATTTCGCATATACGGTTAACATTTAGCCCCAGAAAAGTTAACGAATCGACCTTTTGTGCAATCGGTTGCTATTGTACATTTGTGATGTACCTGGCGTGCTGTCGGTACCGCGTGACCAAATTTTTCATAAACCAACTATTTTTATGTTTTTTAGAAAAGAGATTTTTTTTGGGGCCGTCTTGATGCTATGGATTGTTGTAAGTACGTACGCTCAGCAAGGTGTTCCGACCTACCAAAAAACGCACAACGGCGTGAAGCTCACGTACAGGAATGTGCCCACAGCTTTGGATCAGGAACTGTACATCGATTTTTATACGGAGCAGGTCGTGCGCATACGTGTTGTTCCGGAAGACGGCAAAAAGCCGACGAACGAAAGCCTGATTCTAAAGGATACGGTACTCGACCAACGGGTCGATTTCTCCTTTTCGCAACAGGGCGATAGCCTGATGTTGCAAACGACTCGGTTGAGCGTTAAAGTTTTCCTGCCCAGCGGTACCGTTCATTTTTTTGACAGCGATGGTAAATCGCTTGTCAAGGAATGTCCCAGAGATGCTCGTAGTTTTCAAAAAAATGCCTATGATGGAGACCGCTTCTATCAGGTCGATCAAACTTTTCAGATAAGTCCAGACGAAGGCATATACGGTCTCGGACAGCACCAAAATGGTGTGATGAATTATAACACCGGCCGCAGGATTAGTTTGTTGCAATATAATACGGAAATCGCAGTGCCTTTTTTGGTTTCAACCAAAAATTATGGCATTTTATGGCATAACTACTCCATCACGACGGCGGGGGATACACGACCATTACTTCCTTTAAATGCATTTCGGCTGTATTCGAATGATGGACAACAAGGTTGGCTCACGGCTAGATACGTGAACAAAGAGAACGAGAGCGAGGTCTATCAAGTACGTCCCGAATCTGTAATCGACTATAACTACCTCAGCGATCAACACAAGTATCCACATGGTGTTCAGCTCTCCAAAAGTAAGGTTTACTATGATGGGGAAATTGCTTCTCCATATTCCGGGCTGCACTATCTGCATTTCAAGTATTCGGGTTACATCAAAGTATGGTTAGATGGGAAATTGTTGCAAGATCGATGGCGCGAGGCCTGGAATGCAGGTACATTCGAATTGCCCGTTGAACTGAAAGCGGACGAAAGGCATCGGCTGCGTATCGAATGGATTCCGGTTGGAAACGAGAGCTATTTCACGCTGAATTGGCAACGGCCAAAAGACGGTCCGGAACAGGTGTTTGGGTTTAGTTCTGAGGCGGGCGACGCCGTCGATTACTTCGTTTTCTCGGGTGAAAATATAGACGACGTTATTTCCGGATATAGGCAGTTAACCGGCAAGGCGGGAATTATGCCGTTATGGAGTTTTGGGTATTGGCAGAGCCGTGAACGCTATAAAACGCAAACTGAACTGGAGCATGTGGCGGAGACTTTCCGGCGGCGACGTATTCCTATCGACAATATCGTGCAGGACTGGTCCTATTGGGCGGAGCATGACTGGGGCAGCCACGAATTTGATGCAAAGAGATTTCCAGATCCCGACGGAATGATCAAGAAATTGCATCAACAACATTTTAAATTGATGATATCTGTTTGGCCGAAAATTAACGAACAGTCGTCGGTATTTCCAGAGTTCAATGCGAATAACTGGCTGTTCATGCGAAATATTTATGACGGTCGAAAAGACTGGATTGGTCAAGGTTATACGTCTACTTTTTACGATGTATACAATGCAGATGCGCGCCAAGCATTCTGGAAACATATGCATGCTAAGCTCTTTACGAAGGGGGTGGATGCGTGGTGGATGGATGCAAGTGAACCGGATATTCATTCCAACATCAGTGTGGACGAGCGAAAGTCGGTGCTACAGCCCAGCGTAGGCTCATCTGTACGCTACTACAATACTTTTCCTTTACTCAATGCAAAGGGAATCTATGAAGGACAGCGCGAAATCGATGAAAACAAGCGGGTATTTATCCTGACCCGGTCTTTTTTTGCCGGACAGCAACGTTATGGTGCCGCGGCTTGGAGTGGAGATATCGCTTCAACCTGGGCAGACTTCAAAGATCAGATTGCAGCGGGCGTAAATTTTTCCATGTCCGGTACCCCCTATTGGACAATGGATGCAGGTGGATTTTTAGTGCAAAAGAAATACTATGAGCCCAATGTGTCTGATCTGGAAGAGTGGCGAGAACTGAACGCCCGATGGTACCAATATGGTGCATTTTTACCGCTGTTCCGTGCGCACGGTCAGTTTCCTGCTCGCGAGCCATTTGCAATAGCACCCGAAGACCATGCAGCTTACACGAGTATGTTGTATTACATTGACCTGCGCTATCGTCTGCTATCCTATAATTACAGCATTGCCGCACGAACCTATTTCGACGACTATTCCATGATTCGGGGGCTCGCCATGGATTTTCCAACCGATACGGCGGTGTATGCGATCAACGATCAGTACATGTGGGGGCCGTCATTGCTGGTCAATCCGGTTACCAAAATGGGTCAGCGCGTTCGACGCGTCTACCTTCCTAAGGGCAAAGATTGGTACGACTTCTACAGTGGCACCCGATACTCGGGCGGACACTTTATCGAAGCTGAGGCGCCCTATGAACGCGTTCCGGTGTTTGTCCCTTCTGGATCTATTTTGCCTTGGGGACAGCCACTGCAGTATACAACGGAAAAGCCACAAGATGAATTGACATTGCTGGTTTATGAAGGTGAAGACGGTGAATTTACCTTATATGAAGATGCGGGGGACGGCTATGCCTACGAAAAAGGTGCGTACAGTACGATCACGTTTCGTTATAATGATAAACAACGGATGCTGACCGTTGAAGGGCGTCAGGGCACATTTGAGGGGATGATCCAAAAACGTAGATTTCACGTATTCCTGATCGGCAAGACAGCACCGTTGGGCGTTGATGTCTTGCACCAAAAAAAGCCAATAAAATGCACCTATGAAGGAAGACCAATGACTATAAAATTAAATTAGAAAAGCTAAGAATTATAAATCAATAACTATGTACAAACAATTATTTCGAAGAGCTACCGCTATGGGCATATGCATGCTTTTTGCGGTGACCTCTTGGGCGCAATCCATTCGGGGAAGGGTGGTGTCGGATGAAACGGGGTCAGCGATACAGGGGGCTACCGTGGCAGTAGAAGACCAGGGGCGGTCCACCAGTACCGATGTATCTGGCGAATTTGTGCTCAACGTGGCTATAGGATCACGGCTCACCGTAAGCTATCTGGGCTTTCAATCACTAGATATAGTTGCCGCAAATGATATGATCGTTCGTCTTAAACCGACATCTTCAGACTTGGACGAGGTCGTCGTGATCGGCTATGGCGTTCAGAAAAAAAAGCTTAACACGGGAGCTAACTTGCAAGTGCAGGGAGAAGACTTGGAAAAAATGAATCAGCTCAACCCATTGCAAGCGATGCAGGGACAGGCCCCTGGGGTATCTATAACATCCACCTCAGGACAGCCGGGCGCTGGTATGAAAGTAGTCGTACGTGGATTGGGAACAATCGGAAATTCAGGCCCGCTATATGTGATCGATGGGGTACCGGGAGGGGACATCTCGGTACTCAACCCCGCTGATATACAATCCATCGATGTATTGAAGGATGCGGCATCGGCAGCAATCTATGGATCGCAAGCGGCCAATGGAGTGGTGTTGGTCACCACCAAAATGGGAGCGGCTGGAAAAAGCCAGCTCACATTCGATGCATTTAAAGGCGTTCAGAGCGTCGCACGGAAAGTGCAGTTGCTCGATGCTGAACAGTATAAGCTGATCATGAACGAACAAGCGCTGAACTCTGGTGCCGGGCCTTTTGATTTCGACGCCATGCCGGGATTGGCAAATACCGACTGGATAGACCAAATGCTGGTGCGAAATGCCAATACAGAAAATTATAATGTAGGTTTATTGGGGGGGTCAGAGCGCTCGACATATGCACTCAGCCTGAATTATATCGGACAGGAAGGTTTGGTCGGAGGGAAAGATGTGTCGAACTATGAACGTTACGGATTTCGCACCAACGCGGAATACAAGGCATTTGAAGGCATACTGAAGATCGGACAGCATTTGAATTTCAACTACATCAAAAATCGAGGGATTAGCGTAGGGAATCAGTATAACAATACATTTCGCTCGGCTTTCGGCACCTCGCCCTTAACGCCAGTTTATGGCGATAACAATCGGTATGGACATCCGTACTACGATAGCTCAGACTCGCCATGGTTCAATGGCGACGGTAACCCGTACGGGGCTATGATGACAAATTCCAATAATATGAATGATGCCCAAAAACTACTGGCGGATGTATACGCGCAGTTAGAACCGGTCAAAGGACTAACGATCCGTTCGGTATTGGGCTTTAATTACAACGCATCGGAATATAGAAGCTACACCCCCCGATATCGGTTCTCGATCTATAGCTTCAATGAAGATCACACGACGACGTTACAGAGTATGAATAAGGGACATACAATAACATGGACCAATACGGCGAATTACGATTTTAGGTTAGGCAATGAACATCAGTTTTCTGCTCTATTGGGTATGGAGGCATTGCGTTATCAAGGTACCTACCTTTCTGGTAGCAATTGGAACTTGCTTGCGCAGTTTGATGATTTTGCGCATGCGTATTTGGATAACACTACGGGTAAAGCGTTCTTGGATGAAGACGACAAGGTGGTCGAGACACGGATTTTGAATGGTGGTCCCGATGTCATGAACCGCCGGCTGTCGTATTTCGGTCGGTTGGGATACAATTTTAAGGAGAAATACTTGTTAAATGCCACCCTACGGGCAGATGCGTCGTCGAAATTCGCGTCGGGAAATCGTTGGGGTTATTTTCCATCGGTATCTGCCGGCTGGGTAATGAGTGCTGAGGACTTTATGGAAGAAGCAAATGCTGTCGTGAATTTCCTAAAATGGCGGGTATCCTGGGGACAGGTCGGAAACCAAGATATCGCCGACTTTCAGTTTGCTGCACCGATCAATACGTCGACGGGGATAACGGCCGATAATCCGGCTGCGTATTACAATTTCGGTACAGGTGGAGTAAATACACCGGGAGCGTATCCCAGCCGTTTTTCAAATCCGTTGGTTACTTGGGAAACTTCCGAACAGTTCAACGTGGGCGTCGACTCCCGCTGGATAAATAACCGCTTGGATGTTGTGGCAGATTTTTATGTGAAGACGACAAAAGATTGGTTGGTACGACCTCCTGTCCTTGCCACGGCTGGGACACAAGCACCGTTCATCAACGGTGGCGATGTCCGCAATACGGGGATTGAACTCGCCTTAAATTGGACGGACAAAGTAGGAGAGGTCGGCTATCGGTTAGGGGTAAATGGTGCGTATAATAAAAACCGCGTGGGAAATATTCCAACCGAGGATGGAATGATCCATGGCGCGATCAATATGCTCTACGATAATTCGGAAGAATTCTACCGTGCGCAGAACGGACACGCTATCGGTTATTTCTGGGGATATCAGACAGCAGGTATTTTCCAGAGTGAAGCGGATATCGCTCAGTGGCGTGAACAGGGAAAAGGGGTGCTACAGGCAAACGCCAAGCCAGGAGATGTAAAATACGTAGATCACAATGGGGACGGCTTAATCAATAGCTTGGATAAAATAGATCTCGGCTCAGGCCTACCGGATTTGACATTTGGTTTCCAGATTGGTTTGGACTATAAAAATTTTGATCTATCGGTACAGGCTTATGGCGTGGCTGGCAACAAAATCGTGCAGTCTTACCGGAACCATACCAATAAACAAGCAAACTATACCACGCGCATCTTGGATCGTTGGACCGGTGAGGGTACATCGAATACAATGCCCCGCGTCACTGAAAATAATGTGAACTGGCAATTTTCTGATCTTTATATACAAGATGGAGATTTCCTCCGCATAAGCAATATCACGTTAGGGTACGATTTCTCGACGTTGGTCCATTGGAAATATGCCAATCAGATCCGGCTCTATGTACAAGGACAGAATCTCTTTACATTCAGTAAATACGACGGTATGGACCCCGAAATTGGTTATGGAACAGATGGCTGGGTGTCGGGTATCGATCTGGGATACTATCCTCGGCCTAAAAGTTTCCTTGTTGGCATCAACTTCAAATTTTAACATGCTATGAATATTAAAAATAAAATACGTACGGGATTATTGGTGTCTTTCCTATACCTGTCAAGTTGCTCCTCGAATTTTTTAGATGTGGAGCCGATGACAAATGTCCTTGAAAACAATTTTTATAAAAATGCAGCCGACGCGGAGATGGCCTTGGTGGGTTGTTACGACGGATACCAGCGGACCGCCTCTAACGGCAATATGTCGTTCAATGTCGTGTCCGATATTCTTTCAGATGTCTCCTTTGGCGGAACGGGCAATACCGACGGTCGGGCCTATCAGGTGTTAGATAGGTTTGATAAAAGGGAATCTCCTTCCGACAACAATCTGTTTGACGGAACCTGGACCGACTACTATGCGGCGATCTACCGATGCAATATGTTGCTGGAAAAGCTGGAAGGTACAGATTTTGGAAACAATGCTGCTGCAAAAACCCGTATTGAAGGCGAAACACGGTTTCTACGTGGTTTGCTTTATTTCGATCTTGTACGGCTTTTCGAGCGCGTTCCATTATTGACAAAAACGACAACCGATAATGTACCGCAATCGGAAGCAAAAGAGACTTATACGGTGATCGTGGACGATCTGAAATTCGCGGCAGAGAACATTCCTGCGGATGCTTATCCGAAAGCGGAGGCTTCGGTCAACGACGGCCGTGCGACGCGTTATGCCGCTAAATCATTGCTTGCTCGTGTTTATCTCTTCTATACCGGCTATTATGGACGGGAGGATTTGGCGGTTTCGAAAGTGGAAGTTCTGGCGGGATTGGAGGATGTCATATCCAGTGGTGAATTTGCATTGGTACCCTCGTACGCCTCGTTGTGGCCGGCGGCTAGTTATGTTCCGAATACTGCAAACAATACTTTGGATCGATCGGCCTATGCCGGCGAAGGCAATAGTGAAGTGGTATTTGCACAAAAATTTAATGGAACGCAGGACTACAATGGGAATATCGATGGAAACAGATGGTTGGTAATGTTGGGTTTGCGCAATACCAACGCTTCACCATATGGGCAGGGGTGGGGCGCGGGCACGGTAAGTCGTCGATTTGTGAATGAGTTTGCGGCAGCCGACACGCGGAAGACGGCGTCTGTTATTGATATCGAAGGCGAGGGTATCGTGGATTTCGATAGCAAAGATCAGCGGGAATATACAGGTTTTGCCAATAAGAAGTATACGCCGACAGCACTTCCCGATGGAACATCCAATACCGGCGGGGAGAAAGATTTTCAGCTGTCCCAGGATCAGGATTTCTTCGTTATTCGGTATTCGGATGTGCTACTGATGGCGGCAGAACTGGGAAGTAGCAATGCTCAAAATTATTTTGATCAAGTCCGAAGACGGGCCTACAAAGAAGCGTTTACACCGCTTGCAATCTCGAAAGCAAATATCCTTCGCGAGCGCAAATTTGAATTTGCTTTTGAAGGTGTCCGATATTGGGATCTTCTTCGACAAGGATTGGAGACAGCGGCGGCTAGCTTGGCATTAACCGAGAATGTACAGAGCGGAACGGCGCCAGACCAAATCATCGTCAAACGCGAAAATTTCTTGGCTACAAAAGGATTTATGCAGATCCCAAGTAATCAAATCACCCGCGCAAGTGGCGTGCTTGTACAAAACGAAGGCTGGTAGCCTTGTTAGAATTACTGTTATGAACTAAATAGGAATGCATTTTTAATGTTATGAAAAGATCAATATATTGGTGTTTATTGTTACTCAGCAGCTGCCTGTTCTGCGCGGCCTGCACACCAGAAGAATATGAACTAGGCGCAATGGATGTCCAAGCGGCTGATATTAAAGAAGGGGTAGCGTATACGATCACGCACGATCCGACAAATCCGAATATTGTGTATCTCACGAGCTTAATGGACAGTCGGTATACACCGCTTTGGCAACATCCACAGGGAAGGAGCCAACAAAAGCAGGTTACGCTAAACCTCGCGTTTCCCGGAACATACGAAGTGACGTTCGGCGTACAAACCCGGGGTGGGCTGGTATATGGCGAAACGGCTACATTTGACATTGAAAATTTTTATGCTGGATTCGTTGATAATGAGTTGTGGACGTTCCTCTCGGGAGGTGTAGATCAGGAGAAAACGTGGTATCTCGATCTCGATGCGCAAGGCACGAGTACCTACTTTTTAGGACCTTTATATTTCTATGGTACGGCTGACAGCTGGGCCACGGTTACGGAAGGAAAGACTGTCGAAGGGGATTCGTGGAGCTGGAAACCCGAATATAAAAGTAACACGTGGTTAATGGCGGCAGGCAACTACGGAACCATGACCTTCTCCTTAAAAGGAGGTGCAAATGTCGTAGTGGATCATAAAATGCTTGCCAACCGGGGGGTGCAAAACGGTACCTACATGTTGGATACAGATGCATATACCCTCCGTATGAACGGTGCTATGCCCTTACATAATAAGGAACGCGATGGGCATGTGATCGACTGGGGAGATATACGCATTATGTCCTTGACCGAGGACTATATGCAATTGGGCGTGCTGCGTGACAAGGCACTCTCCGGTGAGGATCCGGCTCTTTTAGTCTATAATTATGTGAGCAAAGCATACTACGACAGGGCCGTCCAACAGCGACAATCACGGGTTGCCTCCGGGAAAGGCGGGGTATGGTAATTCGAATGTACGCGGTACGTTTTTCGGTCTTTTTGCTTTTTTCGCTCTTGTTTTTAGATGTGGTCGCGCAACATCGGACAGTCGTCGATTTCAACGACGGCTGGTATTTTTTGCTGGACGATGGCGATCACCACGATGAAAAAGATTTTTCCAGTTGGCGTCTACTTCATCTTCCGCATGACTGGAGTATAGCCGGAGAATTTGATAAAGCAAATCCTTCAGGAAGTGGAGGGGCTTACCTTCCCGGCGGCATGGGGTGGTACGGCAAACAGTTTACCGTGAGCTATGATCCAACGCAGATCATCTCTCTTGCTTTTGAGGGCGTATATCAACAGAGTGAGGTATGGATCAATGGCAGGCGTGTGGGCACACGACCCAATGGGTTTATCGGTTTTCAATACGATATTTCGACGTATGTATATCGAGATGGCCGCGCAAACACAGTGCTCGTGAAAGTGGACAACCGTGCACAACCCAATGCACGTTTCTATACCGGATCTGGAATCTATCGTCCCGTCAGCCTGATCGTTAAGCCGAAGGTCCATCTTGGCGACCCTTTTGTAAAAACCGGACCAGCAACTCATGATGATGCAATCCTCCACCTTGAGGTGCCCTTGGAAAACATGAAAGCCGGAAAAAAAGCGATGTTGTTTTGGGAATTGATCGATCGGGAAGGGAACGTCGTTTTGGGGCGGCGGGTGGCGCCTACACGTCGTGGGATAGACGGTCGACAAACTGTTTTTTTGGATAGTGTTCGCTTAAAGAATCCCAATTTGTGGTCGCCCGATTTCCCGTACCTTTACCAGATTCGCTGTACGTTAACCCAAGGCGTTGAGGCCGTGGATGTGGTGACCGTAAATTCCGGCATTCGATCGTTTCGTTTCGATGCGGACAATGGCTTTTTCTTAAATGGTAAGCCGACGAAAATCCGTGGGGTTTGCATGCACAGTGATTTGGGAGCCTTGGGGGCTGCATTCTACCCTCAAGCTGCTATGCGGCAATTGAGCATGCTTAAGGATATGGGGGTGAATGCAATTCGTACATCGCATAATCCTACCGCTCCCGGATTTCTAGACTTGTGCGACCGATTAGGTTTTATGGTAATGAGCGAGACCTTTGATGTGTGGAAACTCCAAAAAAATCCATACGACTATCACCTCTATTGGGACGAGTGGTCCGAGCGGGATTTTATTGATCATGTGAAGCGCGACAGAAATCACCCGTCCATTTTTATGTGGTGCCTTGGCAATGAAGCGCAAGAGCAGTGGCATTGCCAAGCGCTTGGCACATCGATTCCGAGACGATTGGCATACTTGGTAGATAGTTTGGATGGTAGTCGGCCAACAGTCGTGGCCAACAATGAGCTATCGTCTAAAAATCCTATTCTCGCTTCGACGGAAGTCGATCTGATCGGTTACAACTATAATCACCTGAAGTGGCGCGACTTCCCAACGGTTCATCCCGAAAAACCGCTGATCATCACCGAGAGTGTTTCTGCCCTTGCTACACGCGGACAATACGATCAAGTGCCCGTGGATACGATACGTTTATGGCCTTCTCGTTGGGACATACCGTTCAATGGTGGTAATGCCAGTAAGCACATTTCTGCATACGATCACGTACGTACACCGTGGGGTTCTACACATGAAGAAAGTTTGTATCTTTCTGAAGCATTGCCTTGGGTTTCAGGTATGTTTGTGTGGACAGGGTTTGATTATTTAGGTGAGCCTACACCCTATACGTGGCCAGCGAGAAGTTCGTATTTCGGTATAATTGATCTGGCAGGCTTTCCAAAAGATGTGTATTACCTCTATCAGAGTATGTGGAGCGGTAAGCCGGTATTGCATCTACTTCCGCATTGGAATTGGAACAGTAGAGACACCGTGGACGTGGTGGCCTATTACAATCAGGCCGACGAAGTGGAACTTTTTCTAAATGGGAAGTCGCTTGGAAAACGCCAAAAAAGGGATGAGCAATTGCATGTGTCTTGGAGAGTAGCCTTTGAGCCTGGTGAGCTAAAAGCGATTGCTCGAAGGAATGCCATAGTGGTCCAGGAACGACGCGTTCGGACTACAAGCAAACCCGAGATTCTATCCTTGGCAAGTGAACAGCAAACCATCCATGGAGCTGATGGACTGGCATTTGTTCGTCTCACGGTAACGGATAAAGAAGGTCTTACGGTACCGACTGCCAACGTACATGTTCGGTTTACGGTAGAAGGAGATGGAACTTTACTTGCGACGGACAATGGAAGTCCTACCGATACGACGTCTTTTTCTTCGTCTGAACGAGCGACATTGAATGGAAAAGCTCTGGCCATTATTCGCGCGGTAAATAGCCAAGGGAGGATTCGGGTGCGGGCAGAGGCAGACCACTTTGATCCCGTCTATCTCGATATTCCTATACAAAGACCTTGATTCGGGGCGACTGTTACTATACAGACGTGCAGTGGATTACCCGTTAATACGTTTAATGCAGATCATTTTTTATGAAAAATTTTAATTGTTGGTTGATTATTATCTTGTGGAGTGGATTAACACAGGCTGTGGCTCTTGCCCAACCAGGATTCAAAAATCCCGTCATCCGGGGATTTAATCCCGATCCTAGTATATGCAGGGTAGGGGATGATTTCTACCTCGTAACGTCCTCGTTCGAATATTTTCCCGGCCTTCCCATTTATCATAGTAGAGATCTGGTTCATTGGGAACAAATCGGGCATTGCCTGACCAGGGACGAACAGCTGCCGTTGCAAAATGCACCGGCATCGGGCGGACTCTTTGCTCCATCCATTCGTTACCATGACGGATTGTTTTATGTTGTTTGTACGAATGTATCTGGAGGCGGAAATTTCTATTGCACGGCCAAGGATCCAACCGGTCCGTGGAGTGATCCCATTTGGGTGGATATCAAAAGTATTGATCCGGATATCTTTTGGGACGACGATGGAAAAACGTACTTCGTGACGCAAGGAGATCAGGGTATACGTGTCACGGAAATCGATATCCGCACGGGGAAAGTGATCGGTCCAGAGTCTTTGGTATGGGGAGGCATAGGTGGTCGTTTTCCAGAAGCTCCCCATATCTATAAGAAAGATGGATTTTATTACCTCTTGTTGGGCGAGGGTGGTACCGAATATATGCATAGCGCGACGATCGGCCGGAGTAAACATGTGTTAGGTCCCTATGAATCGTGCCCATTGAATCCTATCTTGACTCATGCTAACCGAATTGGTCAGGGAAATACCATTCAAGGGGTAGGACACGCGGATTTTGTGCAGGCCGCAGATGGCTCGTGGTGGGCCGTGTTTCTCGGTTTTCGCGTTACCCAGCAATATGCCTATTATCATGTTCTCGGCAGGGAGACGTTTCTCGCGCCGGTGGATTGGCCTACGGGCGGATGGCCGCAAGTGAATGGTAATGGTACGGTGGATCTCCAAATGAATATACCAACCCTACCACAACAGCCATTTCTTGAACCCCCGGCCCGAACGGATTTTGACGAGGAACACCTTGGTGTGGAATGGCAATATCTCCGTAATCCGATACGGGAGAACTATTCCTTGTCAGAGCGGAAAGGTATGTGGCGCATGTCACCCTCTATGTTTACGCTTGACGATGTAGGGGCGGTTTCCCTGATTGCGCGACGGCAAACGGAACACGACTTTTTAGCCGAAACTGCCTTAGAACTGGAATCGACGGATGTGCATGCCGAAGCGGGAATGACCCTCTTACAAAATAATACCCACCATTACGACCTGTTCGTCAAAAGACACGGAACAGGTTTTGTGGTGCAGCTGCGGGTCAAGGTTGGGTCTCTTTCGTATATCGCGGGTGAAAAAGAAATTGGTAAGGGACAGGTGGTTCTGAAGATTGTGGGTAATTCCCGTCAATACACCTTCTTCGCGAAAGAAAGCGCAGAAAAGGCGTATGTACAAATAGGTACGTTAGATACCCGATACCTGTCTACAGAGGTGGCCGGAGGCTTTACTGGCGTAATGATTGGTCTGTATACGTCAGCTGCTGGGCAACAGGTCGATGCCAAAGCTTATGTGGATTGGTTTGAATACCAACCGTTGTCGCAATCTTATTAGCTTTTTTGTGATGCTCCCGACTCCTTTGAACAGCATCGCTGCATGGTTGCCCGGCGGTGCAGGGTTTGAAGCAGATAGTTTACGTTTTAGTACATTACGTGTGGTCACACTTCTGCATTCGGCTAAAAATAAATTTACAGAGGATGAACTTCTCCGAAGTAACGATGTTTTGATACATAAGGAGTAGAGCAAGACAGCGTTTTACGACCGTAAATCATGGCAATAGACGCTACGATCAGGAGAACAATATACGGTAAATAAGATTTATGGAGGAAATAGGATGAAACTAACCGAAAGACTGGAGTTATTTAATACGTTTTATGGGATTGACGAAAATCCAGATTATTTTGGGTTTATGAATGATCCTAGGCGGATCGCCATTCGAAACGAAGCCTTACGACAAGGGGAGAGGTCGATGTACGAAAAATACGTGCGCGAGAAATATCCGGAAGAGGCTGACAGTGAATTGGAAATGTTCGACAAATCAAGGGCTAGTCTCCGCCATGTATCCGGCGAAGAAGCATTACGGTTCTTCCGCGATCATTTGATCAAAAACGTACAATCGGATCTTGACCCGAACGATCCTGATGCTATATTCAGCGCGGATATCTTAAGCGACGACGATGTAGAAACGGTGGCTGAGGCAGATCAGGGGTACGTATTGTTTAACCTGTCGCCGGAACGTTTAGCGGACAAACAACAGGTGTGGCTTGATCCGTCCTTGTTCATAACAGATACAGATTAGCGCGTAGGCAGAGCGTATGCGTGGGATAAATCGAATTATTTGTAGTAAGCACTAGATAAAAGAGCTTCATGAACGCAACCTCCAGGGCGAGGATGGAGATTTGTGCCTTAACGTCTAGCTGAAACCTACTTCTGCACGCAGAGGCTAAGCGCTCTCATGGGGATGTTGCTGCTACACGTGACGTAAATGCGGTGAAACAGCGAGTACGTTGTAAACTTTCGTATGATGCAGTATCCATAGGATATTATGGATGAGTATGCCAATGAAGAACAACAAGCTAGCTGATTTTTTCATAACTTTAAACGAAGTATTCAATTTATGCGTATTCAATCTAGCCTGATTCTGTTCTTCGTACTGATCGTACATATAATCGCACATGCCCAGCAAACGGAAAAAATCATGCTGTCGGGAAATAGTGTGGATGATGCTAAGCTGTGGGATTTTTATTGTACATCCGGTCGAAAAAGTGGACAATGGAGCACCATACGTGTGCCTTCCTGTTGGGAACAAGAGGGTTTCGGGGAGTATAACTATGGACACGATAAAAACAAAGCCTCCGAAAAAGGGCGCTATAGGACGTCATTTAATCTACCGGAGAGGTGGAAAGACAAACGTATCTTTATCGTTTTTGAGGGTTCTATGACTGATACGAAGGTTCAGGTCAACGGAAAGCAAGCAGGAGAAGTGCACCAGGGTGCCTTTTATAAGTTCAAAAGAGAAATCACGGATTTGGTAAACCATAACAGCGATAATCTGCTCGAAGTAGAAGTGGACAAAATGTCTTCGAACCCGAGTGTAAATAGTGCTGAGCGGGATGCCGATTTTTGGGTTTTTGGCGGAATATTTCGACCCGTATATCTGGAGGCCGTACCCGAAGCTCATATCGCTTATAGTGGGATCGACGCAAAAGCGAACGGTAGTATAACGTTAGAAGCCATCTTAAGCGGGGAACTTGATCAAGCTCACCTACACGTGGATATTGTGGAGGCCGTTACGGGTGAAAAAGTGGGGTCTTTTCAATCGGAACCTATGTCGGGAACCAACAGGTTAACCGCACATTCCGCTCTTCGCCATGTCCGTCCGTGGTCTTCTGAGTCACCCGAGCTTTATCGCGCCATCATAACCGTCATGCAGAATGGAAAAGCGGTGCATCGGATTAGTGAACGCTTCGGATTTCGAACTGTAGAGGTGAGGGCGCGGGACGGTATATATGTCAATAATCGAAAAATGCGTTTTAAGGGCGTGAACCGTCATTGTTTTTGGCCAGAAACGGGCCGAACGATTAGCAAAGAACAGAGTATGCAGGATATCCTGTTGATGAAGGAAATGAACATGAATGCTGTACGTATGTCACACTATCCGCCGGACAAGCATTTTTTGGAACTTTGTGATTCGTTGGGACTGTATGTCATCGACGAGCTTTGTTCTTGGCAACGTCCTCCATATGACACCCAGGTAGGGACGAAACTCGTGCAGGAAATGGTGACCAGAGATGTGAATCACCCTTCGATTGTACTTTGGGCAAACGGCAATGAAGGTGGATTTAACTTGGATTTGGACTCGCTTTTTGGTAAGCTGGATATCCAAAAACGCAATGTCATCCATCCATTCGGATTATTTAATGGCATCAATACGGTGCATTATATAAACTACAACAGTGGAATAAAGAACATGTTTAATGGCCGGGATATTTTTATGCCCACGGAACTCATCCATGGACTGTACGACGGAGGCCATGGCGCCGGATTGGATGATTTCTGGAACTTGATGCGGTTGAACCCTCTTTCTGCAGGGATGTTCCTGTGGGATTTTTCGGATCAGGCCGTGGTGCGTACGGATAAAGGTGGGATATTAGACACGGATAAGGATCATGGCGCTGACGGTATACTCGGACCGTACCGGGAGAAAGAGGGGAGCTTTTTTACTATTAAGGAGATTTGGTCGCCGATCTTTGTGGAGAGAAAATTTATTACACCAGAGTGGGATGGAGGGCTACGCGTAGAGAATCGCTATGACTTTACCCATATGGAGGAATGTAGTTTTACGTATTCGTTCAGTAAATTCAGTTCGTTGGATGGTGATCGAGAAAGGGTAGCAGGAACAATCAAATCTCCGCGTATACCTCCGGGCGGAAGTGGTATCCTACAGGTAGACCTCCCTGTAAACTGGACCGCATTCGACGTGTTGCACGTTTCGGCGAAAGACCCGAACGGAAACGAGCTGTTCACATGGAGTTTTGAAGTAAACTCACCGGAGGCCTTTGCCACCCGTGTTCTAAAAAAAGCTGAAAAAGCTAATACGAAAATCGACGTATCGGAAAACGACTCTACCTATACTGTACAGAGCAACGGAGTAAATGTCGTTGTAGATAAATTGACGGGGCTATTAAATGGTGTCCGAACGGAACAAGGCAACATTCCCCTGTCGGATGGCCCAATATTGATTACCGATGAAAAGATGGTTTGTCAAGAAGTACGACTGATGCGCCTTGACACGGCAATCCGTATCCATGTGCGATACGATTATGAAAAAGGTGGACGTGCCTATGATTTTTCGTGGACTGTAGATCAGGCAGGTATTCTTCAGTTAGACTATGACTATCGTCCCCGTGAACGGATGGAAATGGCGGGTATTACCTTTAACTTTCCCGAAGAGCTGGTTGAAGGAGCGACGCTCTTTGCGAACGGGCCTTATCGGGTATATAATAACCGAATGAAAGGAGGAGCTTTAGATATCTGGGAAAAGAAGTATAATGATGCAATAACTGGTGAGGTGTGGGATTATCCCGAATTTAAAGGATACTATTCGCTATTTTATGGAGTAGAAATGCACACGCCCGCGCCCTTCACTATCTACGCAGGCTCCGAAGACATGACCCTTCACCTCCTTACACCTACCAAGCCGAAACATTACGATAGTATGCGCAATTATACGTTCCCCCAATATCCCAATGGCAACCTTTCTTTTATGGATGCGATCCCCGCCGTAGGGACAAAATTTCATGAAGCCGGGGAAATGGGGCCACAGTCGAGTAGGCACTCTTTTAAGTCATTTAGTGCCACTCCGAATATGACCAATCGCCTTTACTTTAAGTTTCATTAGCTAAACATGCCGAAGAACCATCAGAGATGTCTGCCCATCAACGGTTACGACGCCTGCACTTAACTAGGGGCTTACGTGGTCTGTGCGTTGACCGTATCTCAACAGGGCGAATGCATAATATGAAAAGCCAGCAGGTAGAGTACTTGTGGCTTTTTCCATCAACACGTCAGATTTCTACCACCCGTAAAGCAATGAGGGGTTTGCCCGGCATGCGAACGGATTTGAGGTCTTTATCATACAGCCTGTAGTCTCTTTCGGGCCCGGTTTCAAAGACCTCCGGGAGCGGTGTAATGGTCATGGATTCAAAATCGATGATGTCCACTTTAAATCGTGTTCCAGGTGCCAGCTTTTCATACGTCGCATTTTTCGCAGGTAAGTTGAATGACCAGCGTTCTGAGCTTGAATCATCCGGGTACACGAAGTAGTAGCCTTTACCAGCGGTACTGGTTTCAAAATCTCGCGATATATCGGCCATCTGGAGCGGGTTGGGACATGCTTCGACCACTTGTCGGATAAATGCGATATTTTTCCAGCTTGTCCCTCTAAATTTACCACCCTTCGCCCAAAATACCGTGTCCCGAGCATCCGTGTACAAATACGTATCTCCATGGGTTACGTAGATTCCAGCCATAACACCATTCAGAACAAGTCTGGTCATGGTTTGCGGGCTGTACCGCCCCCAGCGAAATTTTAAATTGCCTTCGTAGCCTACTTCGTCACAGATGATCGGTTTACCATAAATTTGCCTAAGCATAGCTGCCGGACCTGTAGAGAGCACGGGTGTCTCGTCCTGAATGCTTACGTGGCTGAATTCGGGTCTCCAATAGTCAAAATAAGTAGCTGTTGCCCCATGAATAGAGTGTAGGTGGTTGTAGGGATCGTTGGCGTTTACCGTTTGCGCGATGTGCATCCAGTCATCAACCGACTTTGCTTTGAGGTAATTCCATTCGTTTGCAAGCGACCACCACACATTCTTGTAAGACGAAAGCCTCGCCATGATGTATTTCAGGTACCGCGTATCCACGTCTCGTGGCAGTGCGTCAAAGCCCCATCGGCCTTTGTCATACGGGTGAAAGAGAATCAGATCAGCTTCAATACCGAGTTCGTCGAGTTGCGCAATTCGCTTTTCCAGGTGCTGGAAAAATGCGGGGTTAAATTTACTATAATCCCATTCAATGTTGGTGTTGCCTTTGTTATTGGTGGATTGACGTTTTATTTCGAACGGATAGCGCGGAGGTATTTCCTTCACAAGATCATAACTTTTTGGAAAAACGCACATGCGAACTTTGTTAAATCCGGCGTTCTTTAAGCTGGCCAAGGTTCTGTTTTCCATATCATCGCTCATATGCGTCCAGGCGTAGGCCGTCGTACCAAATGGATAATAGTGCGTGCCATTCGAATAGCGGAATTGATAGGTGTTTGCAACGTGTACCATTCCGCGGTTTTGCCCCGTAGCCTCGGTGCAATAAAACGATCCACGTTTATTATGTAACGGCTTCTCCTTACTTTTGGTTACATAGCTCCACCGACCTGTGCGAATGGGCATAAAGCGAATCCGGTAAACGTCATCCCCGTCATAAAATCCCTGTACGGTCATTGAGGTATCGCCGTTGGTGAACGTGGCTTCTACTTCTACGTTGAAGGGATTGTTGGATGTTTTCGTTTCGAAAGTGACTTCATACCGACCCCAAACCTCGATCTTATCTTGTGCACGGGCGGCAAACAGCAAATTTAAGGACATGATGGCAAACAGAAACCCAATAATGCGCATGCGCATCTGTTTCGTAGGATCATCATAGAATTTGAGATACGGTTGTTTTTTCATAATCATAAAATCAGGTTATACAGAGTGGGTTATTTAAGGCATCATATGTGTTTTCCACTGCTGATATAGCTCTTTCACGTTCTTATCTTGGCCCAGGCCAACCGTTTTGTGCTGGAAGTAGGGGCGAATGTCGTCCACAGACTTCCAGATTCCACGTTGCAAGCCTGCCAAATACGCGGCACCGAGGGCAGAAATATCGGGTTGATCCGCGTGCATGACAATTGGGGTGACCAGATTTGCTAAACATTGCATAACAAAACCATTCGCCGTTATTCCGCCGTTAACTCGTATTTCGTTCAGGGAGATTCCAGTATCTGTTTCCATCGTTTGAAGGACGTCATTTATCTGGAATGGTATCGACTCTAAGGCTGCGCGTACGATATGATTTTTATTCGAAGAGAACGAAAGGCCTTTTATTTCGGCACGCCTATGCATATCCCAATAGGGTGCGCCTAAGCCGCTAAAGGCTGGAATGACAAAGACGCCTTGACTGTCGTTCACCGTCAGGGCCATCTGTTCTGCTTCGTGAGTGCTATTTAAAATACCCAATTCATTTTTGAACCATTCAAGTGTAGCTCCGCACGATACAATTACACCTTCCTGTGCGTAGCTAATGTGATCGCCCATGCTGTAACAGATAGTCGATACCAGCCCAGTCTTCGATGGCTGCATACGTGACCCGACATTCATGAGGATAGAACAACCTGTACCTAATGTTACTTTTGCAGTGCCGTGATCGAAGCAGCCTTCGCCGAAAGCGGCCGCATGAGAATCCCCGATCATTGCGTCAATAGGAATAGCGGCAGGCAGTATCCCTTCGAAATCGGTGTAGCCGAAGTGTGAAGAAGACGGTTGTATGATCGGTAGTTGTAACTTTGTTAGGTCCAGATCGCGAAGGATATCTTGATCCCATGCCAATGTTTCTAGATTCATAAGCATCGTCCGCGAAGCATTTGTATGATCTGTTTTATAGGCTTGTCTACCCGACAGTCTATATAATAACCAGGTGTCAACCGTACCGAAAAACGTGCTGTTTTTGTTCAGGGCAGCGCGCACATGTTCGTGATTTTCTGAAACCCACACAATTTTTGAAGCTGAAAAGTAAGGATCCGCCAATAACCCCGTCTTCTCACGGATGACGGCGTCGTATCCATGCTCTATCCACGTTTTGCAGATATGTGTCGAACGTTTGCATTGCCAAACGATGGCGTTAAGCAAGGGCGATCCGGTACCGTCCCAGAGTACGAAAGTCTCTCGTTGGTTGGAAATCCCACAGGTGATGATATCCGAGGATTGGTGACCTTTTGACGTGAACTCCTTTATGCAGTCCCTGACCGCAGAACGTACATTTTGGTAGATATCCTCGGGGTCTTGTTCAACAAAACCGCCTGCTAGATAGATGGTCTTCAACGGCACGGAACCTCGGGCCACAGAACGACCTTGTTCGTTGAAAATTAAGGCCTTTGTCCCGCTTGTGCCTTGATCTATTGCGAGAATGAACTTTGACATGGTTAACGGTTTTTTGCGTTTGATTTGTCGATAATGACGGCGAGGAGAATAACAGCTCCTTTTACGACCTGCTGCCAAAACGGAGAAACATTTAAAAGGACAAGACCGTTGTTTAAAACACCGATGATGATAGCTCCTAGGACCGTTCCCATTATCTTTCCTCTTCCGCCTGATAACGACGTGCCTCCGATGACGACAGCAGCAATGGCATCCAATTCGTAATTTATGCCTGCATTCGGTTGAGCGCTATTCAATCGGGATGTCACCAGTACACCACCTACGCCAGCGAGTAAGCCTGCAAAACCATAGACTATGATTTTGACTTTGGTAATATTAATACCGGAAAGGCGAGCAGCACTTTCGTTGCCACCAATAGCATAGATATATCGTCCTAGGCGTGTTTTGGTCATCACGACAATCGCAAAAAGGACCACACATCCAGCTATCCAAACGGGGACGGGTATGCCGAATAGCCAGCCCGTGCCGAGGTATGCGAAATTATCCCCGAGTCCGGATATGGGGAACCCCTTAGTATACAACAATGTCAGTCCTCGAGCAATAGTAAGCATCGCTAAGGTGGCGACAAAAGGGGGAACCTTAAACCGTGTGATTACCCAACCGTTAAATGTGCCAAGTACGGTTCCGGTTACTAGAGCACCGAGTACCGCTCCCGTAACAGTAAATCCGATGTATAGGTTAGCGGATTCTAGCGCTATCCCGTCTTTAATCAGACCGGCTGCAACGGCTCCGCTCAGCGCTAGAATGGATCCTACAGAAAGATCGATTCCCGCGGTGATTACCACCAGGGTTATGCCTACGGAAATACAGATGTTCACGGAAATTTGCCGCATCACATTCCATCCATTTTCCATGGTTAGAAATCTGTCGGACAATAAACTAATTCCGATACACAACAGTATCAGGGCAATAAGTGATTGAAATTTGACGAGGTATGGTTTATAATTCTGAAGGTCCATGGGGCTGTTAAATGTTAGGTTTTAGGAATAGCCGCTTTCAGTATATCGGCCTCGTTTACTTCGTTTGTTCGTAATTCGGCAGTTATCTTACCTTCAGCCATTACCAAGATGCGGTCTGATACAGCAAGTATCTCGGGAAGTTCAGAGGAAACCATGATAATGCCAATGCCTTTTTCAGCCAGTGAAATCATGAGTTTGTATATTTCGTTTTTAGCATGTATGTCTATGCCCCGCGTTGGTTCATCAAGTAGCAAAATCGTAGGGTGGGTTGCTAGCCACTTGGCCAAGACGATCTTCTGCTGATTACCGCCGCTGAGGTTTCCGGCCAGCTGACTGCAAGATGATGTTTTTATGCGAAGGTTCGTAATATAAAGATCAGCTAGATCTTGTTCCTTGTTCATGTCTAAAAGACCAATCGCGGATTCTAAATCTTTAAGTGTCGTTAACTCAATGTTCTTTTTAACGTCGAGCCCCAGTATTAAGCCGTCTTTTTTACGGTCTTCCGGCACAAGGGCAATTCCCGAGCGCGTGGCATCGGCCGCCGACCGAATTTTCCGCCGGATGTCGTTTACATAGATTTCGCCGGATGTATGACGTGGATGCTGTCCGAATAATGTCTCCATGAGCTCGGTTCGTCCTGCTCCCATGAGTCCAAATATGCCCAATATTTCACCACTATACAGGCATAAATTGATATTGTCTAACAGAACACTGTCAACTTTATCAGTTCGTTTGAGATAAAGGTTTTTTACTTGAAGCAATATCCGCTCTTGCAGGCAGTTGCTTCCTCGATTCACAAGTGTTATCTTTCGGCCCACCATTTTTTGAATCACGTCATCTGTTTGCATACCGGCCATTTTGCCGTGTTCAATCATTCGGCCGTCGCGAAGCACCACATAGCTATCGGCAATGTGAAACAGCTCCTCTAATTTATGCGAGATATAGATGATTGCTTTACCTTCGTTTCGTAGATCTTGAATAATATCGAAAAGTACTTTGACTTCATTGTCGCTTATGGCTGAGGTCGGTTCGTCCATGATAATTATTTTTGATTCGACCAGTAACGCCTTTGCCATTTCAACGACTTGTTGTTGCCCCACCTTAAGATCTTGAATCGGCATATCGGGATCTACCATTAGCCGTAATTTCGCCAATAGACCAGCCGTTTCACGACGCATTCTTTTTTTATCAAGGCTGCCCCAGCTCGTTAACAGCTCCCGACCCAAAAAGATGTTTTCGGTAATACTGAGGGAAGGGATGAGATTGAGTTCTTGGTGAATAATGGCTATTCCAGCTTCCTCGGCTTCTCGCGGACTAGCGAAACGAACGACGTCTTGGTCGATCTTGATTTCACCTTCGTATTCGCTGTAGACCCCCGAAAGTATTTTCATAAGCGTGGATTTGCCAGCACCGTTTTCACCGATTACGGCCAATACTTCGCCTTGTTTAATTTCAAGACTGATATCCTGAAGAGCCACAACACCCGGGAACCTCTTTGTTATGTTTTTTATCTGTAGCATAGTACACCTATTTGTCCACGATTTGGAGGTTTAGTGGAATCATTTCGATAGGATCGGTGCTCGGAAACTTACTGTTTATTTCGATAGCCGCAACAAATTCGACCTTTTCTGCACGATCTTGATGGGCTTTGTATGGTTGGAGCACTTTTTCTCGGATACGGTTATTGATTTCCTGGGAAACTAAATTGAGTTCATTGGTGTTTTTAAAGGTGGTCATATCGACCAATCCGCTCGCATCTCTAGCGGCGTTTCCATAGATATATTCCGTTTGCAATAGTAAGTGTGACGCGGATTGATCACCCTCCAATTGTAAAAGAGTTGCATCCGTCTTGTTGCTTACTATTGCGGCCGTTCCTTTTACCAAAAAATACCGTATATATCCTATCCCCATACCCTTAGAATATTTTTCAATAGTCTGGCTTGGATTCTGGTTTAATCCATTCAATATGACTTGAAGGGGTACGGCTGTAGCAAGTGCTTTTGGAAGCTTTTCTTGCCACAGCGTATCGACGTAAGTCGCGGCATCAAATGAAGATAGGGTTAAGGACGCTTGAAGCTCATCAAGCTTTTTGATATAGAAGGACTGTTTGATGACAACAAAAGCCAACAGTACTGCTATAATCCACAACATTGATTTTTTTTTCATGCTACTAAAGGTAGTTGTTCACATTAGCTTTGGTTACCAATTCGACAGACACAGGGACTTTCTTCGGGAATTCCGTCTTACCCTTGAAATACTCACCGGCATATTGCACAGCAGTCTCTGCCATAAGAACAGGATGTTGCATCCCCGTGGCCGCAATCTTGTTTTCTTTAATTGCAGTTAGAACATCCGCAGAGCCATCAAAACCAAAAACCTTTACTTTGTCCGCTTTGCCCGCCACGAATAGGGCTTGATAGGCGCCCATAGCCATCGCATCGTTGCCGCAGAATACGGCATCGATATCTGGATGGGCTTGTAGGATGGATTCCAGAACCTCCATGGCTTTATTGCGATCAAAATCTCCGCTTTGCTGCGCGACCATAACTAAATCGGGATAGTTGTCCACCACGCTATGGAAACCCTTCGAACGGTTCCACGTGTTGTTATCCCCAACAAGTCCGAGCAATTCCACATATTTGCCTTTCTTGTTGAGTTGCTGAACGAAATATTTGCCTATGGAAATGCATCCCGAGTAACTGTCGGAAAGGATCTGTGTGGTGGGGGCGTCTACGGAGTTGACCTCTCTGTCCATACAGAAAACGGGGATGCCTGCAGCTTTCGCTTTTTCAACATTCCCAATAGAACCATCGGCATCGGTGCAATTGAACAGGATAGCGTCAAATTGAGAAGCTATCGCATTTTCGAAATGATCAGCCTCCAGAGCCGTGTTGTTTTGTGAATCAAATATTCGCGCCTCATAGCCCATTTCGTTGGCTTTCTTTGCGGCACTTTCCGCAAGTACAACGAACCATGGATTATTTAACGTAGATACTATAATGGCAATTTGCTTCGATTCTTTTCTGTCTGCCGACTGTTTGCAAGCCTGCAGACATAGTGTCATACACAAAAGAATGAATGTGATCATCCTCATATTTATCGTTTTTGGTTATTGTTTATAAGCGGTCAAAAGTCTATTGACTTTCGGATTTATCCAGTAGTTTCTTAGCGGCAGAATGGAGGCCTTCTGGGGATATTCCATAGTGATCCATAATTTCCTGTTGGGAGCCTGTCACGGTATATTCGTCGGGGATACCTACGATCTTGAATTTGTTGCGGTAGCCATGTTCCAAAAGAAAAGCAGCACATGCTTCTCCCAAGCCTCCATATATGCTGTGTTCTTCGACGGTAATAATAGGGGCGCCCAAGGCGGCCACTTCGCGGATGAGCTCCGTGTCCAATGGTTTTATGGTATGCATACTAACTACCGTGGCCTGGATATTAGCGTGTTTAAGTAGTTTTGCGGCTTCGTAGGCCGGATTAACAGCCTCTCCAGTTGCAATAAAAACGATATCTTCACCAAAACAAAGGGTACGACCTTTTCCGAAGGCAAAGTGTTCGTTGTTTGGGAGATTTGGCATTGGTTTTTTTCCAAATCGGATATAAAAGGGTTTTTCGGCCTGTTGTGCCAATCGAATCGCCATCTCGGTCTCATAGTTATCTGCAGGAGCAACAATCGTAATGTTATGGATGGCCCGCAGGGCGGCGAAGTCATGTAAGCTGTGATGCGTTGATCCCAGCGCGCCATAACTTACACCTGCGCTGATTCCAATAAGTTTCACTGGATTGTCCGAATAGGCGACGTCGTTCTTAATTTGTTCGAGAGCCCGAGCGGTTAAGAAGCAAGCTGGGGATACGGCAAATACTTTCTTCCCTGTAGAAGCTAGGCCTGCTGCAACTCCTACTAGATTCTGTTCTGCAATGCCAATTTCAACGATTTGTCTCGGGTATTCCTGCCCAAACGGTACGAGTTTACCAGAACCTCGCGAGTCGCTTGTAACTACAAGGAGATCTTTGTCTAGGCGGGCCATTTGTTGTAGTGTTTGGGAAAAGACTTCGAGATTTGCGCGTCCAGGATTTGTCGAGGTTTCCATTACTGTTTCCAATTTTTTTTACTTATTAGGTGTTACAATGATTTTTCAAGGAGCGAGAGTTCGTTCATGGCCTGAACATATTCTGTTTCAGAAGGCACTCCATGATGCCATTTTAATTGATTTTCCATAAAACTGATTCCTTTGCCCTTGGTCGTATGCGCGATGATTAGGCTGGGCTTTTCTTTTTCGAAAGGCAATGATCGAAAGATGGCTTGTAAAGCCCCAACATCGTTGCCGTTCACATGCCGGACAGCCCATCCGAAGCTTTCGAATTTGGCGTCGATAGGTTCGGTGTTACACACCTCGGCCGTCGTTCCTGATATCTGTAATTTATTTGAATCGATAATCGCACACAGATTATCTAAGTTGTAGTGCGCGGCGGTTAGAGCAGCTTCCCAGTTGGAACCTTCCGAAAGCTCTCCATCGCCCAATAGGGTAAACACTCGGTAGGATCTGTTATCCATTTTGCCAGACAGGGCTATTCCCGCACTAATGGGCAATCCATGTCCCAATGCTCCCGTATTTTGTTCGACCCCATGGATTTTTCGTGTCGGATGTCCAATGTAATGCGACTTGTACGAACACAGGTTGTCCAGATCACTGCTCGGAAAGAAACCCTTGTCGGCAAGCACGGCATACAGCGCTTCGACGCAGTGCCCTTTGCTTTGGATATAACGATCTCGGTTTGGCGCGTCGAACGAATCCGGTGTAACATGTAAAACGTCGTTATACAGAACATTCAATATATCTATGCAGGACAGGCTACCTCCGGTGTGACCTGCTTTAGCGCCATAAATGTATTCGATAATGCGCTTACGGTATGCTACTGACTTTTTTTCTAACTCGCTGATATTCATTTTATATTTTTTTTCCGTGTTCGTATATTTCCCAGCCCAAATAATTTCCGAAAGCCTCCTTCAGGATACCAGCTGTATTGGATGCATTCATTACCACATGGTGTTCAAATCCATTGCGACAGACATAGTGCATCAGCCCCTGTAGATCGTTGATCTGTGCGACTGCCCTGTTTCCGAAAGTATCCAGGGTGTCGTTCGTCAATTCTCCTTCGCCAACGTATGCTTTTATCACACCTCGAACATCATCGGTACTAATACGTCCATATGTGAGTGGCATGGCAGGAGTTCGGCCAGAAAGCGCGCCATATGTATTTTCAACGCCCACTGAAGTGCCAAGAATAGGAGCATTGCTTATTTCGATATCGGGTAGGAAAGATTTAGCCCAATTGCCACAGTGAAACAACACACATTTTTCGTCATCCTGTGCGTAGTTATTGTTCCAATCTACTAAAGCGCTGGGACTTCCCGAAGCTAGCTGCATGGCATACATCGTCAAGGTACCTGTAACATCTACTTCACATGCACTCGGAAGCATATTTTCACTCATTATACTCATGCTGGTACAGACATTGCAGCCATAATTTTTCTGCAACGATGTCCAACATTGTATCGCCGTTGCATCCAGTACGTGTTCGTCCATAAACTGATTAAGTACAACATCTAGCTTTGCGATTTGATAAAGGGCTTCGTCTGGTGTTAAGCCTGTAGGAGCATAGGATCTGATTTGTTCCAAGCGGTCTTTGACAATTGGGTCGGTGTGATGTAGCCTGTTTGCTTGACCTAAGATTTCAGATAAATCTGTTGTCACCACCGTTATTCCGTGTCTCTGCAGAATTTTTTCACTGTACCGTACAGTGTTGAATCCCCCTGGACGCGCACCGATAGCGCCAATACGCATATTCCGTAAACCTTTTACCACACGACATACACCGATGAACTGTTTTAAATCTGTCGAAAAGCTAGGATCCTTTGGGTGTACCACGTGCTTTGAGGTAAGCGAATACTTGATTCCATATTGGTATAGGTTGTTGCAAACCGATATTTTACCACACCAGGCGTCACGCCTTCTCGCGACGTCTAGCTTATCCAGGTCATCTGGATAAGCCTGTACAAGCACTGGGACATCAAGGTTAGCCAGTTTTAGCGTTTCGGCAATACCTCGTTCGTCGCCAAAGTTGGGTAATATAACGATAACGCCTGCGATGGTATCTTGGTGTTGTTTAAAAAGTTGCGCACAAATGGAAGCATCCCTGAAGGATTCTACACCGCCCATCTTGGTTTTATCCGTATCCAGCAATATGGCATTGATCCCATGTTCTTCCAATGTGGATAGCACCTCTGTGCGGCATGCCGCTACTAAACTGTCTGGAAAGAAGTCTCGATTACCAATGATTACGCCGATACTCGTGTTGTTCGCCATTCGGATTTGTTTAAAGTTTACTTGGTTATTATTATCTCTCTTTTTGTATTTTTATTTTGGCAGTATATGTATGCGCTCACGGTATACCCGTCTGGTTTATTTTTGGAACGCCATGGATATTCATGTGGTAGCCAATCTCTATTTCAAATATAGAAACCAAAATCATAAATAAAAATAAAAAAAAGAAAAAAATAAAAAATATTCGAAAGGAGTTTTGTTTTTTATTTTTTATGATATTTACTTAAATTGAAAATAAAGCAAAAAATTTATATGTTTGTATCCTAAACGAAATCTGTTTCTATGCTAGCGCACCAACGTCGGGAAAAAATTTTGGAGTTATTGAAAGAGGATGGTTCCGCCAAGGTCATCGATCTGGCAAAGATCTTCAAGGTAACCGAAGTTACTATACGGCAGGATTTGGACAAATTGGAACGGGACGATATGATCACCAAATCACACGGTGGTGCTTTCCTCAAAAATATTAAAGATCAAGTACAATCGATTACCATTTCTAACCAAGACAATCTGGAAAAGAAAGAATTGATCGCGCGTAAGTGCGCGGAACTGATTGATGAAGGAGATACGATTATTCTTGACTCAGGTTCTACCACAACGGAAATTGCAAAAAAATTAATTGGTCGAAAAAGCCTTACCGTAATTACCAATGCGTTAAATATCGCGTTGATGCTCGGTGCGGAGTCGGGGATAGATGTCATCATGACCGGAGGGGAGTTTAAACCACCTACTTTGTCCTTAACGGGACAAAAGGCTGCCGATTTTTTCGTGGGAATCAATGTACAAAAGCTCTTTTTAGCGACAGCCGGTTTATCTTTACGATCAGGTTTAACTTATCCGAGTTTAAGTGATCTCGTCGTAAAGAAAGCCATGATCGATGCAGCGGAGACGACATACGTGGTAGCGGATTCCGATAAATTTGGCAGAACATCGTTTGCCAGTCTGGGCGCGCTTTCTCTCATTCATTACATTGTAACCGATAGTGACATCGATATGAGATATCAGGAGGATTTTAAAGCGCAAGATATAGAGATCATCATCGCTTAATATTTTTTTTGTAGTCGCCCTGCTTGATCGGTTACTCCATATGTTGCTCGATAAGCGGTATCTGGGAAGCAAACAAGAAGGCATAGATGGGCGTAAGGTGGGCAATGCGACGAACAAACGAAATGTAAAAAGAAAGCCGTAAAAACCACGGCGGCTGTTTGAACACCATAGGTGTTCTAGAGACGGTTCGCTGCCCGTACAGGAAGAAAATCAACGAAAAAACAGATTTCACAGCGTGGCTTTGCACGATTTCAGTAGGAAAAACAGCATCCTGTTTAAACCTCGCAGTATGCTGTCTGAACCGTTGCATATTGCTTTGTCGGCAATGTGTGCACGTTCGGTGTTAAACAGATTATGTGCTAAGAACATGTATCCGTGTTGTGTGACCATATAGGTGTGCATAGTCGACGAACACATGCTGTTGGTGAACGAACATGAGCTGCTTGTCGCACAACGCATCTGCTGTGTCAATTTTCATGCGCGTTGTGTCACCATACACCTTGGTATAATCCAAAAGGATGAGCTGCAAGCCGACTTTCGTATGGGCGAAGCTTCAAACTATACGCTGTTTGTTGCAAACAGCATACTGCAAATGGGGATTATACGTTTTTGGATGACTCCATCTAGAGGGTATCTTGTTGCGTAAATCAATGGTTGCCCCGACGCTCGGTGTCTTCCGCCGGCGATTGTTTGACAGGGATAACCATACGGATAGCTAGTTTTCCCTTTCGGACACTTGTCTCAGTTTTTCCTCCATGCATTTTTGCGATTTCCTGGGTAATATACAACCCAAGACCGATGCCGGTACTGTTTGCTCCGCGAACGAACGGGACGAAAAGACGATCAAGGACTGAAGCGGAAATTGGATCCGTATCGTTTTCGACACTAAAGATAAAATTGTCATCCCGAATACACGATTCAATCCATATATCCCGTCCTTGTTTGCCATGTCTTAAGGCATTGCTGATCAGGTTGGCAAATGCTCGCCCCATTTTATTTTTATTGCACATGATCGGAAACGGGACATCCATTTTCACAATTTTTAATTGGTCGCTTTGAGAATGGTACTCACGTAGGATCTGCTGTAATAAACGATGGATATCGACTAGTTCTCTAGTGCCCACAAGTCCGTCTGAAAATTTTATAGCACTGAAATCAAGTATATCGTCGACGGTCTCTTTCACACGCTGGCAGGATTCTAAAATTGTATTGGCCATGTTGCTGAGTTTGTGGTCGCCTATCTTATCACGCAGGCATTGTGATACTAACCTGATGGCAGATAATGGATTTTTGATATCATGCGCAAGTGTTGCCCATATTATTTCTCTTTTTTTGCCATGTTCGCGTTCATCTGTCAGTAGTTTTTGGATCCGTCTTACTTTGCTTACAGATCGAAAGTCAATCGCAATCAGACTACCTAAAATTGGTAACAGAGCTTCCAGTTTGTTTTTGTCAAAATGAACGGGCTGTTTATCCATAAAACTTAAGTGTCCAATAATGGAACGGTTGTCATCTAGTATAGGGTAGGATATATAACTTTTTAAACCAAAATCCCTCAATATTTGTTTCCATTCGCAGTTTTCGCAATGATCGATATCCTTTATGAAGACGGGATCAAGGCCTTTGCGGACGTGCGAAAATAGCGTCGTGTAGTTTTCGAGTTCCCCAATATTTACGTGATTTCTATAGCTATCATAAGTACACCAGTTGTGCCACATCCCTTCGTTTTTTCTTCGTATCATGCCGAGCCGCATCGCCGTTTTAGTACACAGAACCTCCAGAATTTTCAGGCTCGAGTCCATGTCGCTTATGTTATGCCGTTTGGGTTGATTATTGGGTGATACTATCTGTTTCATATTTTAGATATTTCTTTTATTATTCATAATTAGGACACGATCTCTTCGAGGCAGTCGTATTATGGAATAATCCAGGAAATTCGCTTTATTCAAATCAGCGTATAGTATTTTACATACTTGTTTTTATGTTCAACACTAAACGTATATTTGGATTGTTAATTTATGACATTTTTTTTTTGAAGGGTGGAGATAATCAAGAATTTCACAATTATCGGATGGATTTCAATAACTAAAAAAGTATAAATACGTGCCTTTTTTATTGGATAAGCTCCTGTTATCCCGCAAAAATGAACGGTGCTGTCTACTTTGTGAACATCAAGAAACGATATCACGTTTGCATATGATACGGTAAACCCCCGAACCTTTTTGTTTGATGCCAGTGTGGAATTTTGCAACAAATGGATTGATTTTGATATCTTAAAATTCACCATGGCGCATTAACTTTGGGAAGTTATTCATGGGAGTTTGTTTGAACCCCAATGCTAGTGAAAAGCCAGTTATGTTTGACATAGCTGGCTTAATTGGACGATAGCCGAAGGATGATCATGGGGACAACCGGTCTATTCGTTTCGCCTAAAACGAAATAATACGACATGTTGCATCGCTAGGTGCTCTACTTAAAATATGTAATTTTATGATAAATGGCGTGATGAAAATGTTGGCCGGCATGTTCGCTCTTACGTTAGTAGCAAGCTGCGAAACATCAACGAAAAGCGATCTTTTGGAACGTGAACAGGCGCAGAAAAACAAGGAAGTTGTCTTGAACTTTTACCAACAAATGTTTGGAGATCGGGACATATCGGCGGTCGATCGGTATATTGACAAAAACTATATTCAACATAATCCGAAAGTGGCTGATGGAGCAGAGGCATTTAAAGCGGCAGCGGCAACGTGGTTTCAGGGCGCAGAGAAAATTAAGGTGGATGTACAGCATATAGCGGCTGAGGGCGACCTAGTATTCATCCATATCAAAAATAGAAACAAAGATGGGTCTCTTAAATCTACTATCGATATATTCCGTCTGCAGGGAGGAAAAATAGTCGAACACTGGGATGTGCACGAAAATGTACCCGAGATTTCGGCGAACCCGCATCCGATGTTTTAAAAAGCCTGTCGATGTAGGTACAAAGCGAAACCGCACAATTTAATCCGGGCATGCTGAAACGGATACACTCTCCGCCGAAAGCCATGGAGATTTTGGCAAACCGAGGACTTGACCATGCAAAGTACTAAAAACACGGGTTTGTCTTCGGCCGTGAAAATGAAACGATGTCACAATTTACAGCATCATCATCTTGATCGTATCACATTGTTTATTCATCCCTTAAACTTTCAACGGGATTGACTTTTGCCGCTTTCAATGCCTGATAGCTCACTGTCAATAATGCTGCCGTAACAGCGATCAAGCCTCCAAAACCAAAAGGAATCCAAGAGATCTCAATTTTATAAACAAAATCTTCGAGCCATTTATTACATCCCCACCAAACTATAGGTGAGGCAATAAGGATGGCAATCAATACCATTTTCACGAAATCCTTGGATAGTAAGCTGACTATGCCCGAGATTGAAGCACCCAGTACTTTACGGATACCGATCTCTTTACTCCGTTGGTAGGCTATGATCGTTGCCAATCCGAACAAGCCTAAGCAACTGATCAAAATTGCTATGGCGGTACTGATATTCGTCAATTTTAGGAGCTGCTGTTCTTTTATATAAAGTTCTGCGATACTATCGTCATAAAACGTGTAATTGAATTCCTCCTGAGGAAAGAATTGGTTCCATTTCTTATTGACCAGATCAATCAATTCAGGAATCTGCCCGCTCTTATTGGCCTCAAATTTAATATTGATAGTGTTGACATTCGCGGTATAGCTTCTCAAAGCCATCGGCTCTATGACAGTATAGAAACTGGTGATATGAAAGTCCTTTATTACCCCCATTATCGGGAAACGCCTTTTTCCCTGACCTATAATCTTTCCAATAGCATCTTCGGGAGATTTGAACCCAAACATGGTAACGGCACTTTCATTGATCACAAAAGAACTTACCGTGTCGGAAGGTAAAAGATTTTGACCGGCAACCAGCTCTAGGTCATATAGCTCTAGGTAGGCCGTGTCTACCGATTTTAAAAATATCCGCTGCATTTCGGGCTCATTGACGCCTGGCGTGATATGGTTAAATACAGATGAACTCACCTGATCCTCCATAGGTTTTTCACCTAAGCTGACATTCTTAATGCCTGGAATCGTCCTCAGTTCTTCAATCAATGTTTTTCTTTTCGTACTATAATTTTCAGAATTCCTTAATTTATAAGGGATTTCTGTCGTAATAACAGCATCTTTGTTGAATCCTAGGTCTTTATGGATGGTAAAACTCATCTGTTTCCCGATTATTAATGCAGAAACAATGAATACCTGTGCCACAACAAACTGAAAGACGATCAGTACTTTTCTGAGGTTGATCCTCTCTGTCGTCACATGCAATTGTCCCTTATTCCTGAAAATGTTCACTGCGTTTACCTTTGTTATGATCCAAGAAGGGTATAGGCCGGCCAGTAGCACAGTAAATATCAGAACAGTTCCTAAGAAAAGAGCAAAGCTAACTGGATTATGGAACTGAATGCTTTCCCGGCTGAAGAAATCCTCTAAAGCGCTTATCGCAAAATGTGATATCGCACCCGAAAGGACAATGGCCATAGTTATTACGAGCATAGTTTCCAGCATCATTTGAAGAATCAGGTGCGCAGCTTTACTTCCCAGCGTTTTGCGAATTCCAATTTCCTTATTGCGCTGTGGCAGTTGAGCGGTCGTCAGGTTAACGTAATTGATGCACGCAAGGACCAATAAGAAAATAGCCGTTCCTATAAGCCCATAGATTACTTTCTTACTGGTCTTATCAATGCCCGAATCTTTGACATCTGTTGCAAAATGCGATTCTAGGAGAGGTAATTTCTCTATCTGGCGGTTATAGGTAAAATTGATTTTATTTTCCTGCTTAAATTTCTTCCAATTATCGTTCACCTTCTGTTGCACATTCGCTAAAGATAAATTCGCCGCTTGTGCGTCGTCTGTCTGAAAATATACCATATCGGAATTATTGGTATTCGTCCAGTTTCCCAAGCTCAGATCATATTTGGATTTATCCAATTGCAAGAATTCCTGTCCTTTAAATTCAGTTGGAAAATCCAGCGTTTTAATCACTCCTGTTACTGCCACCTGAATGGTATCGTCATATACCAATGTCCTGCCCAACATATTTTCGTAGGATGTATTGGGAAAATAATGTTTCGCTCTGGTGTCCGTCAGCACCACTTTGAAGGGATTGTCCAATGCCGTATTTTTATCCCCGGCCAACCATTCATACGGAACCATGTCAAAATAATTAGGTTCCGTTTTTATAATTTCCTGATCGGTCAGGTCAAAATATTCTTTTTTGCCTTCGTCCCGTTCATCTAGGGGTACCCGGACACTTTTAGTGTATCTCCTAAAGACTGGAACAACTCGCTCTATTCCAGCCAGCTCCTCTTTCATATAAAAATAGATAGGACTGGATATCCCTCCGGAAAAATTGAATTCTCCGTCTTCCCCAAACTTACTAATTAACCTATAGGTGTGTTCCTTGTTTTCTATTCCATTCTCAAAACTGAGTTCATAGCTTACAAATTTGTATATCACCCAACAGGCACTTATGCCAATACTCAATCCTAAAACGTTCAAGATTGTATAGAGCTTATTCCTGAATAAATGCCTTATACTGTTCTTAAAGATTATGCTATTCATTTCTTTCTAGATTTTGGTTTATTTATTGGATTATGGATCTAATTAGACGACCTAGGATCCGACAATTCTTAAGCGCTTGCGTGAGGATCTTAATTTATTTTTAACCATTGTTTCCAAGCAGATCATACTCTTGTTTTTTCCTATTAAACCTATCCATGACCCATGCTGTTAATTGGGATTTCAGAGAGGTTTAGTGAGATTCGCAACGAACAGATATTTTGAAGTCATTGGTTGTCATAATCTCTTGAATGATGAAATTTTACTTAAATCGTTTTTGTTGAGATATGACCAATTTTTTCGCCATTTAATTAAATTATTTAATATCAGCACATTAGATGTGTGTTAGTAAGTGGCTGTGTTCATTTTCGGACAGGTTTTTGTGCGAAAATGAACAGGAGTAATGTTGTTTGCCATAAACTGAAGACTGTTCAAGGGCGTGCATTTAAAAAGGTCTCTATGGAGTGGCCCTAAGAATGTGGCAGCCTGTGACGTTCTATGGCAGTGTTTGGCTGAACGGCTTAATTACAGTATTAGCAACACGGAGATTTTGTTACAACTTCCTTTGATATGGTTACATCTGTATCAACTTTCATTCGGAAATTTGTATTGAAAAAAAATAGGAATAGGACTATGTTGAAAATACTAATCATTGTAACTAATATTAATAGCTATACAAGTGGCAAAGAAACAGGATTGTGGCTGAGCGAACTCACACATCTGTATCATGCCGCAAAGGAAAAGGGTTATGACATTACTACTAGTAGTCCGAATGGTGGTAATATACCAATAGACCCCGAAAGCCTGAAGCCGCTAACACTGGACAAAATTTCCAAATCTTATTGGAGTGATACCTCTTTTCTGGAATTGCTCAAATACAGTAAAAGCTTATTCGAAGTTTCCAATGAGGCATTTGATTTAGTATATCTCGCAGGCGGACACGGTACAATGTATGATTTCCCTAATGATAAAACGATGCAAACCATCATCCGGAACCAATATGAAAACGGTAAAATGGTAGCCGCTATTTGCCATGGTGTTAGTGGCTTGCTGAACGTGAAACTATCAAACGGCGAATTTCTCATGAAGGATAAAAAGTTAACAGGCTTTAGTTGGTTCGAGGAAAGCCTTGCCAGAAGGAAAAAAGAAGTTCCCTTTAATCTTGAAGCCGGACTAAAAGAAAGAGGGGCTGATTACAAAAAAGCCTTTATCCCGATGACCTCAAAAGTTGTGGTGGACGGGAACCTCATTACCGGGCAAAACCCATTCAGTTCAAAGCAAACGGCAAAAAGGGTAATGAAAGAACTGGAAAGACAAACGCAAAATAAATATTGATGCAAACGATAGTAGGAGCCAACGGGCAGATTGGTGAAGAGCTGGCAAGGGAGCTGAAAAGAAATTTTACCTCTGATATCAGGATTGTAAGTCGGAATGCGAAGAAAGTGAACGATAGCGACACCGTGTTTTCGGCAGACCTATCTATCAGGGAGCAGGCAATAGAAGCGGTCAAAGGCAGTGAAATCGCTTACTTCACGTTAGGACTTCCGATAAGCTCGGATTTATGGGAAGAGCAGTTTCCGTTGATAACGCAAAACGTGATTGATGCCTGTAAAATCAATGGTGCAAAGCTGGTGTTTTTTGACAACACCTATATGTATCCGCAGGATGACCGGGTACTTACCGAACAAACGCCTTTCGCTCCCGTGGGCAGGAAAGGTCAAGTAAGAAAGGCAATGGCGGAAATGGTTTTAAGAGAAATACAGACGGGCGGACTGGAGGCCGTAATTTGCCGTGCGCCAGAGTTTTACGGTCCCGGTAAGACGCAGAGCATTACCAATACCTTTGTTTTTAATAATGTCAAAGAGGGAAAAAAACTGAAAGTCCCGCTAAACGATAGCCAAAAGCGAAGTTTGATTTGGACGCCCGATGCGAGTAGGGCAACCGCCTTAATCGGTAATACGCCCGATGCCTTCGGACAAACTTGGCATTTGCCTGTTGATGAAATTCATCCTACCTACAAGGAATTTATTGCCCTGGCTTCTGGTATTTACGGCAGGGAACTGAAATATGCTGTTATGCCGAAGTTCCTTTTTCAGATAGGTTCATTATTTAATAAAAGGGTAAAGGAACTGCTAGAGCTGTTGCCAAGATACGAACACGACAATGTGTTTGACGATAACAAATTCAGAAAGCGTTTCCCTGATTTTGAGGTAACCACGTACAGGGAAGGTATAGGACAGATTAAGAAAGAACAGCTTTCATTACAAAAATAAAAGCGATAATTTAGCGATGTATAAATCTGAAAACCAGCAAATGAAAGCTCCGGCAAAAGTTTCGTCGATAAGTGCATTGCATCAGTTTTTGGGATTGGCGAAACCATCCAATCCCCTCATTAGTGTGTTTAATTTCGATGCTGTAAAACTGGAACCGGAAACCATTTTAAGTGCAATTACCACCGATTTTTATGTGATCGCTTTAAAAAAAGATTGTGCAGGCGGCAAATGTAAGTACGGTCAGCAATACTATGATTTTGACGGCGGTATTATGTATTTCATTGCCCCGCATCAGGTATTGGAATTTGACGATATATTGCTCAACGGCGTAAAGGGATTTGTTTTGGTGGTACATCCCGATTTTCTTCACGGTTATGTCTTAGCTTCAGAAATCAAGGGCTACGGGTATTTCTCTTATGTCGCCAATGAAGCACTGCACCTTTCTGAGAAAGAAGAGAAAGCCATCCTACACATCATAGAAAATATTGGCAGGGAGATAGCCGACAATATAGATGGCTTTACACAGGATTTGCTCATATCCAATATGGATTTGCTGCTAAAGTATTGTGACCGTTTCTATAACCGCCAATTCCTGACCAGAAAGAAAGCCAACAGCGATTTGCTCACGAAGTTAGAAGCCTTGCTGGACGACTATTTTAAAACTGAAAGACTGGCAGAAAAAGGCATTCCTACCGTCCAGTTTGTGGCGGGAGAACTGCATTTAAGTCCCAACTATTTAAGCGATATGCTTCGTGTTCAAACCGGGCAGACCACGCAGCAGCATATTCAGAACAGGCTGATTGAAAAAGCAAAGGAGCTCTTATCCTCTACGTCAATGTCCGTATCTGAAATTGCTTATCAGTTAGGATTTGAGCATTCACAGTCCTTTCATCGTTTGTTCAAAAACCGTACAGCGGTTTCTCCGTTGGAATTTAGGCAATCTTTTAATCAATCTGCCATAAAAGGAAAAAGATAGCTATACCATCTTTTTCAGTTATTATTCCTTGATTGCCAAACAATGTTTATAATTATTCTCTCTCAAAAGTAACGATTACATTGCTTGAGCCCAATGCCGATGCCCATCCTGTTACATCATCTACAGCACCTAATTTCGTGTAACTGTACGATGTAGAAAAGGTTTTGTAAAACAGCACCAACGTTTTTGAACCGTACAGCATTAAATCCCCGTTTGTAATGGTTCCGGGATTGGATGATTGGGTTGGCAGGCTGCTGGACAAGTCATAGTATTTCTCCTTATTATTTAACTCCACCATATTGAAGGTTAACGGCAGCATTTCTAGAAATGCCTTTGCGGAATTGTTGACCAATAATGTAGCTGTAAAGGTTTGTGAACCTACCTTTATTTTTATTTTACCATTTGTCATAGGCGTATTATTTTCCATGTTGGGATTATCATCTTCTTTATTACAGGACGAAGCCGCACTTATAAAAATGGATGTCAAGGCCAAAAATAGTAACAATGAATGTTTTATCATCTTGTTGCTATTTTAAATTGTCTTTAAAGAATGTTTCCAACTTACTGAAAGGAATAATATCAACCTTGTCATACAAATCTACGTGTACCGCATTGGGGATAATCATTAATTCCTTTGGTTCAGAAGCTATTTTGTAAATGTCTTCACTGAAATAACGGGAATGTGCATTTTCCCCTGCAATAAGTAAAATAGGTCTTGGCGAAATTTCTTTGATGTAAGATAAGATTGGCATATTCATTAATGAAAAACCATTGGTCAGAGTCCAGGCTGCATTAGAATTGATAGAGCGTGTATGAAAGCCTCTCTTGGTTTTGTAATAATTAAAATAATCTTTTACAAATTGCGGTTCATCTCCTTTCAATGTATCCGGATTTGGGCAGTTTCCATAAGCAAGCGTTCCTGTTTCTGCATCCTTCCAACGTTGCTGGCTCATCTGCTCCAATGTTTTTGTACGTTCCTCCAAGCTTACTTTATCGTAATATCCTTTTGACGAAGCACGTGGAATATCATACATACTTGTAGTAGCTACCGCTTTTACCCGTTTGTCAATAGCTGTCGCATTCAGTGCAAATCCTCCAAACCCACAGATACCAATGATACCGATTTTGTTTCTGTCTATATTTTTCTGTATGCCAAGAAAATCTACTGCGGCGCTGAAATCTTCTGTATTAATGTCAGACGAAGCAATATTTCTCGGTTCGCCGCCACTCTCACCCGTATAGGACGGGTCGAATGCCAGTGCAATAAATCCACGTTCTGCCATTTGGTTGGCATACAATCCCGATGATTGTTCTTTCACAGCTCCGAACGGTCCACTGATGGCAAGTGCCGCCAAAGGCTCATTACCGTGGTTTTTCGGGATGTATAAATCGCCGGATAGTGTAATGCCGTAGCGGTTTTTAAAAGTCACTTTCTCGCGGGTTACCTTGTCGCTCAACTCAAACGTATAATATTCTGTTTTTACTGTATCGTTCATTTTCTCTGAATTTCTATTGTTTGTATGCTGTGTGCAGGATTGCCCTAAAAGCATCAGGCTTACTACTGCTAAAACTGATAATCTTTTCATATCTCTCTATTTTAAATTGACTTAATGATTTTTGCCGGAATGCCGCCTACGACAACGTTATCGGGAACATCCTTTGAAACGACCGCGCCTGCGGCTACTATGGCATTTTCGCCAATAGTTACGCCCTGCATAACGGTAGCACCTGCGCCAATCCAAGCATTCTTTTTGATATGAATATGCCCGGTGGTCAGCGTTGCCCTAGTTTCGGGCGTTATGGGGTGTCCCTCTGATAGCAGGCTGACCTTAGGTGCGATCAGTACATGGTCTTCAATCGTGATACCGCCCAAATCAAGCAATACGCAATCGAAGTTGATAAATACATTTTTTCCAATTTTTGTGTGCCGACCGTAGTTGATGTGTAGCGGTGTAAATACAGTCGTGGTTTCGTCAATCCGGCTGCCTGTAATTTGACGTAATATCGTTCTTGTTTCGCCGGGCTCGGCTGCGTTGTTCAACTGACGCAGCATTTTTTTTGTATCGTTACACGCCTGTACTATTCTGGAATATTGAGGGTCGCTGAACGGTATGCTTTCCCCATTGCGTAATCGTTCAAAAATATCTGTCGTTGTTTTCATTGCCTTACTTTTTACGATACAAAGTTAAAAACAAAGCCTTACAGCGGTTTTGCTGTAAGGCTCAAATTACTTTTCCGTAAGGCTCAATCTCAACTTACTGAATTCCCTGTTTTATTTGTAGCTTCATCATTATATCGGTCTGTTCGTCATCGCCTAATTTGAAAATATGCTGGTCAAATTCAACAAAACCATTTTTCTTGTAAAAGCGGATTGCTCTTGAATTTTCTTCCCAAACTCCTAACCATACATAGTCGGCATTTTTCTGTTTGGCAATTTCAATCGCCTTTTCATAAAGCACTTGTCCGACTTTTTTACCGTGAAATTCCCTAAGAACATAAATGCGTTCAATTTCAAGTGCTGTGTCGTCCTGCAATTCTGTTTGCGATTGCCCGAAATTGATTTTCAAATAGCCGATTACGTGGTTATCAAATAGCGCAAAATAAAACTCCGAACTTTCATTGTTCAGTTCTTCCGTCAGCTTTTCTTTGGAAAATCCCTCTGCTAAATAAGCGGCCATATTCTCTTTAGTATTGCGCGAAGAAAATGTTTCTGAAAAAGTTTTCCGGCCTATTTGCTGAAGTTGTTCAATATCTTTTAAAATTACTTTTCTGATATTCATTATTGATGTATTTCCGTAGGTGGTATGCCATATTGCTTTTTAAATGCAGTCGAAAAGTGGGAAAGGTTTTTAAAACCTACTTCCGTATAAACTTCCTGTACCTTTTTCTTTTCTTCTTTGAGTTGGATGTAAGCCATTTCCAGACGTTTATTGATGAGCCACTTTTGGGGTGTAAGGCTGCTTATCTTTTTAAAATCCCGTTTGAATGTTGCGAGACTTCGCCCCGTAAAAGCTGCGATCTGTTCCATTGAAAGCTCCTGCATATAGTTCTCGTTCAGGAACTCCAGCAGGTCAATTTTCCACGGGTCGGCAAAATCAAAGAGTATCGGATAAAATTCCTCCGAACTGTTGAGCAAAGCATACATGCCTTCCAATAGTTTTAAATGTATTACGCCCTCTGTCGGCTTTACATTGCTGTCAAAATATGGCGTTAGCGACTGGAACACGCTCTCAATTGCAGGGCTTGGCTTTAGCTTGAATACTTTTTTATCGGATACAGGCACATCTTTGGGTATATGTGCCTTATTCATCTTGCTGTAAAATTCCCGTAATACATTCCGTTGGAATGTCAGCGAAATGCCTTTGTAAAAATCTGCGCCTTTGCTGTTCTTAAACATTTGCAGACGGTTATCCCGCCTGATGAATGCACATTCTCCAGCTTTTAGAACGGTCTTTTTATTCCTGTCAATAACTATCTGTTCGCCCGAATAAATATAAACCAATACGTGTTCGGGTTTGGAGTGTACACAGTGTGCGCCATATTCGGAGAAGCACGAAAGGAATATGCCCGAATAGCTTAAGGTGTCGTGTTTTTCTTCTTGCTGTACATTCATATTCTGATGGCTTTGTAAGCATACAAATTTAGAAATTTTGTAATTGGTTTGCTTTTCTGTGAGGTTCATTTTGTTTTACTGTAAGGCTCATTTAATTCCTATGTTTCAATAATTGCCTAATTGAAGTAAGATGCCCAAACACAATCACAGGAACAATAAAAGTTGGTAGCCAACTAAAAGGGAAATGCAATATGGCGATATTCGGTTGGTCAAATGCAAATTTTTGTACCGGAGATGGCGCGGATAAAAAAGCATTTAGCACAATGTTTATCAAAAGCCCGAGACAGATTATATTCCAGATCAAAATTAGCTTTCGGTCAATCTTACCTTTTACCAACCCAAAGTATGCGACTATTGGTGCTGTTATACCTGCAATAATATCCAAGTTCCGTCCTTCAAAGGTCATCAGTTCAGGTGTTGCTTTGTATAGAAAAAGCCAGAACAATACCAGTTCCACAGGTACTCTTACTATATTTAGATAAGTAAGGTCTATTAAGGGAAAACTGTCGATAAACTGCCGTCCTTTTTGTGTTACGAACAAACCTACTATTGTAAATAGTGCAGGTAATATCCCCATTAATAAAATAGTTGGCGGAAAAAAGTCAACATGGGCGCTATAAACATTCTGAAGTGTCGAAACCGCTTGAATAATCAACCATACTATTAATCCGATTAAAATTTTAATCGAGTTTTGCTTAACTGGTTGGAAGTTTGATTTTGTGATAGTCCAAAAGAACAACAACAGCGTTAGGACGGTCGTCAGTCCAAAAATAATAGGAATGTATAAGGGCAAATATTCTAACATGCTGATTTTAAAAATTACAAGTTATGAAGATTCAGGCGTTTTCATTGCGACACCTTTTGACATAGAAGCCCCGTTGTCGGTCATATTATAAAATGTGAATACAAGTGCGCAAGGAGGTGCCTTGGTGTATATACATCACCGGTACGTTGTCCGAACTTACTTTGTAGCACAGCCGATTAAGAATAATATTTTTATTCATAAAATGCAGTAATAAGGGGGTTCATTTTGGAAAAGATAGATTTTTCTACCTGGCTATGTTGCATTTTTCAGCTATTTTATTTTTTGACTTTTTTCAGGGCGTCCAGATATTTTTTCTTTACTCCGTTGTCACTTTCCCTTTCGCAAAGGAGTTCAATCTCGGACAATAGTTTCTTATTGATTTCTGTTTTTAATTTTACAATTTCTGCTAACGCGTAAGCGGTTGCCCAGCGTACTACGGTACCATTGTTTTCGGCATTGGGCAGGAGATTGGCGATTGATTTTTCCAGATCACCCGGGAAAAGTGCGGCAATGTTTCCGATCACTTTGGCGCTTTCCCATTTGAGTCTTGGCTCATCCTCTTTCAAGGTTTGGGTGACGTACTCCAACAGGATCTCGTCGGCAATGCCCGGTGACTTTTTGGTGGCAAATTCTATGGCCTCGATGCAGGTCGCTTTGTCGGCAGGTTTTTGTCTGTTAGCAAAAGCCAATAGTTCATCCGTCGGAAGCGAACCGTCCAATAACCACTGGCCAAGGTTTTTAACCTTCCACTTGGCTTTAATGGCCTTATCCTTAAATAATGCGTCAATACTCATTATCCGTGCTGTTGCGTTTCAAAACTGACCATCCAGTTGATCCCGAACTTATCGGTCAGCATCCCGAAATAGGAGCCCCAAAAAGTGTCCGCCATGGGCATCGTTACCTGTCCGCCGGCTGAAAGCCCGTTGAATAACTTGTCGGCTTCCTCCCTGCTTTCTGAATTGACGGAAATAGAGAAATTATTACCTGCCGAATAATTGGATGCCCACTCTCCGCCGGTGTCACTACCCAAAAGGATAGTCTCTTTGCTGATGGGTAAAGAAATGTGCATGATCCTGTTTCCTTCTTCTTCAGATACATTTTTGTCTCCGTCTGTCGGCATATCCCTGAAGCGTCCAACGTACGGGAATTCGCCGCCAAATACCGATTTGTAGAAATTGAATGCTTCTTCGCAATTTCCGTTAAAGGTTAAATACGTGTTTACTGTTGCCATTGTCTTTGATTTTTTGATGGATATAAAGATTATTTTTTCAGTTTACTCTCGTATAATGAAATCCACTGTTCCACGCTCATTTTTTTCATCAGTTCGCCAATGAGCCCGAACGGGATATCTTCCGGTTTTTTAAACCGGATACAACTTTTACCCATATCCAGCTTCTGCCCGCTGTGTTTCGGATATTCCGAAACGAACCATTCCAATAGTGCAGGATCGGAATATATCCCCATGTGGTAGAGGTTGAGGGAGTTCTTCTGTGAAGCGATTCCGGCAAAGGGAAGTGGTTCGGCAGGCTTGCAATGGTAGCCTGCGGGATAAAGGCTGTGCGGGACAACATACCCCAAACCGCCGTAACTGATTGCGGCAATAAACCCTTGGGGCAGGTTTTGCACTATGGTATTGTGCAGTTTACTAAAGGCTTCTGACCGGTCTTTCGGGACATTTGCCAGGATTTCTTCAACGGTATTTCCGACGGCTTTCATAATATATTATTCCAGATCGATTACTTTTTCCTCGTGCGTAAAAATAGCATAACCATGGCTGTGGTGACTACGCCGAATACAAAGAAAAAAATGGTAGAGCTGACGGCGTAGCTTTTGTAATTAAAATGGGCTTGTGCATCGGCAGTCGTTTTATAATACTCCAGTTCCACCGAACGTTTGATCACATTCGGAAAGTATTCGGGGGTGATGACATAGGAAATGATCCACTGCGTAAGCGGGCTTAAAACAGCAAGGAGCAGGGAAAGAACGATTCCCGAGATCAGGCCCTGTTTATAGGTCATACTTCCATTGTAAAAATTCCTCTTTTTGTCTTTTAGCGCCAGAACCATAAACCAGATTGCGGGGAAGACAAAAAGGTTGGTAAGGTAAAGGTGATAGTCTATATATTTTCCGTGCAATCCGCTCAGCTTTTCCAGGAACATCCACACAAGGGTCATGATCGCGAAGAATACAGCCCATTTGATCTCAATTTTTATGTTTTTCATCTCTAAGGATTTGAAGCCTTCCCGCTTTTCAAACATTGAATACATATAACTTGGATTATTTACATCCTCCTTCAGAAACGCTTCACCTTCCTGTATATATCCGCTAGTTTTCTAATCTTATAGTTTGTTCAAATAGTTTTCTTTACAATAGCGCAAATACTTTCTTATATCAGTTTCTAACTTTATAGGATACTCGTACCCTAATTTTTCTGCCAATTGTTGCCCTATTTCTGATGCCAAATCAGCCATTTCAAACAAAGCATTCCAATTATCTTCCATATTACTCCCAGAAAATGTTTGTTCCACTTTCTTCCATATTGTGGGTGTAAGGTATTTTTTAAATAATCTTCCGAATTTATTTGTTGTTATTTTCCATTCGTGCTGGCTGGCTATATACCATTCAATTAGAGGGATCAAATAAGCGGTTCGGATATTGTTTTCCGACATAAATTTTGCATATATCAGTTCTTTCCTAACGAGACATTTTGCTACATACGTTGTATCCCACCAAAAATCATTTAAAACTTGTCTAAACTTCTGCTCCGTTGGCATTTTGATAATAGAAGCTTGATAAGTCGGCTTTTTCATGTCTTGGGTTATGCTATCTTTATCAACCAAAACTTTATAGCCAATATCCCAATCGTCACACAATTCGTGTTGTTGGACTTCTTCTAAAAATTCTTTCTTGCTATACAGTTTGAAATCTACCTTCACATAATCGTCGTACAAAACCATTTTCATTGCGTGCTTGTAATCAAAATGGGTTTCATCTTCTTCAACCATTGCTATAGGATTGCCGAAATGTTGTGTCCAATTATTTTCTGAGATATATGTATCGTTTTGCTCGAAAACAAGTTCAATATCCAAATCACTAAATTCATCTGTCGGGGCTAAGGGATTAACAAGCGAACTTGTTAGCAATACTGCTCTAATGTCCCGATTGTCTTCTGCCCAGTCAATAATACGCTGCAATTTTTCGTCTCTATTTTTCATGCTATAAAATGCCAATATATCATAAAAACCATTAATTTAACGTACAATATCTGGGATCTCATTTAAGCTTTGGTTCCGCATTCGGCTTATCATAATTAGTTTGGTAACGCTTGTTTATACGAGAAATATTTTGCTCTAAAATACAGAATGTCCTGATAAATTTCTACCTGTTACTTTCAAAAGTTACGTCTTTGTAGGCATTTTTCTTACTGTTAACCCGTGTGCATAAATCTGAAGTGGATTTATTTGGACAAAACGCTAGTTGTTAGAATCGATCGTTATTTCCAAGAAAAGGGACGGAGTTTATTTATCTCCGTCCGAAGGATTTTGGTTGAATGAATGTTTGAAATTAAAACGGTAGATTTGGATCGTCAGGGCCGGGTGGGGAAGGCCTTCCCGTCCATTAATGGCACATGTTGGTATTTACCATCGGGACAATTTAAAAAGCTCGAATTGTTGTTTACGTTGCGCGCAAAAAAGTGATTACCACAGACCTCGCCTATGATGGATTACCCATCGGTACATGCCAAGGACATTAAGTTTGCTCATGGTTTCGAAACCAAACCAGCTTTTCACTTCGTCGGAAAACTTAATATTACGATACAACTGATCCCAGCTCTGTCCCTGCCTAACGAGGTCCAGTACCTGTTGGTGTAGATCGACGAGATAGTCGCGTTCCGCTCGTATATCGTCGAGCGTAGCAGCTGTATAATGTCCAACATCGATATGGTCCACATCTTGTTTCAGGACCCAGTCTAAGGTTTCTATCCAACCGTCATAATGGAAGTCCAAAAAATCGTTGTAAGGCATGGTTTTCGATTGTCCGATATCCGTCAATTGCAGGGCTTTATATTCCGGAAAAAGTACAACTGACATGTTGTTGGAATGACTCGGGGCGATATGCTTTACTACCACCGTCTCACCGCCTAATTTAATGATAAGCTGTTCGTCGAAAACTATATCAGGTATTGCTATCGGGAGTTTCTCGCCAATGATGGGTTCTAATCCTTTCTTCTGTACAATGACCTTGGCTCCATCTTTCTGAAAGACCTGGGAACCTCCAGCATGGTCATAATGTGCATGGGTAAGGATGACATATTTAACCGGCACGTTGAACCGTTTCTTTATTTCATCATTCAACCAAATGGCCGCTTGTGTTAATGCCGGGTCTATTACAATAGCCCCTGCTTTGGTAACTAAAACCAAGCCGCTGTGTAGGGCAGGCAGCGTGCCGTTGGTATGGCGGTACAAATTGCCTTTAACAAGGGTAAATGTTTTTTCAAGCGTACTATCCGGCTGACCGAATACATCAGGTAGCACCTCCCGGTTTTTGTAAGGAGTGTGGTCCACATATTCGGCACCGATCAGTGTTGAATCTTGTTGGCCGAAAGCTTGGCCCACGGCTATGAATGATAAAATAAGCAGGAGGAGTTGGACCTGTTTCATTTTCGAATGATCATGCTTCATCGCTGTATCTTTTGTTTCGTTTGATTGTTTTGTTTAAGCTAACCAATATCAGTAGGGTAAAGATTGGGTAAAACACGAGATTGGTGGAGCCCGCAAAATTGAGTAGGACGGCCAGCCCGAAACAAAGCATTCCGAACGTAAAGATACTGAGCAACAGGGCATAGTTGAACCATATTTTGTCGGCATACAGTTTAAATTCTCCACTAGCTAAACTAATGGTCAGGAAGGCTGGTACGGCTAATTCCAGTATACCTAGTATATAAATCATCAAAGCTGTGCCACCAGGCAGATCGGCGATAAAACTCTGACTGAACATGTTCACATACCGGTTGATCACTTGGTCTCCTCCAAATATTTTAGCCCAGCCGGGCATACCCATCGTGTAAAGAAGGATAGCATACAAGGGCAATAGCACGATGGAATTAAATAGACCATTGGTTTTTGTACGCTGTCCTACTAGACTATATAGTACCAGATACAGTAGCATGCTGAAAAAAAACAGCAGTGCGGCCCCTTGTTGGTTACTGACAATGCGCATCAAACCACCATAAATTGTTCCTGCAATAACGAACGAAAGGAGTGCCCATTTTAGAAGAACTGCATCTTGGATTTGCCTGAACTCTCGCCGTAAAAATAAAGAGGCTAATATTAATAGGGCTCCAATTCCGAGAAAAAGACCCACCAGTCGGAACCCCATCATTACGAAAGTGGTAAGCGCTTCTTTTGGTTCTTTCGAAAGTACATTCTGATAGTCTAAAAGTTGAGACTGATCACCGCTGAGCATGCCCCAAGCATGGGCTACAGAAAATGCGCATAACCAAAAGGCTACTACTGCTACCGCGGCGGAAACAATATTTTTTTGAAATTTCAACATCGTTTATTTATGAAATGATGACTTAATACTAAACCTAAAGTTACTAAAGCACGAGTTTTCATTACTTATCAAAATCCTTAAAAAAAAGGTAAAAAAGCGAAGTTTCGCATTAAATTTCTTTTTGCAGCCAGGTGTTCCTTGAAAGAGATGGTGTATTCGAGGGGAAGGCGCATGAATTTGTAAGAGATGGTGTCTTTAACTTGTGCCTGCTATCGAAAAAGTATATATTTAAAAATATGCAAGAAAAAGAAGAAGCTGAAATGCTAAGAAAACGTGATAAGAGGGATGAAATCGCATTTGGCTCCTTTTCCAGCGCGTCAAATTTGCACGAAGAGGTCGAATCCCGTGTACACATGGGGTACTATTTTGTTGTGATGGGAGAGCTTACCGGAGAGACTGGAGCGCGTAGCAGCTCCATTATGTTTCTCCATCGCCGAAATTTTTTGAACCTGGATTTTATTATGCAATCCGGAGTGTTCTTTGGGTTCCCGCCTAGTTATTTTAAGAGCTACAATTTGGTCGGTAAACTTAGGACTTTCGGGTTCATTGATTATTCCCCGAAAGAAGCTGTACCTCTCTCCAACGAAGAGAAAACGACAATTAATCAGATTTTTAATCTCATCGAACGGGAATGCGAACGAAATGCTGATGATAAGACAAAAGATATTCTGTTTGCTTCTCTTGAGTTGTTGATATTTAATGTAAGCAGATTCTATTCTCGTTTCTTTAATGAGCAGTCTCGTTATTTATTATCCGTTAGAGAAAAGTTTAAGTTGCTACTTGAACATGCGTTTGATCTAAATGATCGGAGAAATTCACAAGTGCCGAGCTTGATAGACATGGCAACGCGCCTGAATTGTACGACTCGCTATTTGAATGATGTTATGCTATTTACCGGCGACAAATCGGCTGCGGTGGAGATTGAACAAAAGATTGTAGAAGTAACCAAAAAGTTGCTCGCCGAGTCAGAACTTTCTGTCGCCGAGATAGCATACAAAATTGGCTTTACCGAACCTCAACACTTAAACAAGCTGTTTATTAAAAAAACGGGTTTGACACCGATGGAATTTCGTATCTCATTAGTTTGACACCATTTGTTCTGCTTTATTTACACGAATATTCAGGGATCGATTCTCTGTTCTAATTTTTTTTTCATCAACGTATTGAACGCTCATGTTAATTGTTAATATAAAATTAACAAGTGGAAGATGTAGATTCAAAAAGTCTTATATTAGCTTTGCATGGGCTAAAGATTACATGCAATCTCATGAGCGAAAAAGAACAGTTCAAATTATACGAGTCTCTCCGTATGGGCGATGAAAATGCCTTTAAAAGTCTCTATGGTTTGTTTTTTGACCGCATAAATTTTGAAGTATGTCGGACTGTTAGGTGCCAAGAGCAAGCAATGGAAGTCGTCCATGATACCTTTCTTGCTTTATGGCAATCTCGGGAAGAGGTCGGAGAAATTCGTAATATGGAAGCTTATCTAGTCACAATAGCCCGCCGCCTCTCGCTTAATCAGCTTAAGAAAAACGTACGTAGAAGTGTTCTGGAGAAAGAGTTTTGCCTGTTGAATAATGAGGAAAAGTTGGGTACGCCATTAGAAAACCAAGAAGTGTTGTACTACAGTTGGTTGGATCAAGCTATAGAAAACCTACCTCCCCAACAACAACGTGTTTATAAACTTAGCAGACATGACCGGAAAAAATATTTGGAGATCGCAGAAGAGATGCAGATTTCCCGGGACACGGTCAAAAAATACCTCCAGTTGGCTGCGGACTCGATAAAGAAGTTTCTAATCAGTAACAAAGATTCGATTGTGTCTATTATTTTTTGTTTTTTTATTTTCCCAGTACCCCCTTTTTAATCTGGGAGTTGTCTTGTAAGAAAAGCTCTAGCTTTTAAGCAAAATGCAGGACGACAAAGAACTATTTATACGGCTATTATCAAAAAAGATTCACGAAACTATTAGTGATCAAGAACAGGTTGTTCTAGATCGGCTATTTCACTCGATTCCGGAGGGGGAGCAGAACCGATTGTTCAACGAAATGCTTGATACGGATAGCAAAGAAGCCTATGTAGCGTCATCAGCCCTCGATTCTACAGCCCGCGAGGAAGTAATACAACGCATTTTTAAAGACAATAGATTGGGACCTCAGAAATCAACGAAAAGCCGTCCGATCGTTTACAGACGATGGATATCTGTTGCTGCTTGTTTGGTCATCCTGTGTCTAGGCTCGTGGATTTTCTGGCCCGATATTGATTTAAAAACTGATTCGGAGAATGTAGTAGCGGGCATTGGTGAAGTGGAAGATTTATCGCCTGGTGGCGAGCGTGCGATTGTAAAGACCCAGGATGGGAATTATTTTGCGCTAGATTCTATAGAAGTTGGCGGAACAGCAACTGGTCCGAATTTTAAAATCGTCCGTTTGCTGACGGGTGACCTGCAATACCAAAGTCTAGGAGGCTCAACCATGCACGGCCGGCATACCATTAGTACGCCACGAGGGGGCACGGTTAATTTTATTTTGCCCGACGGAACTAAAGTTTGGTTAAATGCAGCATCTTCGTTAGTGTTCAATTTAAATATGAATACGGCAGATCGCATTGTAGAGATCACGGGTGAGGTATATTTCGAAGTTTCCAAACGGAGACAACAGCGGTTTATTGTGAAAAGTACCCTTGGCGAAATAGAAGTCTTGGGAACAAAGTTCAACGTGAACACCTATAAACGAGATAAAGGTGAAGTCGGTCTGCTTGAGGGAAGCATTAGACTAAAGACAGAAAAAGCTGTAGTCAATATGAGGCCTTCTGAACTAACCACGATATCTGCAGACGGGAGTCTGCGTACAGCAAGCCGGAAAGATATACAACAGATCGTTATGTGGAAGCAGGGAATATTCAACTTTCAAAATGCGAATGCATATCAGGTGGCAGATGAGCTGTCCCGCTGGTATGACATTCAAGTAAAAGTTAAAGGTGGAGTGTCCCATCATCAGATTAACGGTCAGATTAGGAAAGACCTCACTCTGTCGAAGATGTTGGACATGCTTGATTACCTTGGACTAGCCGGGTCCTATAGAAATAACGAATTGATTATTAACGTAAAAAATGAGAAGCCTATGTAAGTATAGAACAAACTATCAGACAGGCGAGATTAGCAATCAGGAAGTGCGGGAACACTTCCTGAGCCAAGTGACTCTCGTCCATTAGAAAAACAGTTACTGACATTTACTATTTATTTAACAGAACTAAAATCGAACTAAAATATGCATTTTGATTTGAAAGTTTATGGACATCATCCAAATAAACTTCGCCGACTTTTAGGAATTATGAAATTTGCCGTTGCAATTCTTATCCTTTCGTTAACTACGGTAAGTGCGTCAACTTTTGGACAGCGCTTTTCGTTAAATGACACAAAAGCAAACCTCACCACCTTGTTTACGAAAATTGAAAAACAGGTTCCTTACCGATTTGTGTATGATAAGGCAGAGATTGGAGAAGTGTTCCTTGAGAACGCCTATCTTAATTCTGTAGACCTTGAAACAGGTTTAGATATCATCTTGCGCCAGCACGGCCTGGACTATAAAATTGTAGACAACTATATTGTTGTAAAAAAAAGCAAAACGTATTTATCTCCGGTGCTGAAACCACTACAGACTATTTTTAAAGGTCAGGTGGTCGACGAAAACGGAAGTCCTGTAGAGGGCGTAACCGTGTCTCTGAAAGGAAGACGGGGACAAACGACCAATACTGCAGCCGATGGAAGTTTTTCTATTGCTTTGGATCCAGGCGCAGCTACTCTAGTGTTCGAGCATATCGCTTATGTATCGAAGGAGGTAGAAACAAAGGGACGTGCAACTGCAAATATTACTTTGCAGTCAAAATCTGGCGACATTGAAGAAGTCGTTGTTGTCGGATATGGTACACAGAGAAAAGCGAATCTGACTGGAGCGGTTAGCGCTATTTCAGGTAAAGAGCTAGAGAATCGGCCTATTGCAAACATTGGTCAGGGGCTCCAAGGCCAGATTCCAGGCTTAACGGTTCGAAGTACCGGCAATACTGCTCCCGGTAACCGGTCTCCACAGTTCCGGATCCGCGGGGTCGGTACTTGGGGCGATGCCAATCCGCTTATCGTTATCGACGGTATACCCGGTGGAAATCTCAACATCCTCAATCCTGATGATATAGAGAGCATTTCCGTACTGAAAGATGCCGCTTCTTCATCGATCTACGGGGTTCGGGGAGCAAATGGTGTCATAATGGTGACGACAAAAAAGGGATCTTCCGGAGTTACGAACATCAGCTTAAACAGCTATCTTGGATGGCAGACTCCTACTGCGCTTCCTGAATTTGTCGGTTCTGCAGATTACATGATGCTGCAGAACGAAGCGAACATCAACGCAGGACAAAACCCAACTTATACAGACCAGCAGATAGAGATAGCCAGAAATGGGTCAGATCCAAACTATTTTGCAAATACGGACTGGATCGAAGAGACCTATCGGAGAAGTGCGCCTCAGCAAAATCATAACTTGAGTCTAAATGGCGGAGGTGATAAAACGCAATACTATGCTTCTTATGGTTATTTAAACGAAGGTGGTTTAGTGGTGGGCGATAATTTTAAAGCACATAGGCATAATGCACGTTTAAGACTGAACACGCAGGTTTTAGATCGTCTAAATATCGACGGAAACCTTGGTTATGTAGATCGTTCATACGATGGCAGTGCCAACGGATTGAGTGCGTTATCGGGCGCTACAAGCATCCGGCCCTTAGTACCGGTTCGTTTCACGAATGGCAGCTGGGGGTATCACGGAGGTCAATCCAATCCCGTAGCGGTAGCCACCGATGGGGGGACAAACAGCTTTACTTCCCAGGAGATAACGGCGAATATCAGCGCGACATTAAACCTCTTTAAAGGCTTGGACCTGAAAGGTCAATATGGACTTGTTAAATACAATTCAAAAAGGACCACCCTTCAAAAGACAATAAAGTACTATAGTCCGGATGATAATGCGCTGATCTATCAAACAAATAATCCTAATAGGATCGATATGGACCATTATTCCGCTACTTACCAGACCTTTATCGGAACGGCTAACTATTCGAAGTCAATAAATGAACGGCATAATATAAAAGCGTTGTTGGGGTATTCCCTGGAGGAAAATGTTGGTAGTGATTTTGGAGCTTCTAGAACGTATCTCCCGGTTGACCTGCCATCGCTCGCTATTGGTACAGATAACCAGTTAAACAGCAGCGGGAGCAGACAAAATGCACTAATGTCATTTTTCGGGCGGGTCAATTATGACTTTGAGAATAAATACTTGATAGAAGGGAATTTCCGTAGGGACGGTTCTTCACGCTTCCATCCAGATGTCCGTTGGAACTGGTTCGGATCGTTTTCCGCCGGATGGGTCTTCAGCGAAGAAAGTTTCTTCGATGAGATTCGCGATTTTTGGAACTTTGGTAAGCTGCGTTTTTCCTACGGTACACAGGGCAATGATAAGGTATGGAGCCTACAAAAGGGCGAGGTGATGGATTACGGGTACCTAGCCGTGCTGGAGCCCGTGCAGGTAACAAGCAATAATCCGATCGGTAATGTGGGAAGGGTTGGTTTCAGACAAACCTACATTCCTAACCAGACCGTGACATGGGAATCCTCGGAGAAGCTGAACGTGGGAATGGATCTTGCGTTTTTATCTCGTCGTCTGAACGTTACCGCGGAATATTTTATAAACAACACAAACGATATCCTTTTGAATCCGCCGCTGCCCGATGTTATTGGTGTAGGCAACGGCTACCCACCACAAAACGTAGGCTCTGTGCAAAATAAAGGGTGGGAACTGAACCTAGGTTGGCAGGACAATATAGGAGATTTCGGTTATCGGGCAAATGTTAATCTCTCAGATGTACGCAATAAAATTACCCGATTAGAGGATCACGCTATGAACCTCGGCGACAGAGTTCGATTGGAAGGCCATCCGCTGGACGCTTTCTATGGATTTAAAGCAGATAGAATTGCGCAAGAAAGTGATTTTAACATTGTGGATGGCGAGTACGTACCTAAGTTTCCATTTCAGAAAGGTGATCTTGTCGCACCTGGGGATTTGATTTACGTGCCAACGGATCCAAACGCGACCGAAATAACTGTTGGCGCGGATAGACATATTCTCGGAAGTGATATTCCGCGCTATACATACGGATTCCGTGGAGACCTCAACTATAAAAGTTTTGATTTTAGCTTTTTCTTACAAGGTGTTGGGAAGGCAGACGGCTACTTAGCAGGGAACGCCAGACACCCGTTTATCAATAACAGTGCGATGCCGCAAAAGGTACACTTGGACCGATGGACACCGGACAATACCGATGCGAGTTATCCACGTTTCGTTTATATGAAAGTTCATAACACCCGTATGTCCTCTAAGTGGATTGAAGATGCATCGTATTTACGGCTCAAAAACGTACAGATAGGCTACACTTTTTCGCCCGAATGGACAAAAAAGGCACGTATATCTAAACTGCGGATCTATGCATCTGCAGACAATCTTTTTACTAAAACAAATTTCTTCTATGGCTATGATCCGGAAGTTCCAGTCGCCAATTCGGGACAATACTATCCGCAGGTCAAAACATTTGTCCTAGGCCTAAACGTTAATCTTAAGTAATTTGTCATGAAAATCAATATTCAATTAAGAAATAAGTTATTTATAGCACTTGTGCTGGGAGCCGGTGCATTATCCTCATGTAGTGATTTCTTAGACCGCCTGCCTCAGGATGAAATAGCAGATGAGACCTACTGGGAGACGCAGGAACAGTTGGAGATGGCGGTGACGGCTATATACTCCCGCGTTAAAGCAAAGAATCTTGTTGATATGGAAAACTTGGCTGAAAATACGATGTGGCCGAGTTCTTACCAATATAAAGATATCGGTTCGGGCGTATTTCCTACCACCCAACCAACAGTCAATGCCGAGTGGCAAAATATGTACCGTGACATTCGGGAATGTAATGCTTTTTTAGAGAATTATGGCAAAGCTAGAGAGGACCAACCCGGTGCAAAAGAGCGTTTGGCCGCCGAAGTCCGGGTGATCAGAGCATTGGGATACAGTTTTTTAACTTCTTTTTTTGGTGATATCCCATTAATTACCAAGACTCTTAACCCTGACGATCCGGAGGTTTATGCTGGTCGCAACCCTCAAGAGGAGGTGGTTGATTTTCTGCTAAAAGAGCTTGACGAAGCTGCAGTGCTCCTTCCTGAGGCGATCCCGACGGGCGAGAACCTGGGGCGTATCAGCAAAGGGACAGCTCTTGCGTTGAAATCACGTATAGCGCTGACGTATGGTCGTTATGAAATAGCAGAACAGGCAGCCAAAGCCGTCATCGACATGGGGGTCTATCAACTTTACTCTAGCGGTAATCCGGCAACGTCATATCAAGAGCTGTTTACACGTGCAGGAAAACTGTCCGGAGGAGGGAATAAAGAAACCATTTTTGCCAGGCTGCATCTAGCAGATGTGATCATGCATAACCTGAGTAGGGAGATCCAAGTACCTGATCAATTTGCACGCTTCGTCCCTACACGCTCATTAGTGGAATCCTACTTATGTTCGGATGGTCTGCCTATTGATAAATCACCTCTTTACAGCGACGCCAGTTATGAAGATGTATTTAAGAATAGGGATCCACGTATGACGCAAACAATACTGGTGCCTGGTGATAAGTGGGGAGGCCGGTACGATGGAAGACCAATAGCAGAAAATCCGGATCCGACGATCTATAGGGTTCCCAAATTTAGCCAGGATGGCAGGGGATCGGTTACCACGACGGGCTATTATTTCAAAAAGTATGTTGAGCCAACCGCAGTGCCTAATTATAATAGAGATGACAATGATATCCACCATATCAGGTACGCCGAGGTTCTCCTGAATTATGCTGAGGCGCGTTTGGAGCAAGAGAAACTTACGCAAGCTGATCTTGACATGTCGATCAATCTTTTACGTGACCGTGTCGGTATGAAAAGAATGAATCTCGCTTTTTTAGCGCAGCATAATATGGATGTGCGAGAAGAAATCCGCAGAGAGCGACGCGTAGAACTCGCGCTTGAAGGCCATCGCTATTTTGATGTCAGAAGGTGGAAGCAAGGAGAAGTGCTAGGGAACGATATCGAAGGCGTCAAGGCTTCCTGGTTTCCGCAACTTAGTGCATCTACCTACCGTAAGAGTGCGGATGGCTACCTAACCGTACAATGGAACCGCGCTTTTGAAAGCCCCAAGAATTATCTGTGGCCAGTTCCGAATACTCAATATGAGCGAAATCCTAATCTTGGTCAAAATCCGGGATGGTAATTGATTATTGTTGCTAACAATGACAGGGCCGCCGATTTTTAACGGCGGCCCTTTTACTGATTTCATGTGAAGTTGTTTCAGAAGACCACTGGGATACTTTTCAAATATTTTCGGCCTCATTTGACGGAGAAATAGTAAACACTTCATTGACTATAATAAGGTACAATCGATTTGTAAGCTCCTTGATATCAATAAACTCTAAATCCGTCTCCACATAGAGAGCTGCCTGAAACACCATAAGAACCGCCCTATAATATAATCAAAGGAGGAACGTCTACCGGAAGTCAGATTGATTTGTACTGTCCCAATGGATTCCTTATGACTTCAGAACCATTCGGGCAATAGATGTAGTCGAAGGGACTGTGTATGACAAAATCCATCCACCACCCCTTAGGAGAAATCTTTCCCTTTTCTCGTCCGGATGTCATTGGTGTTTCCACCAACGGTGGAATGATCTCAAACACTTAAATGGATGAAGTATTTAATTGATAGCGAAGCTCTTTAGTCCCGATATGGACAGATGGAATATAATAACAACAGGCGCCATGAGAATAAAGTCGATATCCACCGATATACGATGACCGATCTGGAGACTTAGCGCAGTGCCACCAACCAATCGAAATTGCGTCAATGCGGAGGACTTCATTAAAGTGATCAATGAATCTTTCAAGAGATTCGTAACGGTACCATAAAATAAACTACTCATACCTATTAATTTGGCTTATAGATGGTGTATGGAGTTCTGGCTTTGGACTCTTCTAATGCCTTCCTTACTTTTTCAATGCCATAAAAACGCGTTATCTCTTTTTTGTCATCTTCATTGCCACGTTCAAAAACGCGTTGAATAACCGCACGGTATTGCTTCTGCCAGTCTATTTTGTTGATATCCGTATCCCAAAAAAGTGATGTACGGAGAACAGAAAGATTTGGCGTGGATTGAATTTCTTTTTCTTTGACCTTTTGGATATCGTAATAAGCCTGCAGAACTACCAACGTACCTTCTTCCAAACCTAATTCCCGTTCGATTTTTAACGCCAAGGCTGTACTAAGCCCGCGTTTGCCTTTGGTTATTGCGTTAAACGTCTGAGGATGTTCGTCTAAAGACAATGCAAAGGGACGCTGCTTAATCGCACGCTTTTTCAATTCGCGTTCGAGAACAATTCCCGGATGTATGCCTTTATATTTTTCGAACTGCTTAATCATAGAAGAAATATAAACATTTGTTTATATAAATATAAAATTTATAGAGCTAGATATTTTTACTCTTGGGATTCAAATCACCGTCGTTATCTGCTCACTATCCAAACCTAAATATTCACAGACTTCCTCCATGCAAAGCAATTGGTGTGGTTGTTTGCCACGTTTTTTTTAATGGTATTATAAATACGCAGGCTCTGTCGATAGCTCTTGCCGGTGATACGGGCTATATCCTTCGGTTAAATACAGATTCTTCTCATTTCTATACTTTATGTACGCTTTATCTACCCCGTTTGATATTAAGATAAGTTAGCGTAGCTATTCATCAATCTGATGCCCAACTTGGTAACAAGTTGGTATAAAGTTGAGGTGGAATCTTTATTGCAATTTACAAAATACTTAGAAAGCTTTTTTCCAACTGATTTTGACTGCAGACAATGTTGGAAGTTCTAAACGCTGTTCCTTTATGATTTCGAAACCTTGTTTTACATAAAAATTGAGTGGAGATAAGTAAAGTTCACCATTAATTTTACGATCATCGTTGTGGTCTATGACCCAGCCGTTAAGTATTTCTTCATTCGCTTTTAATTGCATCATTACTTTTGAACCGACACGATGCCTTTGAATAGAACTGGAAAGGATTATTGCAAACCACCTAGTCTGAGCTCTGTAAAATTTTGTCGCCCAACCAATTATTCTATCATTCAACCTGACAAGAATATGTGTTGGTTTTTCCAATGCATCGAGATATTTTTCGAATTCAGTTAAATCAGCATAAACTAATTTAGCTGGATACTCACTATTCCAAAGCTCCATAATTTGTCGTTTCTCATCGGATGAAAGTAACTCGACAGTTTGAAATTGAAAGTTTATTTTATTCATTTTATTCTCCGATACGACTAAAGATTTGCTTTAGTCATAAAGTCCAGTTATTGTAAGCTATCATATTTCTATTTTTAAATCTTCATAGTGTAAAACCTGCGGAAAAGGATCGTAGTAGTCATGCAGCAAGGCTTTCCATTTTTGGTATTGCGACGACTGACGGAACCCAACTTCATGCGCTTCGACAGAAACCCATTGCACCAATAAAATATACTGGCTGTCCACTTCTATACATTTCTTTAAGGAGTGTTTTACATATCCTTCGATAGATGAGATATACTGGCTAGCTATTTGAAAATCATTCTCAAATTTTTCCGCTCTACCTGGTTTCACATTTAAAATAGCGACTTCTAAAATCATAGTGTTTCATTTTTCATCAATTCGGATCAATACTGTCAAGCAATGTAAAAATTAATCTTGTAAATACTGAAATTGGCGGTTATTTTTACCTATTGATCTGCTTCAAATGATGCTCGAAATGCGACACATAATCGTTTATCAAGTCCTTAAATGTTGGCTTCTTAGTTATTAAAAAAATAATTTAAGAGTGTTATTTTTTAGTATTTTTTTTGATAAATTCTATATCATCGTTCGTTAGTGGAACCTCATTTATTAAGGACTCCACATAGTATAATCTTACATTAAGCTCTGTGTTCAGATGAAATTGTCCAACGTCGTGTGTAACTATTGTTAAGACACCGTTCAAAGATGCGACATCAATTATTTTTCTTTAATACTTTTCTTAAATTTTTCAAATAGCGTTTTTAGATTATGAGTTTGCTTAGATGAGCCAAACACAGACTTTAGGTATAGCTCTTTTGCATGGCGGTAATTGTATACAGCTGGACAAAACAAATTCCATGGTGCTTCATTCCTGAGTGCAATACCTATTAATTCATCTCCAGCTTAGTTTGTAAGAATCTCCAAGGAAAAATACATCAGTGAGTTCTGACAATCCGCCAAACAATCCGCCGTGATTCCATGATTCATCAATTTCATCGTGGTAATCAAAAGCAAATGGACTTATTTTTATGATTAGGTCATATCAAATCATGATCATAACGGCTATTAGAATTTAATCCTATTTTGATATGTTCTAAATCAGGTCATCCAAGACCATCAACTTCCATGGGCGCAGTATCTTGACGAAAATGCAGTTAAAGCCTCTGAAATGTATATTAGTCTATATCCAACTGCTATACTTATTGATAAAAAAGGTAACATAGTAAATAAAAAGGCTTCGCTACAAGATATTGAAACGTTTTTAATAAAAGATTTAAATTGAAACAACTATTGGTTATAAATCATATAACTGATTTATATAATTACTAATTTAGTTCAAGTTCTCCAATTTATTTAAAATATTATTTGATTCTTCAGGTCGTTCTGTCTCTAAATATAAAATAGTCCGATTTCTAAATATTAGCCTCAAGCTGTACTCGCTTTGTGAATAAAGCTTGATGCCGAATCCTTAAGGAGAAACCGAACTCTGGAAAAACGGTAGGAGAGTGGCTGCAAACCTCATTTTTTGCGTCATAGATAACCAAAGCCTAAATAATTTTGTTAAAATTTTCGAACTCTAAATAAATGTGCTTTAACAGTTTGGTTCATAGTTTTTTATGTGTATAAAAAAAAGAGACACCTCACATTAAGTGTCTCCTTAAGTGGGGTGATGATAAAAAAATCATAAAATCAATTTTGTTTTTCTTGAATGGGTTGAAAATTTAATGAGGAAGAGATGAAGGTTGTTTTATCATATTTGAAGATTCAATATTATCTGCTCACAATGAATTCTGATTCGTGCTCCATTTTCAAAAAGATAGAGAATATCGTCTTTCTCGTCAGGTTTTGATTTCGGAATAATACTATCATTCATTTCTCTCAATGTCGAAAGGGAAAATGTAATTTCACCTAAACAAGCATAATCATCGAAGGTGCTATTTTCGTCTTGTTCAATAACTTTCAAGTAATTCACAGATTTATGAGTCAATACCAAACCTGAAAATTCATTTTTATTTACCCAAATTCCTATTGATTTTTTCCAACATAGTTTAATCTCTCGTTCGACAATATTGTAGTTAAAACCAACAAAATCAAAATTGTTATGTAAGTCTACAAGTCGTTTTTCAAAAGCTAATGAATGATTATCTATTATGTCAAAATTTAGTTTCATTATGGTGCTTTTTTAGCAAACTTAATAATTTTTAAATCAACGGTTTATAATTACCAAAACAATGATTGTGGCTTAAAACGCTTCGCTAACATTCCAGTCGCTTTATCCAGATCGATATCCACAACCAACACACCCATCTCACCATACTTTTGATGTTGAATACATGATCCATCTGGTGCTATTACAGCAGAAGCAGATTCAGGGAATTTGGATGCATAATTTACACTAGCAAAATAAATGGTATTCTCTAATGCACGCATCATCATAGCTCTCTCATAATATGGATTTTTAATCGAACCAAAAGTTTTTAAAACTTTACCATGTTCATTGTTTCCACAAAAATGCGGATGAAAAACTAGATGCGCACCATTAAAAGCACACCAACGAACTGACTCTGGATACCTAAAACCTTCATGACAAATTGAGATTCCAAATTTTAATCCATTAATCTCGAACAACTGACGTTTTTTACCCGCCGTCCAAAACGCATCTTCACTTGGATCTAACTGATTCTTTGTCTGAAAACCTAACAATTGTCCGTTTTTGTCAATCACAAATGCTACATTATACACTTTACCCTGAACATAAGTATCCATAGGCAATACAAGAGCTATTTTACTCTCTTTCGCTATCGCCTTCGCTTTGGTCAAGGCTTTCTGCAAAACTTTATCTGTTCGATCATTTATAGGGTACCCCATACCTGGATAGCCAGGAAGGAAAGATTCAGGAAAACAAATGATTTCCGCACCTTGTGAAGCAGCGTTTAATGCTAGTGTTTCTAGTAGTTCCAGACCATGAAGAATTGATTTTGGAAATGGAGGGGATGCGAGTGCTATTTTCATTCGAGACTTTTTAATGGGTATTGTATTAACCATTAATTTATTTTTTATATAATTAAGCTTACATGCTTAGACTTATTTGAAAAACTGGAATAAGATAAACAAATTAAGGCATGAAAAAAGAAAAAATCTTCAAATCATACGAATCAAAAGGTATTGACTACTTTAATAGGCTTTTTCTTTTTCGTCAGATGGCAAGATTTACAGTTATTAAAGCGTGTTTTTATCAATTATCGAATCCAAATAATATTCACGCATTATGAAGTGTAAAATAACCACAATAAACAAAAACACCCGAAATTATCGGGTGTAATTTTGAGTTTAAAACTTGTAAATCGCTAATTTACAGTTGTTTTTGTGGAGCCGGAGGGATTCGAACCCTCGTCCAAACATAGTATGATCTACGCTTTCTACATGCTTAGCTTCTCTTTAATTGTCGGGAGAGGGAAGGTGAGTCGCTAACCTATACCGGTCTCCGTATTTGCTGTATTTCACTTATGTTTAGCAACATCACACAAGCTAGTCCTGAAGTTCGATGCCTCTATTGTCAAGCGACAGAACAGCGCTTGACGAGACAAAAGCTAGTCTTAATTCTAAATTAAGCAGCTAAGGCGTAGTTTTCTTCGCCAGTTATAATTCTGAAAGTTTGTATTAAAGTGCAATACTAACAACGCACTGCATGCTTACATAACCATCGCTATCCTGTCAATTCCGGTCGACCCCTTAGGTTATGTCGTAAGGACAAAAATACGAAAATAATTTCTTTTATGTATATTTAAAACAAACAAACTTCTATTTTTATTGTTAATTAATAAAACATTTCAGCGATATGGCAACGGACAATAACACGACAACCGAAAAAGCTCCAGTACAAGAGGGAGCGTCGGCGCCAAAGGCGGCCGAGAAAGATAACACAGCAGCAACGTCATCTACCGCACCTGCGACAAAAGCAACAACAGCCAAGACGGCTTCCAAAGCTAAAGCGCCAGCGACAAAACCTGTTCCAGCGAAGACTTCTAACGCTACAGCGAAATCCGCGTCAGACGATAAAGGTGATAAAACCACGGGCGAAACAAACAAAGTACCTAGCCGTCCGGGCATAGCGAAAACGACTGCTAAACCAGCAGCTTCGAAAACGTCGTCTTCCAGCAAACCGGCTGCTAAGCCTTCGGTATCTAAAACAGCTGTGGCAAAACCGGCGGCTGCGGCGTCAAAACCTTCCGTTGCCAGTGCTAAACCGACTGCAAAAGCAGCAGCGAAACCAGCTGCTGTAAAACAGGCCACCACGGTTAAAACAACTGCAGAAGACAAAACAGGTGGCGAAGGCACAAAAGTGTTGGCACGTCCGACAGCGAAGGCAGCGACGCCAACAAACAAACCAAAGAATACGGCATCAGCTGCGACAAATAAAAGTGGATCCCCAGCGAAGGCCTCCGACAATAAAGCGGAAGGAGAAGGCACAAAAACGTTAAGTAGACCTGCACGTACTTCGGCGAAAGCGACTACCCCTGTTGCGGCAGATCCAGCAAAAAAAGCTGCCCAGGCAAAACCGACAGAAACTGCTAAACCAGCGAAATCGGAAGCAGGAGCAAAGAAAAACTTAACAAAGACCTCTGCCGCAGCTACTAGTCCAGCCACGGTTGCAAAAGGAAAGCCGGAAACCAAGGTGAGCAAGAAAGAAGCTGCTAAATTGGTAAAGGAAGCCTCTTACAAAGACGAAGTAAAAGAAAAAGTTAAAGAAGGTACCGTGTTCGCAGATAAGAAGAAGACAGATAAGAAGAAGACAGATAAAAAGAAAGGCGATAAAGTTGCTAAGGATAAGTCAAAAGGAAAAGCAAAAGCAAAAGCAGTCGCTCCAAAGAAAGATAAGAAGAAAGACAAAAAGGTCGATGATGGCTTAAAATCGAAAGTTAAAAAGATCGTAGAAAATGTGTTGAAAAAAATAGATAAGAAGGGTAAGAAGAAGTAACAAAAAGGTCGAGACACGCATCTCGACCTTTTTGTTTTTTATCCGGGAATATTCGTTCTGACCTCGTTTGCATCACGTTTACGCTCACTACGCACAATGGTTCGTAGACCGGAGTTGGCCGAATAAAATGACCACAACCAGTTACCGATCAACTTCCATTTGTTACGGAAGCCTGCGATGGGAATCAAGTGGATCAAAAGCCAGGTCAGCCACGCGAAGAAACCCTTGAATGAAAATTTCGGCAAGTCTGCGACTGCGCGGTAACGAGAGATCACGGCCATGCTTCCCTTGTCCCAGTAAGCAAAAGGCTTACGTGCCAGGTTTCTATCTTGAGCAATGATGTTTTTAGCCAACAAAGTTCCTTGTTGCATAGCCACTTGTGCCAGCTGCGGATGTCCATTCGGAAACTTAGCATCGGTGGCCTGGAAACAAATATCGCCTATCGCATAAATATTATCATACCCCTGTACCGTGTTGAATTCGTCGACGAGAACGCGACGGCCTCTTGTGAATTTCTCCGTGGGGATTCCCGGAAGCTCACGCGCAATGACACCGGATGTCCAGATCAACGTCTTTGTGGCAATCTCCGTTCCATCCCCCAACACGACAACGTCATTCTGGTAGTCTTTGACAGCTACATTCAACGTAATGTTTACCCCAAGCTGTTCCAATACTGATTTAGCTTCTTGTTGGGCAACTGTGCTCATCGGACCCAATAATACAGGCGCAGCATCTACCAAATGGATTTTAGGCTTAAGACCCGCTAGTTCGGGGTATTCTTTTTTAATAATTCGATCACTCAATTCGGCAATCATTCCGGAGATTTCAACACCGGACGGGCCTCCACCAGCGACAACGATGTCCAGATAGGCGTTTCGGTTAGGATCGTCTTTTCGTTGTATATATTCTTCCAGGTTCAACAGAATTTTGTTGCGGATAGCTAAGGCATCCGTAATGTTCTTCATTGGGAAAGCGTTCTTCTTTACCGCTTCCATCCCGAAATAGTTCGTCTCGGTCCCTAATGCCAATACGAGATAGTCATAAACAATGGTGCCCGTATCGGTCTCAATACTATTATTGGCACTGTCGATATGCAATAATTTTCCTAAATGAAAGGAAAAATTAGTATGTTTCTTGAACATCTTCCGGAAGGGCATGCTGATGTTTGATGACTCAATAAAAGCAGTGGCTACTTGATAAATCAACGGTGGGAAGAAATTGTAGTTGTTGATGTCGACCAGGGTGACGTGGTAACGGGAGTCGTTACCCAAGGATTTGATGAAATTTATACCAGCAAATCCTCCACCGACAACAACAATATGTTTTTTACTGTCTGCCATAATAAGCTATTCGTTTGTTTAAGTATCTGCTTGACAGTTGTTAGAACAATGATGTCTATTCTTTGTTCAGCAAATAAGGTGCAAATATATTAAAATAAAAGGGGCTGCACTATAGGTGAGCCCCTTTTTTTCTGTTTATTTTCGGACGCTGACAGCGTTTTTATGTGCATGCAAACCTTCCAATTCGGCCAATATTTCTACCGTTGATCCAATCTGCCGAAGCCCCTCTTCGTCGATGTACTGAAAGGTTATCTTTTTTACAAAAGAATCCACAGAAACCCCAGAATAAGACCGTGCATAGCCTGATGTTGGCAAGGTATGGTTGGTCCCGGAGGCATAGTCGCCTGCGCTTTCGGGCGTCAAGTGACCTAAAAAGACCGAGCCCGCATTTATAATGGCAGGCGTTAACGTATTCCACGCATCTGTTTCCAAAATAAGATGTTCGGGAGCATAGATGTTGGAAAACCGCATAGCCTCCTGCAAGTCGGTGGCTTCTACCGCGTAGGAGTTGGCGATTGCCATACGGGCAATTTCCGCACGTGGTAAAATACGTAATTGTTGTTCGAGTGCTATATTGACTTCATTGATCAGTCGTGTAGAAGTGGCGACAAGCACCGCCTGGCTGTCCGGTCCATGTTCGGCTTGTGCCAGCAGATCTGCTGCCACGAAAGCGGCGTTCGCACTCTCGTCGGCAATAACCAATACTTCAGACGGGCCGGCAGGCATATCGATACTCACATTGGTCATGCCTTGTACCAGACTCTTTGTCTTGGTGACAAACTGATTGCCGGGACCAAATATTTTATCTACCTTGGGCAAAGTGGCGGTTCCGAAGGCCATACCTGCAATAGCTTGGGCACCACCGACGAGGTATATTCTTTCGATTTTTAAAAGCAACAGGCAATAGGCGACAAAACCATTGATCTTTCCGCTTTGTTGTGGAGGTGAACAAACCACGATTTCTTTACATCCAGCAATGCGTGCGGGAACTCCCAGCATCAACAGTGTGCTGGGTAATACGGCGGAACCGCCGGGAATATATAAACCGACCTTTTCGATGGGGCGTGCTTCGCGCCAGCACTTCACGCCGGGCATGGTTTCGATTGGACGTTCTTTGCGGACTTGTGTGCTGTGGAACCGATGGATATTCTGGAAAGCGATTTCCAATGCGCGCTGTTGGTCGCGTGTAATGGTTAATGCCAGCTCCTCAATGTCTTCTTTGTCAAGATATAGCTTTTCGAGCGTCACCTTATCAAATTTCGCGGTGAGTTCGATGAGCGACGCGTCGCCACGCGAGCGTACATCGTCGATGATATGTAACACGGTATCTTGAATGGCGTGTGTCGCATCGGTGTTACGCGCCACCAATTGTTCGATATCAGCAGCTGATAAGCTGCTTAGCGTATATTGCTTTAGCATCAGAGAATAATTTTTTCGATCGGCATCACGACGATTCCTTGCGCGCCGGCCGCTTTCAATGTGTTTATTTTATCCCAGAAGTCATCTTCCGTGATGACGGTGTGTACTGCAACCCATCCTTCTTCCGCTAACGGAACCACCGTTGGGCTTTTTACCCCATGCAGAAGTTCTGTAATCAGTGGGAGATTTGTTTTTTCTACGTTCAATACGACATATTTGGTCTCCTTGGCACGTAATACCGATTGAACGCGTTGTAAGAGCTCGCAGAGGATGGGATTTTCTTCCAATCCGTCCCGACCGATAAGGATGGCCTCCGAACTACGTACATCTGCAAATGGTTTCAATCCATTACTTTTGAGTGTTCCTCCAGTAGACACAATGTCGCAAATGGCGTCGCTCAAACCCAGACCTGGAGCAATTTCTACCGAACCGGAAATCTCGCGAATATCCGCTTTGATCTTATAGTCGTTCAGAAATTGTTGGAGGATGACGGGATAGGAAGTCGCAATGGATTTGCCGTTGAGGTCACTTAGGTTTTGAATGGTGGAATCTTTTGCTATCGCTATTTTCAGCGTACAACGCCCGAATCCAAGCCGTTGCAGGTAGGTGACCTTTGCTTCGGTTTCATCGATTACGTTTTCGCCCACAATCCCTAGGTCAGCGATGCCTTGTGCCACATAGCCAGGAATGTCGTCGTCACGCAGAAATAAAATCTCTAAATTAAAGTTATTGACCGTGGTAATGAGTGAACTTTTATAATTTTCAAAATCAAGACCGCAATTTTTTAAGAGCTGGACTGACTTTTCATTTAATCTACCCGATTTTTGGATAGCAATTTTAAGATTTTTCAAAATATAGGATTTTTTGTTGTTTACTCGTATTAATAAAAGAAATATAACCTGGGGTATTTTGCTTCACGTAGAAACACATAACATTACATATCGCCACACTGGCGATGATGAAAATGGATGTGATGTGTGAACAAATGGGTCATTGTTTATTAATAATGCAACAAAAGTACAGTATTGTTATATGTTTTGCAAATATGCGGCAAAAAAAGTTGAAAATCATGGTGCTCCACGCTTGTGAAGACTAGGAACTGACAGGATGAGGCCAATTTGCTTTCTCGATAGTATATTCAAATTGCAGGGTGGTGGGATCAGCTGGCGCGGGATATTCAGCGACTTTCTTGGCGCCGATTTTTGCCAGAGCTGCTTGTGACCGAAAGTTTTTTTCACGTACGTGAAAGACAACAGTATCCACAAACTGCAGGGCATAATCGATCATTAATGTCTTCAACGATCGATTGAAACCGCCTCCCCAATATGCCGTAGCAAGGAAGGTAAAGCCAATAGCAACGCGTTTTCTTTCCTTGTCAAATTGGTAGAAGGAAGTTGCTCCTATAATAGATTGATCCGCCTCGTCTATAACGAGATAAGGCATGTCGGTCTGTAGCAGTTTGGTAAAATAAAGCGTGAAGCCCTCGGGTTGATATCGATTGAAATCGGGGTGCTGCGCCCATATCGCTTGATCAGAAGCTACTTGGAAAAGAGCATCATAATCGTCGGGACGCAATGGATGCAAAGACAGCATTTCATTGGATAACACACTAAATTCCATTATTTGATAATTCGTTTTATTTTATTGGATTTCTTAATCAATTTATGCAAACCCTCATAATCTTCGTTTTCCAACTTACTGTACAGCTTTTGAAGCTGATGTATATGTTCTTCGAGTACTTCGAGCACGTTGGTGCGGTTTTGTTTGAAAATCGGTGTCCACATGTCTGGTGACGATTTGGCAAGGCGCACCGTAGACTGGAAACCTGAGCCGGCCAGTTCGAAAATGCGCCCCTGTGATTTTTCTTTTTCCAATACAGTAAGTGCCAAAGCAAACGATGTCAGGTGAGAGATGTGTGATACATAAGCGGTATGCATATCGTGTTCGTCTGCGTTCATAAACGAAGTCTTCATCTCCAATTGATCGGTAAGCGCGTCGGCCAATTCGAATGCATCCTCGTCGGATCGGAAGGCTTCGACGTAAACCATCATTTTATCCGTAAATAAGTTGGCCACAGCAGCTTCAGGACCCGAATATTCGGTCCCGGCCATGGGGTGAGCGGCTACATATCGTCCGCGTTTGGGATGGTCCGCGATCAGCTTAAGGATATTTGTTTTTGTGGATCCCATATCGATTACAACCTGATCGGTAACCTGATCCAAGATTTCTGGAAGTAATTTGAGGATGGCGTCTACCGGGACGGTTAACACGATAATCTTAGCAGAAGCAACAGCCTCGGTCAACGGCAAGCACTCATCAACCAGTCCGAGCTGTAGCGCCTTCTTTTGATTGGCTTCACTCTTTTCGACACCAATAATCTTCTCACAAAATTTTGTCTCTTTCAGACGGATGCCGATCGACCCTCCAATCAAACCTATACCTATAATGGCTATATTCATGTCAAACTAAAAATTAATAATGCATAGTGTTCTTTAAGTCCCGTCGGTTAGGACTGCGAACTGATTATCCGCTCCATAGCGCTTTCCAGCACGTCTTCATTTGCACAGAGGCTAATCCGTATATACTGCTCGCCTGCGCTGCCAAAAATTCCACCGGGCGTAATAAATACATGCGCGTCGTTTAGCACCTCGTCACTAAGCTCATACGCCGTAGGGTAGGAGTCAGGTATGCGCGCCCAAACAAACAGTCCCACTTGTGCCCGGTCATATTGACAACCGAGTATATCCATGATTTGGAACACTTTTTCGCGACGTCTGCCGTATACTAGATTCAAGTCCTTGTACCAAGATGCTTCCAGGCTCAGCGCTTTGGCTGCGGCGAGCTGTAGCGGTAAAAACATGCCCGAATCCATATTGCTTTTAAAACGAAGAATCTCGCTGATCCGCTCTTTGTTGGCAACCAACATGCCCACGCGCCAACCAGCCATGTTGGACGATTTACTGAGCGAATTTAGCTCTATAGCCACCTCTTTGGCACCAGGTACCGAGAGGATGCTTTGTGGATAGTCATTTAAAATAAAGCTATACGGATTATCGTGGCAGATTATTATCTGATGTTTTTTTCCGAAAGCAATGATCTTTTCAAAGAGTGCGGTTGTCGCAAGGGCACCTGTCGGCATGTGGGGATAGTTGATCCACATCATCTTCACGGCCGTAAGATCCAATTTTTCTAACGCATCGAAATCGGGCTGCCAATTGTTTTCGGCCTTTAGCTCGTAAGAAATAGCCGAGGCGCCGCTAATGCGTACCGCACTGCTGTATGCAGGATATCCTGGGTTCGGAATGAGCACTTGATCTCCTTCCTGTAAATAGGTCATGCATATATGAACAATACCTTCCTTAGAGCCGATGAGCGGAAGGATCTCTGTCTGCGGGTTCAGCTCAACGTGGTAGTAGCGCGTATACCAACCCGCTATAGCCTCACGCAAAGCCGGTGCGCCTTTGTAATTTTGGTATCCATGTGTGTTCGGTTTCGAAGCTTCTTCACGAAGTACCTGGATCACATCCGGATGAGGCGGTAAATCTGGGCTTCCAATGCCAAGGTTGATTACCTGGGCGCCAGCCTTGTTCATCTCGTCAATCTCTCTTAGCTTTTTCGAAAAGTAATACTCTTCAGTATGCTGCAACCTGCGGGCTACTTCCACATTCATATTCTTGCATTTGAAATTTAGCGCCTAAATTACAGATTAAAAGCAATAAAAGCCCCTTTTTGATACGAAAATATCAAATCTGTGCAACAAAAATCGAGTTGTTCTGGCTTTTAAAAATGGTTAGCGGCTTTTTTTATTACTTTTGTGGTCTGAACATTATACATGAAGACATACTTTAGACTGTTATCATTCGCTAAGCCTATTGAGAAATATGCCATACCCTATATAATTTGTACATTGGTGACGGTCATATTCGGGACATTAAACTTGGCGTTGCTTGCCCCGCTGTTGCAAGTGTTGTTTAAAGGTACAGGAGACGCCGACTTAGTGCCTGCCGAAATAGCGGAAAAGCCAAGTGGATTTGATGACATTGGCGGCTGGTTCACTTACTACGCCGATCGCCTATACTACGATATCGGACCCTATGAAGCGCTCAAATACGTGTGCATGGTCATTGTCGCTTCGGTGTTTATCAGTAATTTATTTCGTTATTTTTCGCAGCGTATCATGGAAAATTTGAGGATTCACACCTTGTTGAATCTGCGGAAGTCTGTTTTCGATAACGTTATGGACTTGCATTTGGGGTATTTCACCAATAGCCGAAAGGGGGATGTCATGTCCAAGATCGCGTCGGACGTACAGGTTGTTCAATTTTCTGTAACATCGACCTTACAAGTTGCTTTCAAAGAGCCGTTGCAGTTAATTGCATATGTGGTTGTGCTGTTTGCATTTTCAGCGAAGCTGACATTATTTTCCATGATCGTTATCCCGGTTTCGGCATTTTTTATTTCCAGAATAGTGAAAAGACTACGGGAGCAAGCTCGAGAAGGTCAGCAATCGTATGCGAATATGATCGCTTATTTGGACGAAGCGCTTTCAGGGATAAAAATTATAAAAGCGTTTAATGCCGTATCCTTTGTAAAAGATCGTTTTAATGGCGAGAGTGAATACTATTCCAAGATAATGCGTAGAATGGTGCGCCGCCAGCAGATGAGTTCTCCGGTGTCCGAGTTGTTGGGGGTGTTGATGGTGGCTGTTATCCTGATGTACGGCGGAAATCTGGTGCTGAGTGGCGAAGGGGATCTTAAAGCGTCCGAATTTATTACTTACATCGCCGTGTTTTCGCAGGTAATGCGTCCGGCGAAAGCGTTGACCGATGCATTTTCGAGCATACATAATGGAATTGCCGCCGGCGAACGTGTGCTGGATTTAATCGATGAACGTAGTACCGTGACAGACAAGAAAAACGCAGTGGCTGTTTCCGCATTTAAGGATACGATTCGCTTCGATCAGGTTGATTTCGCGTACGGAGAAAAGCGTATTTTAAATCAGATCAACCTAGAAATTCCCAAAGGCAATACGGTTGCCCTTGTTGGGCCATCGGGAGGAGGGAAATCTACGTTGGTCGATTTGATCCCTCGCTTTATGGATGTAACAGGAGGCCGCGTCTTGTTTGATGGAGTCGATGTGCGCGACTTAAAGCAAGATTCCTTGCGTGCACTCATCGGGACAGTGAACCAGGAATCGATTTTATTTAACGACACGATTTTCAATAATATTGCGTTTGCAAAGACAGACGCAACAATGGAGGAGGTAGAGCATGCGGCCAAAATCGCAAACGCACACGAATTTATTACAAAAACTGAAGAAGGTTACCTGACCAACATCGGCGACCGGGGAGCTAAGCTTTCTGGCGGCCAACGTCAGCGGATCTGCATCGCGCGTGCCGTGTTGCGTAATCCGCCGATCATGTTGTTGGACGAGGCGACATCTGCATTGGATACCGAGTCTGAAAAACTGGTACAGGATTCGCTTTACAAATTGATGGAAAATCGGACCACTGTGGTCATTGCGCACCGGCTTAGTACCATTCAGAACGCGGATAAGATCGTTGTGATCGAAGCTGGACGTGTGGTGGAAGAGGGAACGCATCAGGAGCTGATAGCGAAACAAGGATTATATAAACGGTTGATAGACATGCAACAATTTGTTGATTAACATAGAAAAGCGATAGTAAAGTCGCTTTTTTCTGTGCTAATTGGTACATTTGTTCAGTTAGGAGGCAGTAATGAATGCAACGCATAGACTTGATTTTTTAATTCAGGATAAGAATTTAGATGCCGATTTAAAGCGTATAGCGCAGAAGGTTTTTCGAAGTGAGCGGGTCAGTTTTGAAGAGGGGGTTATACTCTTCGAACGCGGAAGTCTGGGCTACCTTGGTGTGTTAGCTAACTATATCCGGGAGAACAAGCATGGTGACATCACGTATTTCAACCGTAACTTCCATATCGAACCAACGAATGTCTGTGTATACGACTGCAAATTCTGTGCATATTCCCGACTGATAAAAAATCGGGATCAGGGATGGGAGATGGATGTAGAAGGCATGATGGATATTGTTCGGAAATACGATCATGAACCCGTGACGGAGGTCCATATAACAGGGGGCGTAGTACCGAAGCAGGATCTGGCATTTTATGCCGATTTTTTCAAGAAGTGTAAAGCGCATCGGCCTAATCTCCATATCAAAGGATTGACTCCTGTCGAGTACTATTACATCTTTAAAAAGGCAAAATTAAGCCATTACGAAGGCTTGAAATATTTGCAGGAATGTGGTTTGGATTCCATGCCGGGCGGTGGAGCGGAGATTTTCCATCCGGAAGTTCGCGAGCGGATTGCAGGCGACAAATGTACAGCAGAACAATGGCTTGACATACATGAGCAGGCACATAAACTCGGCATGCGTACCAATGCGACCATGCTCTACGGACATATAGAAGCCTTTTGGCATCGTATTGATCACATGGAACGCTTGCGGCAGCTTCAAGATAAGACGGGCGGGTTTCAAACGTTCATACCGTTAAAATTTCGTAATCAAGGACATCAAATGTCCGATATACCAGAGGTTTCTGTGGTAGAAGACTTAAGGAACTATGCGATAGCGCGGATATACATGGACAATTTTGATCATATTAAAGCATATTGGGCGATGATTTCCAGGGATACAGCACAGCTCTCTTTGGCTTTCGGTGTAGACGATATTGATGGAACGCTCGATGATACCACGAAGATATATTCGATGGCAGGCGCTGAAGAGCAACATCCGGGAATGAGTACACAGCAATTGGTCGAGCTGATTAAAAATGTGGGCAGACATCCCGTAGAACGAGATACCTTGTACCAGGTAGTCACGGACTATAACGATGTGGTCTTTGATGCCGCGAACAAAACAAACTATTATTCTTTACCTGTAGTAGAGTAACAACACATTGAAGAAGACTTTTTATTTCATCCGTCACGGGCAAACAGATTTAAATTTAAGAGGGGTTGTACAAGGCAGAGGGGTAAATTCACCGCTCAATGAAACAGGTTTCCAACAGGCCGAGGCTTTTTATGAAGCGTTCAAACATATACCTTTTGATAAAATTTATACATCTACCTTACTTCGGACAAAACAGACTGTTCAACGCTTCATCGATCAGGGAATTCCAACAGAAGAGTTAGTAGGCTTAGACGAGATTTCTTGGGGCATCTACGAAGGGAAGGAGCAAGACGAGGGAATTATGGCTGGATTTGAACAAGTTGTCGCATCTTGGCGCAAGGGAGATCTAGACTTAAGCATCGCCGAAGGGGAATCTCCCAACGAACTCGTTTACCGGCAGAAACAGGCCATTGCGCATATGCTTGCACAACCGAATGAAGAACGGATACTGGTGTGTATGCACGGCAGAGCGCTACGGATTATGCTTTGCCACTTGACAGATGTCTCTGTCTGTCTCATGGATGACTTCCCCCACACAAACACCGCACTATATGTGCTGGAATATACCGATGATCGATTTACCATCTTAGATCATTATAACGTGAAACACCTAGAAAATTTGTAGATGAAGAAAATAAGTGTTTCCGCAGTTTCGTATACCAACACCCTGCCTTTCTTGCAGGGCATACGCAACTCGGAAGTATGGAAAGATATCGAGCTTTCGGTAGATTACCCAGCGGAATGTGCACGTAAAGTAATTGAAAACGAAGTCGACATGGGAATTATTCCTGTTGCCGCGCTAACGAGACTTCCCGAATATCATATTATTGGAGATTATTGTATTGGAAGTAATGGAGCCGTCGATTCAGTATTTATATTTTCAACCAAACCCATAGAACAGGTAAAAACTTTATTGCTGGATAAACAATCGCGCACGTCGAACGGCTTGGCTCGGATTTTACTAAAGCATTATTGGAAGCAGGACGTAAACATAGTTGACGAGGGCGAAGCAGATGCCTATGTGCTGATCGGGGATCGTACTTTTGGTCAAAAACATAGGGTTCCATATGCATACGATTTAGGATATTATTGGAAAGAATTAACCGGATTGCCGTTTGCTTATGCGGTATGGGTCTCGAACAAAAAGTTACCAGTAGCTTTCGAAGTCGCTTTCAACAATGCGCTGGCGGCTGGAGTTGCACACCCTGAAGATGTCATCCCGGGATTGCCTCCCTATGAAAATTTCGATTACAAGAAATACTTAACGGAGTATTTAGATTATCGGTTGACGGAGGATAAGCGAAAGGCAATCGATCGATATCTTACGTGGTACACGGAACTGTAAATGACGAACTTCCTGCTTATTTTTCTGCTCGTCTGTTCCTGCACGGCGCTGGGCCAGGACGTAACACGCATAGAGAAATTTCGGCAGGCTAAAGAGAGATATGATGCTATGGAAGCGAGACATCGCCTCGAAATAAAAACAAAACATACGCATTTATCATTTCTCAAATGGCCTGGAAGCGATCGCCATAAGGGGACAATTTTTTGGTTGCATGGTAGCTTAAGCAACGCCTATGAATTTGCCCCCTTTGTGGATTCATTGACAAAACAAGGATATACGGTGATATCCGTGGATCAATATGGGCACGGTGCGACCAAGTTGCCTTCTTTTGATGCGTCTTTTGACGATTTTGCCGACGACCTTCAGGCATTAATGGATAGTCTTTCTGTAGAGAAGGCGATTATAGGCGGTTTTTCACGAGGGGCTTATTTGGCGACGAATTTTTATGGAAAATATCCTCAACGTGTTAAGGCATTGCTCTTGGAAGATGGGGGGACGGTCGATTTTAAATTAAATTTTTTACACAAAGACCCGTTGATACAAATGCAGAATCTCCGAGCAGCGGATGTACCTGAAGATCTGCAGAAACGGTTTCTTGGATACTATGCGAGTGATTGGGAAGGCTATACTATGCTGTACGATGAAACCGATTCGACCGAGCAATATCAGATTTTAAGTCTTCTTAAACACGACGGAAACGGATGGATAAGCTATCGTGGACTGCCGCAATACTATCACATGCAAGACAGCAAACAGTTAGCAGAGTTGCTATTCGCACCGCAAAAAGTAAGTCGCTATGCACGGTCGATCGTGGAGCTTCGTCCGGGCGAGATTCTAGGAAATGTGCAGATTCCCGTATTAATCTTAGAGGCCGTCGGGGAAGGGGATTTGTTCCCGCTGGATCAAGAAAATCTAGCGTTGGTCGCGAAAGCTCCAAAGTATATTACGCACAACAGATTTCCGGGAACTCATCATAACATTCACTTTTCGGCACCTCAACAATTTTTGCAAGCTATAACGTCGTTTCTAGAGAAGCATGTCGACTAACCATTGTTCTTATAGATCAGTTTATATTGTTTGATCGATTATTGTTATGAACGATGGGTTGCCATGCCGATCGACGATACGGTATGGTAAAAAGTCCGGCAAGACATGCCCGCCGGACTTCCCCGCATAATTTATTGCCATCCTCCCCCTAGAGAACGGTATAAACCAATAGCGGCATTGAATTGTGCTCGTTGCGACTCGATAAGCTCTAATTTGGCTTCTATAGCATCGCGCTGGGTCATTAGCACCTCCATATAGTCTGCGTGTGCCGAATTAAACAGATCATAGGATATCTGTACGGACGCTGTTAGTGCAGCAACTTGTTTGTTTTCCAAATCGGTAATAATCGCTGTGTTCTTAAATTTGGATAAATGGTTGGCCACTTCGACATACGCATTTAGCACAGTCTGTTCATAGGTATACACCGTTTGTATCTGTTTCGCATTGGCAGTTAGGTAGTCCGCTTCAATAGCGCGTTTATTGACTAAGGGGGCAATGAGGTCGCCGGTGATTGAGTAGATCAACGATTGGGGAGTTTTCAGTAAGTATGCCGGATTGAATGCTTGATATCCGAGGTTGGCCGAAATTCCCAAAGAAGGATAAAACCTCGCTTTGGCGACCTGAACATCCAATTGGGCTGCCTGCATGAGCAATTCTGCTTGTTTTACGTCTGGACGATTGTTTAAGAGTTGTGCGGGTAATCCTTCCGCTACCACGGGTAACTGTATACTTGACAGTCCCTGAGCATTACGGATGATATGTTGGGGGTATTGTCCGACTAAATAATTCAGTTTGTTCTCGGTTTCCACGATCTGTTGATCGATTTTATAACGTAGACTTTGGTTTTTTAAGACCTCGGCCTCAAACTTTTTAACAGGAAGTTCGGTTACACGGGCTGCGATTTTCTGAAGTTTCACCAAGGTTAAGGCGTCATTTTGTAGCTTTAAATTATCGTTTATGAGTTTTTTTTGCTGATCCAGGGCCAAGAGTTCATAGTAGAGATTGGCAATTTCTGCGACCAGATTGGTAACCATAAAATTTTTGCCTTCCATCGAGGCAAGATACGTGAGACGAGCTTCTTTTTCGGCATTGTGGAGTTTCTTCCAGATATCTATTTCCCAGGTGGCAAACAGGTTTAATCCTATGTCTGGCATAGGATCTGGATTCGCTCGGCCCTCCTGTATGCGAATCTGTTTTTCCGAAGCACCCAATGGTGTATTTTCGGAACGTTTTTCTGCGCCTCCGCCCAGTTTCGCACCAACGAAAGGGAGGTATTCTCCCTTTCGAGCATGCACCTCATTGCCCGCAATATTAATTTCTTGTAGCATGATGTTGAGTTCCTGATTGTGACTCAAGGCCGAATCAATCAAGGTGCAAAGATGTGGATCGGTAAAGTAATGTGCCCAGTCGATCTGTGCAACATTGGTACTATCGGTTTTTCCGGCAAACGTCTGAGGTAATGCTATGGCTGCCGACTTTTCCGCGATTTTTGGAATGTTACAGGCTCCCAGAGCCATACAGCTCATATATAAGATGTAGTTGATGAGATGTCTCTTGTTCATTAGTTTTCTATTTCTTCTAATACAGGGTTTTCTATTTCTTCCAGCAGTGGAAGTTCCGTTTCGTATTTGATCAACTTGCGTTTATTGGCTATGCTACCGAAGATAAAGTAAAGCCCGGGTACAACGATCACGCCGAATATCGTACCAATAAGCATGCCTCCGGCTGCAGCTGCACCAATAGTTCGGTTGCCGATCGCACCCGGACCATGGGCCAATATCATAGGGATCATCCCCGCAATGAAGGCAAAAGAAGTCATTAAAATCGGGCGAAAACGTACCTTTGCCCCTTCGATGGCAGCCTTATATACGCTCATGCCTTCAGCATGTTTTTGCATGGCGAATTCAACAATCAACACAGCGTTCTTTCCAAGCAGTCCTACCAACATCACAAGCCCCACTTGTGCATAGATATCGTTGGCTAGGCCCATAACTTTCAAGAGCAGGAAAGTGCCGAAAATACCGGCGGGAAGGGACAGAATGACAGACAATGGAAGGACAAAGCTTTCATACTGTGCTGCTAGAACGAGGTATACGAAACCGAGAACGATCAAAAAGATATAAATCGCTTCATGACCACGTGCGGCTTCATCTTTCGTTAATCCTTCCCAGCCAATGTCATAGCCCCGGGGTAGGGTTTTTTGAGCGACCTCCTGAATGGCTTGAATCGCTTCTCCGGTACTGTAGCCGGTAGCCGGTTCACCCTTGATAGCGGACGATGGATACATATTGTATCGCGTTATTTCATTCAAACCATGCGTCTTTCTCATCTTCATAAAGGAAGAATATGGCACCATTTCATCTCGGTTATTTTTGACATATAATTTCATGACGTCCTCAGGGAGTGCTCTGGAATCAGGTGAAGCTTGCACGTAGACTTTATAAAACGTACCGAAGCGGATAAACCCCTGCTCATACGTACTGCCAATGAGGATGGAAAGGTTATTCATGGCATTTTCGATGTTTACGCCTTTCTGCATAGCAGCTTCATTATCGATTTCTAACTCATACTGTGGATAGTTTGCGCTAAAGAATGTAAATAGTCCGGTCAGTTCTTTCCGTTTTCTAAGCGCCTCCATAAAATCCTCGTTTACTTTCTCCAGTTCTTTGTAGTTGTCACTATTTGTCTTATCCAAAAGACGAAGCGAAAATCCTCCAGCTGCACCATACCCCGGAACGGCGGGTGGGCCAAAGAATTCGATGGTGGCTCCTGAAATTTCTTTGGACTTTTCTTCCAGTTCTTCTATAATTTCTGGTACGGTTTCCTTGCGTTCGGACCAGTCTTTCAATTCGATCAAACATGTGCCTGCGTTTGAACCTCGCCCTTCGGTAAGTACCTCATAACCGGCGAGCGCAGTGACTGAAGCCACTCCTTCAATATGTTCGCTGAGCTTCTGTAGTTGGCGGGCGACGTCGTTTGTGCGTTCTAGCGTAGACCCTGGCGGGGTCTGTACGATGGCGTAAATCATGCCCTGATCTTCGTTCGGAATAAACCCACTGGGTAGTGTTCGTGAAATTCCAAAAATACCAAATGAGAATGCCACGAGTAGGGTGTAAGTAATGAGTTTTCGGTTGACAATCCTCCGCAGAAAAAAAGCGTAACGAAGATTCAGACGGTCGAACTTCCGATTAAACGCATCTAGAAATAGATCGACTGGACTCTTCTTTTTTTTCTTGCCGTGGTTGTTCTTTAGTATCATGGCGCACAAGACAGGGGTCAGTGTCAACGCGACAAAACCGGATATAACAATAGCACAAGCCATGGTTATGGAAAATTGCCGAAAAAATACACCGACTGGACCGGTCATGAAGGCAACCGGTATAAATACCGCGGTCATTAGCAGCGTGATGGCAATGACTGCGCCGCTAATCTCACGGACGACTTCCATTACGGCTTGGTAGGGAGGAAGGTGCTTTTCATGCATCTTCGCATGTACCGCTTCTACAACGACAATCGCATCATCGACCACAACACCGATCGCAAGAACCAACGCAAAAAGTGTGATCAGGTTGATGGTCAACCCGAACAATTGCATAAACATAAAGGCACCGATCAACGATACGGGAACCGCAATGGTGGGTATAAGTGTGGAGCGCCAATCTCCCAGAAACAGAAATACGACCATTGCTACCAAAATAAATGCCTCGACGAGTGTATGCACTACTTTTTCAATAGACGCATTTAAGAAGTTCGATACATCGTAGGTGATTTTATAGTCCATCCCGGGGGGAAACGATGCAGCTTTTATCTCTTCGAGCTTCGTTTTGACTTCTTTGATGACTTCGTTTGCATTGCTGCCATAGTTTTGCTTCAGCGTGATAGATGCAGATGGTAATCCGTCAAGATTGGAGTAAATGTCATAAAATTCGCTGCCAAGCTCAACGCTGCCGATGTCTTTCAATTTGAGATTTTCACCTTCGGCATTGGATCGGATAATGATGTTTTCGTACTCTTCGACCTTGTTATATCGACCCTTGTAGGTCAATACGTATTCTAAAGCTTGTGAACGTTTGCCGGTGCTTTGGCCTAGACGCCCCGGCGTGCCTATAATGCTTTGTTGTCCCATCGCTTCCATGACTTCGTCCGTGGATACATTGTAGGCGCGCATGCGTTCAGGATTTAACCAAACACGCATGGCATAAATTCGGCTTCCTAAAATTTTGGCGCTGCCCACACCTTTCAACCGGCTGATTTCGGGAATGACATTCACATTGGCGAAGTTATACAAGAACTTTTGATCCGCATGCGGATCAGTACTAAACACGTTGACATACATCAACATATTTGGCGACGTATAACTGACTACGAACCCCTCCCGTTGGACGAGTTCTGGCAAGCGGTTCGTCACTTGTTCGATCCGTGTTTTTACATTAACCATCGCCTGACTAGGGTCCGTACCGAGATCGAAGTAAACCATGATGGTGGCTTCGCCTGCGCTGGTGGCGTCCGAGGTCATGTATTTCATGCCGGGGGTGCCATTGATGGATTTTTCCATGGGAATTAATACAGACTCTGTCAGGACATTGGCACTGGCTCCGGGATATGCGATGTTAACGACAACAACTGGTGGTGCAATATCTGGAAATTGGGAGATCGGTAAAGAGCTTATTGCCAAGAGCCCAAGGAAAACAACAACGATAGAGAGCACAATGGCCAATACCGGTCTTTTTATAAATTTTTCAAACATAACGTGTAAGGCTGGTGAAACATGAAATCACTATTCGCTAGGTAAGACCAATTGAGTCAATACCTGCTTCGGCTCTTTGAAGGCGTACGTAATTTTGTCGCCGTTTTGCACTTTTCGGATACCTTCCAAAAGGATTTTCTCCTTGCCGTTTAGACCACTCTTGACAACATACAAGTCAGGAAGTTCGGCTTTGACAGTGATTGGCGTAAGTTTGATCTTATCTTGATCATCTAGGGTATAGACATATTTTTTGTCCATGATTTCAAATGTTGCTTTTTGTGGGATGATAATGGCGTGGGGCATCGGGATATTCATCAGGATAACGCCCGTTTGACCGTTTCTAAGTAGATTTTCGGGATTAGGAAATGATGCACGGAAAGCGATATTACCCGTTTCATTATTGAAATCGGCTTCGATTGTTTCCACTTTGCCTTGTTGCGTGTAGACGTCCTGATTAGCTAACAATAGTTGCACCTGGTTGAGATTCTGTTCGCTTTTATGGGTTTTGTAGTTTAAGTATTCCGCTTCGGGCACATTGAAATAAACCCACATCGTGCTATTATCAGACAGTGTTGTCAGTAAGTCTCCTTCATCGACCAAACTGCCGAGTTTCATGTCTAGGTGGTCGATAATACCATCATAAGGGGCTGTTATTTTGGTGAATTGTAAATGAGCGGAAGCGAGTTCCATCTCTGCTTGTGCCTTTTTAAGTTTGGCTTTAGCCATAGCCAATTCATTTGGTGCGACTACATTTTTATCGGCCAAGGTCTGTATATTTTGTACCTCGATAGCGATGGCTTCAACCTCCGCCTGCGCTCGGTGATATTCTGCGTTATACAACTTGGGCATGATTTGAAAAAGCAGCTGCCCTTTGTGAACGTACTGTCCCTCGTCGACGTACACTTTTTCTAAATAACCTCGTTCCTGTGATCGTACCTCGATATGTCGAATGGCGCGAACTTGGCTGACATATTGTTTCACGATGGTGGTATCCTGTAAGAGGGGGGCGGATACAATAAAATTCAGTTCTTCTTCCTTTTCTTCTGTATGCGTTTTGCAGCTCGTGCACGTAAGAACGGCAAAGCAAGCCAGGAATATGATAGTGTTTTTCATGTTACGTATGTATCGATATAAATCCACGATAACAATGCATAAGAATCGTATGTAGCAGCCTGTCGTTCCGACCGACAGGGCAACAGAAAGACCTTTCGCTGCATTCGTTGATATGGCGTAAGAATTTTTTTATTAAATGCTATGAAAAATATAAGACGTAAGATGCTTCTTTTGCCAGCAATATGGGCAAAAGTATACCATTGCGGCATAGAAAATCATTCGTCTAAATTGGAGGGATAAGCGATCCTACGTTCGAAAATCTTGGAAGAGAATATATTTATGGTGATGATAACATGTCAGGGGAGGGAGGAGCGGTCTGCTGGTATGTTTTTGTTGGAAGATGTAGGCTTTGGCTTGATAGGAAAGTGTTTGTTGGACAAGTACAGAAAGAAGAGGGAGGGGAAATGGATCGGTGTCTTTGGTACTTTTTGGATCGCTCTCTTCGACTTTTTCGGAACTTTCCTCATCGTGATGGTGAAACAGTGTCTTGCGTCTTCCGAACTGAAAATCAAACCCGGCATCATCTAAAAATTCTCGTTCGGAATCGACGGCCGAAAAGGACGCGGAATCCGGACGAACCGTGACGTCAGCTACTTGGTGAAGGGAAGAAAACCATAATCCCCCAACACTGAGTAAAAACGCTAGTAAAAAAACGGGTGATTTTGCTTTCCGGCTGACCATACGGAGGCAAATCTAAAAAAAACTATTAAAAAACAATATTAATTTTTTGTAACATGCTTTTTATACCCCGTTCGTACATCGACATTTATTTTTTTTGGACAACGCTATAAACTGTCGTTTCGTTAGAGCCGTGTAATCGTCCCAATCAGATGTTAATTGTCGCAGAGACACCGTTAATCCGATTTTGAATTTTAACTAAATTAATATTGACTTAATATAGAGGGTCTATCTTTGAATGGGATCAGTCATATGGGGAAAATCATTTCGATATACAAGGATTGGTTAATTGCGATTAAAACGCACGACGATAAGCAGGCCTTTAGCGAATTATACAGGTGTTTTTGGCAAGACCTGTTTATGCATGCCTTGAGGAGAGTTAAAGACGAGCAGCAGGCGGAAGATATTGTCCAAGAACTATTTATTGGCTTTTGGGAGCAGCGTGGAAAAATAGACACGGAAATGAACTTGCCTGCTTATCTGTACGGCATGTTGAAGTATAAGATCATTGACCACTATCAATCGGCGAAAGCTAAACCTATACTCCTTGAAAACTTAGCGGAGGAGCTGGAACGATTTGTTCACGAACATCCACATCATTTAGAAACATACCTAGCGTTGGAGAAACTCCTGGCGGATGAATTGGAAAAAATGCCGGGCAATATGAAAGCAGCTATGTTGATGCGGTGGGACAACGTCAACATTCGGGAGATTGCTTCACGCCTGCAGCTGTCTGAGCAAACTGTAAAAAATAACCTAACCGAAGGAAGTAGACGGTTAAAGGTGGCAGTCGCACGACATGGATCCGGCAAGTTCCGTGCGTTTCTTCCACTACTTGCCCTAACCATCGAGCACCTCAATCTTCTTTAACACGAAGCCATGCTCCGCGACGTTCCTATATTGATCTTTATTCCCCATCGCTTTACATCAATTTAATACAATGTTCACGTTTTGTTGAAGTACTTTTTCGTCTTCTCGGAGACATCTATATAAAGGACAACAAAAAGCGTGAAAAGAAGCATATTTAATTTTTTGATCGATAGGTATAAGCAAGGGGTCGCCACGGACAATGAGCGGAAGCTTTTCGATAGCTGGTACGGACAGTTTGATAAACAGGAGGTCAGCCCGAAAACGAAGATAGACAGCGACCGGCGGGAAGAGGCCTTGCGTCGCACGTTAGAAGGACTGCCGACGGCTCCGCATGTCCGTACCGCTCTTTTCCCGATGCGGCGTTGGCTCCGCGTTGCCGGGTTTTTCTTGATCGTCGGCATAGGAGCCTTTATCTGGTCTCTTAATCAGCGTGACGCGAAACAATCGGCGACGGAAATCGCCAACCATTTTCGGGTGTTTACGACAGCTGTTGGCGAACGGAAGCAGATAGTTTTGCCCGACGGCTCCGTGGTCACGCTGAATGCCCGATCAACCATGCAACTGGACGAAGGCCAATATGGGAGGACGACGCGTACGGTACAATTGGTGGAAGGGGAGGCCTTCTTTCAGGTGACTTCCGATAGTAGTCGGGCCTTTATCGTGGAAACAGGGCCATTACAAACCCGAGTGCTGGGAACATCGTTTAATATACAAGCTTATGCGGAAATGGCCGAACAGGTTATATCCGTGTTCACGGGGCGTGTACAAGTAAAGCGTGGTACTCACCTGTTGGGAATTCTGCATGAGGGAGATCGTATTCGTTTCGAAAAAGCGCAGGCCAATAGTGCGACCGAAAGATTCTCCGTTAACGACGAGCAGGGATGGATGACGGGGCGTGTATCTCTCCGCCAGGCATCTTTCGAAGAGCTGGCCTTAGCCGTAAAAAATAACTATGGTATAACCTTAAAAGCCAGTGATAAGCGTATCGCCAATCAGCGATACAGTTTACCCATTCAGGAAAATGTGCCGCTTGAACATGTGGTCTCGGCAATCTGTGCAATACATCAAAATAAATCAAGAAAGGAGGGAGATACTGTGTTGATTTATTGATAACAAAAAAAAAGAGTTAACGATCACCATCGCCAACTCTCCTTTAATGCCGAACAGTTGCACCTGTAAGGACATTACATATCAAAAACCGTATCAGTTATTTAATACATAAACAAATTTATGCAATTTAATTTACACTATCTCCATGTTATCATGCGCATTTTGTTGATTGGGATGATGGGGATACTTTCCTTGACGGAAGTCCTCGTGGCTGCTCCGGCGCGGGCACAGGTATTGGATAAAAAAATATCTATCGATGTTTATAACGGAAGTGTTATACAGGCGTTTCGCGCATTGGAAACGGAACATGTATACATCGCATTTGACGATGCGCGTTATAAACTGTCTGAAAAAAAAGTTCGCGCCAAGTCTTTTGTACGGGCCCCGGTTCGCGATATACTTTCCTATATTTTTAAAGGTACTGCACTCACTTTTCGGGAATCGGACGCCTATATCATCGTAGAACCTAAAATGGCGCAGCGTCCCGGATCGATTCGTGGAAAGATATATGATGAACGCGGGTTGCCCTTGGCCGGTGCTAATATCCGTCTTGTTGGACAAATGCCCGGCACGACGGTGCAAGCGGCTATAGATGGCGGTTACCAACTGGATGTACCTGCTGGTACGTATGTTGTGGAAGTGAGTTATTTATCGTACCAAACCCAACGCATTCAACAGGTTCAAGTGACGGCAGGACAGTCAACCAAACTGGATATCGCACTAAAAAGTAGTAGTCATCAGCTAGCGGATGTCGTTGTGACCAGTACATTTAAGAAAGCCTCTATTGCAGGGCTATATGCTAGTCAGAAAAATGCTGCATCGGTGACAGACGGAATTTCTGCGGAACAGATTGCCCGCACACCAGATATCAACATGGCCGGATCGTTAAAGCGTGTCAGTGGTGTGACGACGATGAACAATAAATATGTCATTGTTAGGGGAATGTCCGAGCGCTATAATCAGGCTATGTTAGACGGTGTCAGTATTCCAAGTTCATCCATGAACAAGCGGAATTTCTCGTTCGACGTGATTCCTACAGAAGTGGTCAGCAGTGTGGTCGTCAATAAAACAGCGACCCCGGATATGCCAGCAGAGTTTTCTGGCGGGCAGGTTTCCGTCAACACATTGGATATTCCGGAAGAGAATTTTACAACGATCCAAGTGGGAACCGGAGGTAATAGTCAGGCTTTGGGAGATGATGTTTATAGACTTGGAGAACGTACGAATGGCGAATTTTTTACTGTACCTGAATCGAAGAATAAGCTGCCAGACAATGTTCTGAATTGGTACTGGCATAATGAAGCTATAGCCGACGGAACGCCTCCTCCGGGGACTACGAATACAGGCAATCTTCCGTTAGACCCGGGAAATCCAGCGGGACCGAAATACAAAGATCTGGATGCGATAGCGCAAAGCCGGCGCTTCCAGGCAGATGCCTTGTCGAAGTTCGCGTATAAGGGAATGCCCTTTCAGAACTATCGAATTTCTTTGGGACGTGTATATGACCTACCGAACGCACAACGTTTGGGCTTTGTGGCGAGCGCCAGTCTACGCAACGAACAGAATACCGTGCTGTTTAATAATGTACGCGGACAAGATTTTTCAGGTGTAAACTATATGGATAGTACCGGGTTTGGTCAAAATGGCGGCGGTATATCCTATCGCTCCATGCATGCAGTAAGTGCGGTTGCCAATATCGGCTATCAGCGGGAAAACTTAAAATTAGCATTTAAAAATATATACTCACGCGTATACAATAACAGTTATAACGAAGCACATCGGTTGGCGTATCGGGATCTGACCAGTCCGATGTTCCGGGAGGAATTTCAGGAACCGGAATTGCTAACGTTGTTGCAGCATAAGTTGGAAGGTGAATATCAATTGCCGTCTGATTTCCGTTTGCAGGTTAGTGGTTCGGTCAATCGGGTGGGGCAAGATATCATTGATCAGCGAAAACTTAAGTACAACTTAACCACACGTGTTGGCGACACCTACTATTTCCAAACCCCCAATATCATGCAATTGGGTGGGGTGTCAAATGCTGTCATTGATGAAGATTCACGAATGTGGTCAGAAGTCGATGAGACGGATTACTATTGGAATACCGCTATTTCGCGCGTCTTTAGCGTAAAGGAAGTGCTCAATGTGCTGGCGAAGGTCGGCTATGCGGGGTATCAACGTCAGCGAGACTTGTCATTGACGCGTGTTATTCCATATATGCGGAATGGCAGCGTTATAGAGGGACCCTATGACCAAGTACTTGCACCCGAAAATATAGGTTCGGATATCAACCAGGCCTATTACTATGCGAACCGGGATAACGGAACCGTATTTAACGGAAGATTGACTGCGCACGCCCTGTATGTGATGCTGGATCAAAAACAATTCAATGATAAATTACGTCTGGTATATGGTTTGCGTGCCGAATATTTCAACCTCCGTAATCAGCAAGAGGCCTTCCTGAAGAGGAGACATCCGGAAGGTATTCCCGAATACCTTAGCGATGATATCGAACCAGCAGAAAAGGGATGGAAACTGCTTCCTTCCATCAATGCTATTTACAGTGTAACGCCAAAAACGAATATTCGCGCCTCCTACGGAAGAACCGTTATACGTCCCGACTTACGTGAGACTTCGCTGTTCGGAATGTATGACTATGAGTTGGATGGTATTATTGCGGGGAGAAATTTAAAGTCTACGACCATTGACAATATAGACCTGCGCCTGGAGTGGTACCCTTCTGCCGGAGAGATCGTATCTGTGTCTGGATTTTACAAGTATCTGGACAAGCCCATCGAGTTGGTGCAAGACGATGACCCGAATGCGAGCTACCGGTACAATTACCAAAATCAGCATGCTGCTATAAATTATGGAGTGGAGGCAGAAGTCCGTAAATCACTATATTTTTTAGGCGAGACAGCGTGGTTAGCGGATTTCTTTGTTTACGGGAACGGTACGTGGATGCGCTCGGAGGTAGAAGCGATGTCTTTTCCACGTTACAGCACAGATCCTCCAGGCATTATTAGCGAGCGTAGGCCACTGCAGGATCGTCCGTTAATTGGCCAATCGCCCTGGTTGCTGAATGCCGGGTTATCCTATTGGGGTGAGCAAGTTGGTGTAACCTTGAACTACAATGCAGTCGGTTACCGAACGTTTATTAGTTCCGCAGAGCCTAAAAATACGGAATTTGAGGTGCTACCAAAACAACTGGACGCTCAGTTCTACCTTCGTTTGTTCCAGCGGAAAGCGGAAGTCGCCTTCAATGTTGGAAATTTGCTCAATGAATGGGGTTTCTATTACAGGAAATCGGAAGATACATACGAACAGGTAGCCGAGACAGATGAGGTAACTGGCGGTTACAAAGTAATCGGTGATCTGAAATACAATCCCGAAGAGGATCGAATCATGTATAAGCGAAGAGAGGGACGTCGCTTCTTACTCACATTGAAATATAATTTTTAATACAACTGCGCGAGGCAGTTCGTCAGATATTGGTATATAAAAAAAGAGACTCCGAGCATTGTCCAACTGCGCAATCTGGAACGTACATCAAGACATGAAAACCAAGAGATGACAAAACTATACTACGCATCGGAATGCTGTCCCGATACGCAGCATAGCTTAAAAGGATCTTGACAGCAAAGGTAATTTTTATAACGGAAAAAAATGAAAAACTTTTTAACCTTGGCCAGCGTATGTGCTATCGCTTTGGCATCATGCAACAAAGACAATTTCGCCCCAGAAGGAGATTTCACTGCGGGGTTACCTGCAAAACCTCAAAAACACATCCCTGTTGACGTAAATGGTATCATCACGAAAAGTGTGCTGTCGAAAGATACCGTATGGTTAATTGATGGAATTTCTTTCGTACGTCCTGGACAAACATTAGAAATTCAACCGGGTACTGTCTTGACAACTGGATCTACAAAGTCGTACGTACACAATGGTGTGACGAATAACATTGCGGGTGTACTTGTTGTTCCAAAAACCGCAAAACTGGATGCAGAAGGCACAGCTACAGAGCCTATCGTATTTACGTCGCCCAAAGCTACGGGTAGAGCGGCAGGCGATTTCGGAGGGCTGGTTATACTCGGCCAAGCACCTACAAACCAAACCAGTCCACGCATCGAAGGAATTCCCGAGCCTATTGGTGTTGATGTAAGCTATGGAGGATCGTCGAGCAGCGACAACTCGGGTATTTTGAAGTACGTACGTATTGAATTTGCCGGTTATAACCTAACCCCAAACAATGAAATCAACGGTTTAACACTCGGTGGCGTCGGAAATGGTACGACGCTTTCACATATTCAGGTTTCGTGGGGAAAAGACGATGGTTTTGAATTCTTCGGCGGTACCGTAAATGCAGATCACTTGGTGGCACTGTCTAATGATGATGACGATTTTGATTTTGACTTTGGTTATACAGGGACCATCACCTATGGTCTATCGTTAAAAGATCCGAACTCGACAAATAGTGTGTCTGGTGGTTCTTCGGATTCAAACGGTATTGAATCGGATAATGACGGTACGGGGTCTGCGGCAACACCAAAGACAAATCCGAAGTTGAAAAACTTCACGTTTCTAGGTATCCAAAACGCTACTACCGCTGGAACGAAATTGAAATTTGGTAACCGTTGGAGAAGAGCGACTGCAATGACGATCGAACGTTCGATTATTGCGGGGTACCCAACTGGCGTGAGTTTCGAAAGTATCACGGCTACTGGGGCTACTTTCAAGGACAATTTGGTTCACGGTTATACGGCAGCTGTTGCAGGTACGCCTACTCCGGCTGTGTACACCGGCAATGGAACGAGTACAGCGGCAAGTGCCAATACCTATTTGAAACTGGGCAATACCTTGGGGACAGTTAATCCGTTTTACTCAACGACCGGGGCATCGTCTTTTAATTTAAATAACTTAATTCCTTCGTCGACCTCCCCTGCAAATGGAACAGCGACTACATACAAAGGTGCCTTTCAACCGGGACTAGCTGTATGGACAGCTAACTGGACGCAATTTGCACCGACCACCTATTAATACAAAGAAGGGGGCAAGTTTGTGGTTGCCCCCTTATATCTTACACGAATCGCATGAAAAAAATATACCTACTCATTAGTCTGACCATGTCCATGATGGCTTGCCAAAAAGGCGAGATGGTGAGCTCCTACCAAGAGTTTTCCGAAGTACTGTTTTCCGAACCTTTGCCCAGTGGTATGCAAATCTACCGAAACGGGGACGTATTGACTATTAGCGGGCAGCAGCGTGTAAAAACCCCAATGGGCGAAGCCACTTACACGTTTGTCGACGGAACCGGCACGGTGTTGCTAGAACAGATGTTAGCGTTTGACAAAAGGCGCGACACGGTATCTTTTATAGAGGACGGGGAAGCATCATATGTACTCCGTAGTTTAGCTGATGTGGCCGTGAACCCCGCACGAATTAAACTTGACATAGCCAATTTAAGCGCATTCACAGAAGGAAACCCGGTGAATATCCAAGCGTACAAGGTAGACAACCTTACGCTTGCCCCGCTGGGTGAGCCGGAGACGATGTCCAACGTATCGTCGGTATTTACGCATAATTTTTATGAGCTGGATTTAGGAGGCTATGCAGCCCTACCTGTCGCGGAAGTCGGCAATTATGCCATCCTTCTGTATCTTGTGGATAGGGAGGGGCAGCCATATCGTATCAATGGCTATCCTGTTGCATACTTTTTTTTTCCTGAGGTAGACTTAGGGGGATCTGAGCAACTAAAGAAAGTATATCGCCTTTTGCTTCGAGAAGACAACGACGACCTCGGCGAAGTGCCAGGGGTTGGTGCATATCCCGACGGCGCACGGATTTTTATGGCCGTGTCAAAGGACTCCAAATAAACGAAGAAAGGTTTTTTTAGATTTAAGAACCCATGATTTGTGGGTTTTCGGTTGATGTGGGGGATGGCTTTATGCCATCCCTTTTTTTACTTACTCGTATCGATACGAATTGGTTTTGCCGTGTATGGCAATGACTCATACAGAACAACCGTCGCCGAGCGTTTTGGGGAAACAAAGGACGATGGTACCTGAACACTGGATGTATTATCCGAGAGCAGCGCTAATGCCTTTGCGACGAGGGGATCTCTGCGATCTCCAAAAGGGTAAAGAGGTAAGGATTGATGCTCGAAAACAAGGTGGTCCGGTGTGATGCCCATGGTGTAGTTTCCGCTTTCATCGACATTGAACAATTTATAAACCAGGGGTTGTATATGCCAATTTTGTTGACTTCCGATCACATCAACAGGGGTTGTTCGTGTCGTGCTTGCCATGTCTTTGCCGAAAGTCGTATCACCGATATGTACGATGGTTAGGTAGGGACGAAGATTATTGATCAACAGTTCCGCTGCGGATGCGGTATGCTTACTGGTTAAAACGTACAACCTTTTCATTTTCAGGGACGCCGATTGAAGTGTCGGCACCGAAAAATAATAACCGTCGGGCTGCCGGGCTAATGCGTCCGAAAAACGTTCATCTAGATCGGCTACTATTTTATTGCCGCGATAGGCTACAAAAACGTCGTCGGGGCGAACATCAGTCAGCAATAAACTGCAGAACGCCGCGAAAGAAACCTCTCCTCCCGGATTATAGCGTAAATCCAAAACAAGATCACGGATGTTCGCGGCCTTAAGCTCTGCTACCGCGGAAAGTAAGGGATACGCGCCACTAAAATCAAAATGACTCAGGTAGAGGTAGCCTACTTTTTCGGATGTTTCAAATACCCGGTGCGTATAAACGACGGGTTGTGCAACATAAGCAGCTGGAATACGAAATCGTCGCTGGTGAGAGAGTGTCAGTTCAATTTCCTTTTTGGTTAAGGCCTGTTGTATTAACGAGGCGATCGTCGATATGCGCACCGGTTCACCGTTAATGGCGTACACCGTGTCGCCGCGCACTAAGCCCAACTGATGACCAGTACTTTGTGGGACCACATGGCTCAAAATATGAAACTCCTGTCCATAACGCTCGATTGCTATCAGGTCAAATCCGAACGTATTGGTTAGCGAGCTGTTGTATGTTTCGGTCGACTGACTTTGAACGATGGCTGAAAACCGATCTTCTTCGACGAGTATGTTATTAAAAAAATCGATAGGATCGCCTCTAAAATCGACCGGCTCCTTCAACAAATTTTGCCAGTAGTAATACCGCCCCATTTCGCGCCATATCCATGTATTTACAGCTTCATTCGATCCGGAAGGGTAGAGTGGTTCGTCCTTTCGACAGGCCGAAAATAGCATGCAGGAAATGACATAGGCTGCGAGAAAGTAGATACGGAAATTCATAAAGAAATCTACGCATTCTCCATCAATTCAACGTGAAGCCTTTGTTAAGTTTTATTTCTGGTACAGCGGACAGCGTTCTTCTGACATCGGGAGAGGTTCGCTTTTGTCGTGGTTGTGTGATGCAAGTCTGTTTGTTGTCGCTACTCTCCGTAAAAATGACCGTACTATTTTCCTGTCGGAAATCTATTCGGAAAAGGGGTGGGGATTCAAAATGCGATCAGCTACCGACTATTTAATTTGTTTGCTTTTGTGTATCCGGGCGGTTTAGGCGGTGTTCTCGAACGTTTGCATACGAATTTTCAGGCCGACGAGTCCAACCGCCTATTTGAATAGTCATTGAATGCTGATTTTCCTATCAATGAAGACAATTATTTGGGCTATTTGCCGTATGATACCGAGGGCAAACCCATGGATGGCTTGCAGTTTATACGGCGTGCAGACGGTACCGTGTCGGTTGACCTGATTAACGGCGGAGTGATTCGTAAAACTGGAAGTTTTCCATCAATAAGCGTACTTACCGCCAAGGATAAACAAGGACTACGTCATCTGGAGCACAAGTTGTTCAATACGCATTGGTAATATCTCCAGCCGTCTCATCGACCATTTTTTACTTGCGGCGAAAAGGTGGTGATGTTTCAGATAAGAAACTCAACCACCTTTTCGCGGATATCTGCCAAAATAGGATTTTTAAACGGTACAATAAGTTCGTCGTCTATGTGCATATATTGACTCGTGCAATCTACTGTTATTTTTTTTGCCTGGATTGTTTTCCAATCGAACGCTGCTTCTTTTTCGTCTATTAACTGCTGTATGTAATCGGCTAATGCGTCGCGTTGGTCTTCTTCTACAAGAACGAGATCAAAGACACCGTCATCCGTCTTAGCGAAGGGTGATAGTATAAGATTTGGTCCTATCGATTGGATGTTCATAATTTCCAACAAGATGCATCGTCCTTCAAAGATCTCTCCGTCAGCGTTTATCCGATACTGTTCTGCTTGCGCCGACTGAACCAATTGATACAGGACTTCCAGCGCAAGTTTTAACTCGTCTTTCGCATTTTCTAGGTGGCTGGTATCCTTATTATCCATGTGTTGTATCAGCTGAGGAAAGAGACCGTAGCCGGCACTTTCTAGAAAAAAGTCCTGGCTATCGGCACTTTGTAGCACACCAACGTCGAAAGGTTGTAGTCGGCTATCTTTCCAGTGTGCAATATGTTGTTCGTGCGGAAGTAAATTATCGATACCCAGCGTTTTCGAGAGGTTATTTGCTGTTCCCATGGGTAGGATAGCCAACGGGATTTTCTTGTCCAATGCAGTACGCTGAAGGAGTTCCTTAAGAACATTACGTACCGTTCCATCACCTCCTGCGATAACAGCAAGATCAGCTTGATCGATTTGCGTCTTCCAGCTTTCTTCTTTTTTTATGGAAAAATAAACGCACCCGTATCCTTCGGCCTCGATCGCCTTTATTAGATCTGCCTTAAGATGATCTTCGTCGCCTGCGCCCGGATTGTGTAATAGTATGACCTGCTTCATGGAATCTTTTATTCATGAACCTTTTTCGAGCCCAAATTGTTGTTATATATAGAAAATATTTATAAAAAAGGTGATCATGAAGATACTTGTGACAAACGATGATGGTATTTATAGCCCGGGGATTGCAGCCCTGGCTCGGGTGGCTAAGAAATTTGGGGAGGTAAAAGTTGTCGCTCCGGACGTAGAACAATCGTCGATGGGGCATGCTGTGACGCACTCGCGTCCGTTAAGTTATAAGAAGTCACCCATCGAATTCCAGGATATGGAAGCTTACCGCGTAAACGGAACACCAGCAGATTGCGTAGCGATGGGAACACATTTGTGGAAGAACGTTGATGTTGTGCTTTCTGGAATCAACATGGGTCCCAATCTGGGTAACTCAATGTGGCATTCTGGAACATTAGCGGCCGCGAAGCAAGCGGTGCTATTCGGTGTAAAAGGAATTGCTTTGAGCACACCCGTCGGTAATACGGAACCGGACTTTGCTATTCTAGAACCCTTTGTAGAGCGAACACTTGAATTGCTTCTTCAACATGATGAGCTGGCCTTGTATAACGTTAATTTTCCGCAGGACCCACAGGACCTCGTGTGGACAAGACAATCCGTACGTCTCTACGATGGTACAATTATTCCAGGGACAGACCCCTTGGGTCGAAAACACTATTGGTTTACGGTTAGTCCATTGGAACCGGCCGAACAAGGTACAGACCGTTGGGCAGTCGAAAACGGCATGGTATCGATCACACCGCTACGGTTGGATCTGACCGATGAAGATACCCTCCAACAGAAAGTAGCTGAAAGACGGCCTACCGACCAATAACAGGACCAGATCCTATTCATTATTCGGACTGGTATTGAATGGTTACGTTGATCTTTTATCGGTGTGCACAGCGACTTTCGCAAGTTTATTTCTTCTGATATTTCAGAATAATTCTACTTATCTGTATCTTCGGATAAGATTATTAACTGATGAAATTAACCTACTTTTTTCCACTGGTTCTATTCCTATTGATGTATGGTTTCGGCTTTTCAGCTACGCCTAGTATTTCAAAAGCAAATCTGCCGAACTGGATTCGACAATCGTCGAACCAACCCAAAGCATTAGATTTGGCAGATATCAGTGATGGTTATTATTACGAACGGATAGAATACCAAGTTAATCTTGCGGAACAAACGCGTTTTTACAGGGATGTTAAAGTTCTGACGGAGCATGCCGGTGCGGAGCATGCTGGGCAAGTGACGATCGTATTTGATCCACAATACCAGCAATTGATCATGCACGAACTGTTTGTTGTACGGGGAGGCAAGCATTTGGATCGATTGGATCTTGGAAAATTCGAGATGATTGCGTCCGAAAGTGAGCTGTCGCGGTCGATTTATAACGGAACATACGCTGCATATTTTCTATTGGAAGATTTGCGAAAGGATGATAAGATCGTGCTATCGTATTCCCTTCGAGGGTTCAACCCCGTGTTTGATAATCGATTTGCCGACACCTATTTTCTTCAGGGATATGAACCGTTTGGCTTATTGCATGTGAATTATGTCGTGCCAAAAACCCGCTCGCTCAAGTTTAAGACGTTTAAGGGAGCTCCGACCGCAGAGCAGCAGGATCTCGGACACGCCGTTTCCTATTATTGGGATATTGCAGGGACGGATCACGTAGAGACAGAAGCTAATATGCCCATCTGGTACCCTACAAGGCAACGCATCGAGTGTTCGGAGTTTTCGAAATGGTCGGATGTCGCCAAATGGGCGGGCAATGTGAACCCAATTCCTCCTTTGGTTGCTGGCGGGAAGTTGTACCAGTTTTCGGAACGATTATGGCAAGAATCTAAACACGACTCCGTCGTATATGCGCAAAAGGTTACGGATTTTGTACAAAATGACATCCGCTACATGGGCGTGGAGGTTGGTGAGTATTCGCATCGGGCAAATAACCCGGAAAAGGTTTTTGCCCAGCGTTATGGTGATTGCAAAGACAAATCCGTGTTGCTTGCTACTATGCTACGCCATAAAGGGATAGACGCAACTTTAATATTGGCAAATACTTACGAGGAGTATGGCTTAGATCAATATCTGCCCTCGCCATTTGCATTCAATCATATGGTTGTCCGGTTATCGATCGATGGGCGTAGGCAATACATCGATCCGACAATAATGAATCAAGGCGGATCTTTTTCAGAACGTTATTTTCCGTTCTATGGAAAAGTCTTGGAAGTGAAAGCAGGAGGCGTGCTCCAGGATACGGAGAAAGTCCTTTCGGGAACCACGCGCGTGGAGGAGAAGTTCAAACTACGACGGGATGGGGGCGCACAACTGGATGTGGTTACCATATATAGCGGCTCTAATGCAGACGACATTCGGACATATTTTAAACAAACGGCAAAGAATACGATTGATAAGTCTTATCTCGAATATTATCAGGGATTTTACAAGGGGCTGGTGAGGCAAACTCCCTTGACATATCAAGATGATCCCGTACGTAATATCTTTCGTGTGGAAGAGCATTACAACATGCATTCGTTTTCTGAAATAGAGGTGGGAACAAACAGACGCAGCATATCGGTGTATGCCACAAATTTAAGCAGCTACTTGCCGACAATCAGTGACGGACGTCTTACGCCGATTGCTTTGCGCTACCCGTTATCCCTCGAACACGATATCTATATTATTAACCCCGACGGAATTCCAGTCTCACCAATGAAAGAAAACGAGTTTATGGATCGAGAGAGTTACTATTATGGGAAAAATATCGTGACCATAAACGACACCTTGAAAATTGCGTTCCGGCTCGGGTTTCACGATACCTATGTGAAGGCAGAGGAAGTAGCTGCTTATCAATCCGATTTCGCGGATAAGGAGAGATTTTTTTCCAGTGCGGTTTACTTGGATGATGACGGGCTAGTGTCGGGCTCAACGACCGCGCACGAAACAAATGGTTGGTCCGTTTTCGGATTTGTTGTGCTGCTCGGTCTATTTACCTGGTTGGTCGTTACTTATTACCACCCAAGGCGGGCGTCGACGCTTATTCCTGTGTACGATGAAATGCGCTATGACCGCATTGGCGGCTGGCTGGTGTTGCTGTTAATCGCGTTATGTGCGACAGCAATTCGGGTGTTTTATGAAGGCATGCTTCGGCTATTTTTTACGCAACAGATGTGGGATACCTTAGATTATAATGTGGGTGTACATCCTTGGCTGTACGCCGGGATCTTCATGACTATGTTTGTTGGCAATACAGTCATCTTTTTTTTATCGGTGTACGCGGCCTATCTACTTGTGAAACGACGTGATATTTTTCCACAAACCTTATTTTTTCTATTGATGTTTCAACTTGCTGTGGTGTTGGCCGATGTGGTTCTGACATATACTATTTTCCGTGAGCAGCAGGCAGAAGCTGACGACTACTCGGAGATAGTCCGTGCGATTTCCTTTGCGCTTATTTGGTCGCTGTATCTATTTCATTCTACACGGGTGAAGGGGACATTTTTAGTGCAAAGTGATCAAGTTGCTCAGGCCGAGGCCCTAGTTGCCCCGGCGCTCCCTAGTATACCGGTTTCGGTGTTCGAATCCACAGACAACACATCGCATGGAGGAGGATCGGAACATGACGTGCAACGCGATAACTAAATGTCGGAAAAACGCAAAATCACGGGCGTTGGTCGGAACGTATGATGCTTGGCCAAGGAGCTTGAGGGAGTAGAGATATTATGGATTTTTTAGCTTTTGAAACCAACGTAAACTCATGTCCATGTATTCGGCTTTTTGTTGGTCCGTCAATACATTATTTAGCTCTCTGTAGTGCTGAGCGAAATCCTCTACCCGTTTTGCCCGACTGGTGCATTTAAGCCAGTTCAGATAGGATGATCGGCGACGGAGCTCATGGGTCAAAAATAGATCACAGAATACCTCGACTTCGCGAAAACGGCGGCGTAAATGCTGTAGCCGACGCAAATCTATTTCATACGTGTCCGTTGGTGTTGCGCACATAATTTGCACATCGCTTGGGGCGCCAGTCAGTATCGTGTCCGGGAAAATAATAAATTCGTCCTTCGTCCATAACGATTGTATAGTCTTATCCGAGCCGAAAGCCACTACATTTCCCTGAAAGATAAAACGTAACGTTCTTGTTGATGATCCATAGGGGAGCAGCACATCTTTTCTTTTATACTGCCGGAATTGAATATACGGAGCGAGTAAATCAACGAGATCGATACTCGGTGTTTTGTAATTGGCCAATATCCGTTGGATATTTTCTTTAGTCATTAGGTTTGCTGACATGCGGTGTTGGTATTCGTCAAAAATAGCAATTTGTGTGGCGACGAAAAGTATGAAAATCATTAAAAAACATAGGATTATCATTAAAAAATAGCCCGGATAAGTAGAAAAGATCCTAAAATCACGGTTTTCGGGGATGCTTAACAATACGGCATGATCTAATTTTGTGAGGTGTCGTAAGATAAACGGTAAAACAAAAATAAAGACCATTTTTAGGAGCATGCTGGTTGTTGGCGCATTAGCTTTAACGGGTTGTGGAGGCGGAACGAAGGACCCCGCCGCCTACAACAATACAATGATTACCGTAATCAATGGGAGTGAAAAGCATATTGCAGATATGAACAGCGCCATGACGGCATCTGATTACGATAAAGCAGAAAAGGTGCACGTTGATTGGGAAAAAGCGCTAACAACAGACATTAAAAAAGTGGACGAGTTGGGCGCCTTTAATGGAGATGCTGGATTCCAAAAGGCTGTTCTTGACGGGCTGACTGGATACAAAAAAATTCTTACCGAGGATTACCCGAAATTAATCGAAGTCCGTAAGAACAAAGTCGACGATGCAACGACTGAACATGCGCTTCTAGAAAATATTAATAAAGCGTTTGAGCATATGGCTAATGGGGTGAATAAAGCATCGGACGAGTTTGAAAGCAGGGATAACAAATAAATAATACATAGAACGAAGATTACCATAAACGGGCACCTCGCGTGGGGCTTCCGTTTTTTATATAGCGTGAAATAAAAGCATAAAAAAGAGCAAGTCATCAAAAAAACTTGCTCTCCATTATATGTCGTGTGTTGGTATCCCGTTTAGCTTGCTATCGCCAGCTCTTCCGATTCTGAAGAATCCTCTAAAATGGCCATCAATAAAAGATAGTAGCCTTTTTCTAATCCTAATTTTGCTGCTTTTGCTTCTATATTTTCCATAATTACTTTGTTTGATTGTTAATCGTTCTGTTTGATTAACATATTTTCAAAGCGTATGCCAAAACGTGAGGAACCTGGATAAATGATATTAAAACGTTCTGTTTTGCGTGTTTTTAACCGGTTTAGGCACACAACTCGAATCAAAAACGTATTAATACGGCACGGATGCGGTGTAACAGGACAAGCTCGCTCTGACTAACTGCGGAATATACGTTTGATAAAACGGCCCGGCAGCCGTTTCTTTTGAATACTGTATATTCCATACTTGCCGGATATTAGCAAGCTGACGGTACACGTTATTAAAAAAAATAGACCACCATGCCATCCGAATAATTCCATGGCCATAACCGTGCACGCAATCGGCGTTTTCGTACATCCGGCAAACACCGACACAAACCCCGTTGTCGCTAGCAATGCTATTGGGAGAGGGATAACGGCGGCAAGAGCATTTCCCAATGTCGCTCCGATAAAAAAGAGGGGGGTGACCTCCCCGCCTTTAAATCCCGAACCTAAGGTGAGCGTGGTGAGTATGATCTTGATGAAAAAATCGTAAAAGGGAAGAGGCTGCTCAAAAGACGCCAAGATCGTTGGTATACCTAAACCGATGTGACGGGAGCTTTGCAGGAGAAATACAATGCCGACCACTAATGTACCTCCGATGATTGGGCGCAATAAAACTTGTTTAATTTTCTTAAACAGATGCCCCAACAGATCGCCGGTCCTACTAAATAGCTGCGCGGCTAAGCCAAAGGCTAGGCCCGCCAATGCAAGGTAGACGATTGTTTGTGTTGACCAAGCAGGAAAAACAGTAAGGGGAGGATATGTGGTATGTAAGTCAGCGTACAAGCTACATGTCCAATTAGCAAGTAGTGCAGACGAAACCACCGGTACCATTCCCCGCCATCGAACACGGCCCAATTGCACCATTTCCAGCGCAAACAAAGCCCCTGCCAAAGGGGTTCCGAAGAGGGAAGAAAAACCAGCAGCTATTCCGCACAGAAGCAAAACCCTTCGTTCCTTTTTGGTTAGGCGTATAATTTTATGTATTTGATCTGCGAGGGTGGCTCCATATTGTACAGCGGTTCCCTCTCTTCCCGCAGATCCACCAAAAAGATGAGTCGCTAAAGTGGTTAAGATAATCATGGGAGCCATTTTCCACGGAATGCCATCATCGGGATGATAATACTCTTTCAATAAAAGATTGTTTCCTTTTTGAGCCTTACCTCCATAGCGCTGGTACCACCAAACAATCCCTAAGCCGGCGATCGGTAAAAAAATAAGAACCCATAGGTTTTGCTCCCGTACAGTGGTAACTTGGTTGAGCAGCCACAAGAAAAGGGCAGACGTGCTTCCAATGGACAACGATATAAGTAAGACGATAAACGTCCATTTACCAAAAAAACGAATAGGGGGAAATACTGATTTTATCATGCTTATTTGTAATAACCCAACCGGTTGAAAATTATTTCAATAAAGTAGACATCATCAGCTTATTAAGGCGGTTCAAGGCAGATATCATTGCCACGGTGCTACAAACTTAGCAAAAGCCATACGAAATTACAAACACCTGTGCCGGCATGTGGACCATGATAACGTTATGGCAGAAAACTGATCAGTAGACTGATCCAGCCGCTTAGCAAAAACAAGCCACCTATCGGCGTTATGGGGCCTAAAAAACGTAAACGAACGTTCCAGTATGTAGCAAAAGAAAGAAAATAGATGCTAAACGAGAACAGAAATGTGCCAATAGCAATGCCATAGTATGCCCATTGGACAGCCGTTTGTTCCACATCGGCTTGGTAGCCTATAATGAGGAGGCTGAGTGCACCGTACATCTGATAACGTACACCCACTTCGAACGTGGCCAGTTTCTCATCGGTTAATATTTTTCTAAATGCGTGTGCTCCAAACGCACCTAATATAATAGCTAAGATACCGTAAATGGTTGCGGTGATCAAAATGACTTGATGCATAATTCTATTTATTTAATGCTTACGAATGGCTTGTTGTAGGGCGGCTTCGTCGATGGCACCGGTATGGTCCCAAACGAGTTTTCCATGTACATAGAGCTGAAGCCGAGGAATACCACCTATTTTTAGTTGCTTAAGAAGGTCTTGGTGTTGATCGGCATCCATATAATGAACACGAATATTTGTTGTTTTATCCTGTTCTATTTTCTTCAGTAGTGGTTTTATAGCTTGGCAAGGAGCACACCAGTCGGCGGTAAAATCAATTAATATCCGTTTTTGAGATTGTATTAATTTTTGAAAGTCTTGTAGACTAAAATGTGTTTTTTCTACGTCGGAACCTGTGTTAGCCATGCCTAACTCTTGATCTCGCATTTTTAACAAGCCACCCTGCAATTCATAGACGCGGAAGCCTCTTTCGTTTAAATAGGCCGCAGCTTTGGCACTTCTCCCTCCGCTTAAGCAGAATAGATATATGGGGACGTCGATACGTAGTTGGCCAACGAACTCTGAAAAAATCAGGCTATCATTCCAGTTGACGTTTGTTGCATCCGCAAGGGTACCTTTGGCGAATTCTTCGGGTGTACGGACGTCCAGCAAAATGTTTTTTTCCTGTTTGATGCTATCCAGAAATGCCGACACCTTGAGCTTTGTTTGTCCGAGTGTAAGGTGGACAACGATAACATTAAATACCACTAAAAAAATAATTCCGAAACGAGTCATATACAAAGATACGTATTCCGATTGGAAGGTGTTAAAATTGAATTCGCTAAAAAGTTGGAAGGAGAGGGGATCATGCCGCACAATTTTAATAGGGTCCGAGTCGATTTCATGAAACATTCGTCTTTTTAAGCATTTGCCAAGGAGACGTATCCGGGGCGTGTTCGAGACTTATTTGAGACTTGTTCGAGGCCTGTTCGGGATTTGTTCGGGATTTGTTCGAAGGCTGTTCGGGATTTGTTCGGCTGGCTGTCGAAGACCCGTCGAACAACAGTCGGACAACAGTCGACCGAGAGGCAATGCCGTCTCGAAGTTGTGTCGGAGTGGAGCCCTAGTTGTGCGGGAGCTAAAACGGACTTGAACGGACTTTAACGGACTTTAACGGACTTGAACGGACTTTAAGAACATAGAGAAGGGTATATAGGGAAAGGTGTAGGATTTCTCAAAAATAAATATTTGGTATGTTAGAAGCAAAATAAATTACAAAAACTAATTCCTGTTCATACAGGGCCGTAAGAAACTGCGTCTCATGTTCTTTACGTTTGACGGTTGATAAACATTTTTAACAGTTGACGGCACGAAGACCGACCTGTACGCACGAATAATATCTCCTTACGAAGGCGTTAAGGCATGTGTTTTCAAAAAATAACGTTAAAAAAGGGGTAGAATTCCGCTGCAAATTAACATTCGGTGTATTCTGGCGGAATTTTACCCCCTGTGTATCGAGTCTAATGGTTAGAGCAATTTCGTTCGGGACCTGTTCCTAAAAAAGGTGAGCACGTTAATTTTTGACTAACTCCGTATTAACGACGATTTCTACTTCGGGCGCCACGGTAGGCACACCGGTGGGTAGCATATCGTTATATTTCAGGTCGAAATCAAATCGGTTAATGCTTGTCTTCGCTGTAAAACCAGCGCGTGTTTTTCCCCATGGATCCGTAATAATGTCACCATGTTGAACGACGCTGAAAACAACGGGTTTGGTTACATTGCGAATGGTTAAGTGGCCGGATAATGTATAGTTCCCATCATTTGATTTCTTTAACACCGCATTGTTCAGCGTCATCTTCGGAAAATTCGAAGCATCAAAAAAATCTGCACTTTTCAGGTGATTGTCGCGGGCTTCCACACGCGTGTCCATACTATTCACATCGATTTCGAACGTAATACTTGCTCCGTCAAAACTGTCTGGTGATTTTGTTTCCATCGAACCTTTCAATGTTTTGAATTGTCCATCAACCATGGAGATCCCTAAGTGCTTGACAGCGAAGCGGGCATTTGTATGTACTGGATCCACAGTCCATTTAACTTGTGCAAAGGCAACGTTAATTAAGAGCGTTGCTACAACGAATAGTTTGACTACATCTTTCATGTTTTTTCTTATTTTATTACTGTGGCAAATTTCTGTCCTTAAACAAAGAGATGCATTGATGTAGGATAAGAAATAAAAAAATAAGAATCTCTGTGGGGTTCTAGTCGTTGGTTTGTGTCATCGTGCGGAAGGCTGATGGGGTTACTTGTGTAACCGATTTGAATATTTTGTGAAAGCTTACAAAATTTTGAAAGCCGCATTCCAAGCAAATTTCTTTGACGGAAGAGCGTGTTTCTGTTAACAATTTACAGGCCTGACCAATACGAATTTCGTTAACAAACTGAATGAAGGTTTTTCCGGTTCGTTGTTTGAAATAACGACAGAAAGAGTTAGACGTCATGCCGGCCAATTGTGCAATTTCTTCCAAGTGTATTTTAGATCTATACTGCAAACGAATATGCTCCATAATTTTGTTCATCCGACGATAATCCTCATGCTGTTGCGGATGCTGATAGGTAGAACTAACGAGCTTTGTCAATGGTGAAATTCCAGAGATGTAATCGAGCATCGTCACCAAAGCAACGAGACGTTGTAACGGAGTTTTTTGATGAAAGGTCTCGAAAAAACCGGTAAAGAACTGGTCAGAAGCTTGAAAAACGAGCGCTCTTTCTGCTTTTTGATAAATGTGTTTAAGCGGACTAGCCTCAGGGAGTGTAAAGAAACCTGGGCCTAAGAATTCAGGGTGGAAGTGGATGACCCGAATATCAGCCGATGCGAGCGCGTCATGGTGCATATAAACTTCATCAAATAACCAATAATGTGGCGTGTTTGAGCCAATTAATACAATGAAATCATCTGAAAATGGTTGGATGCAATCGCCAACGAAGAATGTGCCTGCCCCTCTTTTTATATAAATGAACTCCAGCTCTTCATGGTAATGCCATACGTTATGGTTTTGGGGAAGATGGTCGTGTCGCACCGTCACAGCGGATTGTGTTGCCTGCGTATGGGCGAGCCGTTGAATGTACATGTACTAATTTATTTATTCTTCAATACGTGTAAATATAAAACAAATATGTTAATATTGTTTAATAACTCGGTAAAATAGTTCACTTTCATCAGGATGAATTAGCGTAGTTTTACGTTTCCAATGTAATTCCTATGGCACAGACAAAAAAATATACCTTAGCGATTATTTTAATTACCTCTCTGTTTTTCTTTTGGGGGTTTATCCATAATTTGGATCCGATTCTCATTCCTCATTTACGTAATGCGTTCAGCCTATCTCATTTCCAAGCTTCTTTAGTGGATTCAGCTGTTTTCATTGCCTATTTCGTGCTAGCCATTCCTGCCGGGATGATCATGAAGCGCTATGGATATAAAGCGGGCATTATTGTTGGATTGGCCTTATTCGCACTTGGTTGTTTTCTCTTTGTGCCTGCAGCAAATACCATTAATTATGTATTCTTCTTGGGCGCGCTTTTTGTTGTCGCTTGCGGCCTAGCTATTTTGGAAACCGCCGCCAATCCGTATATGACAATTTTGGGCGATCCATCAAAAGCGACCCAGCGATTGAATTTTGCACAATCCTTTAATGGACTTGCAGCATTTGTTGCTCCTATTGTGGGCGGCGAATTTATTCTGACCGAAGCGCCAAAATCGGCAGAGGAAATCGCAGCGTTGAGCGAACAGGCTCGAACCGCCTATATACAGGCGGAAACATCATCCGTTAAGGGGCCTTATTTGATTTTAGGGATTATCATTCTGGCGATTACAGCCGTCTTTATTTTTACAAAGTTACCAGATGCCAAAGAAGACCAGGAAGGCGAGCGTCGTAGTGTGTTCAGTGCCCTTCGCCACAAAAACGTGATGTGGGCCGTAATTGCTCAATTTTTTTATATTGGGGCACAAGTGTCTGTCTTAAGCTTTTTGGTGATGTTTGCCACGGATGTTGCTGGGATTGCTCCGGCGGACGCGAAATATTATTCAGGAGCCGCGGGGTTGGCTTTCATGCTCGGGCGATTTATCGGCACTTTCTTTATGCGCTATATTGCACCCACAAAATTGCTATTGGTATACGCATTCGTTGCCATCTTGCTCACGTTTGTCGTGATTTATGGTAAGGGGATAGCGACGGTTTACGCGTTGGTCGGTATCGCATTTTTTATGTCGATTATGTTTCCGACAATTTTTGCCGTCGGGGTAGAGGGCATCGGAGCAGAAACAAAATCAGCATCCAGCTTAATTGTCATGTCTATTGTGGGGGGAGCGGCAGTACCACCGTTACTTGGGCTTTTGTCGGATACGATAGGTAGCTTCCAATTGGCGTACTATGTGGTATTAATTTGTTTTGCCGTCGTTGCACTCTTCGCTTGGAGTAACAAACAAAGCGAAATCACCGAGGCGTCGGGCGGACATTAACAGTAGGCAAAGCGTAACTATAAAATAAATAAAAAAGAATATGAGACGATATGCATTGGGATTAGATTTGGTGGAGGATCCCCAATTGATTAAGGAGTACGAGGCGTATCACCGCTCTGTGTGGCCGGAAATAAAAGCATCCATCCGCGACGCTGGAATCGTGCACATGGAAATCTATCGGTTTGAGAATCGTCTATTTATGGTGATGGATGTAAGCGATGATTTTACATTTGAACGGAAGGATGCCATGGATGCGTCGAATGAAAAAGTACAAGAATGGGAGAAGTTGATGTGGAAATACCAACAAGCGATACCTGGTGCAAAACCAGATGAAAAGTGGGTACTGATGAATAAAATTTTTGAGTTATAATAAGATGAAGAGAGAGCGATTAGCGTATGTACAGATCCATCCCAGCGATAACGTTTTGGTGGCTCTGCGCGATCTAGAAAAAGGATTCGTTGTGGATTTTAACGGGCAACAGTTTCCATTAGTAAATAACGTGGCCGCTAAACATAAATTTACGATAACGGAACTTCGAAGGGACGCCTCTGTTTTTATGTATGGTGTCCTCGTTGGCAAAATGAATCAGGATGTAGGACAAGGGGAAGTTATTAACACGGATAATCTACGACACGCTTCGGAAGATTTTACGATGGGACGACGGAAGCTAGTGTGGACTCGCCCGGATGTGTCGGCTTTTTTAGGGAGAACATTCGATGGGTTTCACCGAAGTAATGGAACGGTCGGAACGGCTAACCACTGGCTTGTCATTCCACTCGTATTTTGTGAAAATAGAAACGTACTGACACTGAAAGCGGCATTAGAAGAAAAACTGGGATACCAGGTCGAGACAAAGGACTATTCGGACGAGGTGGACGCACTGATTGCTCGTTACAAAGCGGGGGCATCGACGGAAGAGCTTCTCGCGGTAGACCTATCGTCGGCAAAGGCTAGCCAACGGAGTCAACGTTTATTTCCGAACGTCGATGGGGTTAAATTTCTGAACCACGATATGGGATGTGGCGGAACGCGTATGGATTCAGACGCCTTATGTGGTTTGTTGGCCGGCTATATTACCCATCCGAATGTTGCCGGCGCGACTATCTTAAGCTTGGGGTGTCAGCACGCGCAAGCGTCTATCTTGCGCAACGAAATTGCACGACGAGATCCCCATTTTGATAAACCATTATATATCTTCGAACAACAACTTGAAGGAACCGAGCAGGAGCTGATGCAGAAAGCTATTAAAGCTACATTTGCCGGATTGACTATCGCTAACCGGCAGAAGCGAAAGCCAGCATCTCTCGACAAATTGTGTATTGGTTTAGAATGTGGAGGATCGGATGGATTTTCAGGTATATCTGCAAACCCTGCACTGGGTTATCTTTCAGATATGCTGGTCGCGTTGGGTGGATCTGTGATCCTTGCCGAATTTCCCGAGTTGTGTGGTGTCGAACAAGAGTTGAGCGATCGGTGTATCGATGAAGAAACCGCAGAAAAATTCATGTATCTCATGAAAACTTACAATGCGAAAGCAGAAGCGGATGGATCCGGTTTTTATATGAACCCCTCACCAGGCAATATTCGGGATGGACTAATTACCGATGCCATTAAGTCGGCAGGCGCCGCAAAAAAGGGAGGCACCTCGCCGGTCGTGGCGGTAGTTGATTATCCGGAGTTAGCAAACTATCCAGGGTTAAACCTACTTTGCACGCCAGGAAACGATGTTGAAAGTACGACTGCGGAAGTTGCTGCAGGCGCCAATATTGTCCTTTTCACTACAGGGTTGGGAACGCCAACAGGTAATCCAATTGCACCGGTAGTCAAGCTGTCAACAAACACCAAAACGTTTGAGAAGATGCCCGATATCATCGACCTTAACTGTGGTTCTATTATCGATGGCGAGGAGACAATCCCGGAAGCAGCTTGCCGTATTTTAGAGTATGTTATCCGTGTAGCTAGTGGAGAAGTGCAAACCAAGGCCGTCCAATTAGGACAGGATGACTTTATCCCTTGGCGTAGGGGCGTGTCTTTGTAATTCATAAACACCTAACTATATGATGATGAAAAAGCTATCCATTTTAACTGTTTTATTTTGTTTGTTGCAAACGAGTTTTGCGCAATCGACGTATGCGCCGAGTCCCGAAAATATCGAAAACAGGGCTTGGTTTGAAGACGCTCGCTTTGGGGTATTCATTCACTGGGGCGTTTACTCCGTATTGGGAGATGGCGAGTGGGTTATGAACCAGCAGAATTTGGGGTTGGAAGAATACGGACTATTGCCCAAATTTTTCAATCCCATAGATTTCGATGCGAAGGCTTGGGCAAAGCTGTTTAAGAATGCGGGAGCGAAATACATCACATTTACGACGCGACACCACGACGGATTCTCCATGTGGAATTCTCAGGCGTCGGATTATAACATCGTAAAAGCCAGTCCTTTCAAACGGGACATCGTAAAAGAATTGGTAGAAGCTTGTCGTTCGGAAGGTATAAAAGTAATGTTTTATTATTCATTACTCGACTGGAAACGCAATGACTACCTACCTTTTGGTGGAACCGGACGAGGAATCGCGGGGCGCGATGAAAAGAAGGGAGATTGGAATAGTTATATCCAGTTTATGAAGGATCAATTGACTGAGTTATTAACAAACTATGGTCGCATCGATGGAATATGGTTTGATGGACATTGGGATAAAAAAACGGCAGACTGGCGTTTTGAAGAAATTTATTCCTTGATACATAAACTGCAGCCTCAGTGTCTCGTTGGTAACAATCACCACCTCGCACCGTTTCCCGGTGAAGACTTTCAAATGTTTGAACGGGATCTGCCGGGAGAAAATACGACCGGCTTTGGCACCGCTTCTGATCATGTAGGACAGCTACCAAAGGAAGTATGTGGAACGATCGCCGGCTCATGGGGATTTGATATCAAGGATCGTAAACGAAAATCGTTTCATGAAGTGCTCTCGTATCTAGTGAAAGCTGCCGGCTATGGCTCGAATTTACTGTTGAATGTTGGTCCTATGCCGAACGGTGAAATTCAGGATTACCAGCAAGAGCGGTTGACGGAATTAGGAGCATGGTTGAAAACGTACGGAGAAACCATTTATGGTACAGAAGGAGGGTTTGTTCGTCCAACGGATGATTATGCATTAACGAAAAAAGGAAATACGGTTTACCTGCATATCTTAAACCCGAACAAAAGGACGTTGATGATTCCTGGATTCACGTATAAACTAGCATCGGCAAATTCGTATGACGGAAAGACGAAAGTGAAATATTATCAATTGGACAAGGATATTTTGGTTGTTCAAGTGCCGGAAGAATTGCAGGATCCTAACGATTTAATCGTGAAGTTAAGTATAAAATAATATGTTAAAATTAGAGAACAAAGTTGCCATTATTACCGGCGGCGGTAGCGGAATTGGGCGTGCAATCTCCGAACTTTTTGCGAGTGAGGGAGCGTATGTACACATTTTGGATTTGAATACGGAAGGAGCCGCTGACGTCGTAAAGACCATCGAATCACGAGGAGGAACTGCTCGTGTGCATGCATGCAATGTTGGTAATCAACAAGAAGTTGTAGAAATTGTACAAGCTATCGGGCAAGTCGATATTTTAGTAAATAATGCCGGCATTGCGCACGTCGGAAACTTAGAAAAGTGCGGTGAAGAAGATTTCGAACGTGTTTTTCAAGTCAACGTCAAAGGAGCGTACAACGCGTTGTATGCGGCCATACCCGCTATGAAAGCGAATGGCGGTGGGGCTATTCTCAATTTGGCGTCGATTGCGGCTGTGGTTGGTATTGCTGATCGTTTTGCCTATTCGATGAGCAAGGGAGCTATCTACGCAATGAGTATGTCGATCGCGCGCGATTATATGGCCGATAATATTCGTTCCAATTCAATTTCTCCGGCCCGTGTGCACACGCCGTTTGTGGATGGATTTATAGCGAAAAACTATCCCGGTCAGGAAGCCGAAATGTTTGAAAAATTATCCAAATCTCAACCTATTGGCAGGATGGCTACGCCAGAAGAAATTGCTAAATTGGCCTTATTCCTATGTTCCGACGATGCCGGATTTATAACTGGGAATGACTATCCTATTGATGGAGGCTTTATCAAATTGAATAATTAATGAGAGAAGTATATAGACAGCGGCAACGGATAATACCGAGATTGATGTTTATATATAAGATTCTTGACTAGGCTTATTTAAATATTAAATACAAAAAAAAATGAAGTTAATACGTTTTGGAGAATACGGAAAAGAAAAAATCGGTGTTCAGATTGACGGTGTACGCTACGATGTGTCTGCTTTCGGGGGAGACTACAACGAGCAGTTTTTCGCGGAAAATGGATTGGCAAGATTGGAGGAATTTGTAAAAGCGAATGTTGGTAACCTCGTGGAAATTCCAGAGGGATCCCGTCTAGGGGCGCCATTTGCTCGCCCGTCCAAAATTGTTTGTATCGGACTCAATTACAAGGATCATGCTGAAGAGACGGGTGCAGCGATTCCGGCGGAACCCATTATCTTTATGAAATCGACGACGTCGTTGGTGGGCCCATTTGATGAGATTACCATTCCGAAGAATTCGAAAAAGACAGACTGGGAAGTGGAGTTTGGTATTGTCATCGGAAAAAAGGCAAGTTATGTTGAAGAAGTAGAAGCACTAGATTATGTGGCAGGATATGTGCTTCATAATGACGTTTCTGAACGTGAGTTTCAAATCGAGCGCGGAGGAACTTGGGATAAAGGTAAAGGCTGTGATACGTTTGCGCCGATGGGACCGCATATGACAACCGCAGACGAAATTCCAGATATCAATAACGTCCGGTTGTGGCTAAAGGTAAACGGTAAGACCTATCAAGATGGGAACACCTGCAACCTGATTTTTTCGGTTGCCCACGTGGTATCTTACGTTTCCCAGTTCATGACGCTTCTGCCAGGAGATGTTATCTCGACCGGAACGCCTGCAGGAGTGGGACTTGGTTTTAATCCGCCTATCTATCTGAAGGCAGGCGATGTAGTCGAGCTGGGCGCAGATTATCTAGGCGAATCCCGTCAAGAAGTTGTGGCTTACTCGGGTAGATAATCGTGGTCTCCAGACGAGCTATGCTCTCTGGAGACCCTTTTTTAAAAATTAGACTTTATATAACCTATGCGTATTGACTCTCATCAACATTTTTGGATTTTTGATGCGGAACGTGACACTTGGATAACCGAGGAGATGGCTGCTATTCAACGTAACTTTTTACCTACTGATTTAGGTCCTGTATTAAAAGCCAATGGTGTGGACGGTGTCGTCGCCGTACAAGCCTCTCAATCTCATCAGGAAACTCAATTTCTGGTCGATCTTTCGACGATGTATGCCATGATAAAAGGTGTTGTTGGATGGGTGGATTTACAATCGGATAACATCCAGGACTATTTGGAAAATTTTAAACGTTTTCCAATTATCAAAGGCTTCCGTCATGTAGTGGAAGCGGAGGATGATCCAGATTTCTTGATCCGTCCATCGTTTCAACAGGGGCTTCGGCAGCTGACGAAATTTGGTTATACTTATGATCTACTGATTAGGCCTCGGCACTATGAAAGTACCTTGACATGTGTTCAGCAAAATCCCGACCAACGTTTTGTCCTTGATCATATGGCTAAGCCATCGATCAGAACGAAAGAATTTGATACCTGGGCTGGATTTATCGAAAGGCTGTCGACTTTCCCGAACGTTCATTGTAAAATATCGGGACTGGTCACGGAGGCAAATTGGAAGGAGTGGACAATCGATGACTTCAAACGCTATATCAACCATACGGTACAGTCGTTCGGAAAGGAGCGCGTTATGTTTGGAACGGATTGGCCCGTATGTTTGGTTGCAGCTTCCTACACCGATGTGATGGCCATCGTTCAAGCGGGGCTGGTCGATTTTTCAGAGGAAGATCTTGCCGCTTTTTGGGGAGGAAATGCCGTCCGTTTTTATAACTTGTAAAGAATATGGATTTAAACTTAAAAGATAAAGTGATCATCGTGACTGGAGGAGCGAAAGGAATCGGTAAAGCGATTGTTATTGCTTTGGCTAAAGAAGGTGCTATTCCGGTTATTGTTGGTAGAAAACAGTCAGATAATGAGCTTGTTAGAGAGGAAGTTGTTGAGTTAGGTGGACAGGCCCTGTCCTTAGAAGCCGAACTCTCACAACCCACGGCATGTAAGCTTGCCGTAGACGAGGTGCTGCGGGTGTACGGACGCATTGATGGCCTGGTGAATAATGCCGGACATAACGATGGGGTTGGGCTGATATCTGGAAATTACGAGCAGTTTGTGGATTCCCTTCATAAAAACCTAATTCATTATTACTTGATGGCGCACCACTGCGTAGATGCGCTGCGGGTTTCTCGAGGAAATATTGTGAACATTAGTTCTAAAACTGCAGAAACAGGACAAGGCAATACTTCCGGCTATGCCGCATCAAATGGTGGACGCAATGCCTTAACAAGAGAGTGGGCAGTGGAGCTTTTACCATACCATATTCGTGTGAATGCCATTATCGTAGCGGAATGTGCAACGCCTCAATACGATTCATGGATTCAGACATTAGACAATCCAGAAGAAACATTACGAAAGATAACGGATCGCATTCCGTTGGAGCATCGGATGACCACACCAGACGAAATTGCCGATACAGCCGTATTTTTATTGTCGGACCGGTCAAGTCATACGACCGGTCAACTGATCCATGTGGATGGGGGGTATGTGCACCTCGATCGCTCCTTAATTAAAGAATAGTTTACCACAAACATGCAGCAGCAGGCGTTTAACGCCTGCCGTTGTATTTTTGGATATGGACCGTATGTTCGTTGAACGGTTCAATATGTACAAAAACATTCCCGATATTATCTAACTTGGACATCAGATAATCTTTCAAATTGTGGGCGATTTCATGTCCTTGACGAACTGTGAGGTTGGGATCGACTACCGCATGTAGGTCAATCTGAAACAGCATACCGATTTTGCGGATATAGCATTTTTCGATGAGTAAAACCCCATCCACTTGCAACGATTGCAAACGCACCTCTTCTTCGAGTTCCCCATACTGATGTTCGTCCATAATTTCGGCCAAAGCCGGACGAAATATGCCGTAGCAATTGTAGATGATGAGTCCAGAGGCAAATAAAGCGGCCCAATCATCCGCCGCTTCATACCCCTTACCACCAAACAAGGCAATGGAGATACCGATAAAAGCAGCTACTGATGTGATCGCATCACTTCGATGATGCCACGCATCGGCTTTTAATGAGGAACTATTCAACAACTTACTTTTTCGGATGATGATACGGAAGGATGTCTCTTTCCACAAAATAATACCACCCAAAACAAATAGCGTCCACGGTTTAGGCAATCCGTGAGGCGTTTTGATGTTGTGAATACTTTCCTTCGCAATGATGAATGCCGAGACAACAAGGAATATAACAACAATAAACGTAATTAATGGTTCAATACGTCCGTGCCCGTATGGATGGGTTTCGTCCGCTGGTCGTTTCGAATATTTTAAACCCAATAAAACTAGAAATGACGAGAAAATATCGGCGGTGGATTCGATAGCATCGGCGATAAGCGCGTAGGAATTTCCAAAAAAACCAGCTAACCATTTCAATAAAGCCAATGTAAAATTGGTTAATATACTGAAGTACGTGGTTCTTATAGCCTTATCCGCGTTTGACATAGCCTAAAATTTTCTTCAAAGATAGGGCATTTTCTGAAAGAAGGATACGACCGCAGAAAAATTGCAAATCATTCCTGTCGCTATCTGATAAAAGCGAGGCGCTCCATAAATGAACATGGGCTGTACCATGCCGAGCGGTGTTGCCGAAACTAGGCACAATCAAAAAAAGTAGTATATTGCATGCAATGAAGAAATTGAGATGGCAAAACGCGGTGCTTCTTTTCGAACAGTTTCGTAAACACTCGATATCCGCGGAAGATTTGGACCGAGCTAATGAGAAGGCGTCGCATTTAGACGATCGGATGGATGACTTTAAGTTGTTGATTTGCATGTGCCGAGATAGTATGTCTGGTCGTTATAAAATAAGCAAATGGAATTTGTCTGTTCTTGTTGGTACAATAATTTACGTACTCTCCCCCTTAGATGCTGTACCGGATATAGTGCCTATACTGGGGTGGATTGATGATGTTAGTATAGTGGGGTATGCGATTAGTAAATTGGCGGAAGAAATGCGCAATTACCGTTACTATCGGGATAATGCGCAATTATCTGATACTATTTAATCGTTTTGTAGGTAAACGAATCGTATTTTTATCGTTTTTTCCTTGTTGTGCAGCCTGTTATATTATTTAATAGAAAAAACGTGGCGTTTTTTACAGAAAAAGTCTTTTCTTTACGTAAAATATAACACGTAATAACCAATATCATCCAAGAATGGAAAGTGTCGTCAAAATAATATCCAACGCCGTGTGGAGCAATGTCTTTATTTATCTTTGTTTGTTCACAGGTCTTTATTTTTCAATCCGCACAGGCTTTTTGCAAGTACGCTATGTAAAAGATATGTTGCGTTTGCTGTTTGTTAAACGGGATTCCGATAAAGGAATTTCATCTTTTCAGGCATTTGCACTGGCGATTTCTGGTCGGGTGGGAACAGGCAACATCGTTGGAGTGGCTACAGCGATATTCATGGGAGGCCCGGGTGCCGTATTTTGGATGTGGCTAATTGCATTTTTAGGTTCTGCATCGGCCTTTGTCGAGGCCACGTTAGGACAGGTATATAAACAAGAAATTGATGGAGAGTATCGCGGAGGTCCCGCATACTATATTGAGAAAGGGCTGGGTGTAAAATGGTACGCCATTTTGTTTGCCGTGGTTACCATTATAAGCACCGGCTTTTTACTTCCGGGCGTTCAGAGTAACGCGATTAGTGGTACGGTTGCGAATGCATTTGATCTCCCTATGCGTACAATCTCTTGGCTGGGGCTTGAATTTCCTATCAATTGGGTAGGAATCGTGGTGATTGTCTTGCTGTCGTTGATCATTATCGGCGGTGTCAAACGTTTGGGGCAAGCGTCGGAGTATATTGTTCCTTTTATGGCTGGGGCGTATATTTTGATGGCTATGGTGATTATCGCTTTAAATTTTTCCCAAATACCCACGGTCTTTAAACTTATATTCTCGTCTGCTTTTAGTATGGATGCGACATTTGGTGGTATTGTTGGAATGGCCATTGCTTGGGGAGTGAAACGTGGAATTTATTCAAACGAGGCTGGACAAGGTACGGCTCCTCATGCCGCGGCAGCGGCAGAAGTCAGGCATCCTGCCCAACAAGGATTGGTTCAGGCGTTTTCGGTGTATGTAGATACGTTATTCGTCTGTACAGCAACAGCCTTGATGATTTTATTTACAGGCATGTATAATACCGCGAGTACGTTAGATAAAAATGGGAATGCGTCGACCTTCGTCGTCGAACACGTTCCGGGGTTACAGGCGGATGGATTTACGCAGGCTGCCATTGCTGATCATTTTCCGGCAATAGGTAATCAATTCGTAGCCATCGCACTGTTCTTTTTTGCGTTTACCACCATTATGGCTTATTATTATTATGCGGAGACGAACATCGCTTATATTTTCAAAAAAGGAAATAGAAAACTGGTTATTTGGATTTTGCGGATCGGTTTTTTGGGCGCGACTTATTTTGGAACTGTAAAAACGGCAACGCTGGCATGGAATCTTGGAGATATAGGCGTTGGGCTTATGGCTTGGGTGAATTTGATCGCTATCTTGTTGTTGAGCAAAACGGCCATGAAGGTTTGGAAAGATTATCAGAAAAAGCGGGGTGCCGGAATCTTAGAGCCTGATTTCGATCCCAAGGAGCTACAGATCAAAAATGCAGACTTTTGGGAAAAATAACATACAGGGGCAGTCGTTGTACCGAGCATCTGTAAAAGATGTTGACGATAAAGACGGTTATAAAATAGGGGTAGCGTATCGGTTGCTAGGCGATACCAGCACAGGTGGTGGCGAAAACAAGCACAAAAGCAATAAAGGCTAATATGACGAATGTTGTCAAGGGCGTTCTTCTCATGTTTAAATACTGTTAGTTGTTTGTATCCGTATAAACAAAAGCTATGCCTGAATTGTTTTAAATATTTTATTTCATTTAAACTTTATTTAACATACATAGGTGACGCCCAGGTGCGTCACCTTGTGGTTGATGTCTTTAACCACTATTGTCTAGTTTTTAGTCAGAATAGGTCAGAATATAGTACACCAACACGATGTGGATATCGAGAACATTCTATGTAAGTTGCTGCATCAGCGTGTCGAATTCCTGACGAAGTGTTGCCAACTCTTCCTCCAGTGTAGCTACTCGTGTTTCCAATTCTTGAATTCTATTTGGAGCTTCGTTTTCGACGGAAGCCGGGATGTCAAAGTCGTCCTCGTTGACGTCGCCTAATAGATGTGCATATCGTACTTCTTTTTGTCCAGGCCTCTTTGTTAATGGTTTGACAAAAGGAGGTTCTTGACCGTGTAATCTGTTGAGTACATCTTGTACTTCTTGTAGGCTTTCGAAATCAAAAAGTCTTCCCGCGTTTGTGTTGAGCTCTCCCGGTGTTAGCGGTCCACGGAGGATCAGTAGGCAAAGTACAGCCAAATCTTGGGGGATGAGGGGGTACTGTATAGCTAAATTATGTTTGTATTTAGTCACGCGACTACCTCCACCAATAACCGTGGAGACAAGTCCGCGCTTTCTTAATGTATCCAATGCATCGATAATGGTATGTTCGTCGTACGAAACGACCGGTCTTCGCGACGTCTTTTGATTACATGCCGTTTGCAAAGCATTTAACGTCATGGGGTAATACTCTGGAGTGGTTTTCGATTTCTCTAATAAAGAGCCAAGTACACGTAGTTCCTCCGCACTTAATAGGGGCAGTAAGTTCGTTGTTTCTTCCATTATTTTATACATTAATTTTGGTCTCCGTTTTTCGAATATATAAAAAATATATAGTTTTCGATTTGTACGACTCGTTTTTTAACTTCGTAACACACAAAACAGATCGTCGTGTTATATATTGCTCATCACCCTGCTTATCTTCATCCTGTACGCGAGGGACATCGGTTTCCGATGTTAAAATATGACCTTATTCCCCAACAACTTCTGCTCGAAGGAGTAGTCTCTCCGGAGAACTTCTTTCAGCCGGGGCTTGTGGAAAAACCTACTTTGCTGCTGGTTCATGAGCTGCATTACGTGGATAGCCTGTTTGATTTAACGTTGGACCCAAAAATGGTGAGGCGGATTGGGTTTCCGTTATCTACATCTCTAGTGGAGCGGGAACGGCTTATTGTTGACGGAACTATCCAAACGAGTTTACACGCTCTAAAAAGCGGTATTTCGTTTAATACGGCCGGTGGAACGCATCATGCCGGCAGAGATTTTGGAGAGGGATTTTGCTTGTTTAATGACCAAGCTGTGGGGGCGGCCTATATGTTGCGTCACGGATGGGCAAAGCGAATCTTAATTATCGATTTGGATGTGCACCAGGGCAACGGCACGGCACATATCTTTCACGATCATCCTAACGTTTTTACATTTTCTATGCATGGAGAGAAGAATTTTCCGTTTATAAAGGAACAATCTTTTTTAGACGTTGGCCTTGCTGATGGCATAGGGGACGATGTATACATGCAGATGTTGGAAGTTAACTTAGAACAATTGTTTACAACAATTCGACCGGATTTCGTATTTTACCAAGCAGGCGTCGACGTTTTGATGACGGACAAATTAGGTAAACTAACGATGACGATCCAAGGATGTAGGAGGAGAGATGAACTTGTCTTTCAGTATTGCAAGTGTTTTGGAACAGCGGTACAAGTGAGCATGGGTGGGGGATATTCTGTCCAGCTAAAAGATATTGTGCGTGCCCATGTAAATACATTCAAAGTTGGTATGAAGATCTTCGGCTTATAATGTAACCGGTCGTCGATCCGGCTGATAGTCGGCACGGGCCAGCTGCATATGAATAGCAGTCCATTGTTGATCGCCAATATCAACGATGTTCTGTGCACCTGTATTACGTTTAAATCCAATTTGTTCATAACAGCGTATCGCTGCAAGGTTCCAATCGTACACATGAAGTTCGACAACGGGTTTGTCCCAACGAGTAAATGATTCGTCCACCAACAAACGAATCAGTTCCTTGCCTAAGCCGTGGCCTCTATTTTTCTCTTCAGCAAGCATTACTTGTCCAATTAATATACTTTCCTCTTTGCAGAGAACCTCACCATGCCCTATGCCCTGACCTGATGTACGATCAAGGACATGAAAAGGAAATCTGTTCGGATCGTCATAAAAACGATCAAGCTGTGCCCGATCAACAGGATAGGTTAGGCGAGGGCCAGCAAACTGCATTAAGAAGTACGGATCGGTAATCCAACTGATGAATACCTCATAATGGGCTGATGAAAAAGGGATACATGTCAATCGCTTGGAGATCATTGTACTTCTATTATGGCAAGTTTGGATTAAAAATAACAAATTTGATCTTTAATTTTGTGAAGATGATCCTTTTTCCACAAATTTCAGTTTTTCAATTATTTTAGGGTACTTTGTGTTGGTTGATACAAACCACTAGTTGCAAATTTATATATGTTTTTTCATCAAGACGCTACATTCGAACAACTTTCGATACACCGGGTAGGTAATAAAGCCCAGGACGAATTTTACGCATTATCCGACAATCCGATCGATCTTACTCAAGACGAGATTTTACCCGACCTGTTGATGCAATACTTCATGAAGCCTTTTGCAAAGGCCAACGAAGTATATCGATTTTACCATCCGAATGACGACCTGCAACTGAATGAAGTTTATTACTTTGTCAGGCAATATTTTGAAGCCAAGATCGACTTCCACAATATGTCTCAACAGTTGGCAAAACATCTATATGAAGTATCTGAACATCCAAAGATTAAAGGGGGCGAAGTCTACGTTGTCGCATTGAAAAATATCCAAATGGAAGGTGAAGAACATCAGGCGATTGGTATTTTTAAATCTGAAAACAAAGAGGCTTATCTGAAAGTATATCCAAGTGGAGAAGGATTTGATTTGGAATACGAACAGGAAGCGATCAATATCAACAAGTTGGACAAAGGCGTCGTAATCGTCCATACGGAGGAAGACGAAGGATATAAAGTGTTGGTTGTGGATCAAACGAACCAGTCGGAAGCGGTATACTGGAAAGATGACTTTTTAAAAATCAGGACGAGGAATGACAATTTCCAACAGACTGGAAACCTGATGAAAGTCTATAAAAACTTCGTCAACGATAAGTTGGACGAAGTCTTCGAATTAGAGACGGCCGATAAGATCGATTTATTGAATCGGTCAATGAATTACTTTAAAACAAAAGAAACATTCGATCAGGCGGAGTTTGAAGACGAAGTTATTGCCAATCCACAGGCTGCCACTTTGTTTAAAGAATATCAACAGCACTTCGAAGAAGAATTTGATAGCCCTTTCCAATCAAGTTTTGAAATTGCCTCACCAGCAGTGAAAAAAATGAGCTCTTCATACAAGTCGGTCATCAAATTGGATAAGAACTTCCATATCTATGTCCACGGAAAGCGGGAATATTTGGAAACAGGTTTCGATGAAGATAGGGGGATGAGCTACTATAAATTGTATTTTGAGAACGAGAGCCAATCCTAATAGCACGTACGAAAGGAATATTCGTTCGCACCTGCTCGTTCTCGGAATCGGGATTGTTCTTCTCGGTTTGTTGGGATGGTTTAAGCGTGACCCACTTCTCGTGGAGAAGTACTACAGCATGTCCTTTTATCCGATATTTAGTTATGTATCTGCTTCGGTGTTTGGGTGGGTTCCGTTCAGTGTGGGCGATCTGTTTTATGGTATTTTTATCGTGGTCGGCGTGGTTCAAACAGGAAAACTGTTAGTCCGCCTCGTAAAACGTGATTGGAAGGGGGTAAGCGTTCGCGGACTCCGATTTTTGATCGTATGTCTCGGCGCGTATCTCTATTTTTATATAAATTGGGGGTTGCATTACTATCGAATCCCGCTCCAACAACAACTCCATTTGCCGGTGGATCGTATTGACCGGTCGGATTATATCGCTGTTTTGGATCGCTACGTATCCGAGGTAAATGCGTTGAGGAGCCAATTGGATACTCAGCAGTTGGATGTGCCGCGGGCAAGGATAGAACTGGAAGATATCATGAAAAATAACGAGGCGGATTTTCCTATGTTATCACGTACGCAAGTTCATGCTAAGGAACCTTTATCCAATACGTTGGCTTCTTACCTCACGGTGACGGGCTACCTTAATCCATTTACGCAAGAAGTGCATGTGAATGGTAAGGCGCCGAAAATAGCATACCCCTTTACGCTAATCCATGAATTGTCGCATCAAATGGGAATAGGCTTCGAAGATGAATGTAATTTTATCGCCTTCTTAGTTTTGCGTGAACAGGATAGTATTTGGTATCGGTATGCAGCCTATTACGAGACAATACAATATCTTTTGCGTCCGCTCTATTATGAAGATAAAAGCCTTTACCAAAAATATGTAAACCAGTTATCGGAAGAGGTAAAAAACGACATGAAACAAGAACGCCTTTTTTGGACACGATATCGAGGCCCAATCGATGACTTGACGAGCATGTTTTATGGCAAATACCTTCAGCACAACAATCAGCCAGAGGGCTTAGCGCGTTATTCGTTGATGAATCGTCTCGTCGTGGCTTGGGAAAAGACACATACCCGCTAACTGCTTTCTATTCTGAATAACCCCTATCACAGATTCATTTGCGGACGTACGACCTTGATCAGGAAAAAGTAAGCTAGGATTGCGCCCATACTCGCCATAACGATTCCAACTACCGACGGATAATTATAGGCATAGCCCATAGTGATGGGGATGGCTCCAAGGTAAGCTCCTAGTGTATTTCCAATGTTGAAACTTGCCTGTCCGGCGGACGCGGCAAATGTTTCTGCTCCCTTAGCATTATTAATCAACATCATTTGCAGTGGAGAACCAATCGAAAAGGAGATCATACCCGTGATGAAAGCCATCGGATACGCTAAATAGGTGATATGCGCCGTAAAAAATACAACGCACAAACAGACTGCCATCGCGGTAAAGCTTGCAATCGCCGCCTTCGAAGGGGAAATGGTATCCGCCAGTTTGCCTCCTATAATATTTCCAAAGAACATGCCGAGACCGATGAGCACCATAATTAACGGAACACGATCTGCGGACAGCTGTGACACATGGGTGACCAATGGTGCAATATATGAAATCCAAGCAAATAAACCGCCTGTTCCTATGGCAATGACAGCTACCATGAGCCAAGCATCCCAGCGGGCAAAGTAGCCAATCTGTTTTAAAATATTGTTATTCTTATTGGCTTCCAGTTTTGGCATCCAAAAATAGATGGCTAAGAAGGTGACAAGCCCCAATACACTGATCACGCCGTAGGTAATGCGCCACGAATAGTGATGCCCTACATAAGTTCCCAAGGGCACGCCAGCCAGGTTGGCAATCGTCATTCCCGTAAACATCATCGAAATAGCTTGGGCCTCTTTGCCAGGTTTGGCCAATCGAGCTGCTACAACGGAACCTACACCAAAGAAGGCGCCATGTGGTAAACCAGCTATAAAACGGGAAGTAAGTAATAACAACTTATTAGGTGCGATCGCAAAAATACCGTTGAAAATAAAAAACAACAGCATCAGAAATAACAAGACCTTGCGGGGAGAGTATGTCGATGTAAATGCAACGAGTGTTGGAGCGCCTACAACAACTCCTAAGGCATAAAGGGCTATTAGATTGCTCGCTGTAGGAATATCGATCTGTAAATCTTTGGCAATATCCGGAAGGATGCCCATCATGGTAAATTCTGTCATACCAATGGCTAATCCACCGAGCGCCAACGCGATAAGTGCTTTGTTCATGTACCTGTGTGAATGAGATCGCAAAGGTAACCTTTCTTTGGCAATGCGTCTAATTAAATTTATATGAATTGTTCGGACGGATAGGTCATATAAAGGTGAGGTTGCAGTATTCGTATTCTTTGGTATGTAAGCGCGTCATATTCCCTGTATGACGCGCTACTTTTGTCCTATGTGATAGCGTAGTCGGCATTCCATAGCCTAACGACGCACTTATTTGCCAAACATTCCAGCGATATTATCTAAAATGTTTCCTTTGCCCTGGGAGTCGTTTCCTTTATTGAAAAATTCGCCGGCGAGGTTACCCAGCATGTCCGTCACATTTTGGCCCGATGACGCTTCTGGCGTAGCGGCGTTGCCCCCGAGCACATTGCCCAGTAGGTCGCCGATACCGCCACCCGTTGATGCGCCTCCTCCGCCCAACACTGAGCCGATGAGGTCGCCTAAACCGCCACCGTTAGAAGCTCCCTGTTTTTGCTGCCCAAGATATCCCATGACGATGGGGGCAAGTGTCGCCAGCACTCCACCGACCTGCTGGCTGTTCAGTCCAGCTTTGTCTGCGAGATTCTGCGTCACGGTCTCGGTATTGTTGCCGAATATATGGCTAACTATTTTATTTCCTTCTTCCGACGAATTGCCTGAAAATAGGTCGCCAATTTTATCAAGGATCCCACCACCACTGTGTTGATCAATAGCTTTGTCAATAGCTTCACTTTGTCCCTTGTTTTTAGCGTTATAATTTAGCGCCGCAATCATTAAGGGGACGGCAGCTGCGACTATCCATTTTGCTTTTGATTCATCGATGCCTAATTTGTTTGCTATGGCAGAAATTGCTTGAGAGCCTATGCCACCTGAAATTAAATCGGAGATATTCATAGTTGAAAAAGTTTAATTTAAGGTGAATATAACAATTAATGTTCCTATTTTTATCAAATGCACGCTATCCAAAGAAAAATAAAGTACTCCCTCAAAAACTGTAGTCGATTCGCTATATGGACATTCTTAACTACACTATCGGCGATAGGCTTCAGTTGTCAGGGGGGGAATAACCCTGTCGGTGGTAAAGGTAAGTCTCCAGATAGGCTGCAACTTAATGAAGAAACCGCACAGACGATCTTTACATTGCCTACACATTGTTTGGTTACCGAGTACCCTAATAAGTTGGGGCAGGTGATTGGTCGTGCGGCCGATCTAAAAAGTCCGAAAGTTTTACGTCCTATATTCTACGGATGCTTTGATTGGCATTCAGCAGTTCATGGTTACTGGTCTATCATCCGATTGCTGAAGCAATTTCCGCAACTGGATTCGGATGGATCAGTTCGGCAGTTATTGAATACGCATATCACATCGGAAAACCTAGCAGTAGAGCTTTCATTTTTTAATGATGAAAATAATTTAGGGTTTGAGCGTACTTATGGCTGGGCTTGGTTGTTTAAACTACAGCACGAGTTAGCAACATGGCGTGATGTGGACGCGCAGAGATGGAAAACGATCTTGCAACCTTTGGTCGATGTTTTGTCACAGCGGACACAAGTCTATCTGTCCAAATTAATTTATCCTATCCGAACGGGACAACATGACAATACGGCCTTTAGCCTCAATTTAATGTATGAATATGCCACTGCGACCGGAGATATGGATCTGGCAAATGCAATAAAAGCGAGTAGTATGCGTTTCTATGAGAATGACAAAAATTGTGCTTTGGCATACGAGCCGAGCGGTAACGACTTTTTGTCGCCCTGCCTAGAAGAAGCTTACCTCATGAGTCGCTTGATGTCAAAAAAAGCTTACAAAAACTGGCTGTCAGATTTTATGCCCATCCTATTTGAATCAAATATTGATGCCATTCAACCTGCGATGGTAAGCGATCGTACGGACGGAAAGTTAGTGCATTTGGATGGTCTAAATTTCAGCCGGGCGCATTGTCTGTATGGAATTTCCTCTGCTTTGCCAGAGTTGGCGAATACCTGTATCCCACTTGCGAATACCCATGTCAATTTCTCGTTGAAAAATATAGCCAACGATGATTACATGGGCAGTCACTGGTTGGGGGCATTTGCTTTGCTGGCACTTTCTCCGCAGTAGTTCGGTTGATGAGCTACTCATAGGCGAGTGGTATCAGCGCATTGTTTTCTAATTTAACTTTTACGATCTGGATAACGCTAAAACCGTCTTCCTTCGAGATAATCGGAGATAAGTCGATACCCTTCTTAGCCAACGCTTTCAATATGGCGTTACGAAACGTCGACCGGGATGCTCCCCATCCTCTGTTTTCGACGATGTCGTTGTTGAAGGTAATCAACTCGGAAACGGAGTAGGTATGGAACTGATCTAAAACATGTTGAGGGAGTTGAATAGCTGTAGACATACAATTTAAAAATTAAAAGGTTTAACCATAAATTGTATCCAGAAATCCTTGGGGGTTTTAAAACACGCGTTTAGCACGTTTATTTTGGTATTTTACCCGTATTATTTCACCACCGCGGTGTCTTCACTCGGTTGGTATTGCGCCTGCAATTCTGAATACACTACAAGTTTAATAGATTTTATTCATTTTCACAACTGTTTTATAAAAATAAGGGTAAATCGTTGCGTGAAATGACAGGATGTACGCAAAAGCCCGTGTGTTAGTCAGAAAACTGTCATCCTGTCTGTAATTTTGGGTTTGGAATGTTCCTTGCTCACCTTCGGCATTATAGCAAAAATAAAATAGTAGATATATGCAAGAAAAAGGTAGTATTTCGATTCATACGGAGAATATTTTTCCGGTTATCAAAAAATTCCTCTACTCGGACAACGAGATTTTCCTACGGGAGCTGGTTTCCAATGCGGTGGACGCTTCTCAAAAAATCAAGCGTTTATCTTCTTTAGGCCAATTTCAAGGTGAACTTGGCGATTTAACAGTCGATGTTGCTTTTGATGAAGAAGCAAAGACCATTACGATTTCGGATCGCGGTATCGGTATGACTGCTGAGGAAATCAAGAAGTATATCAATCAGATTGCATTCTCCGGGGCAACGGAGTTTATGGAAAAATTTAAAGAGGCTAATGATGCGAATGAAATCATTGGACGGTTTGGTCTCGGCTTTTACTCTGCCTTTATGGTGGCTGATCGGGTTGAGATTGAATCCCTGTCTTATCAGGACGGAGCGACGCCCGCACATTGGACTTGTGATGGAAGTACTTCCTATGAGATCTCAGAAGGTACACGTACAACACGTGGAACAGACGTCATTCTTCACGTAAACGAAGAATCGCTAGAATTTTTAAGTAAAGCGCGCTTGAGTGACATTCTCAATAAATACGCTCGGTTTTTACCTGTTCCGGTACGCTTTGGTACAAAATCGGAATCGGAACCGGACGGTGAGGACGAAGAAGGTAAGCCAAAATATAAAACAGTAGAGGTTGATAACATCATTAATAATACATCACCGGCATGGACGAAAGCTCCTTCCGAATTGAAAGATGAAGATTATTTGGCTTTCTACCGAGAATTGTATCCATATTCCATGGATGAACCGCTGTTCTGGATTCATCTTAATGTAGATTATCCATTTAATCTAACTGGGATCTTATACTTCCCGAAAGTAAAGAACGAGATGGATATACAGCGTAATAAGATCCAGTTGTTTTCCCGTCAGGTATTTATTACGGATGAGGTTAAGGATATTGTGCCTGAGTTTCTGATGTTATTACAAGGTGTAATCGACTCGCCTGATATCCCGTTGAATGTTTCCCGATCCTTTTTGCAAGCGGATAGTAATGTTAAGAAAATTAACAACTACATCACGAAGAAAGTCGCAGATAAGTTGAACGAAATCTTTAAGGCCGACCGCAAGAACTTCGAAGAAAAGTGGAATGATATTGCGCTTTTTATTAAATACGGCATGTTGAGTGATGATAAATTTGCAGAGAAAGCAAATGATTTCTGTCTACTCAAAAATACGGAGAATGAAAGTTATACCTTTAAAGAATACTATGAGAAAGTAAAAGATATTCAGGTAGACAAAGAGGGCAATATTGTGTATTTGTATACCAACGATGCATCCCAACAAGATAGCTTTATTGCTTCTGTCAAAACCAAAGGTTATGATGTTTTGGTGTTGGATGGTCCGTTGGATACGCATTTTGCGAGCTATTTGGAGCAGAAGGGCGGTGAGAAGGTTCAGGCCAAGCGTGTTGATGCAGATGTCGTGGATAAACTGATTCAAAAAGACGATCAACAAACACTAGCTTTGTCTGAGGAGGAGTCGAAGAAAGCCTCGGAGATATTTGAAAAAGCAATCTCCCGATCGGATATGAAGGTGGAAGTGGATGCCTTACACGAGGCCGACCTGCCGGTATCGGTAACCATCGATGAATTTATGCGCCGGATGAAGGACATGGCAAAAACGGGCGGAGGCATGGGCTTCTATGGAACATTACCAGACAATTATAAAGTTACGGTAAATGGAAATCACCCCTTGGTTAAACGGATCTTGGAGAGTTCCGAAGAGGACGGCGAAAAGTTGGCGAAGCAAGCGTTCGATTTGGCTTTACTATCACGCGGACTGCTGAAGGGGGCGGATTTGACTTCTTTTGTTAAAAGAAGCGTTGAGATGATCTAAAAAATCCTTTACGTTAGATATGTCTGAAACTCCGGTGCGATCTCGTGCCGGAGTTTCTGTTTACGTACCCTTTAGCAATTGGATGGACACCAGGTGGATAGGTTGGCGGACCATACACAAATGAGACCCTCATGTCTTTAATCAGTTCCTGAACATCGCCACAGAATTTTCTGTAACGAAGACATATTGTGGCATCCGAGTGCTGCAATAATCAACGGCAAAATGGACGGACACTGTTTAATGGTTCCTCAACAATGACATCCGACACATTTTCGCCCTAAAAGGAGGGATAACAAGACCAATAAGATGGCTCTGTTCTTTACTAACCGTGGCTCTATGATCACGAAGATGACAGCAGGAGGTGGGGCTCGGTAACGGAGTTCGTTGAAGTGTTTGCCGTGATAGCAATTGTTAATGGCATGTTGGGTAAATATATTGGATAGACAAAAAAAGCTCCTCTTTTAGAGGAGCTTTTTTGGGTGGATAATCGGGCTCGAACCGACGACCCCTAGAACCACAATCTAGTGCTCTAACCAACTGAGCTATACCCACCGTGATTTTGATGACACAAAAGTAGAACAAATACCTATATACTCCAAATAATTCGATTAAAAAAAATAGACAGGATAGGGAATAAGTTCATTCTGAATAAGATAATTTTCGAGCAACTCTTCTCATGGATCAACGTAAACGGATTGCGTGTGGACGCGCACACGTTCAAGCGTTTTACCCGGCGGTCAAATCACGATTGGCTCCGGATAGCTTTACAGGACAACTAACTGTTCGTAGACAAGGCAAGAAGCTTTCGATAGGTGTTTAAATTCCGTCCTGTACCGACCACCTTAAGTTTACGTTCAAAATAGTTGTTACTCATTTTTGCTTTCGCGGCTCCTTCCGGTAGATAGAAGTATACCATTCTATCTTGTATATGAAACCATTCCTGACCGTGATCCACTTGTTGTAAAGCAGCGATGTATCCTGTCTGAGGCGATTGATCAAGTATCATAATGAACAGACGGTTCGGCGCGAGGTCTTTTTTTCTTGGTATGCCAGCAATAGCCTGCTCCACCTGTTTGCTATTGAGGACGAATACGTCCACGTGAAGCTCGAAACGGTCGATCAGCACCTTATGCACCCGCTCTTTCACTTCTTCAGCCCCAGCTGTGGCATGCAGCAAAATATTTCCACTCTGTATATAGGTTCGTACATCCGAAAAGCCCTCTTTGGTCAAGGCTGACCGTAATTCTTCCATTTTTATACTATTCTTACCAGATACATTGACTGCGCGAAGCAAGATTATAAAATTGTTTTGCTTATTCATCCGCTCCATTCTATTCGGCTGTTCGCATGAAATCAAAGGCACCTTTACGTAAGTTAATGCCGTATTCTAGATAAGCTTTTAAACAGGCCAGAAAATTTGCCCACCCTTCCGTTTGTCCTTTCATTTGGTTGATTCCCTCCGGCGTATTTTCCATTTCATGTTCCACGATCCGTACGATCGTTGCATGATCTTCAGTGGCGGAAAGAAATATTTCTACTAACTGATTGGGTAAACCTCCGCTCCAATCAAAAGAAATATAGGAATCTGTCTGTATTTCTTTTGCCATAACGGGGAATTGGTCTGGAAATTCAGGAAAGGACCACATGACTGTTGATCCTGCTGAAAGCCTTCCGGACGAATTTGCGATGAAATAACCACGCATATGGTCCGGATTTACAATCGCTTCAAAGACATCTGTTGTAGGCTTCCTTATTTGTATTTTTGCATTGGCTGTTAATTTCATATGTCGATAGTTTACTTTTTAAGATCGTTGATAACAATTTTATTCATGTTCATCAGTGCGTCATTTGCTTGCGGATAATCTTGTAGTAGTTGATGTAAATGTTTAGGTACCACTTGCCAGCTAACGCCGTACGGGTCTTTGCACCATCCGCAACGGCTTTCTTCACCGCCGTGTCCCACGAATGCATTCCAATAATAGTCAATTTCTTGTTGATTAGCACACTCGATAACTATGGATATACCTTCATTAAATGTGAAAGGTTGCGGAACTCCGCTATCCATGGCCATCACGGTATAATTGTGTATCATAAACTGCGTGTGCATCACTTGGCCTTGCATGTCCCCGTCTTGATAGTAGTCTATGCCTTGACTTTGGAAGTCGTTAAAAACGGTTCGATAAAATGCCAGTGCCTCTTCGCATTTTCCTTGTTGTTCACCACAAAACATGAGGGTTGGAACGATAGCTTGCTCGTTGACGTCTGACCGCGAACCTTGATAAAGCTGCCACGAGACGTGGTAAGTATCGTTTACCCAGCCGTAATAAGGGCTCCACGGATACGCCTGTAAGGGCATGAGTACTTCTCCTCCCGATGTCAGGTTGTGATACAACGTATCAATCTCTTCTTTCTTTTCGCAAATCACCATGAAGGAGATGGACGGATTCGGCGTGAAATGTGGGCCTCCATTGATACCAATGAATGGAGTATGGAGTAGATCTGCAGATATTGCCACGGGATTGCTCAACCGAATCGTACTGTTAGGGAACAAATTGGTGTAACGCTCGAAGGCTTGCTTGGCATTATTGTTAAACCAGATAGCGGGATATATGTTTTTATTCATGACAGTTTATTTTTTTCTAATCAGCTTATCTACGTACTCTAAATATAAAGGAAGTGCAGCTGATCCGTACCAAGCTGTGATTTCTGCTTGTAACAAGCCGGCGGCTATTGCCGGATCCGTTAGCAACAGCTGTCTTACCTCGTCCTCGTTACGGAGGTTCTGAACAATGAATAAGCCTCTCTGCTGTGCATCGTTCTTCCCGAAGGGACCTGCAACGACCAGCTTTCCAGCTTTTACCATATTGTCCATATTTTGCATGTGCCCCTGAAAGGCTTGTTGAATCAATTCTTTGTCACCGGTTTTATTTTGTCCCGTTTTTAACATAACAAAAAAATAATTTTTCATACCCCGGTCATCTGCGCCCAACCGTTTTGCAAGCTCTTCATCGTATCCATTACCAGAAGTTTCGGATGGCTCTAGACGACGTAGGGTATAAGTCGTGTCTTGCGTCTCATTTCGTAGATGGATTTGGATTTTATTCGGATCAAGGAGTTCATACACGATTGTCTTGGGGAAATCATTCGAAGGATTTTCATAGAACCATTGGTGTCCCTCTTTGCGTTGCACAAACGTAGAAATTTCGCCTTGGTGGGCACCCGGAATCTGGACGTTATAGACAACCTCTGTTTTATTCCGTTGGATTTCCATGTATTCCTGTACGTTGGGCAAATCGTTAGGTTTACTGTAGGAAAACCCCCTTAGTAGATTGTTATTCAGTCTGTCCCAATGCTCGTAATTATCTTTGCCTTCTACTTTCCAATCGCCAGCTAAAAAGTCGGGAAAATCTTGTGCATGCGCCGGAACGAGAAAGCAGCCTGTCATCAACAACAGGCAATAGAGGAGGCGAAGGTGACAGATAGACGTTTTCATGAGTTACTTATCCAATATAGCTTTCAAATTTTTAAGGCCCTGATCAAAATCCTTATTCATATCATAACACAAAGTCATCAGATTAAACGGATAAGGCATTACACCATTGATTTGCCAAGTGACCTGGCTTTGGGTGGAACTTAGCGGTGTCACTTCAATAAAGGACGGATTAGCAATATCCGTCCCGCTAAAAAATAAGTTCATATCGATTCGCTTTCCTGGGTCAATTTTCGTGATGACCTGTTTACCGTCGCCCACTTTTTTGCTTTTCCATTCATACGTAAATCCTACTGTACGATCGGTGCCCGTGTATTTTTTTTCAATATTGGGGTCTTGCCGAGACCAAGCATCATAATTCCCTTGATTCCGCAAGGAAGATACATAATCGAACACCTCCGGCGCCGGACGATCGATTGTGATTTGGCTGCCGGCTTCAAATTCTTTTGGGACAAATAAAGCCACAATAAGAAGAATGACGATGAGGCCGCCAAGCGTTAATAAAAGGTATTTTACGAATTTCATAACAAGTAAATAAATAAGTTAATTAAATTGTGTAAACAAGTTGAACTACACCATTTTTATAGGAAATAGATTGCTCCAAATGTAACGAAAATAGATCAAACTCATCCGGAAATAGGTGATATCCTTGTCCTATAGCTATCGGACATATAAACAGACGTATTTGGTCAACCAATCCCGCCCGTAGCAGCGATTGCGTCAAGGAGATACTGCCCCACACGACGATATCCTTACCGTGGTCGGCTTTTAGCTCTTTCACATAGTCTATGGCGTCCGAGGAGACAAGGATAGCGTTGTCCCACGTGCCCCAATGTACTTCTTGTAGGCTTTTGGAGAAAACAAACTTGGGCAGTCTGTTTAGGTCATCGGCAACGATCTGTTCCTCGTTCGAGGTATTTGGCCAAAAGTCGACAAACATCTCATATGTATTTCGTCCCAACACAATAGTGTCCAAGGTGTGGATGAATTTCAGGAGTTCTTGATTGACATCGGCATCAATCAGAGGGTTTGAATCGAAAAAGGCAGTTGTTTTATTTCGATCGGCAACAAATCCGTCCACGGATACAAATTCTTGAATAATAAGCTTTCTCATCCTGCTCTGATTTTCGTGTATGAATGAATCTTAGATAGCGATGAATGTTGCTAAGCCATCTTTTTGTTTCCTTCAAAATGTACCATCCAACTGATTCCAAATTGATCTGTAAACGAGGAGTAAAGCTCAGCAAAAAATGTTTCGCCTAGATCCATTTCTATACGTTGGGCATTCACAGATAATTTTGCGTGTAGTTCTCGCGCCTCTTCGATAGACTCTGTGTCTAACATTATGTAAGTAGCTGTGCCGAAGGTTGCTTTGTGTCCAAAGTTTTCTATGCAATCGGATCCCATGAGCATGACGTCATCATTCACGTTAAGGGCTGTGTGCAGAATTTTGTCCTTATCAGATTCTGGAATGTTGAAATTGGGGTCAGCAGGCATATCGCCGAACCGATAACTTCCTAGTAGTGGTCCGCCGAATACCGTTTGGTAAAAATTAAACGCTTCTTCGCAGTTCCCGTTAAAATTTAAATACGCATGTAATTTGGCCATGATTTCTTGATTTTTAAATGTGATACTAAATTATTAATATGATTTTTCTGTTTATATAAACTTTGTTATTATCTGATAATCAGTAAACTTTCAAGGTTAGATAAGCCCATTAAATATCCATCTCGGAATCCCATGTCGATTAGGCGTTGTAAATCGCCTGCCGACTTACTGCGGATATGATTTTCCAAAAGGGTGCCCAATTCGTTTTCGCTAAATTCCGTCCGCCAGTGCATATGGGGCAAGTCTATTGAAACAATGCCATGCTCATCGCAAAAGCAGTCCCGAGCCTCGAAGGAAGATAAGTGTTCGATCTCTTCATAAGCCATCACGGACCAAATAATCTCCCTTTCAGGAGCGCGCATGCTGTAAATCCACCGTCCGCCCTCGCGGAACTCCATCGTTTTTGTTTGGCAAATCCAAGGCTTGGGCGCCCACCACTGGTCTAATAAATATGCATCTGTCCACGCTTCCCACAGGTTCTGAACCTGTGTATTAAATTGTTTCGATATATATACCGATTTGCCATCGGCTGCTATTTTAAACTGGGTATTCTCTTCGGTTTTCATCATTTACTTTTTAAGGTCAGCTGCCTACCTGATCTACTTCAAAGGTAAGGGCTTTCGTTGGCAGACTGGCTTGCCATAGGGCAAGAATTCCCGCTACCGCGGTTTCGACTCGCTCTTAATTTAATCGTTGGCAGCTGTATGGAGTAAAAACAAAAAAAAGACAATTTTGTTGGGATGGTATTGTGGTTTGTTGGCGACACGATTATTCAGCAAACAGAATGTGTGATAAAATGTGTAGTTATTATTTTATGTAATGTATTTAAATAGTTGATTTATATTTAGTTATTTTTTTATTTTCTGTGAAAATTGACTAAATTATATGCACGAGGACATTATGTTATAAGGAGACGACAATGATTCAACGAATTGTACCGAGTATATATACAGCGACTTGGATGCGTTTAATCGGTTCTTACCAACTTTAACCATATGGAGCTTGTGATGGATCATGGCTGGATCATGACGTATGCTGACCCAGTTTCACCATCATTGCCAATCAGTCTACTGCTCGATAAGAACGGAGACGTTTCGAAGGAAAACCTTTTTTTTCTGTCGTGGGAGGTAGATGAAGTAAATATGTATTACGAACGGGGTAAGGCAAACCGGTTTTTGATTGAATATGACCTAACAGACGAACGATGGGAGCGCGCACTTTTGGTTGCGGGGCCCGAATGGAGCGTTGCTCAATTTACTAACCCATATCGAATAAGCGGGTGAAATCCCCATCCCGGCGTGAGGACGTGTAAAAAGAGGTAAATGGTATCGTAAGAGATAAACCGGAAGGTGAGTTCATTAAGTAATAGACGTGCAACACGTCCATTGCTTAATGACTCGTGGCAAGGAGAGTGTCCGTTGCATAATTTCAGTCACCTTTCGCTATGCACTAAAAAGTTATTGGTGTGCCTGTATGCAAGCCACTGTTCTTTGCCAGAACACCACACATATGAAAAAGTAAACGCGCTCCCACGTTACCATCCCATTCATCCTGATCGCCAGGAGCCACTTCAACAAGGTCAATACCAATTATTTTTTTATTGGAATGAGCTAAGGCCGTTAACATGTAGGTTGCTTGTTCGTAAGAAAGTCCTCCGGGTACCGGGGTACCCGTATTCGGGCAATACCAACGATACAACGCATCGATGTCGAAGCTCACCGCAACAGCGTCTGGTAAAAGAGCGATCATTTCGTCGACTTGCTGTTTCCATGTCTGTCCTTCAAATTGCCTACTTTTTAAGTCGTTGTCTGTAAACACATGGATTTTTCCACTATTTTTTACCACATCGACCTCCTGCTCACAAAAATCTCGGATCCCTACTTGCACAAGCTTTGTAATTTCCTGAAGCTGTACCGTATTGTACATGATCGATGCATGTGAAAATGTAAATCCCTCGTAGGCAATACGCAGGTCCATGTGTGCGTCAAAATGTAAAATTCCGAAATGACCATAATGTTCTGCAAGTGCTTGATAATAACCAAAAGGCGTCGAATGGTCACCACCCAACAGAACAACGCGTTTTCCCTTTTTTAACCAGGTACTCACCCGATCCTTTAATGCCGTATTTAGGTTGGCACAAGCTGTATTAATGAGCTGAAGGTTTGCTAGCAGCGTAGGATGTGTGGAAAGATCCTCTCCGGCTTCCAAAGCCTCAATAATAGGCTGTGCCAGCGCTTTATATTTCGCACTGTTTAACTTCCATTCCTGTGGTACTTCATCCATGTAAATGCCTAGTTTCCAAAGATCCGGAAATTCTTGGTGAAGTAAATCGACTTGATAGGAAGCTTCTAATATTGCCTCCGGTCCTTCCGATGCACCTGCCCCATAACTCACCGTCACTTCCCAAGGAACGGGAACCACGATAATCTCACTTTCATCCGCGGTAAACGGGAGACCATAAATACTAGCATCTGCCAATCCGGGTTGGGAAGGATCAAAATGTGCTATCTTCTGTTCTTTTGTTGACATAATTAACTGCATTTGCGAAAATGCAAAGATAAGAAGAAGCTTCGAAAGTATGTTTGCAACGAAGCGAGTTCCGTATAAATCTTTAAGTGTTAATTGAACATTTAATTATTTTTGCGTATCTTCACTCCGTAACAGTAGCTAACCAAGACTTTGCAGCGTGCTTTTCGGCAGCTTCATATGTATAAAAAGGTGCTGCCGAGTAGATCAGAAAACACAAAACCTAATTTAAATATGCTAAGTAAGAAAAATCAACTCTTAACAGTTCTCTGTATTGGTGCGTTATGGGGGCCGGCGACCAGTCAGACCAGTATTCAATTGTCTCCGAAGGAATCTTCGGTGCTTATTAGTAAACACATTTATGGGCATTTTGCCGAACATCTTGGACGTTGTATATACGATGGGTTTTATGTGGGCGAAGGTAATACGACCATACCTCATACCAATGGGGTGCGCAACGATGTATTGTCGGCATTAAAGGAACTGAAAATACCGAACTTAAGATGGCCAGGAGGATGCTTTGCCGATACATACCATTGGAAAGATGGTATCGGACCGAAAGGGAGTCGACCATCGATAGTGAACAATTGGTGGGGAGGGGTGACAGAGGATAACTCATTTGGTACGCACGATTTCTTGAATATGTGTGAGTTGCTCGAGACAGAGCCGTATCTCGCTGGCAACGTTGGAAGCGGAGAAGTGCAGGAGTTGGCAGATTGGGTTCAGTACGTCAATTTCGAGGGGCGCAGTCCGATGTCCGATCTCCGACGGGCAAATGGGAGAGATAGGCCTTGGAACGTTAAGTTTTGGGGAGTTGGTAATGAAGCCTGGGGATGTGGCGGGCATATGACAGCAGCCTACTACAGCGATATTTATCGGAAATATGCGACGTTTATGTCGGATTGGTCAAATACCGGTGGCTTATACCGTATTGCATCTGGAGCTAACAGTGCCGACTATAATTGGACGGAAACTCTCATGCAGAAACTTCCAAAAAATCTAGTCAAAGGAATTGCACTGCACCACTATGCTGTTATCGATTGGAATAAAAAAGGCTCTGCAATCGAATACACGGACGAGCAGTACTTTAAGACCATGAAATCAGCATGGTTTATGAATGAACTCGTCGAGAAACATAGTGCCATCATGGACAAGTATGATCCTAAAAAAGAAGTGGCGTTGGTCGTCGATGAATGGGGGGGATGGTACGAGGTAGAGCCCGAAACGAATCCTGGATTTTTGTATCAGCAGAATACCATGCGCGACGCTATGATCGCTGGGATGACCTTAAACATTTTCAACAACCATGCCGAACGAGTTAAGATGGCCAACCTCGCCCAAACCATTAATGTGCTTCAGGCCGTTATCTTGACTAAAGGGGAAAAGATGATAAAAACGCCTACTTTTCATGTGATGGAGATGTACAAGGTACATCAGGACGCACAATTGATTCCACTGCAAATAAATAGTCAGTCTTTCGTTTGGAACGGTGAAGAAATTCCTGCGGTTTCGGCGTCGGCATCCAAGGGCCAAAATGGGAAGACTTATGTTTCGTTGGTGAATATTGATCCAAAAGTAGCGCAAAAAGTAGAACTCAACTTAGGAGGGAGTTATGCTGGGGTAAGCGGACGTATCCTGACGGCTAAGCAATTGCGAGACTTCAACGATTTCGATGATGCCAACCGCATTCAGCCACAAGCGTTTTCGGGGGCGAAACTGAGTAAGGAACGGTTGAGTCTATCATTACCGCCGTTTTCGGTCGTGGTGTTGGAGTTGAACGGAAAAAAGTAAGACGAATGGAAAGTCGGCCGTACGGTAGACGATACGGGCACGGCCGACTTTCATCGCGTTTTTCGGACCAAAATCTTAGGCGGGTTAACGTTTGTACTTGTCGTGTAAGCCAGTTCCGGCGAAAATCATTGGAATAATTTTCTCCAGCCGCGTTTGTTTTGTTTTTTCTTGCTTTGCTTCGTCCAAATATGTGATATATTCTTTTCGCCTACCTGGCGTGAGCTTATGGAAGGCTTCGCGCAGGTCAGGGTCATTGTCAAGCGCGGTTTTAATAAATCCTTCTACCGGTTTGACGATGCTTTTATCCGGTTTGATTTCTTTACCGTCTTTTACCGTCTGTATGGCTTCTTCTATATATGCCTTAATTCGTACTGGATCCATTTCCCCAGCATGTGAAAAGCGCCATTGACGCAACGCTTTTGTTTTTCCTTCGGAAGCCGTAACCAATACTCCGGCTTTATCGTTCAAGAATACGCCGTTATAGAACCAAATTGCGAAATGGTTTTTGAATCCTCCATAGGAGACGATATTTTTGTTGTTAAAAGTATAGACATCGCTTCCCCATTTGATTGTTTTCGTTAGAGGAAGTTCATGGATGATTTGCTCTATTTTGTCTATTGCTTCTGTCCATTTCCCTTGATGACGTCTCCAATCGGGTGCAGACTTGTGGCGGAGTTTTTCGAAATTAAATCGAACGATTTTCTCAATAAGTTCTACGGGCAGTTCCTTATCAAATGGTATTTGGATTGCGCCTTTTGTGGTTTTGTAGGGGATGAGGTCTTTTTGGAACTGTATAATCGCTTCTGGACCGGGATATAAACCGAGGTGGTTCTTAAAAAGCGCAAAGTGAATAAGGTTTCCATGATAACGAAAGGTCGGCATTTGGTAACTGATGGTTTCTGTCGCATCTGGAACAGCATGGGCAATAATTGTCCGTAACTGCTGAAGAAGTGCTTGTTGTTTCTGATCGGCTAACGCAATGTATTGGTCTACCGTTGTAAAGTTATTGTTCATGGTACTTTTGTTTTTGCCGCTGCGCCGTTCTTATTGTTTGTCTCTTTTTCTTTCTGTGGTCTGGCTGACCGCATGGCCGGTACTTTCGCCACTGTTGTGTTGTTCAAAAGCGTCTGGTACTCCTCAGAGCTACAGTCCACGAGTTTTACTTTTCCATCTGCGTTTGCATAGATCCCCCATCCATACGTTTTTGCAAGCGGAGACGTGCGAAGACAGGGTTGTCCCTTGGAAAAAAAAAGCGTTCGCTGTTCTAGCAACTCATCAGGAGTTAAGTCTTGCCGAAGTGCATACACCTGGAACAGGATGTCATCCGATGTCCACATTAGAGGCATAGCACGCAACAGGTCAAATTGCAGGTTCGCGATCGTTTTCTTACGTTCGCTGGCCGGTGGCGCTATGCCTCGGGAAGCTTTTGTATCGTCCGAAACCATGATAAGTGTTTCGTAGTAATTTGTCGTATGTTGTTTCATTATGGTATTTTTTTTTAAATGAGCGGACTATCCGAGTCTATCGGAAGACGCTGTACGTTCGTGCATACGACTCAGAAAGTCGATTGTCTTTTGCATAAGCGCTACGAGGACGTCGGTATTGATATCTGCTAATTTCTTAACATAAATACAGGCTTTGCCCATTTTAAATTTTCCAAGCCGGTCGAGTAAGTCTGTCTGATCGTCACTTTCCGTGTAGACGTATAGGGATATGGCGTCTTTACGGGGAGAAAAACCGATCAATGGGGCTTCTCCGGTATGCCCACTTGCATACGTATACTTGTATTTGCCGAAACCGATAATCGACGGGCCAAACATACGTGCGGATTCCCCACTCACTTCTTCCATAAGGGAGATCAGCGCAAGGCTGTCCGTACGCTTCGTTTCGTCTGTCAGACGTTGTATAAACGTAGAAACCGTTTCGGCTGTAAACGTCGTTTTATTTTTTGTCATGAATAAGCTAGTATGCGGTGATTTTACTTACTCCATTTTCCCTAAACCGAACACACAACCCAACGGATCCTTGACGATTACATAATAAAGGCTACCATCTGCTTTACGACTTTCCTGTACAAGAGACCCCCCATACTGCAGAACGTCTTCTAAACTTTGTTGCACATCAGCGACCTGAACGTACATGATCCATTGTGGAGGTATTTGGCTATTTACCCCTCTGCGGTGACAAAGGCCGCCACCCACGGTCTGATTGTCTATGGCCATGATATAATCTTCGTAAGCTCCCTGTGCATCGTTCATCGGCACAGGTACGTCCTGCCAACCAACGACTTGTTTGTAAAATTCCTTCACGGCCGAGGGGTTTTCGACGGTGAGATCCGCCCAATAAAACTGGCCGATTTTATAAGTTGGTGTTTCCATAGGTACGTTCTACATAGTTTTTGAAATTTGTTAAGATGGCCTGCCATCCATTCCGTTGCATGTCGATCGGATTCTCGTTTTCCGGATCAAACGTTACAGACACATCGGTGAGATTTCGATGGCCATCAAATTTGACGGTTACCGTACGGCCGTCGGGCATGGTATAAGCAATAGATTGAAACGGTATTATCTCTGTATAGGTTCCTTCGAAGTCAAAACCTAAGCTACCATTCTTAGCTTCCATGCGATGACTGAATTTTCCACCCACGCGAAGATCGTTGATAGCTTGCGTACAGTGCCAATCGGGAGTGGCATGGTTCCATTGCTTGATGTCCTCGGCAGAGGTATACGCATTCCAAATGGTTTCTACGTTATGATGGATTGTTGCTTTGATATGAATTTGTTCCATACATGTACATTATTCTTGTTTTTCCATTCTATCAAATGGAGGAGGTTTTCATCAACAAAATATTTCCGGCCGGATCCTTAATCCGGAGCACATCAGATTGGATAGTTTGTTTCTCCCCGTTACAGGTCGTTATGTCGTTCGCTTGCAAATAGTTTGTCGCACTGTTTATATCACGCGTCGCTAACTCTAACCATATTTCCGATACCGTTAAATCTTTAACACGATCAAGCCACAATATGTTTGCTCCGAAACATAATCGATGTGTCTCGAGTACAGGGGGGTAATGAACATCGACCTCTTCTACATCGAACAAGAGGATGTCCCGATAAAAAGCGACGGTTTCTTGGTATTTTTCGGACGGAATCTTCATAGCTATGTTGATGCCGCCGATGAAATTGATTTCCATAATAGGTGTATTTTAGTGTCTGTTATCCAAAAATACGCCACAGCGTTGGCAAGAAACTTGCCGTAGGGCAAGTTTTTAGATATCATCGTCCGACCAATTCCTTTCGGATTCTACTCAACGACGTATCCGTGATTCCAAGGAAAGTGGCTATATGTTTGAGCGGCGCTTGCTGCAAGATTTGTGGCTTCTCCTCCAATAATTGCTTATATCGGTCGAGCGCCGAAAGACTGATGATATCGAGCGCGCGTTTTTTGGTCAAAAATAGTTGGTGGGCCATCCATGCGCGACCCCACTCGGTCAAAGCAGGAATTGTTTCAAATAGGCCTTGGAAGCTATCAAATTTGATCCTCCATAAGGTACAGTCGGTTAAGCATACGATATTTTCCTTGGTCGGAATATGATGAAAAATAGACGCAACTTCGATAACAAGCTCATCTTGGCAGAAGAAATCCGTGCTGATATCATTTCCGTTGTAATCATATACGAAGGATCGTATAATCCCTTCTTCCAAAATATAATAACAATCACTTGTTTGCCCCTCTTTAAGAAGTAAGTCCCCTTTTTTAAACTGGACGCGCTCATGGCGATCAACTAACTGATCTAGATCGCTAGGCGACATGCCCGGATATTGATAGACGAGACGGATTTTTTCTGGGTACATGGGTTTATGTGCTAGTTTTATCCTTTTGCTGACCGGCATGCCGATTCGGCCACTAAAAATATAAAAAAGCAGTGAAAAGCCATGAGGAAGTTTTCAATAACTGTGCTTCTTGATATATATGGGCATACCTGTCCATAAAAAAAGCTGCCCACGTTTAGACAGCTCTATGAGAAGATATGGAAAATATTAGAAATCAAACTTTACACGCACACGAATGCCGTGTTTAGGTACTTCGGGCTGATTGAGGTAGTTGAGTCTTCGTACATAATCGACGCGTATAAACTTGAAGATGTTGGACAAGCCGACACTGGCCTCCACATAAGGTCTATTTCCGAAGCTATAGGTAATCGGTTCTCCGTTTTCATTTTCCTGAAATTGGAACACTCGATTGGTATAGGTTGGGTTATTTTCGTTACGGAGTCCACCATAGATTGCTTTCACGCTAAATACCTCGCGCCATTTTAGCTTCTTAATCAAGGGAATTTTATTTAAAATGAAACCGTTCATGTAATACTGTATATTGGTAGATACGGAATGATCGCTAACGAACTCTAAGAAGTTCATTAGGTTATAGGAGCGCAGCTGATAGGCATAGGTCTGATTTGCACGGTGAATATTCAAGAATGGGAACGGGATCTGATCACCGATAATATAATTTCCTTCCACGTTGACGTCGGCATATCCCAGCTGAGAGAAATAGAAGCGTTTGTCCGCACCCAACGTAAAATTATGGTAATTGAACCCCCCGTCTAGTACGTCCTTAAGTCCAGCGATATAATTTAAGTAGAAGATGGGATATTTGTTAAAGATCGGTGTACGGTACAGTTTTCCCTGATAAAACTCTTCATGCGGCGCGTACCGCAAGCTTACAGAAAGCTCGGTGGTATTCAATTCATTAAACAAACGTTTGGAGCCTTCATCATCCAACATCTGATAGGTTAGGATGCCTGCCGGTTGTTGTTTCCATTTTGAGAAACCTACGGTGTACGAAAAGTGATTTTCGAATTCACGTTTATATTCTAACCGGTAAATATCGTTGTACAAGTAACGTTCGTTTTCACCTCGTTTGAACGAAAGTAAAAAATTATCCTCTTGGACAAATTCTAGATTTTGACCCGGGATCTTCGTATCTCGCATGACCGAAGCCCGTATGTAGTGTTGCGGAAATGTATAGACCGATTTGTTGTTCAGCGCGTAGGTACCGCTTAAAAAATATTTCCATTTTTCATCTTTAAATCCATATGCAGTATATCCTTCTGCATAGAAACGTTTGCTCAAACGATCGGTGGTGCGACCACCAAGCCGCAAGCGAAATCCTTCTACCGGATTAAAACTATAGAAGGTGTTGACTGGCCCGATTTCTACGGGACCAGCCTGTTTGTAGCCGGATAAAATCAGTGCACTGATATCCATGAAACGCTGGAAGGATGGAATCAATTGCAGGGTATCTATATTCCGATAAATATTCTGTTCGGTCGGCTTTAATGGAAGCGGTCGATGCGTGGCCCAGTATTCGTCTGTTAATGCTTCTTTTGTTTCCTCGTACACTTTCACAACCGACGCCCCTGCGTATACAGAATCAGGTTGTATAACTCCCGTTTTGAAATCGTCGAACGTTACCGTCCGATTTCCTTTGATGCCAGTACCTTTGTCCGTCAACGAAAAATCTAGTCCGAGAGAGCTTGTTCGCAAATAATATCGGTCATTCACATCTTGTTGGAAATCCAATTTTACATCGAGATCGCGTACGAAATTTAAATTGATGTCGTCAGCCACACTGAGTTCGGCACGTTTAACTGCATATTTGCCATCGAGTGTGATATAAAGCTTGCCCTGAAAAAGCAGATCCGCTTTATTTCTCGGAAAAAAGCTCAGCTCAACTAGGTACGGCGTTTCGGTTTTCACCGTATCGGTAATGTAAAATTTGTAAAATGTGGGAGAGGCACCCGCAATCGGGCTTAAGAATTGATTAGTCACCAATTCGATATTACTTTCATAGATATCGATATCTTGATATAATTTATTAAAATATGCACTTAAACCGTCATTATCGACAAACTTTGGGTCGAATTGTGCCCGTTGTTCAGCAAGTATAAGCTGTTTTGTGGTACTAGGCTTTTTGCGACTGTATACTTGCGAAAGACGTTCTTCAATAAAGGCCGGTAAGGTGTATCCCCGGCTCGCATCACTGCCTTCTACGTCCTCTTTTTCAAATAAAAATTGATAGTTTTTAAAAACTTTCCTATTCTTAAATTTTTCCGATAAGTTACTCAATCCAAGTGATACCTTCTCATACTGTTGATATTGGGCATAATCGTAGGCAGCAATACGATTTTCATCCTTATGGGCAATAACTTGCCGTATGAGTTCAACCGCGGGATTATTTTTATTGGAGTACTTGGATCGCTTGGGTGCTTTTATCTGTACAGCCTCGATCGTATTTTCTTCAGGTACTAGGTAGATCGTGAGTTCTTGATAGGATTCTCCGCTAATACTCACGTCTTGCGGTTCATATCCCACATAGGATATCCTGATTTTTGAGAAACCGGGTTCTACCTTTAAAACAAAGTTACCGTTGTCGTCTGTCGACGTTGCCGTGGTTGACCCAATAGCGGCTATTGTCGCATAGCTAATGGATTCCTTATTTGTTACGTCCATCACTTTTCCTTTCACGTGGAGCGTTTGCCCAAAGCTTAGGAAAGACGATGTAAGAAGCAAAATCAACGAGGCTATGTGCTTGGCTAAGTGCTGTGTATATTGTGCTGGCATAGTACTTCTGTTTTATCCTATCTATTTGACTTTTGAACTTACGAAGTCAAGTCTTTAGAAAGTCGAACAAAAGTAATAATTGTTTAAATGATTTGAAAAGAGATGATAAGACAAGTTTGGGATTGTGACTTTATCTTGATTTTTCTGTTTTTTCTATTACAATTAAAACGGATCCGGCACATAGAACGTGACATTTTCTTTCGTAGTTGGATGGTTGAATTGTATATATCCCGCGTGCAAATGAAGACGGCCAGATCGAGTGCCATAGAGATCGTCTCCGAGGATGGGATGATTGAGCCCTAGCTGGTGAGCTGCGTGAACCCGTAATTGATGTGTACGGCCTGTTAGCGGAAAGAAGTGCACCCGGGTGTTTCCCTTTTCATGGCCGACCACGGTGTATGTTGTGCGTGCAGGTTTTCCATATTGGTAGCAGACAACTTGACGAGGACGGTCTTCGAGGTCGACACGCAACGGCAGGTCAATTAAACCCTCTGGCTCTTCCAATAGTCCGTCGAGCAGGGCCGTATACCGTTTGATGATGGTGTGCTTGATAAATTGATCTTGGATATATTGGTGCGCGTCTTTATGTTTTGCCAGAATCAAAATGCCCGAGGTAGACATATCCAATCGATGGACGACTACCGGTCCGGAGATTTCGGGATAAGCCTTTAAAATACGGGTATACACCGAGTCTTGAATATGAATACCAGGTACTGACAAAAATTCGGCTGGTTTATCGACCACGATAATATCGCGGTCTTCATAAATAATGGTTAAATCCTTCCCTTCCGCTGGATTCGTAAGCATAGGGTTTGGATCTACATGCAGGCCGGTCAGCATATGGCTTAATATAGGCTCACATTTGCTCTTGCAGGCGGGATAGAAGTTTTTGTGTTTTCGAACCTCTGATGCGGGTGAGGCTCCCCACCAAAATTCGGCCATACTGATGGGGTGCAGGTCGTGTTGATACGCATATTGAAGAAGTTTCGGAGCCGCACATTCGCCTGCGCCAGCCGGGGGGAGCATTTGTTTGCACTCTTCGAATATGGTGCGTACACTTTTAGATTCGCTGCGAGCGTTCAAAAATTGATATTGATCGAACAGCTGTTGTTGAAGTTTAGACGATCGATCTTTACGTTGATTTTTAAGTTCGTCAAGCGCATCCTGTAATTGTTGTATTTGTACTTCGATATGAAGAATCCGCTTTGCCCAGTCGCTTTTTAGGACATCTAGTTCATGTTGATCGCGATAGCTTTGTTTGATCAGATCGTCTTCCAATTCTTGGTACGCTTCGGACGATAACTCCAACTTATATCGTTGTCGCTTTTCCTTCCGTTCAGCTTTTTCTTTTTTCATATGGAGCCGGAATGCAGCGAGGGAAGTTGCAGCGGCCTGTCGCATTTCCTGGTATTCCGTACGAAGTCTGGGAAGGATAGGATCTCTTTCCAATTCTTCTATTTTTCGGTTAAGGGCATTGATTTGTTCTTCTTCTTTTAGAAAAAAACTGCCTGGCTGCAACATATCAAAGATCGGCGGCACAAAATATCGATGTTGGTTACGACCGGCAAGTTTTCCCGAACAGGCGGCTAGATATCCTATGGTTCCGTTCCGGTGTTCTGCTACTAGAACGCCAAACATTTTTCCAATGATCAAACCCTCCATGGGTTCCAAACCAAAATTGTGGACAAAGTCCTGCTGATTACCTAAATAATCCTGTAGCTCTTTTGCAGCGGTCAAGCTCCATTCGTCCGGTTCATAACAAAATGGAAAAGTAAATCGCTCTGGCTTCTTTTTTTGCGCGATAGCTGACTTGAAAGCGTGAAAATAAGCGGGAACATCTGCTGCCATATCTAACCTCTTGAATGCGACAAAAGTAGGAAGTTTGAATGGATTTATGACAATATTATGGAGGTTTGTTTTCAATAAAAAATCGGTAAAAAGTCGTACATTGACTATAATTAAACAGGAGGTTTATAATGCAAAAAATCACAATTAAGAATACTGATCTTTCCTTTGCTCCCATAATTTTCGGAGGGAATGTGTTTGGATGGACATTGGATGAAAAAGGATCTTTCGCTATCTTGGATGCATTTGTAGATGTGGGATTTCAGGCCATTGATACAGCAAATCAATATTCGCACTGGGTTACCGGCAATCGGGGAGGAGAGTCAGAAACTATTCTAGGCGATTGGATGAAGTCTCGTGGCAATCGCAGTAACATTGTGCTCATGACAAAGGTTGGCGGTGTATTTGCAGATAACCCAAGTCCGAACACCACTAGATTGCATATTTTGGAACAGGTAGATGCATCGTTAAGACGATTGCAGACCGATTATATCGACCTGTATCAAACACACTTCGACCAAGAGGAAACGCCGGTAGAGGAGACATTACGTGCATATGAGGATTTAATAAAAGCAGGTAAAGTCCGTTTTATTGGAGCCTCCAATTTATCTCCGGCCAGATTAAAAGAGTCGCTGGAGGCCAGCCATAAACTGGAATTGCCCGCGTATGTTTCATTACAACCGGAGTATAATCTCTATAGTAGAGCAGGCTTCGAGCAGCATTATCTGGGAATTGCCCAGGGATATGAACTGTCGGTTATTCCGTATTTTTCATTGGCCAGTGGTTTCCTAACTGGGAAATATCAGCACGAAGATGACTTTGCCAAATCGGTGAGAGGGGCGGGAGTCAAGAACCAATATTGGAACGTGCGTGGCGAGAAAATCGTGAAAGCTCTTGTATATGTGGCAGACGAAAACAAAACCAATCCAGCAGCTGTTGCCCTAGCATGGTTGTTGCATCAGCCTACTGTCGCGGCTCCCATAGCTAGTGCGACAAAAGCACTGCATTTGCAACCTTTTGTCGATGCCGTCGAGTTGAAACTCACGAAGGAAGCACTCATATTGTTAGACGAAGCTAGTCGCTATTAGAAGACGTGGATACAAAGATAGAACGACCCGTCTCCGGAAAATTTCCAAAGAATCGGAACATCCGCGGAGAAAACGTGTTCATGTAAAAAACATCATTTCTGGTTAACGGTTACAATTAAATGAAATATTATTATATGAAAACAAACATTGGTATTAAAGACAAAGACACCCAAGCTATTGCGGTAATCCTCAACAAATTATTAGCTGATGAACATGTTTTGTATGTGAAGACAAGAAATGCGCATTGGAACGTGGAAGGTCCTGACTTTCATGCGCAACACTTATTTTTCGAAAACATGTATGATCAGTTAGGCGAAACGATCGATGAGATCGCTGAGCGAGTACGTTCTATAGGACACTATGCGGTAGGAACCATGAAGGAGTTTTTAGAACTCACGCAGTTAACCGAACTGCGACACGGGAAAAATGACAGTCAAGGGTATATCAAGGAGTTGTTGTCGGATTTTGAATCCATTATTGTCTATATCCGGGAACAGATTGACGCTGTCGGCGAAAAACACAAGGATGCCGGAACAGAAGATTTCTTAGTGGGGGTTATGGAACAACACGAAAAAACAGCTTGGATGTTGCGTGCGCATCTCCGTTAACGAATCCATCTAAAAAAGTTGTCAAAGATACTAACGCTTATCGGTTTCCTAAAGAAAAACGAGAACAGGAATCTGCTGCATTATAATTAGGTCTCTGCTGATAATTTGTTCGGAATATAGATATTCGTATCTTCAGGAGAGCGGTTAAAGAGGCCTATGTTTTCGACGACTTTTTTTGCCTAAAGCACCTGAACTACGACGTGGACTGCTATATTTGTGAAATCGATAATTCTGATACATATGAAGAAATTTTTTCTCACAGTACATAAAGGTACAGCGGCCTCCAATCTTTCAGCATTTATACTCAGAGTCGGCTTCGGTGTGCTGATGATACCTAGGCATGGTTACGTGAAATTAGTCGAATTTAACGAGCGAAAGGAACAATTTATGGACTTTCTTGGTTTGGGCGGCACCGTCACCTTGAGCCTAACGATATTTGCGGAGTTCTTTTGTTCGATCCTGTTGATTCTTGGCCTATTTACACGATTGGCGGCAATACCGTTATTGATCACTGTTTTAGTTATATTTTCGGTACACAATTGGGAGTTTTTCGGAAAATACGAACTGGCTACAGCGTTTTTCATCGGTTATGTGTCGATTTTTATATTAGGACCGGGCAAATTTAGTTTGGACTATCTGTTGTTTAAAAAAGGACGCTAACCTTAAAAAAAAGGACACAGCTGTGCGAAACAGAGGTGTCCTTTTTTTAGAAGGATGGGGCCATTAATTGTAGAGCAACGCGCCGGAAACGTTCCAAAAACTAAAGCTACTTCCTTCAGGTGCGCCTTGCGGAATATGCACCCTTATGGTATGTTTTCCTGCTTTAAGTGTACCCAAACTAATGTAATTCGGGGTAGTCACCGTTCCAGGGCACCAGTTTGAACGACTGAGGTCTGATGAAGATAACCCATTTTGGAAATTTCCGGAGACAGGGTTGTACAGACGGTATGAACCACAGTCGGTACGCCAAGGTGTAAACTTGAAGGCAAGCTCTCCGTCGAGATAGATGGAATTTTCCTTTGGTACGAATTCATCGCCTTGTCCCCAACCGCCATGTCCAGTTGTGATATACCGTAATTGTACATCGCGGGCATCTTCCGGTAATTCAAAGCTCATTTCTAAGCCTTTTTCCTGACCAAAGAATCTTGCGTAAGTTTGCCCGCCCATTTCCATCACGTTTGTGGTGTTAAATAACGAGCGTATTTTAGGAAAGTCCATCTTCGATGATCCTGGATGGATAGTCATTTCGAGACTAACGATGTGCCCCCCTTTATCGTAGTTTCCGATGTATGTCCCAATGTACACTTCCTGACCAGCCATGACCGATAGAAACTCGGATATATCTTGCCGGTAGATAACGGAATCTTGCCACGTTTTTCCTTTTAACGTCAATCTATTGTTGAAATGGGAAACACCAAACGGCGTGAAGAAGCGCATGAGTTCGTAAATGGGCGAATACCCATGAGTACGCACCATCCCAGGATATGCTGTGCCATCACCGTTGCTGTACATCGGTAAGGTGTTCATTCCGTTTCTCATTCCGTCCAGAAAACTCTGGGCTTGATCCTGGGCAATTAAAAAGACAGAACCTGTGCGGTCGTAAGCATCGCCGTTAGATTTTTCGACCAACTGTACAAAAGCCTGACTTCCTGCTTTGATGTCCGGGATTTTTACTTTCTTGACAATAACCGTCCCGTTGGCAAAACGTAAAATGCTATCTGATGTTGTGTGCTCGCTGAAATTAATCCGCTCGTTTTGGAAGATGGGTACCTGTGTAAAACGACTTTTCGAAAGCTCGTCTTGGTAGGTTAAGCCGTCTACAATTTCTTCGAAGGGACGTAGGGCAATATGTGACGGAATCTGTTTTACTTTTTCTACGCGAACAGCGGTTATTTTCGAATTCCCATTCCGCACGTATTCCAATACCAAACCGATTTGTTGACCAAGTTCGTTGGGAGCGCCTTTCACACCAAGCGCTGTAGTATACCAGAGTTCGATGCTATTTGAATTAACCGATGTTGTTGCCTTTTTGCAAACATAGCCCAGGATAGTCTTCGTTTCTTCCGTAAATGTTATCTGGTTTCTGTTTAGTAGCAGGGTATCGAATGTGGCTAATTCTTTGGACGCGGAAAAATTGGTCAGTTTGTAGTATCCGTTTTTTTGACGATCCACATAAAACGTTTCATAGGGATAGGGGGCCAATGATTGGCTAATGTCCTGTGTCGTAATAACTGTTTGCTGACTATTTGTGAAAACCAGGACCGGGTCTTGATCCGGAGCCACTTTATCGTTATAACTGCGGTGGTATGTAATTTTGTACGACTGTGCGGATACGCAAGTCATAAACGTCAACATCAGAAGTAGAGGGTAATATTTCAACATGCGGTGTGGTGCTTTGTGTTGCATAAGTTAATGGTTTTAGCAAAGTGTAAAGATAATAAAACCTGTACATATGTGTGGTAGAATGGCCGTATAAGATTACGTATCTAACCTTGGGGGGAGCGTAAAAAAATCGTCATTGCAAGAAGCACGACGAAGCAATCTTTCCTTTTAATATCATGCAGATTGTTTCGTCGTCGTTTCAATTCTCGCAATGACGACAATGTCTAACGTTTTAGAACGTGTCTTTATATGTTGCCACTATACTTGGATGCTGGGTATAGGGACGACTTCATTTGTATCAGCTTCGTAATCAATCGTATCAAAATTGAAGCCGAACAAATGAAAGAATTCATCACGATAGCCAGCAATATCTGAAATTTCTTCGAGGTTTTCCGTTGTTGCTTTTTTCCATAATTCAGCAACTTCAGCTTGTACATCCTCCCGCATTTCTAAATCGTCTACACGGATTCTGCCTTTCTCGTCTAATGCTACTTTATTTCCGGTGTACAGGCGTTCGGCGAATAAACGTTGCATTTGTTCGATGGTGCCTTCGTGAATTCCTTTTTCCTTCATTACCTTATAGAGCAACGAAATATATAAAGGCACTACTGGAATGGCTGAACTGGATTGCGTGACCAAAGCTTTGTTTACAGACACATAGCTGACGCCATGTATATCTTTGAGCAAATCGTTGATAACTGGAACCGTTCCTTCCAAATCATCTTTTGCCTTTCCGATTGTACCATTTCTATAAATTGGGTAAGTCAGCTCAGGCCCTATGTAGGAGTAGGCTACAGTCTTCACCCCTTCAGCTAAGACACCTGCCGCTTTTAATTCTTCTATCCAAAACTTCCAGTCCTCCCCGCCCATGACAGCTACAGTATTATTGATCTCTTCCTGATTTTCGATCGGTTGTATGGAAATATCCGATACTATACCTGCATGGAAGTCAACCGTCTTATTTGTAAAAGCTTGACCAATAGGTTTTAAAACTGACGCGTAAGCCACACCGGTCTTGGGGTGGGTACGGCGAGGAGAAGCGAGAGAGTAAACGACGAGATCCACCTGGCCGAGATCCTGTTTAATCAGTTCTATTGCTTGTTTCTTTACGTCGTCCGAAAAGGCATCTCCATTGATACTTTTCGCGTATAGTCCAGCGGCTAAGGCTTCGTGTTCGAAGGCGGCTGTGTTGTACCAACCCGCAGTTCCCGGCTTTCCTGGAGCCGCAGGCTTCTCAAAAAATATGCCGATAGTAGCCGCATCTGAACCAAATGCTGCGGTAATACGTGAAGCTAAACCAAAACCTGTGGAAGCACCGATTACTAATACTTTTTTAGGGCCATTTTCTACTTTGCCCTTGGATTTAACGTAGTTTATCTGTTGTTTAACGTGCTCCGCTGTACCTTCAGGGTGCGAAGTCAAACAGATAAAACCTCTTACACGTGGCTGTATAATCATATTGTTTTTCTATCTAGTCGAATTGAAGATGCAAATTAAGTAAATTTAATATAATTATGGGAAAATATAAACCACAATCTTCTCCCATCGACAGCGCGCCTTTTGAATATTACGATCTTGCTTACACGTTCTACCGACTGTCGCAAAGCCCGATTTGACCGAGACGTATACTAACGGGTCACGCTAATTTCTACGCGGTAAGGGCCTACATATGGATGTTCCTGCATGAGGCTTTCTGCAATGATGATCTGGTAAATCCCCGTTGTGGAAAGTGTATCCCGATAGTTTTTTCCAAAAGGACCGTCTATTTTTCCTTCCGGAGTAATTACTTGATTAATACGAATATTGCCCGCGTTTGTTGGAATCTCCAAATCGATATGCACATTGGAAGGACGTGCTATACGAAAAGAAAGCGTATCTTTCTTTCCTTCTACCTTTGTCCTTTCGAACACAAGGGGGGCTTTTTGGGTCGGCAACGCATGTTCTATGCGTTGAGATTTTGCTGTACCTGTTTTTTCTTCTTCTTTTTGGATCGAGTGGCAGCCGAACAAAAAAAGCGTGCAGATGGTCCAGAGCATGATGGTTTGCTGTTTCATAATTACGAATGCCTTTCGTAAGTAAACGAAAGGCATCCGTATTTGTTTTGCGTAAAGGCTTCTTACAGCAAATTGATGTCTTGTTTGGCGAGGTCTTTCCGTTGCTCGTTATCCCAAATACTTACCTGTACTTCTCCGATATGCGCCTTTTTCAACATAAACATGCACACGCGGGATTGACCGATTCCGCCGCCGATAGATTGTGGCAATTGATCGCCCAGTAACATGCTGTGAAAAGCCAGCTGCGCTCTATCGGTACTATGACGTACCTCCAGCTGGTGCATCAATGCTTTTTTATCCACACGGATCCCCATCGAAGAGAGTTCAAAGGCGGTATGTAGTACAGGATTCCATACTAAAATATCACCATTTAATCCTTTATAACCTTCCTCGTTATCGGTACTCCAATCATCGTAGTCTGCAGCACGTCCGTCGTGTGGAAAGCCGTTACTTAACTCGCCGCCTATTCCGTAAATGAATACAGCACCGTGCTTTTTTGCGATTGCATTTTCCCGTTCTTTTGGTGTGAGATCAGGATATAAAGCCAATAACTGCTCTGAAGATATAAACTGAATATCGGCTGGTAGTACGGCCTTTTTTTCAGGATAGCGCTGAGCAACTTCCTGTTCCGTTTCGTAGAGCGCTTGATAGATTTTTAATACAGTTGCTTTAAGATAAGCAAAAGTACGGTCGGAGGTGTCGATATGTTTTTCCCAATCCCATTGATCTACATAAATGGAATGTATAGGAGTATAGTCTTCGTCGGGCCGTAATGCACGCATGTCGGTCAGGATACCTTCTCCTTTTTCAATTTCCAATTCTTTTAGCCGTACACGTTTCCACTTCGCAAGGGAGTGAACCACAACCGCACGTTGTTCGTTCAATGACTTGATCGGAAAGGTCACTGGCCGTTCTATTCCGTTTAAATCATCGTTAATACCCGTTCCATCCAAGACCACAAGTGGCGAGGAAACTGGAATTAAATTTAATGCCTGAATCAATTTGCGTGAAATAGTCTCCTTAACAAACGTAATCGCCTGCTCAGTTTTTAGTAAGTTACGTCCCATAAAATATTATCCCTCAAAATATCATAATCCAGATTTTGTAGGGTTGATAGTTTTTTAAAATTTAAAAGCAAAAGTAATTAATTTATCAAGTATCTGTATGATATATTGAAAATATTACTACACAAAAAAAGGTTTGCGGAAGCAAACCTTTTTTTGTGTAGTCTTCTTGTCGTTTATACAGAAAAACTTTCACCACATGCGCAGGTCCGTGTGGCATTCGGATTGTGAAATTCAAAACCTTTGCCGTTCAGGCCATCTGAGTAGTCTAGCTCGGTGCCTGCTAAATACAAGTAAGATTTAATATCTAAGCAGATTTTAACTCCCTTATCTTCGCAAAACTGATCTCCCTTTTTTTCTTCATTGTCGAAGTTCAGTTTGTATGACAGCCCCGAACACCCACCGCTTTCGACAGCAACGCGGACAAAGTAACTTGCGTCATAATTCTCGTCCTGCATGATCTGTTGAATTCGCGCTTTTGCTCTATCTGTAATGGTTACCATTCCGTCCATAGTTGTTCTTCTTAATTTACAAAATTCGGTATTCTTTTCTATACTGTCAACTAACACCGGTCGCACCAATGTAAAAAAACGTCATTCTATGCGCCCTTCATTAAACAGTTTCCAGATGGGTGACAGTTGGCGGACGTTATGCACCGTTTGGACCAGTTCTTCAATAGCTCGTTCAATCTCATCCCGTTCCGTAAATTTGCTTAGGCTGAAACGGATACTGCTGAATGCGTCGTCGTCGTTCACGGTCATCGCTTTCAACACATGAGAAGGATCCAATAGGCCAGAAGCACATGCTGATCCTGAAGACAGAACGAGATGAGGCAGAGAGGTCATGAGTTCAGCCGATTTGATATGTCGAAATGCGATAAAGCTGGTGTTATCCAGTCTTTTCGCTTCTTTCCCGTGAATAACCACTTGCGGTATCCGTTCGAGGATCTGTTTTTCGAGATGATCACGATATAGCCTTATTTGCGCATGATTTTTAGCGATCTCTACCGCTTTACCACACCCGACAATCATGGGAACGTTAAGTGTACCGCCCCGCAATCCTTGTTCCTGTTTTCCGCCAGTAATCAGCGCAGGAATTTGAATTGGCTTTGTTTTCCTTCGGATATACAGTACGCCGACACCTTTCGGTCCATGTATTTTGTGCGCACTAAAGATCAAAAGATCAATAGGAATGTGTTGAAGGTTAATTTCTTGTTTTCCGATAAGCTGTGTAGCATCGCAACAATAAAGTACATCATGTTCTTGACAGATCTGGGCAATTTCCACTATGGGATGTATAACACCGGATTCGTTATTGGCCGCCATGATACATACCAAAATTGTATCCTTACGTATACTGTTGCGCAGCAGACCAAGGTCAATCTCTCCCTTTTTATTAACAGGGAGATACGTAATCTCCACCCCCTTTTTTTCTAAATGTGCGCAAGTGTTCAATACGGCTTTGTGCTCCGTCTGGCAAGTGATGATATGTTGACCTTTTTTTTTATACGACTGCACGACACCCCGGATTACAGTATTGATACCTTCCGTAGCACCTGAATTGAAGAAAATTTCACTATCTTTAACCTGCAGTTTGAGCGCGATCTGATGCCGGGCAAGCTCTATCGCCTGATTCGCTTCTCTCCCCATTTTATGTTGCACACTTGATGGGTTTCCGTACGACTCCTGTAAGAAAGGAAGCATGCTTTCCAAAACGTTAGGGTCTATTTTGGTCGTGGCGTTATTATCTAAATATATCCAAGACATAGACTAAAGATAGGTGAAATAAAATAAAAAACTTTATCTCCCTTTGGAAAATTTTATTTTTGTGCATGGAAAAATTCGAAAGTAGCATCGAAAAATTAATTGATTTGGTCATCTTAAAGATGCCTAGCATTATCATTGCCTTACTGATTCTTGTCGCTGGCCGTTATCTTATTCGTTTTACTTTGCGGATCATAGAACGGAGATTCCAAAAAAGAAATATTGATCCGTCTATCCGTAGTTTTATCAGTAGTTTGGTACGCTTCGCGCTCTACTGTCTCCTGATTCTCACGGTAGCCAATACCATGGGAATACAGACTACATCATTTATTGCTGCACTATCAGCGTTTGGTTTAGCAGTTGGTATGGCGCTACAGGGGAGTCTTTCTAATTTTGCAGGCGGCGTCTTGATCTTAATGTTTCGGCCGTTTGAGGTAGGAGACTACATATCCAGCAATAACGGATCGGAAGGAACTGTCGAGCGGATCGATATTTTATATACCTCGTTGATCAGCGCTGAAGGAATAAAAGTATTCAGTCCGAATGGTACGTTAGCAAATTCCGTTATCAAAAATTATACAAAAATTCTGTCCCGACGTTTTCAGTTCATTGTGGGTATTTCTTACGATGATAATATTAAATCGGCGAAGGATACCATTGCCTCGTTAATTCAAGCGGATGATCGGATATTGAAAAGCCCAGCCCCAGAAATCTTCGTGAGTGAATTGGCTGACAGTTCGGTTAATTTAACGATTCGCGGATGGGTGTCTAAGGAGCATTTTTGGGCAACGAATAATGCGCTTCAAGAGAAAATAAAGCTGGCACTCGATGAACAGGGAATTTCGATTCCTTATCCGCAAACGGAAATGCACATTAAATCGGATGGCACTATTCTGACGAGCAGTCCAAAAAAAGACTAATCCAACGATTGTGTCAGCACATAATATCGGTAAGCGGTCAGTGCTTGCTCCCATTTGGTTAGTCTGGAAGGATCTTTTTTGGACAGCTTCGGTAAAACTACTTTGTTGATCTTATTCAGGGTTTTAAAGAGTGTCTTTTTCATATACTTATGTTTATTGCGTGACGTTGCAAGTCCCGTTTGTATCTGAACTTCTACATGAATAGGGTGACGCACAACGTATGTGATCTTCTTTATAAACACAACGTCGTATAAATCGTTTTACAGGACGTTGTGTTTTTTTATCATGCCGATATTTATAGCGGCAGGTTGCGGATACACCGCTTCAAAAACTAGGCAATCACTAATCGTTTTTCCCGGTTCCAAGTGAGAGCGGTGAAGAGAATAGCTAATATACAGGCTCCCAAGATAACCTCGAACGATGCATTCCAACCACTTTTGTCGACGATGGCCCCCAACGCGGCGTTTGCCAGCAAGTCGCCAATAAAATAGCCGAAAAGTCCCGTAAGTCCGGCCGCAGTTCCTGCAGCTTTTTTTGGGACAAGATCCAGTGCTTGTACGCCAATTAGCATAACGGGACCGTATATTAAAAATCCGATGGCCCAAAGGGAAATATTAATAAGCCAAGGAGCGTCAACTGAAGCTGTCCAGTACGCAAATACTGCGACGAAGGTGAATGCCATGTAGATGATGGTCACTGGAGCTCGTCGGCCGCGAAACACCTTGTCGCTTAATACCCCGCAAAGAATCGTTCCGGGAATTGCGGCCAATTCGTATATGGAAGCAGACCAAGCCGCCTCAGACGACGAAAAATGCTTCGCTTCTTGCAGAAAGGTCGGAGCCCAGTTAACAATACCATTCCGGACCAAATACACGAATGCGTTGGCAATAGCAATAAACCAAAGCATCTTATTGTTCAAAACATAGTGGAAGAATATTTCCGTCGCGCTAAATTCTTTTTCTTGTGAGGCATCATACGTCTTCGAATAATCGTTATGATATTCTTCGATCGGAGGCAATCCACAGGATTGAGGTGTGTCCCTGACCAAAAGGATTGCTACCAGCGCAAACAGAATGGCGACCAGCCCTGGGAAATAGAGTCGAGCTTGCCAGTCTACAAATAATTCAATACCCCAGATGGTCAATGGTCCTACCAAAAAACCACCCACATTGTGTGCTAGATTCCAAATGGACATGGTTGTCCCGCGTTCCTTAATGGAGTACCAGTGTACAACCACACGACCACATGGGGGCCACCCCATGCCTTGAAACCATCCATTGATGAATAGAAGGGCAAAGATAATACCAATAGACGAGGTTGCTAAAGGGGAAAAACCCATGAAAATCATGGTCAACGAGGAGAGTATAAGTCCGGCGGCAAGGAAATAACGGGCATTGCTGCGGTCAGAGACATTCCCCATCAAAAACTTGCTGAGACCGTACGCTATAGACAGGGCTGACATGGCAAATCCGAGTTCCGCTTTGCTATAGCCCAATGTGTCTTGTAGATCTTTGACCGCAAAGGAAAAATTCTTACGTACAAAATAATAGGCGGCATAGCCTAAAAATATTCCAGCGAATACCTGTAATCTCAATTTTTTGTAGACTGGGTCGATTTTCTCCGCGGGTAGACGGTCTTTGTGGGGAGCCGGTTTAAACAAATGTATCATAACTCAGGTTCGTTCTAAAATAAATTGGGATAATCACTAATAATACCATCTACACCAAGCGAGATCAGCCGTTGCATTTCATCTTTCTCATTCACGGTCCATGGGATAACCTTGATACCATGCTTCTTTGCTTGTGCCAGAAAATCTGCCGATACCAACTTAAAATTTGGACTGATAATAAATGGTTTGAAACCGAGTTCAGCCAACAGTTCGTCGATAGACTTCGTGTTTTTCGCATCTATCAAGTAGGAGGTCTTAATCTGTGGATACATTTTGTTGATGTATTGAATAGTGCGTTTATCAAATGATTGAATAACGGTGCGCGAAGCAATGCCTTTATCTACGACGACCTGAAGGACGAGATCAGAAAATTCCTCGGGTCCTGGGTGGTACATGTTATCTTTCGCAGGCGAGCTTTTGGTTTCTATGTTATAGAACATAGGTGTCTGCCTTTTTTCTTGTGCATATTCCTCCGACTGTTGGATCAGATCGCTTAATAGGTCGATGGACGTCTTCACTTTCTGTTGATTTGGAAAATCACTATAGGGTTTGCTGCCAATATCAAAGGCCGCAAGCTCTTCAAACGTGTAACTATAGATGAGCCCTTTGTTATCCTTGCCCGTTAAGGGCTTACCGTTGTGGTACTGTACAAATTTTGGGTTCAAAGAATCGTCATGATAGACCACCACCTTTTTATCTTTAGTGATATGGCAATCCATTTCGAGGGTGGTTACTTTGGGCAAATCGATGGCTGTTTTCATCGCGCCAATAGAATTCTCTGGATAAAGTCCACGTGCACCGCGGTGGCCTTCGTACGAAAAGGAAGGGAAAGCAAGAGTAGTCTTGTCCATAGTAAGTTGTTTTTTGTCCGGCAATAGGCCGCATGCTGCATGTAACAGCATTGCGGTCATAGCGAGCGTCGATAGCATCGTATGTTTTCTTGTCATGATGGATTAATGTATGTTGTAGCTAAAAGTTTTGGGACGCGTCATTGTCTCTGTGAACACTTGACCTTGGTCGTCCGTCACAGATATTTCCAGTGTTGTATTGGGTTTTGTAGCTTTCGAAAGAAAGAGGTGGGATGTGTTTGCAGATACGAACGCGGGGGTAGGCGTTGCGTTGGCATTCAAACGCCCCATCGTATAGGAAATCACATGCAGCGGATCCTTCTGATGAACCTGTTTAACAGTGAGTAATTTCCCATTTTCCTTAACAGCGATCTTCCAGCCTTTACGATAGCCCCATATATTTAACAGTATTTCGTTGGATTTATTCGCGTTGGCATAGTTTCCGGCGTACTCTTGAACCATCTTTTGATGTATGTGATTGGCTTTAGGAGTAAACTCTTCCGCAGTTATGTGAATGGTATTCAAATCGTAGGATCGAAACTGATAATCCTTTGAAAAACCAATACTCTTGTAGAAGGTGACTTGCTTGCGCGCGTCGGTTTCCATGACTGCGTATCCACCGGGGCTCCCGTCTTTGCATATATGGTTTCCTGCACTATTCTTACGGCCTGTCCACCACCAAGTTGCGCAAACGGCGCCAATATTGTATTCCTGCAATGTGCTTTCTGAGTCCGTGACCCGATAATTGATATGCGTATGCCCTGTGAAGATTTTAACATTTTCAAAAGATTGCAAACAGTCTTGCAACGCTGATGCATTCTTAATGACCGTGTGTGTAGCCCCCAATTTTGGGTTGCTGTGCATAGGAATATGCATGGCTAAAATGATGGGGGTATGCTTATCGGGCAGCATGGCCAAATCTTTTTTTAGCCAGGCTATTTGGTTTTCTGTGATCTCTACGTTGTAGTCGCGGTCGCCAACCGTTCCAGGTGCGCCTCCATGATTTTTAAAAACGACATTATCCAGCACGACGTAATGTGCCTCACCAATATTAAACGAATAATAGGTTGGACCAAGAACACGTCGATAAGGAACTTCTGATAGCCAGTCATTTGCTACATACGGATCGTTGTCATGATTACCTATCGTATTAAAAATGGGAAAATCAAGTACCTGCAGTTGCGCTAAATATTCCGGTAAACCAAAGTTGTTTTTATACCAATATGCGTCCCATGATTGGTCGCCCAACGTGAGCGCATAAAATTTGGTGTCGTTTGCTTTGTAAGCTGCTGCCAGTTCTTGAATGTCTTTGATGAATCCTCGCTGGAACTGCTCAAGATCCTCGTTTCTCTTTGCTAAATGCATATCTGCCAAAAAAGCCATCACATGTTTTCCCCCGGTAGAAGGATACAGCTCAAAATCTTTGACTTCAACGTCGAATGCGGATGAAGATAGTTGTTGGAAGAATTGTGGCACAGTCTGTTTGGTGGGAACTTCATAGTCACCCGGAGGAGAGATGAAAATATATCCATTATGCTTGTTGGAAGCAAGCTGATAGAAGCCACCTTGATCGGTTTTTGTCACTAAATAACCATCCGATACAACCACATTCGGAATTCCTTTCCCGCGAGAATGTACTTTTCCCCGAACGGTTATTTTCCAATTTTTCCGGGCGTTTGTCAGCGACTGTGAATGGGTCGTGGCCTTGACGATGTTCTGTTTCGTATCTTCGTTTATCCACGGAAAATCCTCTTTAATGGAGAACGACAATGCCAATACCAAGGGAAGTAGGGTTAAATAATATAGGTTCATATTGTTTATTTTGTGTAGCGGTAAATACGTTTTGTATTTCATGCATAATAAACAGGTACAAGTTAATAAACCCGTACCTGTTTACAATAACGACAAACATATTATTCCACCTGCTTTGTCACACCGTCGCCGTCCTCGATCGCAGAAAGAGAGGCATCTTTCAGCAGTAGGGTTAGCGTACTGGATCGTGGACTAGTCCACATCCGCTCATTCATATTAAATTCTCCGCCTAATTTGTAGAAAAATCCGGTGTTTTCAGGTATAGGCGTACAACCTGAACAGGTGCCGTAGCCCGTATGTGGAAATCTAAAGTCGTTTTTTCCTTCACCCATCGAGAAGAATGGGGTTAGATCACCTTCGGCAGTATATTGCGCATAGTGATCGTTATTTGTGATCCGATAGCCAAGACCTTGTTCCAAATCGATGATGGATGCCGTAGCCGTACCCCCGTAGAAAATAACATCGATCGGTACTGACTTTTCGGATATATTCGTGCCGATGAAAATGGCTATTCCGGCGGCATTGCCACTGTTAGCGAGAAGATTGGATGTTGCATTTCCGATACCGTCACCCAATTGGTTATGGTACGCAATGGTTTTAACCCAATTTGCTTCGCCGATAGCCGTAGAATTTGCACCGTTGATCCGTTTATTGGTACCACCGACATAGAAAATATCGCCTTTTTTTACAGAGCCTTCGGTGATATTGAATTTATAAGTTCTGTTTGCGCCGGTTGCCCAACCCGCCGTATGCATCACCGTTCCAGCGTTGTTGGATGTCACTAGCGAAAATGGAATTTGGGAAAAGTCAATATCGGTGTTGGCCATTAGCTGAATATATTCGTAATTACCATCACCGCCAGAGGGATCGTTACAGAAGCCAGTAATGATGATGGGGCGTTCTCCGAGCTCTTCAGGTATCTCAGGATCCGACACATCTTCAATATCCGATGTATATCGGGGCCAGATCTCGATCCGACTTGATTTTCCGGAGGCTTGAAGAAATATACCAGCTACGTTGATGTTTCTAGGTACAAGCACGTTTGCTACTGCTGATGAAGGGTTCGATCGTATATGGAGTGTATCGGCTCCGCTCAACATTTGTTTTGTACCTGAAAAAATCTCACCTTCCGTTGGCCGTGGATACATTTCTCCGCCAAAAACACGGACGACGGTACTTTCGAATTCATTGGCTCTCTGATAGGCAGCTGCGCCGGTCACGATCCTTCGAACGATGGTGTTCGTCTTGCCTACTACCTGTATATCAGACGGCATGATGTTATCGATATACAGATAACCATCGCGTCTCAACACCTTATTGTCTACGTTGACCAATATGGAATCGCCGGGTGCATAATTGGAAGCTTCTGCGCCAATTTTGAGACTGATGCCGTGTAGCTTTACCCCCTGTCTCCATTGCTGAATCACCACCATCCCCTCCGGTGCGTTCCCGGCCTGATGGTCGGAGATGACGACACCTGTTGTCATCTTAGCCTCTAATAGACGTTCAGCATTAAGCGTCACGTCCTCACCTTTGTGAATCATTCGAACATCCTCTATCGCTATGTAGGGGCTTAATTGGCCATTAATAAAATCCCTTTTTTCACAAGACTGCATCAGCAAGATACAGATGGGGGATAGCAAAGCATATATTAATTTTCTTTTCATTACGTAATATCTAATCATTTAAACACTATGGGCGTTGCCACCAAACCAATGTATTGATGTTGTCTGGCCCTTGCTCTGCCACGGCAGCTCTATAATTCTCCCTGTTTGTAGATTGTATATATACAGGGTAGTTCAGACGTGCCGGCATTTTTCCGCCATTGAGATGTCCCGATCGTATCGGTAGGGTCGGAAAACCTGTCCGTCTATACTCAAACCAAGACTGCAGATCGGTAAAGAAAAGCGCATAATATTTTTGTATATGTATCAGTTCCATTTTTCTCGACTCGGTATATGTTTCCTCCCAAACAACATGTTCGCCTGTCATGTAAAACGAAGGAACTTCAAACCCCCACAGTTGTATCCCTGCCGTTATTCCGTTTTCATAGTATTCGCGTGCCGGTTTGCTGTGCACCCAACCTTTTACGGCGGCCTCTGCTAGAATAAGCTGAAGTTCTCCATAATTCATGATATTCCCAAGAAGTGGTTCTGATAGCAGCGAAGTCAGGAGGGTAGATTTCGCAACGGGCGGTTGACCGATCGGATAGCCACTTGGGATTCCAGCATAATCTCCATCAACCAGTGTCGCCCATTTTTCTATTCTGGGATCACTACGTTCATTTAAATTGTCCACAAAAAAGCTGGCTAATTTTGGGGTGTACCAATCTGCGGGGCGCCAGGTTGCAAAGGGGGAAACATAGGGTGCGGATCCCGTCCAACGCAAGATAGCCGAGTCGTCGTTACTTGTCATAATCGGATAATCGCTTGATGAGGTATCAACGATTTTGGTAATAATAGCCGATGTGTTGAGCTCCGGTTTATGCGCGAGTCTTAACGCTAGACGCAAATACAACGAGTTCCCGAATTTTCGCCATTTTGTGGTATTGCCCTCAAATATTGGATCTGAGGTTTTAGAAATCGGCCCTGTTGCTGAAACACCTTTCAATAATTCGTTCGCCTCTTCTAATTTCGCGAAAAGCTGGGGATAAATATCTTGCTGTTTATCAAAGGCCGGCATAAACTGATTGAGGTCTTTTCCTTGCAAAGCCTCTGTAAATGGAATATCCCCGTACGTGTCCGTCAACATGGAGAAGATCCACGCTTCGCAGATTTGTGCTACGGCCATATAAGCAGGTTGGTTAAGCTCCTTTGCGAATTCATATATATCCCTAAAATTGCGTAACTGGAGATACCAGTTGTTCCAAAGATAGTCTGCTTCGGATACCCGTAAATCATAGCGAAATATCCGTCCTTCCCCGTCGCCCATGTTGACTGTGACTTGCATCAGCTCGTTCGTTAACCGCTGGCTACGGTTCATGTTGTAGCCCACAACCTTCGTAATCGCGGGAGCTAATAGATTTTCAGGCTGCACTTTCGGACTGGTGTTCGGATTGGTGTTGATTTCTTTGAAATCTTTGTTGCATGAAGACAAGAAGGAGCATGTCGCTAACCCTATCCCCAACACATATATCGTTTTAAAAATAAAATTCCTTTTCATTGTATACTTGCTATAAACCTACCACTAAATTAAATCCAAAGGTGCGTGTTGCAGGGAATTGCCCCAGTTCGAATCCTCGTGTGATTTCTCCGTTGCCCAGCGTTCCAAATTCGGGATCAAACGCCGGCCAGCTCGACCAAATGAACAGATCTCGACCGAAAACCCCGATGGTCGCTCGTTGCAAACCAATGCGACTAAGCAATGCCGTATTTAAGGTGTAGTCAAATCGTACTTCCCGAAGTTTCAAGAAATCCGTAGAGTAGGAGGTTCCCTCAACATTATCTCGTCCTAAGTGCGCATTGTAGTAGTCCCATACATTGGTAGCTATCACATCATTTGGACGATAGGTACCATCACCGTTGTCGATAACGCCGTTTCCGATGATTCCGTTATAACGCCCTGGTATCGTATTTTTTGTTTTCCCTTGTTCAGCCAATGTTGCTGAGGTCAACGAATAACCAACGGCTCCAAACTGCGCATCGAACAGAAAGCCGAATCGGAATTGTTTGTACCGAAATTCGTTATGTAGCCCAACACGCCAAGCTGGGTTGGTTTGGCCGATGTATTGTACGGAATCTGTTAAAGTCGGGAGCCCATTTTCGTAGATAATTTGACCATCGGGCGCTCGATTGTATCCACGTCCCCAAAGTTCGTCCATACGGCCACCCACCCGGGCTGTAATAGTCCCACGGCTTCCGGGGCCATTTTGGAGAATCATTTCGTTCATGTCGTCGGTTAGTTCGATAACCTTGTTTTTGTTCGTACTAAAGGTCGGGCTTACCGTCCATTCCAGTCCGTCCGTTTTACGTATTGGAACGACTCTTGATTCAATCTCTAAACCACTGTTTTGGACAAGGCCTGCGTTGATAAGGACGCTGCTTGCTCCCGACGAGCGGTCTATAACGGCACGAAGATGTTGATTGGATGTACGGGCGGTGTAATACGTCATGTTTAACGAGAATCGATTTTTAAAGAGATTCAAATCTGTCCCCACCTCGTAACTCCACGTTTCCAACGATTTTAAATAAAGATTTGGTAAACCGGTCGGGTTAGACCGTCCTCCCGGAAATGTGGGATCGACTTCGTAGTTATACGACGTCATGTATGGATCCATGGATCCGCTTCCCACCTTAGCGGCAGAAGTACGAATTTTAAACAGCGAAATTTGTGCAGGAAGCTCAAATACGTCCGAAGCGACGAAACTCAGATTGATCGCAGGATATTGGAAAGGTTTGCCATTACTTAAGGGCGAGGCCAACGTGCTTGCCCAGTCGTTCCGGAACGATAAATCGGCGAAAAGATAGTCCTTAAAAGAAATAGTTCCTAAAGCGTACAAGCTATTGAGTGCAATCTGTGAACGATACGGGGTACTGACCAGTACACCTGCAGCGTTTCCAAGATTGTATATTCCCGGATATGCTAGGGAATCTGCGGCATTTCGTTCGATAGAGCCTTCATTGCGCAGACTGCTTCCCCCCGCAGTTACGCGGACTTTTATATCTTCCGAAATTTCTTTATTATAGGTAAGCATGATATCGGAAGTGATCTCCGTGTTGTTGATCACTTGCGTACGATACATTCCTTTTCGAAATTTCTCTGTATCATATGGCCGCTGCTGACTTCTTTTTTCGTTGTTCAGATCCATTGTCGTTCTGACCATCAGTTCCCATGCATTGGAGAATTTGTAACTCGCTTCAATACTACCAGTTAGCCCATGTCGCTTGTTCTTATTCAGCATTTCATTGGCGATCAAGAATGGATTGTCAACTAAGCTACTAAAAGGATAGTTTTGTAATCGATTTTCTGCCCCGTTCTGCCAATAATTTTCTAACCAGCTTAATGGCGCGTTGGGCTGATGGAAAATATTCCAATACATAAGAGATTGGTTATTGTATCCGGTGGATGGTAAATTGTCGCTGCGATTTTGGCGATAATTGATCTTCGCCTGTACTTTCAGCTTATCGGTAACTTTGTGATTCGCGGTTAACGATACGTTATTTCGTTCGTATCCTGTATTCGGGATGATCCACTTGTTGCGGAGATCGGTAAAGGAGAAGCGGAGCTGTGTTTTATCATTGCCGCCATCTAAGCTAAGGGAATTGGTAAACGTAGATCCAGTGTTGAAAAATTCCTTTCTAGCATCTGGATAAGGTTGCCACAGTGAACGTTCCGTCGCACGTGTTTGGGTTATTGGATCATATTGAAAATAATATTGGCCATCGAATTTTGGCCCCCAAGCGGAGCTCGTACTTCGAGTGCTTGCGCCATCGGGACTTTCTAAAAATGAATAATAGCGTACGCCCTCTGTACCCTGACCATATTCAAACTGATACTCTGGCCACCTAGAGATTGACTCGATGGTGGTATTGGATGTTATCGTCACACCGACACCTTTTCTAGATCTTCCGGATTTGGTGGTAATGACAATCGCACCGTTTGCTCCCCGCTGGCCATAAAGAGCTGTTGCGTTTGCTCCTTTTAAGACGGTGAGCGACTCGATATCTTCGGGGTTGATGTCATTAATCCCTGTTCCAAAGTCTGAGGGTGAATCGCCCCCTAGATAGGCCCCATGTCCAGTACCAACCTGATTACCGCTGCTGTTGCTGACGACAACGCCATCAATAACGATAAGAGCTTCATTATTGCCTGTGAGATTGTTTTCGCCTCGTAGAATAATTTTATTAGATCCCGCGGGACCTGCGCCAGATCGTACCAAATTAACCCCGGCAACACGGCCGGATAGTGCTTCAGACCAATTGTTTGGTAGGGCGTCGGTCAATTGATCGCCTTTTAATTCTGTTGCAGCGTATCCCAATGCCTTTTTTTCTCGTTGGATACCTAGCGCAGTCACCACAACTTCATCGATATTCTGTGTGTCTTCCTGTAATGAAATAATGATATTATCCGCGCCAACAGTAAATGTCCGGTTTAATGGCGCGTATCCGATCAAATGGAAGGATACAGTTGTGCCGGCCGTAATATTAACCGCAAATGTTCCGTCCGTTGCAGAAGAGCCAATGACGGTGCCGTTGGATCGGATGGATACGCCGCTTAAAGGGGTGTTACTTGTCGGATCGACGATTTTTCCACGAATGTTTATTTTTTGTTGGTACAAGGTTGCTGAAGGTTCAAGTATGCTTCCCGCATAAAGGTCACCTACTGAGTAACAGGTCAACGCGAGTGCTGCCAAAAGTGCTTGGGATGTACGTCGTGGAGACCATGTGTGTTCTATGTTTTTTGTTAACATATGGTTATGAATATTAAAATTGGTTGCAAAAATGATGTTCTAGTAGGCAGTAAATAGCTAAAAATTATTAATAGATCACTAAATATAATACACTAGCCAGCAACGCCCCTAAAACCGGTCCAAGTACGGGCACCCACGCGTAGGAAGCATCGAAGTTCGCTTTGTTCTTTATGGGAAGAAGGGCATGCATGATTCGTGGACCTAAATCTCTAGCTGGATTAATCGCGTAGCCTGTGGTTCCGCCGAGCGACAGACCGATTACCCATACCAAAAATGTAACAGGAATGGCTCCGATTGACCCCAATCCAATAGGTGTGGAGTCTGCCATTTTCGCATCGGTAAAATGTAGAATCGTAAAGATCAGCACAAACGTGCCGATTACCTCGCTAACCAAGTTTATCGGTAGATTTTTGATGGCGGGAGCCGTACAAAATACAGCCTGTTTGGCGCCGGCATCATCCGTGTGATCGAAGTGGTCTTTATACATCAGCCAGACAAAAAATGCGCCGATCATGGCCCCTACAAATTGTGCCGTTATATAAGAAAGAGAAGTTGCAAGATCGAGCTTCCCCAACGCTAGATTCGCAATCGTAACGGCACAATTCAGGTGAGCGCCACTGTGCGGTCCGGCGATCGTAACTCCAACGAATACGGCCATGGCCCAGGCGGTACAAATGACGATCCAACCGGAATTATTCCCTTTAGTGCCTTTCAGCACCACGTTAGCGACAACGCCGCCACCAAGTAAGATCATGGCCGCTGTCCCAATTAATTCTGCTAAAAATGGTGTCATAACGAATAAGGTTTAAAAAAATGTTAGCAATTAATGATTGTAGTTGGCCCAGTATTTAACCGTATCGGTGGCTCGTTTCCACGCTTCGAGTTGCGTTTTATACGTTGTTTGCTTATCTGCGACAAACGTTTTTTCTTCTTGCCATAGAGATTGCAATTGATCGATACTTTCCCAAAAACCAACAGCGAGTCCTGCTAGAAATGCGGCACCTAGGGCCGTAGTCTCGGTAATAGCTGGCCGTATGACATTGGTTTTTAAAATATCTGATTGAAACTGCATGAGAAAATTGTTTTGTGTCGCCCCCCCGTCCACACGCAATTCCTTGATTTTGGATTTGGAATCTTTCTCCATAGCTTTCAAAATGTCATAGGTTTGGTAAGCGATGCTTTCCAAAACCGCTCGTGCGATATGTGCATTACTGGATCCTCGAGATAAGCCAAGTAAGGTGCCTCTCGCTTCAGGATTCCAGTGGGGAGCACCTAGGCCCGAAAAAGCGGGGACTAAATAAACACCATCGGTGCTGGAAACGCTCGTGGCTAGTTTTTCAATTTCATTCGATTTCTTGATGATCCCCAATTCGTCCCGCAGCCATTGGACGACAGCGCCCCCGATAAAAATACTGCCTTCTAGTGCATAATTTACTTCGTTGCCTATTTTCCAAGCTACGGTGGTCACTAATTTGTGCGTGGAAATGACCGGTTTTTTTCCAATATTCATCAGCAGAAAACAGCCCGTTCCATAGGTGTTTTTCACCATTCCCTTTTTTGTGCAAAGCTGACCGAAAAGTGCAGCTTGTTGGTCACCGGCTATTCCCGCGATTGGGATGGGACGGCTACCGAGCTCTGTGCTGGTTTCGCCATAAACTTCTGAACTGCTGCATACCGTTGGTAGCATCGAAGCAGGAATGTCAAATATTTTTAAAAGCTCTTCATCCCAAGCTAACGTGTGGATATTAAATAGGAGCGTACGGGATGCGTTGGTGACATCGGTGATATGTTTGCCGCCATTCGTCAGGTTATACACAAGCCAAGAGTCGACCGTGCCAAAAGCCAAATCGCCTTTTTCGGCAAGCTTTCGTGCCCCGCGAACATGGGTGAGGATCCAATTGATCTTCGAAGCACTAAAATAAGCATCAATCAATAACCCAGTTTTTTCTTGAATTAATTTATCCAAGCCCTGTTCTGCTATGGATTGGCAATAAGGCGCTGTTCGCCGATCTTGCCAAACGATAGCGTTATAAACGGGTTCGCCGGTTTTTCGGTTCCAGACAATTGTTGTTTCCCGTTGATTGGTGATGCCGATCGCTTTGATAGCATCGAGTTTTATCTTTGATTTTGCGATGACCTCAGTCAATACCGATAGCTGGGTGGACCAGATCTCCCGCGCATCGTGTTCGACCCAACCAGACTTGGGAAATATCTGTGTAAATTCTTTTTGTGCGACGTTCTCGATGCGCCCATTTTTGTTGAATAGGATGGCCCTTGAGCTGGTTGTACCTTGATCTAATGCCAGAATAAACTCTTTTTTCATATGTCTAATTTTTCTTATGGCGAGGAAGCGATCAGATCCATTCCAGTGCCTGTATAAATCTGAACATCTCGTACCATATGGTTTATCGGTTATATTTCATTTCCATTTACAATGTATAATTTTTAACCAGATTCTCATAATCGGTCAGTTCCTGCGTTATCCAGTTTTGGTCTTTTCCTAAGTGTTCGGCCATCACCCGGGCTACCAGAGGAGCTGCCTCCAGCGAAGCGTGTGCGTCAAGAAGCAGCAGGCGTATGCGTCTAGCTAAAAAATCTTCGATTTTGACGATCATTTCATGCTGACAGGCCCAGACTACTTCGGCTATTCTAAAGTCATGATTCGGGTGGATCTTTTCGGCGAATTTAGGGTGTTGTTGCATCAAAGTACGGATGTGTTCGTTGTCCGAGCCGTATACCTGCCAATGTCCTTCCTGCTTTTCCAACGTATAGCCATGTAGCGGCAGTGTAGTCGTTTGGCACGTTTTATTATCAAGTTTACCTACACGAATGGCCAGATCAACCGTTTCTTCTCCCATTTTTCGATAGGTCGTCCATTTTCCTCCGGTGATCGTAATCAATCCCGAATCGCTTTTAATGAGTTTGTGATCCCTGGAAATCTCTTTCGTACTGTTCCCATTACCATTTGTTGGTGCAGCCAAGGGACGTAATCCGGCAAATACACTGCGTATGTCGGCTCGCGTCGGAGCATCCGTCAGGTATTCCTGTGCAGTAGTCAAAATAAATTCGATTTCTTCTTCTAGCGGACGTGGTTCTATTTGATGTTCATCCAACGGTGTATCTGTTGTTCCTAATAGTACTTTGTCATGCCAAGGTACGCCAAATAACACACGGCCGTCACTGGTTTCGGGAATCATGAGTGCGTCGTGATTGCCGAGGAATTTCTGATCGACCACGATATGTGCACCTTGACTGGGACGGACCAGATTTTTATGCGTAGGTGTATCTAACTTCAAGATGTCATCCACAAAAATACCTGTCGCATTGATTACCACTTTGGCCAGCACCCGCCACGAATCTCCACTTTCGACATCAACAAACGAAAGTCCATTTACGTGCTGTGTGCTGTCCTTATGTATCGCGGTTACCTCTGCGTAATTTAGCAGCGTTGCTCCGTATTCTGAAGCTGTTTGAGCCAAATTAATGGCTAAACGCGCATCGTCAAATTGACCATCGAAATACTGGATTCCTCCCCGCAGCCCTTTCGTTTTTACTTTTGGCAATTTCTCGCGCACTTCTTGCTTATTTAAAAGCGTGGACTTGCCAATACGTAGGCTGCCTGCCATCCAGTCGTACAGTTTTAATCCGACGAGAAATTTGAACTTGCTAAAGAAACCGTATGAGGGGATAACGAAACTTTGAACGAAAGATACGTGTGGCGCGTTTTGGAAGATGAGTCCCCTTTCCTTTAGAGCGGAATAAACCAGCTTCACGTCGCCATTGGCTAAATAGCGAACACCTCCATGGACTAGTTTGGTACTTTTGCTGGACGTTCCCTTTGCGAAATCGTGTTTTTCTACCAGCAGTGTCTTGTAGCCCCTTGACGCAGCGTCGACAGCGATTCCCAGTCCTGTAGCGCCGCCTCCCACGATGACGATATCCCATAGAGAAGTGGAATTGAGATGTTTTATTGCTTCGGTTCTAGTAAAATTCATTTTGATTTCTTTCGTTATTCAATAATTTCTTCGTAAAAATAATAAAAAACGTAAATAAACGAAGCTTTGTGAAGTTTTTTTTATCTTTTTATCGTAGGATTGGTTGCTTATTTTTATCTTGGGCTATGAATAATGTCGAACGCCACCAATTTATAATCAAGCAAATAGAAAAAGAAGGCCATGTGTCTGTGGTCGATCTTTGTGAACATTTACAGGTGTCATCGGTTACCATACGGAAGGATCTTCAGTTTTTGGAGGATGCAGGTATGGTATTTCGCACACACGGAGGTGCAACCAATGTCAACCCTTATCAAAAGGATAGGTCGATAAATGAAAAGACCAATTTACACGCCGATGCAAAAAAAATGATCGGACAGGAGGCTGCCAAACTCGTGGAGCCGAATGATTCAATTATTATAGCGTCGGGTACAACCATGCAATATTTTGCAAAAGAAATCGTTCCCCAAAATGGCTTGACCGTCATCACGTCTGCTATCAATGTCACAATGGAGCTTATCAAGCATGAGAGCGTAGACATCATCCAACTTGGCGGTCCGGTACGTAAGACGTCGTCTTCCATTATGGGAAGGTATGCAGAGGATTTGTTGGGCGATTTTTTCTGTTCGAAACTTTTCTTGGGGGTAGATGGTATTGATGCTGAATTTGGAATTACGACGACGAACGCGCAAGAAGCCTTGCTCAATAGAAAGATGATGGAATCTGCGCATAAAGTGATCGTGTTGGCTGATTCGTCTAAATTTGATCGGAAAAGTCTGGGGAAAATTACGACGTTAGCTAAAATAGATATGATAATTAGCGATAGTATACCCTCCAAATACCAACAATTATGTGACAACCTAGGTATTGAGTATAAAATATGTTAACTTCGAAACTTCAACTAAACTAGCTAATCGATAATGAAAGAAAAAAACACTTCAAGACGTGATTTTATCAAAAAGTCATTGATTGGTGCCGCCGCTTTTACCATCGTTCCACGGTATGTCCTTGGAGGGAAGGGGTTCCTGGCACCCAGTGACCATCTAACAAAAGGTGTGATCGGGGTCGGTTCTATGGGCCGCGGGCACTTCGGATATGCGGGCACGAAAACTGTAGCGATCTGCGACGTGGACACGCGCCACCTGGCCCTGGCACAGCAGGCCCTGGGCGGCGGTATCAAAGAACACAGCGACTTTCGCGAGCTCATCCAAAATCCGGAGGTCGACATCGTCCATATTGCAACGCCCCCGCACTGGCACGGTATCATGGCGGTAGAAGCTGCCCGTTCGGGAAAAGATATCTGGTGTGAAAAGCCGATGACCCGTACGATCGGCGAGGGAAAGAAAGTGAAAGAGGCCGTGGCCCAGCATGGCAATATTTTCAGGCTGAATACCTGGTTCCGTTTCGACGCTAACTTTTATGGTATGAATGTGCCGGTGAAAAAGATCAAGAAACTCGTAGATACCGGTATGTTGGGGTGGCCGTTGAAGGTTACGATCAGCAAACATACGGGGTTTGACTGGAAGTTTTACTGGGTAGGCAAGGAGCATTTGCCCGTGGAGCAGGTGCCCCGGGAACTGGATTACGAGATGTGGCTCGGCCCCGCTCCTTATAAGCCATATAGCACGCACCGTGTACATACGACCTTCCGGGGCTATTGGGATTATGACGGAGGGGGATTAGGTGATATGGGACAGCATTACCTGGATCCTGTACAATATTTCCTTGGCAAGGATGGGGAAAGCCCGGTCAAGATCGAGGTGGATGCCCCGCAACAGCATTACGACGCGGTAGGCACCTGGCGTAAGATCACGTATACGTATGCAGATGGCTGCCAGATTATCCTGGACGGCGCCGGTACCGAAGAAGGGCAGGCCTATATCGAAGGCCCAAAAGGAAAACTATACAAAGGTTTTGTTTCGGATATTCCAGACCTGGAACGCAAACTGGCCCAGTACCCGGAACCGGCACCGCAGGTGACGGACTTTGTAGAAGCATGCCGGACGAGGCAGAAATTTGCGCTGAACGAACAGAACGGGTATTATTCTGCCACGCTGGTCAATCTTGGCCTGGCAGCACTGCGCCTCAACCGTACGCTACAGTTTGACTCCACGAAACAGGAATTCGTGAACGACGAAGCAGCGAATAGATTAATCAATCAGCCTATGCGCGGTCCGTGGACTATCTAACCAACCTATCGTAAAAATGAAAAAAGTATTCAATACCTTATCTGCACTCTTTCTCTTACAAGTTGCTGCTTATGCACAGCAGCCGGCAAACCGTACCTCGGCCACTAAGATAGCCGATGTGCTGGCACAGCAGCCAGCTGAAGAAAAAAACAAATTCCTGGCAGCGATGAAGGAACTTGAGGGGTTCACCGCCGAGGATGTGGCGAACCTGCTCTTGGGACTCAAGCCCCAGGGCAGTAACAATGCTGCCGTGGAATATGCGGCGAACTCCTATTCGTTCTATGTTATGCAGCCCGGCATGGATGCCCAACGGGAAGCTTTTTCCCGGGGACTGATCCTGGCCCTGGACAAACTGAAGGATAATGACAACAAGGCGTTTGTTTTACAGCTGATGAAGCAAGCGTCCAAGAACGAAGCTATTGCATCCATTGAACCTTACCTGCAGGACGAATACCTGGTTGATAAGGCCGCCCTGGCCCTGAACGGTATACGTACGGTAGAGGCAGCCCAAGCTCTGTCAAAGGGACTTTCGGCTGCAAGATCCGAAAAAATAACGACGGCCATCGTGGCCGCACTCGGCGACCTTCGCTCGAGACCCGATGAAGAAGCGATCATCGCTACGTTAGGTACGTATAATTCGGAGAATTATCAGCGGGACGTGTACACAGCATTGAGCAAGATCGGCGGTGTCAAATCGGCTCCCGTTTTATTGGCCAAGCTAAAGTCTGTGGATTATCAATTTGATAAAACAAATATTGGCGGCCTAACGCTGGATTACGCACGTACATTGCTGCAGGACGGAAACGATAAGCTGGCGCTTTCGGTGGCTAACACGGTGAGCAAACAAGCGGATAGGGCTGGTGCCGCCACGCTACAGGCCGGTGCCCTGCAACTGTTGGTGGACGTGGACCCAAAGAAAGCACGAAAACAATTGATGAAGGCGGCGGTAAGCCCAAATGCGCTTTACCGTACAGCAGCATTGCAGTTACTGGGGGAACACGGCACGGCTGACGATACGAAAAAATTGATCGCGTCACTGCATAAAGTATCGCCAGATGTGCAGGAAAGTATTTTTAATTATTTAGCTGCCGAGGGGGAAGACAGTGATGCTGCCGCCATCGAGCAGACGCTGGGGAATATCGCGGATACAAGGGCCAGGATCGCCGGACTTAATGCATTGACAGAGCTGTCCAAAGGAGCGGATGCCCCGTATCTCATCCAGCAGATAAACGGAGCGGATGAAGCGACAACCCGGGCGATTGTGTCTCTCCTGCTATCGTCCAAACATCCACAGACGATGGACGCCATCAACCAACGATTGGGAGGTTCGGACACGAAAACGCAGCTGGTACTTTTAGATGTACTGGCCAGACGTACGGACAATGGATCTTCCAGGGTGGTGCTCCCGCTTATCAAGGCGACTGATCCAGCGGTGAAGGAAGCTGCCCTGAAAGCGTTGCCCAATGTGGTGAACGCGGACGATTTTGATGCGGTAGTAAGCCTGTTGGGGGAAGCGTCGCCGGCAGACGCCCCTTATCTACAACGGGCACTAGTGGCGGTCCTGAAAAACAGCAGTGACAGGAAGGCGAAGGTACAGCGACTGGCGTCTGATATTTCCCGGTCGGCCGCGCCGTCCCCGGCAAATTATTTTCCGGTTTTTGCAGGGGTAGGCGGAACGGACGCTCTACAGGCTGTCAAAAACTATTTACCAGATCCGGGACTGAAAGCACAAGCAATCCAGTCGCTTGCCGCATGGTCCAATCCCGAAGTCCTTCCGGTTCTGATCGATTTGTCCCGGTCGGAAAAAGGCAGTGCTGCTTTCGGGGGGCTGTTCAATGGCCTGGTGAAGCAGATCAATGCGGGGACAATGCATGCCGATCAAAAAACGTTATTGCTGAAGGACGTGTTCGCCCTTGCCGAAACGTCGGCGCAAAAGCAACAGGTGCTCGGTGCACTGCAGGCAACGGGCACTTACCAAGCGCTTGTATTCGCTGCTCGGTACCTGGACGATGCGGCATTAAAGGGAGCCGCGACGAACACAGCGATGAACATTGCCATGGACAACAAGGCGTTTGTTGGCACCGCCGTGCGCAAGGTGCTTGAAAAGGCGATGGCCAATTTGCAGGGAAGCGAAAGTTCTTACCTCCGCGAAGCCATTGTCCGTCATCTGGCGGAGATGCCTAAAGGTGAGGGCTATGTGGCACTGTTCAACGGTGTGGACCTAACGGGCTGGAAGGGTCTTGTTGAAAACCCGATCGCACGTTCGAAGATGTCAGCAAAAGAACTGGCACAGAAGCAGGCTGCGGCCGATAAAAAAATGAACGAACATTGGTCGGCAGTAAACGGGGAACTTGTCTTCAGCGGTCATGGCGATAATATTGCAACGGTCAAGCAGTACGGCGATTTTGAGATGTTGGTTGACTGGAAGTTGGATCCGCAAGGAAAAGAGCCTGACGCGGGAATCTACCTGCGGGGCACACCACAGGTGCAGATATGGGACATTGCCAATACACGTGTGGGCGCTCAGGTGGGCTCGGGCGGATTGTACAATAATGCCAAAAATCCGAAAAATCCCCTAAAAGTGGCCGATAATAAACTTGGCGAGTGGAACACGTTCAAGATCCGTATGGTCGGGGAGAAGGTCTCGGTATGGCTGAATGGCGAACTCGTTGTGGACAGCGTGACATTGGAAAATTATTGGGACAGGAACCAGTCGATCTTCCCGGTAGAACAGATCGAGCTGCAAGCGCACGGATCTCGTGTGTGGTACCGCGATATTTACCTTCGGGAAATTGCCCGGAAGGAGGTTTATGCATTGACCGACCAGGAGAAAAAGGAAGGTTTTGAGCTGTTGTTCGATGGCACCAACCTGGATAAATGGACCGACACGCCTGCCTATGAGATCACACCCGAGGGGTATGTCCGAGCCAACCCGGATGCTAAATTTGGGAAGAACCTATACACAAAGGATGAATTTGCCGATTTTGTGTACCGTTTTGAATTCAAGCTTACCCCGGGCGCCAACAATGGGGTTGGAATCCGTACACCACTTGAGGGCGACGCGGCATACGCAGGGACGGAAATACAGATCCTGGATAATGATGCGGATATCTATAAGAACCTGAAGGAATATCAATATCACGGTTCTGCCTATGGGATCTTACCGGCAAAACGGACAGGCATGAAGCCTATAGGCGAGTGGAATACGGAAGAAATCCGTGTGGAGGGAAGCCGGATCAAGGTGACACTGAACGGTGTTGTTATCCTGGATGGTGATCTGGCTGCAGCATCCCGCGAGGGAACCCTGGACAAAAAGGACCATCCCGGCTTGCAGAACAGACAAGGACACATTGGTTTTCTAGGTCACGGATCGGAGGTTTTTTTCCGAAATATTCGAATAAAACGATTGTAACGAAAATGCGGTTATGATGCTGTTAAAAGCGCCTACTCAACGAGTAGGCGCTTTTATTGTATGATGCTTTGAAATCATTTATCGTTTTTTAACAAATAGAAGCTTGGTATAAGTCATCGTTTATTGTAGTTTTATCTTATCAATTAATATAGGAATAACCACCTAACGATTAGACTTGAAAAGAAAGTTATGAACCAAGCAAGAAGGGATACGTCAGATTTTAGTAGAGAGAGCTATGCGCGCCATGCCGATTGGTATAATACCCGATTTCCGGGTAAGAGCGATAAACAGATGCTGATTGAAAACTTAAGAAGATATGACGGGAGTATTAATCATTGGTTGCAGAAAATTTTCTTTCAAAATTTAACACCCTTGTTGTTTAATAAGCAGGATAGTTGGCTCACGGTAGGTGATGCATATGGTCACGACGCCCGTTATCTGCTGGATGAGCATGTGTTGGATGTGACTGCATCTGACATTAATGGAGATTTTTTAGCGGTGGCCCAAGAGATGGGGTTTATCGAGAAATATGCAGAAGAAAATGCGGAAGCTCTTTCATATAGCGACGGTTCCATCGATTATGTGTTTTGCAAAGAAAGTTACCATCATTTTCCAAGACCGTATTTGGCGATGTATGAGATGCTCCGTGTAGCTCGAAAAGGGGTTGTAGTCATGGAACCTCAAGATCCGATTCAAAAAATGTCATTTTTATTATTTCTGAGTAATGTGCTGGGATTATTCAACGATCGTGCTATTCAGAAGGTATGGAAAAAGCGGTTTTCGTACGAACCTGTAGGGAATTTTGTGTATAAAATCTCGGAGCGTGAGTTCGAGAAACTGGCTGCAGGCTTGAACTTACCGACGATCGCCGTCAAGCGATTTAATCCTAATTTTTGGTTTCCGGGCTCGGATCAGATTCCGGCGAAGACTGACCGTGCCGAATTTCGGCGTATCGCATGGAAAAAGTGGTGTAGAGATTTTCTTTCCCGCTATGGACTTTTTCCTAGTCAATCGTTAAGTATTATTGTTTTTAAACAACGTTTGGAGTCGGAAATGCAGCTAAGGTTGATCCAAAACGGCTATCGACTCATTGAAATTCCGGTGAATCCATATGTGTAATGATTGCGGTGAAAAATCCAACTTTTAAGAAGAGTGAAGCCTGAAAATTGATAGTGAAGCTGTAAACAGTACATGCGATCGTCAGGCCGTTCCTAGTTGTTGCCCAGTACCAAATGTTAACTCATTTCTATTTGGGAGTTTCAAAGGTGTGTTGTTGGTTATGGTGTGGGTCTCCCGTTCGGAAGAAAGCTAAAGAATAGATTGTCAGTGGGTAATCTTAAATGAAAAAAGCCTGCAAACAACGATTTGCAGGCTTTTTATTTTTTTTCAGAGCTCTTATAAAAGCTTTGGAAAGACGTCTTAGCGGAGAGGGCGGGATTGTAACCTATAGATATTTATAGATATCCTCTGATAGCGATAGATGCATTTATTACTGATTATTAGATATTTATGTTTTACTAAATATATCTCCCAGTATCAAACATTTTAATTTATTTCATAAAAACATTCCCCTTTTCATTCCCCTTTTTTGAAAAATTTTATATATTTTTGGAACAAATACCAATATAAATGGCAAAGTGTTCCACCAATATAATTTTGCGAACAGACAAGCAAAACGGTTTAGGTCAAAAGCCTATTACTGTTACTATTTCTGTAGCGAACCAGTTAAAAAAGCTTTCTACAGGAGTTGCAGTTTTTCCTGAGCAATGGGATTCCAATTCCAAAGAGGTTCTTTTTATCAATAAAAAGAATGCTAAGGCTCTATTACCTGATATAGATCATGATTTACTTCCAACGCTTGAGGAAACCAAAACGATTAACAATGATCTAAAAGCCATTATTGGAAACATTGAGAAAATCGTTCAACGCTTTAACTTAGATAATGTTGATTTTAGTTCATCAATGGTAGTTGATGAATATAAGCGGATTCATTTGAACAATGGTAAGAAAGAGGAAGTTAAAAACTTGGTATTTGATTACATAGATAAGTATATAGAAGATAATACAGCTTCTAGGGTTAAAGGAAGCCTATCTGTTTACAAGGCTCTAAAGAAACACTTAAGAGCTTATGAGACTGAGAAGAATACTAGGGTTAGATTTGATAAAATGACCTATGATTTCTTTACCTCTTTTCAGAACTTTTTAATCAATCATACAACAGACCAAGGAAAGACATTAAACAACATTACTATAGCTAAACAATTAAGTACGCTTAAAACGTTTTTAAACTATGCTAAACGAAGCGGAATTAAGTTTGGTGAGGGATATAAGGATTTTACAATAAAACGTCAGAAATTGGAGGTAATCGCATTAACGGAGGAGGAGTTTTATAAGTTAGTTAATCTCGACCTGTCTAATAATGAAAGATTGGATCGTGTTAGAGATGTATTTGTGTTTGGTTGTGTTGTTGGATATCGTTATTCTGATTTATCTCAGTTATCTAGGCATCACATCAAAGGCGATACAATTTACCTAACGACTGAAAAGACAAAGACTCCGATTATTACCCCACTGAATGATCTAGCGCTAGGCATTTTAAAGAAATATGAAAAGAATCGAAAGCCTTTACCCGTAATATCCAATCAAAAGTACAATCAATATCTTACAGAACTATGTAAGTTAGCTGAATTGAATGATGAGATTGAGATTATTAGATTTAAAGGGGCTGAAAAAATTGTGAATGTTTATCCAAAGTGGCAATTAGTGACAGCACACACATCTAGAAAAAGTTTCGCTTCAATGTTAATTGCTAAACAAGTACCATATCAAGTTATTATGACGCTTGGTGGATGGTCTGATTTTAAATCATTCCAAAGATATATTAAGATAGAACAAGATACTTTAAAGAATTTTATTCAGACAGCATGGAAGTAAATATGGATCTAAATTTCTTGAAGCAATTTGAATTTGCAACTGTTAAATACAATGATCAGGATTATCTTAAAATATATTCTTATCCTGATCAACTATCAGAAATGACGCAAATTTCATTACTAGAGTTTGAAAATAAGTACGAAAGAGAATTGATTCATATTAGATTAATTCTTAGCCATAGTTTCAATCTTTTTGTGAGTGAAGCTATCAATATATTATCAAATATTGAAAACGACAAAATAATCATTGAAAAGGCGAAGGATAAACTATTTATTTTAGCGACATCTATTATGGATCAAAACCAATTAGGGTATGAGTTTATTACAAATCAAGTTGGGAATTTTACCTTTTTGTTTTTTCAGAGTTTAATTCAAGAATTATTAAGGAGAATTGAAGAAATTGAAAATCTATTTTCAATAATTAAACCTTATTTAAAGGTAGAGGAACATAAATTAATAGCTTATGAATCTTTAGTAAATGAAATGGATAAATTGGAGAGCATCAGTCTAAATGACTGGAAAAATATATTGTTGACACCAGTGAATGAGATTGATCTGATTGAAACTAATGTAATATCCATAAACAGAGTTCAAGATAATATTTTAAATACCTCTAACACATTAAAAAAGTTGTCCTTTGAAGATGCTATTAGAATTGAAGCAAAGGAAGATTTTGAACATTGGTACAAAAGATTTTGTATCAACGAACCAACAACTGAAAAAATCGATGTTGTTTTGTTTTTTAAATTGATGAATAAGCTTGGTTACTTTCGACAAGAATATAATATTCACGACCTTTACCTATTGACTATTGATAGAACCAAAATAAAGATTGCCTTTAACACCTTTAAAAATAACGGAAGGAAAAAGTTTGAAAATTGGATGGATGGAAAGCCACAAATTCCCACTTTCACTTAAATTATACTAATTTTAATAATTCGCAATTCGAATTAATTTTTTCTAAGGCATTAAGGAAATCCGTAGTATCTAAAAAGTAACTGGGGTATGCTTTTTTCAAATTTTTAAAGGAAGAAGCTGAAACTAATACAACCGCATTTTTCATGTTGTCAATTTCTTTTTCAATCTCTAAATATCTTTCAGTAGCAATTTGGAATTGGGACTTAGAAAATTCTTTTAAACTAACAATTTTGCTTTCCAGGTTGATATGCATTAAATAATAATCCCCAGGAAATTTTTTATTTTCTAAATGTTCAGTAGTCACTTTTAGAGCCTTAAGTGTTTCGATAATATTCATCTTTTTACTCATTTTGTAACATTCGATCATTAAATCTTCCATTCTCATGTTTTTATGCTCATCTAACACTGGTAGTTTTTCTTTGATTGCAAAAAGTGAGCTAACAATTTTGAAAAACTCCAACCATTCATCAGGACCTTTGCTTGACTTTAAAGATGTTTTAGTAATAATACCAGCAGTCTCTACAGCTGTAGCCCAATTATGTTGAAGTCTAGTACGTATTTGTAATTCTACCTTTAAATTGTCGTATTTTTTAACGGATGATTTATATTTATATATATAATGGATACTTCTATATCCCGAAGATTTTGGTGAACTAACATAATCTGTCATTCTCTCAGCGCGATATTTTGGTTTTTCTTTCTCGAGTATTAGCTTAAGTTTTTTTAAGTCTTTAACATCTTTAAGTACTGCCCTAAAACCTCCGATATCCTGCATCCCTCCAAGCCCCATAGTAGGATTAAGGTCAAGTTTATATTCAATGGAAGTTAATCGTTTAAGACGTTGGGAAATTAAATATACTTCTATCTGTTTAATTTCTAACTGTTTTATCAATCTTCTTTTAAAAACTCGTAATGGCTGCAGATGATTAGTTCTCCAATCATTGATTTTTAATAATGCATAGTTCCTTTCGTCTTCATTCTTTGAAGACATTATAATATTTCCAGCTCGGGTAATCTCTTTTTTCGAGTATTTCATATAGGTAAATTGGTATTTCGAATTTACAATTTTTTGACAGATTTTATAGTTCTAAAGTTTCCAGAACTTTTAGCACTTCTTTAATTATCTAAACCTATCCTAAGTTTGCTATAGAAATCAATAACGATAAACTATGAGCAATAAATTCATCGATACACAGCAACTTTTGGAAGTCTTAGCAATTTCTCCAGCCACATTAAATCGCTATAAAAAGAGAGGAATGATTCCCTACATTAAATTAGGAAATGTTCATAGGTATGACCTAGAAAAAGTTATTAGAGCATTAGAATATAATCCGATAAAATTTCGATAGATCACGGAATTATGAAGTTAGAAAATGATCGTAAGATTAAGTCAATTGTGGTTACTCCAAATCACATTATGGGTATAATCTCATCACTTAGTTCAACCTATCAACTACATATTTTCTTACTTCTGTTAGAGAAATTGAAAGGTTTTAGTCAAAAGGAGTTCAATAATTATTTAGCGGGGCAAAAAGCATTATTTGAACAAGAGGTTTTAACAATGAAAATTAACCTATCAGATGTTTCAAAACCCTCAGAATATCGAGACGTTAAAACTACTTTTTTAAAAATGTCTAAAATCCTTTGCGAAATTAGATATAAAGAAGATTCAATCGAAAAGATTTGGAGCGGAAGCCTGTTTAGTGTTTCGATTCCTGTAAAAGCTAACTATTCATCTATTATCAAAGTCAATATGGATGTTGTTGTTGCGAGATTATTTATTAATTTCAATAGAAACAGTGACAAGCTACCTTCTTTTTATTCTAAAATTGATACTAATATTCGGTTACATACGAAATTTAAAAATAGTGTTAAACTTTACCTTTATTTATCTCTCTGGAAAAATAGACCATTTTTTAAGGTTAGATTAAGTGAACTATGTAATTCCCTTGGTTTGACAAAAACGTATAATAATCCTTCAAATTTCAAAAAACACATCTTAGAGCCTTCCTATCCTATATTGAAGGAATTCAATGATGTTTGGTTCGATTTTGAAAAAACAATAATTTCAAAGAACAGAAAAGATGAAGATGTTGTTGACTTTAAGGTTCTGAATAGAGAAACGGCAGAATTTGAGCAAAATAAAAATAATCAAATAATAGATCTTCTAACAAATCATTTCAATTTTAACCTGAATGATCTTAAAGAGATTGATGAAATCTTATACTCTGTATCTAAAGACCGTATAGTTGGAAAGTTGTCTGAGTTACTCCATACACTAAGCAACGTGAAAAATAAAGCTGAGTACACCAAAACAGCTCTTAAAAATGCTTTTAAACTTTAAAAGTTGGGTTTTCTTAAGTGAAGTGTTAAAATGTTGGGATTCTTTAACACAAAAAGTTGGGAAAGTTTAATATGAAGTTGGGTTTTCTTAACGAAATTGTTGGGTTTTCTTAATAATTTGACTTTGTTTTACCTATTTAACATATTGATATAAAGATGTTTAAATTTAGTTTTTCAACACCTACAATATAATCAATATGATTAACAATAATTAATCAAGGTAATCATGATGGTTATTTATGGTTTATTTCGAGAAATAATAAAGGCAAAATCAGTTGTTTTGATCAAAAATCAGCCTTGTTTTGAATTTTGTCAATTAGTAAAAAAGGAAAGTTGGGTTTTCTTAATAAGTGATCTTTAAAGAGTACATTCAGTTTCAAACAAATCACATAAAGGCTTTTAGGTTTAGGGTAATACCACAATAACAAAATCCATGTTGACACTTTTATTTTAACCATTCAATTTCTTAATCAATTGTCTTAAAAAGACTAATTACTGATTCGAACACTTTCCCTCTTTTCATTTTTAATTCCCCCATCGCATAATTGGTTTGGTAATTAATCTTCCTGAATTTTACATCATTTATTTTATCCAATTTTTTAAGAGTTGCGATTTTATATTTCTTCGTTTTATTTTTCATTTCATTTTTAAAAAATTTACGCAAAAGCTTATCATAAAATTTTAAGTTTTATTAAAGATAAACAAAGATACTTATTTTCATTTTTTACAGTTTTTTAATTTTGGTATTTGTCATTGACTTGAGTAAAAGTTCTTTATTGTAAAACAAGATTTCAGCCTGTTTTTTGCCTTCTTTACCCCATGGTAGTTTTGTAGTGCAAGGAGTGCCTTTGTATATACAGCTCTGCTATATATTCAAATGTCAAATCTTGCCTTTTTCTTAAGAAAAAAGGGTAGTTTTAACTCGGAACTCGTAAACAAAGGAGGGGAGAGAATAGTATATCCAGTTATATAATTATATAGTCATGGAACATATAATTATATAAGGATTAAATATATATTTATATATCGAGAGGTTATATTTTTATATATCAGCTTTGTATATAATTATATTATATAGTGTATATATAATTATATACTAATATAGTTTCTTTTGTGGTCTTAGGTAATCTGATAGAAGGGCAAAATATTGATCCCTATTCAATTGATAAGAATTGTATTTATCAATATCTATATGATCAAAGTTTAGGAAATGCTGCATAAAGAAAAGAGTCAAAAAATAAGGAGTTTCATTTTCGGGCTTCATATATTCTGATAAAACCTTTTCAAAATCTATGTCAATTTGTATGGTTTTAGGATTTGAATCCTTCATAGATGCAATCAAAAATGCTGCATACCCCATATCAATATTTTCAGTAATTATTTCAACAATTTCTGATCTTTTAGAAACATCAATATTAGTTAAATAAATGGTGATACATTGTTTCAGATAGTAGTTGTCATAGTATTCACTTTGTTTCTTAAACTCAAGGTAATATCTAATATAGTCGGTACTTAGAGTTGCCTTTTTTATTTCTCGTAACTTCTCATCAATATTTATATCACCGAATAGCGCAAGATTAAACATGTTTTTTATATGCAAGTAGTAAATTGGAAAGTCCATGATATATAATTTAAAGCATTATCAAATATAAGAAAACACACGCATATATGTAGGTGTTTTGAAATTTAACTTTCTGCTACTTGCATATAGATATGCAAAAGGAAAGTCTAAATACTAAAATAGAACAATACGTTATTAAACGAGTAAAAGAGATACGTATTGAGAAAGGTATTTCTCAAGCAAAATTAGCCCATCTAATCGATCTTTCTGTTGGTTTTGTAGGAAACGTTGAAAATCCAAAACATATCGCTAAATGGAATTTAAATCATCTAGAAAAGATTGCTAAGGTTTTAGGGGTGTCAATGAGGGAGTTTTTACCAATAGATTGATTTTAGATCAATATTAATAACCCAACTAATTATTTATGATTTTAGTGAGAGCTATTTTCTCATATCTTTTTTGGTTGTGCCAAGATAGTATTTCTTCCCATCCTTAGCACCATCCCATACATTTGTAACAGCGTTTACTTTAACAGGTGTTTCTTTATTTTTAAGAATAAGTTTCTTACATACTTTTCTAAATTTCCTGTTCCAAAGCCTTTTATCTTGTTTCTCCGTTTCTGCTGAAGTGATTCCGAATATTTTAGTTTTTCGTATTGATCGAGACATCTTCTTAGTAGTTAATTATCTGTCACTGATTGTCGAAATAAATTTAGTAAATCATTTACTAAATAGTCTTATATTAGATGGGGCTTTCTTCTCTGATTAAACATGGTAGTCCACCAACATATCTAAAAGATTAAAGTTTTGGAAATGGATTTGTCAATAATATAAAAATGAAGTGAATTTTGAAAAATGAAGGTCGCAATTTCAGTCTAACCAATACGATAGCTTACGCTATTTCGTTTAAAAAATTAAAGGTACAAATATACGGATTTACGGACATAGTTTGGATTCTTTATTGTCATTGATCACAAAATACATAATTTTGGAGGTGCAAATTGTCGCCATATCTGATACGCACGGAAAACATCGGGATTTAAAAATTCCTGATGGCGATATTCTTATTCACGCTGGTGATGTTACTCGAGGTGGAACAAAAGAGCAGGTAGTAGATTTTCTAAATTGGTTTACTGGACAAAAGCATGTGCAAAAAATATTTGTTCCAGGAAATCATGATTTCTTTTTTGAGGAAGCCGATTCAAAAAAAATCAGACGAATAAAATCTAAAGACATCATTTACCTAAATGATTCTAGTATTAAGATAAATGGCGTCAAATTTTTGGGGGCACCGATTACTCTATGGTTCAACAACTGGGCTTTCAAATGTAATCGTGGAGCGGAAATTAAAAAGCACTGGGATTTGATTCCTGATGATACAGAAGTTTTGATTACACATGGTCCACCTTTTGGTATTTTGGATGAAACGGTTTACGGAAAAAGATCTGGATGTGAGAATTGCTTTTGCGAGTCTATGAGGTGAAACCAATATACCATATTATCGGATATATACAAGAAGATTATGGTAGTTTTACGAAGGGAAAAGGAACATTTGTTAATGCGAGCGTACTGGATGACTGGGATGAGATGAAGAATAAGCTGATAATTTTAAGTTTGTAAGGATGACAGTTAAAAACGGACCTATTTCTATGGTCGACGTTCAGTTCAAGAGCTTTGTAGATGCTAAGCGACCGAAAGACGAGGAAGTGAGAAAGCAATTGGATTTTGGTTATTCTTGGGATGGACAAATGTCTCTACTATTTTAGATCAGACCACAATGTTATGATCCAACGAGTTTTTTGGAACTACCTTTTGCGAAGCTTCACTTTGTGAAATCTTCTTAATTTTGGAAACTGTATTGGATGCGTGGATCAGGTAAATGAGAAACGTATGAACCGAGTCTAGAGAGCGACAACTTACGAGGTTTGCTCACAGAAATAAAGAATGATGGGTACGAATGCTTTTTTGGATGATAGACGTTACAAAAAAACTACTTCCGCATATTCTTGTTTGTGGCATTTCGGTAGTATCGTTTGCCATCTTTTGCGCCATTCAAATCGTCCATAACGCCTTGAATTTTGTTTGGAGAATCTTTTTCTAGGCGTACAAGCTCAGTAACTATTTTGCGGAAATTTTATATAAGTGATTCAAAAAAATCTGTAAAATTTAATATGCTTATCTGCATCTAGATATGATTATAGCTTAATATCCATAAAGGCTTTACAAAAATAGTTTCGTAACTTAGCTAGCTTATAAAGTGTGACGTCAACACGGACAATAATAGATGAAAAATAGCAATAGTAATCAAATTAGTCTTTTAGATCTAAATCAAAAAGACATTTTTAAAAATATCAAAAATTTTCTAGCGGGTAGATTTATCGGTGCAACCAGGGAGAGAGCGCTCCTTGAGGAGGTTGTTAAATGTTTATATTGTAAGTACTATCTTATATTCAGGCTTAAACCGTCATTTGAAAATGGACATGATTTTGAGGTTTCATCAAAATATCATGAAGTTTTTTCGGAAATAAAAAAAATATTCCCTAATATTTTTGCGGAAACGGAGAAAATTCTTTTGGATTCGGAATGTATCATTTTTGTTGATTCAGAATTTGAAAAAATAAATTTTGAGGACTTTAAACGAGATCCTTTCGGAGATTTGTACGAAGTATTTATTAATACTGGTGTGAGAGAAGAAGAGGGGCAATTTTTCACACCGCTAAACGGAGTTGAACTGCTTGTAAACTTTGTCAAACCACAGATTGATGATAAAATAATAGACCCGGCGGCTGGTGCCGGTGGATTTTTGAGTTCTGTAATTCAATATTTTTCCGACAATAAACAAGTTTTACCAAATTCGGCTCTTAATATTTATGGCATCGAAAAAGATGGTTATCTAGCCAAATTGTCCGCCACCCGGCTATCGTTGTTAACTCTTTCAAAATCAAATGTGTTTTGCGGGGATTCACTTGCTTGGAAAAATGAATACGGTAAATCTTTAGAAATTGAAAAAGATAATTTTTATGATGTGGTTCTCACTAACCCACCATTTGGAAAAAAAATTATAGCCGCTAATAAGGAAATTCAAAAATCTTATGACCTTGGTTATGAATGGAAATATGATTCTGAAAGTGGCACTTATGAAAAAACCAATAAATTATTAAAGACGGTACCACCACAAGTTTTATTTGTAGAAAAGTGCATAAAGCTATTGAAGGCCGGTGGTAGGCTCGGAATTGTTCTTCCTGAAAGTTTAATAACTAGTAAATCTTATAGCTATGTTGTTGACTACATGAGAAAAAACGGACATTTTAAAGCTATTATCGGAATGCCAGAAGACTTTTTTAAAACCTCGGGAAAGGGCGGGACACATACAAAGGCGTGTTTAATATTATATACTAAAAATGGAATAAGTGATAAAAATTTAAATGATATTTTCATGGCAGAAGCTCGGTGGTGTGGTCACGATAGTCGGGGGCGTATCATTGTTAATAATGATCTACCGATCATAATAGATAATTATAAAGCATATATTGATGGTAAAAAACTTAGAAGTGATCATTTAGGATACCTGGTGCCAGAGACTAAGTTGGAAAATAACACTCTATCACCAAGGTATTATAATCCAGTTATTAAAAAATCTTTAAGTTCAATTACCAAAACACATGATATCGTCAGGTTTGGAGATTTAGTTGCAGACGGTAAAATAGAAATAAAAACCGGCAACGAAGTGGGGAAACTAGCTTATGGTACAGGAAATATTCCGTTTGTTAGGACTTCTGACATTTCTAATTGGGAGATCAAACTTGATCCTAAACATGGCTTAAGTCAAGATATTTATAATACTTATTCTAAAAGACAAGACGTCAAGGAGGGAGATATCTTAATGGTTAAAGACGGCACTTATCTCATAGGAACATGCGCAATGGTATCAAAGTATGACGAAAAGATTGTTTACCAAAGTCATTTATATAAGATTAGAGTGATAGATAAAGGATTAATTTCTCCTTATCTGCTTTTAGCCATCTTATCTTCTACAACAGTTCAAGATCAGATCAAAGCAAAGCGATTTACTCAAGATATTATAGATAGTTTAGGAAGCAGAATACATGACTTAATACTACCTGTCCCGAAAGACCAGGCATTAGTAGCAAAAGTTGAAAAAAATGTAAAGACAGCGATATTAGACCGAATTGAAGCTAGAGAATTAGCGAGACAAGCCTGCTTAGATGTTATATCTACGACATTGGATTAACACATAGCTATTTATGAATCTAATATATCAAACAATTTTTAGGACTATTCGATCAATCCAGCACGTTTATAGTTGTCTATAATTTTGAAAATTAACGCTCCAGTCTCTTCTGCAGAAAGTTCACCTTGAATTCTGTTACCAACAGAAGAGATCCAGCTAATATTTTCAGCAGTATGACCCACGTATTGGTTTTCATTTAAGGACTTCAAGGGATGTAAATGTCCTACTTGGAATGAAGATTTTCCCGCTACTGGATTTTCAATCTCAAACTTGAATTGATCAAATGATAACAAATCTAGCGTTATCGGGCATTTTGTTATTTCCGTTGAAAAAACCATGATATTATTTTCACTAAGGATAGTCCTGAGATCTTGCGGAAATCCTTCAAAATGGCAAATCTGTTTAATCAATTTCGCTTCGATAAGTAGACTCTCCTGTCTCAAGGCAAAATGGACTGAATTAGGATTACATTCCCATCTTTTCTCTCGATTTGTCTTGTAGAGACCAGTTAAAACCCGATCCGTTAAATAGGACTTTACTATTACTTTTTCGTACGCTCGTTTAAAAAAAATTACGAATTCAGGATTTTCACTACATAGCAAAAATTCGCGCAATAAGTAAACTTGCTTTATATCATCCCCCCAAAAAAAACTAATGTTATCTAAAGAATGAATATTTCCATCCTGCACTCTTCGTACGTAACCTAAATTTAGTTCGTAAGACATCAATGACCTATTAGTTACAATATCTAAAAAGGCCCTTTTTTCATCGTCCTTAACTGCTAAACTAACGTCCTCGATCAACGAATCAAATATAGTTAAACATTCATCGTATGAGCAAAATCTTTGATCTTCACGCAGTGATTGGCTCCATCTAACATCGAATTTAGTAGTTTCTATTTTAGGTTGCTTAACTGGCTCAATATAAAATGAGAATCTAACTATTCCCTGTAACACCTTAAGTGCTTTTTTCACGCCGAGGTATTCTTCTAGAACATTCTGGATTTCACGATATTTGTGAGCTTGTAGAATTACACTTATTATACCTCGGATGTTAAATCTATCAGCATTTACAGAATTATTAAAATCGTCAATCATATTATAGTTAATCAGATAATTCCCCCAATCATTCCCCTATGGTTAGAAAACAATTAAAACCCATTGATAACCAATGGGTTTTAATTTGTCTTTGCGGAGAGGGCGGGATTCGAACCCGCGGTACCGTTTCCAGTACGACAGTTTAGCAAACTGTTCCTTTCGGCCACTCAGGCACCTCTCCGGGTTTTGACAGTGCAAACATAACGCAAAAAAATCATTTCGCAAAGCTTTAAACGGTATTTTTTCATAAAAAATAATAACATTCTGACGCTCAAAATGATGAATTAATTCGACTGCTGCCAGCCCTTGTTTTTGTTGACATCATAATCGATACGCACGTGATAAATGCTTTTTAGCATGGACTTGAAAATCTCCGAAACTTCCGTGATGTCGCGCATAGTAATATTCGCATTCATAAATTGTCGTTGTGTAATTTTATAGTCGATGATTTTATCCACCAACTTATTAATAGAATCTTCGGTGGGTTCTTTGAGGGCTCGAGATGCTGCCTCGACAGAATCGGCCATCATTAGCACAGCAGTCTCCTTCGAGAAAGGAACAGGGCCCGGGTAGCGGAAGATATTTTCGTCGACCAATTTGTCGGGATTGTTTTTAATAAACATATTGTAGAAATAGTCTACCCGTGTGGTGCCATGATGAGTCCGGATAAAGTCAATCACAACTTCTGGAAGTAGATTTTTTTTCGCCATCTCTATCCCTTTGTGTACATGGGAAATGATAACCTGGGCGGATTGTTCAGGTGTCAGCTCTGCGTGGGGATTGGTGCCCGTTTTCTGGTTTTCGATAAAGAACAATGGATTCAGCATTTTCCCAATGTCGTGATAAAGTGCTCCCGCACGCACCAGGAGCGGGTTGCCTCCAATTTTGTAAATCGCAGCTTCCGCTAGATTGGCTACCTGTAACGAATGTTGAAATGTGCCTGGTGCTTTCAACGAAAGCTCGCGCAATAGCCGGGAGTTGCTATTGGTCAGTTCCATCAATGTTAAATCGGACACAATGCCAAATAAGCGTTCAAAAGCGTATATCAACGGGTAGGCGAGAAGGGTAAGACCGACACTGACCACAAAAGGTACGATATCTGACCAATAGATCGAGTTCAGTGAACCGTTCCTGGTGAGTACCAGTCCGACATAGGCTATAATGTATGTGGCAAGGATGATCAAGGAGGAGATTAAGAATTGTTCGCGTTTAACCAGTGTCTTTATGCTGTAGATAGACACCATACCTGAAATAAATTGTAAGAACACGAATTCATAACTATTTGGAACAAATAGGGCGGCGATAAGCACCATGAGTAGGTGGATATTCAACGCGACGCGCGTATCAAACAAGACACGGAAAATAATTGGTACACTACAATACGGTATGTAGTAAAGACTGGGTATCTTCATGCTGATGGCCCAGGATAACACACCCAGCATGGCGACGATAACAATCATGATGATGAAAATGAGCCGGTTGTTATAGTAGATCGATTCCCGGAAAAAATATAAGAATACCATGAGCAATGCGACACAGAGCGAGATCATGATAAACTGCCCAAATGCAACATAATTTTGGTTGCCGCTGATGCGGGCTTCGTCTTCGAAAACTTTGCGAAGGGATTCGAGTTTTTGATAGGTTTCGTTGCTGATGATCTTGTCTTTTTCAGCAATTAATTCGCCTTTCTGTACCACGCCTCGCGTACTGGAGATGTTGGCTAACGCATTTTGTTCAACTTTGTTGGTGAGGTTTTCGTCAAAAATGAAGTTAATCGTGATGTAGTTTTTTAGAATTTCGGACAGCCATCTCTTGCGGTCGATCTTATTGTTTTTTGCAAGACTTTCCTGAATATACTGATTAGCGGACTCGATGGTGAAGATGTCGGCTGTATTTTTTTGTTGGGCAATATTCTCATGGATAAGAGTGAAGTTATATTGACTCTGCGTTTTATCAATTTTGTCGGAGGGATTGCCTTTATTCTGATACCGGTTGTTTAAGGAAATAATGCCCCGGCTATACACATAATTTAATAAGGCGTTGCCCACGGATTGATACACGTCAAGATCTTGTTGAGCAAGCGAGTCCATGTTGCTGATTTGCCACTTTTCTGCGATATCTGTATTAAACTGATCGATTTGCTCCTTACTAGCACTACTGTTTAATTTGTATATAGGCTGTACTGTCTTGAGAATCTGTTCTCTATCTCTATTTAATTCTTCTTGTGTTTTTAAGATGGCAAAGTTATAGGGAGAAACCAAGTTGTCGTGGTTCCAAGCTTTGCCTTTCTGGAATTCATAACGGAACCGAGGTTGTTTTGGAAGGAAGATACAAATCAATACGATGGCCATAATGACCATGGCAAATTTGATCAAAAAGGAATTGTTCTGGTTCTTACCGCGGACATAATTAATCTTGAGTTTAGCCACTGTCTATACTTATTTCGTTATATAATACTATTCTAATAACAAATGTACTATTTAAAAGCGGAATCGGGTGATGCATTAATTTACGAAATTCCTCGTGTAATAGCTTTGGACTTGTGTATCTTTGCAAAAAAAATAAAAAAACATGTCTACAACAAAACATTTGATTGCGCCTTCTGTCTTAGCGGCCGACTTTGCAAGACTGTATGATGACGTACAGATGGTCAATAACAGCGAGGCGGATTGGTTTCATATCGATATCATGGATGGTGTTTTTGTGCCAAATATTTCTTTCGGTTTTCCTGTGATGCAAGCGATCGCGAAACATGCAGCGAAACCGCTTGATGTGCACTTGATGATTGTCGATCCCGATCGGTATCTAAACGTGTGTAAGGAATCTGGGGCGTCGATCATTACCGTTCATTACGAAGCATGTACACATCTGCACCGCACGTTGGCGGCCATTAAGGAACTCGGATGTAGGGCAGGCGTTGCACTCAATCCGCATACACCGGTTTCCCTGTTACGAGATGTTATCCAAGATATAGATTTGGTTTGTCTTATGTCCGTCAATCCCGGATTCGGCGGGCAGAAGTTTATCGAGCGAACCTATGCAAAAATTCAGGAACTCCGTGTGCTTGCTGCTGGTGTCAACGACAGTTTGCTGATCGAAATCGATGGCGGTGTAACAACAGCGAACGCGGCTCAATTATTGAATGTGGGCGCAGATGTACTGGTGGCGGGTTCTTTTGTTTTTAATGCTGCCGATCCAACATCAACAATAAAGACGTTGAAAGATATTAATATAACCATGCAAAGCGTATAAAAAAAAGGTGATTTAATCCGATAAATCACCTTTTTTTATGCCAGACAGCGTTGGGAAATTTGGTTCTGAAAACGTTCTGAAGGAATGTGGTGAATTCTGTTTAGATTGATTCCAAATTGTCGTGAATCAATACAATAGGTGCGTTTAAAACCTGATTTTCATTAAATTTGCGTTTGGTCATATGCGTTGGTTTTTAATGCGAAAGTTAAGGAAGATGAAGAGTGACCGGGCTAATTAAGGACACATGCACAGGACGCATGCTATCTGTTAGCTTAATTTTTTACAAACACGGTAGTTTAGAGAGATACTACCCATAAAATAAGAAAGTTAGATATCTATGAGTATTTACAACGATTACGTACAAGAGGTTGTAGAACGAGAAAGCCAAGGGTTGCACCCAAAGCCAATTGACGGAGCGGAATTACTAAGTGAAGTAATTGCCCAAATTAAAGATGTAAACAACGAACATCGAACGGAATCGTTAAGGCTGTTTATTTATAACACCTTACCCGGTACGACACCGGCAGCTGCAGTGAAAGCGCAGTTCTTAAAAGAAATTATAGTGGGTGAAGCGGCGGTTGCTGAGATTACGCCTACTTTTGCTTTTGAATTATTGTCTCACATGAAGGGAGGGCCTTCTATTCAGGTATTATTGGATCTCGCGTTAGGTATGGATGCCGTGATTGCAGCGCAGGCGGCAGACGTTTTGAAAACGCAGGTGTTCTTATACGACGCTGATACTGCCCGATTGAAAGAAGCTTTCGAACAAGGCAACATGATTGCAAAAGCTATTTTAGAAAGTTATGCTCAGGCGGAATTTTTCACAAAGCTTCCTGAGGTGGCGGAGGAAATTCAAGTCGTTACTTTTATTGCGGGGGAAGGGGATATTTCTACCGATTTATTGTCTCCCGGAAATCAGGCACATTCGCGATCCGATCGTGAATTGCACGGTCAATGTATGATTACGCCTGAGGCACAACAACAGATCCGTCAACTGCAGGCGCTGCATCCCGATAAAAGTGTGATGCTGATTGCTGAAAAAGGAACAATGGGGGTAGGCTCTTCGCGTATGTCCGGTGTGAATAATGTGGCTCTATGGACAGGCAAACAAGCGAGTCCGTATGTCCCGTTCGTTAATATCGCTCCAATTGTTGGTGGTACAAATGGTATTTCGCCAATTTTCTTGACAACCGTAGATGTAACCGGAGGTATTGGGATCGATCTGAAAAACTGGGTAAAAAAAGTAGATGAAAACGGAGATGTGGTTCGTAATGAAAAGAATGAGCCTGTCTTGGAACAAATGTATTCTGTTGCTACCGGAACAGTATTGACCATCAATACAAAAACAAAAAAATTATATAACGGGGAGAAAGTGCTTATCGATATATCAAAAGCGTTGACTCCTCAGAAGATGGAATTTATCAAAGCGGGGGGCTCGTATGCCATTGTTTTTGGTAAAAAAATCCAAACATTTGCAGCACAGACGTTAGGTATCCAAGCTCCCGTTGTGTTTGCCCCTTCTAAAGAAATTACGATGGAAGGTCAGGGGTTGACGGCAGTAGAAAAAATCTTTAATAAAAATGCTGTCGGTGTAACACCGGGGAAAGTATTACATGCGGGATCTGATGTGCGCGTTAAAGTAAACATCGTGGGATCTCAAGACACGACCGGACTGATGACTGCTCAAGAATTGGAGGCAATGGCTGCTACGGTCATAGCGCCGACTGTTGACGGGGCATATCAATCTGGCTGCCATACGGCGTCGGTATGGGATAAAAAGGCACAGGCTAACATTCCAAAGTTAATGAAGTTTATGAACGACTTTGGTTTGATCACTGCGCGTGATCCGAAAGGCGTTTATCATTCCATGACGGATGTTATCCACAAAGTGTTGAACGATATTACAGTTGACGAGTGGGCGATTATTATCGGCGGCGATTCCCATACTCGGATGTCTAAGGGGGTAGCTTTCGGTGCCGACTCGGGTACGGTTGCATTGGCACTGGCTACGGGTGAAGCTTCTATGCCGATCCCAGAGTCTGTAAAAGTTACATTTAAAGGAAGCATGAAAGAGCATATGGATTTTCGGGATGTGGTTCATGCTACGCAGGCGCAAATGTTGCAGCAGTTTGGCGGAGAAAATGTTTTCCAAGGCCGCATTATTGAAGTGCATATCGGAACGCTTCTTGCGGATCAGGCATTTACATTTACCGACTGGACGGCGGAAATGAAAGCCAAGGCCTCTATTTGTATTTCTCAAGATGAAACGTTGATTGAATCGTTAGAGATTGCGAAAAGTCGTATCCAAATCATGATTGAGAAAGGCATGGAAAATGACAACAACGTGCTGCACAGTTTAATTGAGAAAGCAAACAACCGTATCGAGGAGATTCGATCAGGAAATAAGCCTGCATTAACGCCAGACGAAAATGCAAAATATTATGCAGAAGTCGTAATTGACTTGGATATCATTGAGGAACCGATGATCGCAGATCCTGATGTGAACAATGCCGATGTATCGAAACGTTACACGCATGATACGATACGCGACTTGACTTATTATGGCGGAAATAAAAAGGTGGATCTTGGATTTGTGGGCTCATGTATGGTGCATAAAGACGATTTGAAAATTGTTTCGAAAATGTTGAAAAACATTGAGCAGCAAAAAGGTGTTGTTAAGTTTGAGGCTCCTTTAGTAGTTGCTGCGCCAACGTATAATATTATTGACGAACTGAAGGCGGAAGGAGACTGGGAGTTCTTGCAAAAATATTCTGGATTCGAATTTAGCGATGCGTTGCCAAAAAGTACGGCTCGGACCGAGTATGAAAATATTATGTATTTAGAACGTCCCGGTTGTAACCTGTGTATGGGGAATCAGGAGAAAGCGGCAAAAGGAGATACGGTCATGGCCACATCAACGCGTTTGTTTCAAGGGCGTGTGGTAGAAGATAGAGATGGTAAAAAAGGAGAATCGTTATTGGCTTCTACACCTGTTGTTGTGCTTTCCGCGATTTTGGGAAGAATTCCGAATATAGACGAATATAAAGCTGCTGTCGAAGGTATTAACTTGACCAAATTCACGCCTATTTCGACCAAGTAAGCGCATAACAGAGTTTTAGTAACTTGTTTAATAACATATAATTAGAGATATGGCTTTTGATATAGAAATGATCAAAAAGGTTTATAGCCAGTACGAGGAGCGCATCGCTGCGGCACGTCAGGTTGTCAATAAACCTTTAACCCTTGCTGAGAAGATTTTGTATACGCACTTGTGGGATGGAAATGCAACACAAGCGTATGAACGAGGAAATTCTTACGTAGATTTCGCGCCAGATCGTGTAGCGATGCAGGATGCAACGGCTCAGATGGCCTTGCTGCAATTTATGCAAGCAGGACGTCCGAAGGTCGCCGTTCCTTCTACTGTTCATTGTGACCATTTGATTCAGGCAAGAGATGGGGCGGAACAGGATTTAACACGTGCGAAAAGTGAGAGTTCAGAGGTGTTCAATTTCTTATCTTCTGTCTCTAACAAGTATGGTATTGGTTTCTGGAAGCCAGGAGCAGGTATTATTCATCAGGTAGTTTTAGAAAATTACGCATTTCCGGGCGGTATGATGATCGGTACGGATTCTCATACCGTAAATGCTGGCGGTCTTGGTATGGTGGCGATCGGTGTTGGTGGTGCGGATGCCTGTGATGTGATGGCTGGACTTCCCTGGGAACTTAAATTTCCTAAATTGATCGGTGTCAAATTAACGGGTAAATTAAGTGGATGGGCAGCACCGAAAGATGTGATTTTGAAAGTCGCTGGTATTTTGACTGTGAAAGGGGGAACTGGTGCCATCGTCGAGTATTTTGGTGAAGGAGCAGAATCGCTGTCGTGTACAGGTAAAGGTACAATCTGTAACATGGGAGCTGAAATAGGAGCGACCACATCAACCTTCGGTTATGATGCTTCTATGGAGCGGTACCTACGAGCTACGGGACGAGCAGAAGTGGCAGAGGCGGCGAATATCATCAAGCAGCACTTGACTGCTGACCCGGAAGTGTATGCTAATCCGGAGCAATATTTTGATCAATTGATCGAAATTAACTTGTCGGAATTGGAACCTTCATTAAATGGTCCCTTTACTCCAGACTTATATACACCCGTTTCGCGTATGCGTGAAGAGGCGGAAAAGAATGGTTGGCCGTTGAAAGTTGAATGGGGCTTAATCGGTTCCTGCACGAACTCTTCCTACGAAGATTTGTCTCGCGCCGCGTCTATTGCAAAGCAAGCAATTGATAAGGGATTAGTGACCAAGGCGGAGTTCGGTATCAATCCGGGCTCGGAGCAAGTACGCTACACTGCCGATCGCGATGGTCTATTAAGTACGTTCGAAGATCTGAATGCAACTATTTTCACGAATGCTTGTGGTCCGTGTATCGGTATGTGGGATCGTGCGGGAGCGGATAAGCAAGAGAAGAACACGATCGTTCACTCCTTTAACCGTAACTTCGCAAAACGTGCCGACGGAAACCCAAATACATATGCATTTGTAACATCTCCGGAAATGGTGGCGGCTATTGCTATCTCAGGCGATTTGGGTTTTAATCCAGTGACGGATACGTTGACGAACAAGAATGGTGAACAGGTTAAATTGGATGCGCCGACGGGCGATGAATTACCTGCTAAAGGCTTTGATGTGGAGGATCCGGGGTATCAGGCTCCTGCTGCTGATGGGTCTGCGGTACAGGTTGACGTGTCTCCAACATCTGATCGTCTACAGTTGCTAGAGCCTTTTGCAGCCTGGGAGGGAACTGATCTAAAAGGCCTAAAATTATTGATTAAAGCTAAAGGTAAATGTACCACGGATCATATTTCGATGGCCGGTCCTTGGCTAAAATATCGCGGACACTTGGATAATATCTCCAATAATATGCTTATTGGTGCTGTGAATTATTTTAATGATCAGACAGACACCGTAAAAAATCAACTCACCGGCGAATATGGTGCCGTGCCTGCTACGCAACGTGCATACAAAGCGGTCGGCATTGGTTCTATCGTTGTTGGCGACGAAAATTATGGTGAGGGGTCTTCCCGCGAACATGCTGCAATGGAGCCTCGTCATCTTGGTGTTCGGGCGGTACTCGTAAAATCTTTTGCACGAATACATGAGACTAACCTTAAAAAACAGGGAATGCTCGGTTTGACATTTGCCAATAAAGATGATTACGATAAAATCCAGGAAGATGATACCATCGATATCCTAGGACTTACCACATTCACACCAGGTAAACCGTTAACGCTAGTATTGCATCATGCTGATGGTTCTCAAGAAGAAATCTTAGCAAATCATACCTACAATGCGCAACAGATTGAATGGTTTAAGGCCGGTGGGGCGCTGAATATTATTCGTGCAAATCAGGCCAACTAATAAGGTAGACTTTTAGAGGGAGTCTAATCAAAAAAGTCCTGCCATTTGGCGGGACTTTTTGAGTAAATTATCTTTTCCCTCGTATTTTATCCGATTATGCCCATTTCCTTGTCGATTGCCTGTTGTGTCTGCGAACCGACAGGTACAAGTGGTAAACGGACATAATCCGTATCGATGATGCCCAATTGTTTTAAAATATATTTGACCCCACATGGATTCCCTTCCACGAAGCAAAGATCCGTTATACGTAGGAGGTCGTTGTGCAGCACGCGTGCCTGTACATAATCGCCATCTTGTACACATTTCGTCAAGGAAGTAACCTTTTTAGGATAAGCGTTTCCGACTACCGATATGATTCCCGCCGCACCGAGAGACATCATAGGCAAGGTCACCGGATCATCACCTGAAATCAATAAAAAGTTTGCAGGCTTATCCCGTAAAATCTCACTGAATTGCGCAAAGTTGCCCGAAGCTTCTTTGGTGGCGACAATTTGTTGAAACTCTTGGGCTAGCCGCACTGTAGTTGCAGGGGAGATGTTACTCCCTGTACGTCCCGGCACATTATATAATATGAGCGGAAGTTTAGCCACTGCGGCTATTGCCTTATAATGTTGGTATATGCCTTCTTGAGTAGGTTTGTTGTAGTAAGGCGATACGGACAAAATAGCATCATACCCAGCGATATCGAATTGTTCGACCTGTTGGACAATTTCTTGGGTATTATTCCCACCTATGCCAGCTACTAAGGGAACTCGTCCATTCACTCGCTTCACTGTAAACTCCCAAACCTGCTTTCGTTCCGCTGCAGTTAGTGTGGCTGTTTCACCTGTCGTACCTAATGATACTAAATAATTCATTCCTTCGTTGATCTGAAAGTCGATCAGCTTTCCTAATGACGGGTAATCGATGGTTCCATCTGCATTAAACGGAGTAACTAAAGCTACACCTGCTCCTTGAAGCTCATTCATTGTGTATGATATATAGTTTAATTTTGTTGATTAATCATGTTCAAAATATCTTTGTCCGATATAATCGGAACATGTAATTTTTCGGCTTTCGCTAATTTCGAGGGTCCCATTTTATCGCCGGCAACTAAATAATTCAGCTTAGCAGAAATGGAACTGACCATCTTTCCTCCGTGGGATTCAATAAGTTGAGCAAGTTCTTCCCGGGAGAAATCGGTGAAGACGCCAGATATTAGAAAAGTCTTGCCTTCCAAACTGTGACCGGCAAGAACAACCTCTTGCTCTTCGACTTCGAAACATAAACCTGCGGCTTGAAGTTTCGCTATCTCCAAAATATGATGCTCATCGTGCAAATACGTGTGTACACTTTCCGCAATTCGGCCGCCGATATCCTGTACATTCGCAATTTCCTCCACGGAAGCGAGAGCCATGCGTTCAATCGTTTTAAAGTGTTGTGCGAGTTTTCTAGCAATGGTTTCCCCTACGTGCCTGATGCCTAATGAAAATAAAACTTTTTCAAAAGGTTTGTTTTTTGAAAATTCGATACCCATAAGCATATTCTCGATCGACTTGTCGCCAAATCTTTCCAATGTTTTGAGACGATCTCGATGGTCTTTCAAGGTATAGATATCGGCAATTTTGCGTAGTAGTCCAAGCTTGTAGAAGGTTTCTATAGTCTCGTCGCCCATGCCTTGGATATCCATCATCTTTCGACCAATGAAGTGCTGCAACTTTCCGACAATTTGCGGTTTACAGCCTTCTTCGTTTGGACAATAGTGCACGGCTTCTCCTTCCTGACGTATGAGTGGTGCTCCGCATTCGGGACAGACTACTGGATAAACAATAGGCGAGGTGCCCACGGCGCGTTTCGCATTATTGACGCCGATAATCTTCGGGATAATCTCACCGCCTTTCTCAACGTATACGGTGTCGCCCTCATGTAGATCGAGCCGAGCTATTTCATTGGCATTATGTAAGGACGCGCGTTTGACGGTAGTGCCCGCAAGGAGAACCGGTTTTAGATTGGCAACAGGTGTCACTGCTCCTGTGCGTCCCACCTGATAGGTAATACTTTTTAATGCAGTTTCAACACGTTCTGCCTTATACTTATAGGAAATTGCCCATCGAGGTGATTTCGCGGTGAATCCAAGTTCTTCTTGTTGGGCGTAATCATTGACCTTAATCACGATCCCATCGATATCGTACGACAACTGGTGACGAGCTTCGTCCCAATAATTGACAAACGCTAAGATCTCATCAATGTGATGACATAATGTAGTGTGTTCGCAAATCTGAAACCCCCAACTCTTAACGGCCTGGATACTGTCCCAATGACTATCAAAAAGTCGGTTACGGTTTTCTGCATAGAGGAAATATAAAAAACAATCTAACGGACGCTTCGCCACTTCTTTTGGATCTTGTAGTTTGATGGTACCTGAAGCAAAATTTCTCGGATTGGCGTAGGTCTGTTCTCCATTGGTTTCCCGTTGCTTATTGAGGCGCTCAAAGGCCGCCCGGTGCATGAAAATCTCTCCACGTATCTCAAATAAAGAGGGATAATCTGCCTTATCAAGCTGATGGGGGACACTTCGTATTGTTTTTACGTTATTTGTCACATCGTCCCCTTGTGTACCATCACCTCGAGTCACTGCACGCAGCAGTCTTCCGTTTTCATAGGTTATTGATATCGATAACCCATCAAATTTTAATTCGCAAACGTACTGTACTTGATCACCGACAACTTTACGTACCCGCTCATCGAATTCTCGTAATTCCTGTTCGTTATAGGTGTTTCCTAACGACATCATGGGCCACCGGTGGCGTACTGTACTAAACTTTTGTGTAATATCCCCGCCAACCTTTTGGGTAGGAGAGTTCGGATCCATATATTGCGGATAGGCCGCTTCCAACCCTTCCAACTCTTTTAGCTTTTGATCGAAGTCGTAATCCGAAATGACGGAATTAGCAAGTACGTAATACTGGTAATTGTATTCGTTCAGTTCTTGCGTAAGTTTCGAAATTCTCTCTTGGATATCTATTGACATAGTGAGCAAATTTAGTAAATAAAATGGCCTTAAATAAACTAAAAACGGAGTTTTTAGTTAAGCGTGCAAAGTACCGAATAGAAAGAGACGACGAATTAGTTACGTTCTTCGAAGGATTCCTTGTTAATGGAAATTTTCGCCTTTCAATTGCGAAAATTTCCGGATTTTATTCATATAGAACGCCCAAACTACACACTTTTTATATAACCCAGTCAAGTTACTTTTGGTCTTATACCGCCTTCGTTTTTTTGCCGTTTTGAAAATATACAAGAAGAAATATTGATGCGAGCGGCTAATCGCCCACGCGTCTTTCGGCTTCCCGTCAGCCAAAAATTTTAGAAGTGCAAAAAAGTCTAGCCATAACCGCGCAAATAGAACCCAAACGGCAGTTACCAATGGAAGATTTTTTTGCAACATGACGAGGTTATTTCGGAAGTTTAAATAGGTCTTCTTCGGATTACTGGCATTTAATGTGCCACCACCTACATGATAAACAGTCGACGTTGGGACATACCCAATACGATATCCCATACGTTTGAGTCGCCAACATAAGTCTATTTCTTCCATATGCGCAAAGAAGTCTTCGTCGAAGCCCTCGGCTGCTCGCCAAACATCTGCACGAATAAATAGTGCTGCTCCGGTAGCCCAAAAAATTTCGCACGGTGTGTCGTATTGTCGCTCATCGCGTTCGACATATTGAAATAGCCGTCCTCTACAAAACGGGTAGCCATATATATCTATGAAGCCGCCAGCAGCACCTGCGTGTTCAAACAATCCTTTCTCATGGTATGCCATGATCTTGGGTTGGGCTGCAACCATATCGGATTCTGTCTCCAGATAGTCGATCACCGGTTCGATCCATGAAGGGGTCACTTCTACATCTGAGTTGAGCAAAATAAAATAATCAGCCTCTACCTGTTTGAGTATTTCGTTGTAACCGCCTGCGAACCCTAAGTTGTGCGGATTACGAATAATACGAATTGAAGGATACGTGTTTTGTACAAAATAAACGGAATCATCTGTGGACGCATTATCTCCAACAATAAATTCGATATTTGGATATGTGCTGTTATACACCGATGGAAGGAATTTTTCCAGAAAGAATTTCCCGTTCCAATTGAGTATTACTACAGCGACTTTCGGACGTTGTATCATATTCTGCGTTTTCTTTTCCAGCGTTTGTGTGACCATAACCAATATTCCGGTTGTTTCCGGATCATACGTTCGGTAAAATTATTATGAAGCCGGGTAATTTCGTGTTCACCATATTGATCCGGATCTTCGACGAGTGTTGTAAATTGGCAATAGTAATGACCACGTTTCACCTTGCGTCCGATATGGCAATAAACAACAGGATTTTTTGTAAGACGTGCTATTCGTTCGGTGCCCGTATACACGAGTGTTTCCTGATTCATAAATTCCATAAAGTAATCTGAATCCTGATAAGTAGGTGTTTGATCGGCAACAAACATGCTGATGTGCGGCGTTCTTTTTAAACGGACGATATGTCTTAAAATTTGTTTCATCGGCACCATCGTAGCGCCAAATCGGCAACGGAGCGCGTTATACACTTCATTAAAATCCTTGTCATTCAGCGGTTTGTAAATAACCAGACGAGGATAGTCTGTCATTAAGGACAACCGGTGAATACCCAGTTCCCAGTTTCCGTAATGTGCGGTCACACCAATAACGCCTTTGCCTTGCTCAAAATGTCGAAGGACTTCTTCCGGGTTTACCAGCTCGATACGTTTGATAACATCGGCGGCATGAATGGTCCTCATTTTTATGGATTCAACAATTAAATCGGGAAAGAACTGGTAGAAGTGTTTGGCCAAGGTATATTGCTCGCTTTCCGATTTTTCCGGAAACGAATTGCGAAGATTCTCCAATACTACTTTTTTGCGGTATTTTACGACATAAAACAGTATGATAAACAGTACGTCTGATATACCATATAAAAACCAGAAAGGTAGCAAGGATATCACATACAGCAGTGCAGCTATGCTTTTTTTTCTCATGAATACGGCCAAATTCCTTGGATTTCCTGCAAATATCCTTAAATAAGTTTATTTTTGCCTAAAATAGTTAAAATCGATGGAATCACAGTTGCTTTTACCCGCTTTTTATTTGCCGCCTGTTAGTTATTTTCACGTGATCTCGCACTGTGAGGTTCCTATATTGATCGAACAATTTGAGCATTATCCGAAGCAGAGCTACAGAACACGCGCCAAAATTGCAACGGCAAACGGGATATTGGATTTGATTGTCCCTATCGAACACGGACGTAAGGAGCATGTGCCTGTGAAAGATATTCGAATTAATTATGAATTTGATTGGCAACGACTGCATTGGCTAAGCCTGCAGACAGCGTACCGCAGTTCAGCCTATTTTGAGTATTATGAAGACGACTTCGCATATTTCTACAATCAAAAGCATGCATTCTTGCTGGACTTTAATTTAGAGCAATTAGCGTTGTTGATGAAATGTTTAAAAATTAACCGTGAGATAAGCCGTACGCCATGCTACGAAAGCGTTCAAAACGGCGTTGATTACCGACGCTTAATTCATCCTAAGCAACCTAGTCTATGGCGCGACCCGAAGCCTTATTATCAAGTTTTTACAGAGAAACATGGTTTCTTACCTGACTTAAGTATCGTAGACCTCTTGTTTAATCAAGGTCCTCAAAGCAAAAATTTCCTGTAAAAAGAAAATAGACCAAACTTTTTCGATTGAATTGTTGTTTTTCTAATAAATCAGCAATTTCATGGGAAAATTATTTGCGCTTTTTTTTGCGTGTTTGTGTATGGAAACCCTATCTGCACAGACGGAAGCAGATACGATACATTACCGTAAAATCTATTACTTGGGCGGGACTGGTTTGTCATTTCCGTTGGGCAAGACGAATGAAGCTCTTACGACCAAATTATTTTCAGGAAGCGCGGGATTGGATATTGCATTAAAGGATCCACAGTATTTTTTAACGCCAACACTCTACATGTTGACATTCGGGTACGACCAACTGATACCGGATCCCAACTACAATCATATGATCGAAAACGGTCGCGCTAGCTTTTATATGTTGAGTTTGGCTGCGGGTAAACGCAAACAGGTTAAACGACTGAATTCATACGCTTATCTAGGACCAGCTATGGGCCTGATTACGGAACCTCGGGGGGATTTAGTCGACGGTAAAATTAAAATGGAAAACAAACGCTCTTTTACTGTTGCTGGAAAAATGGGAATAGGTTCGGACTACAAGTTTCCTGGCTTCTTTATAGGTGCTGAGATCGGCTACCTTTATAATTTAAAAAAAATAGAGGGAAATCCTGTTCATTTTCTGACCATTATGGTCGGACTAAAATCTGATATTACGCGTTTAAGTGAGAAGGTCACGGATGTGATCGGAATAGACACGTATAAATGATAACATATGTATGGGGTTCAGAAATTAAAACGAGTGGGACAGATATTGGGTATTTTGTCCAAGCACGGATTTGAAGAAATTATATCTCGAACGAATTTAGATCGGATCATTCCAGATAGCTTTTTGCTTTGGAATACCCGCACACGCCGTATTTTCGAGGAAGACTTCAATATACGCGTTCGGCTGGCTATTGAAGAATTAGGGCCGACGTTTATTAAACTAGGACAGTTACTTAGCAACCGGGCTGATATTATTCCCGACGATCTACGACGAGAACTGGTTAAGCTACAGGACGAGGTTCCGGCCGAATCCGTTAATCTGTCGGAGAAGTTAGAACAATCGTTGGGTATCGATGTAACAGCTCATTTTGCAGAGCTCGACGATAAGCCCATCGCGGCGGCCTCTATTGCACAGGTATATCGGGCTACGCTTCGGGATGGTTCTTCCGTGATCATCAAGATGAGACGTTCAGGGATTACTGAAATGGTGCACGCAGATCTCGATTTCCTATTGGATCTAGTTAAGCTTCTTCGAAGCAAGTATGAAATTATACAGAAAATAAACCTCTACGAAATTGTGCAATCTTTTGCAAATTCTCTGTTGAATGAGCTATCTTTTACAAACGAGCTCAATAATATTGAACGGTTCCGTCGCAATTTTACAGGAAACTCGGCAGTGTACGTCCCCAAAACCTTCCGCGAGTTTTCTAACGATGAATTATTATGCATGGAGTTTGTGGCAGGGATTAAGATTAACGATCTACAAGGGCTAAAAGTATATGGATTCCAATCGCATGTTGTTTTGCAAAATTGCTTGGATTTGTATTTGGAGCAAGTTTTACTGCACGGCTTTTTTCATGCGGATCCTCATCCTGGAAACGTTTTTGTGAACGCACAAGGGCAGATTGTTTTTATTGATTTCGGTGCGATGGGTTTTATGATCCCTCGGGATCGGGATGTTATCGAAGGAATGGTGATTAACTTTTTGATGCATGACGCGAAAGATCTTATTAGAAACCTCAAAAAATTGGCTGTGGTTCACGACATTGAAGACCAACGTCAACTGGAACGTGACGCCTATGAAATCTTTCAAATGATTGAAGAAAATGCACTGGATGACATTGATATCTCTGTGATGTTGCGAAAATTGAATAAAATTTTGCAATACAATAGTATCCTGCTTCCTGACTTTGTTTATTTATTGCTCCGTGGGGTATCTATTTTGGAAGGCACCGGGAGACAACTTCACGCTGATCTCAACATTCCGGAAAGTATAACGCCGTTCGCTAAAAAAATAGCTCAAGAAAAAACATCAGCATCGCACATCAAAAAGATGTTGTTGGAAAAGAGCAAGTTTGTCAAGGAAATCTTGACCGAAGTGCCGGAGGACTTAATCATGTTATTGGAGAAAACAAAATCGGATAAACTTACTTTAAACCATAAAATTCAGGACTTTGATCGGATGCAACTGATTTTTCACCGCATAGGAAATAAATTTTTATTATCCATTCTAGCGATGACGTTTGGAGTCGGTGCGAGTATTTTGGCGCATGGACGGGTAGGCTATCTCTTGTGGGGCATGCCTATCTTATCATGGCTAGGCTTTACTATGAGCTTCATCCTCTCGGGCATCCTTATCATTTATCTTGTGCGAAGCAAATAGGATGTTAAATACTGTTAAAGATCGGTAAATCGCGTTAGCACCTGTAATAAACTTTTATTGGCGCCGTTATTCTTTTGTATATAAGTACGAATTCATAATTTCATAATTTAGGTTAATAATTGGTTTGGTAAACGTCTGTTGCTCCCGGCTCAGACGTTTTTTTCGTACGTGCTTATAGAGGTTAAGCTGAAGCAATTTAGCTACGCGGACACGGTCGAATCTTATAAGGGCGACAAGTGCATGATAAACTTCCAGTCTTTCATTCTTTTTTGTATATTCCGTCAAACATAAAAATGATGCGAACACTTCTTTTACTCTGTTTTAAATTAATTGCAGGTTCTTTTTGCCTAGCACAGGAGGTAGCCTATGAAACTGTGGAAAACATTTCGTACATAGACGATACGACCGATAATTATCAAGCTCAACAATGCCAAATGGATATACATTATCCTACATCTGGAGCCTTGAAGCCGGTAGTAATTTGGTATCATGGCGGAGGCTTAACCGGAGGGAGAAGGGAAATCCCCACGTTCCTAAAAAATAAAGGATTGGTTGTCGTCGGCGTTGGCTATCGTTTTGCACCTAAAGTGCGTGTTCATGATATTATTGAAGATGCCGCGAAAGCCGTTTCGTATGTGATGCATCATGCGGATAAGTATCATGGCGATAAGCGCAAAATTTTTCTATCCGGTCATTCAGCTGGTGGCTACTTGACATTGATGATGGGACTCAACAAAACTTTTCTCGAAAGGGAAAAGGTAGATGTAGGAGAGATAGCCGGTATCATCTCGTTTAGTGGACAGGCTATTACACACTTCACTGCCCGACAGGAGGCTGGTATTCCTGAAAAGCAACCCACTATTGGCGAATTAGCGCCACTATATTGGGTACGTAAAGACGCTCCGCCCATTGTTTTGTTAACAGGCGACCGCGAATTGGAGATGCTCGGCCGCTACGAAGAAAATGCCTACCTGAAACGGATGTTATTGCTTGTCGGGCACCCGAATGTACAGTTGATAGAGTTTGAAGGATATGGTCATGATATGACGTATCCAGGATTTCCAATTCTCGTTAGCGCAATCAAACGTATCCTCAGCGAACGGGAAGAACTACAATAGATTGTTTTGAATATCGTGCTATTTTAGGCGGCCTAATCCTCAAAGTCCGTTTCTTCTACAGAAGGGAAACGTTCGTTTTTATAGTAAAATTCTTTATCCTGTTCGGTGATTTCACGTAATACGCGACACGGATTTCCAACGGCAATTACATTGTCAGGAATATCACGCGTGACAACCGATCCCGCGCCGATTACGACGTTCTTTCCGATATGAACTCCGGGATTGATGACGGTATGTCCACCTATCCACACATTGTCACTAATGGTAATGGACTTTGCGAATTCCCAACCGGCGATACGGGGTTCGTGGTGAATAGGGTGACCAGCTGTGAAAATAGATACATTCGGACCAATCATAACATTGTCGCCCACGCGGACCGGTGCGCAATCCAGCACGGTAAGGTTGTAATTTGCGTAAAAATTATCGCCTACGAAGATGTTGTAGCCGTAGTCGCAACGAAACGGAGGCTCGATATAGATACGCGGGGTAGATGCACCAAAGATTTTTCTCAAAATCTGATTTCGGGCTTTTATTTTGGTCGGTTCCAAATTGTTGTACTGATAAAGTTGTTCTTTCGCATATTGTCGCTCGGCAAACAACTCTTTTCCCATGGCCTGATAAACTTCTCCGGCGATCATTTTATCCTTTGATGATTTTGTGTGCTCCATATGTCTAGAAAAATAATAAAAAAAATCTAGCTTGGCGATTTTGTAAAACAAAAGTGCTTGAAAATTCATTCTATGTTGCAGGAGACTTACCATGAAGATAGCTTATATCAGTACTTATACGCCGAGACCGTGTGGCATTGCCACCTTTACCAATGAACTTGTACGGGCGATAAATCGAAATGAAAGGCAAATGTCTGTTGAGCAACATATTTTTGCTGTGACAAATGGGGCTGACGCATATGTGTACCCAAATGAAGTCGTTCGTGAAATTGAAAAGGAGCAACTTACCGACTATATAGATGCCGCAAATGTGATCAATAATGGTGGATACGACATTTGTGTGCTTGAACATGAATACGGGATCTACGGGGGCAATAGCGGAGGTTATGTGCTGTCCATATTAAAACGATTACGGATGCCTGTTGTTGTCAATCTTCATACGATTTTAGAAAACCCTTCTGTGGACGAAAAAGCTATTCTATTAGAAATCGCACAACAAGCAGATAAGTTGGTCGTTATGACCTCCTATGCCACAGATCTTCTAACGCGTGTGTACCATATCTCTCGGTCTAAGATTATCGTTATACCACATGGGGTGCCGGCCTTTCCACTTCGTCGCGCTGAAGCAAAAGAGGTGCTCGGATTGACCAATAGGAGGGTGATGCTTACATTCGGTCTTATGGGACGTAACAAGGGAATAGACGTGGTTATAAAAGCTTTACCTACACTTGTGAAGAAGTTTCCGGATCTGATCTATCTTGTGGTCGGGAAGACGCATCCCGAGGTGTTGAGACACGCCGGAGAAGAATATCGACATTATTTGGAGGGACTTGTACACGAACTAGACCTAAGTCACCATGTAGTTTTTCATAATTCTTTCGTGGGACAGGACCAATTAGCCACTTATTTGTCAGCATGTGATATTTATCTAACTCCTTATTTGAACGAAGCTCAGGTAACGAGTGGGACCTTGTCCTATGCTTTGGGTGCAGGAGCCTGTGTCGTATCCACTCCGTACTGGCATGCAGCGGAGGTGCTTGCGGATGGTCGGGGAATATTGTTCCCTTTTAAAGATCATCAGGCATTGGAAACAGAATTACATCATCTCCTTGTTGACGATAGTCGCCTAGACGCTATACGTAATCGTGTACGACACCTGCAAGGGGAATTATCTTGGGGAAGCGCCGCGCTTCGCTACCTTGATGTGTTCTTACAGACCCAGCAAGAGCACGGTTTTATAAAGGCAGACGGAGAGGATGTATCTCAAGCAGCGGTTCATTTGGATTTTCAGCATATCAGGAGATTGACTAACCAGGTCGGGATTATCCAACATGCCACATATGCTACGCCTAATTATCATCATGGATATTGTTTGGATGATAACGCCCGCGCGTTGTTATTGGCGCTCATGGCACAGGAGAATAATAGGCAGGACGACCGGTTGAACGAACTGATCTCCACTTATATCGCCTACATTTATTACGCACAACGTCCCGAAGGAAATTTTCGAAACTTTATGGGATTTGACAATCGATTTTTAGAGGAAATCGGATCGGAAGATGCATTTGGAAGATGCGTTTGGGCTTTGGGATATTTGGTCCGTTGTCAGACCAACAGTAGTTTTCACCAAATAGGAAAGGAAATGTTCGACCGGGCAAAAGCGCATTTTCTGGATATGCGCTCCTTACGAGCTGTGGCGTATAATATGTTAGGAATTGTCCATTATCTGGAGTATGAACCTCAGAATCAGGAATTGATTGGTATCCTACACGAACTGGTCGACTTTATGTATCTAGAATACCAGCAAAACAGTACTGAACATTGGCACTGGTTTGAAAAAGTGGTATCGTATGATAATGCGATTATCCCTTTAGCATTGCTTCGGGCGCACAGATACGTGCAGCGGGAAGATGTGCTGCAGGTCGCGCGGCTATCCGCAGCATTTTTAGATGCTATATTGTTCCGAACAGAAACCTTATCCCTAATTGGTAATGAAGGATGGTATACATGGCAAGCTTCGGTTGCCTCCTTCGGGCAACAGCCGATAGAGGTATATTCTACGATGCTGTTGTATACAGAGCTGCATTGCCATGACCCGAAACCCATCTATCACGAGCGGATGAAACGTGCTTACAATTGGTTTCTTGGGGAGAATGATCTGCAGTTAAAGATGTATGACGAGGAGACCGGCGGCTGTTGCGATGGGCTGGAGGCTTACGGTGTCAACCGAAACCAAGGGGCAGAGAGCACAATTACTTTCTGGTTATCCACGCTGCATATGCAGCGCGTCTTTGGGCATTATCCATATTATCCATTGGCTAGTAGTTCATGGAGCAAGTCTTCTAAATTTACGGTGGCGTAGGTGGACGCATAATCCGACATGGCGTACGGAATAATTAAATGACCGTTGTGCACCATTTGCCCGCACGAGTAAACGACGTTGGGAACATAGCCTTCCCGTTCGGTTGTAGTTGGAGAAAGAATGGGCTGTTTTGATCGTCCTATGATTTTCGTGGGATCATCAAGGTCGAGCAACGTTGCACTGAGGGTATACATGCGCATAGGTCCAACACTATGTGTGATCATCAACCAGCCTTTGTTTGTTTCTATAGGCGAACCGCAGTTTCCTAATTGTACAAACTCCCAAGGCTCTTGTGGCTCGCGTAGCAGGACGATATCTTCGTGCCAATTGGTGATGTTTTCGGAAAAGGAAATGTAATTGTTCTCGCCGTCTACTCGACTTAACATAGCATATTTTCCATTGATCTTCCGTGGAAATAGCGCTGCTCCCTTATTTGCAATTTTTCCGTTAATGGGTTGTACTTTAAAATGAATAAAATCTTTCGTTGAAAGCAGTTTAGGAAGAATTGAAAAACCGTCGTACGCCGTATAAGTAGCATAATAGGTGATGCGTCCTTTTTCGTCTTGAAACCGGACAAAGCGGGCATCTTCAATACCTCGTATTTCGGTTTCTGCTAACGGAAAAATAACCCGTTCCGATATTGCGGTGTCTAAAGAATACGTCATTTCATAATGTGAGGAAGCGAGCCACATCATTTGATTAGCTAATGTATCACTATCGACGGAAAGCGTGTTTTCGTCCTTGATTTCTCGGACAAGGCGGCGTAGCTCTTCATAGGTAAATGTCTCCGTCAGTTTTTTGTTGATGATGTCGAACATATCGTCCTCAGGAGCGTGCAAAGCGAGCAATTTAGCCAAAAAATCGTCCTTTTCGTATTGGTGGTTTTTGATCTGTTTCGGCTTTTCCAATAGACGTCCAACGTCATCCAGCTGAATATCGAGGTTCTTATCAATGATACCAGATCTAAACACGATCGAAGAGACATGTCCTTCGCCGGTAGCCCGGAAACTAAGGATAACACGCTTTTCTCCCTCCCGAAGCTGAGATTGATCCAGATCTTCCACAATCGAAGGGTTAAAAAATGCTGCAGCTTCTATGGAATATTCCATGGTAAAATAGGCACCAATGATCAACCGCTCTTTATATGTGATCTCACGATCTCCCAACGACATTTTCTTGATGATGCTCGTTAACCGTTTGAAATTCTTTTCCAAAATAGAAACAACGCTTCGGTGTCTTTTCGAAAAATTTCGGAGAATCAGATTTAATAGGTCGTTTTGACGCTGCCTAGGTAAATCCAAAACACGCTTTATAATTTTCATTGAGCGTTCTTCTGGCAGTTGGAAGAAGCGCGCTAGAACGCGTTTTGAATCGGGACTAAATATGATTGGTTTACGCTCGACTTGTACTGACATAGATGTGATTTTTATATATAATCGCTGTTGACGGAAAATTGTTTGATCGAAGTTATAACAGATGCTTTATGGCGGAGATTGCTTAATTTTGGACGGACTAAGATAAAAATAATGAATTCACTACTGCAACATCTAGAACCCAGAGGACTTTGGTCGCACTTTGAGGCGTTAAATGCTGTGCCCAGGGCATCCAAGAAAGAGGACCGTGTGATCCAATTTATGTTAGATTTTGGAAATAACCTGGGATTGGAAACTGTTAAAGATACAGTCGGAAATGTGTTGATACGGAAACCAGCTACAACAGGTTTCGAAGATAGGAAAACCGTTGTTCTGCAAGCGCACTTGGATATGGTACATCAAAAGAATAGCGATACGGCTTTTGATTTCGACATACAGGGAATCCAAATGGTCGTGGATGGGGATTGGGTACGAGCCGACGGTACGACACTAGGGGCTGATAACGGCATCGGTGTAGCGGCGATTATGGCCTTGCTCGCGTCAGTAGATATCGTTCATCCGGCTCTGGAGGCCTTGTTTACGATCGATGAAGAGACTGGGATGACCGGTGCTAAAGGGCTGAAAGGTGATTGGTTAACAGGTGAAATCTTACTTAATCTAGATACAGAAGAAGATGCCGAGATCGACATTGGTTGTGCTGGTGGGGTGGATGTTACGGCTTCACTTGACTACGTGCCTGAAGCTGTTGTTGGCCGTACGAATGCCTATATATTGACGGTGAAAGGATTGCACGGCGGCCATTCGGGTATGGAGATACATAAGAGACTTGGTAATGCAAATAAAATCTTGAATCGTATACTTTTCGACATATCTCCATTAGGAATACGTCTTTCGCGTATTGACGGAGGGGGACTTCGTAATGCGATACCGAGGGAAAGTACGGCGCAGTTCTTTGTGGATATGTCCAACCGTGAGGCAATCCAAGAGGCTGTTGACAAAGCGGCCGCAATAATCCGCTCAGAATATGCTGGTGTAGATGATAATTTACGAATTGAACTAACGGAGTGGTCGCCTAACGACTCTTTCGTACTCCCCTTAGCGTTACAAGATCGTTTAATACGGGCGGTTTACGCAGCGCCTAACGGGGTTTACAGAATGAGCACATCTTTTGACGGACTAGTTGAAACTTCAAATAATATCGCACGGGTGGAGGTCGGAGGCGGACACATGGTTGTTAAATGTCTGACACGCTCGTCCGTAGAATCTTCTAAGAGAGATTTAGCGGCCACTTTGCAATGTTGCTTTGAACTGATGGGAGCACACGTCACTTTTTCGGGAGATTACCCAGGGTGGACTCCTCGCCCGGATTCATCAATTCTTCACGTACTAAAAACGACCTATAAAGGACTATTCAAGACAGATCCAGAGATTGTCGCGTGTCACGCAGGACTGGAGTGCGGGATACTAGGCCGTAACTATCCGGAGATGGAGATGATTTCTTTTGGTCCAACCATTTTGGGTGCACACTCTCCGCAAGAAAGAGTTTCTATTTCCTCAGTACAGAAATTTTGGACATTTTTGCAAGCCATATTAAAAGATATTCCGATCAAAGAGACAAAATAAACGCAACAGGAAAGGGGCTGCCCAACTGGTGGAAGCCCCTTTTGCTTTGTTTCAATATAGTGTTTAGTATGTGTTTTAGTTGAAATTTAAGACGAAATTCTCCTTGGAAATACGAACTTTCTTCAAGTTGACTAACCAATCGTTTTCGATATCCCTATAACCTAAAGCTAAGATGGTAACCGATTTAAGACCCAAAGCCGGCAAGTTTAAAAGCTCGTCTAGTTGAGCATTGTTAAATCCTTCCATGGGCGTCGCGTCTACTTTCTGTTCTGCCGCCGCAGCAATTGCTAAGCCGAAACCAATGTATGCTTGACGCGCTGCATGCTCAAAATGTTGCTGTTTTGTTTGCTGTTGCAAACTGTCAAACAACTGGTTTTTGTAAGCGTCTGACGTTCCTAACGGAAGTCCTCTCTCTTCTTCCTGTTGTGAAAAGACAGCGTCGACTCGCTCTTTGGTATACTCGTCGTACGCAGCAAAAACCAAGAGATGAGATGAATCAACGATTTGCGATTGGCCAAATGCTATGGGCTGAATTTTAGCTTTCAACTCAGGATTGGCAATTTCGATTACTTTGAAAGGATGCAGTCCAGATGAGGTAGGCGCAAAACGAGCTGCTTCAATGATGTAATCTACTGTTTCTTGTGCAACGGGTTGACCGTTCATTTTCTTTGTAGCGTAGCGCCACTGTAAACTTTGTAATAAACTCATAGTTGTTTTTTCTTAAAAATTAAAGTGAACATAAAACTATCGATGGCATCGGTAAATACAGGACTTGGCTCGTTCTGAATTTTATTGTTCGATAGCAATTCAATTGAAATAAATCCATGTAACATCGACCAAAACGTTTTCATCTTGAGAAAAAGATCGATATGCTCGTTGCTATGCTCAGTGGCTGTATTGGCGATCGCCAAACGCATCGTCTCGGACATTTCTTTCATCTCTGCAACGCTATTCACCGTCTCGCAAGCCGGCATTCCCAACCCAAACATGATTCGATAGTGTTCGGTATGTTGTGCAGCGAACTTCCAATACGCATACGCAATCTGTTGAATACGGCGCTCATTGTTCGTCTCGTTTCGCTCCGCTTGTCGCAGCTGTTCGGTTAACTTTCGAAACCCTTCCTTGATGAAATGCTCTTGGATGGCCTCTTTGTTGGCGAAATGTTTGTAAATAACGGGAACGCTATATTCAATAGCATCGGCAATTCGACGAATAGAAAGCGCCTGCCAACCCTCTTGTTGGATGATTGTCCATGATTGTTCGATGATCCGGTTACGCAATTCTTCTTGTTGTCTCGTCTTCCGCTCGTTAATCCCCATATTTGTTTAAACATTTTGTTAACACTGTTAACAAAAGTAACGCCATTATAATTCAAATTCAATATGTACTTTTGAAATCGACATTAATTTGACAATTTCATAGATAAGGAAATGTATCTATACGTTTGTGAGCTTTGTAACATTGTATTTTAGAGGCAATTTAAGTATGTTTACTCCATGAAAATAGCAGACACCCGCAGAAAAGTATCACTAGTCTTGGGTAGTGGGGGAGCCCGTGGTATTACCCAAATTGGGGTGGTTCAACGTGTGGAAGAGTTGGGGATGGAAATAGAGGAGGTGGTCGGATGTTCTATAGGTGCACTTGTTGGTGCAGCTTATGCCTGTGATAAATTAACTGAACTTGGAAGCTGGATGTGTAAGCTCACAAAAGCACAGGTATTTAAATTGATGGATTTTTCGAATCCCCGTTATGGTCTATTTAAAGGTACACGTGTGTTAAATACGCTTCAAGAGGTGTTTGACGATGTCCTGATTGAAGATCTATCCACATTGTATACTGCAGTTGCTACGGATTTGAGGCGAGAGGAAGAAGTTTTATTTCGGACGGGAAGTATTTATTCAGCCATCCGTGCTTCCATTGCGATCCCCGGTGTATTTACCGGCGTATCAGTGGATGATCGTTTTTTGGTCGACGGAGGTGTACTTAATCCGGTCCCTGTAAATCATGTCGTAAACAAGGAGAATATCGTAATTGCTGTCAATTTAGATGGCATTCCCCTAAAAGATAATGGACATATCCCGAAATTAAATCCGGTGGCTTTACTTCAGGAATCGTATTACGCTATGCGCAGACGCTTAAGTACGCTCATGCTGTCTCAATATCAACCAGATTATATTGTCACAGTTCCACATAATTCGGCGGGGATTTGGGACTTTCATCGATCTAGTGAACTTATCGATATGGGCTATGCTTTGGCTCAGGAAGCATTGAAAGAGATAGAGGGCGTTTAAATTCTCGCTACAAAATCGTTAATAAGTTTATTAAAGTGTTCTGGATTTTCTAAATTAGGAAGATGCCCGCAGTTTTCCAATTCAATAAAACTTGCTGAAGGCAATGCGTGGTGCATATCCACCATGTCTTGAAGTGCTGTAATTTTGTCGGCCGTGCCGCGTATCAAAAGGGTGGGTACCGCTACGGTTGGAAGCACATCCGTCGTATCCGTACGTGATGCCATACCGAGCAACGTCGCACAAATGGTGTTGACACTATTTCTGCGAATGCTGCTTTTGATAAGTTCGACTGCCTCCGGACGTTCTTCTATGCTTTGGCTTGCAAATATATTTTCCACAAAGCCAATGGCAAAAGGTCGTCGTCCATGATTTAAAACAGCTTGGATACTATCAAAACGTTTTTGTTTCGCGGCATTACTGTCGGCTTTGCTATGAGTATCTGCCAATATTAGTCCACTTATCTTATCTGGAAAAATCTGGTACGCACGAAGTGCGATATAACCACCCATGGATATTCCGCACAGAACCGCTTGTTCGATTTCTAATTTTTCCATAAAAACTCGAAGATCCTTTGCGAATACATCGATAGAAAAAAAGCCATGTCCGCTTGTGCTGTTCCCGTGCCCGCGGATATCCAGCGCAATACCCTCTACATCATCTGCCAAATTTTCCAATTGTTCCCGCCACATATTTTTGTTGAACGGGAAACCATGTAAGAAGATAATTGTTTTTGTCGATTCTGTTTTTGCTTTCTTCGTGTGATAAGAGATACTTATGTCTCCAATCCGGATTTTATTGCTTTTTATGAAGCGTTCGGCCATGTGTGTGAAATTTATTCTAAATGTAAATATTTTTTAATCAACAATATATATACCATACCGCTATTTGGAAGGTGTTTTTTTGAAAAATAATTTGGAAAGAAAGAAAAAGTATCGATATTTGCAACACCAAAATCAATAGGTATCCTGTTGACAACTTATTAAAGTCTGCGCTCATAGCTTAATTGGATAGAGCATCTGACTACGGATCAGAAGGTTAGGGGTTCGACTCCCTTTGAGCGCACTTTTTTCTACTCTAAATACAGAATCACAGTTATTTTATGGTCCAATTTTAATGTATATATGTTCATGTATTCTGTCTTGTGAAAATCATGGTTTACCGTTGCGTAATGGACACATTCGGCGACCTCTAGTGTTGTAAAAGAAACTGTACCGACAAGGCGTAAGAAAAACCTTGAGGTGGAGGTGGTTAGGTTCTATGGCGGTAGAAAGTTGAAAAAAAGTTTGCATAACAGATCGATTTGCCTATATTTGCATCACCAAAACAGAACGGGCGGATTTGTCAAGATGTGATGGTTGCCGCGCTCATAGCTTAATTGGATAGAGCATCTGACTACGGATCAGAAGGTTAGGGGTTCGACTCCCTTTGAGCGCACTTAATTACACGAAGCCTAATTCTCTATCGGATTAGGCTTTTTTTTCGAACACAGAATAAAAACAATACTACAATTTATGCTAAACCTTGTCTTATTCGGTCCTCCAGGTGCTGGTAAAGGTACTCAATCTGAGAAATTAATCGAAAAATACCAATTGGTTCATATTTCCACCGGAGATATCTTTCGCGCACATATCAAGGATCAAACTGCGCTTGGTAAGCAGGTAAGCCAGCTTATCGCAGAAGGAAATTTAGTTCCTGATTCGACCACGATAGCGATGCTGGAGGAAGAAATTCGGAAAAATCCACAAGCAAAGGGTTTTATTTTCGATGGGTTTCCACGTACTGTAGCACAAGCGGAAGCTTTAGATAAGTTCTTGGCATCGATTAATGAAAAAATTTCAGGGGTTGTAGCGTTAGATGTAACGGAAGAGGAATTGACGCAGCGGATCGCTAAACGTCAGGAAATTTCTGGCCGCGCGGATGATGCTGCTGATAAACTGAAAAAACGCATCGAAGAATATTTTAGCAAGACTATTCACGTATTACCTTATTATGAAGAACAGGGTAAGCTGTCCAAAGTAAATGGTATTGGTGATATTGATACGATTTTCAACGCGTTGACGGCAATAATCGATCGTTATTAATAAAATAAACGAACTTTAATATCTCGTATGGCCCAGGGTTCAAATTTTGTTGATTATGTGAAGGTATGCTGCCGTTCGGGACATGGCGGAGCTGGTTCGGCGCATTTGCACCGAGATAAATTTACAGCCAAAGGAGGTCCAGACGGTGGTGACGGCGGTCGAGGGGGACATATTGTTCTAAAAGGTTCTAGCCAACACTGGACGCTGCTGCATTTGAAATATAGAAAGCATATAATTGCAGCTAATGGCGAAGCGGGAGGTAGTGCGTTGCGAAGTGGCGCAAATGGTCAAGATGAAATTTTGGAGGTCCCGCTTGGAACAATCGCAAAGGATGCTGAAACGGGCGAAATCCTTTTTGATATTACGGAGGATGGCGAAACAAAAATCTTGACGCCTGGGGGAAAAGGTGGATTAGGAAATTGGCATTTTAAGTCGTCTACGCAACAGACACCTCGCTTTTCACAACCGGGGCTGCCAGGGAAAGAACAGTGGGTCGTGCTCGAACTCAAAGTGTTAGCCGATGTGGGTTTAGTCGGATTTCCGAATGCAGGTAAGTCCACCTTGCTTTCCATTGTTTCCGCAGCGAAGCCTGAAATTGCAAATTATCCGTTTACGACGCTCGTACCTAACCTAGGTATTGTTAGTTATCGCGACAGTAAGTCTTTTGTGATGGCTGATATTCCAGGCATTATCGAAGGGGCGTCGCAGGGCAAGGGGTTAGGCCATCGTTTTCTTCGACATATCGAGCGAAATGCGGTATTGCTGTTTATGATACCAGCAGATACCGACCGGAGTATACAGGAAGAATATGAAATTTTGTTGAACGAATTGACCGCATATAATCCGGAGTTAATTGATAAACCCCGGTTATTAGCCATAACCAAATCCGACATGTTGGATGAGGAGCTGGAGGCTGAGATGAAAGATACCCTTCCGTCAGGAATTCAGGCGGTATTCATTTCGTCGGTCTCAGGGAAAAATATCCAGCAACTAAAAGATTTGATCTGGAGAGCAATAAATGAATAAAAAACGCCCTGACGTTAGTAAAAAAAGGCGATATACATAAGTATGTCGCCTTTTTTGCTAAATAATCGGAAAGAGCTTTGACTCTATTTCGATTTTATAATTCGTATTCAGGTATTCAAAAAAGTGTTGGTTCCACACCCTTTCCGACTGCTCCAATATATAGGGAAGGACTACAATCCCCCTGGACGTGTGAATACGATAATAACCAAAGATTGTGTCGCGATTTTTCTGCACAGACCTTACTTCTGAGACACGAATGACATCCCGTTGCAGGTTAAATGAAAGGGGTGGACCTTTGACGTAATCAATCAGCACATCGTAGGTGTTTGTATCAAAGTATACGCGTTGATCTTTTGTGGCGCGAATATGATTTGTGTAGACAAAAAGTTGTCCAATAAGATATAGACATAGCGGAAGAGCGATCCATAGGATTTTTATTTTCATTCCTAAAATAAGAACGATGAGGAAGAGCACTATCCCAATGCCGACGGTCCAAAGCGTGCTGCGCGTAATGTTGGCAATTAATTGGGGAGAGGTGTCCAACAAAACGAACTGATGAATTCTTTCAGGTTTTATTAAACCCGTTGGTTCGCGGCTCATGAAGAACCTCCGTGATAACAAATAAAGGAGTACGCCTATTAACGTAACGATCAACAGGATCTTCATTATATTAGTATTGTTCCGATTCGTTCGGATAATTTCCAGATTTTACATCCGCAGCATACTGCGCAGCTGCTTCGACAATTCCATCATACATATTCATGTAACGTCGTAGGAACTTAGGCTTAAAATCTTTCGTGAAGCCCAACATATCGTTTACAACAAGAACTTGGCCATCACAACCATTGCCGGCCCCTATTCCGATCGTCGGGATAGATAAGGATTCCGTCACTTCTTTTGCGAGTATAGCTGGAATCTTTTCTAATACGATTGCAAAACATCCAATATTTTGTAAAGCCAATGCATCCGATTTAAGTTTTTCAGCTTCCGCTTCTTCCTGCGCCCGAACACCGAAGGTGCCAAATTTATTGATAGACTGTGGTGTAAGGCCCAAATGCCCACAAACTGGGATACCCGCATCTACAATTTTTTTGATATTTTCCAGAATTTCAACGCCTCCTTCCAGTTTTAATGCATGTGCGCCCGACTCTTTCATCATACGGACGGCAGATTTAAACGCGTCTTCAGGGGTGCCTTGGTATTCTCCGAACGGCAGATCGACGAGCACCAACGCGCGTTGTGTACCCCGCGCCACTGCACTCGCATGATAAATCATATGATCCAAGGTGATCGGTAGCGTCGTTTCATAGCCAGCGAACACATTTGCAGCAGAATCTCCAACCAATAAAATATCGATACCCGCTTGATCCAATGCGCGCGCTGTTGAAAAATCATAAGCTGTTAACATACTGATCTTTTCGCCATTCTGCTTCATGGAATGGATCGTATTCGTGGTCACTCGTTTGATAATTTTATTTACTGACATGTTTCATGTTTTGATAACGCAAAACTACTAAAAACTTAGGTAACTAGGGTTGAAAGACAAGATAGAATCTCGCCGGAGCTTATCCGTAAATCTGAATTGCTTAACTTTCTCGCGTTTATTTTGTAATTTTGCGGCTATGCAGGAAAACGAAAATCGTTTATTTAAATTTCCAAAATTTCAGGATTTAATCATTTTTGAAGACGACAACCTAATTGTTATCAATAAGCCTCCTTTTGTTGCGTCCTTAGACGATCGTACGGGCGGAGAGATCAATATTCTTCGGCTTGCAAAGAAATACCATGCCGATGCACAAGTTTGCCATCGATTAGATAAAGATACGTCAGGAATTTTGTTAATTGCTAAGAACCCGGAGACGTATCGTTTGGTCTCGATCGAATTTGAACGGAGACGCGTGGATAAAAATTATCATGCAATCATTGGTGGCACGCATACATTCGACAATTTGCTGGTGGATCTGCCTATTTTAAACCAAGGAAATAAAAATGTATCCATCGATCGTGCTAATGGAAAAGCGGCTGAAACCATTTTTAATTCTATTCGGTACTTTAAGCACTTTACGTTAGTGAACTGCAAGCCTATTACAGGAAGAATGCACCAAATACGCATACACTTGGCTACCCAGCACGCGGCAATTGTAGGAGACAGTATGTACAGAGGAAAACCTGTCTACCTGTCTCAGATCAAAAAACGAGGATTTACGATGTCGAAAGACCAAGAAGAGCTCCCGATCATGAAAAGGTTTGCGTTACATGCACATTCGGTCCGTTTTTCAATAGATGGTAAGGAATATGCCTTTGACGCTCCTTATCCAAAGGACTTCGCTACGCTCCTGAAGCAATTGGAGAAGTTTGACTCGTAAACGAATTGCATTATGGATAAGAAAAAAATAGGAAAGGTCGTGAGTAATGTGGCATTTTTTGCCGTCATCATTTTCCTTATCCTGCCGTCAGGAAGAGCTTGGGTACAACAAGGGTTGATGAAATTGGGCTTGTTCAAGCCTAATTTGGAACGTTTTGAACAATCTCCAGCCGAGGTTTCTGCCAGCGACGTTATTGAAAGTCGTCGCATGTCATTTAAGGACGATCGCGGCGATATCGTTAACGTATCTGATTTGAAGGGGAAAGTCGTGTTTATCAACTTTTGGGCAACATGGTGTCCCCCATGTAAAGCGGAAATGCCCTCCATTCAACGGTTGAAAGATGCCCTCGAGGGAAACACACAAATAGAGTTCTTATTGGTAGAGATTGAAGGCGAACAGCAAAAAGCGCGCGCGTTTATGATGGAAGAGGGGATGAACCTGCCGATCTTTTATCCGAAAAGTGAGATTCCGAATACTTGGCTGGGACAGTCCATACCCTCAACTGTTATTTTAGATAAAGATGGAAAGCTAGCAGCCCGTCATGAGGGTATGGCAGACTACTCTAGAAAAGAAGTGATCGATTTCATAACTGAACTAATTAATAAATAATATGACCAAAGCGGAATTGCTTCGTCAAATAAAGGCTAAAAGAAGTTTTCTTTGTGTTGGATTAGATACCGACATTAATAAAATCCCACCACACCTGCTAGACGATGAAGATCCTATTTTTTCTTTCAATAAGGCAATTATTGAAGCCACGGAAGACTTGTGTGTGGCGTATAAGCCCAATATTGCTTTTTATGAATGTTATGGTGTTAAAGGGTGGCAATCGTTACAAAAGACCTGGGCGGCGATCCCCAAAAGTTGTTTATCGATAGCCGATGCCAAAAGAGGCGATATCGGAAATACATCGGATATGTATGCGAAGGCCTTTTTTGATGAAAGTGTTTCAGGATTGGGATTTGACGCACTTACGATAGCTCCCTATATGGGAAATGACTCGGTTACACCTTTTTTACAACAAGAAGGAAAGTGGGCGATCGTTCTGGCGTTAACGTCAAACGTAGGAGGCTTGGACTTCCAAAATTTTACAAATCGAGACGGCGTACAGTTATTTGAATATGTATTAGAGAAGGTGTCTTCATGGGGCAGCACTGAAAATACAATGTTTGTGGTCGGTGCAACACGTGGTGAAGGCTTCCTTAACGTCCGGAAGTACGCTCCTGATCATTTCCTACTGGTACCGGGGGTGGGGGCTCAGGGAGGCTCCTTAGCGGATGTTTGTCGTTACGGCATGAATGCGTCTTGTGGACTTCTGGTAAATAGTACGCGCGGAATTATCTACGCGTCAAATGGACGAGATTTCGCAGAGCGTGCGCGGGAAGAAGCTGTGAAATTACAGCAGGAGATGGAAATTGAACTGGAAAAGGCCGCTATCATATAGAGCTAGAGAAATCTAGCTTTTCTTTTTAGGGATGTTTCTGTGTATGATTGATGTCGTTTTCAAGGGGGCGTGGGTTTTGGACGTCAGATTTAATACTCCGTTATTAAAACTCTATGATTAAATGTTGTTACTGGGTCTCCATGAAACCCGGAAAGTTTATTCTTTGTCGATTTTGGCACAATAATTATTACGTAAGGCAGAGAACGACTCATATGCAAATTAGACGAACACACTTTGCCGGATCTATTCTGGCCTTATTTCTAACCTCTTGTAGTTCTATTTATATGCCTAATGTGCCAGCTACACCTATGTTTCGAGAACAAGGAGAAGCTTATGTGGCCGCTCACGTGAATGTGAAAGGTAATATGAGCGGAAATGCAGGAGTAGCCGTTGGTCGACATATAGCCATCGTTGCGAACGGATCCTATATTGATCGGGGTGGGGAACGTAGTAATGAATTGTTTAAGCAACATCTTTTGGAAGGAGCCGTGGGCTATTTTACGAAAATTGGCAAAGAGAAACGGCAAGTGTTAGAGATATATGCAGGATATGGTATCGGATCGTCCACTGAAGTCGAGAGACGTGCTTCTACAACTGGGATGGAGCCTATAGAAACTCGGATAATGGACTTCGATAAAATTTTTTTGCAGATAAATTATTCTTCTACCAAGAGACAGAAATTGCATTTGTTTGGTAAGAAACGGGATTTGAATTACGGGACTGCTATTCGCGCAAGTCGGGTTGCGATGAAGGATTTTACAATTAACGATTCGCCGAGTCCAATGGAAGAGGCGTTGTTTATTGAACCACTGTTTTTTACACGTTTACAGCTCAATAACGGATTTCAGATACAATATACCAATGGTTTTAACTTCAATGTGGTAGACAATACATACCTGAAAGCCGGAAATGCGGTATTTACATTAGGTGTTACCTATAGTTTTGGAGGAAAAAAGAAATAATATATATGCATATGGATAGAATGAAAATAGGCGCGGTTTGTACCATGCTAATCGTGTTGCTCTTAGGAGGATGTGCGATAAACAAAAATCAAGTTGAGGCGCTTGCAAAATGCGATTACACCGTGGAATCCCTGCAAGATGTACGCTTAGCAGGAAGGGATCTCAATAGCTATACTGGTGCTGATGGCGTTAATTTATCGTCGTTGCCGGGAATAGCAGTGGCGATGTTGCGGAAGGATTTGCCGCTAGAGGCGCAGGTGAATATGAAAGTTAGTAATCCAACAACAACTAAGACCGCGATTAACTCCTTCAAGTATCTGATCGAAATTGATGGGAAACCCTTGTTTGAAGGTACTGTTAACCAAAATCTACGTCTGAATACGGGAGAGAGTGCTGTTGTACCATTAACATTTAAAGCGAATATTTTCGGAACAGCAAAAGAAAAGGGGCTGGACAAGGTATTAAATGATATATTTACTCGAGAAGGAGAAGGGTTCCTCGTACTTAAAATTAAACCTTCGATTAAGATTGGAAACAGTAACATCTTCTATCCCGGCTATATAACAGTCGATCGTAATTTAGCGAAAAGCATTAGGAAACTCGTGATGTAAAATTGTCATAACGAAAGAAGGAGCTCATTGCTCCTTCTCTCGTTATATTTACCTGCATAAAGGGAGATGTGGCAGCCGAAAGATAGAATTACTTTGCGGCTACTTTCGGTTAAACGTATAACCTACTGTCCACTCAATAAAATCCGCCTTTCCTTTGTGCGCTTTGATCGATATTCCTGCATTGAAATCTTTATATACATAGTAACGTGCTCCTGCACGTAAAAAAATGCGTTCGATCTCCCCATTGAAGTACTGCTTGTGCAGATAATAACCTATGTTACCGTTTAAGACTAAATCTTGATTTAATACATGTACCAGGTAGAAGGATGGGCCACCAGAAAGCTTGGCACTTAACTTTCCGCTGTCCTCTCCTGCGATTTCATCATTATTCCCGGAAGAAGAATAAAATAAATCGAAGCCACCGCCGACCCGCCATTTATGTGACACGTGTTTACTGGCGTATGCACTGATAGTCGTTTTTAGAAAACGACGGTCGCGATCTCGCTCCAGCTGTTTCCATCCAATACCATAATTGATGTGGTATAAAATATTGTCATTGTACGGTTTTATAACGGAACGGTCCGGTAATACGGTTTGCCCATTAGGTTGATAGGTTATCGATGCAGTCACAGGAATCAAATTGACGCCCTTATTGGGCAATTTAAGTGCTCCATTGGAGAAGTGATGAAAAGCAAGTCCGAGACCGGCACGCCAATGCACATTAAACTTATATTGCGTGCGTATTCCAAAGTCAATAAAAACATTGTTTTTCGCACCGATAACTAGATTTAATGGGTTAGTTTCTTCATTATATGGGTTGAAATTGCCTGAGATTCCTAAACCTATTCGATAATCAAACCCCCAGCGTCTGTTGTTTAAATTGCCGAAAGGAGATTGCACAAAACCATACATAGCATATGGGCTGCCAATAATATCGGTATTAAATGTGCTGCTGTAGAAACCAACTCCATAAACAGGGTTGTTATACAACGTGAAATACTGATCATCGGATTTTTGGATCCTCCAGCCCACTTTTAAGTTGACCCCATTGTAATAAGCACTCTGGAAAGTCGTTTGTTTTATCTGTTTGGATGCTAAGATTCCCCCGTTCTCAACCTCAAGTTCAATAACGAGTGGGTTTTTAATTTTCACCGGCTGCGCGGATGAATCGATTTGTGCCTGAGCATGGTAAAATCCAAGTAAGATAAGGAGAAATATAAATGTGTTTTTTTTCAACGTTGCTATCGAATAATGCATAAATTTGGCCGCAAAGTTATTAAATTTTAGGAAAGGGAGTAGTGTAATGTGCGTAATTTTACATGTGGTCCATTTTTCTTTTTATGTTGATATACACTGATGTCAAATTTTTTGATTATTGTATTTTGCCTTTTCGCGGGATATCTCCTAAGAAGATGGGGGGTCGTCAAACCTGACGGGTTCAAGGCTATCAATTCCTGGATCATTTACGTAGGGTTACCTGCTACCTCTTTTCGGTACTTACCCGAATTGCATTGGGATAATCAGCTCCTATTGTGTCTTGTTACACCAATATTTATTCTAGCGGGATCCATTTTTTTTGTGAAGTATTTGGGGCGTTGGTTAGGCTTATCCATAAGAACAACCCATACGCTGATGCTAGTATGCGGGTTTGCTAATACTTCGTTTGTCGGTTTTCCATTAGTTGCTTCTTATTTCGGCAATGAACAAATTAAATGGGCGATCATTAGCGATCAGATGACTTTTTTTCTTTTGTCTTCTGTAGGAACAGTTATCGCCATCAAAGGCGGAATGGCAGGTAGAGATAAAATTCCGGTGACATATCTACTTAAAAGGGTGATCCGGTTCCCGCCACTGATCGGCTGTATGCTCGCTTTAATACTTTCCCGTTTTCTCGATCTAACGACATTTCAACCTTTTTTCGCGCAACTGGCGTCGACAGTTTCGCCATTAGCACTCTTTTCTATTGGTATACAACTCTCCTTTGTATTTTACCGATCTGAACTGACCGTCATTGCTTGGTCTCTGGCTTATAAACTAATACTCGGACCGGCTATCTTGATTATAATCTGTAATTTATTGCAATTTAGAGGAGAAGTTGCGCAAATAGCGAATTTCGAGATGTCCATGCCCAGTCTAGTGGCAACAAGCCTGTTACTCCAGGAGTTTCGTTTAAATACTAAACTTGGTAATTCTATAATTGGGTTGAGCATCCTAATCGGCTTATTTTCAACCTGGTTTGCCTATCGGTTGATTATGGCACTTTTGTAACTTGATTGTTGTTTTAAGTGCTTAGTGTATTTTTTACAATATAATTTCTATATTTAATACCGATTTATAAAAATCTAGATTAATGACTACAAATTTTGTAAAGAAAGGTGCACTTGTTTTTGCCTATATAACAGCTAACCTCCTTTCTCAAGCGCAGAGTAAACATGAACGTTATGTTCAAAAATTAGAAGGTACGGCCTTGGAATTTTCGATGGAAGCTATCCCCGGAGGAGAGTTTATGATGGGTAGTGAGCAGTCTGCGAAGGCGGATGAGAAACCTGTACATAAAGTGAAAATCGATCCTTTCTGGATGGGGACATATGAAGTGACGTGGAATCTCTACGAACCGTTCCTATATAAAGACTTGGAGATCACGCAATCTACCGAAGGTACGGTGAAGCCAGAAGTAGATGCCGTAACACGGCCTACGAAACCTTATTTAGACATGACTTTTGGAATGGGTAAAGAAGGGCATCCCGCTCTAGCGATGACCCATTATAATGCGATCCAGTTCTGTAAATGGCTGTATGTGCGTACGGGTGTTTTTTACCGTTTGCCTACAGAAGCCGAATGGGAGTACGCCTGTCGGGCGGGCTCGAGCTCGGCTTACTATTTTGGAGACGACGTGTCCCAGCTAGATGCGCATGCCTGGTTCGCGGATAATAGTGACGGTCAGACCGGTGCTGTAGGGAAGAAAAAACCGAATGCCTGGGGACTGTATGACATGATCGGCAATGTCGCCGAATGGACGTTTGACCAATATCATGCAGATTTTTATGCGCAGTTTGCAGGTAAAGTAGCCGAGAATCCCGTTGCGGTGCCAACGACGCTTTATCCGCATAGCGTACGCGGTGGATCGTTTGAAAGCAAAGCCGAAGATCTACGTTCTGCAGCACGCATGGCTTCAGATCCCTTCTGGAAGCAATTGGATCCCCAGATCCCGAAGTCGAACTGGTGGTTCCCCGAGGCTCCGTTTGTAGGTATGCGTTTGGTACGTCCGGTTAACGCTCCTTCACATGAAGAAATCATGGCCTACTACGACAAGGCACCTATCAAAGATTTTTAATCATAACATTATAATACCTAAAAACCGATGGATAATTTTAAACGAAGAGAATTTATTAAAGCAGGATCTGCACTTGCAGGAGCTGCTGCGCTGGCCAGTGCGCCAGTGTCCGGAGTTTTCGCTGCCGGCAGCGATGTAATCAAGATCGCACTGATCGGCTGCGGTGGACGGGGAACCGGGGCCGCCTTCGATGCATTTGCTTCTGGCCAGAATATTAAATTGGTCGCCATGGCCGATGCATTTCAGGACAATTTGGAGTCGACCTATAAAACAATAAAGGAGAAGTTCGGCGATAAGGTCGATGTGCCCGATAGCCGTAAATATGTTGGTTTTGACGCCTATAAGTCTGCAATCAAGGATGCCGACGTGGTCCTATTGACGACACCTCCGGGGTTCCGCCCCATTCACTTCGAAGAAGCGGTCAAAGCTGGAAAGCATGTGTTTATGGAAAAACCTGTCGCTGTGGATATCCCCGGTATACGGAGGGTGCTGGCAGCTGCAGCAGAAGCTAAGAAAAAAAAGTTGAATGTCGTGGTTGGTTTGCAGCGTCGTTACCAAACGAATTACCGGGAGGCAATTAAACGTATCCAGGACGGCGCCATAGGCGACGTTACTTCAGGACAGGTATATTGGAATAGCGGTGGTGTGTGGGTTCGGCCCCGTAAACCGGAGCAGACCGAAATGGAATATCAGATGCGTAACTGGTATTATTTTAATTGGCTCTGCGGAGACCATATTGTAGAACAGCACGTTCATAATATAGATATTGCAAACTGGGTAAAAGGTAAATATCCAGTCTCCATTCAAGGGACAGGAAGCCGTGCGCATCGCGTAGGAAAGGAATATGGAGAGATTTATGATAATTTTGCCGTGGAGTTAACATATGACGACGGCTCTGTCGTTTACAGCCAATGTCGCCATTTCGAAGGTATCTCTAACCGCGTAGACGAAACGTTTCAGGCAACGAAAGGTCGGGTATATTTATCTGCTGGTAATCAAGCTGTACTTTGGGATGCCAAGGGAAACGAAATTTACCGACATGATCCCAAAGGGAATCCAAATGCCTATCAACAAGAGCATAAAGAATTATTCGAGGCGATTGCAAACAACGAATACAAATTCGAAAATGCGGAGTATGGCGCGTACAGCACATTAACGGGCATCATCGGTCGCCTAGCATGCTATACGGGCAAGGTGATCAAGTGGGATAAAGCGCTGACTTCGGAAGTGGATCTGTCTCCAAGTGTTTATACCTGGGATGCAAAACCGAAAATCGTACCTGATCAAAATGGAGATTACCTCGCGGCAATTCCCGGGAAAAATACGGAGTTCTATATTTAACCTTGGTGCGCGGCATATTCATATGGATATTTGTAAATTTAGGTTGTTGTGCATTTGCACAACAACCTAAATTTGTTATTGACGGTCTCGCCCAAGGAACAACCTATCGTATGAGCTACTTTGCTCCAAAAGAGGTCGTTGAGAAATACGAAATTGACAGTATTTTACGATCCATCGACGAATCGATGTCACTATACAAGCAGACCTCACGCATTACACAGTTCAATTCCTCGACAGCAGACGAAGGATTTATGATGGACCCCCATATGAAAAATGTCGTGCATCGTTCTATTGCGGTCTACCGCGAATCAGACGGCTTATTCGATATCACGGTGAAACCGCTCGTTGGATTGTGGGGATTTGGTCCTGAACGTATAGGAAAAGCACCTACTGCCGAACAGATTGACAGCGTGCTGACCTTTGTCGGTATGAAAAAATTGAAACTGCGTAAAGGTAAGCTTTGGAAAACAGACCCACGGGTCAGTATCGATCTTAACGGGATTGCCCAAGGTTATTCTGTTGATGTTTTAGCCGACTTTTTGGAGGATCGGGGCGTAACAGACTATATCGTGGAATTAGGCGGAGAGATACGAACCAAAGGTTATAAAGAAGGGCATCAACCTTTCGAAGTAGCTATCGAACGGCCAATCGGAGCGGAACGCTCTACTTTTATGCTTCAATTGACCGATAAAGCGGTCACGACCTCGGGTAACTACCGAAGGGCATTTGATTTTGAAGGGCGAAAAATACACCATCATATCAATCCTTTTGACGGTTATCCGTTACAAAATAGTGTCGCTAGTGTAACCGTGCTTGCTCGTACCGCGATGGACGCAGATGCCTACGACAATGTGTTTATGGCACTGTCTCCGCAAGAAGGAGTACGCCTTGCAGACCGGCTGAAAAATATTGAAGTTTATATTATTTATAAAGATGGAGAGACCTTTAAGGAGCTATTTTCCAAAGGATTTTCTATATACATTAAAAACTAACCATATTTAAAAATGAAACGATCAGATTTTATAAAAAGCGGGGCTGCCCTGTTAAGTGGGACAGTTCTTTTGGGGAATGAAACGATGGCTGAAGAAAAACAAAAAACGAATGGAGGTACCTTTCAATTGGATTATGCTCCACACCAAGGGATGTTTTCCGCGACCGCAGGAAAAAACTTTGTGGATGAAATTAAGTACATGCATGATCTAGGATTTCGCAGTATTGAAGATAACGGGATGACGGGACGATCGGTAGAAGAACAATCGAAAATTGGAGAAACGTTGGCTAAACTGGGAATGCGCATGGGAGTGTTCGTTGTGCCTAAGGGTGGAAACGGAGCAAATACCCTGGCCGCTGGGAAAAAGGAACATGTAGACATCTTCTTGAAAGGCTGTAGCGACTCTGTCGAAGTCGCTAAACGTGTAAATGCCAAATGGGTTACCGTCGTGCCGGGTGATTACCAACGAAATTTGCCTATTGGCGTCCAAACGGCAAACGTTATTGAGGCCCTCAAACGCGGTGCAGAGGTATTTGAACCTCATGGCATCACCATGGTTTTGGAACCCTTAAGCGATACACCGGATTTATTTTTGCGTTACACAGATCAAACCTACGAAATATGTAAAGCAGTTGGCAGCCCATCTTGTAAGATATTATACGATGCGTACCATCAACAAAAAAATGAAGGAAATCTAATTAATCTGATGGATCTGTGTTGGAGTGAAATCGCTTATGTACAAGTTGGTGATAACCCTGGACGGAAAGAACCTACGACTGGAGAGGTCAATTACAAAAACGTGTTTAAGTGGTTAAAACAAAAAGGTTATACCGGGGTAGTCGGTATGGAGCACGGTATGTCTAAGTCGGGATTAGAAGGAGAGAAGGCGCTAATCGCGGCTTACCGGGAAGTGGATAGCTTTTAAGCTAAATGAATTTAGCACGAAATTATTTTTGTTATTTACGGAGAAGTAATATATTTATACTATAAACCTATCATCAGATGTCAACATCAATAAGATTTAAACTTTCTTTTATGATGTTTCTCGAATTTTTTATTTGGGGAGCATGGTTCGTAACGCTAGGTAGCTTTTTGATTAAAAATCTAAACGCGTCGCAATTCGAGATTTCTAATGTATTTTCGACACAATCGCTCGGTGCTATTATTGCTCCGTTTATTATTGGCATGATTGCGGACAGGTATTTTAACGCTGAACGCATCTTGGGGATTTTGCATTTGGCCGGTGCGTTTCTGATGTTTCAGATGTATAAGGCCGTTGACGTTGCCGTGTTTTATCCGTACGTGTTAACCTACATGATTTTGTACATGCCGACATTATCCTTAGTCAATTCTGTTTCGTTTAGGCAACTAACAAATCCGGAGAAACAGTTTTCCAGTATACGGGTATTCGGAACTATTGGATGGATTGTTGCAGGTTTCACGATCAGTTTATTGGGATGGGACTCCTCAGATGGGGCGGCAGATGGCGCGCTAAAAAACACGTTTTTGATGGCGTCTGTAGCATCGCTTGTTTTAGGATTGTTTTCCTTTGTTTTACCTAAAACCCCTCCGGTCAAGGTGGCTGATGGAGAAAAGCCTTCTTTTGCTTCGATGGTCGGACTGGATGCGATCACTCTTTTAAAAGACAAAAACTACTTGGTATTCTTCATCTCATCGATATTAATCTGTATCCCGTTGGCATTTTATTATCAAAATGCAAACCCATTTTTGCTAGAAATAGGACTGACAAACGCGACTGGAAAAATGGCTATTGGACAAGTATCAGAAGCTGTGTTCTTGTTATTGCTGCCCATACTCTTTGTTCGCTTCGGTTTTAAGAAAACCATTATGATCGGTATGTTGGCTTGGGTAGTTCGGTATCTTATGTTCGCGTATGGTAACGCTGGCGATCTGTCCTTCATGCTTATTATTGGTATTGCTCTTCACGGTATTTGTTACGATTTCTTTTTCGTGTCCGGACAAATTTATACCGATGCAAAAGCTGGCTTAAAATATAAAAGTGCTGCGCAAGGGCTGATTACATTAGCAACATATGGTATAGGACAGCTTATCGGATTCTGGGTCGCCGGTTTTATAGGGGAAAAATATCAGGGGATTAAAGCAACCGATGTAGCGGGATTTTGGCAACAGACATGGATCGTGCCGGCGGGCATTGCATTTGTAGTCTTGATCATTTTCATGATCTTATTTAAAAACGAGAAAATAGAGAGTAAAACTGTATAAAAATAATAAAACTAAATTGAAGAGATATGGCAGATAATGTTTATGACGCGATTGTCATTGGATCCGGAATAAGTGGGGGTTGGGCAGCGAAAGAATTAACGGAGAAAGGGTTGAAGACCATTATGTTGGAGCGCGGTAGAAATGTCGAGCACGTAAAAGATTACCACGCAAATAAGAACACGTGGGAGTATCCGCATAGAGGAGGACGTACCAAACAAATGGAAGCCGATTATCCGGTTTTAAAACGAGACTACCCGTTGAATGAGAAAAACTTAGATTTTTGGGTAAATGAAAAGGAAAGCCCATATACAGAAGTAAAGCGCTTCGATTGGTACCGTGGATACCATGTTGGAGGTCGCTCATTAATGTGGGGACGCCAAAGTTACCGCTTTTCGGATCTGGATTTCGGTGCAAATGCGAAAGATGGCCATGGCACCGATTGGCCAATACGTTATGCCGATATCGCACCTTGGTACAGTTATGCCGAAAAATGGGCGGGTATCTCCGGCAATCGCGATGGACTTGCTGTCCTCCCCGACGGTGAATTTATGCCACCGATGGACTTCAATGTCGTGGAAAAAGATCTAGCGGAACGATTGAAAAAAGAATATGGCGGTCAGCGTCATTTCATCATGGGACGTACGGCGAATATTACCAAACCTCATACCGGTCGTATCAATTGTCAATATCAGAATCAATGTTGGTTAGGTTGCAACTTCGGAGCATATTTTAGCACACAATCCTCCACGTTACCTCCGGCGATGGCAACTGGAAACTTGACGTTGCGCCCGTTCTCCATTGTTACCAAGATTATTTACGACAAGGATACGAAAAAAGCAAAAGGTGTGGAGATCGTCGATGCTGAAACTAACAAAACATATGAGTTTTTTGCAAAGGTTATTTTTGTTTGTGCGTCGGCTTTCAATTCGACATGGGTATTGATGAATTCTGCGACGGATGTTTGGGAAGGTGGATTGGGAAGTAGCTCCGGAGAACTTGGTCATAATGCGATGGACCACCATTTCCGTTGTGGTGCCGGAGGACGAATCGAAGGATATCAAGATAAATATATTTTTGGACGTCGACCTACGGGATTGTATGTGCCGCGTTTTGTCAACGTCGAGGGCGATACGAAAAAACGTGACTATGTTCGCGGATTCGGTTATCAGGGGGCGGCCGGACGTGGCCGTTGGTCTGGAGAAGTGGCTGAAATGAGTGTAGGTGGTGCTTGGAAAGATGCGATGCTGGAACCGGGCGATTGGAATGTCGGTTTTACGGCTTTTGGAGAGATACTACCGTATCATGAAAATAGAATCTATCTAGACAAAGACAAGAAAGATAAATGGGGACTACCGGTTTTAGCCATGGATATGGAGATCAAGGACAATGAGCGGAAGATGCGTTCAGACATGCAAGAAGAAATGAAAGAGATGCTGGAAAAAATCGGGGTAAAGGATGTATACACATACGATAATGAATATGCTTTTGGTATGGGAATCCACGAGATGGGTACAGCGCGCATGGGAACGGATCCTAAAAATTCGGTACTCAATAAACACAATCAGGTTTGGGATGCGACGAATGTATTCGTAACCGATGGTGCGGCAATGGCATCAGCAGCTTGTGTGAATCCGTCACTGACTTACATGGCACTGACAGCTCGTGCAGTCGATTTTGCTGTCAGTGAACTTAAAAAGGGAAATCTTTAAGAAATCAACGTAAACGTATAATAGCTAACTATGAAGGAAACGAATAATTCACGTAGAGATTTTATCAAAAGCGCAGCGTTAGCTGCTGCTGGTTTTATGATTGTTCCGCGTCATGTGCTGGGAGGTGCAGGTTTTACGGCACCTAGCGACAAATTGATGATCGCTGGCATCGGTGTAGGAGGTAAAGGTCAAAGTGATATTGCATCATTTTATAACAGTGGAAAAGCAGAAATCGCTTTTTTATGCGATGTGGACGACCGTCGTGCTGCCAACTCTGTCAAAGCATTTCCAAAAGCTAAGTATTACAAGGACTATCGTGAGATGTTGGATAAAGAACATAAGCACATCGACGCTGTGTCTATTTCCACACCGGATCATAACCACGCTATTCAGTCGCTTGCTGCTATGCAACTCGGTAAGCATGTATATGTGCAAAAACCTTTAACACATGATGTTTGGGAGGCACGTGTACTTACAGATGCCGCAAAAAAGTACAAGGTGGTAACACAGATGGGAAATCAGGGAGCATCAAACGATGGTCCGCGCGAAATCAAAGAGTGGTTTGAAGCGGGTCTGATTGGCGATGTGCACACGGTCTATTGTTGGACGGATCGTCCCGTATGGCCATCTGGCATACCTTGGCCCACGCAAACGGCACAAGTCCCTAAAGAGTTAGATTGGGATCTTTGGTTAGGAACAGCCCCTCAAAAAGACTATATTGAAAAACTGGTGCCTTTTAACTGGCGTGGTTGGTGGGATTATGGGACCGGTGCATTGGGAGATATGGGGTGTCACTTGCTCGAAGTACCATTTAGCACACTGGGCTTGAAATATATTCAGGATGTACAGGCCACGGTAGGAACGGTATATGCAGATGAATTTAAGCGTGCATATTACCCCGAGAGCTGCCCACCATCAAGCCATGTGACGATGACGTTCCCCAAGACGCCAAAAACACAAGGACCGGTTACGCTGCATTGGATGGACGGCGGTATTCAACCTACTCGTCCTGACGAATTAGGACCAAATGAAATTTTTGGAGATGGTGGAAATGGTATTCTTCTCATAGGAACAAAAGGTAAAATCTTGGCAGATACTTATGGAGATAATGCTCGCCTATTGCCTACGTCACGTAAAGAAACGGTAACACAGAAGTATGCGCGTGTTCCTGGCAAAGCTGGCGGCCACTACGCGCAATGGGTAGAAGCTGCGATTGCTGGATATGGAAAGAAAGAGGTCAGTGCTCCGTTTGAGATCTCGGGTCCTTTGACCGAGGCGCTTTTAATGGCAAACTTAGCTATACGTGGAGCTGATCTCCGTATTGATGGAAATTATCCAGGACGAAATTTAAAATTGCTCTGGGACAATGAGCAAATGAAAGTAACAAACTTTGATATTGTAAACCAGTTTGTTAAACGGCAGTACCGTCAAGGTTGGGATATAAATTATACTATTTAATTAAACGATTTTGAACAATGAATAGAAGAGAGGCAATTCAACGCGTTGCGATGTTGATCGGAGGCTCGGTAATCGGTGCAAATCTCTTTTTAGAGGGTTGTACCAGACCGGCCTCGAAAGACGTGGCGGCGTTATTTGAAAAAGATACTGTAAATCTTTTGGGTGACCTTGCGGAGGCGATATTACCCAAGACATCAACACCGGGTGCAAAAGAAGCTGGGGTTGGAGAATTTATACCGGTCATGATCCGCGATTGTTATAATGAGACCGACCAAAAGGCGTTTCTGGAAGGTTTAGCAAATGTAGATGATCGAGCTAAGAAAGAATTCGGAAAAAAATTCCAAGAGTTAACTAAAGAAGAGCAGCTACAGTTTGTGAATAAATATGATAAGGAAGCGGAGGCTTTTCAGAAAGATCGGGGAACTAAACAAGGAGAAATCTTAGCGAAGGCAAAGGAACAAGGTAAAAACGAGGAAGAGGCGGAATACCTACCAAACAATTTCTTCCATATGCTAAAGCAATTGACGCTTACTGGTTTTTTTACCTCGGAAGTAGGTATGACCAAAGCGCTACGCTTTGTGAAGATCCCCGGAAAATACGACGGCAACTATCCATACAAAAAAGGAGATCGCGCATTCTCTGCATAAGCGAATAGTCGGAAAAAGAAAATCGCCATTACCCCCTTTTTGCTGGGATAGTAATGGCTTTTTTTATTTTATATCGACCACCAGTCTGCTTTCGTAACACCGTCAAGGGCGTTCTTGATCGCACTAACTGACATCCCGGTGGATTATCATTTCAAACATGCCGTATACTCTTGTATCGTTTTCTATTTGGTAACGTGCATAAGAAAAATCGGCCTGTTATCCCGGGAAATAGCGAAACTAATTTCAGTGTCGGATTGTTGGTATTGCAATGCTACGGTCTGTCCTAGTTTTAATTCCTTCAGATAATTGATATCTATCGCCTTAAAATGTTCTTTTAATACAATCTCGGGAGGCAGTGCATCCAAGCACCAATCGGTATATTTTACGTTATTGACGTGGTTCACAATGTCCAAATCGGAAAGCTTCGGGGTATAAGTGAATGTGGATTCTAAAGGATGGTGGATGTCGATACGACGGAACGGCTCTTTTGTTGCCGTTTTTTCTGACAATATTACACGAGGATCGATTGAAATGGCAAGATTCTCGGATTTACGGTCCTTAATATTGAATACGGCCCAAAAACTTGACGCCCCGATTATTTTTTTGTCTTCCGCATATACGTCGAAGTTTCGTATTGAACGGTTTCCAAAAAAATCTTGTACCCATGTCTGTACCGTAATTTCTTCCAAAAATCGAGGAAGTCTTTCGATTTCAATGCGTACACGGCTAAGCACCCACGACTGGAAATTTTTACTCATTTCACGATAACCAAATCCCAACAGTTCAGCATGATTAGAAGCGGTCAGTTGAAGAAGGTTACTAAGTTCACTGTATTTCAGATGACCATTGGCATAACATTGGGTAAAGTTCAATGCGTACGTGTTCGAATAAATAGATGTCTGCATAAAATAAATGTCACAAAGTGTGAAATAATGTAAATAATTTGTTGTGAATTATGAAATATAAATAGTGAATATTTATATTTAGTTTTATTAATGAAGGATTTTAGGTTGTATTATTTACTATCAAATTTTGTAAGATGATTGGACAGATTATAGAAAAAGAGCATATTGGGGATTTCAGAATTATTCCAGCCGCGGAAGATAGAACAAATTCTTTACACGATAAATTGTTAGCTGCGCAGCGATTGGGGAATGAGTTTAAGTCTAAAACGACGATAGTTTTTCAAACAGAGGATGGTCCAAAGCGGATAGAAACTACGGTTTGGTCACTTACAGAGCAATATTTACAGATCAAAGGCGGAGTTTTGATTCCATTAAAGGCAATAATTGAAATAGATTTTTAAGGCAGCGAATGGATTAAGCCGGTTCTTATGATTCATCCATCATACGGATTTGTCAGGAATAATTTAAGGGAATATATAAAAAAACAATCAACGATACCGTTGATTGTTTTTTTGTCGGGATGGCCGGATTTGAACCGACGACCTCCAGCACCCCATGCTGGCGCGATACCGGGCTACGCTACATCCCGAAGCTGCATGCTAAAGATAAATAAATAACAGGTATTTTGAAATTCTTTATCTATTTTGTTAGCAAAGTAAAAAGCCCATCTTCCGACGAGCTTTTTCTGGTACCTAGGGCGGGAATCGAACCCGCACTCCTTTAACAGGAACAGGATTTTAAGTCCTGCGTGTCTACCAGTTCCACCACCTAGGCAACTGAGCGAAAGACGAGATTCGAACTCGCGACCCCAACCTTGGCAAGGTTGTGCTCTACCAACTGAGCTACTTTCGCTTGTGACGATGCAAATATAGAGAGAAAATCTTATTCTTAAAATTATTTTGCTGTTTTTCGGTCTATGATGTGCTAATAGTCTAAAAATGTGCGTAATATTTTTCTTACGTGTCGCTGCACAATTTGTCTTTTAGTTCAAATGGTTCAATATTTGCTTATTTTTGTCGTCAATCAATATGTGCTATGAAGTTTTTTTATCAACTTATTCTCCTACTGACCATTGTCGGAACCTCTACTTTTAACGGATATGCAGATACCTACCCCGAAGTGATTTTCGATAACAGCCTTGTCAAGGGAGTATACGCAAAAAGTAACGTACAATACGACGGCGGATCATGGGTGGAAAATCTGAACCGGCATTTACTCGTGTCGGATACTCTTTTTTTTACACCGGGAAATGCACTATCGCTAAGTTATATATCAGCTTCGGATGGCAACTGGTCGGTGGATCTTCGCTATAGCCGGCAAAAATTAAATTACCAGATCCAACCGTCCGATTTTTTGGTGTTGAAAATCCTCGTAAAAACGGAAAATACAAAAGAGAAAACTCTGCCACGAATAGGGATCTTACAGCGTGATTCGGAAACCGACCTGCTTGATCTCTCCCCATTTTTGGAGGATTTTGATTACAATACATGGATCAACGTAAAGATTCCTATCGTTAAGTTTAAAAACCTAATGATAAAAGAACCCATAACGGCCATTCGACTTGCTCAACATGGAACAAGTAATCAACTTCACCAACTGTTTATTGATCAAGTTGAGTTTCTGCCAAAAAATTCTTCGCAAGTAAAGCTATCGTCGCCGGCTATCCTTTCGTCTGCTATCGCATATGATAAACAAGTGCACCTCCAATGGCAATTGCCATTGACTCCCTCTATTCGATACATCAAAATTTATCGCTCGGAAGATAATAAAGAATTTATTCCGGTGGGGATTCGGCCCATCTCTATGCAAAGTTGTCTAGATTATGTCCCCGATTTAAATAAAACTTATTTTTACAAGATTGCTTGGGTCGATTATAACTATATAGAATCTCCGTTTTCGACAGTGAAAGAAGTTAAGACTAAGCGACTGAACGAGACCGAACTGCTGGATCTCGTACAAGGTGCTCATGTAAATTACTTCACAGAGAATTATGATATCAATAGCGGCATGTATTTACCCTTTCGCATGAAAGAACGTGCGATCGTATCGGTGAAGGAAACCGGAAACGCTATTTTAAGTTTAATCGTGGGCGTGGAGAAAGGGCGAGTGAATAGACAAGTAGCGTTGGGACGAATATCACGTATAGTTTATTTCTTATCGAATGCACAAAACAGGTTCGGTATTTTCCCCGCTTATTTTGACGGACGTACAGGACTTCCCGACTATAGAAATGCAGAGGCAAATTACGATGTTCTGGCGACGTCCTCGATGATAGAAGCATTGCTTGTTGCCCGACAGTATTTTACCAAGGATGAGGAGACAGAAAAAGACTTACGTAGCCGGATTACGAAACTTTGGGAAAACATACGCTGGAATGAACTCTTAGCGAATGGGTACAGCGATGTCCTTGTCGAAAAGGTTTCAGGCATTGATTCCACGAAAAAATATGCTACACTTGGAGGCATCAACGAATCACTAAACGCGTATTTATTGGCTATGGCTTCTCCAAAGCATGCCATTCCTATGTCGGCTTACGAGAACGGGATAAAGCATGTTGATCTTGCCTACTCATCCGATTACAACAAAATGGACAGTCTGGTACGAGATACGCTGGCGATGATAAAAGAAACGTTCCGTCTCGCGTTCAATCCTCTTGGACAGGAGCCTTTTTCAAGCGTGAACCGAGTGTCCATTTTGAAGGATACCAGTATGTACGGCGAACAGTTGAAGTTTGGTTACGCGCGCGGCAGTTTGCTTGATTTTTATAAACCGTTTTTTACGATAAATCCATCTCTATTAAAAGATCCTATAATAGACTACGAAGAGACGATTCGAAGCTATATCAAAGTACGGAAGCGGCGGGACAATGAAATTGGCGTTGGCTCTACGAACTCCGATATTTGGGGGTTCTACCAATTAAACGACAGTGTGGGCAGTTACCGGATCAACCCCGCCATTGCGCCCTCATCAATGTTCTTACTCGACAACGATGGACGCAAATCGGTGCTCGCGTTGTACGAAAACTATGGAGAGATTTTCTTTACAGAATATGGTTTTCGAGCTTGGCTAGATTTGAGGAATGACGACGTTTCCGATGAGTATTTCGCAACGAATCAAGCCGCTATTGCCGTATGTTTAGAAAATGCACGTTCAGGATTGATTTGGAATTTATATAAAGAAATTCCCGAAGTAAAGGTTCTGCTGTCGAAGCTATTCAATGAATCGGAAAATAGCAATTAAAACCAAGGTAAAATAATGAAAATTGCTATCTTTACGGCATAACTTAAAGCGAATTTCATGAAACATATACGTACGGCTTTATTAGTAATTAGTGTGGCGTTTGGTGCCACTTCGTGCAAGCAACAAACTATTATGGTTAACCCTGGCGCAGTAATAAGCAAAGATGGGACCGACGATGGCTTGAAAAATGTGAAAAGCGAGTTTGAAGATGCGACACGTACCGACGAGGGAATAAAATTTACCATATCCTCTGATCTGTTGTTTCCAACGAATTCTTCTTATCTAACTGAAAAAGCGAAAGTTGAACTAAGTAAAGTCGCGAAATTGTTAAAAAATGATACAGCAAAGAAAATTCGCGTAGATGGACATACCGATTCGACAGGAGAGGAAGGTTACAACAAATGGCTTTCAGACAAGCGTGCCGCTTCTGTGAAAAAATTTCTAGAGGATTCTGGCGTAAGCGGTTCCCGCATTAGCACAAAAGGATTGGGGCAGTCCAAACCGGTAGCTGACAATAAAACGCCGGAAGGGCGTCAGAAAAATAGACGGGTAGAGGTGATTATTTTAAACTAAAGCAGGTTCGCGACCTGTCTATATAGACAGAAAGCCGTTAAGATAGCGACCGCGGAAGCGACCGTTATCCTAACGGCTTTTTTATGGACCTATTTTTCTATTTCTAAATGCGTGCTAATAGCGATGCGGTTCCAGCCATTAATGGTAACAATTGCCATAATGATCTGAGCAATTGTTTCTGGATCAAATAATTCGGAAGCTCGACTGTATGTTTCTGATGTCAGTCCGGATTGGCTAATCTGCGTTATTTCTTCGGTCATAGCCAAAATGATTTTTTCCGCTTCATCAAACAGGTCGGTCTCTCGCCAAGCATTTAATAAGAAAATACGTTGGCTGGTCTCTCCCGCAGCGAGTGCGTCACGGGTATGCATATTGATACAAAAAGCACAACCGTTGATTTGAGAGGCCCGAATTTTGATGAGTTCTTTTTGGATTTTGGTGAGTTTGCTGTTTTGTAGATAGATTTCCAGGCCAATCATAGCCTTGTAGCCGGCGGGTTCTACCGCTTGTATGTTAATTCGTTTTGTCATGATATTTTGTTTTAATAAACAAAGATACACACGATGCTATTGGAAAAACTTAAGCTGGTTTAAGAACCCGAAAATATAAAGTATTTTATTCTAGTTTGAGTCTACGTTTAATTTCACTCAAGTATTCGGGGGTCATATGGAGATAGGAAGCCAGTAACTGTTGGGGTACACGCGTTGTAAACTCTGGAAAACTGTTGTGAAATTTTCTGTACGCCTCTTCTTTAGAATGGTCAGTTAAATATTTCATGCGATTTTGTGTCGCACCATAGGCGCGTTGGTAAAGCAGTCGGAAATACCGCTCCATTAAGGGAACGTCCTGCAATAACTTGTCTTGTGTACGATAGTCTATGGCGAGGACTTCCGAGTACTCGACGGCTTGAATGGCGAATACAGATGGTCGTTGCTGTTCAAAAGCTAAGTAATCGCTCAGCCACCAATTCTCGATTGCGAACTGCACGGTTTGATCAATCCCCTTTTCGGTATGATAAAACATTCGCAGGCACCCCTTTTTTACGAAAAAGTTATACTTGCACCGTTCTCCTTGCTCGCATATTATTTCTTTTTTCGCAAAGCTTAATGGTGAAAAATAAGATATGATGCGCACTGCATCCTCTTCATTTACAGGTGTGAACCTGCGAACATGAGTTATAAGCTGATCGTCCATATGTTACGTTGGGGAATTTTATATGCAAGGTAGTCAAAATGTTCTGCGATGCCATACTTTTATCGTTTTTCGTAAAACCGGAAGCCTACATTTTTGTTATTCCTTCAGGTTTCAGAACGAATATTCTTTCCAATTCTAGGTCATTTTAAACGAACGATACATGTATCAGTCACTTATTACTTTACTCAGCATTCTCCTTTGCCATACGGTCTCGGCACAGTCTCTTCGATCAGGGTTTGATAAAGCGGAATTTATGGAAGTGATCCGGATTAATGCACAGTTTTCGGCATCCGCTGAAAAAGCGAAGTGGATCCCCAGTCCTACTCATTCTGTTTTACTGTACCGGAGTCCCGAAATGGGATTAGCCAATCAATGGCAGCTATGGCTAAAAGACCAACGTGTTGCTGTTATCAATACGCGTGGTACGACGGGGGAGGGAATAAGTTGGTTGGCAAATCTTTACGCGGCACAGATTCCGGCGAAAGGAAGTTTACAGATTGACACGAATTTTACCTTCGATTATGATCTTGCGGCGCATTCAAACGCCGCCGTCCACGTTGGATACGTTTTCAGTTCGGCATTTCTCGTTCGTGATATGTTGCCGAAAATAGATTTCTGCTACCGCGCTGGAATTCGTGATTTTATTATTTCGGGCCACAGTCAAGGGGGAGGACTCAGCTATATCTTGACAGCGTATTTTAGGGGCTTGCAAAGAACGGGCAAACTACCGGCGGATATTATCATTAAAACGTATGCGAGCGCCAGTCCCAAACCGGGAAATTTATACTTCGCTTACGATTACGAACACGCGGCAAAAGGTGGATGGGCTTTTAATGTGACAAGTACTGAAGATTGGGTGCCACAGACACCATTTACCGTGCAAACACTCGAAGACGTTCCGGAAGTAAGTCCGTTGCCATTATTGCAAAACGGGATCAAAAAACAACCTTTTTTTAAGCGGATTTTACTAAAGATGGTTTACAAGAAAGCGACTAGGCCTGCTCAAAAAACAGTGGATATCTATCAGAAATATTTAGGTAATTTCATAGCAAAAAATATTCGGAAAACGTATCCACATTTCGTTGAACCCACTTATGCCAAGGGTAATGATTATGTACGCGCCGGAGAGCAGATCATATTGTATCCCGACAGCGCATATCACGAAAAGTTTATGGTCCCGAAAGATAATAAGAATATGATGTTTCATCATGCTTTGCCTCCTTATTACTATCTAATGGAGAGGTATTAACCACGTGTGTTTGGCAAGCTTCATCTGGCCATACGGATTTGTCGTAGTCATTTCTGGATTCAGGCTAATCGATAGTTTGTAGATAACTTATATCTGTGTGGGGCATCATTATTGGCTAGAGAAACATTGCAATCTTGCTTAAAAGAATTAAAATATATTAGTCTAACTGGCTATCGTTCTGGGAGGGCCGGAATGTTTGGAAGGACATAGGCCCGACGCATCCTCATGCAATGGACAGCCATAGCGTCTCTAGGAAACTCGTCGGAACTGACAGTTTGGATTCTTGGCTCTTTACCGTCAATCGACACCAAGCGGTCGGCGTCGTTAATGACGAACCGAAGAAAACATAGAAAATAAGCAGCGCGTTAGGGCGAGTTGTTTATCTATATTTTGATTTTTGTTAACATCTTGTATTCAGTCAGGATATTTTTTTGTGCCTGCTTTTCGTATCTGCGCCGAAAGGGGAGCGTTTTATAAACGGCGTCTTTGCCCAAGAATGTAGACAATACCGCTAATCGACCAGCCGTATATTCTGGGTCCGAATACATGCTATATTCCCGTCGAATAGCCTGTACATAAATGTAATAACGTGGCCAAGGTTGGCCTAAAATAGCCAAATCAACATCCAGCAATATGTTTCGATCGGCAACTGTACTTTGCTGATGGTTTTTTGTCGCCAAAATATGCGCTTCCACAACATGGAGCTGATCGGTTCCTACATGGAGTTGGAGTAGGTGGCGCTTGGCAAATCGGACACTATTTTCTTCATTTGTTGTTGATGTCGGATCGTAAACGACGTCATGGTAGAAAACGGCCAAAAGCAAAGAATCATAATCATTAATTGTGTCCCGAGCGGATTCGGCTTCGGATAACATATGTCGTATATGCGTTAGATTATGATAATACCGCCCGGGGTTTCCGTATGCGTCAACAAGTTCAGACCACAGGCCCGCTATACGTTCCTCTTCGTTTGTGAAACGTTGGATTAGCTTCGTGAAGCAAGTGTGTACGTCAGCGAAATTGTCCATCCTTAGTCTTGCTTGATAAGGACAATATCGTAAGAATACGATAAATTTCCTACCACGTTTTTTGTAGATAAGCAGCCTCCCAAAATTGATATTCCAGTAGTGCAGCGGTGACAAAAGCATCTAACATTTTCTTTCGTATAGCTTCCGTACCGTCTGCTGCCATTTTGTTTACATGTGCTTTTGCGCGCGAAACATCGTCGCCGAACTCAGCACTACTATACGTGTTAATCCAAGCATGATAAGGATTTTCGCCGGTTATGCGGTTTTGGAAGATATGATCGCCAACCTCTTTGTAGATCCAAAAACAAGGTAAGGTGGCTGCAAATCCTACTTCCGTAGCCTCAAAAGCAGCCGTACTTTTTAGAAAATGCACATAGTGATGGCATACGGGTTGTGTGATTGTTGCCGAAGTAGTGGAGATCCCAAATTGTTCAAAGTAATGTTCGTGCAGCGCTTTTTCTACAAGGAGTGCATTTTGTCCAAACTGAAAATACAAGAGCGCCTCTTCATTGTCGCTTGATTTGCTGCCGAGATACGCAAGCACCCGTCCGAAGTGTTCGAGATACTTAGCATCCTGTAGCATGTAAAACTGAAAAATTTCTAAGGGAAGTGTGCCGTTTTGCAATTCGTAGATAAAAGGCATATTTAGAATTTTATCGTAGATAGGTGCAATGGCGTGCCAGGCTCTAGTTGTCCACGTCATGTGTGATCAGTTTTTGCGGATTATGAAAATGATTAAGAGGGCCGTTTCCTTTTCCAATGGAGAGATCCCGGCCGGTTTTGATAGCTTCGAAAACATACTCCAACGCCAGTTCCACCGCCTCGTCCAACGAACGATTTCGAGCGAGAAAACTGGCTATTGCCGAAGATAAGGTACACCCTGACCCATGTGTGTTCTGCGTGTCAATACGGGACGAATGGAACGCTTTCGTTGTTCGATCTTTTCGTTTTAATAAACTGGTCAACGTATCGAGGTGCAAGTGTCCGCCTTTGACCAACACCGCCCGTAGATTCAATTCCAGAAGTTCATCTCCTGCGGCATGCATTTCCTCGACGGTTTCTACCGGGCGTCCGATAAGGACGCCAACTTCATCTAGATTCGGTGTGATCAATGTTGCCAAAGGAAATAGCTCTTCTATACAAGCTTGTATGGTATCTTCACGGATAAGTCTATGTCCGCTGGTGGATACCATCACGGGATCAAAAACAATATGACCGTTATAATCCTTCAGAAATCGACTGATGGTCTGAACGAGATCAACGCTATGTACCATGCCGATTTTTACGGCATCAGGCAATTTATCATCAAAAATAGTGTCAAGTTGGTCATAGACAGCTTGTGTCGGTATCTCGTAGATTTTTCGTACACCTTGTGTGTTCTGTACAGGTAGTGCGGTTAACACATTCATGGCATAGCATCCGAGCGCCGAAATGGTTTTGGTATCGGCTTGAATTCCGGCACCGCCGCTTCCATCGAACCCAGCGATACTGAGTACGGTAGGAACCGTTTTCGTTCTATCTTTTTTCATGTCAGTTGTTGTTTTAAAAAGCGTGCAGTGCGTTGTGGATCTTTTGCACTGCAAATAGCGGAAACAACGGCCACGCTACAAGCTCCCGCTTGATAAGCCGCCTGCGCTGTTTTTTTGTTCATGTTGCCAATGCCGATCAGTGGTTTGTCTGTGGCATGATAAATAGACGACAATCCTGCATATCCCCATTCCGTAATCGTATTCGTTTTGGTTGCCGTGGCAAAAATCGGACTGACACCCAAATGATGTACGGCTTGCATTTGCGGGCTATCTAATTGCCGGAGGTTTTCCAGCGACCAACCAATATGCAGTTGATCAGCATATTGCCGTTGAATATCCAATGGTTGCATATCTTGTTGGCCCACGTGAACGCCCCAAGCTGACACCTGAGTGGCGATATCCGCCCGATCGTTGATCAGCAACGGAATAGTATATCGATCGGTTAATAACTTTAAACGCCGGGCCTTCTCCAATAATGTAGGTGTGGAGGCGTCTTTTTCGCGTAATTGGATAATGTCGACACCGCCTCGTATCGCTTGTTCAGCCACCCAAAGCCAAGGACGAGGAGCGCAATCTTTTTCGGAAATCACCAAATAAAGCGGATAGGGAAAGGCCGGATTAAAAGGCATGTTGCTTTATGTTTAAATGAATAGATAGATCTTCAGCCGTTAAGTTATATAGCGTGTCGTAAAGTTGCCATTGTAAGGTTCCCGGACCGTTGGACTTATCTGTCGCAAGTTGTCCTGCCAAGCTTAAGATAGACACACCAGCGACGGCCTCTTCGAAAGGATCCGATCGCAGGGCTAAGAAAGCGCCAATCATCGCAGATGCCGAACATCCCAGTCCCGTGACTTTGGTCATCAATCCACTTCCATTGTAGACCTCTACCCAAGCTCGTTCAGAAATAATGTAGTCTGTTGGGCCGGAGATACATACCTGTGTCCCATAGCGACGTTGTAAAGACTGTCCCGCTACGAATGCATCCTGACTATCCGCTGTGCTATCCACCCCCTTGCTACTGAAAGCCGAGAAATTATCCAATGCCATAATTTCCGACGCATTTCCACGTATGGCGGTTGGTTTCAAGTTTAATAGTTGCTGAAGCGTTTCGTTGCGGAAGCTCGAAATACCTGCACCAACAGGATCAAGTACCCATGGACAGCCGATCTGGTTCGCTCGTTCAGCCGCCATAAGCATGGCGTCAGCCCATTTTTCACTTAGTGTCCCAATATTGATTACGAGCGATTGGCTGATTTGTACAACGTCCTGCACCTCGCGCGGACTATGCACCATAACCGGCGATGCACCAACCGCCAATAATGCGTTGGCCGTGTTGTTCATGACGACGAAGTTGGTGATATTGTGAACAAGAGGAGCTTCTGCTTTTAATTGAAGTAGTTGTTGAATGATTCTATGTTCCATTATGTTTCTCCTTTTTTGAATACAATGGGCTTAGGAGAACGATCCGAACGGTTACGGAACAATTGAGCTAGATGAACTAACGCTTTTCCCTACGTCGGTGTCAACCGAATCAGGTTCAAAGGGACTGTCTCAATTCTTTCGCAGAATACCCCTAAAGCCAAATCAAAATTACAAAATAAAACGTAGAATGAGAAGGTTTTCCGTATCAGTTTAACCAAACCAATGTACGTTATGCTGTATTTGTGCTAGATTCTCGTTGCGTCATTTTTTTATTGGAAAAGAAGCCTTTTTGCGTTCATCGAGGTTTGATCGTCTGCTCCGATTTTCGCTACTTTTCTCGGTAATCTGGTATTAAGAATGTAGCAAGTGCTGGAGCAAATAATAGGGCCAATTCCGCAGGTATCATTACATGTGTATCAAACTGTACGACAAGTACCACCGACACGACGATATGCACAGCAAGCTATAGGCTAAAATCGTAAACCCCACAACACACGTCGACGGCAGTATGTTACAGCCGTCGGTTCTCACGGGATTCTCGGTTACCGCCTGCATATAACCTCCTGATTTTATGCGCGGTTCATAAGAAATGTCGCCATCTGATTAGTCTCATTAATGACGGGTTTTGTGGCGCATTTTGGTCATCAATTGCCATAGAAAAAAGTCAGCCTTCTTCGTCGAAAAATATACCAACGAAGAAGGCTGTCGGTATGGGAAAACACCATACGCTAACGTGTCAACGCCATAAGGGGATCGGTGACGCTATGTTTCCCGTTTTCAAGCCGACCAGCAAAATTTCTGCGAAACGATCCGCGCGCTAATGTCAATTGAATATCGTACCAGCGATTTTGTTTCTTCAGGGGGATCCCAACAGTTTTCAAAGCATGTGCATGCAATGTGATATGCTTGTTGAAACCATCTTGGTATGCATCAGTCAAATGCAGTACCAATGTTTTGTTGGACGGATTTTTGAGCTGAAAGATAAGGGTTTCCCGTGGTATATCATAGCGTAACTCCACCTCGGGAGACACCTCACGTGAAGATCCATAATAGGCGCGGTAATATCCATTTGGACCGTATACTGCAAGATGGTAGATATCGTTTTCGAAATCCGATATGGACCATTGATGCAAGACCGATTTACCTGCAGAGCAAGCGAAAGACCAATTTGCCCGATCCGGTTTAAACCCATATGCAAAGACATTAAACGCTCCCCCTCGTGCATTTTTGCCGAAAAAGTTTGTACTGCTCTCGAAGCGCAGCTGGATCGTCTGTTGCTGGAGATTCTCGTATACGTGTAGTTCGTAGGGTATAGCCGTAGAAAATTTAATACCGGGTTCTTGTTTTGGGGAGATAGGGATAGACTGGCCTTGCCGAACCTGCTCTATTTCCGTTTCTGTTAGTTTTCTGAAGTTATTAGGTGCTGGCTTGTCCTTCGCTTGATTGATCTGCATGATCTGTGTATTTCGGTCTAGAAAGCTTGGCAACGTGTTTTCTTTAGGTTCAAAGGTACGAAAAACAGACGTGAGGTCGCCCGTTATAGCGCGTCGCCAGCTGCTAATATTCTCCTCAAATACATTTACGCCAAATTTTTTAAACAGGAAATGCTCCATGAATTGGATTGTGGATGTGATATCGCATACCTCTGAATTGACCCATCCGCCCTTTGTCCAAGGTGAAGCAATAATAAGTGGTACGCGGTAGCCTAATCCCACAGGACCTTCTGTTGCATACTCCGGTTCTATTCCGTAAGCCAACTCTTGTTCTTTACTGACATACTCGCTGCTGTAATCCAGATCGGGCGAGGCCGCCCCTGTAGAAGGGTCTCCGGGTTTGGGAGCCACAAATGGCGGTATGTGATCAAAATAACCATCGTTCTCGTCGTAGTTCAATATAAAAATGGTCTTTTTCCAGATATCAGGATTTTCGGTAAGGATCTGCAAAATTTCGGATACATACCAAGCCCCGTACATCGGCGCGCTAGGATGGTCTGAAAAATGCTGAGGTGCACATAACCATGACACAGTAGGCAATTGCCCCTTTTTTACATCTTGGCGGAACTGGTGTAAAATATCGCCCTTGGGAACCGTAATCGATGTGCCATCGACAGTCACTTCCTCAATGCGGTGGTAATTTGGATCGTTTTCATTGGTTTGAAACGCCCGCTGGTGTAACGATTTACTCCGGTTGTCCAGTTGCTCGAATTTCAGTTCGTTAAACTGTTCGTATTCTTTCCGAAAACTCTCCAACTGTTGTTGCTTTTGTTGAAGTTTCTGTTGCAATTTCTGATCAGGTCGTCTCGCAAGCGCGTTTTCGATCTCGCTTATTTCCACCGGAAGCTCTTCTATTCGCTTTTTGTAGAAGTTGATATGGCTTTTTTTGTATCGGATATGATACTGCTCAAACCACTCCAAGTTGTTGTCCGTGAAGTTTCCCAATAGGCTTTCAGCCTCGCCCATCAGTTCGTTTTGGATGCTGACCTCGTTTTGATATACTTTCCAACTGATATTTGCGTCTTGTAAACGTTCTGGAAAAGTTTGCCAACGCGCCATCCTGTTGAAATAGATATCCGAGTTACGCACCAATGGTTTCGCTCCTTTTTCAGGAACGCAAGTACCTGTCCAAAAAAAATGTCTATTCGTGGTTGTTCCGGTAATGGATGAACAAAAATGCTGATCGCATATCGTAAATGCATCGGCAAAGGCATAATAGAAGGGGATATCTGCACGTGTGTAATAGCCCATGGTCAGCGGTAAGTCTCGATACTTCTTGTTTCCCGAACGTTTCCATTCGAGCCAGTTGTTGAAATTCCCCTTATTCCAAGCACCGATCTGGTTTTCCCAAGAGTGGGGAAGATCCCGTGTCCATGCAGCATGTGAATTTTTTATATCTAATCGAAAGGGGAGGTAAGTATCTCCATTTTTATAGGACTGCAACCATACTGGTTTTTGGTCGGGTAACATGACAGCCCGTCTATCATTAAACCCCCGAACGCCTTTCAGGCTTCCGAAGCTGTGGTCGAATGATCGGTTTTCTTGCATCAGCAAAACAATATGCTCTGCATCGAGATAGGAGGATCCTACGGCGGGGTCGATTTTCAATGCAGCTTGAATGGTTGGGGGTAAACTGTTCAGTAAGCCGAGGCTGCCGGCTAGCATCCCCGCTTTTTTTATAAATTCTCTTCTACTTTCCATGCGGTATTTCTCCATAAAGGGGCTGTGTAACAGTCAGCGATATCACAGCCCCAATATAGTTTTTTAAGTTGTTATTTCAATATCCACATCGGTTGATTGATGTCGTCCACACCGTTAAATTGTCTTCTAACGGCTTCATCCACATTTTCGGGATTATAACTAAATTCCGTGGAAGGGTATTTCCAGCGTACCGGAATCTTCGTTGGAGCTTCCGAGTTTAAGCTAGAGGCCGGATTAATTTTCCATTTTGGATAGCCCGTTCGGCGATAATCATAATAGGTCGAGAACTCTGACTGCAAGTAGCTGCCTAAATACTTTTGTGTGATAATCGCCTCGATCCGCGCTTCCAACCCTGTGGGAAAGCTATCACCAAGTGCGGCTACATAGCTGTTTCTGTATGCAGCATCTAATGGCATGTCATGGTGAAATTGGCTCGTATTGGGGGTGTTTTCATAGATAAATTTCATGGAGGCATCTACACCTTTTTTGTACCAGTCAACTGCTGATTCATTGATCCATCCCCGAGCTGCCGCTTCAGCAATAGTAAAGCATAATTGCGAATAGGACAGCTGCTGCGTAGGTTCTCCTTCTGCGATTTCTGTATACCGGTCGTTTAATTTGCAGTAATCATTCGTATTTTTGATCGCCAATATGTTATCATACACAAGCGAGGGATCTATTCCAACATAAGCATCGTAGTCGGAAGAAAGTTTTCCCTCTTGAATGCGTTTGGCGGACGGATTGGCATAATAAAACAACCTGCGATCGCCATTGCTTTTCAGTCGGTCAATAATTTCGCTGGATACAATCGGATATATGGTGAAATTGTTGCCAACTTTATAGAATGGGTAGGTTTGTCCGGCTTTGTCCGTGCGTTTCAATTCGTAATTGTCAGCGTTCGATGTAAAGATTGGCTTTTCTGCTATGATCGTTTGAAAACGTGCCTTGATGTTCAGATCGGTATCCGATTCTTTTTTGCTCAAATGGAGCAGTACATGTAGCGCATAACTGTTGACGAGCTTGCGCCACCGATCGGTACTGCCGCCGTATAATGGATCTCCAGCGAAGTTTTCTCCCGTTGCGAAGGCCTGATCGGCAAGTTCTAATTCTTGTAAGATACCTAAAAAAACATCTTTTTGCGTGTCGTATTTTGGAAAGTAGTTTTTGTCTGTTTCACCTTTCAGCGCATCCGTGTAGGGGATATCTCCGAGATCCATGGTAGCTTCAAAAAATTTAACCGCCCGCGCAAAATACATTAAACCTTCGTAGGACTTCGCCAACTTGTCAGTGGTTGCGAATTCCATCATAAAATGCGCATCATTAATTGCTGTGAAGCTGAGCGAACCGGCGCCGAAGCCGTTATATTGATAACCCTCTACGAATTCTGTCCAAACAATATTTTTGTTAAGCATATAAGGCTGGAGAAATGATTTCTGGGTGGGTTGATTCGCAAGATTGATGATTATTCGTGTTGCGATCATGGCGGAAGTTACTTTGTCGGTAGCCTCTGGGTTATTATTGATTTCATCAAATTTAGAACAGGCAGACGTGACCGTGATAATGCCTATCAAAACGTAGTTAATTATTCTCTTCATTGTTTTGTTCTTAAATGTTGGTACTTAAAAAGTTAAGTTTATATTGAAACCTAGATAACGCATCGAGGGCGAATTTAGATCTTCAGACCCCGTATCTGGATCGGAGAATCGATATTCTTTTGTCCACAGGAATAAGTTTTGTCCCGTGAGCCCCACACTCGCTTTTTTCGCTTTAATTCTACCCGCTATATCAGAAGGGACAAAATAGTTGAGCGAAACTTCTCGCAGCTTAATAAACGTTTCGTCCCAAATATTTCGAGTGCCAGAATAAGCCCTTTTCCAATAATTTTCATACGATACGATTTGCTCGTTTGGCGCAAATACACGATCATCCGAAATAATTTGCCCGTATTTGTCATACGTTACGGACCCAGATATGATTTTTACGCCTTCACCGATGAATGTTTTATTCCCGTTAACCACTTCTTCATAGCGCGCTTCTGTGTCAGAATCTGGATGGGCACCCGTTTGCCATAAGCGTGCATTCATGTTTGAATAGGAAAGTCCCTTAATCCGTCCATCTATGCTAAAGGATAAAGAGAAATCACGGTATTGGAATTGATTGGTAAGCCCCCAAAACCATTTCGGAGCAGAATATCCAAACAATCGTGCTTCGTGAACAGCACTAATCGGCATACCCGACGCATTATGGACAATCTGTCCATCTGGGGACCGTTCCCAGTCGCGTGTCACATAATGATCAGTACGTTCGCCGACTTTTACGTATAGTTGATCTGCCGAATAATCCGGATCAAGCTTGTGGTAATAACGTAAGTTTTGAGATAAGTTACCACTGATCTCCCATTGGAATCTATCTCGTTTTATAGGAATGCCACCTAACGTGATTTCATGTCCACGCGTCATGAACTCTTCCCCACTATTAATTAATCGCGATGTAAAACCAGTAGTACCAGATATGGTCGCATTCACGTTTCGGTTATGCTCCCATCTTGAATAAAACGTGTAGTTACCTGTCAATCTGTTGTTTAATAAAGACCATTCTAATCCAAACTCGGAGAGGTCTTCTTGCGAAGGTTTGATGGAGTAGTCTTTTATGGAATTTGGATAAGATCCTGTTGAGAGGCCGTCCCAAACATTAGACGATACCGAGAAAACCTGGTTGATGTCGTAAGGATTAGGCGAAAATTTGGTGACCGCCCAAGAAGCTCGGGCTTTTAAAAGGTTAAGCCAGTGAGGTTTTTGTGCCAATAAATCGGATATGATCACGCTTCCTGATACAGAAGGGTAGAAAAACGACCGGTGTTCTTTAGGTAATGTAGATGCCCAGTCATTTCTTCCTGTCGCTTCAATAAATAGCGCGTTTCTCCACGATAGCGATAGTCGGGCATATATCCCGCTGCGCATTTCCTTAATTTTGGATTCGGTAGCAGAAACAGGGCCGACCGAGTTTCTTAACGAATAAAAGCCAGGAATATAAATACCATTTACAGTAGATGCGGTCATGGCATTGTCCCGTCGATAGAATATGGAGCCACCAGCAAGACCATCAATAGCAAAGTCTCCCAATGTTTTGTTCGCCGTGAAAATAAAGTCGTTAGTCGTCGAAAAACCATCTTGTTTGTTTGACCAATATTTTCCCCTGTTGTCATAGCCCGAATAGCCACCACGAGTTCCGTAAATACCCATCGGGTTAGTTTGTTCCCGTGTATTTCCGTAATAGTCATAACCACTTCTAATCATAAACTTTGCCCAGTCGTTAACTTTATAATTTAAGGTCACTGCTGCATTCAATTTGTTGATTAATTCGGCACTTATTTTTTCATACGCCGATAGGTAAGGGTTATCGTACCAAGCTCGGTAGTGCCAGTTTTGTTGTTGATCTTTGGTAATCCAGTAGTCTTTGTATTGAGTGAGATCATATTCGGGACCTGTCCAGACGAGAATATTGTAAATGTAACCTTGACTATTATAACCTGCACCAAAGTCATTTGGTGCATAGCGTCGATTGTAACCGAAGCGACTGTCCAACGTTATCTTGTCAGAAATTTTTGTTTCGCCTGAAACCGAAATATTGGTCATATTCAATTTGGTATTGGGATATTGACCTTTGTTATAAATGTGATTGATCGAGGTTCGGATACTTCCATTCTCTCCTTGGTTGGTGAAACTAACGGCATTGTTCGAAATAAAACCCGGTTCTAAAAAGTTCTTAAAGTTGTTTTTACCTTTAGATGTCAATTCACTTTCTTCCATCTGCTTTGTGATCGGATTCCACTGCGCATATATACGGCCGATATCGAGCTTATCGCCCCACACTTCATCGTCCGTATTGTATTTGCCGCCGTACCCTGCTGAATAGGAAGATTGTACATCAGGTAGAGCTAAATATCCAGAAAAGAACATGTTATTGCTACTTATCGCGATTTCGACGCCTTTTTCTTGTAACCCTTTTTTCGTCGTCACCATAATAGCACCATTAGCACCATCTACGCCGTAAAGAGCCGCGGCTGTAGAACCCTTTAACACAGCGATGTTTTCAATATTATCGACTGGAATATCTCGTAAACTCATGTTCTCATATAGTACGCCGTCAATAACTAAAATGGGAGTTTTGCCCCGAAGAGAAATGCTCGGCGTCGTATTGAACTCTGTACTATTGAATACTCGCAAACCAGAGATTCTTCCGGTTAATGTTGTTCCAATGTCTACACCTTTGACTTTTTGCAATTGGTCTCCTTTGATATCCTGAACGGCATATCCTAAGGCCTTTTTTTCGCGTTTAATACCTAATGCTGTGACAACTACTTCTTCCAAGGCTTTATCATCTTTAATCAAACGAATGATTTGATTATTGCTGGCAACAATCTCCTGAGGGAGATAACCCACACTGGAGACGCTGAATGTAACGTGTACAGAACCTACGTTTTCAAAATAGAACCTGCCCAGCTCATCCGTTTGTGTAGATGAATTACTTGCGTGTAAACGAACGGTCGCGCCAATGATCGGCTCGGCAGTGGACGCATCGACTACAGTTCCGCCAAATAGCTGCTGCTGATCGCTACCTTGGGCAATCTTTGTTTTAGATACGAGGTTGGAAGACAACGCTGCGTGTTGATCTCGTCGGATGATATACGCATGCTTGCCCACTTTTTCGATCTGAATCTGATTTAGGGTTACATCTTTGACGAACTTTTCGATGTCGTTCCGTTGTAATGCGCTGACGTTGAAATCGTTTTTAATTTTTAGATGCTTTAATCCCGACTCATAATTGAAATGGATGCCAAAGCGTTTTTCCAAAAGTTTCAACACTTCCGTGATGTTTTTGTCTTGATTCTTCTCTATGGAGAATCCGCTAGCTAGTGCGAGATGGGGAGATCCCACCGTCAAGGCAAGAGCTAACGCAAAGGTTAACGATTGTTTTTTCATTCGTATTTTATAATTGTTAAGTTGTGGTTTGCGAATGTGCGTTGCAATATCTCTATTGCACGGTTCAGATCATTTGTAGGAAGATACCCTGTAAATTTTAGTGTTTGATAGGATGAACGGAGGCGAAGTTGCTCATCTGGATAAGCCTCCTGAAGTCGCTGCAATACTCGATCCAGTGTTTGATCGTTGAAGTATAACTGATGATCTATCCAAGCCGTGTATAGGAGCGTGTCCACCTTTTGAACCTGCAATTTCCCTGTTTTTTCATCGTAGGTTAATCGGTCTTCTGGCCGTAAATTTACCTGATGTTGGGCCGCATTCACCAAGATAGAACCTTCCGTCAAAACCACAGAGGTTTCCTGTTCGCGAAAATCGGCGTGAAAACGTGTTCCCAACACCCGTACAGATAGCCCATTTAAGGCATGTACGATAAAAGGTTGTTGTTTATTTTTGTAGACGGAAAAAAATCCTTCCCCGGCCAAACGGACACTACGGATACTGTCGTTTCCCATAAAAGAGGTTAATTGTTCTAGGGTTGCGTTCGGCCGTAAATAAACCGTAGTCCCATCGGGAAGGGCGAAACGCTGCACGGCCGAACTGCAGTTTTTGTAGATCGGAAGCTTTATACGGGTGTATTGATAATAGTGAACGCCCAAGGACACGATCAAGAGTGCGCAGGCGGCGGCTATGTATTTCATGTACATGCGCAAAGGGCGAGTTTTTTTCCGACGGCGCGTGGCAAGGATAGTGACCAACATTTTATCCGATCGATGTTTGTCTAGGAGGAGCTCTTGATCCAGAAGTGCATCTATTTCTTCAATCGCATGCAAATGATGGGGCTCAGCACTTTGTAAGAAATAGAGCTTGAACGCTTCAAATTCTGAAGGTGTGCATTGTCCTTTTAGGTATTTTTGATATAGAAATTGAAATTTGTCCGTTTGCATACAATCAGTCCGTTTGGAATATATATGGACGACGACGCTCGAAAGACGATCCGATCAGAAAAAAATTATAAAATTTCAATAAAGAGCAGAGCAAGGGTCAGAAAGGATGAGCGTTTGAGAATATAATCTTTCACGAATTTATTTCCTTTCACAAGTTGATCGCGCACGGTGTTTTTGGAGATCTGCAGAAGATCTGCGATTTCATCGTGACTTAAATGTTCGAGTTTACTGAGGCGGAATATTTTCTGTCGCTGTTCAGGAAGACGGGCAATAGCCTCTTGGTATAATTTTTCGAGATCGTGCACATATACCGTTTCCTCATTGTTGTTTACGCACGCTGCGATATGGTGTAGGGCATAATCAGCGTAATGTTGAAACTGAAGCCTTTTTCTTAGCTCCTCAAATACGGTATGTCGAGCAATGGTGTATAAATATGCACGGACATTCTGTTGTGGATCGACGTGCTCAACATGATTCCAAAATTTGATAAAGACCTCCTGCACAACATCGGCGGCTACCGCTTCATCTCGTAAATGGAGTTGGGCGTAGTTGTATAAAGCATCCTTATGTTGGTAAAAAAACATTTGAAATGCTGTTTCATCGCCGTCGCGAAGTCTGTCGATCAGTTCCTGCATACTATCCGTACTTTTCCAAAAGGAGCAAAAAACAATGCTTACCTATAGATAAGCTTGTCGTAAGTTCTTCATTTGATTTCCGCTTTTTAGCACACCCCTCAGGGCGTAAAAATAGCGGTAATGTATTTTTTATGAATAAATTTACTTAACGTTCGTGTTAACTATTTGTTACGTTTTACCTGTGAGGTCTTTGGATTAGATTTACATGGCTAAAAAAAAACAGACAACACAGACCGTTATCGATAAATTCCTACATTTCGTATGATGCAAATATACTAAATCCTTTTATAGCTCAGATGGGTCAGGGGAACGCAAACGATTGTGTGTGTTGGAGGATCAACGTGTGTAAGCCGCCTTCCTAGGCGTCATATTGATGTCGTTGGAGATCTTTTCACGACCTCCTTATCTACAGACACCATGAAAGATGTGTGCAAAAAACGTAACAGCTACTGCCTAACCATCCTATCGATCCTACGGGTTAGACCGCTTCTATCTGTTCGACACTCGAAGTGATGTAGTAGTTTTTATACCGAATAATGTCTCGCGAATTGGATATATATTGTACCTGCGCATTTTTGAACAGGTAAGCTTTTGCGCGTTGTTCCATAGCCCGCAGGAAAAACTCGAAATCTGCGTAAAGCTGTTTTCGTTCATCACGGGAAAACTTACTATTTTTTACGATCCATAGGAAAAGCTCATTATCGATCTTAAAATTAACGTGATCTTTGCCTTCTTTTTTAAAATACAATAGGGGGGAAGGTAAGTTATTCATGAATAAGGCAAATCCCACTTCATCATGATCGATTTTTACAACAAAAGCATAGAAATGTACCGTTCCAATTTTTTGATCGTCTATCGCGATTAGTTTCGTAAACATAAATAAGCCAATAGGATGCGTTAAATATACGCATTAAAAATAAAAACAGATACATCCCCCCGCCTTTTGTTCAAATTTTGGTGAATTGTCTTTTTGCTGGCCGATTTGTCAGAAATATATTTTTGTGCTATTCCAGGTGAGCGTATCCACTAGTAACCATTGATTGTGCAGACAAGGCAAATCCAAAACAACCTTCAAAGTTTCCTGTGCCATCATCAGCCCGAGCACGCCGGGCGTACTAGCCATGACGCCGTTAAGGTCGCAGCTGGGCACATCGTCGGGGTGGGGAGGATCCGGAAAAATTGCTCGTAAATCCTTCGATCCTTTGTGGTTAAAAACAGCCATCTGAATTTCGAAATTCAAGACGCTTCCATACACCAAGGGCTTCTGCTGTTTGGCACAGGCGTCATTAATAAGGTATCGTGTCTCAAAATTATCACAACCGTCAATGACAACGTCGTAGTCGGCTATATATTGGGCGATATTGGCAGCGGTTACCTTTTCCTGAATCGGCTCAAATACGATATCCGAATTCAATTGTTGAAGTTGTTTTTGCAGGCTATATACCTTAGGCATACCAACCGTTTTTTCTGTATGCGCCACTTGTCGGTGTAAATTATCGACTTCCACGCGATCAAAATCCATGCATGCGATTCTTCCGATGCCGGCCCCAGCCAAATATAGGGCGATTGGAGATCCTAAACCTCCAGCCCCGATAAGAAGGACATTGGCTTGATTCAGTTTCCATTGTCCCTCGAGGCCAATCTCGGGTAGAGAAATGTGTTTTTTATAGCGGATGATTTGCGCTCTCGTTAGTTTCATATGTTTAATTTCCTATAAATTCGGGCTGCCAATCCTTCCAGACTGGTTGATAACCGCTTTCTTTTATTTGTTGGACAATTATTTCGACGGGGCGGTCGTCGCTGATTTCGAACTGTTCTAGTGATGTAGGCTCGACCACATATCCTCCTGGATTGGTTTTAGATCCTGCGCTCATGGAAGTAATACCCAAAGGGATGACATGGTTTCTGAAAACTTCATGTTCACGAGTGGATAGGGACAGTTCTAAGTCCGGGTTCCAAAGGCGGTAAGCACAGATCAGTTGCAACAGATCGGCATCGTTCATATTGAATTTGGGTGCGTCGACTCCTTCGGCGGGACGAAGTCTGGGAAACGAGACCGAATACTTAGTTTTCCAGTAGGTACGCTGCAAATAGTCGATATGCAATGCGTTGAAAAAGCTATCGACCCGCCAATCTTCCAGCCCCAATAATACACCGAGTCCGATTTTGTGCATACCGGCACGACCGATGCGGTCTGGTGTTTGCAAACGATACTGAAAGTTTGATTTTTTACCTTTTGGGTGATAATTTTTATAAACATCTTGGTGGTAAGTTTCCTGATATACAAGCACAGCGTTCACGTGAGCGTTTCGAAGGGCGAGGTAGTCGTCTACGTCTAAAGGCTGAACCTCTATAGATATTTGTGGGAAAATGGGGCTAACGAGCCGTAAGGCATTTAGAAAATAGGCCGTGTTGACGGTATGGTTTGCCTCGCCGGAAACCAATAAGACATGTTGAAATCCGCTGTTGCGCAATGCTTCAGCTTCCAGTATAATTTCGGCATCCGTGAGGGTGCGTCGTCTAATTTGATTGTCCATACTAAACCCGCAATAGGTACAGATGTTTTGACATTCGTTGCTCAAGTAAAGCGGCGCGTAAAGCTGCATATTTTTTCCAAAGCGTCGTAGAGAGACGCGATGCGATTTTTGAGCCATCTGTTCCAGATATGGCTTTGCGGCTGGAGAAATAAGAGTCAGGAAATCAAACAGCTGAAGCCTTTCTTTCGCTAAGGCATGTTCGACATCGGAGGATGTCGTCACGCTGATTTTACGCGCGATTGTATCCCATTCATGCTGGTCAAAGACGTCTTTAAATGATTTTTCCATGTTCATTCGGATGTGTCAAAAACTGCGTCAGGGGGCTACTTGGCGAGGCTTGTCGATAAGTCGGTTGCAATCCCGACTCGTAAGCTATGCGTCCGGCAAGTACGGCGAGTGCAAAAGCCCGAGCAATCCGAGCCGGATCCGATGCTGTAGCGATAGCGGTATTGACCAATACCGCGTCGGCTCCAAGTTCCATTGCCCGCGCAGCATGTGAAGGGGTACCAATTCCCGCATCTACAATTACAGGAACAGAACTTTGTTCGATGATAATCTCCAAGAATTCGATGGTTTTTAGTCCTTGGTTGCTTCCTATTGGAGAACCAAGAGGCATGACTGCCGCTGTACCAGCGTCCTCTAGCCGTTTACACAATACAGGATCAGCATGGATATAAGGCAGTACGACAAATCCTTCGTTCGCCAGAAGTTCACAGGCACGAAGCGTTTCTATGGGATCTGGCAAAAGATATTTTGGATCGGGGTGAATCTCTAGTTTAATCCAGTTTGTTTCCATGGCCTCGCGGGCCAATTGTGCCGCCAAGACTGCTTCATGAGCGTTGCGCGCTCCCGATGTGTTTGGAAGCAATTGAATATTGGGACGTGGTATATGCTGGAGAATCTCGTCGGTGTTTGTTTCCATATCGATACGCTTTAGAGCAACAGTTACCATTTCCGTTTCCGAGGCGTGAATAGCTTCCCCGAGTTCGGCGGATGATCCGAATTTCCCGGTGCCTAAAAATAAGCGCGAATCGAATGAGCGATTCGCTATGTTTAGTTTAGTTTTCATGTAGCAGTTTTTTTAATGTTTCGATATGACCTTCGTTTTCGAAATGCATTTGAATATGTTTGGAAATAGCGGCTCCGTAAATGCCTATGTGCCGTAATGCTGGTAAGTCCTCGGCACATATACCTCCTATAGCAAATATGGGAGGATGCTGAATGTGCTTGATCTGCTGAATGATATGCGCATATCCTCCGAGCCCCAGAATTGGGCTGAGTTTATTTTTAGTTTCTGTGTGTCGGAACGGACCTAGGCCAATGTAATCGCACTGTTCTTCCGTACGTTTTAAGACGTCCGACAACGTATTAGCGGTGCCTCCAATAATTTTATTTGGTCCTAGTAGATGGCGGGCTTCCGTAACAGGCATGTCGTTCAATCCGAGGTGTACGCCGTCCGCATGAACGGATTTAGCTAAAATAGGGGAGTCATTGATAATGAAAGTGAAATTGTATTGTTGCTTCAGCTCCAGCACACGTAATGCAAGATCGTGCGTTACGGAAAAAGGTGCATTTTTTATCCGAAGCTGTACCCAATTGACGCCCCGTTGTAGCGCCTGCATAATATGGTCAAAATGGGCTTCTGGAGTATCTCCTGAAGATATATATTGGAGGTTACTGTAATTTTTCATAAGGGTCATTACGTAAAGGTTGATTAGAAAGAGGAAGCTGTGCATAGCAACGTTTCGCTTCGAGAAGTGGGGCGTTCGCCTGCCAAAGCGCGCCACATAAGGCGATGTCATCAAAATCTGCGTGACGAAGGTCAGCTATAGAAGATGCTTGGATTCCCCCTAATGCAATGGCCAAGGTGGCGAAATTTGTACGCCCCGAGCAGGGGATCTGTTTTGAAATGCCATACCCCTTTTTTGAAATACTCGGAAACACCGGGCCGACAAATGCTGCCGAAAATATGGGGGGCAATTTATTGAATTCATCCCAACTGTGTGTAGAGGTGCTTGAATAGCAATTGTTTGGAAGTAAACCGTTGTAGCCCTTTCGTAAACGGGTCGACAGATGTATACGCTCCACGCCATGATCTCTCGCCACTGCATGGTGTTGATGTGGGACGAGACGTCGACGTTCGCACAGCGTGAACGCCGAGAGGTATCGAACAAAATCTACTTCTGCCAGGTTCGGTTTTCGGATATGAACATATATATCCGGCCATTCGAGGAGCCGGCGCAATATGTAAATTTCGTTGTAGACAAAACTGTCTAGAGTGATGATACGCATGGTACAACCATTAAATTACAGGTAAATTTCCTTACCCTGTTGCACAAACTCTGCCGATTTTTCCTGAAGGCCATCTGCTACGCTGTCCCTAATTTCCTGTGTAATTTTCATTGAACAAAATTTTGGACCACACATCGAACAGAAATGGGCCACTTTTGCTCCATCTGCAGGAAGCGTTTCGTCGTGAAATTCACGGGCAGTATCAGGATCCAGAGAAAGATTGAACTGATCCTCCCAACGAAACTCAAACCGCGCCTTGCTTAATGCATTATCCCGGTATTGTGCACCTGGGTGTCCTTTGGCAAGATCGGCTGCATGCGCTGCAATTTTGTAAGTGATTACTCCGTCTTTCACGTCTTTTTTATTGGGCAAACCGAGGTGTTCCTTTGGTGTTACATAGCACAGCATCGCACAACCATACCAGCCGATCATGGCGGCGCCGATAGCTGATGTAATATGGTCGTAGCCTGGGGCAATGTCGGTTGTGAGCGGACCAAGCGTATAAAAAGGAGCCTCGTCGCATGCAGCCAACTGTTTGTCCATATTCTCTTTAATAAGGTGCATGGGAACATGTCCGGGACCCTCGATCATTACTTGCACATCATGATTCCAGGCAATTTTTGTTAGCTCTCCCAATGTTTCCAGTTCAGCAAATTGGGCTGCATCATTGGCGTCTGCGATAGATCCCGGGCGCAAGCCGTCACCTAGTGAAAACGCGACATCGTATTGTTTCATAATGGAGCATATCTCCTCAAAATGAGTATACAGAAAATTCTCTTGGTGATGAAAGAGACACCATTTTGCCATGATGGAGCCACCTCGCGAGACAATTCCCGTGACCCTCGAGGCGGTTAGGTGAATGTAACGCAGCAATACACCGGCATGAATAGTGAAATAAGAAACTCCTTGCTCTGCTTGTTCGATCAGCGTGTCGCGAAAGATTTCCCATGTAAGATTCTCCGCGACGCCATTTACTTTTTCTAAAGCTTGATAGATCGGAACCGTGCCAATCGGAACTGGCGAATTCCGTAGGATCCATTCTCGGGTTTCGTGAATATTCTTCCCTGTCGATAAATCCATAATAGTGTCTGCACCCCATCGGCAAGCCCATACTGCTTTTTCTACTTCTTCTTCGATACTCGACGTAACGGCGCTATTCCCAATGTTCGCGTTGATTTTCACGAGAAAGTTTCGCCCGATAATCATGGGTTCACTTTCGGGGTGATTAATGTTATTTGGTATGATCGCCCGTCCAGCGGCAATTTCTTGCCGAACAAATTCAGGCGTGATTGTTCCTTTTGGCGTGTTGGCACCAAAACTGTTCCCGGGATGTTGCTGCTGTAGCGATTGCTGCTGTTCGTTCCATGTGGTCATGCGCTGATTCTCACGAATCGCGACATATTCCATTTCGGCAGTAATTATGCCTTGTTTGGCATAATGTAATTGCGTAACATTCGTTCCTCCTTTTGCCCGCTTTGGCCGATGTTGATAATGAAACCGGAGCTCGTCAAGGGTTGAATCTGCGAGTCGTTGTTTTCCAAACGTCGACGTAATTTCAGGAAGCTCGTCTACATCTCCCCGCTGCATGATCCATGATTCGCGTATACGCGCGATGCCCTGCCTTACATCAATCGATTTATTTACATCCGTGTAAGGCCCCGACGTATCGTAGACCGTTACCGGCGGATTCTCTTCTATGCCTCCCTTGCTTAAACGAGTCGGGTGTAGGGCGATCTCACGCATAGCGACTTCGATAGGGAAGAGTTGGCCCGGAATATAAACCTTCCGAGCGTTTGGTAGGGGATCTGTGCTGATCACGGAGTTTTCGTTGGTGTATTGTCTCATGATGAAAGATGTTAGCCGCCTTGAGTAGCGGTGATAATAACTAGTTCTGCCGGTTGTGGAATGCGTGTTTGCGGCCACAATGCGCGAGGCACAACGTGCTGGTTGAGTGCGACAGCAACGCCTTTTGCTCTGAGATCGGGAACAAGCATATCCAAAACATCCTGTAAATAGACGGGATACGGCTCATTGAGATAATGAAGTTGATCGTTGATTTTTATTTGCATAACCTAAAATTTGTAATAAACGTACTTTAGGTATGCTATAGACAAGCTATTTTGAATAGCCCAAAAGAAGCATCTTACTTTTCCCTACGCTAGTATGAACTAGATCAGGTTCCAAGGGTAAAATCTCAGCCTGCCATGCAGACACCCCTAAAGTATACGTTACAAGTATAGGAATATATTTTTGAAATAGAAATATATTTTGCAGATTCGTACGAAAAGAAGAACATAGGCATGCGGAGGATATTCTATCTATTTTTGCTCATATTTGCGACAATGGCCTGTCGAACCCACCGCCCGATCGGATCAGCGTCTGGAGCAAAAGAAGCGTTGGACAGCACCGACATATTGCTAAACCTCGGCCAAACCCAGTTTCTGAAACCGCTGGGCATTCATGTTACATTTACTCATGTGTTGGAAGATAGCCGTTGTCCTAAGGGAATGCACTGTATTTGGGCTGGAGTAGCTGCCGTTGAGGTATCCGTTATGGGAATTTATACTCGACCGCAGACACTCCGACTAGCGACGACTGCATTACCAGCGAAAGGATATGAAACGATGCAAAGATTTAACGAATATATGTTGCGCATGAACGCGTTAGAACCCTACCCTCACTCGAGCAGCGATACAACGAGACAACCTCCTTATCAACTTCGGATTACCATTATCAAGCAGTAGGTAAGTCAATAAGCGGTGTTGGAAGTGAAACTGTGGTCCGAAAGCGTATACAAAAAGGCCTTTAGCGCGGCAACTTCTTTCACGGTTCTTGGATAAGAAGATCCAGCCCACTGTATCTCATGTACAATCAGTAAGCTATCCAAACGTGGGTATGCACCTGTATAACCGTACGGACTTGTAAATTCAATATTTCGGAGAGTGGGCGCTACGAGGGCATTTATGTCTTGGTTTCCCGACCGACAGCTTGCAATCAGTCCTTGGCTGTGAAACAAAGGAGGAACGTGACAAGATTGACAAGCGGCAGTAAAGATTTCCAGCCCTTCTTTTTCCTGTGTAGTAAATTGGGCTCTTCCCTGCATTACCTCGTCATATTTAGCATGAAATGAGTTAAGTGTGCGTAAATAGTCTGTCAAGACTAAAATGATGTCATCTTTATGGATCGTTCGGTTTCCAAATAAACGTCGAAATTTCTGTGAATATAAGGAGTTCTTACGGATACGGGGGATGATAATACAGTCAAAATCGCTGTTTAACTCCTTCGGATCGAGCACGGCATTCTCTATGGTTTCTTCTAATTTGGTGGCGCGTCCGTCGGCGAAAAATTGCTTTTTCCAAGCCAAATTGACCAAAGTGGGCGAGTTTCGTTCGGTCTTGACAGATAGGTCGCCTGTACTTGTTGATTTTCCTGGGTCGGCATAAGCAGCAGCTTGTTGGTGGCAAGAAGCGCAAGAGATCTGTTGATGTAAGGAGAGTAAGGGATCGTGAAACAACATTTTTCCCAAGGATGCACGTTGTACTGTCGCCCGATCCCGATCGAAACGGTTTGGAAAATGCGACGGTGCAGGGGGATCTATCTCAGTAGTTTGATCGAGCAGAAATTGTCTTCCTACTAACAACACGATGAAGACGCCGATTAAACTCATGATCACCAACTTGCCCGATTTATTCGTTTTCCGTGTCCCGTTCATAAAAAGCAATCTTTCTTTTTGCCATGCAAAGATAATTTTTCATACAGCACGATCGGGATTTTGGCGGGTTATTTCACGTCATTTTCCGGTCATAACGACAGTATTCCATATAAAGAAAGAATCTTTATTTTGCTTATTAGTTTATTTTTATTATCTTTGTATCGTATTAGATAATTATAAAACAGAAAACCTACTGTTTTTTATAAAACTAGAGCGTTTTGACAGAAATTAGTGTGATTGGTGGTGGCAGTTGGGCTACCGCTTTAGTGAAGATATTGACAGACAATCAAACGAACGTATCGTGGTATTTGCGAAGACAAGAACAGGTCGATGCGATCAACACGGCCGGACGTAATCCAGACTACCTTGATTTTGTGAAGCTAGACACACGCTATCTCGAGGCATCGACCGATTTGCCGTTCATCTTGCAAAAGTCTGCCGTCATACTTTTTGTTGTTCCAAGTGCACATTTCCCTGCGCTTTGTGATCTGATTGATGCCGAATGGCTTCGAGAAAAATATATCGTCACCTCCATCAAGGGGACAGTCGGAGACGGAAACAACTTGCCTTCTGCGTATATAGCCAATAGATTCTCTGTAGAAGAGTCCCGGCAAGCTATATTGGCGGGACCCTGTCATGCGGAGGAAATTGGCATGGGAAAAAAGACATATATGACTATTTGTTCGTCGAATGAAGGACTACTACAACGGTTGTCCCCCTGCTTTGCGAACCGGTATGTACACGTGAATCTTGCAAAAGATATGTGTGGTATCGAATATGCGGCTATATTCAAAAACGTAGTTGGTCTGGTCTGTGGAATGGCAAAGGGACTAAATTACGGCGATAATTTTATGGCAGTTCTAACCTCGAATGCTATCCATGAATTGGAAATGCTGTTAAGCAGCTTGCACGTTCCTGAACGTCGGATAGGGAGCTCAAGTTATTTAGGTGATTTACTTGTAACAGCGTATTCTGCACATAGCCGAAACCGCACATTTGGCGAGTTGATTGGCCGGGGATACAGTGTTGACCATACCCAAACAATCATGTCGATGGTAGCCGAAGGTTATGCCGCGACAAAAGGGCTTTTCCAAACGGCAAAAGAGCTGGGATTAAATCTTCCTATTGTAAATACGGCTTACCGGGTCTTATACAACCATATGCCCGTAGCTGCAGAATTTAAACTATTAGAACGAAATATAATATGATGATATTAGCGACAGATTTAGATGGAACATTTTTAGGAGGGAGTATGGAAAACAGGCTTCGCCTGTACCGGCTTATCAAGCAACATCCCGATATCCAATTGATTTTCGTAACGGGCCGTGGAGTCGAATCCGTTATCCCGTTAGTTAATGATCCCCTGATTCCTACGCCTAATTATATAATTGCAGATGTAGGAGCTACCGTAGTCAACGGATTAACCCTGGAATCCGTAGAGCCGATTCAAGGTGAGATCGAGAGCCGTTGGCCATCCACGTATAGTGTCCGTTCGAAGGTGCTGGAAATTGCTGATGTAACGTTTCAGGAAGTCCCGCAACAGCGTCGTTGTTCTTTTTACTACGATAATGAAGTGGATTTGACCCGTATCGAAGAAATTGCCGAAAGCTTTGATTGTGATGTGATCACGTCTGTAGACCGATATTTGGATATATTGCCACGCGGAGTAAATAAAGGCAGTACGCTTAGAGCCTTGGTCGAGTTATTGCACATGGATGCCGATAGTGTGTTGGTGGCAGGCGATACGTTAAACGACTTGTCACTGTACGAAACGGGCTACAAAGGCGTTGTGGTAGGTAAAGCAGAGCAGGGGTTACTGGATAAGACACAAAACAATCCACTCGTATATCCTGCTTTTGAAGCGGGTGCGGGAGGTATTATCGAATCGTTATCCCATTTTGAACGGTTTCAAAAATATGCAGACTTGGCTCGTCGACGTAAGTCCATGCAAACCAAAAAGGGATCTAATCAGCTCGTCGTTGTTTATCATCGTCTTCCATTCGAACAAGAAGTCGTCAATGGAAAATCAATTCGTGTAGCACCTAGAAGTCCAAATGGTATTATCCCGTCTTTACTGGGCTTATTTGAAAAGGGACGGTCAGGGATGTGGATAGGAGAGGAAGTACAGCACAAAGACCGCCCTGAAATAGCCAATGAACTTATAGACGAGGAAAAGTATCCGAATCTTGTTGCGGCAACAATTAGTTTATCGAAAGAGGATATCGATAAGTTTTATCGAGTATTTTCCAAAGAGGCCTTCTGGCCGACGATTTTCTCTTTTGTGGACAAGGCTAAATTTAATCACGATGACTGGGAACATTATTTGAAAATTAACCGTGTCTTTGCTGAACGTATTGCGAAAGAAGCAGACCAAGATGCACTTATTTGGATTCATGAATACAACCTTTGGATGGTTCCGGCGTATTTAAAGCCCTTGCGCCCGGATTTAAAAATAGGATTCTTTCATCATACATCGTTTCCGGCGGCAGATATTTTTAATATTATTCCGTGGCGAAAAGACATTGTTGGAAGTTTGTTATTGTGTGATTTTATTAGTTTTCACGTACCACGTTATGTGGAGAATTTCATCGACGTGCTTCGGAGCCACACTCCATTCAAGGTCGTAAAGAAAATTAATGCAGCGAAGCAGTTTCTAACGTATAGCTGTGCATTGGGGGTAGACCAGATGACAAAAATCATTGAAATAGACGGTCGTCACATCCGTCTAGGTGCACAACCTGTCGGCGTGAATATGGAAAAGGTAGAACGTATTTTAAACAAAGCAGAAATTCATAAACACATTGATGCGGCTTTGGCAAAGAATGCGGGTCGAGAAATAAGCACTATTCTATCAGTGGAACGTCTAGACTATGTGAAAGGACCGTTGGAAAAGATACAAGCCTTCGGTGAGTTTTTGGAAGAGTATCCAGAATATCAGGGCAAAGTAGAGCTAATCAACATCTGTACACCGCCATCGCAGGGGATGCGGATATATGACGATATACGCGACGAAGTACATCGAGCCGTAGGTGAAATAAACGGTCGATTCTCGACAATGGATTGGGTGCCGATTCAGTATTTTTATCGCTCGCTGCCTTTTGAAGAAGTGGTCAGGCTGTATGCCACGAGTGATATTGCCTGGATTACACCATTGCGTGATGGTCTGAATCTTGTGGCGAAAGAATATGTAGCGGTCCAGGGAATGTTAAACGGAAAAGGGGCTTTGGTCTTATCAGAATTTGCTGGCGCTTCGGTAGAGTTACCCTACGCTATTTTAACCAATCCATACGATGCGAAGAGTATGAAGGAAGGTCTGTTAAAGGCCTTACTCATGTCCGAAGATGAACGAGCAGCGCGGATCAAACGCCTGTATGATCAGGTGCGTTATTTTGATATTCATTATTGGGGTAAGGATTTTGTGCGCGAGCTGGAAAAGACTAGAAAAAAAAATACGGACATTGCAGCGTTGTCAAGCGTTGCCTTATAACAGCATGAAATCCCGAACGATAGTCGGACAACTAATTTCGTAGAGATCTGTGATTTGAGAATAAGTATTACCTTTGCATCATAACATGATAACATAATGGGAAGAAAAATGATGAAAAGATTGCAATGGGCTATGTGTTGTATTATGCTGATCGCTGTAGCTACCACAGCCGGCGCGCAGGTATCGGGAGCGGGACTTAAAGATTTGGAGAAACCGTACCATCCAGAGGCCAATGCCCAAGCCGACTTAGACAGCCTGCTGATCATTGCGCAAAAAGAGCATAAACGAATCGTTATACAGGCTGGCGGCAACTGGTGCATATGGTGTCTTCGATTCCATAATTTTATACAGGAGGAGACGGCGATCGCGGAGCTGGTTCATGATCGTTTGTTATACTACCACCTCAATTATTCCAAGGAAAATAAAAATGAGGCCGTTTTCAATCGCTATGCTCCAGAAGGAGCTAAACTGGGATATCCTTTTTTTATTATACTCGACGAAAGCGGTGAGGTACTTGCCGTTCGTGAGAGCGGTACATTAGAGAACGGTGCAAGTTACGATAAAAACAAAGTATTGTCGTTCTTTAGAGAATATATTCAGTAAATAGCTACGATGGAAAAAGAGGTACAGATAGAACAGGTTGTTGCTGCATGTACGTGGCGGATTAGACAACAAGTTCTATACCCTCAAGGTCACCTGCGTGACGTACAGGTGGATGGGGATTTTGATGCTGTGCATTTCGGGGCGTATCATGCACATCGGCTGATTGGTGTTGTCTCTCTATTCGAAAAGGATTGCAAGTACCAATTTCGCAAGTTTGCCGTCCTACCGGATCATCAGCAACAAGGCGTGGGTTCTTCTCTCATGCGGGCGATGTTAGATGTTGTACAGATTTGGAACGGCCAACTATTATGGTGCAACGCACGCATTGACGCTGCACCATTTTATGAAAAATTTGGATTATCTATCGTAGGACAGCCGTTCAACAAAAACCAAATCGACTATGTGCGCATGGAAAAAGCGCTATCTTTTTAAAAGCCGAATTTCGAAAAGAAACCAGGCTTTTTCCATTGCTTTTTATAGATGTCTGCTACAGGATTATGATTCGTATAGTAAAGTATCTTATCGAGTACAGCGTGAGCCTCTTTCAGACGACCTTCTTTATAGAGCGTCTGCGCTTCGAGTAGATAAACCTTTTCCATGTTTTTGTCATAGCTCCAATTAAGTCGTGCATAAATGCCTTTGTACTCACGGATGAGGCTGTACACTTCCTCTTCTAATTCAAGGGCGAACTTCAGCTCAATCACATAGTAAAGCCAGGTAATATAATCATTATCCGACAAAACATCACGCATCATTCGATAATTCTCCTCGTAGACGATAAGTCCTTGTTGATATTCTTTACAAAGTAAGTGCGTCTTGAGGATAAAATGGGTTGTCCTAGCCTTATCGAATGCGTCCAATAAATAAGCAGGTTTGTTCTTCAAATAGACGTGGGCGGCTTTATTACATGAAGCATACTGAGCCGTGTCATGGTACAGCTGCATGAGCATGTACTGGGGATTGGCCTCATGAGGATAGCGGGCTGCATGCTTTTCGAAAATGGCAATTTTTTCTGCATTAGTTCGTTTTTCAATACATCGAAAGTATATTGCCTGTATGGCAGTTTTGGCGGCTTCAAAGTCTTGGTAATCATAGTTGTCCATACCTGAATTAGCCACGCCGTAATCATAAACCTGGTTAAGTAAAATCTTAGCATCTTCGTAAGTCTCCTGATCGGCGTACAGATAATAATTCACTTCAAGACGATTAGCCATGAAAATGAGATGTTTTAGTACAGGGACTTCTTCGTCTTCATAGTGTTCAAAATACCGATCTAACGCTGCTTTGGCTTGTTCGTAACATTTGGCCTTGATTAATGTTTCGACATGTGTCGCATGAAGCTCCCAAAAATCGGCATAACGTAAACCTTCCTCGGCTAAAGACATAGCCGGTATATAGTTTTCTAAGGCTTCGTGAACAATGGCAAGGTTGTTACAACACATAGCAAATTGATGGTAATCGCTTGCATAGAAGCTTTGGAACTCGTTTTGGTCAAAATATCGGTGAAATCCATGGTAACTTTGTTCATAGAATGCTAGTCTGGCTAACAGCAGATCGCGTTGAAGCTCTGGGATGTCAATTTCGTCGGCTAAGTCATCCAAGTACGTGGCATCGTCGTATAGCTCCTTTGGATGACTTTTCATTTCCGGGACGCTTGGTACAGCGTGGTGTACATATATGTAGCTCTCGATATAGCGACGAGCAGTGATACTGGCCGGAAGTAGGTCCAACGCATTTTTAAAATAGGGAATCGCTTCTTCATATTCCGAATTTTCGAACAAATAAGTTCCTACAAAATGATACCCGTAATAACACTCGGGAAACTGACGGATCATCTGGTGGGCGTGATGGTAATAAAAATCAGGTGCAATACCCACCGCTCCAGCGTAATTGCGTTCGATCATCAGTTGGAAATAATACATGTCCTCGTGATGGTATCCTTCGGAAATGGATCGATTAAGTCGGTCATACCATCGTGCGAAATGTTCGACGATAATCGAAGTAGACTCATTGTAATCGAGCAACACAAGCAGAATCTTTAGGGCCAAGTCAAGGTCGTTTTGCGACCAGGCGAGCTCTGCTAGATCTACAAAATGCTTTTCCTGATAGCTTACAAAAGATGGCAACACTTCGGTAATAAGAGGCAGCAGCTCCTTATTATCAAAGGCTGGCAGCTCCGAAAGAAGGTAGATCTTTTTAATCCAAAAGTACGACGTGTGTTTATCCCTTAGTTCGCGATTGTTCTGGAATCTGTCACGAATAGCAGACATGGCGCCGTCGGCGACTAAAATCTGACGTTCGGGCTCGTCCAGACCTTCATAGATTTTCCAAAGAAAATCATAGCCGTCTACGAAAAGATCGTCCGTTTCGATAAGATGGTTAGCATATATCACGAATTCGTCGGCGTTCTGCCGGGTGATGTGCGTTTGGTGATGACCGTTATTTCGCAGAGCCAGTTGGTTGCCCAAGGGATAGTCCAGTATGCTAAACAGCGCGTGTTTGTGCGTTGTATCTAGCGATAGAATCCGACGTAAATAAGGGATTGTATAGTTCTGGATAGCGTCGAAAACAATCTGTGGGCCATCTTGAAAGACTATATCATGGTATGCAGTGGCCAATAAAAAGAGAACTTGGGTGTTCTCTGGAGACTCTTTCAGGTATTGTTCGCCGTCTATTATACAACGTTCAATGTCTCCCTCGTAAAATAATTGTTCTAAATCGGCATAGTTCATTGTCTCAATACAAGCTTAAATTCTTTATCAAAATAGGATTTTTTTGACAAAAAAATAGGCCTGATTTATCGTTTCCCGAAAATTTATAAGGCTTAGATTTGTTAGTATCTGATTTCCAGTTTGTTTGAAAAAAGATATAATCTGTCATTTCTTCGAGAAATGACAGACGTCCTATCCGTTTAGCGGCTACGTTTACTTTAATCGGCTCTAATCATTCGTTGGTATTTTGACCAGTTGTCAAAGATGATCCAAAGATTAATTAAAAGCAAAGGAATGACGATTAAGAGTCCGCTAGGCTCAAAGGTAACATTATGTGCGACGATCCCAACCATAACGGGCAGAATGACAATAGCGCCGAGCGCACGTGTTCTCGGAAAAATAAACAATAATCCGCCCAATATTTCGACAATTCCAGTCAAGGGGGTAATCCATTTCAGCTTGCCTAATGCTTGGTAAAGATCCATTTGTTCAGCTGTAAGTTCTGGCATGGGCATATACAGGAAAAACTTGTTAAGACCGGCGTTGATAAACATCAATCCGAACAACAGACAGATGATAAATTTAATGATTTTCATAGTTTTTTAAGTTTACAGTACGTTATAAGCAAATGTATAAACTATGATCAACTTGTGGAAACGCGAAGATAATTTCTTGTCCTACGCAAAGATGTCGAAATAGTAGAGGCCATTGTCGAATGGCCTCAAACTGTAGTTTTTATTTTTTTAATGGAGTTTCCCGGTTTATTTCTGTAAGGTCAACCTGATCGATCTTCGAGTCGCCAAGCAAGTGTTCCGAAAAATAGTCGGCCATTTTCCAGAAAAAATATTCGGTCATATTTCCGAAGGCGTGCCGTTGACCGGGAAGCAATAGAAAGTCGAATCTTTTATTTGCTTTGATCAACGCTTCCACCATGCGGATGGAGTTGGCCGGATGCACATTGTTGTCAATGTCTCCCGTCGCAATCAGTAATTTCCCTTTGAGGTTTCGGGCGAGTTCGGTGTTCCGTTCGATCTGATAGGTAAATGTTGTATCCCCTTTGCTGTCTATTTTTTCCAATACACCGTGGTGTCGTTCGCTCCACCAGCGGTTGTATATGTTGTTTTCATGATTTCCGGCTCCGGAGACGGCAACTTTAAAAAAATCTGGATACACCAGCATTGCTGCTGTAGACATAAATCCGCCACCGGAGTGTCCAGTTATGCCCACTCGTGTGATGTCGATAAATGGATGTCTGTCTGCAAGTTGTTCGGCGGCTACCTTTTTATCTTCCAAACCGTAATCCCGCAGGTTGCCATAGCCATAGGTGTGGTACCATTTTGAGCGAGAAGGGTGCCCGCCACGATTGCCCACCGTTATGACAATAAAACCCATTTGTGCAAGCCTGTCGATACGGTCCATGCTTCTGCCAAAGGCTTTATTTACAGCCTCCGTTTGCGGTCCGGGGTATACGTATTCAACAAGAGGATAAACACGCGTCGAATCGAAATCGAAAGGTTTGTACATAACTCCATACAGATCCGTAATGCCATCGCCAGCTTTTACCGTGAAAGGTTCGGGAAATTTGTATCCCGCCGCGAAGAGTAAAGATAAATCTGCCTCTTCTAACTTCATAATCAATTTTCCGGTGGAGGTGTATAGCGCAGAGCTAGGGCTGCTATTGACGCGAGAAGCGTTGTTTATAAAATATTTGCCACTTTCACTTGCTTCTACCTGATGATCGAAATTTCCTGGATTCAATAAATTCGGTTTCCCACCGCTGATACTCAGGCTGTAATGATGCAAGTAATACGGGTCTTCTTTCGCTTCTTTCCCGTTGGCAGTGAACGTAAAGCGTTGCGTGGTTTTATCGTACCCCGTTATGTCGTTACAGTTGTATTCGCCAGACGTCAACTGACGTATAAATGTCCCATCGCTGTTATATAGGTAAAAGTGTCCCCAGCCATCACGTTGCGACCAATGTATAAATTGCTTGCCTTCGTGGATAAAATAGGGTTTCTTGACATCAAGATATACATTTGACCGTTCTTTAACGACAGGCTGGATGTGGCCATTGACATGCACGGCAACAATATCGATGCGTTTCAGGTCACGACTCGATCTATTGATATAAAATACATTATTATCGCCCAACCAATAGCCTATAAACCGTTTCCCCTTAAAACTGGACTTGTCGACGTCCTTATTGTAGATGCCGATTGTTTGGTTTTTAAAAGCGTCTACGGCAATTCGTTTTGGCGTTAATGTCCCTGCTTCAAATACATATAGTTCGGCTTCCGTAGAATCGGTTTCGCCCGGCATGAGATATTTGTAGGTCTCTAAGGTAGGACGTTTCAACCCGACGTGATTGATCACCCATAACGGATTTAGATGTCGATTGTCTTTGCGCGTTAGTGCAAAATGTTTGCCGTCCGGAGACCACAAAAGACGTACGGGCTGCCTCTTTTTAGTTTCTTCATCTTCGTTGTCGCCTCCAGTGGTGGTGCTGTACTGATCTCCTCCCCACGCGTAGTATTGTACGCCGTCGGTCGTAATTTGATGTTCGACAATGGTCGAATCTTTATCATCCGTGCGCGCTTTTTCCAGATTCTCCCGATCCATCCAATACAGGTTATAGTTCTTGGCGAAAAAGATGCGCGAGGTATCGGGAGAAAAACTTGCCCAGTTGGGGATCGGTTTCTCTTTTAAACGCTCATCGATTTCTTTCAGTTGCTTATTGCGCAAATCATACTCCAAGAAAAATACTTTCTTTTTTAAGCTGTCCGATTTGTTTTTGAGTTTGGCAAGCTCTTCTTTCGTTTTGATGGTATCTTTTGTACTTCGGAGCTCAAAACGTATCCGGGTCTCATCATCGGTAAATTCGAGCTTCTCAATAGGCAGGTGCTGTGCGTCAAACGGATTTTTGACGATGCGTGTCGCTTGAGCTGCTAGATCAGCATTGTCAAACAGCAATTGCTTCGATTTGGACTGTGGATCCACGAGATACCATTTCTTTCCAGTTGAAGTTCGGTATTCATACCAGAATTTATCAGAATGATTAATCCAAACCGGTTTAACTTCGGTGGAAAAAATCATTGTTTGCAATTTTGTAGGTGAGAATTTGGCCGCAAGAGTGTAATTAGCTCTATTTGTTTCTTTTTGTTCCTGTGCGGATGCCAAAAAATGCAATCCTACCAGTAAAATGGTGCATAGTTTACGCATGTGGAAGTTAATAATATAATATTAGATGCGCTAAAGTACAGAAAAACGCATGCTGCTAGCCGATTTGTATTGTAAAATTTTAACGACAAAGCATCAGTCGGTTTTGTTCGGTATGTCCACCGTCAAGAATAGCCGTCGAAAAATATTTAACGAAAATTCGGCCTGCTTGTTAGCGGTGAAAATGACCATGGTATGGACGCGAGGATCATGAGGTAGATCCACAGATAGCATTTCGAAATAGTAGCGAACGTTTGTTGTTGCCCGATTTTACGCCAACAGAAAAGTGTGACGATATTGATAAAAATAAGGGCGAGCAACATCATGGTGATATGTTCCATTCCAAAGAATCGGAGCTGTCTGTTTTTGACGCCAGCTCCAAAATCAGCTAAAAATCCTTTTACTAAGGGGCTATGGCAGTAAAGGAGCAGACCGATGATTCCTTGTACATTGTAGAGCATAGTGCAAGCCAACAAAATCATAAAATGTCGTCGACTAAATATAGTTCGCTTACTGCGATGTACTAACAGCCAGCAGCCCTGCATAACCATAACCGCCAAAACAACCCAACGATAATAGGAGTGGAGAATCAGTAAATAAGATGTATCCATGTGGTCTATCTAATGGGCAAATAATTTTCGTAAATCCGCGTAAAATCCTTGTTGAACTGGGAAACTGTACTTTGTTGGGTAGCCCATGACGTTATTATCCGTATGGCGTCATGCTGCTCATCTATGTTGCTCCAGATATAAAATGCGTAAGATTCGGATAGCGCGTCAATGACCACCTTCGGAAGGATAGGAAAAAGCTGGTTAGTAGTCGGTACAGTCAAAAAGTCACAACCTAGCTGACGCATATGGGAGGCTATTTGCATAGCCATTTCGTTTGCGTGCCGCGCTAAATGGTAGTACAGATTGTCCGTAAACAACTGGTCAAATTGGATCCCAAGGATGCGGCCTTTGGCCAAGAGTGCTCCTTTTTGCTTGAGGCTGTAATCAAAATCTTGGGCTATATCTTGCCTACGAAATACGATGGCTTCGCCTAATAAAGCCCCATTTTTTGTGCCGCCTATATAAAAGACGTGTGTATACTTTGCTACATCGGCCAAGGTGAGGTTGCTTTCGGTAGCAGTTAATGCATGTCCTAAACGAGCACCATCAAGAAACAAAAACAATTGTCGGGCTTCACACAAATGGTATAAGGCCTGCAATTCTTCTCGTGTGTAAATAGAGCCGATTTCCGTAGAATTTGATATATAAACCAATTTGGGTTTCACAACATGCGGACGTAAATAATGTGCATTTAATACCTCTTCTATGGCTTCGGGAGTCACTTTGCCGTTTGTTGACAATACCGGAATAATGCGGTGGCCCGTTGCTTCGATGGCACCTGTTTCGTTAGCGTATATATGACCTGTTTGCGCACTTATCACCGCTTCGTGGGGGCGAAGCAAATACGAGATCACCAGCAGGTTGGTCTGTGTCCCTCCCGATACGAAGTGGATCACAGCTTCATCATTTTGCATCTCGGCCCGTAGCTTGTCTTTTGCTGCGCGTGAATATGTGTCTTCACCATAGCCGTTTTCCTGTTGAAAGTTGGTAATGGCAAGTTTTTCCAATACGGATGGATGTGCTCCCTCCGAATAATCGTTTTTAAAGCTATACATATGGCCACATTCTTGAGGTGTAAAAATAAGGACTTGCCCAATAAATTGCGCGTATAAAATCTATAAAAGCGTTAGAAGCTGGTCGTATCTGTTAAAAAGGACTTTTCCCAAACAATTTACAGGCGGCATTAGTTCACAGTATAGAACGTTTCATACAAAGAATTATGGTTGAAAAAAAGCAAAGCATTATACAGACGCATTTTTCTATTTTAAAAAATGCGGTATTGGGTTTTATGAATGAAGATAGCTTGAAATATAGTGCATCGTTGGCGTATTACACGGTGTTTTCACTCGGGCCGATTTTGGTGTTAATGATTTCGCTGGCCGGGATTTTCTTGGGAGAAGATGCTATTAAAGGCAAAGTCTTTTCCGAGTTACAGGGGTTGGTTGGAGCCAATGCAGCACGTCAAATTCAAGATGTTATCAAGAATTTATCCCTGTCCGGTAAATCAAATCTAGCTTTGCTAGTCAGTGCTATTACCTTGCTCTTAGGTGCGACAACTGTTTTTGGTGATATACAGAATTCCATCAACAAAATTTGGCATGTGCGACCCAAGGTTAAAAAGGGATGGTTAAAGATTGTAAAAGATCGGTTGCTTTCTTCTTCGCTGGTAATCGGCTTGGGATTTCTATTGGTGGTTACGTTAATCATAAACGGGGTTATTCTGGCACTCACGGATCGCTTACAACGTATCTTTCCAGATATCACCGTGTTTTTGCTGAGCTCCATCAATTTGTTGCTATCGTTCGGCATTATTTATCTGCTGTTCTGTATTATTTTCAAAGTCCTTCCAGACGTTAATATCCAGTGGCGAACTGTCCGCTCAGGTGCTTTATTTACGGCGTTGCTGTTTATTATAGGACGTTTCCTTATCGGTTTTTATATTGAAAATTCCAGTACGGAATCCACCTATGGTGCGGCAAGTTCCATAGTACTGATTTTGCTTTGGGTGTATTATACAGCTGCAATTTTATATTTGGGAGCGATATACACGCGGGAGTATGCAGCTTATAGAGGAGTTCCTATCGAGCCTTCCGAATTCGCCGTCCATGTAGAAACCCGGGAAATAGAGCGCGAGGTAAAAGAAGTTCCTCCGGCGCCACTAACTGTTGAAGAAAAGGAGCGAGGGGAAGGGAAACCTAGAGAGACCGAATCATAGGTAATCCGTGGCCGTTTCGCACCTGGCAAGCAGGCTTTGCTCAACCGTTTAGCAGTCATATACTTCGCACAACAAGCAAAAGGTTCGATCCCGCAATGGAATCGAATCTTTTGCTTGTACACATCGTCTGCCTAAAAAATCCAGAATGATTTGAGAAACCGCTTAACACGATGTCTATACGGATTGCACGAATTGCGAGGCATTTTTTCCGTATCTCGTTGGCTCGACGTCGGAAGAATATAGGTTTACATCTTTCGTTTACGTAAGGTCGATTGCTTCTCCAAATCTTTCAAAATAGCGGTAGTATAATCCACGCCGTTCAATTCACTGGCATGCAGTAGTGCGCCTGGACTAAATACATTAATCTCCATGATTTTATCACCAACTATATCCAGCCCAACAAAATACATCCCATCATCTTTTAGTTTACTGCTTACCTGACGTACCGTGGAAAGAATCTGTTCGTCGATCATCGCCTCCTTCGCCGTGCCGCCTTGGTGGATGTTGCTGCGAATATCACCCTTTTGCTGCACGCGATTTACACTTGCATATTTGCCCCCGACGAGTAGCGGCTCGCCGTCGAGTAGGAAAAAGCGGATGTCACCCTTCGTGGCTGCAGGTAAGTATTCTTGTGCGAGTACATATCCATCCCTGGAAATGACCTCGACCGTCTGTTTGAGATTGTGGCGTTCATCTTTTTTGACGAGGAAAACATTTTTCCCGCCCGAACCTTTTAACGGCTTCAAGATAATTTGATCCTCTTGTTGATCGAGAAACGAAACGACATCTTCATAGTTGCGTGTGATCAACGTTTTAGCCCGAATATTTCGCGGGAAATACTCTAAATAAAGTTTGTTTGTCGCTTCGACAAGTTTGTCCGGGTCGTTGATCACCCATGTACCTTGCCGTTTGATCAATTGAGCAAATTGTAAGGCAGTTGGGGAGGCCCAGGGGCGATTGATCATATCCAACACCGGATCATAGCGTATCCAAAGAATATCCATTCCTTTTGCGTCGACAAACTGCTTTTCTTTTTTTCGGAGGATCTCCAGAAGATGCTTTTCATTGTTAATATTGTCGTCCGGTTCCACTATCCGACAATGGGCCCCCACCGTATTTTCGCCATGGTACGCAAAATCGGCGAGACCAATATACAGGATTCTGTGGCCTCGTAGATGGGCTTTGTAAGCTAATAAGGTCGTCGTAAAATTGACATCTTCCTTATGGGTTTGGTTGATTAGAAAAGCTATATTCATATACTGTTATTAGTAATTTATCATTTTAAAAATACTGGCAAATTGGTTGACATCTTTCAGCTTTTTGACGTACGGCGCTTGCAGATACCGCGGTCGTAACAAGGGTTGCTTGAGTATACCACGTTGGATCAGATCTTCGACAATGGGCAGATAATCTTCCCGTATTTTTCCGATTGTCAATAAATCCAAGCTCTTTCCCTCTTGAATGTAGTGAATGAGTTCTATGAACCCCTGCAGATATACCGCGTCTTTCGTCAACCCACCCGAACGATATACACGCATGGTCATGTTGAACGATGTTTCGATATCAAAGCTATACTCTTCATACAATAAGCTAAAGGTATCGATAAAAGAGTGTCCCATAAGCATATAGCGAACAGCTAATATACGGCCTGCTAATATGCGTAGACGTTCATTCGTTAGACCACCCACAAGGAATTCGGCCATCACAGCTAATCCTTCTTGTAGCTGTTCGTATCCCGGAACCCCTTGCCGAAATAAGCTAAATGTTTGTTCTTTGCCATTGAAATAGGTGATGATATGTGTACCTACTTCATGCTGTATTAAAGCGCGCGCGCGATTTTTAGCGATTTTATACTGCTTGCTGATATTTAAAACGCCGTGGTTCACCATCACGCCGGAAATGTCATCGCGAATACGCACACTGGTGTTAAAGGAAGGCGACTGTTGCTGTAAAAAAGAAATCTCCTCCTTGGCTAGTTGGGCAAATTCATACGCATTCAGATACGGCTCCTCATGTGGATCCTTATGCGCTGTCGGAATGCTATCGATGGCGATAAGGAGCGCTTTGGCTACTTCATAAAGGCTATCGCTGACATTGCCGAACACCATTAAACTCCCGTATTTAAAATCGGGCGTACCGCGCGCCGCCAGCATAGTCATCATATCATCTAACTCCCGGCGTTTATCGCGGAACAAGTATGCAATAGTTGGGTCATATATGTCTTCGATCCGGAGATTATACAGGTTCCTTTTTACAAGATCCGGATCGAGGGGCATGGGACGGTAGTGAAACGTGGGTATTTTTCTGAACCGCTCTTTTTTAAACTGAAGCCAAGCATCGTGTGTATTGGTCGGTGTCGTTAGCAGGAGAAAGTCGAACTTTTGACTTTCCTTGGCCAGCACATCATCAATCTCATAGATCTGGGTATTTAAACGTTCATGAACTTTCATTCGGAAATGCGCGGCCCGAACGGTGGTGTACAGTCGAACAAATTCGAAAAACAAACGGGATAGACTCTTTGCGAGCGTTTCCCGTATATGACGAGCAAGGAGTGGCAAATGATGTCCTTCAATATCCTCATATGCCTTTTTTATCGATAAGCCAAGAACGAGCACCAGGTTTTCCTTGGCATCTTTGGTGTGGAGGAGTGGAGGTTGACCGGGGGCAGCAGGCAGTTTGGTTTCCTTTTTGAGCTCGGTATGTATTTCCGGCGATTCCGTTTGTATATTCTTAAGTAAATATTCCGCTAGAACGAGTGCGTTTTTTTGCGATAGATGAATCGCGACATCAGCCGCTTGTTCTTCGGATGCCGTCCATACCTCTATTAGCAAGCATGTTCCAAATTCATTGGCAAGCGCATGCGCAATTTGCGGAATCCATCCATTAACTTCGTCGTTGGGGCCGGCCGGCACGAATATAGCACTTGCCAGTTCAGATTTTGCCAAATTGGATAACATACGATCTTTCCCCGATAAAGGTATACGATAGATGAACAGATACGGAACAATCTTATTGAATATAATTTTTCCTTTATTAGGTATCTGTTTATGTAGCGGCTTTTTCTCTTTGATGGCCTGAAGAAGCTGTGGCAGCAATTTATCTGGTGAGTCCATTTGTCTGGAGAGCTTGTAGATCTTTAAGCGTATGCATTAAGAGCTGTTTATATTCTTGAATGAACGGCATATAGGGAACACCAGTCCACTCATCCATGAAATCTTTACGAAACTCAATGGATAGTACACATCCCTGATCTCCATATTTTTGAAGGAGATGTTGTGCCAAATGTCCTCCTTTAAATTTTACATTTTCCCGAATGTCCACAGGACGTTCCGCCAATTGTTGACTCGAAGCGCTATCTAAAAAAATGTCGATCAGCGGACGCCAACGCGCATGATTAAACTGTGTGCCTAAATTGATTTGCGGATTGGTTTGCTGGTCTACCACCTCGTCTGGCCCCTGACGTTTTGCATTGTAACTATGGATATCGAGCCAAACAAAATATCCATGTCGGTTGATCGTTTCTTGTACCCATTGGTCGATACGCGCATAGATATCGTCGTAAGCCAAATACAACGATTGCAGTATCTCGCCGGGCAGTGTTTCTTTCCAAACGTGGAGCCCCCAGGCTTGTTCTGGACGGAGATAAACGGCGTCTGGCAAGGCACGGTTGATGTCCAGTTGGAAACGCGACGTGCTGACTAAAAATTGGTTGACAGGCAATTCTGCCATACAGGCTGTATATGGATCTTCCTCGCGCAAACGAGCTTGCTCATCCAATTGAAAGTACGGTGCTATCGTTGGACTCGTCTGATGACCATCGTGGATAGCGGAAGCCCAAATAGGACTGTCATTGCGGTTTACTTTAAAATCAAATAATGCGAGCATATATCTTGCGGTTCGTTTTGTTAACTAATAAACGTATCAGTAGCCAAATAGTTTGACCGCAAAGATTCGCTTACGGCGCGTACCGGAATGCAATTAGGAAGGCCCGTCGTTGGGTATGCGACGGGCCTCTTCTCTTCGTATCTATTTGCTAACCGGTGCACTGTAGCAGCCTGCAAATACGTTTTTTAAGCCATGTTAAACGCTTTGATAGTCGTTGGCTACATTTTTATACACGAACCTTTTCGGTAAATTGAATAAAGGCTTCAAGACTTTGTTGTAAAAATTTGGCCGTATCTGCATTGCTGAGTTTACCATCATCATCGAACAGATTTTGGCAGTTCGCTAGGTAAACCTCAGGTTGTTGCATCGTAGGCATGTTTAGGAAAACTAACGATTGTCGGAGATGATGGTTTGCACCAAAGCCACTCAAATTACTTATTGACGATGATATTACCCATGCAGGCTTACCATCCCAGCAATTTTTACCGTACGGTCGGGAACCTACATCAATCGCATTTTTTAGAACGCCGGGTACCGACCGGTTGTACTCGGGTGTTACAAAAATGACCGCGTCAAGTGATTTAAGAGCTTCCCGGAATGGTTGATAGGCTGCTGGACTATCTCCTTCATCGTAATCCTGATTATAAAGCGCTAGCTGTCCAATCTCAATCATTGCTAGGTCATACCCCATCGGGGCATGTTCGATCAAGAAATGCGCAATTTTCTTGTTAAAAGATTCTTTACGCAGGGAGCCGACGATCACGCCAATTCTTTTGTTCGCCATAATATCTTCCTTTTTGATGTCTATATTAGGAAAACAAAACAGAACCGATTTGGTTTGTTACCTTCGTTTCATAACGACAAAAATAAGCAGCACTCCGAACGTTTTTAAGGTGTGGAAGACATCTGAAGCGTGGCCACGGGTTGCCTATTTTACCTCGATGATCGTGCTCTCGTTTTCGGAAGACTTCTCTTTGGGAGGGGTATTGTCCTCGTCTTTCCGCTTTTCGACTGTAATTTTGCATTCGGTGAGCAGGGCTGCTAATGCGCCTACGGCAGCGAATATTGGAGCAAATACAACACCTACAACACCTAGTGTCACCGGGAAACTCATGATCTCCTTACCGTGTTTGTCGGAGATACTGATTTTAGTCACATTGCCTTCCGCAATAATTTCCTTGATTTTCTTCAATAGGTTTTCACCGTTTACGAAAAATGTTTCTTTGATTGACATAATATATTTGATTTTGATTTTTAATAGAATAACAATAAGAAGTTTGCTTTGTTTATGGAGCACCTAATTTTTCCAACATGTGCACACGTATAGCGGTTTGATGCTGAATAAGCTTATCGTAATCCGATTCTTTATCCGTCAGCTTCATAACCAATACGAACAATTCAATGGCAAGGAAAAACAACATAAACAAGAGATAAACAAAGATGCCGATCTGTGAAGATGTCACCACATCATGCAAAAGAGTTAATTCGTCCAAAAAACCTGTGGCAGCTTTCAGTTCTTTTTCCTTCCGATCTTTGATCGTGGTGATGGACGCGGCCAACGCAAATTTCTTGTTTTGAAGTGTTTCAATCTGTTTGTGCAACTGTTCCATCTCCAGTTTTTTTGGGTTTTCCATGACCGATTTATTGGTCGATTGCGTGCTGTTGACTTCTTTTCCCGACTGATCACGCGTGACACTGCGGTTCGTATAACTCGTGACGATCACCGGATTCTTTTTTAAATCCTGGCTGACGGCATCGTACTTTTGATTCGCTTTATCAATCATGACGTCCAAATCTTGGATTTGCTTTTGAATATCGTCTTCCGATTGTTTGACAGCGATTTTTACGCGTTGATCCATCACCTGCGCTTTCCGGAGTTCGATATCATCTTTAAAGGTGATCTGATCCATAATGAAAGCACCCAAGATGGACATAACGACTGCGAGCAGCACACGAAATATGCTCGACCAAGCACTCACTTTTGTTGAAAGAATAATGATGCGTTCGATCTGTATAATAACGAAGCTCATTAAGGCACCACCGATGATACCGCCCCACGAATCGAGATGGAGATAACGCGTTGCGAAACTGTAGCCAATGAAAAACCAAACCAATACGATCAAAAGCATCGCTGATGTATATTTCTTAACATTTTTGGAAGATTGCTCGCTGGAATTTTTAATCAGGCTGTAATTAAACCCTGTTAGGAAGCAACCAAATTTTAACCACCAATCTTTCATCTGCTTAAAATCGTTTAGATAGTAAATGAGCTTGGGTAATAGACGCCATGCCTTTCATAAATCCGCGTTTGTAGGCAAGAATTGCGCGCTCGCAAAGTCCGCTATCTGACTGTAGGGAGCGTTCGAACTCATGGACTTTTTCCATATGTGCGTGCAAATCAGTTTGCTTTATCTTTAACTCATCGACAAGATCAACTAGACCGGCTCGCCCGCGCGACTGTATGTGAAATTCCATGTCCTTCATAAGCGAATCGTGATAGGTCTTTACCTGATGGATCAGGATCTCAAGATCGTACCGAATAAGTCGGATGTTGTCGTTTTTATATCCTTCGTCGGGACTGACCAAGGCATCGTCGTAGCCTTTTGCTTCAAAATCCTGTTGGAGGTAGTTGTATATTAGGAAAATGCCTTGATTGCCGTGTACCGAAGCCCCGTTCAATGTTGAATGGTCTACTTTGGTTTCTAGCACTGATGCTGATGCCTGTGTCATTCCTTCGGTAGACACCGCCGCATCATTTTTCTTTTTTAGTCGTGTGAACCATCCCATTTGCTTCTTGTGTTTATTAGACAAAGTAATAGCGTGGAATCGAGCGTTGCGATAAATTTTAGGTAAATGCGCAAAAAAAATAGGTGAACGGGGGGATATGGTCGGTAAACATTCTGCGAGTCCTACCATATGCGTATTTGTGTCTGTATCAGATAACGCGTACCTAAAATACTAGGTGGAGATTTGTAACAAAAGGATCCATCGGTCGACTAATGGGTTAACTTTAAATTCTACAGCCAATGACTTTGCAGATCACAAATTTAACGAAAACGTACAAGAACGGTGTGAAAGCACTGGATAATGTACATTTGGAGATAGGGAGGGGCATGTTCGGCCTGCTGGGACCGAATGGCGCAGGAAAATCATCGTTGATGCGTACGATTGCGACATTGCAACGTCCGGATGCAGGAAGTATTGTGTTCCGCGATATGGACGTCCTGTCGGATAAAATGGAACTCCGGAAAGTACTGGGCTACTTGCCCCAAGAATTTGGTGTTTATCCAAACATTTCCGCGGAGCAACTATTGAACTATTTTGCACAACTTAAGGGCATCGGATATAGGCGGGATCGTCGGAAAATGATTCACGAAGTCCTTGAAATCACCAACTTATTGGATGTCAAAGATAAGAGTGTGAGTGGCTATTCGGGAGGAATGAAACAACGTTTTGGTATTGCCCAGCTGTTGTTGAACCGTCCCCAGCTTATCATCGTTGATGAACCGACGGCAGGTTTAGATCCGGCTGAACGTCAACGTTTTCTTAACGTATTACGTGAAATCGGGACAGACAATACGGTTATATTTTCCACACACATTGTGGACGATGTCCGTGAGCTATGTCATGAACTGGCAATCCTGAATGGTGGTCGCGTTCTTTATCGGGGAACGGCCAAACAGGGAGAAGAGCTGTTAGCTGGTAAAATTTGGACGAAAACCATTGATCGTATCAATTTCGAAAGAGAAAGCCGCCTTTACAATATCATTTCATCGAATTATAATCCGGATAATTCGTTAAACATTCGTGTTTATCACGATGTGCTTCCCGGGGACGGGTTTGCGCCTGTGAAACCGGTCTTGGAAGATGTTTATTTTGTCAACCTGAAGGAAGATCGTATTCATGTTTAAGCATATCTTTATATTCGAGCTCAACCGCTGGATTAGGAATCCGCTGTTTTACGTGTATGGTACGCTGTTTATGGCCTTCGCTGTGTTTATCATGGGATCGAACCTGGGGGTTTTTGATCAGGCGACTGCAACGACAACTAATCCGGTCTATGCGAATTCACCGATGAGCGTCAGCGGCATGTTAAATGCACTGTCCATTTTCGTCTATTTTTTATTACCCACCATTGTGGGCGGTGCGATTTATCGAGACTTTAAATATCATGTGCATCATGTGTTGTACTCTTATGCAATCGATAAAGGGGCGTACCTCGCTGCCAAGTTTCTCAGTTCGCTAACCATTAGCATCGGGATTGTTCTATTTACAACGGTTGGGTTTTTGATAGCGCAGCTCTTGCCTCAAGTCAACTCAGAGCTGTTAGGACCGAATCATTTTTGGTCGTACCTACAAGCCTATTTGTATTTTGTTATTCCCAATCTTGTCTTGTTTGGCGCTATTGTTTTCGCTTTAGTAACCTTCACACGAAATATTTACATTGGATTTATATGTATCATCTTTTTATTTGTCTTGGATGCTTTTTTGGGCGGCCTTCGCAATAATATGGACAACGAGTATTTGGCTTCTCTCATAGACCCGTTCGGTTTTGAAGCATTGCGGTACGAGACCAAATACTGGACTGTGGACGAACAAAATGTCAATAATATCCCTTTTTCTGGCGCCATATTAATTAACCGGTTGCTTTGGTTCTCCATTGGTGTTCTTGTCTTAACATGGGTTTATCTGACTTTTAACTTTTCTCATTTGGGTGTGCAATTTGGACGGGCAAAAAAAGGAAACCGGCTGACTAAGAATAATTTTGGGAGCATTATTGCTATCAATTTGCCAAAAGTGCGCCTAGATTATTTTACGACCAATCATCTGAAAACAGCTTGGCGTATCTCCCATACAGATTTCATGTTTATTGTCCGAAATTGGATTTTTATCATCATGATGATCTTTGCGGTGTTAATGGTGCTGATCGTAACCTCGTCTACCGGACAGCTTTTTGGTACAGAAACGTATCCTGTAACTTGGAAAATGCTGGTAACAACCGGAAGCATTTACGGCTTCTTTCTTACGTTGATCATTTACCTGTTTGCCGGTATGTTGATTCAACGAGCGAGTATCGCCGGAATGAGTCTCCTCGTGGATGTTACTGCCACTCCAAATTGGACGTTGTGGTTATCCAAGCTGATTGCCTTGGTCAAAATAACGTTCACCGTTCTCTCGATCAGTATGCTGACTGCTATCAGTTATCAACTTTCTCAAGGTTATTACCAATTGGAAATAGGGCATTATCTTTACGAGCTTTTCGTACTGGATTTTCTGAACTATCTTGTTCTAATACTCTTTGCACTATTTATTCATGTGTTTTTCAAGAATTATTATATCGGTTTTTTCGTTTGTTTAATTGTTGTCATGACGGTACCCTTTTTGTCTAAAGTAGGTGTAGAACAAGCGATTTACAAATTTAACGAGGGGCCATCTTACAGCTATTCGGATATGAATGGTTACGGTGATGTGCGCCATTACATCTGGTACAAGTTGTATTGGTTGCTTTTTGTCAGTTTCTTAACAGGAGTAACCTTACTGTTTTGGCGCCGTGGTGTTATTGCTGGTGTTCGAAATCGAATATGTGCGGCGATCGAGCGTTTTAAACCGGCCGTGATTTGGCCTACCGCATGTGCCCTGCTTGCGTTTATTGTATTAGGCATCGCCATCTATCGGGACAATAATGTGCACGAACGCTACGTCTCAGCGAAGCAACAAGAGCTAGAGCAGGTTGCCTATGAAAAGAAATATAAGCGGTACCAGCATCGTGCACAACCACGCATTGTTGATGTGAGCGTGCAATTAGAATTTTATCCGGAAGACCGAAATTTTTATGCCGCTGTAGCGTACGTGCTGAAAAACAAATCAGCGGAAGCGATCGATTCCATTTTTGTCAACTACAATGATCTGCTGGATTCTATAACTGTCGCCGGCGCAAAGCGCGTATCAACAGACAGTATAGCGGATTTTGATATCTATCGGTTAGAGAAGCCGTTGCTACCTGGCGATAGTTTGACGGTATATGCAACACTCGAAAACCAACCAAATACGTTCTTAAGAGACCGTTCGCCTATACTTACGAATGGAACGTTTATGAACAATCGATATTTTCCTTCTATTGGCTATCAAGAAAATGTAGAGTTGGTGGACAATGCTATTCGAAAAAAATATGGCTTACCAAGTCGTGACCGCATGGCAGAACCCACGAATACGTGGGCTAGACAAAACACATACATTGCGAACGATTCGGACTGGATCCGTTTTGAGGCTATCATCGGGACGTCGACCGACCAGATTGCGATTGCACCCGGCTATTTGCAGAAAGAGTGGACGAAGAATGGACGGAGGTATTTTCATTACAAGATGGATCAAAAAATGCTGAATTTTTATTCGTTTATATCTGCCCGTTATGCGGTACGTAAGGAACGATGGAACGACGTAAATCTGGAAATCTATTACCATAAAGGACATGAATTCAACCTTCGACGGATGATGGCTTCGATGAAGAAATCGTTATCCTATTATGGCAGGGCCTTTAGTCCGTATCAATTTGATCAGATGCGTATTATCGAGTTTCCCAAAACGCATGGCACATTTGCACAGGCGTTTGCCAACACCGTTCCATTTTCGGAAGGCATTGGGTTTATCGCTAAAGTCGACGAAACGAATCCTGACGCGGTGGATTATCCTTATCATGTGATTTCGCATGAACTGGCTCATCAATGGTGGGCACATCAAGTAATAGGCGCTAACGTGAAAGGTTCGACTATGCTTTCCGAATCTATGGCAGAATATAGCTCTCTGAAGGTGCTGGAAAAGACGTACGGCGTTTATCAAATGAGGAAGTTCTTGAAGGAGGCTTTAGACAAGTACCTGAGCGGAAGGGGGAATGAGCAGTTTAACGAGCAACCCTTGGTGACCAACGAAAGCCAGCAATATATTCACTATGACAAAGGGGCGGTTGTGATGTATGCCATGGCTGACTTTCTAGGCGAGGAGAGGTTTACTAGTTTCCTAAAAGCATATATTGCCCAAGTTGCTTTTCAGGAACCTCCTTATACAACCTCCTTAGAATTTGTATCGCTGTTACGGGCGCATACACCCGATTCGCTGCAATACCTTATTAAGGACATGTATGAGACGATCACCCTTTACGATAACGAGGTAGAATCAGCGCGTTATAAGAGACTGCCAAATGGTACTTACCAAGTTGATATAACCTTTCATGTGCGGAAATATCGTACCGATAAAAAAGGGAAGCGGTCGTATGCCGATCAGGGTGAACGGGCTTTACAAGAAAAAGTCGGTAAACGAACCTTACAGTCGTTGCCGCTGGCGGACTATGTGGAAGTGGGTGTATTCGGAAAGAAGAAAAAACAAGGGACATATGAAGTGGACAACCAGATTTATCTGAGCAAACATAAGATTGATAAAATACATAATGTCGTTTCAATTCTTGTCGCTGAAGAACCCACCGAAGTCGGGGTAGATCCATATAATAAGCTGATCGATACCCATTCGGACGATAACCGAACAACGTTGTAATGATAATGCACGGGAGGTTTAAAGCCTCCCACTATCTTTTGTGTGATTGGCTATTCGGCGACCTATGCGTGGAAATATCCGCAAGCAGCATCGAATCTTCGCGTTAAGCTCTCTCTAGGCGACACCGTCAGATACGTTGATTTGCTTGGAAAGCAGCTTGAAATGTTATATTTTCAACCGTTTTTCTTCCAACGATACTTTACACCTACGCTGTACCACCTTCCGGGCATAGGAATGGCCGCACTCTCAATGTAAGTGACATCGAATAGGTTCTGTGCATCCGCATAGACGGAGACCGCTTGAAATTCGAGTCCAAATCGGGCGTCCATAAGAAGATACGACTTATCTGATATCCGTTGGTTGAACCGATTGGTCAATCCTAGCGTCCAATTGTTGTGTTGGGCGGTAAGTAATAGCTTCGTTTGATGTTTTAAATTCTCAAGTTGATATTTGGAGGTGAGCTCTTCCGCCTGTTTAATCGTTGGTTCCAAGTAGTTATACCCCACGTTTATCCCATAGCGTATTTCCTGAACCTGCAGATGATATAGTAAGTTCATATGGATACCATTTACTTGATTTTTGCCCATGTTAAAAGGTTGGTAAGGTTCGTTCGCGTCGGCCCTTACCCAATCTATGAAGTTTCGAATGCGACGGTGGAAATAGCCCATGTGACCAATGATATGTTCGTTTTGAAACTTAATGGCGCCCTCCGCTTGCCAAGCATCTTCGGACAGCAGATTCGGATTCCCGATGTTGCCTGGTCGCTGATTTAAGTACAAATCGGTAAAAGTGGGTATCCGTTGACTTGAGCCAGCATTCACGACGATTTTCCATTGATCGCTTAATGCATACCCCAAGTCGAAGCCCGGATAGATTTGCCAACCATACTGACTGTTATAATTTACATATGCACCAATATTGAGATCTAGATTTTGAATCTGTTCCGTTCGGAATTCGGCGTACGCACCATGGTTGTCTCTTTTATGGTCGCCCATATTTGAGCTGTTAATTCGCTCCAAGCGGGATTCGATCCCAACGCCAATGTCGCCGATGGAGGTCTGTAAGCGACTGTTCACCTCCAATGAAAGACTATTATTGTAATGTCTAGAACGTGCCTTAGACAAGTCGTGTCGATAGTATCGGTAATCGTCTTCATTATAACGGTTGCTTATCCGGGGGCTCAGATAAAAGCGTTCGGAAAGTTGGTGTTTGGAAGACAGGGAACCAAACACGGTTTCCACGATTTCTTGCGATTCCTTATCGCCGGGTGCGGCATAAAAACCGTTCGCCCCAAAGCTGTTATACAAATAGCTACCGAGCCAAGTCACGCTGTTCCGGCTGTCAATGTCCAGGTTACCTTGATAATATAACTTTTCGGCGTTGGAGGCGGTGTTGTAACGTTGTCCATTGGATTTATCTTTGGCATAAAACAGTTGATGCTGATGTTCTTTTTGGTGCCAGCTTACGCCCAATTGCGTGCCGGCGTGGTAATATACCCCGTTTTTCTGCTCCTCGTCTCGGTTCTTAAACGAACTCCCTGTATACACATTTGCTTGTACACCGGTTTGGGTTATCGTTTTTGTAATGATATTGATTGCACCCGTGAGCCCATTGACCCCATAAATGCGGGCGGCAGGCCCACGGAGTACCTCAATGCGTTCAATAGCATCGAGCGGTATCGGCAAATTTAGGTTGTGGTGCCCGGTTTGCGGGTCAGATACTTTTGCTCCGTTTATCAATACGAGCGTTTGGTCAAAGCTTCCTCCATCGATGCTGACGTCGGCCTGCGTGCCAAAAGGACCACGTTGGCGAAGGTCAACACCGTTGAGCAGGCCAAGCGCTTCGTTCACATTCTTGACAGGCAGTTGTTTGATCTGTGCGGCAGTAAGAATTTCTATATTTCTGTTGTCTTTACTAAACGGGATCTGCAATCGATTTTGATTGATAATGACTTCACGGATGTTGGTCGTGTCTTGCGCGATCGACAGCGCGGGTAGCAATCCCAATAAAACAATAGACGACGATATCTTTGGCATATTTTTATAAGTTAACGGCGCAAAACTAAGCATTTATTGGCAATTATGTTGCCCGTTATAAAGTTGTTGGAACTCGTTAATGCCATTCCTCCCGTCCTAGTATTCTCCCGCTTGATTGTTCAGAAGAAGACGAAGTTTTCCGGGTATCATAGACGGAACGGAGTTGTGGTTGGCCGGCGTCTATCCAAGCGGACATCCAAAACGATCCGATACGTTGAATAGACTGGCGCATGCGCCGTTCTACCATCCCGTTCATCCGGTAGTGGTAAGCCGACGCGTACTGATCCGAGTAGGTCGCCACCAAAATATTGTTTCGCGGGATATAACTGCGCTGAAGATGCGGTGGAAATTCTTTGGAGAGATTTTTTTCAATGAGTAAGACAGAATCAACCAACGCGTGACTTTCTTTGATTATCTGCCAAGCGGAGTCCAAAGGACTACGTACGTACTGGGCTTTACCTACCAATAAATTATAGCTGGAGGCGAACATTTCCGGTAGCCTGCTTTCCCAAAATGCATGGATGCCTATTTGTCCGGTTTGTTGACCATTATAGTTACTGGTCGTATGCAAAGGCACGTGCGCATCCGCTATGTAATGGCCCAGATCTGCCGTATGTTTAATAATGGCCTCTGGCTCTTTTTCTCGAAAAGCCTTGATGAGTTTTTGATAGGTGAATGCGATTTGCCAGGGGACAATCCCTTGTGCCAATAGTTTTTTTTCTTGATATTTTTCTTTGGCTTTACTCCAGTGAACCGGAATTGAGTCCAGAACATCTTCCGTGTATTCATCAATGTCGATGAAATGCCGTGGTGATTCTAAGGAGTCGACATAACATCGTTTGTCGGCGTCTACGGCTCGCTCTGTAATGATATCGATGTACTTCTTGTAGAACACGGCGAGTTCTGAAGGTAGCGTAAAAACTGCCGCTTGGTTAATGCGCTTGTGCGCGTAAAAGCCCCAAGACGAAAAGAGAGAACATATCAATAATCCCCAAAAGAATAGCAGTTTCTTTGGCATGGCAAGCGTATAAAAGGTTTCTTAAAATTAAAGAATTTTTGTGAAACTTCCTGTCAACCGCTCTCATTTTGGCGGAAAATTAGTACTTTGGGCGCATAAATGAATGCGGTCGTATGAAAATATTGTATGCAGTTCAAGGTACAGGAAACGGTCATCTCGCGCGTGCGTTAGACATTATTCCAATCTTACGCGAGCTGGGCGAAGTGGATATATTGGTTAGCGGGATACAGGCCGATATACAGCTGCCGTTCGACGTGAAATATAGGCTTCATGGTCTGAGCTTTATCTTTGGAAAGTCCGGGGGAGTTGATCTGTGGCGTACCTTCATGAGCTCTACGGTGCGCAAATTCATCCAAGAGATCAACCATTTACCCGTTGAACAGTATGATTTGGTAATTAATGATTTTGAGCCTATTTCAGCTTGGGCCTGTCAAACTCGGGATATTCCTTGCATTGGGTTGAGTCACCAAATTGGTGCCTTAGATTCAGCAAGCCCGAAACCAGACGAAACAGATATGTTGGGGAAATTCATCATGAAGAATTATGCACCGTCCAGCATTTCATATGGATTCCATTTTAAGTCGTACAGTAAATCTATTTTTACGCCGGTTATCCGCCAATCTATCCGAGAACTGGAGCCTAAGGACCACGGGCATTATACGGTTTATTTACCGTCATACGATGATGCCCATTTGTTGAAGAACTTATCGAAGTTTTCAGATATCCAATGGGACGTTTATTCAAAACATAATAAAAAGAAGTTTTCACTAAAAAATGTAACGATCAATCCCATTCAAAGTGATACGTTTGTTAGAAGTATGGCAAATGCTGCGGGTGTCTTATGCGGAGCCGGCTTTGAAACGCCCGCGGAAGCATTGTATCTCGGAAAAAAATTGTTGGTCATCCCAATGAAAAACCAGTATGAACAACATTTAAATGCTGCCGCGCTGGAACAAATGGGCGTGCCGGTTATTAGCAGTTTAAAAAAGAAATTTGACTATGCGATCGAGGCATGGTTAAATAGCAAGAACAGGGTGGCTGTGGACTATCCCGATATCACTCGTGATATTATTACAAACATAGTAGAACAACATAAATAGAAAATATGAGGAAGTTTGGGTATGCTGTGGTAGCATTAACCATGACACAAGTGTATGGAGCGAAAGCGCAAGTTTTAAAAAACAACATCGACTCCGTGTCTTATGCATTAGGAATGGATGTAGGGTCTTCGTTGACTAATAATGGCGTGATGATTAATCCGGAAAATTTTTTGAAAGGTGTCACGGACGCCACGAAGGAAAATCCACGTTTGATCGAACAAGAGGAAGGGATGCGCATTATTAAGGCCGCGTTCGCGAAGGCTGCTGAAGAAAAAATAAAAGTGTTCAAGGAAGAAGAAACAGCATTTTTCGAAAATATAAAAAATAAAGCAGGGGTAAAGCACTTGCAGGATGGACTGTATTATGAAGTGGTCAAGGAATCGGCAGGTGCCAAGCCTGCAGATACGTCTGAAGTTATCGTACATTATAAAGGAACATTAGCGAATGGAAAGGTTTTCGACAATTCCTATGACAGAGGAGAGCCCTTGGAGATCAGCTTAGACAATGTCATTCAGGGATGGAAGCTTAGTATTCCGGTTATGTCTGTTGGTTCGATTTATAAGTTTTATATCCCTTCTGCGTTGGGATATGGACAGCGTGGAGCCGGAGCCGATATTCCTCCGTATAGTCCGTTAGTGTTTGAGATCGAATTAGTAGGTATCAAAGAGGCGAATGCAGGAAATTAAAATTGGTCAATCTGATTTAAAAATTGCGCCCATTGGAATGGGGACAATGTCCTTGAAAGGTGGCGCGACGAAGCTCAACGTCGATATCCTGCAACAGGCTTATGCATCCGGTATTCGATATTTCGATACGGCTGATTTATACGAAAGGGGAATGAATGAGGATCTGGTGGGACTCGCGTTATCATCGGTGCGTGATCAAGTTGTATTGGCTACTAAGGTGGGCAACCAATGGCGCTCGGATGGGAGCACGTGGGATTGGAAGGCATCGAAACCGTATATCATCAAAGCGGTGGAGGCATCGCTTTCCCGGTTAAATACAGATTACATTGATTTGTACCAATTGCATGGCGGAACAATAGAAGATCCGATCGATGAGATTATCGAGGCGTTTGAAGTGTTGACCAAAGCCGGGAAAATACGTTATTATGGCATCTCGTCAATTCGGCCGAACGTGATCCAAGCATATGCCGAACGCTCCAACATCGTGAGCGTCATGATGCAATATAGTGTATTGGATCGCCGTCCTGAGATTGTGTTTCCATTACTTCGCCGAAAGGGTATTTCGGTTATTAGTCGTGGAGCGCTAACACAAGGTATGTTGGTGGATAAGCCCATCGAAAGCTATCAACAGCTAACATCGGGAGAAATTGGCCATGCTAAACGCAACGTAGAACGGGTAGCGAAAGCCCTTGGTATTTCCAAAACGCACTTGCTTTTGGGGTATGTGTTAAGTAATCCTGCCGTCGATGTCGCTGCTGTGGGTGTTCGAACGCTCGCCCAGCTCAGGGATATCGAATCATTTTTATCAAAATTTAGGTTGTTGACCGAAGAACAGCGAAATGAGGTCGACAAGGATATCCGTAAGCTATCGTATACCGATCATCTCATTTAAGACGATTACGCGTCTGACGGCAAAAAAGTTATTTGGATAACATGCTGCGAACATCCTGCCGAATCTTCGCTTGCATCCAAAAAAAGGTGCTGTTCTAAAACAGCACCTTTTTGTCGCGATTTAAGCCTCTTATCTATGCCAGCACAAACTGCACATCGGCATGGAATTTCACTTCTTCACTTACCATAACACCGCCTGTCTCTAACGCCGCATTCCAGGTTAAACCGAAATCTTGACGGTTTATTTTACCCGATACAGTATATCCCGCTTTTTGGTTTCCCCAAGGATCCTTTGCGATCCCGCCGAATTCAGCAATGAACGTAGCTGGTTTGGTAACACCTTTGATGGTCAGGTCGCCCAAAAGCTTGTATTCATCGTCGTCGACTTTTTGTATTTCTGTCGACTTAAACGTGATGGCGGGATAAGCCGAAGCGTTAAAAAACTCCTCGCTCCGTAGATGCTGATCGCGCGGTTCGTTTTTGGTGGTAACCGAATCTGTTTTAATTTCCACTTTTACCTGCGCTTGAGAGAGATCAGCAGAACTGCTGTCAACCGTTACGTTAAAGTCCTGAAATTGTCCTTTAACGTTCGAGATCATCATATGTTTTACTTTAAACTCTAACTCGCTATGCGATTTATCTAAACTCCAAGTTGCCATAATATACGTACTCTATTTCTTTTAATTTGTTTTACAAATATCGGTCAAAACTATCGACAAGATATTGATGTATGATAAGAAAATAAAAAGAAAAACACAGTTTTTGACGATAAAATGTTTTTAAGGGTTATTTATAGCAGGAAGATACGCCATTTGCGAAGTCGTAGTGAACAAGAAATGAAGTGCTTTAGGTTATTCCCTTTCGACATGCATGCAGAAAAAAAGCCCTCTATGGTAAATAGAGAGCTTTTCAGTACGCCAATCAGGATTCGAACCTGAGACCGACGGTTTAGAAAACCGTTGCTCTATCCAACTGAGCTATTGGCGCCTCCTTTCGGTGCAACAAAAGTAGACAATTGCGTTAATTTTGCAAAATAAAAAGTTTATTTTTTACGCCTTACACATTAACTAGTTGCCTGCCAAATATATAGTTTCGCATGCAGCCTTTACAAAAAAATGTCTCGACGAATAAACAAAAACCAACATTTATGGTTATATTCCCATAAACGTATGATTATGGCAACATGGACAGTAGACAAGGCGCATAGCGAAATTGAATTTAAAGTGCGCCACATGATGATCTCTAGTGTAAAAGGATTCTTTCAAAATTTTAATTTCAACATGAGCGGCGATCCACAAGATATTTCAACTGCTGCTGTTCGTATAGCGATAGAAACGTCTTCCATAAATACAAAAAACGAACAACGGGATCAACATTTACGGAGTGAGGATTTTTTCAACACAACGCGTTATCCAGAAATCACGTTCGAATCGACGACGATTAATAGGCTCAACGAAGAAGAATATGAGGTGACGGGTAATTTAACCATCAAAAATATAACAAAGCCGATCACTTTTCATGTAGAGGTTGGCGGCTTGGCAAAAGACCCATGGGGCAATGAAAAGATAGGGTTTGCCTTCCGCGGTAAAGTGAATCGGGAGGACTTTGGGCTTACGTGGAACACGACGCTAGAAACCGGGGGTGTTATGGTGGGAGAGGAAGTGAAAATTCAAGGCGATGTTCAATTTATACTCAATTAGCAATCAATTGGATACCGTTGGGATCGTGTCCATATACCGAAAAAAGTAAAATAAAATTTTGCAGAAATGATAAAATTCGTACTTTTGTCGCGGAGAGTTGGCAGAGTGGTCGAATGCGGCGGTCTTGAAAACCGTTAACTGTCACAGGTTCGGGGGTTCGAATCCCTCACTCTCCGCAGGAAAATACCCTTATCGAAAGATAAGGGTATTTTTTTTCAAGCGTTTTGGATCCGAACAGGAGGGATGGCCGGGGTTCGATCCACAGGAGGTTTAGGGTGTAGCTGGGGCCTGTGGGGCTAAACCAATCCCTCACTCTCCGCGGGAAAATACCCTTATCGAAAGATAAGGGTATTTTTGTTTTCAAGCGTTTTGGATTCGAACCGGAGGGATGGCCGGGGTTCGATCCACAGGAGGTTTAGGGTGTAGCTGGGGCCTGTGGGGCTAAACCAATCCCTCACTCTCCGCAGGAAAATACCCTTATCGAAAGATAAGGGTATTTTTTTTCAAGCGTTTTGGATCCGAACCGAAGGGAAACCCCTATAGTTTTTCCAATTCCAAGGAGAGCGCCTTCAGATCTTGCTTCATAAGCGTGATGTGGGATTCTAATTGATCATACATATCTGCGCGGTTCACTAATTCTTCTGTGCTGTATTTACCGCCATCACCGAAATAAATATGGGTATCCCCATCGCCGCTACCATCGTCGTTCTCCGCAATTTGTCCGAAATTTTTCCATTTGTCGATAATGGTATGTCTTATCGACTTCTCTCCAGTAGCCGGATCTGCATAATTTAAATAATACCAAACGCTGGTTGGGAAATTGGACGAAACGGATTTGCCTTCCCAGACTTCGCGTAATGCATTACGCTTATGATAAAAGTCAATCTTTCTATTATTAAACAGCATCAGTAGTCCCAATGTTGCCTCTGTAATACCCGTGGCAATGCCGACAGAATTGCTCGCTGTTTCATTTTTGATCACACCACCCGTAGCGATCGCCCCACTTGCGCCGACAACAATTGCGGCCACAGTTAACTTGGATTCCAAGTCATTTTCATTTCCTTTGAGATAGTTAGCAATTTGGCTTGTCCGTTCTTCTTCACAATCCATTTCGGAGGCAATAGCAGATACTTCTAGAGAAGCTACGTTAATTTTATTATCGATACGTTGTCTAAGCTCCAGCACAGATACGCGCTGCTCCAAATTTGTCGAGTCAAGTTTTTTTTTCAAATGTATATAACGCACCAGATCGGGCAGTATTCCTATGGCGTTAGCCATATGCAAACTTTTATACTGCAAACGGCTGGTGAGTTCACGATCCAAAGACAATTGATGGAGTGGGGTGGGGATGTCCTTCTCCGTATAAGTATATACGTTTTGTTGGTTGCACGTACTGGCTATTATCTGCTGCCGGATATTTGCGTCCTTAACAGACGCACATCCCGAGAGAACGGATACGCCTGCAGCGAGTATGGACACTCCTGTATAAAATGGAACACATCTCTTCATAAGATAGAACACTTGGAGATATGAATATAGCGAAAAATTTCGATCCTAAATACATCCCTGAACATACACCAAATAAACAACTGAAGTTCCAGATGTCATCAGTCTGCATTACCAGATAGTTTTCGGAATAATACGGCATAATCGCGGACCATCTTTTCCCAACTGAAATGTTGAAGGGTGAACGCCCGAAAGACGTTACGGCACTCGGCGTGGCTCTTGTCTGTCAAGGTTTCAACAACGGTTTTGCGCCAAGCTTCTGCATCATGATGTTGAACCTGAATACCATTTTTGCCGTGTAGAATAGCGTCATTTATACCTTCTAGATTTGCCGCGAGCACAATTGTACCACAGCTAGCCGCCTCGAGGCACACCAATCCGAAACCTTCCATGTCGCCTTCAACCTGTATGTTGGGCATGACGAAAGCATCTGCATGGCATAAAAGAACCTTAAGATCCGCTAAAGGCAATTTTCCGACATGTTTCGTTCGATTTGTAAAGGCGGGGTGAAACAGTAGTCGTCGCAGTTCTGGTTGATCAGATGGATAGCCCATGAATAGCATATAGAGATTACGCCAACGACGGGGTAGTTTTTCTAACCATTTTTCCCGTTTGGACGCCGCCATTTCAAATGGCCCAGCCAAAACTAAAAAAATATCTTCAGGTAGGAGTGGTAACACCTCTCGGATAAACCACGAGAATCCCTTCCGTTTAACGGGACGGCCGAGGGCGACCAAGATCTTTTTGTCGATTGGAAGTCCGTACTTTTGCCGTATGGTATCCCAGTTTTCCGCTGTCGGGAGTGTCGAAAGGTGATGGTCAATTCCGTTGGCAATGACAGAAACTTTATGTGCTGTGACACCACGATGAATAATAGCGTCTGCTGTTGCGTGGCTGACGGCGATGATGTGGTCGTATCGATTGAAACGTGGTAGGATAAAGCGCTGATAAATCTTGGATGGAAAAACGACATCAAGTCCGTGCACCGTCACTATGCGTGTTAGATGGTTATACCCCGTGTGCCAAAGACTCATCGAAGCGATCAAACCATCGTTAAAATGTACCACACTGATATTCGGATGGCTGTGTATTTTTTTCAAAATTCGGTCGTTGAGTCTTCGGAAAAAGCGATAATAGCTTTCTTCGCCCGTGTATACGATTTTGTGGACAGTGGCGTGTGCCAGCATACCATTGATTAGCTCATGACTTTGTTTTTCCATACCTCCGGTTGCCGGAGGATACTTATGGCTGACGAATAGGATCTCCATGAATAGCAAAATTTAGGGAGCCGCTTTTACGAATAAATAGATAACAAACCACGCCAATACCGATCCAAAAAAGCTGTCGCGCACGGCGTAAAATGGACACGGTTATCCAAATGGATGACGCCTGTATCCCGATCGCCGCTAAAACCAATTTGTTGCCCAGCTCTTCGATACCAAGTTGCCCCGGGATAAACGCACCGGTACTTTTGATCACGATGACGCCCATGTCTAAAAGAATTCCATGCATAGGAGACACCGGATAACCGAGAAAAATAAGAATCAAATAGAATTCGAGACTGCCAACAACCCAATGTAGTGCAAAAAATAGATACGACAGCCAAAAAGCACGTTTCTTATGTCGAAAGAAACAGCGCGTTTGGGCGGTAAGCAATACGATGCGCGTTTGCAGTATTTTAAACCAACCTATTGGGGCAGCAGACTCAGCCGGGGCGCGCCTTGGCGGTCTGCCAAGACCGACTACGAATAGAATAAGACCGATCGCTAGAAGCAGCATACAAAAAACACAAACATACCGTAGAAAAGAAGGAAGTGTCGCTGCTGCATGACCGAGTAACCAACATGCCGCAACAATCGATAATGATAATTGAGAAAGCACGGCCGTCACGCGCGAGACCACCACAGATTCCGCTAGCGTATCTTTAGCGATGCCGCGGTTTCTTAGAAGAACCACTTTTAACAGATCACCGCCTATCACACTAGAGGGGTTGTATAATCCCACTGTCTCGCCAACCTGCCGAATCATAAATAAACGAAGCAACGATATATGATGCCGTTCCTTGCCTAAACATACCCACCATCCATAGGTTCCCAATAAATAGGCCGATGCCGTAATGAGCACGATGTAGAACGATTGTATGCCTACATCTGATAGCTCGGTAACCACTGCTTCAAAATCAGTATGGTAAATGAAGAATCCGATGGGGACAATCACGCTGATGATGATCAAAAATTTCACCCATTGTTTCCTCCTTAACATGCCGTCCACACCAAGTTGTCACTAGGGCTACTGGCTAGTTGCTGGATGTCTTCGAAATAGCGGTCTGTTAACATTTTCCAATCCAACTGTTGTACTTGTGCTAAGGCAGCATTTCTGATGACGCGATGTAATTCCGGATCATTAAGCAGTAATTTGATATAGATAATATAATCTTCGGGAGATTTGGGCAGGCATTTATATCCGGTATGGCGATGTCGGATCAGATCTGAACTTCCACCCCCGTCAGCGATGATGCAGGGCAAACCAGACGCCATTGCTTCAATGACCACATTGCCATACGTCTCGGACGTCGACGTAAACAAGAAGATATCGCACGAAGCGTATAAACGCGCAAGTTCTTCGTGTTCCAATTTCCCTAAGAAAAATGCGTTAGGCATACGCCTTTCCATATCTTCTTTTGCAGCCCCATCTCCAGCGATGATCATGTTATACGGAATACCGGCGCGTTCAAGTCGATCATAAATGTCCATCAACGTTTGTACGTTCTTTTCCCAAACGAGTCTGCTCGCAAAGAGGATATTCGGTTTGCTATTCCCTGTATGTCGATGGACATGCGCAAGATCGCGTTTCGTAGGATTGAAAAGGGTCAAGTCTATTCCACGTTGCCATAACGCGAGTTTGGTATCGTCGACGCCAAAGTGTGCTAGCTGGCGTATCATCGAAAGCGACGGTACGTAAACGGAGTCACAGCTGTTATAAAATCGTTTTGTCGCTGCGATCATCCAACGTTCAACAGGTTTTATCAATGCTGGGAACTTTCGGAAATAATAAGGAATGTAGGAGATAAAGTTCGTGTGATAAATGCTGATGACTGGAATATTCCGTTGTCGGGCATACCGCAAAGCAAAGAAGCCCAAGAGCGAAGGCGTAGCAATATGAACGACATCAGGCTGGAATGTGTCTAATTCGTGCTTCAACTGTTCTTTAACTAATGCGGGCATGGTGAAGCTATAATCCTTATTGAGACCAGTATTGAGCGTAGGAATACGTAACGAAGCGTGTTCTGCAAGTTGATCAGGCCCTTTGCCATAAACAAAGAGGTAGGAGAAGCGGTTTGTGTCGATGCGGTTGATGATTTGGAACATGGTGCGTGATGCTCCGTCAAATTCTTCAATGAGTATTTCTGCAAAGAATGCTACTTTTACCATATAATCAGGTTCCGTTATTTTTACGAAGATAAGTCCGTGGTATTTCTTTAATGGGAATTGAATATTAATGATTTATGAATTTTTACATGTTTTTTTTATAATTTTTATAATTCCTATACGTAAGATTAATCTTTTTTTTACACCGAGGTAATACGGCCTATGTAGCTTTGAATAGCATCAAGTAGCGATCAAATGGAATTACAACTTGTTTGGCAAACACGACAGAAATGGGGACGCATATTGTTGATTGTATTTCTCGTATGCGGCTATTTTTACCTAACGAAAACGAGTCGATCTGCCGTGCAGCCGATCGAAGCTTATCTTTCTTCAAGAAGGGCTGTATCGAATGCTTCCACTGGCAGCTTGTCGCTGTTGACCTATAATGTAGCAGGGCTACCCGATGTCATTTCTGCGGCGACGACCCCTCGTGCCCAAAGTATGCGAGCGATTTCCAAAAAAATAAATACGTTCGATATCGTCAACGTACAGGAAGACTTCCACTATCATGACGACCTCTATAAAGGGGGAAACAGACATCCTTACCGTACCGCTCCTAAAATCGGGATGCCTTATGGTGACGGATTGAATACCCTATCTAACTATCCGATTTTGGAATCTCGGCGCATTAGTTGGAAAGATTGTCATGGAACAGATTGTTTGGCTTCTAAAGGTTTTTCCTACACACGAATACAGCTTGCTGTTGACGTAAACATTGATGTATACAATGTGCATGCAACGGCACAGGACAATGCAGGAGCTGCATTAGCCCGTCGTAAAAACATGCAGCAATTGGCCGATTATATACGGCAGTATTCCAACGATCAAGCCGTATTGGTTATGGGCGATTTTAATGCGCACTATGCCGCTAGTTGGGACAATGTGTTGCGATTCTCTGAACGAACAACACTAACAGATGCTTGGGTGGCACTAGAGCGAAATGGGACAGTACCTCCGATTCATCCACAATTCAGAGCTGCCGACAAATTGGCGCTCACGGATACCTGTGAAAGCATTGATAAAATATTCTTCCGCAATAGTCTTCATGTTGAATTTACCCCGCGCTCGTATAAAGTTGAAAAACAGCAATTTTCCGACAATCACGGCGAACCCCTTTCGGATCACTGTGCTATCTCGTTTGTGTTAAATTGGAAGAAAAAATAGGGAAATTGCCTGAATCAAAGAGGTTGGCTTGTTAAATACTGTTAACAGGTGCAGGTGCAATCCACTTTGGTACAGAAGTTGAACTACATTAACCATTCATAATTTAGGTTAATAATTGGTTAGTTCAATAAGACTTAAGTCTCCCCGGCTTAAGTCTTATTTTTTTGCAGCCGATGTAGCGCCTCGTCGCTCCAAAATATTTCTTACCTTTAGGCCAATGAACTGGGATTCTGTCAAACGTGATTTTAAACGGTATCTGCAACTTGAACGCAATCTTTCCGAAAATTCGATTGATGCATACCTAAATGATGTTCAGAAATTAGAGGCCTACTGTAGCTTTAAGCGAGTTAGCCTCGAATCGGTAGATACGCGTTTCCTACAACAGTTTCTGATGTTCGTAAATGAGTACCATATATCGCCGTTTACCCAAGCACGTCTGCTTTCTGGCTTAAAAACCTTTTTCAGCTTTCTTCAATTAGAATACGAAAGAAAAGATCATCCCGCACAACTGTTGGAATCACCGCGTTTAAGCCGTAAAATGCCAAGTGTGCTCAATATCCAGGAAATCGATGCATTGATCGCTGCAATTGATCTGTCTACCCCGGAGGGGACGCGTAATAAGGCCATCCTAGAAATGTTATATGGATGCGGCTTGCGCGTGTCGGAGCTCGTTCAGCTAAAATTGTCCAATTTGTTTTTAGACGTAGAGTTTATCAAGGTAGAGGGGAAGGGGAACAAGGAAAGGCTCATACCGATTGGAGAGCAAGCCATTAAATATCTGAAGATTTATTTGGATGAAATTCGCAGACAAATGCCCATTCAGATAGGAAACGAAGATATCGTGTTCCTGAACCGTCGGGGAAAACAGTTGACAAGGGTAATGATTTTTCTAATTATTAAAGATTTAGCAAGAAAAATCGGACTGAATAAATCCATCAGTCCACATACATTTCGCCATTCCTTTGCTTCTCATTTAGTAGAGGGAGGAGCTGATTTGAGAGCGGTACAAGATATGCTTGGGCATGAAAGTATCACGACGACCGAAATCTATACCCACGTGGACAGGGACTATTTACAATCTATTATTACGCAGTATCACCCGCGGTCGTAATCAATTACAAATGCAATGATGTTATATTTATTGTTGCAATAGTGTTGCGTTAAATGTATCTTTGTACCGAAACACGTGACAAGGATTCTACAATATAGTATTTTGTTTATCGGACTCATTAGTCTGACACTAGCCTTTGCGCTCCAATATACACATGATACAACGCATTCTGAGTGCCATCGAGCGATGGAACATCACGATGACGAGGAAAGCTGTTCGCTTTGTTGGTTTGTCTTTCATCAATGTAGCGATATCCACAGCTTCGATGTCCTATTGCCCGAAATCAAGGCGTTCGACCGGTTTCTGATCCCAACAGAACATGCGACAATTAGGTACCGGTATGTTCCGATGCGTTACGAGGGCAATAAAGATCCGCCATTGTTGGTGTAAACGCCAACACATTGTTACCCCTATTTTTAATTACAATTACATGCAGAATAGAAGCTTACGGCTGCTGTTCGTCTCGTTTGTGCTATGCTTTTATAGCGTAACGACGACGGCACTTGCTCAGGAGAAATGCGCGTTGCGCATCAGAGGTTATGTGGTAGACGAGAATGGCTCGCCACTTCGGGATGTGCTGGTTCAAGCATCTGACGGCATGGCTGTTTCCACTGATCATCAAGGACGTTTCACCGTATCCTCCCTATGTGTAGGGATGCATACCGTGCGATGTTCGTTCGTGGGTTACCAAACGAATACGTCGGTCGTTTCTTTAGAGCGGGACACTATACTTCATATACAACTGCTAAACGATGCCATTCACCTTCAGGATGTGGAAATCATCGGTACGCAATCGGAGACTTTGTCGGTAGGCAAGCAGAAGTTGTCCCTTACCGAATTGCAGGAACGAAAGGGAATGACGCTGGCCGAATCACTGACGGCTTTGTCCGGAGTGACCACTATTGGAATGGGAAATAGTATCGTGAAACCCGTAATTAACGGACTGCATAGTAATAGGATCTTAATAATGAATAACGGGATTCGTCAAGAAGGGCAACAATGGGGAGTGGAACATGCACCGGAGATTGATCCTTTTGTTGCCGATCGGTTAGAGGTTGTCAAAGGAGCACAGGGGGTACGTTATGGCGCCGATGCCCTAGGCGGTGTCGTCATTGCCACGCCGAATGATATCGATCTCACCGTTCCATGGCAAGGCCGTTTTGATCTGCTGGGACAGTCAAATGGAAAAGGAGGGATGGCTCACCTCCGGTTGGAAGGCAATACGAGTTGGCTGCCGAATCTAGGCTGGCGCGTGCAAGCCTCCGGCAAAAAGCTCGGCAACTATACCTCGGCAGGTTACTATTTGGGCAACACGGGTGTGCAAGAACTTAACTATTCCGCCATGTTGCAGTACCGCGATAGCCTAAATTCGATAGAGGCATTCTATAGCCACTTTGGTACGGAGATAGGAATTTTTCTTGGTGCGCATATTGGAACCGTCGAAGATATTCAGGCACGTATTGCACATGGCCGTCCGTTTGAAACATATGATTTCAGCTATACGATTGCCGCGCCCAGGCAACAGGTCGCACACGATTTGATAAAAGCCAGTTGGAATCATCGTTATAGCCCAAAGTCATCGTTAACGATGGTATATGGCTTCCAGCGTAATCACCGAAAAGAATACGATGTTCGCCGGGTGGAATCTGACGATTTGCCTATGGCGGATATGGTGCTCACGACACAATCCCTGGATGCCATCTTCAAACAAGGGAACAGCTCTTTCGGCGTACAATCGTTGGTCCAAGTGAACAATAATACGCCAGGTACAGGAACCACGCCCATTATTCCTAATTTTGACAGCTACACCCTTGGGGCATTTGCTATTCATCAGTTTCATGTCCGCCGTCTGCATGCCGAATTGGGAGCCCGATACGATTTTAAGTATCTCGATGTGGCAGGCTACCGTTACAAGAAAGGGGCTGCCAACGCCGACGGAAGTATCGAACAGTATTTATTGACAGATACCCGGAAGTTCCACAATGCATCAGGCACCTTTGGCGTATTGTATCACTTCTCCCCGCAGTGGAGTTTGAAGAGTAATATCGGATTGGCATGGCGTGCACCTTCTGCTAACGAACTGTATAGTGATGGCGTACATCATGGTAGTGCAACTTACGAAGTTGGAGATCAATCGCTTCGCAGCGAAAAGGGACTTAAATGGATCAATTCCCTTCTATGGCATACGGATCGGATGCAGATGTCGTTGGATATGCATGCGCAACTCGTTTATGATTACATTTATGCGCAACCGAATCCTGATTCGGTAAGGCAAACGATACGAGGTACATTTCCCCTGTTTTCTTATCGGCAAGATGATGCCCTTTTCTATGGTGCCGATCTCAAATGGATGTATGGCATATGGCCTAATATTGATTATGAAGGTAACGTGTCGATTCTCCGTGCCGAGAACCGCACCCGCGACCGGTATCTGCCTTATATTCCTTCGGACAGGCTTCAGCACGCCGTGCGTTGGCGATACAGTAGGGATCAAAAAGAGCAAGATTATATCAAATTTGCACATCGGTTTGTGGCGCAGCAGACGCGTTACGACGCTGGCGCGGACTATGTAGCACCACCTCCTGCTTACCACCTGTTCGATGTGTACATCAGCAAACAATTTGCTTGGCGTAATGATCGACAATTGGTCGTTTTACTCTCGGCCGAAAATATCTTGAATAAAGAGTACAAAGATTATATGGACCGGTTCCGTTATTTCACGCATCAAATCGGTCGAAATTTTCACGTAAAAATATCATATACATTTTAATAACAGTTTATTATGAAAAAATTAAGTTTAACTATTTTCGCAGCGTGTGTATTGTTTTTAGCACCATCCTGTTCGAAAGATGACCCCACGCCCGAAGTTGATCAAGAAGAGGTGGGCGGTGCTACATTAACGTTTACTGAAGTCACGCGTATCGCACATGGCGATCATTTTGATTATGAAGATATTGAAAATGTCGAACCCAAAACGGTTTCCTATACCGGCAATCCTTTATTACCACCGACTGGTGCCCATTTGCACCTTGACGTGGGGAAAACGTATCGTCTGCAACTGGTGGCAAAGGATTTCGCGGGCAGGGAAACGCAGCATACGTTCGTGGAGCGGGACGACATCCATCAGGCCTTTATACTAGGAGCCCCCGAAGGAAGTCTTTCCTACGCATATGCCGATAAAAAGGCTAATGGTGATGCGGTAAATGTAGGGGTTACAGGTTATCTAACGGTGGAGAAAGAAGCCGACAGTTTTGTATTCCGTTATGTGGTACGGCATTTAAACGCAGGCGTCAAAGAGAAAATTACGGCCGCTGATTGGAACAATACCAACTTTACTCAGTTTACTGGAGAAAATGATCTTGATCTAAAAGTCGAAGTTCATTTGGTACCCGTTGGTGAGGATGGACATTAATAATCAATAGGTTAGCTCTACGGAGCCTTTTTTTCGTATTGGCGTGCAAAATAATCTGCAAATAAAGGTGTGAAGTAAGGCAAAAAGTGTTATTTTTGCACGCGAAGTCTCCGTAGTTCAATGGATAGAATTTCAGATTCCGGTTCTGACGATGTGGGTTCGACCCCCGCCGGGGACACTAAAAAGAAAAAAACAGGTAGCCCATCATTTGGCTACCTGTTTTGTTTTCTGAAAAGTATGTCGAGCAGGTGTATTTTCAATAACTTCGTATCATGGCAAAACGGATTAATTTAAAAACTTTTCGCGAATTTCTTAATTCGAGCACCGGAGGGGGTGTGCTTCTTCTGGTGTGTTTGGTGGCGTCGATGCTTGTCGCCAATTCTTCGTGGTCGGCGGGATTCAACGCGCTACTCGACACCTCGATCGGATTTGAGACAGAGGCTATACATTTACGTTACTCCGTTTCCGCTTGGATCAACGATGGTTTGATGGCTGTTTTCTTCCTATTGGTTGGTCTCGAAATAAAAAGGGAGCTCGTGGAAGGGGAGCTTTCCTCTCCGCGTCAGGCTGCTTTGCCTATTTTGGCCGCTGTGGGGGGAGCTATCGTACCTGCACTCATCTACCATCTGTTTAATGCCGGAGGGGCTACGCAGCATGGTTGGGGAATTCCGATGGCTACCGACATTGCGTTTGCGTTGGCGGTTATTTCTATGCTCGGGAGCAGCGTACCAGCTAGTTTGAAAGTCTTTCTAGCGGCGCTAGCGATTGTAGATGATCTGCTCGCGATATTGGTCATTGCCATTTTTTATTCGACCGAGCTTCACGGTATGTATTTGCTTTATGCCGGTCTGCTTTTTCTGCTGTTAATCGCCTTCAATCGATTTGGTGTCAAGAATATTTGGGCCTATCTTCTCCCGGGTATTGTTATTTGGTATTTCATTCATCATTCTGGCATACATGCAACTATTGCCGGTGTATTGGTAGCGATGACACTGCCCACAACACCCGATGATACGGAGTCCTCGCTAGAAAAGGTGGAGCATCTTATCGCTAAACCGGTAAATTTTTTAATTGTCCCGTTATTTGCCCTGGCAAATACGAACATTACGTTGCATAGCGCGATGCTAGGTGGGTTAACCTCCACGATGGGTTTAGGTATTATCATCGGGCTTTTCGTGGGTAAAACATGCGGCATATTCCTCACCTGTGTTCTGTGCGTTAAGTCGGGTTTGGCAACGCTACCCGAGCACGCCGCTTGGAAACATATGGTGGGCGTGGGAATGTTGGGTGGAATCGGCTTTACGATGTCCATTTTTGTTTCCTTATTATCTTTCCATGATCCACTCCACGTAGAAGAAGCTAAACTCGCCATACTTGTCGGATCTGTACTGTCGGGGCTATGTGGATATCTGTTCTTACGGGCGTTGGGCAGTAGCAGGCGGCACGCGTAGAGCCGGCCTGATTACAAAAACATCCGTTCGACGTATGTATGGTTGGGGCAGTAACGTAAAAACTAAAAACGCCATTGCTGAATCCTGTTGATACCATCCCAGCAATGACGTTACATGGATTAAACTATCCATTTGTTTCACCTACGTGTCTGCAATCGTAAGTTAAAAAGATTCTTCCGTGACTGTCGTATCCGAAGAAGACTCGGGAGCTTTATCAATTAATTCCATGAATTGATCCAGCTTTGGTGTAATGATAATCTGCGTACGACGGTTTCTGGCCTTTCCGTCAGGCGTACTGTTGTCGGCTATCGGATTATACTCGCCACGTCCACCCGCAGTTAATCGTTTTGGATCGACACCATACTGGTTCTGAAGAGCCTGAACAACGGAAGATGCCCGCAATGTACTCAAATCCCAGTTGTTGCGTATATTCGTTTTCGAAATGGGATCCGTATCTGTATTCCCTTCGATCAAAACTTCATAATCTTTATAGTCTTGGATAATTTTTGCGATCTTACTCAGGGTTTCACCTGCACGGTCCGAAATCTCGTAACTTCCCGACTTATAAAGCATATTGTCTGAAAGGGAGATGTACACAACGCCTTTTAAAACTTTAACATCCACATCACGCAGTTCTTCCCGGCTCAACGACCGCGTTAAGTTGTTTGTCAACACCAGATTGAGCGAGTCACTTTTGTTTTTCGTATTCACCAAATGCTGGATATATTTGTTAGAAGCGTTAATCTCATCAACAAGTTTCGAGATGTTCGCATTACCTTGTGTGTTTTGGTTGATACTTAAGTCCAATGATCCCTGCAATCTACCCAACGCTTCTTTCAGGGATGCGTTATTTTTACGTTCGTATTCCAATTGATCTTCTAGACTTTTTATTTTTGCTTTACTTTCGGCTAACTCCATCTGACCTTGCTGATAGCGTTCGGCCAAATCTTGGTGCTGGGTTTGTAGCGCTGTATATTTCTTATTGCTGACACAACTACTAAGAAATAATCCCGAAACCAAGATCCCCATGGTGATCATTCTTCTGTTTATCATATGATAGTTTTTCTTCATAAAAGTACAAAAGTAGTGCCTAAACGAATTGGCGAATATCCTAATTAGTGTTAAATATGCCTAGAAGGTTCATTATGCGTATGTCGGAAGGTTTTATGCGTCGATCACCGTTTAAAATCAGGCAAGTGTATCGTACGGTAAAATAAGCCATATCGTATTTTATTTGTAGAAATTTTGTACGTTTACGAAATAAGATCTCAATTTATTAACATACATATATGCATATTATTAAACCTATAGCACTCGCATTCCTACTTCCGTCTTTGGTGCAGACTTCCGTAGCTGCACCCACAAATATGTCTATCGAAGCCCAAACCGTACTTCGTGCGGATACCCTTTTGTGGGATGCCCCGCTGCCCTTCGACACGGAAGTGCGAACCGGTAAACTCGACAATGGCTTTCGTTATTTCATACGTAAAAATGTGGAGCCCAAAGACCGGGTTACGATGTATCTTGCCACAAAAGTAGGCTCTGTTTTGGAAACCAATGAACAGGTCGGTTTAGCCCATTTTTTGGAGCACATGAATTTTAATGGCTTAAAGCACTTTCCTAAGAATGAATTGGTGGATTATCTACAAAAAGCGGGGGTCCGTTTTGGCTCCGATTTAAATGCGTATACGGGATTTGATCAAACCGTATACCAGTTGCCGATCCCTTCAGATGATCCCGAACTATTAAAGAATGGGTTGCAGGTTTTGCGCGATTGGGCGCAAGACGCGTTGTTGACACCCGAGGAAATTGATAAAGAGCGGGGAATCGTATTAGAAGAAATGCGTGGGGGCAGAGGAGTCGCGCAACGCATGCGTGATAAATATTTACCCATCATGCTTAACAATTCGCGCTACTCATCCCGCTTACCTATTGGCACCGAACATAATATTAAGAATTTTCCGTACGAGGTATTGCGCGATTTCCACCGATCGTGGTATCGTCCCGATCTTCAGGCATTAATCATTGTCGGTGACATTGACGTAGATGCCATGGAGAAAGAAGTGACGCGTCTATTTACGGATCTGAAGTCGCCAGCTAACTATCCTCCGAGAACGGAATATCAGGTTCCTTTGCTCAACAAAAATCAGTTTATAGCAGTCACGGATCCCGAAATGACATATACAGTCGGGCAGATTACCATAAAACACCCCGAGGAAAAGGTAGAGACCGTGCGCGATTTCAGAAGGGATATACTCAAATCGGTATACAATAACATGCTAAATGCCCGTTTAAGCGAACTTGGACAATCGGCCAATCCACCGTTCATTCAAGCGGGCGTAGGTATAGGAAGCTTTTTGGGCGGTTTGGACGCCTTTAATGCGAACGTGGTGGCGAAGCCGAACGAGTTGGAACATGGTTTTAAAGCGCTGCTTCGGGAGCTCGAACGGGTACAGGAATTCGGGTTTACCGAAACAGAATTTCAACGCGCGGTCAGTGTAATCCGAAAAGGTAACGAGACTGCCTTTGTAGAACGAGATAAGAAGAAGTCGGATAGTTATGTGGATAGGTATTTAAACTACTACCTGGAGGATAGTCCTGCTTTAGGCAATGAGGATTCCTATGCATTGTATAAACAATTACTGCCGACGCTATCGCTCCGGGAAGTCAACCAACTTAATCAGCAGTACTACGTAGACACTAACCGTGATGTCATCATTATGGCTCCCGACAACGAAAAAGATAATCTCCCGGATGAAGCTCGTATGTTAAGTTGGTTGGCGGAGATTGAAGCAGAGCCACTCACAGCATATGAAGATAAAGTTTCGGAACTGCCTTTATTATCGGTGCAGCCGGTAAAGGGCAGCGTTGTTGACAGCAAAGAGCTTGTCTCTATCGCGTCGAAAGAGCTGATCTTAAGCAATGGCGTCAAAGTCGTCTTGAAACCAACAACGTTCAAAAATGATGAAATCTTGATCAGTGCTTTCAGCCCGGGAGGCACATCCTTATATTCCGACGACGACTATTTCTCGGCATCGCATGCTGGGGAGTTAGTAAATAGCAGTGGTATAGGACAATTAAATACAATTGAACTTCAGAAGTATATGACCGGTAAAAACGTCAATATAAGTCCATATGTGAGCGAACGCGCGGAGGGTATTTCGGGCTATGCAGACAAAGAAGGTCTGCCAATTGCGTTCGAAATGATCTATGGCTATTTCACGGAGCCCCGAATAGAGGATGATGTGTATCAAAGTACGATCGCGAAAACAACATCTATGATTGCCAATCGGGAGAGTAATCCAAATTTTGTATTCAGTAAAGCCGTTCTGGAAAGCCTATATCAGGGCAATATACGCCGGATGCCGATATCCGCGGAAGGGGTGAAGAAAATCAATCAAGAACGGGCACTGTCGATCTATAAAGAACGGTTCGCTGACGCCTCCGACTTCGTATTTACGATTGTAGGTTCTTTTACCGAAGAAGAAATCCTTCCATTTATAGAAAGGTATCTCGCCTCGTTGCCCAGTTTGAACCGTAAGGAAGAGGCAAAAGATCTAGGAATTTATGAGCCAGAAAAAGGATTGGAGACCGTTGTCCATAAAGGTCAAGAACAAAAGGCCACGGCTGTATTGACCTATTATGGCGATTATACCTATAATCCGGAGGAAAACATAAATATGGATGCGTTAGAGCATGTGTTGACCACCAAGCTTTTAGAGCGTCTACGGGAAGAGGAGAGCGGTGTGTATGGCACAGCAGCGCGCGCATCGACCAGCAAATTCCCGAAAAATAGATTCAGTTTTACCGTATCTTTCGGTACCGCAGTTGACAAATACGAAGCTTTGATTCACTCCACGCTCGATGAAATAAATAAAGTGAAGACTAATGGCCCACTGCTTTCCGATTTAGAGAAGTTCAAGATAGAACAAAAGCGGCAGTTGGAGTTGTCGTTGAAAGAGAATAGATTTTGGATGAGTCACCTTTCTGGGGCATACCAGCGCGGTGAGGACCCTGCTCGTGTTAACCACTATCTCGAGGAGCTCAATCAAATTTCAGTGGAGTCGGTGAAAAAGGTCGCCAATACCTATTTGCAGGACGCGAAGTTGTTCAAGTTTATTTTGCTGCCCGACGAAAGTAAATAACGGGAATCCCGTGTATAAAAAATGCGCAACCGATGAGTTGCGCATTTGCATAAATAGATTAGGCGATTAACCTAAATAAGATTTTAAAATTTTACTGCGTGACGTGTGGCGTAGACGCTGAAGAGCTTTATCTTTAATTTGACGTACGCGTTCTCGGGTGAGGTTAAATTTCTCGCCAATTTCCTCTAATGACAATTGGTGATTGGTACCTAGACCAAAGAACAACACGATAATTTCTCTTTCTCTTTCTGTTAACGTCGCTAATGAACGCTTGATCTCTTCGGACAATGACTCGTCAATAAGCAAGCTATCGGTGTCCGGATCTGCATTTTCTAAGACATCTAATAGCGTGTTCTCTTCGCCCTGTACGAAAGGAGCATCCATGGATACATGTCTTCCCGAATTGCTCAGTGTATCAGATACTTTGTCTACCGTTGTCTCCAAAATATCCGCCAGCTCTTCCGGAGACGGTTCGCGCTCATATTCCTGCTCTAGTTTAGAGAAGGCCTTGCTAATCTTGCTCAACGAACCTACTTGGTTGAGAGGCAGACGAACAATCCGTGATTGTTCAGCAATCGCTTGCAGAATAGACTGGCGAATCCACCATACGGCATACGAAATAAACTTGAAACCCTTTGTTTCATCGAAACGTTTTGCTGCTTTTATTAAGCCTAAATTGCCCTCATTGATCAAGTCTCCTAACGTAAGTCCTTGATTTTGGTATTGTTTTGCGACAGAAACGACGAAGCGTAAATTGGTTTTAGTTAATTTCTCCAAAGCTACTTGATCGCCTTCGCGAATGCGTTGCGCCAAGATAACTTCTTCTTCCGCGGTAATTAAGTCTACTTTACCAATTTCGTGCAAATACTTGTCTAAGGACTGTGATTCACGATTGGTAATGGATTGTGTAATTTTGAGCTGTCTCATTTAATGTATAAATACCTTTCTCTTTGAAATGTCTGCAAAAATAGTAAATTCTACCGAAAATACCTTCATGTGAATGTAAATTAATCACTCTGTATGAGGTAGTTAAGAAAAGAAGATAATTGCTTTTTTTATAGCAAAAATTATTCCAATTCCTTTTCTTTTAAGGTTAAACGATGTTAATCCGGATTTGTTTTGTTGCGCCCTAAAAAAAATACTGTTGTAACGTGTTTATTATGAAAGGCTTCAGAAAACGATTTGTCGTCGATTTTGCTTTTCAATAAAACAAACATGTCCTAGAATTGTTACTTAGAAAATGTTTTTTTAACAATTTAAGTGTTCAGATTATGCCTATTCGAATTCATTTGGATGACATTATGTCTAAAAAAAAGGTCTCTCTAAACGAGCTTAGCCAAAAAGTTGGAATAACCCTATCTAATCTTTCCATCATCAAAAATGAAAAATCAAAAGCGATTCGATTAAGTACCCTAGACGCCCTCTGCAAGGCGTTGAATTGTCAACCAGGGGACATTATGGAATTTGTAGACGAGAAAGGATAAGTAATATATCCTGACGTTATTCAAATCGGAATCCTCGTAAGAATTCGACGATCTCCATTTTTCTTTTTCCTTCCAGTTGAAGCGACGTGATCGATAGCGATCCATCTCTCGTCGCAAAAGAAAGATAGTTTTTTCCATCGGTACGGTATGCCCCAGGTGCTAGGTCCAACGCCGGTCCCTTTTTTGTTTCAAATATCTTCAATACCTTACCTTCAAGTGTCGTAAAGGCCGTAGGATATGGGCTTAATCCCCGGATCTGGTTAAATACGTTGTCCGTCGTATTATTCCAGTCGATCAAGCAATCCGTTTTAAAGATCTTGGGTGCCGCTTTCAATTCTGTTTCCGCAAGGTGAGGCTGTGGAACAGGCGTGACGGTATTGTTCCGTAAGGCGGTCACGGTTTCCAGCAACACTTCCGCACCCGCCTGCATTAAACGATCATGCAAGATACCTGCCGTATCGTCTGGTCCAATGGCTACTTTTTTAGACAATAAAATGTTTCCAGTGTCGATTTCTTGCTGCAACAGAAATGTGGTCACGCCCGAAAACGATTCTCCGTTGATAATGGCGTGATTGATAGGTGCAGCACCGCGATATTGCGGAAGCAGCGATGCATGAACGTTAATGGTACCTTTGGCAGGCATACTCCAGACGGCCTCCGGAAGCATCCTGAATGCCACGACGATTTGTAAATCGGCTTGATAAGAGCGTAAAGCAGCTAAAAACCCTTCATTACGTAATTTCTCCGGTTGTAAGACCGGTAATCCTCTTTCCAGGGCATATTTTTTTACAGCAGATTCGTGCATTTTTTGCCCTCGGCCAGCCGGTTTATCGGGACTAGTCACAACCGCTACCACATTTTCCCCGGCATCTAATAAGGCGTGTAAGGACGCAACGGCAAAATCGGGCGTTCCCATAAAAATAATTCGCATAATCTCTATTTTAGTAGTGCAATCAAGATGTCGCTAAGTGACAAAAATTGTTAACTTTGCGAAGTTACAAAATAAATTCACGTTGAATTTTCCTTATTTCTTAGCCAGACGGATTTTGTTTACCGGACATCGAACGTTTTCGAAGCTTATCGTTCGTGTGACCATCGGTGCATTGGCGCTTGCAGTCTCTGCGATTGTATTGTCTGTTGCTATTTTGAAAGGCTTTAAAGCGGAAATTATCGAAAAGCAGCGTGGTTTTTTTGGAGATGTTATTATCACCAAAAACGACCTGAATGCGTCTTATGAAAACACGCCGATCCAGTTGTCTGCAGAAGAACTACAGCGCTTGAAGGGCTTACCAGCAGTCGTGGATATTACCCCATTTGCCACCAAAGCGGGAATCATGAATGTAAAAGGTGAGGTGGAAGGGGTTTTGCTTAAAGGAGTCGATAAAAATTATAATCAGCAATATCTACAAAAAAATATTGTGACCGGTGATACGCTCGATTTCTCGACGGGGGCGAATACCCAAATTCTTATTTCCGAATATCTCTCCAATCGTCTGAACCTACATGTTGGCGATAAGTTCATCATGTTTTTTGTGCAGGAACCCATACGTAAACGGCCGTTCACGGTAAAAGGGATCTATACCACACATTCTGAAGAACTAGATAAAACGTATGTGATCGGTAGTTTAGATTTAATTCGGCGGTTGAATAATTTGTCCGACAACGAAGTAGGAGCATACCAACTACGCCTGTCTTCATTTGACTCGCTCGAAACGGTCACTTATCAAGCGAACCAAGTATTGCCGGTTACGCTAAATGCTACCAATATTGTCGAGCAGATGCCTGACATTTTCAATTGGCTGAACATGTTGGACATGAATGACAATGTCATTTTTGTTTTGATGGTGGTCGTCGCTGTTATTAATATGGTTTCCTCCTTATTGATCAGTATCTTGGAACGGTCGTCCATGATCGGTATTTTGAAGGCGCTCGGTTATTCCAACACCGGGATTCGGCAGGTATTTCTGTACGGTTCCATGTACCTGATCGGGCTAGGGCTACTGATTGGAAATTTGCTGGCCATCTCCCTCTATATTTTTCAGACGCAAACACATTTTTTTACGTTGGATCCTTCCACGTATTACATTGCGTATGTCCCCATGTCGATTTCTTGGTTTGAAGTCGTCGGCCTCAATTTAGCGGTGGCAGCCATCGGCTTATTGACCTTATTTGTACCTGCTATGCTCATCAGCCGTATTTCTCCGATTAAGACCATCCAGTTTAAATAAGGCTGGAGGAGCTTCCCAACGCAACGAAACGATGTCCTTCTTTGGAGATCACGTTTGTTTTGGACAAATATTGGTCTATGTACATGTCGGCGAACGCCCATTTTTTTCTTTCGGGAGGCATACAAACGTTATATACAGTGTGATACATAATCGTCTGCTGTTGACACTAGGATATCGACTAAATTTTTCTTAATTTCCCGTGCAGATAGCAAGTTAGCAAATTGTATTTATGGATAAATTTTTACATCATATATCAGAAGCTTTTTCCACCCCTCTTACAAACCCTGTTCTTGTTTTCACCATCATTTTAACGATCATTCTCATTTCACCGATTATATTGCGACCGATTAAGGTGCCTGGTATTATCGGATTTATTTTATTTGGTGTCCTTTTTGGGCCACATGGGCTCAATTGGTTGTCCAAAATTGATAAAGTAACCTTGCAAGGAAATGGCGTGGACGCCATCGATTTGTTCTCCACCATAGGTCTGTTATATATCATGTTCATAGCCGGTTTGGAATTGGACATGAATGAATTTAAGAAAACCAAGAACAAGAGTTTACTCTTCGGTCTTTTAACGTTTATTATACCGATAAGCATCGGCTTTCCCGTATGCTATTACTTTTTAGGATATGAGTTGTTGCCCAGCATTTTGATAGCGAGTATGTTTGCTACGCATACGTTGGTATCTTATCCTATTGTTAACAGCTATGGGGTATCTAAAAATGAAGCAGTGGCCATTACGATTGGTGGAACAATCTTGACAGACACTGCCGTCTTGATTATTCTGGCTATTTTGACTGGAGCCGCTCAAGGACAGATTAATCAACAATTTTGGGTGACTTTAGGCGTGTCATTTGCTTTGTTTTTGTTCATTATGTTTGGCATTATACCTCGTATCGCCAAGTGGTTTTTCCAAAAAATAGAAAGTGAAAAGACTGCCCACTATATTTTTGTGCTTGCGGTGGTGTTCTTTGCTGCATTTTTGGCCGAGATAGCCGGATTGGAGCCTATTATTGGCGCGTTCGTCGCTGGGCTCGCACTGAATAAATTGATTCCACATTCCTCGGCGTTAATGAATCGGATCGAATTTATTGGAAATGCCATATTTATCCCTTTTTTCTTAATTTCCGTCGGTATGATTGTCGATGTCAGCGTGCTCACCAAAGGGCCTATGGCGTTGATTATTGCTGGAACGCTTACGTTCGTTGCTGTCACGGGCAAGTTCTTGGCGGCTACCGCTACACAGCTTGCATTTGCCTATTCGAAAAACCAACGAAACCTTATTTTCGGGTTAAGTAACGCCCATGCTGCGGCCACTTTGGCCATTATTATGGTGGGGTATGATAAAGAGATTATCGACGAGAACGTTTTAAACGGTACCATCGTACTTATTTTGATCACCTGTATCATCGCTTCCATGGTGACCGAGAACGCATCGCGCCGTATTGTCATGGAGGGACATCAAGATGACGAGCATGTGGAACATGTTCCTGAACACGAAGAGCAAGTGTTGATTCCGATTGCCAACTTGGCCAACATGGAGCCTATTCTCGACTTTGCCACGTTGATTAAGTCGAAAAAGTCGCATCATCCGTTAAACATCCTGAGCGTCGTCGCCGACAACGAGCAGGCCGAGCGAAATATGGTTAATGCCCGTAAAAACCTCGACAACATGGCGAAGTATGCGTCGGGTTCGGCCACAGAAGTGGAGCTATTGACCACGATCGATTTTAATATTGCGAGCGGTATAGGACGCACAGCAAGAGAGTTATTTGCCGACTGTCTAATCTTGGGATGGCCGAGCGCCACGTCATTTATTGAGAAAATTGTCGGTGAAAAAACGGAAAGTATCTTAAACCGTACAGATGCAAATTTGTTCATGTGTAAGTTGGATCATCCTTTTTTGTCCCATAAGTCGATCATTCTGTTTGTACCGCCTTTGGCCGAATCGGAAGTTGGTTTTGAATATTGGATGGAAAAGATGCTGAAGCTAGGGCAGGAGCTCTCGATACCTTTATTGTACGTTTGCGACTTGCGTACGCAAGCAGCAATCGAGACGCTTCTAGAGTTAGCGCAGACAAGTGTTCCCTTCTCGTTCGCCAATTACGAAGACTGGGATAATATATACGGGTTGGCGACGTTCAGCAATACCGACGCATTATTGGTTTTTGTGTCGTCGCGTTATGGAGAAGTATCGTACCGAGATTCGCTGGATGGCTTAGCAAAACGGGTGGGACGTTATTTTAAAAATCAGAACTTGATTTTAATATTTCCAAGCCGCCGTGAAAATCAACATATTGATGATTACGAAGACATACAAACGGCGCCTATCTTCAGAAAAATAAGCCGGGAAATCGGCAACATGTTTAATAAGGAGAAATAACTAAAGAGAGGACGATGGAGAACAAAATTTCAATGGGTACCACGGGACACCTGGAAGTTCCTGACCAGCCGACAATTCCCTTTATTATCGGAGACGGCATTGGACCGGATATTTGGCAGGCTGCTGTCCGGGTGTTCGATCAGGCGATCGAAAAAAGCTATCAAGGTAAACGGAAAATTGCCTGGAAGGAAGTACTGGCCGGGGAGAAAGCGTTTAACGAAACAGGCAGTTGGCTTCCGAAAGAAACACTCGATACGTTTCGGGAATACCTTGTTGGTATTAAAGGACCGCTGACGACTCCCATTGGTGGAGGAATCCGTTCGTTAAATGTTGCCTTGCGAAAAGAACTCGACTTGTACGTGTGTTTACGGCCAACAAAATGGTATGAAGGAGTGCCCTCGCCCGTGAAGCATCCCGAATATGTAGATATGGTTGTATTTCGCGAAAATACAGAGGATATCTATGCAGGGATCGAATTTGCCGCGGGAAGTAGCGAGGCAAAGCAAATGCAAGATTTTTTAAGTCAAACATTGCAGGTCGACTACGCTTTTTCTGCGGATACCGGAGTCGGGATAAAGCTAATTTCCGAAACGGGATCTAAACGCTTGGTACGTGCAGCTATTGAATATGCGATCATGCATCAAAAAACTTCCGTTACCCTCGTACACAAAGGCAATATCATGAAATTTACCGAGGGCGCATTCAAGCAATGGGGTTTCGATGTTGCTGAACAGGAATATGGAGAAAAGACCTATACTTGGGGGCAATGGGAACGTACGAAGGCGGAAAAAGGCCAAGAGGCTGCAAATGCGGAACAAAAACAAGCAGAACAGTCGGGGAAAATAATCGTAAAGGATATGATCGCCGATAATTTTCTTCAACAGATTTTACTAGCTCCCCGAGATTTTTCCGTGATCGCAACGCTGAATCTAAACGGAGACTATATCTCCGATGCCCTGGCGGCGATGGTCGGCGGAATCGGTATCGCGCCTGGCGCAAATATCAACTACAAGACGGGACACGCCATTTTTGAAGCAACCCATGGCACGGCGCCACGGTTTGCGAACACGAATACGATGAATCCGTCCTCGGTTATCCTGAGTGGGGTGATGATGTTGGAATATCTTGGTTGGCAGGAGGCTGCCGACGCTATTGTAGCCGCACTTTCTGAAACGATAAAAGAACGTACGGTAACCGTGGATTTTTACAATTTAATGGAGGCCGCAACGCTTTTAAAAACCAGCGAATTTGCCGATAAAATCATTGCAAAATTGTAACCTGAATCAAACAGGTCAACGGAATAGGAGGAATAGATGTCTATGCTGCCTGTGCGAATCAGAGAACAGCGCAGTGATCTCCAGCATATACCTGGACACGCGGATGTTCCGTTAGCTGACTCTCTTCTTTTCTACAAAAACGCTTATTTTTACAGGAATGGAACACGCTATCCTACCGCTGTTTATTCGGTCATCCCCTATCTTGACAGAAGGGGAAAAACAACAATTGGCTGCTACTGCGCAACCAACTGATGAAGAGGTCGATCTGATCCGGACGGATCCGGAAATTCGGGATCTCCTGCACGCCTTTATCGGCGATGAGCATAGCCGGAGCACACACTTACAGCTGAAAGCGAAATCGTACCTCGCCAACGGAAACGTCGATATGGCTTGGAAAGTGCTGCTGTTGTAGCGATTTACGATCTGGTTTTTCGATTCGTCGATTCCCGTGCCAACAGGAGCGGATCCAAAATAATGGGATCAATCTCTTTATCCGCAGAGGGGCTGCGTTCAATAATTTTTAAAAATAATTTTGCACACTCTTTACCCATTTGTAACGCTTGTTGATCGATTGTAGATAAGCTCGGTATAATATGTTCCGAAAAGTTCTGATTGGCAAATCCAATCACTCCGACTGCCGGCGGGGTTATCCCCTTTTCATGAAGGGCTTTAATAATTCCCAAAGCCACATAATCGTCTCCTCCAATAATGGCATCCGGCGCATCCTTGAGTTTCAGCAGTTGTTTCGCACCTTCGTATCCTCCTTCCACATTGAGCTCGCCGAATAATGCATAAGACGGTTTTAAGGCTATTCCGGCCTCTTGCAAAGCACGTTGATACCCCTCGAAACGCTCCCTGAAAATCTTGATCTTATGCTTCGTCGTAATATAAGCGATGCGCTGATAGCCCTTATCCAAAAGATGTTTGGTCGCTAAGTAGCCTGCTTGCTCGTCGTTTATCTTAACTGTCGGCGACTGTAAGTCGTCATGTGTACGATCAAATATAATCAACGGCTTGCCCTCTTCTTTTACTTTTTCAAAATGAGAAATATCCTGTTCTGTTTCTAACGATAAGGAAGCAATGATGCCATCGACCTGAGCCTCTAGCAGCGTGGAGATTCCGTTTTTCTCGGATTCTAACGATTCATTGGTTTGGTAGAGCAGGATACTATAACCGAACGATTTTAAATATTTTTCAAGCGCATGTATCACGGATGCAAAAAATTGGATTTGAGCACTCGGCAACAACACGCCGATGATATAGGTTTTTCCAGACGTTAAGGACGACGCGACCTTATTGGGTCTGTAGTTTAATTTTTTCGCCATGTCGAGCACAGCTTCACGCGTGGACTCACTAATGGTAGAAATATTATTTAACGCTCTAGAAACGGTAGAAACCGTAATGTTCAGCTCCTTTGCGATGTCGTAAATGGTTGTTTTCTTAGCCAAAATCAGTTTATTAAAAAAATTATTTTGTAAATATAAAATTTTATAAATAATTTTATGCAAGCGGTTGCATTTAATAAACCAATTCAAATTTATGTTACTATTAGGAATAGATCTGGGGACCTCTTCAATTAAGGTTTCCATTGTTGACGCAGTGAGCAAGAAGAAAATCGTGTCGACACAGTATCCCGAGACGGAAGCGGAGATCCTTTCAGATCGGTCAGGTTGGGCGGAGCAGGATCCACAGACCTGGTGGAACTATACGAAGGTCGCCATAAAAAAGGCTAATGCGACTGGCCTTTACAACCCGCAGGAAATTGGAGCTATCGGTATTGCTTATCAAATGCACGGTTTGGTCGTCGTTGATCAAAATTTGCAACCATTAAGGCACGCCATTATCTGGTGCGATAGTCGGGCTGTAGACATTGGGAACGACGCGATAGCTGACTTGGACTCGGTGGGTTTTATGCAGAGCCATCTGAATTCGCCCGGCAACTTCACGGCGTCGAAGCTCGCTTGGGTCAAGCAACATGAGCCCTCGGTTTATGAAAAGATTTATAAGTTCATGCTGCCGGGAGATTATTTGGGGATGTGCTTAACAGGCGAGATCAATACCAATCCCAGTTCTATATCTGAAGGGATTTTGTGGGACTTCCATAAGGGAGGGGTCTCCGATACGCTCCTGGAATATTATGGAATAGATCGTTCGCTGGTACCTGATATTGTGCCCATATTTTCGGATTATGGACGTGTATTGCCGGAAGTAGCCGCAGAGTTAGGTCTTCCTGCACATGCCTTTGTCGCATTTAAAGCCGGAGATCAACCCAATAATGCCCTTTCCCTAAACGTGTTAGAGCCTGGGGAAGTCGCCGCGACAGCCGGTACCTCAGGAGTCATTTATGCCGTGACCGACCAGTTGCTTTACGACCGCGAGTCCCGTGTCAATACATTTGCGCATGTTAATCATACGGCAGAGGCCATCCGATTGGGCGTTTTGCTTTGCATCAATGGTACCGGCATACAGAACAGCTGGATAAAACGCCTGACCGGTGGCGGCTTGGATTACGCACAGTTGAATGCGCATGCGTCGGCCGTTCCCATTGGGTCGGAAGGGGTGTCTGTACAACCCTTTGGCAACGGAGCGGAGCGGATGCTGAAGAATCGTACGGTGGGCGCACATATAGAGCAGCTGGATTTCGTACGTCATGGACCGGCACACCTGTGGCGTGCTGCACAAGAAGGTATCGCCTTTTCCTTTCGCTATGGGCTGGATATCTTACGGGAGAATGGGCTGCAACCCACCGTCATTCGCGCCGGTCATGCAAATTTATTTCTCAGCCCCGTATTCCAGCAATCGTTTGCCGGCGCGACAAATGTGCTGGTAGAGCTGTTTGATAACGACGGTAGCGTAGGAGCTGCGCTAGGAGCTGGCTTGGGGGCTGGCGTATTCGCAGATCGTAATGAAGCGTTTTCAGGCTTACAACGGCATGTTACCGTGGAGCCGACCGACATCGATCTGTATGAAACACTTTACGGAAAATGGAAACAGAGTTTAGAACGCAAATTATCAAATTAATATATAATGGAAATTTTATTAGGAAACCAAACGTATTTTAAGAATGTGGGACAGATCAGGTATGAAGGCCTCGAATCGGACAACCCTTTAGCTTTTCGCTGGTACGATGCTTCCCGCGTCGTTGCTGGAAAAACCATGGCCGAGCACTTCAAGTTTGCCTGTGCCTATTGGCATTCCTTCAATGGGAATGGATCAGATCCATTTGGAGGGCCAACACATTTCTTTCCCTGGGATCGTAAAGCGACAATCATCGAACGGGCAAAAGACAAAATGGACGCTGCTTTTGAATTTATGACGAAAATGCAATTGCCCTACTATTGCTTTCACGACGTAGATCTCGTGGACTATACCGACAACGTCTCGGAGAATGAGAAGAACCTCGCTGAGATCGTGGCTTATGCACAGCAAAAACAACAACAAAGCGGAATCAAGTTGCTATGGGGCACGGCCAATCTGTTCAGTCACCACCGTTACATGAATGGCGCTGCAACAAACCCGGATTTTCAGGTGTTGTCGCATGCTGGCGCACAGGTCAAGGCAGCCCTGGATGCAACGATAGCCTTAGGAGGCGAGAATTATGTCTTCTGGGGAGGACGTGAAGGATATATGTCCCTACTAAATACACAGATGAAACGCGAACAAGAGAACTTGGCGCGCTTCCTGCATATGGCGAAGGACTATGCGCGTAAGAATGGATTCCGGGGCACGTTTTTTATCGAACCGAAACCCTGTGAACCAACCAAGCACCAATATGATTACGATGCAGCAACGGTAATCGGTTTCTTACAGAAATACGATTTATTGGCCGACTTTAAATTGAATTTGGAAGTGAATCACGCGACCCTTGCAGGACATACCTTCCAGCATGAACTACAGGTAGCCGCTGATGCCGGTTTACTTGGATCCATTGATGCGAACAGGGGCGATTATCAGAATGGCTGGGATACCGATCAGTTTCCGAGCGACCTGAACGAACTTGCTGAGTCTATGTTAATTATTTTAGAAGCTGGCGGTCTGCAGGGCGGCGGAGTAAACTTTGATGCCAAAATACGTCGAAATTCGACAGATCCAGAAGATTTGTTCTATGCACATATCGGCGGCATGGATAATTTTGCCCGTGCTTTAATCATTGCAGATAACATTTTGCAACAGTCGGACTACCAAAAGATCCGCACAGAGCGTTATTCGAGCTTCGATAGTGGAGTAGGTGCAGATTTTGTGCAAGGTAAGTTGACATTGGAAGATCTACGTGATTATGCCGCTAAAAACGGCGAACCTGCTATCCGCAGTGGACGACAAGAGTATCTGGAAAATTTAATTAACCGATTTATTTAGTTTCTGATTTCTTTTATTACCTTCGTAATCGTGATCAAATAAACCGTATGAATAATATATTAACAACCAAAGATTACTTAGTCTTTCTTGTCTATTTCGTCATCGTAGCCACCTACGGCATTTGGGTCTATAACAAAAAGAGGTCCAGGGTAGTCGGTGGCGACTCCAAAGATTATTTTTTAGCAGAGGGTTCGTTGACGTGGTGGGCTATTGGAGCGTCATTAATTGCTTCCAATATTTCTGCGGAGCAGTTTATCGGAATGAGCGGTTCAGGATTTAAGATGGGACTTGCGATTGCGACCTACGAATGGATGGCCGCTATTACCCTAATTATCGTGGCCGTGTTCTTTATTCCGGTGTATCTAAAGAATAAAATCTTTACGATGCCTCAGTTTCTAAACAAACGATATAATGGAACAGTGGCTATGATTATGGCGGTGTTCTGGCTGATGTTGTATGTGGTCGTGAATTTGACCTCGATATTGTATCTGGGTGCATTGGCTGTGAGTAGTATTTCCGGCTTCAGTTTAGACTTGTGTATGTATGCAATTGCTGTCTTCGCAGTTATCATTACGCTTGGCGGAATGAAAGTCATCGGGTATACAGACGTTATTCAGGTTTTCTTCTTGATCTTGGGCGGATTGGCGACGACTTATCTCGCATTAAACCTCGTGTCGGAACACTACGGTGGAGAGGGCGTGCTCAACGGTTACGGTATTATGGTAAATAAGGCATCCGAACACTTCCACATGATCTTTAAACCAGACAACGAAAACTACCTGGACCTTCCGGGCCTTTCTGTGCTGATAGGAGGGATGTGGATTGTCAACTTAAACTATTGGGGATGTAACCAGTACATTACACAACGTGCATTAGGAGCCGATCTAAAGACGGCCCGTAATGGAATTTTGTTTGCCGCTTTCTTGAAGTTGCTGATGCCAATAATCGTGGTATTACCTGGTATTGCGGCTTATGTTTTGTGGAAGGATGGCTTGTTTCAAGCAGAAATGTTGCAGGGAGGTGAAGTGAATCCAGACCGTGCTTATCCGGTGTTACTGAATCTTTTGCCGGCAGGCCTAAAAGGGCTTTCCTTCGCCGCTTTGACGGCTGCGGTCGTAGCGTCCCTGGCTGGGAAAGCGAATAGTATCGCTACCATCTTCTCCCTGGACATCTATCAAAAGGTGTTTAACCGTGCAGCGAGCGAGCGGCAATTGGTAAACACGGGCAAGATCACCATCATCGTATCGATGATCTTAGCCGTCTTGATCGCTCCACATTTGGGTATTGATAAAAAAGGTGGTTTCCAGTACATACAGGAATATACGGGGTTTGTTTCTCCGGGTATTTTTGCCATGTTCATCCTCGGATTTTTCTGGAAAAAGACCACTTCGAACGCCGCATTGTTTGCAACGGTGGGTGGATTCCTGTTGTCTGTATTTTTCAAGTTTCTACCGACATTTGCTGATCTGTCGTTCTTGAGCTCTACTGGATTTTCGGTATTGAGCCCGATTAGCGGCTTGTATGAGATACCTTTTATTGATCGGATGGGCTTCGTCTTTATCATCTGTATCGTTGGTATGTATGTGATCAGTACGGTTGAAAACGCACGGGGTATTGTGCCAAACGGACTGGAAGTAGATACCAAGATGTTCAAAGCGCATCCCGGATTCGTTGCCGGAGCTCTTTTAGTAGCCTTGGCTACTGCGGCTCTGTATGCAATATACTGGTAGTGTCTTGATACATTATACGATAAAGCGCTTGCGGAATTCCGCAAGCGCTTTATGTTTATGGTCTCTGGCCTACGAAGACCTTATCGTTTGCCCATGTAGAGCCACCCTTTTGCTTTGGCATATGCATCAAAAAACCGCTAGCCAATTTTTACCGAAGTCATCGTCAAAGCGCCGGCGACAGGGCTGTCATTGAACAAAAAAAGGTCATCCTTTTGTTCTTGTAATGCCAGGCTATAAATTAAGGGTAAATAATGTTCAGGGGTGGGTATAGCCAGGTCAAATGCTTTGCCTTGATTTTTAAAGTCAACCAGAGCGCGGTGGTTGCCGTCTAGTATATACGATTTCATTTTTTCGTTCGCTTCCATAGCCCAGTCGTAACCGAATGTTCTGTTCAGATGCGGCCACGATACCAAGCGCAGATTGTGTACCATATTGCCGCTTCCGATGATGAGGACTCCCTTATGACGCAGCTTGGAAAGCTGTTTGGCCAAATCGTAATGGTAACTGGCGGGCTGTGTATAATCGATGCTTAACTGAATCACGGGGACGTCCGCATCTGGATATAGATGTTTAACGACAGACCAAGCACCATGATCGAGACCCCATTTATCATCGAGGTGTACTTCCGTTTTGTTAAGCAGGTGTTGTGTGGCCTGGGCGAGCTCCGGACTACCGGCAGCCGGATACTGCACATCAAAAAGTGCCTGCGGAAATCCTCCGAAATCATGTATCGTTGGTGGGTGTTCCATGGCCGTTACATAAGTGCCTTTGGTTTCCCAATGGGCCGAAATAACCAATATCGCCGTCGGTCTTTGTATGTCTTGACGAATATCGCGAAAGCCATTGACGAATTCGTTTTCTTCTATGGCATTCATCGGGCTTCCGTGTCCGAGAAAAAGTACCGGCATTTTTTGCGTAGTGTCGGTTTCCTCCAAAAAGCGATTTAGCGTTTGTAGTTTTGCGGCCGTACCTGTCAACGGGAGCAAGGCGGCAACACTGATAAACTCTTTGCGTGTCATATGTACTTCTGTCTTTTACACACAAAATTACACATGGCCATGCCGGTTGGGTATTAAAAATCGGAAAAAGTGTTGTCATTTTACGTAAAGAGGCGCCGCATCTCGGCACGGAAGGCCGTTGGCGTTTGTCCTGCTTTCTTTTTAAAGACGGAGGAGAAGTGTGCTTTATCCGCATAGCCCAATTCAAACCCGATGTCGGCAACGGGGCGGTCGGTACTCATCAATAGATTTTTTGCTTCGATCATTTTTCTCGTTTCCACAATTTCCGATACCGACTGTTGCATGATATGTTGGCAGATCAAGTTCAGGCTCCGCACACTCATGAAGAGCTTTTCGGCGTAATAGGTGACACCTTCCGGTCGGCGGAAATTTTCTTCCAGGATCGCTAGGAAATTGCGAAACGTGATGTCTTGTGTGGACAATAAAGAGTCCATTTCTGGATGCTGTTTGCTGCGCTCCGATTCAATCATGATAAACAATGCACTTAATAAGCTCTTGACGACAGAAAGATCTGGACGTTCGGCAGCCGCTTCGTCCTGGATTAAATCGTATAAGGTGACTAAGCGTTGAAAACATGGGCTACGCTGAAACGCAATATTGGCGTTGTCGTGATAGGTAGCATACAGATGAAATGTTGTTTCGGGGATAAACTCGCTTTTAAAGCGGATAACACGCAGGTCGCAGGCACCGGCTACGGTTACGGGCTGGATCCGGTGTACTTTCCCTTTGGTTACAAATATCACAAATGGCGCCTCGTACCGTGCTGACCGGTAATCAATAAAATGCTCCACCGCGCCATGCACACCGATAATGAGCTCTTCGAACGTATGGCTATGGATATCATTGGCAGTAGAAGCAATCGCTGTTGCATCCAGCGGCGTGACTTGATATATGTTAAACAGGTCTGTCATGCGGCTCCTTGGTGTGATAGCACAAGATACAAACAAAAAGGAAAGATCATGTTCCAATACGAACAAAAAGAAAAATCTGGCCGACGACACAGCAGGTCGTTTGGCCAGATTTCGCTAAGAAACCCTGCGTTGGGATAGTGGTCGCGGTGCGAACTTAATATCCTGGATTTTGTTGTCCCTCAATAGCGGGATTAGCATTGATTTCGTCTAACGGGATGGGAAGAATAGTTTTATAGAATGTTCTATCTATACTCTTTTCCCGATGAATCGTAGAGATGGCGCCCAGATCGTCGTCAAATGTGATCGTTTTATTCCAACGTATCATGTCGAAAAAACGATGCCCTTCGGTGAACAATTCTTTACTGCGTTCTTCTTCAATCATATTCATTGTAATGTTAGCTGCGCTTGCGGCAGGTAGATTTGGAGACCGTTTTCGGATTTCGTTTAGGTAATTCGCCGACTTCTGTCTATCTGGAGCATTCTTTTCTAATGCGGCTTCAGCAGCGATCAGATAGAGTTCCGAGAGGCGGATTACTTTAATGTTTACAGCTGTACTGTTGGCAGACTTCTTATCACCGGCCAAACCTGTGCTTCCGCTATACTTGTAGCTAGCACCTAAACGTTTTCCGGGATGTGTTGAAGTCTCGCTCAATTCATCTGCTGCCATGATAGACCAACGTACATCATCGGCATCTTCCGATAACTTATCTAAAAATGACGTGCTTGCCGTAAAATATCCTAAAATGCTCGAACTCCCATGACCGGCCTTTCTGTACATGGCTCCCAACGACGAATTTCCCAAGTCGCCTTCGTTCGGATATACACCCAGTTCAAATATGGATTCTGTTCCAAATTCGGTGGACCAGGACTCTGCCCATTGGCTGTTTTCATATAAGGTGTATATATCCGCTTGGATAACTTCTTCTGCTGCGGCCAAGGATTCCGTATAGTTCTCCATATAAAGGTACACGCGCGCTTGCAATGCCTTATTTGCAAAGAAATTGATAAAACCATTTGCCTTTGCCTTACTCAACAACGGTTCGGCAGATGTCAAGTCATCGACGATCTGTTTGTAGTTTTCATCGACCGTGTTTCGGAGTTCTTGCGCTTCGCCGTTCAGTAACTTAGTAACCGTAGGTACGCCCAACGCTGATTTATTTTCGTTGTATGGTTCACCATACAAACGAACAAGATCGAAATGAATCAGTGCACGAACGGTCAAGGCCTGACCTAAGTAATTATCGAAATCCTCTGTGCTGCCGGCAGTTTTCAATTTTTCTATAGACTCAATAAGGTTATTGACTTGTGCCAGGCAGTGATAACCTTGAGACCAAATGGAGGAATAGCTATTCGAAGATTCGCTATGATTGAACACGTATAGGTAGTCATACCCTCTCCCTTGAGACGTAATGGTTAAATCACCACCCTTGCTGTCGGCATATAGCGGAAAATTACGTCCATAGTAGGATGCACTTGCTAACTTGCTCATGAGGCCATTAAGGACAACTTTGGCATCTGCCGCAGTTTCAATAGCTGTCCCCGCGTCTGCAGAAGTAGTTGGTTTGACATCTAGAAAATCGCTACACGACGATGATGCTAGTGTATAAACAAAACAGGATATTAAGAATATTTTTTTCATGTCTCGATCAATTTATGGTTAAAAAGAAAAGTCAACACCGAACGTATACGTTTTGGCAATGGGCACTTCCCATCCTCTGCTACTGTATTGATTGACTTCAGGGTCTGCATTTTTAAATTTTGACACTGTAAGCAGGTTTGCTCCGTTGAAATAAACCCTTGCCGTCCCCATTTTTAGACGGTTGGTGATGCTGCTCGGAATTTTGTAAGCTAACTGAATGTTTTTTAGTCGCAGAAAAGACGCGTCGTATAAATGTCTGCTGCTAATTTGATTTACATCTTCGAGATCCCGTCCCGAAACCATAGGAAGTGTTCCGGACGTATTCGATGGGCTCCAGGTATTGTCCACAAAGTACTGAGATCGTATACGTTCCCAATAATATCCATCGTCTGCAACATCGCGCGAAGCAGCATCGTAAAGGTCTCCACCAATTTTGTAAATTAAATTTAAGCCCAGACTGAAATTGCGATAAGTCAGATCCGAGTTGATACCTCCATAGAATTGCGGATTTCCGTTCCCGATGATGACACGGTTGGCTTTTGTATAGTCGTACGTTGCAGCTCTTCCGTTGAAGTCGAAATCTCCGCCTGCTCCATCAGGTGCATTCACATACCAAACATTTTTTCCGTTTGTTTGATCGGTGCCTGCCCATTCTAAACCAAAAAATGCAAGTGTCGATTGCCCTTCCCTAAAAATGAACCGCGTACGCGCATCTCCCCCCGTGGGATCACTCCAAATAATATCTTCATCTTCATTCAGCGCGATAACGTTGGAATTTATGTGGCTACCGTTGATCGAGAGTGTCCATTTAAAATTTTCCTTTTTTATTAAATCCGATCCAATTTCGATTTCGATTCCCTTGTTGTTGATTTGTCCGATATTTCTGGTGGACGATCCAAATCCTGTGATCAGAGATTGAGGTACCCCCAGTATAAGATCCTTAGAATCTCGGTTAAAATACTCCACTGATCCAAAAAGTTTGCTTTCCAGAAGACTAAATTCAAGGGCGACATTGGTTGTGTAATTTCTTTCCCAAGACAGATTCGGATTGGCAGAATTACTTAGGCCCCCGCCTGCTAAAGTCATATATTTCGAGCCGTAGCCAACCAAAGGGCGCCACTCAAAATCGCCGGTAGGCAACGTTCCATTTACGCCATACGACGCTTTTAACCGCAAATGATCAATGGTCGAAATATCCTTGAGAAACGATTCTTGCGAAATGGTCCATGCTCCAGAAACAGACCAAAAGTTTCCCCACCGCGAATCGGGGCTCAGCCGCGACGATCCATCTCTACGAAACGATGCGGAAGCGAAATACTTCTCTGAAAAGTTGTATTCCGCCCGTGATAGAACGGACATCATGGTATTTCCCCATGCGTACGCGGTAGCATCTAAAGAACCTGCGGTATATACCGTTGGGAGTGTCGAGTTCGGGAGATCCTTTCCCGTCGCACGGATATAGTCGGTTGTATTCTTTTCTGCCTCAAAACCAGCTAATATACCGATGTTGTGACGTCCAAAATTTTTAGTATAATTCGCTGTTGTCGAAGACACCAATTTTTGAATATTGGTGGACATTTCACTGACTGACCCATTATCGGTCGCGCCTGTATAGTGTTTTGCACTGTAGTAGATATGATCCTTTGTCTCCGTTTCATCATACGAAAAGATGGTCTTGAGGTTTAGTTCAGGTAAAAGACGAAGAGTTATTGATTCAATGGCAGATATCTTTGATATGTTTGAAGAATTGTCCCATTCATTATTGTAATAAAGTTGATTTTGGGCCAAACTTCCATAGCGGGCTGTCCAAGGATCCCCTGTTTTATAATCTGTCGGCCAATAGAACGGCCACAGTAAGTTTCTCGTCTGAAAAAGATAACTCGTACTCGTATTTCGTGTGTCGTTCATGCCCACTAATTTCGTTCTCGCTAAATTGATGTTTGAGCCGAATTCGAGCATCTTGCCAATTTTTTGTGTCAGGTTCACGCGGCCGGAGACACGGCTGTAATTGTTCAGAATAGCCCGACTTTTGTCCGACGTATAGTTCAACGAAGAATAGTAATTGGTTTTCTCATTGGCTCCACTGACCGCAATGTCATTTGAGTTGAAAACCCCCGTCCTGAATAATGCGTCATTCCAGTCGAAATATTTTCCCTCTCGGTTGTCTATCCCATCCGTACGTCCGGCTATTTTCACCTCTTCCCACATGGTCGTACCACTTGTGGAAAACTGATAACCATGTTTGCCGAAGTTATTGTTAAACCGGTTTAAAACCCATGTGTTTGCTGCCTCGTCAGACAATCCGGCAGCTTTTCTCGAGTCAAATAATACGCTATAGAGAACATCAATTTGATCTTGTACAGAAGCACTCTCGTAATTATCTGTTGCCCAAGATGGGCTAAGCGCTACAGACGACTTGATATCGATTTTAGGAGCTCCCGTTTTCCCACGCTTCGTCGAGATAATGACCACACCGTTTGCAGCCCTTGAGCCGTAAAGCGATGAAGCGGCTGCGTCTTTGAGTACCGTTATAGATTCGATGTCGTTCGGATTTAGGGTGCTCATGACATTGTTACTATTGGCAATGTAATCTCCCAACTGGGATGTTTGTCCGGATATAACTGGAACACCGTCAATTACATACAGCGGCTCATTTGATGCGCTTATAGATCCTATGCCGCGTATTCTAAGTGATGGGGTAGCTCCGGCTTGACCAGATGTCGTGGTGACTTGAAGACCCGCAACTCGTCCAGTTAATGCCTTTTCGAAAGAAGCATTGGGTTGATCATTGATATCGCTGGCCTTGATCTCTTTGGCCGACCCGGTATACGTGCTTTTTTTAGCCGTTCCGTAGGCAACCACCATGACTTCGTCTAGCGAGGTTTCATCCGATTGCAAGGTCACATGGAGCGTCTTGCGGCCTGCCAGGCTGATTTCCTGATCGGTATAACCGACAGCTGAGATAACAAGAACGGCATTTGGATGTGCATTGATGCTGAAAAGCCCGCTCTCGTTGGAAGAAGTGCCTTGGTTTGTCCCCTTGATGGTGATTGTTACACCAGAGATCGGACTGCCATCGGCGCCGGTAATTTTTCCCGCAACGGACGTCTGCTGCGCATTGACGACATGTAGGGCACTACAGGCGACAACACAGAGGGAGGTTAGTAAGTGTCTGTTCATAATAGTTAGATAATGTGTAAGTTAAATATACCGTATAATTCCGGTCTGATAAAATTATAGTGTTTAAAACATTAGTTTTGTTGAATTTTGTTCAATTTCCTCGTATATCGGCAGAACGAGATAAAAAAAGCAACCTATTGGTTGCTTTCCTTTTTTTGGACAATACCAATGCCTGGGCGGTCAGGTAGGTGGCACATGCCGTCGACAACTTGCATGCCATCGTAGATATCATTTCCTATTAATAAAGCGCCGTCTAAATCGGCCCAATCTACCAATGGTGCTAACTGTGCCGCGGCAGTTATGGCACATGAGGTTTCAGTCATGCAGCCGAGCATCACCTTCATACCCAGTGCACGGGCTAATTCAGCCATTTTTTTTGCTTCGCGCATTCCCGTACATTTCATCAGTTTGATGTTAATGCCGGTGTAAACACCTTTCAAACCGACGATTTCCGAATACCGTTGACATCCCTCATCTGCGATCGTTGGGATAGGCGAATGCTCCGTAAGCCAAGCCATATCGTCTATTTGTTCCTTGGGCATGGGTTGTTCCAGGAAAACGACATTCCGTTCGGCTAGCCAATGCGTCATTTCCAGGGCTTGCTCTTTACTTTTCCAGCCCTGATTGACGTCTGCACATAGCGGTATATCGGTTACCGATCGGATAGTGTCAATGATCATTTTATCTGTTTCTAGTCCAAGTTTCACTTTAAGTATTTTGAACTGTTCAGCCTCCAATACCTTTTTACGAATCACGTTTTCGGTATCGATGCCTATGGTATACGATGTGGGAGGGATATCGGATGGGTTTAGTCCCCATATCTTATGGAAGGGCTGTCCCATTAACTTGCCGAGTAAGTCGTGTAACGCGATATCGATAGCCGCTTTTGCTGCTGTATTTTTGTCGGCCAACGCATCGACATACTGTAAGATATCTTCCGTTTGAAAGGGAGATAAAAATGCCGAGAGGTCGACACGAGCCAAGAAAGACATAACACTTTCCTGAGACTCCCCCAAATAAGGAGGCATACTCGCTTCTCCATAACCAATCACACCTTCATATTCCAGTTCGGTGAGTACGACCGGCGTGGTGGTCCGACTGTAGGACGCTACCGTAAAAACGTGTCGCATCTCCAATGTATACGGTCGGAAGCGAAGCGTAAATTTTCCCATGGTTTTGGTCGATTCTTGAATGAGGGGCATATCGTATGATGGATTAGTTGTAGTATGTATTTTTTGTAACAGGCTGGATCGCTTCGTCCTGACTGCCGAGATAACGTCGGGCGGCCACTACCGTCCTGGTCTGAAAATCATCGTAATTCGGGGCGCCTTTAAGCATGCTGTTGATGCGTACTGTGCCTGCGGCGTGGATAAACAGTCCATTGCCTATATATAGTGCCACGTGCGTAACACGGGCCTGCGGCTCCGTGTGTTTGCCTCCGGCAAAGAACAACAGGTCAGCAGGTTGCAGATTTTTTAAAGCTTTATCCGGTTCAAAATTGCCATCTGCATCCAAAATATCGATTGGTTCGCCATGCAATACCTGTTGCGACGCGTCACGTGGAATAACATAGCCATTCATAAAATAGGAGGTTTTCGTAAATCCACTACAGTCTACACCCTTTACGGACGTTCCGCCCCAAAGATAGGGAAGGCCCAACATCGATTTGGCACTGGCGATGATGTTCGCTGCGGTTGGCTTTCTGCTAGCTTGCCAATCGTCGAAAAGCATACCTTCATTTTTTGGCAAATACGCGATGCGTTGATCCGGGTAAGCGACTTTATAAAATTGTTGTTGTTCTTCAATCAGGGACAATACATCTCCATATACCAGATCAGAGACGCGCTGACTTGTTTGATCGGGAGCCGAATAGGATTTGCCGAATTCTTGGATATAGATGATGCGCGGGCGTTGCTTCCAAGCTAAAAATTCCTCCGCAGATACGGGCACGATCGAAGAGGTAGGCACCCATGCAATATAACCTTCCGGTGTGCGTACGCGGAAATCACCACCTTCCTTTTGTAGGATGTCTACCGCGGTGCCAAGCAGCAACTGTGTGGCCATCTCGGCGGCATGACTGGGTTTCGTGCGTAGGTTGGCCACAGACAGATTGACGATACCCTGTATGTTTTTACCTATGGATTCGTCCGGTAATACACGTAGTTGGATCGTAGCGGGGATAGTCGATAATTTAGGTTGAAGTTTTTCTTTAAGTGATGAGTCGCTCAAGACGATGGTATAGTTGTTTGCAGCGACATGCGTGTCCGCGAGTTCCAAAAATTTGGTTCGTTTATCGGGCGCGTAGTTTGCCCGTACCTGAGCTAAGGTGTTCTGCAATTGAAAGTAGACGGTAGAATCTATTTGAGCCGTCGCCGCGAACGTGCTGCTAGCTAAGATTGCTACATATGCGGTTTTTCGAAGCAGGTTTTTCATGTTAGTACTGTTGTTTATACGAATATAGACCAAAAACGCTAATATGCTGCGAAAAAAATGCGTTTTTTTTCTTGTTGTAACCGTAATGTTGTATTAATCAGCAAAAAAAGAGACCATTGAACGGATGTATAAACACATTCTTGGGTTGCCCATCCGCCTATTCTAAACGTTTTAGCATAAGAATATCGGGAATTTTGTAATATTGTAGGCAAAACAACGTAGACAATATACTATATGGGTTCTAGACGTCAATTTATAAAACAATCTTTTGTTGGTGCAGTCGCTGCGAGTTCGATCGGAGATCTTTTCGCATCGCCGGCAGCGGCAACGGGAATTCGCCCGATCGTGATTTCCACATGGGACTTTGGTGTAGCGGCCAATCAAGCTGCCTGGAAAGTGCTTCAAACGAATGGGAGAGCACTGGATGCCGTAGAGCAAGGCGTGAAAGTGGCAGAGGCAGATTTATCGAATCCGACCGTCGGGAAAGGAGGCTATCCAGATCGCGACGGACATGTGACATTAGACGCGTGTATCATGGATGAGTTGGGTAATTGCGGATCCGTGGCGGCATTGGAGCATGTGACACACGCGATATCGGTAGCCCGTCTGGTGATGGAAAAAACGCCGCATGTGATGCTCGTAGGAGAGGGGGCGTTACAGTTTGCTTTGGAAAACGGATTCGAACGCGAAAACCTATTGATCCCTTCTTCAGAAAAAGCTTGGAAAGAATGGCTTAAAGAAAAGCAATATAAGCCCATCATGAACATTGAGAATAAGTCGTTTAACACAGAGCGGTTGCCGGGGAATCAATATAACCACGATACGATCGGTATGTTGGCATTAGATGCACAAGGCAACCTGTCTGGGGCATGCACTACTAGCGGCATGGCATTCAAAATGCGTGGCCGGGTCGGAGACAGTCCCATTATCGGGGCTGGCCTGTACGTGGATAATGAAGTCGGCGGAGCCACATCAACGGGGGTTGGAGAAGAAGTCATTCGCACGGTGGGAAGCTTTTTGGTTGTTGAACTGATGCGTCAAGGGTATCCTCCAGAAGAGGCGTGTAAAGAGGCGGTAGAACGCATTGTAAAGAAAAAGCCGGCGACAGCTAAAGAGATCCAGGTCGGATTTCTGGCCCTCAATAAAAAAGGAGAATATGGTTCTTACGCGTTGCAGTCTGGCTTTACATATGCGGTTTGCCATAAAGAGCGGCAAGACTTAATCATCAAAGGAAAACATATTTTTCCTGCGGGTTAACCTACAGCCGTCGTTGTCTGTAAAGCGTCATATCCGAGCATGACTGTGGCATCACAGATTTTATTTTGTTATTTTTGAGCTATATTACTTAGAAAGGTTAAGATGAAAGCTACATTTGGAGGCGGTTGTTTTTGGTGTACGGAAGTAATTTTCCAAAACACAACAGGTGTACGTACGGTGTTGCCCGGTTACATGGGCGGCAAAACCGATCATCCGACATACAAAGAAGTGTGTGCCGGCGATACGGATCATGTGGAGGTCGTACAATTAGATTACGACGAGACAGAGGTTAACTTCGAAGACCTCTTAAAGGTGTTTTTCAAAACACATGATCCGACGACATTAAACAGACAAGGGAACGATGTGGGTACCCAGTACCGGTCAGTGGTTTTTTACCATAACGACGAACAAAAAGTAGCGGCTGAACGGTTTATTCAGCAATTGGAATCAGAGCAGGTATTTGCTGATCCGATAGTCACAACTGTAGAATCTGCAGAGACGTTCTGGGAAGCGGAAGATTACCATCACGATTATTTTAATCAAAATCCCGAAAATCCATTTTGTGCAGCGGTCATCGCGCCCAAATTACAGAAATTCCTAAAGGATTATCAGGCATCGTAGCCTGTAGGTGTTTTATCGTTCGACGGGCACATCCCATACGTTACGGGAATTCAGTGTGCCGAACTATGCACCGCAGGATAGCTATCGGCACCGTTCCACGAGCGGTGTCCTTTTTTTGTATACAACAACATGGCCCAAGTAAAGGCATGTAGCGTTCCAGCACGATTCTTTCGTTTCCTGAACCTTTTCTCCGATGCATTTCGTTGTGCATCAATGTCTATTCCGATACGCTGTTGTTTAGCGAAAGTGACGATTTAATAACAAGTTTATTACATTGGCATTAGCTTTGCTTAGCAGAAGGATATGAATCAAAAATACACGACAACATGAAAAGGAATTTGTTTTTTTGCTTGCTAGGACTCGTGGGGTTGAGTGCTTGCGAAAGTGATGGTAGTTCGGGTGAAGGCAGGACACCGGTGTCGGTTAAGATGACAGACGCGCCCGGTAAGTATGATGCGGTACATTTGAATGTGGGTGAGGTCGAAATTCTGACGGCCAATGGACGGACGAGTATCGATGTTGACGATAATCGGCCATTTGATATTTTAGCGTTTTCCATGGGCAAAGATACCTTGTTAGCTACGGATTTGGTGGCTTCCGGTAAGTTGCAGGAGGTGCGTTTGGTCTTGGATGACGAGGGTAATACCGTAACGGTTGATGGCGTAACCTATCCGTTGGAAACACCAAGCGGACAGAGTTCCGGTGTTAAAATAAAAGTACAGGAAGAATTGGTGCCCAATGTTGCCTACACCTTATTGTTGGATTTTGACGTTGCGACATCCATCACAACCACGGGAAATGGTAAATATGTCCTTAAACCTGTGGTCCGCGCGATTCCAAACGCTGTCTCCGGCGTGATCAAGGGAATCGTTCTCCCGGTTATTGCGGCTCCTAAAATCTACGCGGTTATCGGTACAGACGAACGCATTGGTGCCGTGACCGATGTGGATGGGAAGTTTTATTTTCCGGGAATAGCAGATGGAACATACACCATCCTTATTGAGGCCGAAAACAGCTTGTATGCAGACAAGACCATCGACAATGTCGTTGTAGAAAATGGCGTGGCTACCGATTTGGGTACGATCGAATTAAGCCTCTTGTAAAGGTATTCCGTACAGCATAAAAAAAGCGCAGATCATCTGCGCTTTTTTTGTTTAAAACAGGGAAGTCTGCCCCGAGTCATCCAGATTGATGTCATCCGGATTTGTAATTTCAAAACTAACATCGTTTGCCGGCGCGGATTCTGCTGATGACTCGTTCGTAAGGTTTTCTGCAGTCGGCCTATCTTCGATCAGGGCCTGTTCAGGCTTCTGTTCGTTCGCCTTATCCGGGTCACCTGCTGACGGTTCGATTTCTGGTACGGGTACTTTGGTCGCGGCGAGGTCTATTTCGTCCGTTAACAGCGTGACGGCTTTGACCGTGTGAAAGGAAAGTCTATTCCCTTGCGCTTTCATACCCTTCACGTCAATCAGCTCGTTCAGCGGTTGATCCAACGATTCCGGCGCTTGTGTCTTCCCTTTGAGCAGATCGATGCGTGCGACGGGGGCTTCACCGTTGGTTAAGAGGATTAATTTTGAGCCCGGCGTATCATTAATAAAAGACACCCGTTTGCTGATTGGTTGATCGTCGAACTTAAATCGCTTTACGTAATACGTGCCAGATTTTCCGTCTTGATGAACAGCGGTATACACGTGATCCGTAGTATATTTTTCCATACGGAGGATCTGGCTGTCAAAGTGGTTGCTCAAATCAAAGCTGGAAAACTCGTAAGTGCCGTCTGGGTAAGCCAAAAGGATCTTATCGTCTCCGTCAAATTCGCCGAGGTAACGTCCTCGCTCGTCGGCGTTTAGCCGGCGTAAGACGTCGTCAAACCAGATTTTGCGTCCGGCAAGTGTAGAAACACCTGCATTTTTGAACGTGATTTTTTTTATGGGAAATTTCGAGACAATATTTCCTTGCGAGGCCCTTCCCTTGATCGCTATCTCTGCAAAGTCCTGATCGAAGGTTAGCTTTCGTAGCTTGGTATGGGGTTTTAATTGAATGTTTACAACTTCTGCTTCCCCATTTGGATTCGCCGTAAAATAGAGCACTTTCGATCCTTTTGTGCCTTTTGTGATATCATATTCTTTGTCCCGCGTGACGCCCGTTACGGCAAAACGCTTGATATAGCTTGTCCCTGTTCCTCCATCGCTATAGATGGCATTGTAAATCGTTCGGTCGTCTCCCTTTTTGAACACGGCAACATGGATAATATCCTTGCCGACAAATACCTTTTCCTGCACCTTGGTAATGGCGTATTTTCCGTCGCTGCGGAAAACAATAATATCGTCGATATCTGAACATTCCGAGACAAACTCGTCTTTGCGCATGCCCGTTCCAATAAAACCCTCGGCACGGTTTACATATAATTTTGCATTGGCCAGCGCAACCTGCGCTGCTTCCACCTTATCAAAAACACGGATTTCCGTTTTCCGTTCCCTTCCTTTGCCATATTTGCTACGGAGGTGTTCAAACCAGTCGATTGCATACTCCGTCAGGTTTTTTAGGTGTTTGCGGACTTCTTTGATATCCTGCTCTAAAGCCCGCATTTGTTCATCTGCCTTACTGACATCGAAGCGCGTGATGCTGCTCATCGGTTTGTCAATCAGTCGCTTGTAGTCTTCCGGTAGGATTTCTCGGTAAAATTGTGGGAAGAAAGGCTCAAAGAGGCTGTTTAACACGACGACTACCGTATCAAAATCGCCTGCATTTTCATAATCCGGATGTTTGTACATCCCTTCCTGAATAAATATTTTCAACAAAGAGCTAAAGAATATTTTTTCCTGAAGTTCGTGTAATTTGATTTCCAGCTCGCGTTTAAGCAGTTCTTTTGTCTGCTTCGTGTTCGCGATTAGGACATCGTTCACACTCATGAAATGCGGCTTGTTGTCTATAATGACGCATGTGTTGGGCGAAATCGATGTTTCACACGCTGTAAATGCGTACAGTGCATCGATGGTCACATCCGGAGAAATGCCGGGGGCCAGGTGTACGATAATTTCTACGTTCTCCGCCGTATTGTCTTCGATCTTTTTAATCTTTATCTTACCCTTGTCGTTTGCATTGACCACGCTTTCGATTAATCCGCCGGTAGTCGTCCCAAAGGGTATCTGCGTAATGGCCAATGTTTTTTTGTCCCGTTCTTCAATTGTAGCCCGCACCCGGATCTTTCCACCACGACGGCCTTCATTGTAATTGGACACATCTGCCGACCCGCCCGTTGGAAAATCGGGAAAGAGGTTAGGCCGTTCGCCTTTCAATACCTGTATCGATCCATCGATCAGTTCTATAAAGTTATGCGGCATGATCTTAGTCGCCAGACCAACTGCAATTCCTTCTGCACCCTGCGCTAAGAGCAACGGATATTTGACCGGCAAGGTGACCGGTTCCTTATTCCGACCGTCGTAACTGAGCTGCCACTCCGTGGTATCGGGGTTGAATACCACCTCATTGGCAAATTTGGATAGGCGCCCTTCGATATAACGTGGCGCTGCTGCCGAGTCGCCCGTGATAGGATCGCCCCAGTTTCCCTGGCAATCAATCAGTAAGTCTTTCTGCCCGAGCTGTACCATGGCGTCTCCGATGGAGGCATCCCCGTGAGGGTGATATTTCATGGTGTTCCCAATGACGTTGGCCGCTTTATTATACCGACCATCGTCCATTTCTTTCAGCGAATGTAGAATACGGCGTTGTACAGGTTTAAAACCATCGTTGATATGGGGGACAGCCCGATCTAAGATCACGTAGGAAGCATAATCGAGAAACCAGTTTTCGTAGAGTCCCGACAGCGGGATCGTCGTACTGTTCAGTTCCTGATCCTGACCGTACGCGTTTGGATCTTCATTTTCTGCTGGAAAGTTTGTTTCTTCGCTCATTTACGATAAAAATAGCTTGATTCGATAGAGTGTAGTTGCTTTACAAAGCAGGTAAAAATAAGAAAAATCAGGGATTTTCTATGCGTTGATTCGGTATTTACATGGATTTCTACTAATTTTAAGCTGCAGATAAAATAGGCACAACATGGACATCAAGAAATTATATAATGGTGTAGAAATACCGGCGGTGGGCTTTGGAACCTGGCAATTGACGGAAGGAGTGCACGAGGTAATTGAACACGCCCTGCAGGCTGGGTATACCCATATAGATACGGCAGCAGTGTATAAAAATGAACAGGAAATCGGGGAGGCGATTAAAAAGAACGGCATCGATCGTTCGTCTTTATTTATTACGTCGAAGGTTTGGAACAACGATCGTGGTTATGACAATACCCTTCGGGCGTTTGAGACTTCTTTATCACGATTGCAAATGGATTATCTAGACCTTTATCTCATTCATTGGCCCGCTAATCCTACACGCGAAAATGCACAACAGGAAAATGCAGATACCTGGCGGGCATTGGAAGAACTTTATCAGGCAGGTAAAGTCAAAGCTATTGGATTAAGTAATTTTCTAAAGCATCACATCGAAGCTGTTTTGGATAACGCGACGATTAAACCGATGGTGAATCAGTTGGAGATTCACCCTGGATACCTGCAGACGGAGACGGTAGATTATTGCAAAAAACAGGAGATCGTGGTCGAAGCATGGAGTCCGATCGGTTCTGGGCGTTTGCTGCAGAACGAATCCCTATTGGCCATTGCTTCTTCTTATGGCGTTTCTGTCGCTACATTGTGTTTACAGTTCCTTCTGCAAGAAGGTTTTGTGGTATTGCCGAAATCTACGAACCCGAAGAACATACGCTACAATCTTCACTTTGAAAGATTCACGATTCGAAACGACGACATGGAAGCCATCAAAGCACTCCCTACGACAGGTTTTTCTGGATTGAATCCCGATGAGATTAATTTCTAAGCGTTAGATAGGAACGATGCCGATCAGCAGGAGCCCCGACACATGCTGTAATAGGGACGGGATTCCTGACGGATGGACAATTTGACGAATCCTGCCATCCCCACCGAGTTGCCCCAGTAGCATGTAGGAAGTTAGGAGACATGGGATACCGTATGTCATGTTATTGAATACATGTTGTGTGACAGACAAAACGGATAACAAGTGCGCTTTTCCAGACTTCGAACTGTTCACGTCGTTTCTGCCGCTGTCCTCCGGGAACAGGGATTAGTTTTTTTAATTTGGTTTGCTTCTAACCTATTAACTATTTATTTTTGAGAAACTAATTCCCTTTCGCTCTAAACCCTTTTCTACTTTCTTAAAGTCCGTTCAAGTCCGTTTAAGTCCGTTCAAGTCCGTTCAAGTCCGTTCTAACTCCCGCACAACTAGGCCTCTACTCCGACACAACTTCGAGACAGCATTGCCTCTCGGTCGACTGTTGATCGACTGTTGTTCGACGGGCCTTCGACAACCAGCCGAAGAGCAGCCGAAGAGCAGTCGAACAAGCCTCGAACACGTCCCGAACAAGCATCGAACACGTCCCGAACAGGCATCGAACAAGACTCGAATAGGTCTCCTGGACAAATGCTTAAAAAAGAATATTTTACGAAATTGATTGGATTTTATTGAAATCGTACGGCAGGAGCGGATGGGTGACGTCCTGGCCTGCTGACCAGTTAACAGCATGGATAAGGATTACATGGCGTGGCCGTATCACCGTTCAAAAAAAGAAGCCGCCTCCTGTGCGGGAGAACGGCTTCCACTAACCAACCGAATAACTTGTTTAGTTGAACGAGAATTGTGCTTCTTTCACATCCCTTGAGTTGGCGCCAATGAAGAGTTTGAAATCCCCAGGCTCAGCCACCCATTGTAGTTCGTTATTATAAAATTTGAGATCATCTACGCCGATTTCAAAACTGACTTTTCGACTTTCGCCCTTTTTTAAAAATATTTTTTGGAATCCTTTGAGTTCTTTTACGGGCCGGGTGATCGATGCGTAGATATCACGGAGATACAGTTGTACCACTTCTTCGCCATCAAATGCCCCGTTATTTTTCACGGTAACCGTGGCGGTTATTTTCTCACCGGGGGATAAATTGGTTTGACTTAATTGGATGTCGCTATAGGTGAATGAACTGTAGCTTAGTCCGTAACCAAAAGGAAATAACGGTTCGTTGGTCACGTCTAAGTAATTCGACCGGAACTTTTGAAACCATGCGCCTTCCGCTAATGGACGTCCTGTAGTTTTTGCGCTGTAATATAACGGTATCTGTCCGACGTTCTGGGGGAATGTGGCTGGAAGTTTTCCGGAAGGATTGACGTCGCCAAATAGAACGTCGGCAACTGCCTTCCCGGTCTCTGTTCCGCCAAACCACACATTTAGTATAGCTGGTACGTGTTCATTTTCCCAAGTTAATGTCAATGGTCTTCCTGCGAACAGGACAAGAACCACCGGTTTTCCTGTTTGCAGTAAGGCTTCCAGCAATCTCTTTTGTGTGGCGGGGATGTCCAGATCCGTGCGGCTCGAGCTTTCGCCGCTCATTTCGGATGATTCGCCAAGTGCCGCCACAATGACATCAGCGGATTTCGCCACCTGGAGTGCCTCCGCAATAATCTCTTGCTCGGGACGTTCATCTCTCGGTATTGTTCGGCCAAACATCGTTGCTCGTTCCTGATATTGCGCATCGGATAAGAGGTTGGCCCCTAGGTGATGCACCACCTTAACTTTATCGCCCAACGCTGCTCGCATTCCTTCCAGCAAGCTTGGCGTATTGGCTAAATCTGCGCTGACACTCCAAGTCCCGGGCATATTGGCACGCGTGTCGGCCAAGGGCCCAATTAAGGCGATGATCCCGCTCTTCTTTAATGGCAAAGTCTGTTGATCATTTTTTAAAAGGACAAAGGATTTTGCGGCCACTTCCCGCGCTTTGGCCAGGTGGTTAGGTGTCAATATATTGTCTTTTGCCCGTTTTTCGTTGCAATAGCGGTAGGGGTCGTCGAACAAGCCGAGTTTATATTTTGTTTCTAGCACGAGCCGGCAGGCATTATCGATCTCCGCTGGGGATACCTTTCCTTCGTCGAGGGATTGCTTCAGCGTGGTCAAAAAACCTTCGCCTACCATATCCATATGTACACCTGCTTGTAAGGCGCGTGCCGAAACGGTCTGTAGGTTGCCTAATCCGTGATCCACCAATTCGTTAATACCGGTATAGTCGGTCACGACCATACCATCGAATCCCCATTGGTTTCGCAACAGGTCCGTAAGCAACCATTTATTGGCTGTTGCGGGCACACCGTTGATGTCATTAAACGAAGCCATGACTGTCCCCGCACCGGCATCTAATGCTGCTTTGTAGGGAGGGAGGTACTCGTTGTACATGCGGTGGAGGCTCATGTCCGTTGTATTATAGTCGCGTCCGGATTCGGCGGCACCATATAGTGCAAAGTGTTTAACACAAGCCATTAACGTATTGTTCGCAGCCAAATCGTCGCCTTGGTATCCTTTGACCATCTCGGAGGCGATGCGTGCACTTAGGTAGGTATCTTCGCCGCTTCCTTCGGAAATGCGGCCCCAACGTGGGTCACGGGAAATATCGACCATAGGGGAGAAGGTCCAATTCAGCCCATCCGCGGTCGCCTCGACGGCCGCGATGCGGGCCGATTCCCGGATGAGGTTCATGTCCCATGTTGCCGCTAGACCAAGGGGGATGGGAAACATCGTCTTGTAGCCATGGATCACATCCATGCCAAAGATGATCGGAATGCCCAACCGTGAGTTGTTGACAGCCAGTTCTTGGGCCGCCCGGATTTTGGCTGGAGACGACATACTGAAAATGCCGCCAATTTGCCCGGCTTTGATTTTGGATTCGACACCCGTGGACACCACAGATCCCGTTACCGCTTCACCGCCGGTCACAAGATTCAACTGACCGATTTTTTCTTCCACGGTCATCTTGCCCATGAGTCCGGAAATGAAGGAGTCCATTTTCGGGTCTGTTTGAGCCTTCACACTCACGCTGCAGGTCGTGGCGACACTGAGCATCCATATCGCTATTTTTCTCATATTCTCTATTTTTAGTCTACTTTTACTACCGGAAAGCGTTCCGATACCCCATTTTCATTAATTGCTTCAATGGAGAAATAGTACGGTTTTTGGCTGTCCATCGCTTTGTAATAGTATTCGTTGGCATCATGTACCATGATGCAATTGTACAGTTTGTCGGGAGCTAGACCGGTGTAGATGTTGTACGCATATGCTTCGGAAACGGGGTTCCATTTGATCCAGGCACTGCGCTTGTCTTTTTCGGTACGCATGACCATAAATTGGCTGACGGCCCTCGGTGCAGTACCGTTGCCTTTTCCGAATACGCGAAGGCCACTGATTGCAAATCTGCCGGACGGCATGTGCACGTTCTCCAATTTGATATACCGCGCTTTTGTTGGCGCAGGTAATTCGACATAGTCGTGGGGTACGTCGGTCTTGTTGGCACTTTTGTCCACGATGGTCTGCCATTTTTTGCCATCGGTCGAAGCCAATAGCGTGTATTGGTGATAGATATCGGTTCTTTTTCCTAAGAAAGCGCTATCGACATCCTGATCAGCGTAGTTGATCTGTATGGCATGTACGGTCGCCACATCGCCGAGGTCGGTTGTGATCCATTCTCCCCGCCCGCCCGAGGACGCACTCCAATAGGTTTTCATGCTTTCGTCTACCGCATGATTGGCGACATAGGCGCCAAGGGTAGAAGATACGGTAACAGGTTTTTTATAGTTAAGGAGCATCCAACCAGTAAATTGCCCCGCCTCTTTGTGGTCGGGGAGATAGTGTGGATAATCGCCGAAAGCGGTGTTGCTATACATCAGATCCTCTTGATCGAAGTACGTGGGCCATATGCCTAGCCGGCGCTCAAAGTTGTTTTTTACACCAAGGACGATTGTCGACACATGCCAATATTGACCATGTTTGTCACGAAACGTTGATCCATGTCCGGCTCCCCGTGCAAAGCCGCCGGGTTTATAGCTGAGCGGATCCGACTGCTTGGTAAACGGACCAAGCGGAGAATCGCCAACGGCGACCCCGTCGGCGTAACCGCTAAACTCTGTCCCCGGCGCGGCAAACTGAAAATAATACCTGTTGTTGTGTTTGGTCATATGGGCACCTTCCAGAAAAGGGTCTAAAAACGTATTGTCCATATATTCACCAAAGCGTTGCCAGCCATACCGCCAATCTTCTAAGTACAGCAACTCTTTACGCGTACCCTTTGGGCGCATCGTGGCCCGGTCTAGTTCAATGCCATACAGCGGATAGCGGTTGCTGCTGCCGTTATACATATAAAATCGTCCGTCGCTGTCGGTAAAAAAATCGGGATCCCATCCGCCGATTTCAAAGCTATCGACAAGTGGTTTCCACACATTATCTTTGGGGTTTGTGCTCATCCAAATGGTAAACTTATCGGTATAGGTACTGCCGAAAACCAACATGGTGTCACCGACTACTCCGACCGCGGGAGCACACAATTCGTCGTGGACATCGCCGTTCCACGGACGTAAAAATTTGCGGGGCCGGAAGGTCCACTGGCTCATATCAGCACTCCACCAATAGCCCCACTGGTTTGTGCTAAAGAGGTAATAGTTGTCTTTGTAGTTGACAATCACAGGATCCGCTGTGGCCCGGTGGCGTCCCCATTCGGAAAAGTTTGGAATTGGGGTATAGCCATAGTCGAGGTTTATTGGATTACAATACGTTTGGTTGATGGCCTTGTTTTGTGCATGAACAGCAATGGTCCAAATTAATCCTGTCCATAGAATGAGCGAACGCATGTTTTTATTTTTTTAGATACGTACTAGTAAACCCTAATTTTTGTAATCCAGCCTGCACATCTGGAGCCTGCATAAATAAGTCCCAGATAAATGCATCTTTATAGTTTTGGATCATCACCACAATAGGCCCTTGATCGATTGCCAAGTAACGCTGCGGAAACCAGTTTTCAGTTTCGCTATAGGCGTCGTAGAACCCATATTTTCCCCAGACTTTGTCGCCTATGCTGTCTCTTAGGTAATGCATAAAAGCTAGACTTTCTTTTGGTGTGTAGGGCATGGAAGAAAGGGCTGCCGTCGGTGAGATGACGCCGGTGGGATCATTATCGGGGTGGTGTGCATTGTATCCATTGGTCGAATAACTAGCTGTCCAGCCCCATCCTTTGTCTGCGCCATAACCTTTAAATCCTTTCGGGTTTTGTTCTGCGTAGGCGATATTAATTTTGGTGTGGTTCGTGACGACGTCTTCGTAGTTGGCGTATTGGTCTGACAATCCGTTGGGGTTCAGCCCCAGAAAAGAATAGTGTGCCCAAAACAATGGACCGATTTCCCCTTCTTTAGCGTTGTGTTTGACTATCGTTGGGATACCGTATTTTTCGACGGATGAACGGATATCTCCGTCACGGGCCCAACCTTTATGATACGTGGAGGCGGGGATTGGGTGCGTTGGAGAGGAGGCCGCCAACACATACGCGATCATGCATTCATCGAACCCTTGAATGGTATGATTCATGCCCCAACCGTAGTTTGGACTCCAGTGCCAATACAGGAGGTCTTTGCCGTTGCGGTAAAAGTCCCAGTTGATCCCTTTCCAGAGCTCATCTGCTTTTGCCGCTAATTGTTTATCTGTTTCATCTCCATTTTTATAAAACTCACGGATGCAGATCAGAGCTTGTGCCATGAATGCTGTCTCAACGATATCTCCTCCATCGTCGTTTTTGCTAAACGCTTTTGGTTTGCCTGAATCGCCAAAATACCAATGTGACCACGCTCCTTGAAAGCGGTCTATGCTGTCGAGGAAGTGCAAGGCTCGTTGGAGACGCGCGCGTCCTTCCTCTTTGTTGATAAATTCGTTGTGTATGCCAACCAAAATAGCCATCATTCCGAAGCCGCTGCCCCCGATGGTTACTACATTTTGGTCATTTTGAGGATATTCTCCATCCATGTGGATGCGTTCGCGTGCCAACCCGGAATGCGGCTCGGCACCATCCCAAAAGTACTGGAACGTTTGCTGTTGCACACGGGTGAGCAGGGTGTCTTCGGTACTGTGCCGGTGCGTCGTTGAATCGGCTTGGTTCTGGCTGGAAGATGTACCTGTCGATGGATTAGAGCAAGCTGCTGTTGTGCCGAGTGCCAAGGCAACGATAAGGGTGCTGTATGTTCGTTTCATAGGTATCTGTTGTTTTCTTTTAAAGGGTGTTTTAATCATTATGGGTTGGGTGTCGTGAATGCTAATTTTTGTAACGCGCGTTTAATTTCTGGTGTCTGCATAAAGTATTTCCATAAAAGACCAGATCGGTAATTTTCGATTCCAATAAGGATGGGGCCTTGATCAATGGCTAAGTAGCTATCGGCAAACCACGGCTCCGATAAGGAGAAGGCATCTTTAAATCCGTACGTGCCCCAGATTTTGTCGCCCAATTTGTAATAGAAAAAAGCTAACGCCTGCAACGATTCTTGGGGCGTGTAGGGCATGGCACTTAAGGCAGCGGTAGGTGAGATCACGCCGTTATCGTCGCTAGGAGTGTGCACTTTATAGCCTTCGATGTCATCGCTCGCTGTCAGTCCCCAGCAATCGGCGCTATAGCCTGCAAATTTTTTGGGGTTGGCTACACAATACGCCCTATTGATAAGGGTGTGATTTTTCACTTGCTGTTCATACGATGCGTACTGATCTTGAAGACCAAAAGGGTTCAATCCTAAGAAGCTGTATTGCGACAGAAACAACGGACCGCCGTTTGCAGGCCCTAAGGGTAGCGGAATGCCGTAGTAGGACGCACCGTTCTTGATGGAGCCGTTGTTGGCCCAACCTTGTTCATAATCGGTTCGCTCGATTCCATATGTTGTTGACCCTGCCGCCAATATGTAGGCGATGAGCGCTTCGTTCCACCCCGTCACTTTTAGGTTCATCTCCCACTGAAAGGTAGGACTCCAGTGCCAGAATAACGCGGATTGACCGTTTTTAAAAAAGCTCCACTCGATCGCGTTGTACAGGGTTGTGATGTCGGCCTGTAAAGTAGCATCGTTGAAGTAGTTGCGTGCTGTCAAGAGCCCTTGGAATAGGAGGGCTGTTTCGACTACATCGGCACCATTGTCCTTGGTGCTAAACGGCTGTGTTTTTCCGGTATTGCCGTTGTACCAATGCGAAAAAGCCCCGTGGTACCTGTCGGCTAATTTAAGGAAGGAGACAATTTTTTTTGTTCGTTCCAGTCCTTGTTCACGGGTGATAAATCCACGCTCGATGCCGACGAGAATAGCCATGAGTCCGAAGCCGGTGCCTCCAGTTGTTACGATATCCCCTGAGGTATTGCGCTCGCGTATCATACCGTAAGCGGGATGGGCAAAATCCCAAAAGTACGCAAATGTTTGGCGCTGGACTTTGGTCAGCAGCTGTTCGGTACTGATCCGTTCAAATTTATCGGCGGGATCAAGACCTGTGGTTATGATATAACTGTATTCTTTGTCCAATTTACTGCCGTTCGTCGCCATTAACGATGCGCGAACCGCGAAGGTATAACGCTGGAACGCCAACAGGTCATTGCCTGGCGAGACCGTCGTCGATTTGCCATCTGCGCCGACTTGTATGTCTAAGGGGATTGCCTTACCCGTTGCATCCCGCAGCTCAATATGGTTATGTATCTGTTGTCCAATCGTATGTTCGAACGTCAGCATGAACATAGGGGAAAGCCCGACGTTTGTGGTGTTCGTTATTAACTTGGAGCCATTCAGTGTAACCTCTGTCAATTTAAAGGTGCCTGCAGCTCCGTTCTCCTCTTCATTATTTTTACTGCAGGCAGTGAGTACTGTCGCGAAAAACAGGATCGCTACGAGTTTTTTGAACATAGGAAAAGATAAATTTATAGAGAGGACCCGCCGTCTGAATGACGACGGGCGCCTTTCCTGTTGTTTAGTTATTACCAACCCGGGTTTTGAGTCATCTCAGGCGTTTGGATGAGTTGCTTATCAGGAATCGGCCACAAATATTGCTTATCTTGAAATTGTTTGCCCGCAGCTTGCATAGCGGTGGCGGCTTGTCGGGTACGTACGAGGTCAAACCAACGATCATGTTCGAAGGCAAGTTCTAATCGTCTTTCTTTCCAGATTAATTGGCGCAATTGTGTCTGATCATTTGTTGTCACTAACGGTAAGTCCACGCGATCACGGATGATGTTTAAATTTTGTTTTGCAAGATCGGCATTCCCTAATTCGTTAGCCGCTTCCGCAAGAATCAAGTAGATCTCCCCTAAACGTAGATAACGAATGTTTTTATCTGTGTCGCCAGCCCCTGCATTCGCGGATGAATACGCCTTCTCATTGTACATCGGATTTTCTACGAGCGGACTTACTTTACGGCCATCGTACATCGTTTCGCCGGCAAAGATGATCGTTGCATTTTTGCGGACTTCGTCTTTCTCGGCATTAAACGCGTTCAGTAGATTTTGAGAGGGTATATTAAATCCCCATCCCCATCCTGATGTTCCGCGCGCACCCTGTGTTTGCGAATACTGTTGTATACCGTGTGCCAGTTCCTCACCTCTGCCCTGGAACTCAAAAAGAGATTCAGGGCCGTTTTCGGTGCTTACACGCCATACAGTTGCGTAGTCTTGTTCTAAACTATATTCTCCCGAATTTAGTACAGCTTGGGCCATGTCAACCGCCTCTTGCCATTTATTTTGGTAAAGGAATACCTTGGCCAGCAAGCCCTGGGCAGCACCTTTCGTCGCTCTTCCCAGATCTTTTGCGGGATAGGCGGATTTTGCCGGAAGATTGGTTATCGCGAACTGTAGATCTTCTTGGATGAATGCGTATACCTCGGAAGCGGGTTTCCGCTCGATCAAATCGACGTGTTGTAAGGGAACGTCTCCCCATCCGCGCACGAGAAAGAAATAGTTAAGCGCTCGCAAAAAGCGAGCTTCGGCAATCAGTCTATTTTTATATGTTTCGTCTGTTAGTCCGAATTCTTCCGTGTATTCGATGGCTTGGCTTGCCCGACCGATAGATTTATACCAGTGCTCCCATAACGATGCAAAAGAAGCGGTGGTTGCGGTGTAGGTTAAGGCGTCGAGTACGTCTTTATCGGTTCCAGCGTCGGTAGCCGCACTACCTTTATCCGCGTTATCCGAAAGGATTTCAGTTATTCCGAGATACGCGAAGGCATAGTTCCAATCGGTAAACATGCCGTATATCCCGTTTACAAAGGTTTCGGGTTCATAGATCTCGTTGCTATCTTCCGTTTCCACAACCTCCTTAGCTGGTACATCCAAGAAGTCCTTTGTACAGCCCTGTGCAAAGAAGCCGGCGGCCGTTAATAATAATATATTTAGTTTTGTGAATTTCATGATGATATCTTAAAAGCGTTAAAACTGCATGTTGATTCCAAATAAAAAGTTTCTCGTCGTTGGATATGCCGAGAGTTCAACACCTGATGTTCCGGCGGGGCGTGCATCATCGGGATTATTAGTCGATGATATGCCAGAAATTTCTGGCGATATTCCCGAATATTTTGTGAACATAAACGGATTCTGTGCTGAAAAATAGACCCTTAATTTAGAATTATTAGAATAGAGCTTGTTAAAGGTGTATCCTAATGTGATGTTATTGATCCTGAAATAGTTGCCAGATTCTAAGTAGTAGCTAGATGCATACGTATCTCTTGCTGCTCCAGGATGCGTATTGGTCGAACCTTCGTTCGTCCAACGTTCGTTGAACGTTTGTTCGGTAATGTTTTCTCCCCCATTAATACGTGTCCCTTTTAATGCATTGTAAATCTTATTTCCCGCGACGCCATAGCCATACACAGAGAAATCAAAAGCGCGGTAATTAACACCAATATTTATTCCGTAAGTGGAGGCGGGTATATACGACCCAAAAAAGACTTTATCCCGATTGTCGATTACCCCGTCTTCGTTCTGATCTGCATAACGCAGGTGTCCAGGAAGCGGACTGCCTGTTTTCGCGCCTTCTGCAATTTCTGCTGTGTTTTGCCACACACCTACGGCATCCCACATCCACCATGCATAAATTGGCTGACCAACACGCAATTGTTTTGTAATCTCACCATTCGCTAAACTTCCGCCTATCGCACCGTCGTAAGCAGGCGTAACTTCGGTTACCTCGTTTTTATTATAGGAGTAGTTCACGCTAACGTTGTAGTTAAAATGATCGTTGATCGCTTTGTTCCAATTCACTATGGCCTCAATACCCTGATTCAGTACTTTTGCGCCATGTGCGTAGAAATTCTGTTTAAAAGGCGAATTTAAGGTAGGAGTGACATCGAGGATGGTATTGGTGTTTAGTTTGTGATAATAATCGACAGAACCGGATAGGTTGTTGTTTAAAAACGCAAAATCTAAACCAATGCCAGTTTCTCTTGTTTTTTCCCAGGTTAGCGGGAAGGCAGGTGTTCCGAATGATGCGCCATACACAAGTTCTTGGCTCGGGCCAAACACATAGTTGTTATTGTTGTCGCCAGCGTTCAGATCTGTTCCCGGGGAAACGATGATTTGAGAAGCGTTACGTGGAATATCCTGATTGCCTAACATTCCCCAGTTTCCACGTATTTTCAACAGATTAACCCAGCTCGCTTTTTCCATAAACCCTTCGTTACTAATGGTCCAGCCTAGTCCAAATGAAGGGAATGTTCCCCAGTACTCACCGGATTGACGGAACACACTGGATCCGTCCCGTCTGACAGTTCCCGTCACATAGTATCTGCTATCAAAATTATATTGTGCCCGAGCAAAGTACGATGCTAATGCCCGTGGCGTAAATTCCTTGTGAGATATGTTTTTTGGTAGAACGGACGACTTGGAGCTGTTCGCTAGGTTCAGGTTCCAATATTGCTCTTGTTCAGGCACATCATAGCCGACTCCCTCGATGCGATTGCCTGCTCCAAATTTTTCTCTTGACATCCCCAACGTGGCATCAAGGTTATGTTTTCCAAAGCTTTTCTGAAAGGTCAGGAAATTTTCCCAGATCCATCTCAGTGTCTCTTCCTGTTGTATACCTAGCCGATTGTATGCGTAATCTGCCGCTAAAGGATTGGTGTTCCGTAAATCCTCAAATTCGGCTTCTAATCTCGTAGGATCAGCATTTAACCAAGCGTCTTTCGTATTTTGGAAGTTCCTGCCACGGTACCAATATTTTGTAGCACCAACACGCGAATTGATCTTTAAATAGTCTGTAATTTTAAATTCTCCTTCAAATCCACCTTGTAGGGTTGTCGATTTTTGAAGTTCGTTATGTCTACTAATATCATAGACAGGGTTTCCAATGGAATTTAGCACTTTATTCGTTCCTGACTGATAACCTATCAGGCCTGTTTCGCCGTCAATAATCGGCCTGCCTGCACGCCCATTTTCGTACCATACTGGTGATAACGGAGTTTGGCGATATGCTGTATTAAAAGCACCATTAGGCTTGATTTTATTATCTGTGAATGTAAGGTTGAGGGTTTGATTGAACCTTAGCCGACCTTCTAAAAACTTATAGGTATTGTTATTTCTAATGGTATTTCTCGTGAATTTTGCGCCATCTAGCATTCCATTCTCCGTAAAATTATTAAAGCTCAGAAAATAGTCGATATTTTCCGAACCGCCGGACAAGTTGACGGCGTTATTGAAAACAGAACCTGTCTTTAGTATTTCGTCGTACCAATCTGTATCATACGGTTGTCCATTTTCGGCGATACTATAATCTGCGTTCGTTGCCGTTAGATGCTCATTGACATATTTCGCATATTGTGTGCCGTTAGCCATTTTCACGGGATTCAGGATGTTTTTTACCCCAGCATAGCTGTCGTAGCCAATTTTGAAAAATCCAGCTTTACCTTTTTTCGTCGTAATAATTACGACACCATTTGCGGCACGTAAACCGTAAATGGATGCAGAAGAAGCATCTTTTAAAACATCCATGGATTCAATATCCGTTGGATTGATATTGTTGATATCCGCTACCGGCATACCGTCCACAATATATAACGGGTTTCTGCCTCCTAATGCCGTACCCAGACCACGAATGATTACATTTGGCGCTGATCCGGGGGCTTCCGAAGCCACAATATTTAAACCTGCCACCTTTCCTTGCACCGACTGCATGGCCGACATAGCGGGCTGTTTAGCAATTTCGTCTGCTTTCACGGAACTGATTGCCCCTGTCAAATCCGCTTTCTTTTGTGTACCATAACCAATGACGACCACTTCTTCTAAGGCTTGGTCTTCATTGACCAAGAAAATGTCAAGCGTTGTTTGACTACCAACAACAGCTGTCTGTTGGGTGTAGCCGATAAACCGAAAGGTTAGCGTATCGGTGGGAGCAGCTTCAATCGAGAAGCGGCCCGTAGCATCAGTCTGAACCCCCTGTCCACTTCTGACGCTGATCGTCACACCTGGAATGCCGATCAGCGACTCGCTGTCTTTGACCGTACCGGTGACGGTTTTAACCTGAGCAAATCCATAGGGTAGGATGACGGTTAAAAACAATAAGAGTGTAAATAACTTCCTCATAGAGCTTGTTTTTGTTTAGTTTATAGTTATGAAACAATAACTGGTTATCGTAACACAGTGTTTATAATTAGAACAAAGATGTGATGTATTCGTTTCTAGGAGAAATTATTCGATTTCACATTACTACTTCACTTGTTTTTCACTGCTACAAGAGGTGTGTTTATATGTTGTTAATTATTTGTTAATCAACAATGTAATTTGTGTTTTTACCTGCTCAAAAAGTTTTAGATGGTGTTGTTTATACACTATGCATCTGTAGTGGTAATGATGTGGTGTTCTAGCGTTCTAATAGGAACTCTGTTAAGTTTTTTTCGGTGGGGAGATCGAATTTTTTGCGCAACCGATACCGACGGATTTCTACGCCTCGGGTGGTGATATTGAGGAGGGACGCAATGTCTTTGCTCGACATGTTCAGGCGTAGGTAAGCGCAGAGTTTAAGGTCGTTTGGCGATAGACTTGGGTAGTCAGCTTTCAGTTTTTTGAAAAAGTTCTCATGCGATTCATTAAAACTTTTCTCGAACAGATCCCAATCCCGTTCATCGCTACGTGCATTATCGACCAATTTATTGACCTTTTGGAGTTGGTCATTGGATAGCTTGTTCCCGTTCTTGTCTTTGAGGTTCAGGAGCTCTTCATGCAGGTTATTGAGCAATTCGTTCTTATAAACAATATTCGTCGCTGCATTGGCAAGCTCTCGATTTTTAAGTTCAAGTTCTTGGATCAATTGTTCATTTTTGACGGCCATGAGCTTTTTCTCATTTTGTTCGGTTTCTTTGCGCAAAACTTCCTCTTGCCGTTTCTGCAATTTCTGCCGTAAAGCCAATTTGTCCCGTTTTATTTTTTCAATGATCAACCGACGCGTTACGAAAATACCCACACCGGTAAGCATGGTATATACGACTAAGGCGGGCCACCTTAAGTACCAGGGATGCAGGATACTAAATTTTAAATGTGTACTATCCGATACTGTTCCGGCGGCTGTAATTGCCCGTACTTTAAACGTATAACTCCCGGCGGGTAAATTGGTGTAGTCAATAAAAGCCGTTTCCGATGCTTTGGACCATTCCGTTGACTGCCCTTCAAGCATATATTGATACTTGATAGGCGAGCTCAGGAACCAGGGAACGGCAAATAGGATGCGTATATTGTTTTGCTTATTGGCTAGTGGGCGATTTTGCTCGAGATAGATGGTCGAATCGCTTACCGAAATATCTTGTACCCCTCGGATGACGGGAGCTGCAATCTGCTGTTCGTAGGCGTTCTTTTTGTCGTAAATGGCAATTCCGTTGTCCAGTCCGAAGATCAAATGATTACCTACCGGCTCCGCGATTTCATAATTCTTCATCACCACATCCTCTAGGCTATTGAAGGTAGACGAGTCGACATGTAGTGCATTCTGATTAAACCGAACGAGTGCAAAATGTCCTTGATTTGAAAAGAGATATGTGTTGTTATCTAATGTTTTAATTCGCTTGGATCGGGCGTATGAGCCTAACGTTTTGTTAAACTCATCATAGGGTTTGAATTTAGACAAGACGTTGTCATAGATAAAAATTCCTTTGTCGGTCGCAAACAACGTATTGCCGCGGAGCGACGTGGGGGTGATGTATCGGATGTGTGGAAAATCATTCGTGTAAGAGAATGATTTGCTGATCTTCAGGCTACTGAAATTTGGGGAAAACTCAGCCATGGCCAGGCTGTTATTCAGAACGACCCAAAATGTACGCGCGTCTTTAGGAAATATGTTTAATACGGCCGCTTTTAATTCGCTGAATTTATGCCGAAGTCGCCATCCGTCTGTATATTCAAACAGGGCCAAACCGGTATAGTTTCCTTGTAGAAACAACGATGGCGTTTCCGTGAGCTGCCTATTGGCCCAACCGCCTGTCCACTCGGATATGCGCGTTAGGGTATTTCCTTGTATCAGGAATGTGCCATCATTGTGCCCGCAAATGAGCTGATTATTAAAGATATCCAACGACCATACCTGTCCTTGCGAATTGGGGACAAACTGGAAGTTAAGCGGTTTTGCACTGTCGTTGGTTGTCCATTCGCTGAAAAATAATCCCTGATTAGTGCCCAGGTAAATTGTGTCGTGAAAAACTTTGATGGCATATACCGTTCCTATTTCCCCGAAAATGTCGTTATAATAATAGAACGGAGAATTGATTTGTATACGATCAATACCATTATCCAAGCCGGCCCAAATATTACCTTGACGGTCCAATGTCATGCTGAGTACGGTATTGTTCTGCAGACCGTTACGTTTGTGGATATGTTGCAGAAGCTTTCCATGTCGATCGATGATAAAAATACCATTTTTGATGGTCCCAAAGGCAAAGGTTTGATCATCTATCTTGATCCCATTGTTTAGTTGGGCTTCCTTAAGAAGTTTATTTACAGTAGAATTTGCGTTCCATGGGACGATTTCGCCATTGTCCCGTAAAAGAAAAAGACCTTGTTTTGCCGTTCCGACCAGTTGTTCGTTGTCTGAAAAAGGGAGGATGCTCAATATATTGCTCAACGGAGTAGATAAGGATTTGAAGCCTGCGTAGGACCACGACTGTAGTCCGGAAGGGATCTTCTCTATCCACAGTTTGTTTTTGACTTGGTGCGCAAATAGTAGCGATTCTCCGTGGCCATGGTATACCTCTATTTTATTGTTCCTGTAGAGGTAAAACTTTGAAAAGGATTGGAACATAACCGCATCGGGCAAAAATAGAATCTTCCAGATTTCGTCATTTTCCAATGTTTTGGAATCCACCAGTTGCGACAACTTTCTGTATTCAAGCCTTCCATTTACTTTATGCAAATAGCCGAACTCTTCCTTTCCGCCCACGTATACATCCCCGTTTGGGGCTAACGCTACGCTGCGGACAAAACTTCGGTTGTCCAGTGGGTATAAATCCCAATACGCCCCGTCGAATGTGATCAGTCCATTGTTGTTCGCGGCATAGATAATCCCGTCTTTTCCTTGGGCGATACTCCAGTTTTGGTTGCCCGCTTTATATTGGGATTTTGTATAGTTTTGTACAAAAGGCGTCCCTATGGGCGAAATTTTTTGTGCGCCACACCAAACCTGCTGAAAACAAAAAAGAAAAAGAAAGACTATCCGAATCATACCGTACGCGCTGTCGCTACGCCGCAAGTTACAAACTCGGCCGGTTTAAAACAAAATCTTGTTTTTACCGGTTTATTTTCCGAGGAAGTTGTTTAATATTGTGTTATGATTGCTTATGCGAATGCGAAGATTAATATCGGCTTAAACATCACCGCCAAACGAGGCGATGGGTATCATTTGTTGCAAACGGTTCTCTATCCTTTTCCGTTGTATGATATTATAGAGCTTCGTGATGCAACAGACGGCAGGACCAGTTTACGTATTACGGGCATGGATTTGCCTGTTGATGAGAATAACCTGTGCCTCAAAGCTTTTCGACTGCTTCGTGATCGATTCGACCTGCCTGATGTACAGATACATCTGCATAAGCAAATACCTTTTGGAGCGGGGTTGGGAGGCGGATCCGCAGACGGCGCCTTTGTGTTGAAGATGTTGAACGACAAATTTCAATTGCAGCTGTCGTGGACCGAACTGGAGGTAGAGGCTGCCAAATTGGGGGCAGACTGCCCATTTTTTATTCAGAATGTGCCGATGTACGCGGAAGGGATAGGTACCACCTTGTCGCCCCTTGCCTTGGACCTATCGAATAGGTTTTTAGTTTTGGTAAAGCCTGCGGTACATGTTTCAACTGCAGAAGCCTATCGGGGCATCGTTCCGCAACCGGCTCCTGCACCGTTGCGCGATTTGGTGCAATTACCAATTCAAGACTGGAAATATTATATTAAAAATGATTTCGAGGATGGGATTTTTGATCAGTATCCCGAGATCAGAGCGGTAAAGCTAGCTTTGTATGAGAAAGGGGCATTATATGCGGCCATGTCAGGCTCTGGCTCAGCTGTATATGGTGTATTTACGAAACGTGTGGACTTGAGCAGCCTGGCGGGATTAGGGCAGGTGTATTACCCGGTCGTACTCTAGCAAATCTACGTTAGCGTTTTTATTCCAACAAAGATTCATGAAGGGAGCACGAGATTGATCTGATTAGTGGTGAGCGGTATGGGGTTATTTTGTTTTTCGACAGGGAATTCCAAGAGCGGAGCAAGTTTGTTCTAAATAATGAAGGTTCACGATATTTATAGTGAACCTTCATGGTACCTAGGGCGGGAATCGAACCCGCACTCCTTTAACAGGAACAGGATTTTAAGTCCTGCGTGTCTACCAGTTCCACCACCTAGGCAACTGAGCGAAAGACGAGATTCGAACTCGCGACCCCAACCTTGGCAAGGTTGTGCTCTACCAACTGAGCTACTTTCGCTTGACGTGGTGCAAATATAGAAGAATTCTTAGCTGGTGCAAAATAAAAAGTAAAAAAGCGGAAAAGTTGTTTGTTCTTTCCACAGGGTATCAATTTTAACTCCGTCTGGAAGAAAGACTTGTGTTCTTCCAGACGGACGTTAAAAAAGTTATTGAACGATTAGAGTTCTTCGTCGTGTTGACTGATGTCTAGCCCCATGACTTCCGCTTCTTCGCTTACCCGCAGCGGAGCGAGAAGATCGGTGATTTTTAGCAATAATAAAGCTCCAAAAAATGCGAATGCTGATGCGCCAACTAAAGCTATTAAGTGGGCGGTAAACAATCCTGTTTCGCCAAAGAATAGTCCGTTTGTTGTCACGACACTGTTTACAGAACTATGTGCAAATACACTGGTCAATAACATGCCCACCATACCGCCTACACCGTGGCAGGGGAATACGTCGAGGGTGTCGTCAATTCCTTTTTTCGTTCTCCAGATCACCAACAGGTTGCTGATTACTGCCGCGACGACTCCAATAATCAAGGAATGTGGGATGGTGACAAATCCAGCGGCAGGAGTGATCGCTACTAGACCCACCACAGCTCCGATACAGGCGCCCATAGCCGATGGTTTTTTTCCTTTTAAGATGTCGAAGAAAATCCAGGCCATGGCTGCTGCAGCAGATGCCGTGGTTGTTGTGGCAAAAGCGGAGGCCGCTAGCGCGTTCGCACCACCTGCAGACCCTGCATTAAAGCCGAACCAACCAAACCAAAGGAGACCTGTACCGAGGATAACGTAGCTGATCCGGGACGGGGTATGTTCCTGTTCCTTGCGCTTTCCTAGATAGAGCGCTGAAGCTAAAGCTGCCCAACCTGCCGACATATGTACGACGGTTCCCCCGGCAAAATCAAGCACGCCCATTTTGGCTAAGATCCCGTCGGGATGCCAGGTTGCATGTGCCAAAGGGGCATAGATGACGATGACGAAAAGTGTGATAAAAATGAGGTACGAATTGAATTTAATACGCTCTGCGAATGCGCCGGTGATCAAAGCAGGAGTAATGACGGCGAACTTCAGTTGAAACATGGCGAATAAGGCGATCGGGATCGTTGGTAATGCTGGCCAAACGTCATTGCCGAGCATGCCTTTCATCATATAGAATGTAGATGGGTTGCCGATGATACCGCCGATATCCTCCCCGAATGCCAGGCTAAAACCGAACACCACCCAGATCACGGTGATTAGGCCCATACAGACGAAGCTTTGCAGCATGGTCGATATCACATTCTTTTTACGCACCATTCCTCCATAAAAAAATGCGAGACCGGGTGTCATGAGGAGAACTAAAGCTGCCGACATGAGTAGCCATGCTGTGTCGCCGGTATCGATGCTGCTTTCCGCGACGGTGGTTACCTCTGTAGATGGAGCGAGCAAAGCTAAGACTGCTGCGATCGTCAAGGCACCAAATGGAATGATTTTTTTCATTGTATTTTATTTGGTTTAGTTAGTAGAGTTTGTTAATTCATTACTTCTCTCTTTGTTTTGTTGTTTTTTTGATATTCATTTTAAGTTTTCATTGCAAATATTGTAATAAAAAATCAATAACACCTATAAAAAATTCATAAAAAAAATTTTTTTTAATAAAATAGGCCATTTTTTATGTGTTTTACGTGTTTTTGTTTATTGTATTTCTGTTTAATCGGTTGGTTTTTGTTTTTTGTATTTTGAAATAACAATTTTATTTCATTTGTTTGTGTTGTTAACGATAAAAATCGGATAAAATCTTAATTTTTGTTGTTTATTTTTTGTTTTCAACTCGTTCTTATATTGAAAAAATAAAAATTCTCTTTGTTTCTTAGATTTATTTTAGGTTTTTATGTTTTTATGGTCTATCTATTTTAAAAAAAACAATAAACTAAAACAAATTATGAGAAAATTTCTATTCATCATCACTTCTTCGCTAATCAGTACACTATCTTATGCCCAAGATGGTTCACCGTTAGAAATTAGCGGCTATGCAGATGCATATTGGAAATATGATTTTGCAAAACAAGAGAATATAGGAACTTATTTTGCGAATGACCACAACTCAGTATCGCTGGGGATGTTAGGGCTCGGGTTAAAAAAATCTACGGGCAAAGCTACTTTTGTTGGAGAAGTAGCCTTTGGTCCGAGGGGTCAATATCTGAGTATACCTAACGGTGACGACCGGGAGGCAAATGGAGGAAACTCATTCCATATACAAAATCTATATGCCTCGTACAATTTTACGGATCAATTCAGTATGACTGCAGGGTATATGGGGACATTTATTGGTTATGAAGTGATTTCTCCAGTGCCGAATTTTCATTATTCCACGTCGTACCTGTTTGGTGCTGGTCCTTTTCAAAACGCAGGTATTAAAGCTACATACGCCTTTTCAGATAAGGTTTCCTTAATGGCGGGCGTATTCAATGATTGGAACGTGTACCGCGACCTCAATGGAGTTTCGCATGTTGGCGCTCAATTGTCCTTAGCGCCGGTCGAAGGGCTGACGGCATACCTAAATTTCCTGACCGGTTCATCGGCAGGAGGCGAGAATAACTACAGTTCGGGAACGTTGGTAGATCTTGTGGCAAGCTACGATTTCTCGCCTAAAGTGACGTTGGCACTGAATGCTGCAGATTATTCTTTCCGTTCAGATGGCGGTTACACCGGTGTTGCGCTTTACCCCCGCTACAATATCACGGATAATGTCGGGGTTGGCCTACGGGCAGAATACTTTAAGAATAAGGATGTAAAAGGTGTGGACGGGGCGGAAGATGTGGATGGCTCGCAAATTACGGCATTTACGCTATCTGCGCGGTTGAAGCATGGTGGATTGTCGGTTATTCCAGAAATCCGCCTGGATAATGATGATCAGTCAGGCTTTTTGAAAAAAGATGGTATGACGGCGACGAAACAAGCATCTCAAGCCTCTATTGCACTGGTTTATGCTTTTTAAAGGAGCTTAGGTTATTCATTCTATAAGAAAAGGGGCCTTAAGCCCCTTTTTTGAATGTTATTCGCTTAATTTGGTTTGCCGCAGCTCGGCAACTTCTTTTCGTAAAGCTTCGATTTGCTCCTGTTGTTCTTTGATGGCTGCTACCAATACAGGGATCAAGCTTTCCTGATCAACTTCTGCATATTTAGCTACCTTGGATGAGTTTTTACTTGCATGGTATACTTTGGAAGATGTCTGGATCATGTCGGGAAACACGGTTTCTACGTTGCTTGCTAAGAATCCGTATTGATTACCCGCTGGCAGCTCCAAGTTTTTAAATTTTTGCGTATTGTACTGAAACGCCACAGGCTCTAAGTTTTTGAGCTGTTGTGTCGAATTCGCGATTTTCGTGACGTTTATTTTCAATTCGTTTTCGTTTACTTGTTGAGCGGATGCGCTGTATGTAAGGCCAAAGGCAAGGCCTAAGGTTACTATTCCTTTAATTAACATGTTGTTCATTATTATATGTTGTTTACTAAAAAATAAGATGATACGCCGTTTATGGATAAAGACGGTCGTGTCTTTATCACATGATTGTTCTGACAAAAATTAAGCGAAGTTGGGAGGGGGGCAATGTAAACTTATGCTCACATGGGGCAGATTCTCGTCCAGCGCCTGAAATTCACACCGCTGTGGAAGCAGAGCAACCAAGCCTTGTTCGATAGAGACCCAAAGAACCTCATCGTCAAAGCTACGTTTGTTTTCCTGTTCTTCTGAGTCGGAATGGCTGTCGGTCTGTTCGATGTCGACAGACTCGTTGGCTGCAGATAAGGAAATATAGGCTGATCCACCCAGAAAAAATCCGAGGACGGTTATCATATATATTACCCAAATCTTTTTCATATCCAATGGATGGTTTGCCGATTTTGAATGCTACAAATATACGAAATTAGTTCGTTTCTGTAGTGTAAAATTTTATTTTTGTTAACTGTATTTTAGTGTGTTATGATGTTTATGTGTTTGTTTGATTTAATCGAAAATTTCTCCGGTTTTTTCAAAAATTAATGTGCTTTCGAAACCTTTGGCCTGTAAAAATCGAATTAATTTCGCTTTTTCATGAAAACTTAGCTTGCCTGCTGGTTTATTTATTTTTTTTTCTATGCTATCTACTAATTTTTTTTCATATTCATCGGGGTCGATCTGTTGCAGGGCTAGTTTTATTAAAGGACTTGACACTTTTTTTGCTGTTAAATGCTGTTTTATCTTAATTTTCCCCCATCCTTTCATGCGGAATTTGCCCAAAGCAAATGCTTTGGCAAAGCGTTCTTCGTTTAGAAAATTGTCTTCGATCAACTGTGCGATGGTATTTTCGACATCGTTTTGGTGAAGCCCCCAATCGTACAGCTTATCCCGGACTTCTTGCTGAGCACGCTCTTGGTAGGCACAGTAGCTTTCGGCTTTTAATTTTGCCTGATGTGGCGTAAGCTTTTTCTTGGGGGTATTTGAATCATCCATAGTGCAAATCTTGAAAAAATGATACACTTATTGAAAATATTGATGAAATTTGTTGAAGCGATTTACTATGTATACGATATCAGCCATTCTTTCTCATGTGCACGCTGAAGCCAGCACAATTTTTGACGCAACACTCCCTATTTATGAATTAGAATATGATAGCCGTAAGATTCGAAATGGAGCGCATAGTCTTTTCTTTGCGTTAAAAAATGTACGCGACGGACATGAGTTTATCGACGATGCGTATCATAAGGGAGTTCGGTCTTTTGTCGTGAGCCGCGTGGACATAGACAAGAGCCGCTATGCCCAGACTAATTTTATTGAAGTAAAAGACGTGCTGTTGGCGCTACAGGAACTCGCTGCATTTCACCGCCGGCAATTTAAAAAGCCTGTCATAGGTATAACGGGGAGTAATGGCAAGACGGTGGTTAAAGAATGGCTTACGCAATTGCTGCAGGACGACAAAAGGATTTACCAAAGTCCAAAGAGTTATAATTCACAGTTGGGTGTTGCGTTGGCATTGTGGAACCTGTCCGACGACTATGATTGTGCTATTATTGAGGCTGGCATAAGCCTCCCGGGAGAAATGGCGCTACTCGAGCGGATGATTCGTCCGGATATTGGCGTGTTTACGAATATTGGCTTGGCACACGCCAGTGGTTTTTCGTCGAAAGCGGTAAAATTGCGGGAGAAATTAGAATTGTTCAAACATTGCACAGACGTTATTTTTAATTCGTCCTATGCGTTGGACGATAAACTGGTGCCCACGATGCGCACCTTCCGTTATGGAGCACGCGCGGAAGACGACGTCCGGGTGTTACGTATGGAGGAGAACGGTCGGGGGAGCACACAGATACAGTTGGCTTTCCAAAACGAAATTGCAACTTTTTCGGTGCCCTTTCAGGACAAGGCATCTCTCGAAAATGTGTTGCTGTGCATCACGGTCCTGTTATACTTTGGATACCCGTTGGATACAATTAGCCTTAAACTAAGGAAATTGAAATCGCTCGATATGCGTCTCCAACTTAAGAAGGGAAAAAATAACAGTTCGATTATCGACGATACATACTCCAATGATCTTGCTTCGCTGCAGATCGCATTGGATTTCTTATACCAGCAGCAGCAACATAAAAAAAAGACATTGATCCTTTCAGATATGGAGGGTCTCGATGAGAAATTACGGAATAAGCTCGGCACCTTGATGGAACGGCAGCTTTTAGACCGGGTTATTCTCGTGGGGTCTGGGTTATCATTTTTGAAAGCACACATTCACGCTCCCGTGCAGCTATTCGAATCGACGGAGGACCTGCTGGCTGGGTTAAAGGATACGACTTTTGAAAATGAATCTATATTAGTAAAGGGTAGTCGGGCTTTTCATTTGGAGGATGTCAGTCAGTTTTTATCGGCTAAATCGCATGAAACGGTACTGGAGATCAATTTGAAGGCGTTGGAGCATAATTTGCAAGTGTATCGTTCGCTGCTTCCGGTTGGGGTGAAGATGATGGCGATGGTAAAGGCGTTTTCATATGGCAGCGGAAGTTATGAAGTGGCTAACTTGCTTCAATTTAATAAGGTAGATTATCTAACCGTTGCTTTTGCCGACGAGGGAGTAGAACTTCGACAGCACGGCATTGAATTACCTATTATGGTTCTTAGCCCGGATGAGCAAGCATTTGATCTGTTAATTGCCAATCGTCTGGAACCGGAGATTTACAGTTTTCGGATTCTCCATGCTTTTCTGGAATTTTTAGCAGATAAACGGATAAAGGGATTTCCTATACATATCAAGATCGATACGGGTATGCATCGTTTAGGATTTTTGCCGGAGGAACTGGACGAATTAACGACCATCCTACAGCAAGTACGATCGGTGCACGTGAAAAGTGTACTGTCGCATTTGGTCGCTTCGGGAAGCGAAGAACATCGCGCCTTTACCGAAGATCAGATCAGGCGGTTCGCAGCGGGGGCGGACCGATTGGAAACGCAATTGGGCTATAAATTCCTGCGCCATATTGCGAATACTTCGGCGATTGTTCATTGGCCTGGAGCGTATATGGATATGGTTCGTTTGGGTATAGGGCTATACGGGGTGGATATGGACGGGCGCTTGGCATTGGATGCCGTGAGCCAGCTAAAAACAACCATCACGCAAATCAAACGGCTACCGGCCGGTGCAACAGTAGGCTACGACCGAAAAGGGGTGTTGTTTCGTGAAAGTCGTATTGCGACTGTAAAAATTGGGTATGCAGATGGATACAGTCGTCGTTTCGGAAATGGCGTGGGCGAAATGCAGGTAAACGGTCAACTGGTCAAAACCGTAGGATCCATCTGTATGGACATGTGCATGCTTGATGTGACGGATATTATAGCCCACGAAGAAGATGAAGTGGTGGTTTTTCCAGATTTACGAAAAGCTGCGAACGCGATCGGTACCATACCTTATGAATTGCTGGTTAATATTTCGTCGCGTGTTAAAAGAGTGTATTTTTACGGATAAATAGAAGAAGCGTATGATAAAAAGAGTATCCCAGCGGCTGTTGTATTATTTAATCAAAGGCGCGTTAGTGATCGTCCCTGTGGCGGGTGCCGTTTTTTTGATTATTTGGGCAGTTGCTTCCTTAGACAATGCATTAAATTTAACGACTCATTTTTTAGAAGATGAACAGGGACATCCATTGTATATCCCGGGGATTGGTATACTGACGGTGTTGATTGTGTTAATATTGGTGGGCTTAATATTCACGACGTTGGTTACTGCCCCTATCCGTGCTTGGTTAAAGCGGACAATCAATAAAATTCCGTTGTTCAATACGTTGTATTCTTCTATCAAAGATTTTACGGAGGCCTTTGTGGGGGATGCGAAAAAATTTAACGAGCCCGTGTTGGTGTTGGTTAATGAGACCGGGTTAAAAAAGATTGGTTTTCTGACACAGCGAGATTTGCATAAAATTGGATTGCCCGACGATGTGATCGTCTATTTCCCGTACTCATATTCGGTGGCTGGACAGGTTGTCGTCGTTAAATCGGTTCATGTAGAGCGGTTGAATATGAGTGCAACGGACGCCATGAAGCTGGTCGTTTCGGGAGGAGTAAGCGGGATAGAGTGATATGGCTACATTTCTAGACAAGATTTTCGGCAGCAAGATCGAAGTAGATTTTGCCAAGATTGATTTAGAGGCAGCGTTGTCCTTTCAGGATATGCGCGTGGATACCGTGTTGGCCAAACACATATTGGAGGGGACTGTCGGGGAAGCGATGCGGCAGGATTATTTTTGTTTTCTGGGAAAAATGGCGGTACTGGAAGAAACGGTTCCCTTGACTATCGCAGAAGAATTGCAGCTGCTGACGCACTACCTGAAACTTTGTGAAAAATGCGACGGTTCTCCTATTTTCGTACGATCGGATATCCGTATGGAAACCGATAAATCCATAGCGCCGTTGCTGACATTTCCACTTGTGGCCAACGCCTTACGGTATGGCTATAATTCGATGGTAATTTATCCCCTTAAAGTGAAAATTCGCGCGCTAGAGAACATGTTGCTCATCGAAGTGAGCAATCGGGTAAATCACCACATGGCCTCTCAGGAAAACACGTCTATCATCAGCCGCTACAAAAATAGGCTTTTATCTGTGTATCCTAACCGGCATACGTTACTGTTTAACAGCAATAGCAACACGTTTAAAGCCTATCTGCAGCTACACTGGTAACCTAAATCTATTCGCGCGGAATAGACCGTAGCAAAAAAATCAACATCTTCTTTTTCTACTGACAAACTGTTGTCAAAACGGCCCTTAATTTTGTGTTAGTCAATAAGGCTTACGAATAGAATTAATTAACGTTTTAACATTTAGTCAGATGAGCACATCAGTAATTTTAACAAAAGAAGAGTTTTTACAACATTGGCTAGGCCACCGTACACTAACGCGTCGTACCTTGGAAAAGTTTCCGGAGAATGATCTCTTCACATTTTCTATTGGAGGCATGCGGCCTTTTTCGGAGTTAATTATGGAACTACTGTCTATTGCCGAACCCGGACTGCGTGGTATTGTGGAGAAGCAAGAAAAACCTTACGATCACGCGTTAGGTTTAACCACGAAAGCTGACCTCCTAGCTCGTTGGGATGCAGACACGCCAAAAATTATCGAGTTGTATAATCAAATTCCGGAAGAGGATTTTCATAAGGACTATAATTTGTTTGGTGAATATAAATTCCCAATTTATAGCAATCTGCTCTATTTCGTGGATAATGAGATCCATCACCGTGCGCAAGGTTTTGTTTATTTGCGGGCACTTGGTATTGAACCTCCGTTTTTTTGGGAGCGATATTAATATCCGTATTCGGAGAAAAGAAGCTGTCTGAAATTTAGGCGCTGTCGTTCTCAAGCGGGCGGAGAACGACGAAGCAATCTGGAGCCGTAAACGGTAGATTGCTTCGTCGTACTTCCACACATAGGTGGGTGTTTTACGCATTGTTCAACCCCTACATATCGCGTATTTTGGTTGATTTATTGCAAGGGATGCCTAACGCCTTCGAATGTCATTTTTACAGGATTAATAAATCCCTGTTCGTCGAAGGTCATGCGGTCAATACAGGTTTGTCGTTCGTTTGCGGCTTTTTTTCCCAGAGGCCGACGGTGGTAAACGATATAATAGCTGTCTTCGTTTGGTACTTTAATAACCGAGTGGTGACCCGCGCTAGTAGCGACGGTTGAATCTTGTTCTAAAATTGTAGCGATGCGTTTGAAGGGGCCAAAGGGGCTATCAGCTATGGCATAAGCCACCTTATAGTCTGGATTTCCCCATCCGCCTTCCGACCACATGAAATAGTATTTATTGTTCTTGATGAACATAAACGGACCTTCGACATAGTTTTCCGGCGTTATCTCCTTATAAAGCGTGCCATCCTCGAAAGGGACGAGGCTTTTAAAATCGGCGCTTAATTTAACCACGTTGCAATGGCGCCAGCCGCCGTAGTACATGTAGTATTGCCCGTCTTTATCTTTAAAGACGAATTGGTCGATCGGTTGGGCTCCATGGACGATTTCATTGATCAATGGCTTTCCAAGCAGATCTGTATAGGGGCCTTCCGGTCGGTCGGCGACAGCGACACCGATGCCACCGACTTCGCCTTCGTGAACGTCATTCGCTCCAAAAAACAGATAGTATTTGTTGTCTTTTTCGATGACACTTGGGGCCCACATGGCTTTGTTGGCCCATTTAACAGCGCTGTTGTCGAGAACCTTCGGGTGTTTTTTCCAGTTCACAAGATCTTTTGATGAAAAAGCGTCGAAAAATAGCTGTTGTTCGTACGGAGCGGAATACGTCGGGAAAATCCAATATTCATTGTTGTACACGATAGCCTCCGGATCGGCATACCAGCCCGGAAACACGGGGTTTTGCTGAGCAAAGGAACTTATTCCAATACATACAGCAGCCCATGTGATAAAAAAAATGTTTGTCTTCATATGTATGATTAGGGATATCTATAAATATAAAAAAAACCTTTTAGCAATGAAAAGAAAACTTGTTTTTAGTTGTTGTTTGCCGGTAGTAGCCAACGTTGACCACTGGTTTTATAGGTGAAAAGCCGATACGATTTTTCGCACGTGAGATTTCAGCTCTTCGGGTTCGATGATATGCGCATGATCGGCAAACATCAAATACCAACGGGCAAATTCATTTTCTATATTTCGGGCTTGAAAGGTCATATAGATATCATCTTCTTTCCGCTCTTCGCTTATAAATCCGTAATGCAGCCTATCCCATTGGAGGTAGCGGGCGAATTCTTTTTCCACACGAATACGGACGCGCGTTGTCGGTGTGGATGTTCTTTTCTCCAGGTAGTGAGACAGCGGTTTATGTGTTTTGGTAAATGGGGTTTCGGTACGTTTAATCTGCTGTATGCGGTCTATTCGGAAATGCCGATAATCGCTTCGTAAATGACAGTATGCAACGAAGTACCAATAATTGCCTTCGTGGAATATGCCGACAGGTTCGATCAACCGCTGGTTGGGTTCGTCGCGATGAACCGCCCGATAGGTGATCGCAGCTACTTTTTTTAACGAGAGGCTTTCGAAAAGAATGGATAGCGCATCAGGGACATTTTCGTTAAACATAAATGCGGAATTTCCCATAACCAAGTTGTCCTCAAGCTGCGTGATGTTGTCCTTGTCGCTGTAACGGAGATAGGCACGGATTTTATTGATTGCCGCACAGAAATGGCGGAACAGGTCGGGATCCACAAATTTTTGCATGAGTTTTTCGGACGCTGCTATGCTCAGAATTTCCTCTTTGGTAAAGCTCGTGGGCGGCAGTTTATACCCTTCGGTCAGGGAGTATCCCGAGCCGGCCTCTCCGTATATGGGGATGCCGGCCTGTTCGAGTGCACGCATGTCACGATAGATGGTGCGCAAACTGACATCGAAACGTGCCGCTAGATCTTGTGCTTTAACGACTGAGCGGGCTTGCAACTGAAAGTAAATGGCGATGATCCGATGAAAACGTTTGGTGATATCCATGGTATAAAGATATCATAAAAACGAGCAGGATTGGGCATGGAATAGCTGAATAATCGGAAGTTTTTGTGGTACGTTGAGCCTTCCAAACGCTTTTCAAAAAAAATGCCTATCGGTGGATAGGCATTTATAAATTAAGAACGGTGTGTGCATTAATCGCGATCACAGTCTGCAAACCAGGTTTCGCCGTCTTTGATGTAGGTAATAAATAGTTCGTCGGCATCAATTTTAATGTAGCTGGTAGCAGAACCACCTATGTTCCAGTAATAATTGTCCCCACGTTTTTCGAATTCCACTCCATTGATGTTCGGAATGCCGTTTGAAAACGCGAAGTTGTACAAATTACCGACTTTCGTTACGGTGACGGTGCCTTCGCTCGCCGCCACGTCTTCATCGTCATCGTTTGTCGTATAGCTAATTGTGCCTTTGTACTTGTCTGCAAATAAAATATTATCTGCCGGATCATCGTCTTTGCTACAGCTACTGAACGTCAAAAATGCGATGACCAATAAACCTAGAATTTTGATACTTGTTTTCATAAACTTCTATTTGTTTCTGTCTTTTGTCACAAGGATATGACAATAGAAATGCCAATACGATGGCATTAAAATGTCTTTAACAAAATCTTAACATTTCTAGGTGTTTATTGCCTGTTGTATTTCGGCTTATTCTTGTTTTAACTTTTTACGCAGGTATTTGTACAGCTCTACTTGTGAACGGTGCGGCGCCTTATGGTTGCTTACATACGAATTATCGAGCTCATTGTTAAGGATGCGTGCTTTGACATTATCTTTTAATTGAAGGGCAAGCATGTCGATCAGTTCATGCTTAATTTTTTTGCTGTTAATCCGTAGCGCCGCTTCCACGCGGTGATCGAGATTCCGGGTCATCCAGTCTGCCGAAGAGATGTAGACCACTTCTTTTCCTGCAGCGTAAAAATACATAACGCGGGCGTGTTCGAGGTATTCGTCTACAATTGATATCGCCCGGATAGGCTCTAAAAAACGTTTTTGATTTACTGCGCAATATATACCACGCACGATCATCTCGATTTTCACGCCGGCTTCGGCGGCCTCGTATAATTTGCGGATCAGTAGTTTATCACTTAACGAGTTTACCTTGATTACAGCGTGTGCTTTCCTACCCGCTCGGACTTCCGTAATTTCTTTGTCAAGGTGTTCGATTAGTCCTGCGCGCATGTCGGTGGGGCAGACCAGTAAGCTTTTGCAGGGTTTTAAACTTTGAAAGATATCGACCTTCGGTTTTTTGAGTGCTGCAAAGATTTTATTGATATCAGCCATGACGGTCCGGTTGCTCGTCATGAGGCAGTAATCGCCGTAGATCTTGGCCGTTTTCTCGTTGATGTTTCCGGTGCTGACAAAACCGTATTGAATCGTTTTATTATGTACTCTTTTCTTAATGATGCAGAGTTTGGCGTGTACTTTTTTTTCCGGTATTCCGAGGAGTACTTTGATCCCCTCCATTTCAAATCGCTCTTTCCACTCCAGGTTATGCTCTTCGTCGAATCGGGCGCGCAGTTCCAGCATAACCGTGACATCCTTTCCATTTCGTGCGGCGTTAACTAATGCGTTCGCCACTTTCGAATTTTCTGCCATTCGGTAGATCGTCACCTGAATAGAGCGGACATCCGGATCCATGGCCGACTCCCGTAATAAATCGATGATGGGGTGAAAATTATGGTACGGAAAGGAGAGAAGCACGTCTTTTTTTAGTAGGACGTCGCTGATACGTTGACGCCCAGCAAACTCGGGATGGTCGAACGACGTGCGTTCTTTTGGCTTGCTTTCCGATTTAAACACCTTGGGAAAGCCCATGAAATGTTTGAAATTGTGTATTTTTTGCCCGGGGATAATGCTGTCTTTTTTGGAAAGATTTAATTTTTTAATCAAGAATTCGATAAGAGATGAATCCATGTCTTTATCGAATACAAATCGTGTTGGTTTGCCTTTCCGCCTGTTCTTGATTCCTTTTTCAATTTTTTCGACCAGGGAGGTATTGATATCGTTGTCCAAATCAAATTCAGCATCCTTTGTAATCTTAAAGGCATGCGCTTTGAAGGTGTCGAATCCAAAGTAGGAAAAAATATAAGGAAGGTTGAATTTGATAACATCCTCTAGAAGCATGACATGTTTTTCTCCCTTGGGAGAGGGAAGTAATAAGAAACGTCCATTGCTTCGCGTGGGATTTTCTATAATGGCAAACCGGGTTTCGTATTCCCAATCAGTTTTCCGCATGGCAATGCCTAGATAGAGGCTTTTGTCCCGTAAATAGGGCATAGGACGCGCTTCGTCCAACAGGATAGGAATGACATTGGATTCGACCTCCTCTTCGTAGTATTGTTTAACGAAGTCTTGTTGTACGCTGTTCAATTCGGTGTCTGTCTTGATGAAGACGCGTTGCCTGGCCATTTCTGCCTGAACCTTTAGCCATGTATTATCAAATTTTTCTTGCTGTTTGATGACGAGTTCGTTCAACTCATCCAGTATAGCTTGCGGCTTTTCGAAAAAAATTTCCTTGGCCTCTTTTTCGGAAAATGCGAGGGCTCGTTTCAGCCCGGCCACCCGGACCCGGAAAAACTCGTCCATATTATTTGAAAATATACCCAGGAACTTAATGCGTTCTGATAAGGGGACTTGTTCATCAGCTGCTTCTTGTAATACACGTCCGTTAAAGCTTAACCAGCTAATATCCCGAGGGATAAATTTTTTGTTCATTTTTTTCTTTGCCACTTGCTTGAAGTTTTAAATATATCGCCCCTGTGTGTCCTAAATATAAACAAAATATTAAGAAGATATTAACTTAATATAGGGTGCATAAATGAAAATAAGGGACTATATCCCTTATTTTTTTCGAATTGGTTACCCGCGAATGAGCTAATTGTTTACCTGCAGGTGGGTGACGATAGCCTGATTGAATGCGTCTAGATCGTCGGGTGTCCGACTGGTGATGAGTTGATTGTCCATGACCACTTCACTGTCTTCCCACTGTGCACCAGCGTGGATCAGGTCTGTTCGAATGTTTTTGACCGATGTTGCGCGTTTGTTGTTAATGAAGCCGTTTTCGGTTAACAGCAGTGGGCCGTGGCAGATGGCGGCGATTAATTTTCCGTCATCAATAAAGCGATTAACGAATTGTATGCTTTCTTCACTCACGCGTAGTTTGTCGGGGTTGATCACTCCACCAGGCAGGATCAATGCGGCATATTCTTGCGCATCGGCTACGGATATGTGTTTGTCGACGGGGAATTCACTGCCCCAGTCGGTATGATTCCACGACTTGATCGCTGGCTTCTCATTTGGGGAGATGATGTCTACTTGATAGCCCTGTGCTTCCAACGCTTTCTTTGGTGAAGTCAATTCGACCTCTTCAAATCCCTCTTCGGTTAAGATCGCTACTTTTTTTTCCATATCGCCATGTCTTTTGTTACGTTATACGAACGCCGCAGGACGCATTAAGTTTGATCAAAATCAATTCTAAAGCGTACCTTTGTGTTATGTCTACAGAATTGATTTCGCAGGATACAATCGTTGCTTTAGCCACATCTCCGGGTGTCAACGGTGCAATTGCCGTTATTCGCTTGTCGGGCTCCAAGGCTATTGAAATTACGAATGGCATTTTCAAAGGTAAGGATTTAAGCATGCAGCCTTCGCACACGATCCATTTCGGTACCGTGCGTGACGGCGAGGAAGTTATTGATGAGGTTTTGGTTTCCTTGTTTGTCGGGCCAAACTCGTATACGAAGGAGGATGTGGTAGAAATATCAACACATAATTCCAACTATATTATCGAGCGCCTTATCGGCCTCTTAATCAAGCAGGGAGCGCGTGCTGCCCGGGCGGGCGAATTTACCTTACGTGCCTTCTTAAATGGCGGGTTGGATCTGTCTCAGGCGGAAGCTGTCGCCGATCTGATAGCCTCGAATTCGGCTGCTTCCCATCAGATTGCCATGCAGCAGATGCGTGGCGGATTCTCCAATCAGCTCCGTCAGCTTCGGGAAGACTTGGTGCATTTCGCTTCATTGATTGAATTGGAACTCGACTTCTCCGAGGAAGATGTCGAGTTTGCCAATCGTAATCAACTTCGTACGTTGGTGACGAATATAGACCAGATCGTCCGGAAACTGATCGCCTCGTTCGAACAGGGAAACGTGTTAAAAAATGGCGTTCCTGTCGTTATTGCGGGGAAACCTAATGTTGGAAAATCGACGTTGTTAAATGCGTTGTTGAATGAAGAAAGGGCGATTGTTTCGGATATAGCTGGGACTACCCGGGATACGATCGAAGACGAAATCAATATCCATGGAATCACCTTTCGGTTTATTGACACCGCGGGGATCCGGGATACAGCGGACGTGATCGAGGCAAAAGGGGTGGAGCGGACACGGGAAAAAATGAAGCAAGCTCGGTTGATTATTTATCTATTTGATCCGACACAAGATCGTATGGATGCTGTACGCCAGCAAATAACGGATGTGGAGGACTTACGCATCCCGTTTGTGACGTTGATCAATAAGTCTGATCTGTTGACCGAAGCGCAGCGACTCGAATATACGGATCTAAAACCCGTGTATATTTCTGCCAAGGAGCAAATCGGGATCGAAGAGTTGAAAGATGAACTTCTTGCGCAGGTGAACCTCGCCCATATCAATACGGATGATGTTATGGTGACGAACATCCGACACGTAGAGGCGCTACAGAAAACTGCCGATGCGCTGCATCGTGTACTAAATGGGATAGATAATCCGGTAACTTCTGATTTTCTGGCAATGGATATTCGGCAGGCCCTTCATCACCTTGGTGAAATAACGGGTACGGTTACGACTGATGATCTTTTGGAAAATATTTTTTCAAAGTTCTGTATCGGAAAATAATTCAATTTTCTGATCGTTTCTTTTGTGGTGTTTTTGTTTGATTTTCAACAATTTATGTTTATCATATTTTGATATAAAAACCTTTTTTTGTACACTTTATAGAAATTTTGTATTTTTATGCTAATATGTTTAATAGCATGTACAAAAGTATACAAACATTCAAGGTTTGAATTATTCTGAGAATTTTAGATGGGTTGACTAGTGTTGATCAGCTCGATCCGTATCGGCACTCCTTTTTTCTCACCTAACCAGCAGCGCCCGTAGATATTTGGGCGAGAATAGGAAGTAGCAGGTTTATCTCGAACGTCTATACCAATAGTCTAAGTCAGGCCGACCGGAAAATCACACGGAAAATAAATGACGCTGGCGAACTTCTCGACTTTAAACGAACGATCATATACTCCTTACGAAGGACAGATATTATTCATTTCGGGATGAAGGGTCTCTGATCCTTTACCCATATTGCACTGTATTGAATCTACCGAAGCATCAAATTCGTTGGGATATATTTACAGGGATACCCATGTTGGGCTGCTGATCTTTCCGATACCGGAAAACATAATGTTAATTCCCAACAATCTACCTATAGGGCGTTCGTATCTTGTAGTAAAGATCTGTTTATTTTCCAAAAATATAAAAACCATCTGATTTTTGATACGCACCCGGACATTGCGCCCTGCAGTAAGATCGTGGCCAAATGCCCGAAGGTCGTCTCGTTCCCCGTCTTTTTCCAATTCTGAAAATTTATAGTGCGCCCAAGAAGAGCATTGGGGCTTGATAAGGGTGATATAGTGTTTGTCGCGCTCGCCATATAAAACGAGATTAACTTGAGAGCATCGGACACCGGGGCGGTTTGGTGAGGTCTTTAAGTCAACCGAGAATTCCATATTGTCCGCCTGGATGCCTGTTTCTTTCACCCACGCGTAATTAAGAAAAAACGTCTTTAGGGTGTCAACTCCTGCATGGTATACGGCACTGCTTGATACGGTAGGAGGATTCGAAAAGGAAGGCGCATGCATAGCAACTGGATAAACACGCAGGCTGTCGTGCTCGAGTTCCGCGGTGACTTCCCATCCATCGCTATTTAATACAACACGAGTGGTATCGAGAGCCTTTCCTTTGTATCCGAGAACTGGAAAATAAACGCCAGGGAGCTCATAATAATAGGTGAATTGTGTATCTCTTAACTGCGTTTTGCTCCTTTTCCAGCTTTTGAAGTCAACCCAATAATTTTTTAAATCTGACGATTTGCCTTCCGTATTCCTGACAAGAAAAAAGGCAGAGTGAGGCGAGCTTCCAACCGGATTTTTACAATAAAGGGATCCCATTACAGTGACATCGTGCTGCATGCCGATATATGAAAATGGCCAGCGTCGCCAGTGCACTTTGTCGATCGTATTACGTTCTATGCTAGTTGGTGATTCTTTAAGTTTCTAATACGCAATACGCATAAAACTTTTTTGCAAATTTAGATCAATGAATTGTTGAAATTTAGAACAAACGATTGAAAAGCTTGTTGGAAGCCGATTTAGTGGTTTTCAAAAAATTTAAGAATGCGACGAGCCAATTTTAGGTGTATTTTAGAAAGCGACAATTGATTAAAATTATGAAAAAAATACTAATTACACTATCTACAGCATTTCTTATCAGCAGTAGTTGTATGTCACAATCTGCTCAGGATTTGCACCAAGCTTACTTAGATTTGTCGGTTTTCCAAGATGGCCTAGCGAGCAGCTTGAGGAAGGGCGTTAACAAGAAACAAATTGCACAAATCCAGAACAAAGATATTCGGGTGTTAGCCGAAAATTTGTTGGCAGGAAAGAAAGTTGATCACTATAAACTTGCTAGTTATTCGGCTTTGTTGTCGCCGAAAACGTTGGGACGAGCGTTGAGTATTGGCGATGGTTACAGTAAGTACGAAAATGTAACGGGAATCTACCTGCCGGTCGGAAAACATATTTTGATAGCAGATGGGATTAAAGAAGATAAAGACATCAAATTGGTTATACCAAATTGGATGCGCAAAGCTCCAAACCCGGATGATCCAACGAAAGATCCCAAGGGGTGGGGAATAGAAAAGAAAGAATTTAAGCTTAGGAACGGGGTAAATATCATTGAACTGGAAGACTTTGGCAGCCTAGCTTACGTCAGCTATTTCTCGGATAATCCTCAGGAAGAAAGGCCTATCCAAATTCATTTTCTTTCTGGGCAGGTGAATGGATACTTTGACAATCAGAAACATACGGACGAAGATTGGAATTCGTTTTTAGACCATGCTGTTTACCCGATTATGGATGCAAAAGGCAAACATATACAAACTGCGTACCCAGTAGAAGAGTTAAAAAAGTACGCATATGGAAGGGGAAAGGAACTCATCAGTAATTATGACTCTTTGGTATACAGGCAGCATCGTTTGATGGGTTTGATCAAGTATGATAAGGTCCCTCATAACAAGATTTTGGCTAGAGTCAATTATAACTATTACATGTTTCGGGATGGAGATGGAGTTGCTTACATGGGTGACAAGCAAGGTTATGCCATGAAGATGGTCCTAGATCCCAACTCCGTGATAAAAGGTGACCCGTGTTGGGGGTTCAGTCATGAGGTGGGGCATGTTCATCAAACATCGCCTATGTTGAGTTGGGGCGGCTTGGGTGAAGTTAGTAACAATATATATTCCCTGTATGTGATGCGCTCTTTTGGGAACCAGTCGAGGATATTAACGCAGGATAATTTCAAAAAAGCTAAGGAAGCAATTATAGATAAGCGAATTTCTTATTTACAAGATCCCGATGTGTTCAATAGATTAGTTCCATTTTGGCAGCTACAGCTTTACTTTGAAGGTGAAGGGAAGAATCCTGATTTCTATCCCGACCTTTTTGAAACATTGAGAAATCAAAATACGAACAATAGCCCATCCCGGCAAAAAATACGTGAAAAGTGGGGTAGGGAACCGATGGTTGTAGAACGTAATCCAGCAGTTCACCAATTAAATTTCATCAAAACAGCTTGTGAGGTTGCCAAAACAGATCTGACGGAATTTTTTGACAAATACGGCTTCTTTTATGTAGGCGAGATGCAGTATGATGATTACGGAAAGTATGAGTACAAAATGAGCCAGCAAATGGTAGATGAATGTAAGAATGCTATCAAGTCCATGAATTTAGAAAAGCCAAAGCTCGATATCAGTACCTTGACCGATAAGATATAAAAAGGGTTTATTTGCAAAAAATCTATCTGCACCGCAGGACTTTTAGGATTCAATAACTGAAAAGTAAAATCGAAGGAAAACGCGATGGCTATATTTTTCACCTGTTGCTTCAGAAATATCGACAGCAGAAGGCTATGGTCCGGTGTAAAATAGGGGCAGTATGATAAAGGGTGTGCAACGGCACACCCTTTAGTCTATGTTTCTTACCTCTATGGTATTATTCGTCGATTTAGATAAGCTAGATCGAGATGGCACAGCATGTCCCCGATAGTTGCTTTTCACAAGAAAGTCCGTCTACTGCGCTGCATATTTTCGGCTTTCTCACTTTACGCGTGACGTCAAATCGTTTATTAAAATTCGCATTGATCTTTAGTAGTTATTCGATGCTGAGGTATTGTTGCTGGGTTGGTGTTGATTCATTACGTCTTATTTTAGTACTTAATCGCAGAATGATTATAATGGGGGGGAATTATAGAAAAAATGACTAATTTTATAGATCATTTTTTGTATTCTTATTTTTTAATACATTTATTATCAGTTATTTATTTTTTGTTGTGTAGATGAATAATTTAGTTTATTAGTCGTGTGTCTTTTCCTCTAGTTTAACGCAATGAAAAACTCTAACAAAAAGGTGGTTCTCCAAAAACTGACCGTGGATCAAGCGGACTTTCTTTACGACTTGTACACACATCCCGGTTTAGCTGCCGGATTTGATTCCAGTCCTTTCTTAGAAAACGAAACCCCTTTACAATTTACCCGGCGGATCATATCAGCCTGTGCGTATATATATAGCATCCGTCCAGCAGGAAACCCAGATCTACTTATTGGGGAGTGCGCCTTGCACGGGTGGGATAAACAGAAACAGCAAGTCGAGATTGGCGGTTCGCTCCTCCCGGACTACTGGGGAAATGGCTATATGCCAGCGGCGTTTGAACTTCTTATGCGTATCGCCAAACATCAGTTAGGCGTTAAAACTGTGATCAGCCGTACAAACATTAAAAACCTGAGGGCTATTCGTGCCGTCCAAAAAATCGGTTTTGTGAGATGTAACGAGGAAGGGAACGAGACCATATTGTACAGGCCTGTTTAAGCAGAAGAATGTAGACACGTAAAGAACTTTGGACAGTCATGTTTGGCTGCCCAAATAAACATAGGCTCGTTTAGATGAATACGCTACCAGCAAGTGTCCATTCGTTGAAGTTTATTTAAAGCTAGTTTATCGGCATTTCCAAGCCGTCCCCTGAAAAGTACATCAACGCTTTACATCGGATAAAAGTTGCCCAAGTCAGTGAGCCGCAGTTCACCTACAGCTATTTTATGGTTAGTTGTCCGGATTTTTCGAAGAATGCCCTTGTAAATCAATTTTCTAACCGACCTAAGTAGTTCGGTTCCTTGCGGTAATGGATAAGCTGGGTTTCCGTCGGACCCGCGTGTATTGCGTAGGAAATTTATAATCTGGAGTTCTGGAGATGTAAACATATGTTTATTTTTTGATGGGACTTATCTTCTTTATACTTTCCTTAGAACGGTAAATTGTGGAATTGGTTTTAAAATGGACTTTTTAAGGAGGAGAAGTAAAAATGCCCAGAAGTTATAAAGAAGAGTATAGAACAGCGGTTGCCTTTGAATCAGGAAAAGGATATGTTATCCGGATCTTTCTTCGCAGATGAACCGACCTCCTATTTGCGGCAAATTACCTGCCTTGGTACGGACAGGGTAGCAATAGAGTTGAACGCATGCTGAAGGCTAATGGTGCTGCTCCAGATCCGCTGGAACAGCACCAGAGTTTACTTTTTTAAACTTTCAAGATAGTATAACTTAATGGCTTGAGGCAGATTAACAACCTCTTGTATTGTCGCATCGAACGAAACCGTTTTTCCGTCTTCAAACAGCACGAGTTTTTGTACCGGGTCAAAGACGGCAAATTGAACGTTGCCCGTACCCAGATAGTCTCCCGGAATTGGCAGATCGCCGCGTTTGCCAAGTTTGACCGTGCGCTCGGATCCATGAATCAACCACTGTCCCGTAGCGGGGCGCCATACGGCAATTTCCGCTTTGCCGTCTCCGTTGTAATCCGCCGGGACAGGTATGTCGCCAGGTTCCCCGAAAGGAATATTACCAACTTCGGCAATATACCAGGTTTGGTTACTCCATCGCCAAACCGCTTTTTCGGCAGCCCCATCTCCGTCGTAATCGGCGGGTACGGGCGTGGATTCGGACCAGCCATGCTTCAAGGGCGGATGTTCCTGAACGAACCATGTGGCTAAACCGGGATCCCAAACGGCAAGATCGGCGATACCGTCACCATCGTAATCCGCAGGTACCGGTATTGCCCCCTCGGGGCCCATGAATATGTGTTCACCGTTCGCTTTTACGAAAAGGGCTTTCTTCCTGTTATAGGACATCGCTTGTGTCTGTGCGTTACCTTCAAAATAGGATGGCGTTGGGATCGCATCGGCGTTCCAGTGTGTGTACCGAAGTTTGCCCGTTGCGTCAAACCAATTGCCGGCCTGATACTTCATCAAATCGGATTTACCATCCAAATCAAAATCATATATACGTGAAGCGGCAGCCTCTCGGAATAAGCCTAATTTAAAATGTGAATCACCGTCCACTTCTTCATAGTGGTGATAAGGTGAAAATGTCCGCACCTGTATGTTGTCCGTTTCGAGATCAAACGTCATTAAACGCATCATACCGTTGCCGCCCATCGGACGACTTTGATAGTCGGAGAGGAAACTTTTTACGGTAACTCCGTTGTACGTGTCCTGACGGAAGCCTTCGCCATTGTCGCCAACATGCCCGCCGGCCATCATGAAGAGGTTTTTATGAGCCTTCAGGCGATCGTAAAGTCGTTTGGCCTGCTTACTGAACGGAGCACGCCCAGGGATATTACTGCCAGCAACAGGATTTAGAAACAGCGTGTAGTGCGTTACCACGATCGCCCGGCGGCTGCTGTATTTTTCCAGCACTGCTGAAGCCCAGTTATTCATGGCTTCCTGCTGCTCATCAAAGGCGTCAAACTCGATATATAGCACAATAAAGTCTGTACCGCCAGCGGTAAATAGATCGTAATGGCTATCGTTGTCATTCCTGAAATTACCTCCATAATAAGGACGCCCTTTGAAGTGGTCGACACCAAAATAGGTGTTGAAGTAGCGCGTGGTACCTGAGACAGCCAACTGACTCGGATATTGGTCGTGATTTCCAACGGCCAAGCCATAGGGAATACCGTGGGGAAGACCAGGTAGGGGCTTTTCCAGCTTGTACATTACCTTTGCGGCGTTTTCCCATTGCGCTGAAGCCTGATCTCCGTCGTCGGTTATATCCCCTAGATGGATCACGTAAGCAATTTGTTCGTGCTCCCGGTTTGCGAGGATCCAATCCACCTGAGCCTCAAAGAGGGCATTGGTACCTCCTTGGCTTTCTTTGGTATTATATTGCGTATCCGGGATGATCGCGATGGAAAAACGCTTGTCGTTTTTTTTGCCCGACTCGTTTGGGGTTTGTGCTAGCCCGTGCTGCGTGGAAATGATCCCAGCGAGCAGCAAGGTATAATAATCAATACGTATCTTCATTAATAGCCTTTGTTTTGGTCAAGTAACGGATTTACGCCGATTTCGGCAAAAGGAATAGGGTAGAGCAGCTTGTCTTCGTTTATCCTATACGACTCAGGGGAGAGGTATGAATAATGTTCTTTCATCCACACCGCGTTTTTCTGCATGATCTCGACCGCTTGCCCACTGCGGAGGAGGTCGAACCAACGGTGATTCTCGAAGGCGAGTTCTACACGCCGCTCGTGGAGGATAACAGAACGTAATGTCTCTTGATCAACAACCTGTAGGGGAGAGGCTGTAGGCATAGCCCTTTTGCGGACACGATTGACATGCGCTAGTGCTTGGGAAATCTTTCCCTGCTCGTTCTGTACTTCGGCCAACAGCAGCAACGCGTCCGCGTATCGATAAATAGGCCAGTTGTCGTTGGTGTTGTTGGGGGTTGCATGGGCGTTTAAATATTTTTTGATGTACGGCACACCTACTTTACCGGCGGGTGCTGTATAATTTACGACGCTACGATCAGCTTCCAGCTTGAAGTAATTGCTTACGTCATAGGTGCCTTCAGCAATGCCGATAGAAGCATCCAACCGGCTATCCCCGGGCTCATAGGCGTCGATCATCTCCTGCGTTGGCGTGTTCCAACCGCCGCCGGTATTGGAGGTGTTGTTCGTTTTAACGCCGTAGGTAATCGTTGAAGTATCGTAACAGCGGGGAAGGAAAACATAAATAAAATTGCTTTGCATATCCCCAGTAAGCCCTTGAAGGTACTGCACTTCAAAAATAGATTCTTTACTGTTTTTATTGGAGGTAGAAAACACCTCGGCGTACGTTGGCAGTAAGTCGTAGCCCATCGATAGTAAGCTTAGTAGCTGTTGTTCGGCTTTGCTGTACTCTTTGCGGGTCGCGTAAACCTCGCCAAGTAACATCGTCGCAGCGCCTTTACTGGCATAGCCAGACTGTGGGAATTTCGCGGGGATTTCAAGCAACTCAATTGCTTTGGATGCATCCGCAATGATTTGTCCGTACACAGCGTCTGTTTCTGCTCTAGGTTGGAAGGCCTCACGTTCATCAGTTACCTCGTGGATATATAGCGGGACTTTGCCGAAATACCGCACGAGTTTAAAGTAGTAAAACGCACGAAGAAAACGTGCTTCGCCTTCGATCCTATTTTTGACAGGTTCCGGGATATTCGCATCGCCGAGCCGATCCAGGATAACATTGGCGCGTGAGATGCCCACGTAGCTGTCATAATAGATTGCCGCCGAATAGTCATTACTCGAACTATTGGTAAAGTCCGCGACATCCTGGCGCATGTAGATGGCTGTGCCCTGATTGCCGGGGTTGTACTCGTAGTGCGTATTGTCGGAACGCATCTCTGAGGTATAGTAATCGGGACCAACCGTCCTTAGGGGATTGTATGTGGCATGAAGGGCCTGGGTGAAATCTGCTTCTGTTTTGAAGAAATTGGAACCAGAGACTTGATCTTCCGGCGCCAGGGATAGATAGTCCTGACAACCGGATAGCGTTAGAAAACCCGACAAGACGGCGCAAAGGTATACGTTTTTGAAATTTATAGCGATTTTCATATTTAGTTGAGTGTTAAGTTAAAACCAAGAGAGAATATGCGCGGCACAGGGTACGCATTTTCATCAATACCGATACTGGCTCCCTCCAGGCCGTTAAGGCTGATTTCTGGATTCATGCCTGAATAGGACATGACGTAAAAGACGTTCTGTATGCTGGCATAAGCCCTGACATTCCTGATCCAGGTGTTTTTTGCCGGGATGTGGTAACCGATGGTTATGTTTTTCATGGCCAGATAGGAACCATCTTCCACCCATTGAGAGTTGACATTTCGGCCCCACGCGGTTGTTCCCGACAGCGTGCGTGGGTATTTTCCAGAGCCGGGATTGTCTTCCGAACGCCAGCGGTCAGCTGCTTCGGCCAACACTGCACGGGCACCGTCCATGTTTGTCAGATAAGCCCATTTTGCCGGTAGAATCAATTTTCCACCGTAGGAACCCGCCATCGAAAAGCTTACGTCTATATTTTTGTATTGGAACTGATTATGGAATCCAAAAAGAAAATCTGGATTCGGATCCCCGATGAATGTACGGTCATTTTCATCGATAAGACCGTCTCCATTTAGGTCGCGCATCTTGATGGTACCGACAGCAATTTTGTTATACTTTGGCGCCGTTTGTAGATCTGCTTCATCCTTGATGAGTCCTTCATGTATAAAACCGAAAAACATCCCAAGCGGATACCCTTCTTGGTTTCTGTAATAATCGGAAGAGATATTGTTAAACCTGCGGATATAGCCGGGGCTGACCAGGCGCTGGATGCGGTTGCGGTCGAAGGACATATTGAACGAGGAGATCCAATGTAGTTCGCCAAACTGTTGCTGGGTGCCGATCGAAAGTTCATGCCCCCAAAATTTCACTGCACCCACATTGGAGGTGATGCTGGCGAAGCCTGAGGCTCTGTCGATAGGGCGTGCCTGGATAAGCCCGTCGGATAGTTTGTTGTAATAATCGTACGTGAAGGTAAGCTTGTCGTTCCACAAGCTTATATCTAGGCCGACGTCCAGTTGGCGTGTCTTTTCCCAAGCGAGATAGGTATTGCCCAAGGTCGTGACGGTACTCCCTTGGACCAGTTCGCCATTAATTACATAATTTGAGTTACCGATCTGTGGAATATGCGTGTAGTTACCGATATTGTTATTGCCCGTAAAGCCATAGCTAGCACGTAACTTTAGTAAATTTAGCGGAGCTATAGTTTCCAAAAAACGTTCTTTGCTCAAGATCCATCCCGCAGAAAAAGCCGGAAATGTGCCATACTGTTCATTCTTTCCGAAGCGGGAAGAGCCGTCCCGGCGTACAGATGCAGCAACGAGGTACCGATCCTTGTAGCTGTAATTGATACGTCCTAAATAAGATAGTAAGGCATAGCTTGTACTGTTACTGGACCCTCCCGTTATGTTTGCGGCTACATTGAGGTATGGTATCTCGTCGCTCGCGAAATTCTGACCACTCACGGTATTGGAGGCCTGCCGAAACGACTGAACTGAATAACCAACCAACGCGTCGAGATGATGGTTGCCAAAAGTCTTGTCATAATTCAGGTTAAGTTCGGCTGTATAGCTGTAATTTTCCAGGGAACTGCTTGTGCCTGATGAAATGTTGTTTGTATTGAGGAAGGACGGTACGAAGTATTGGCGCATCTCTCGCCCCATATCGACGCCTGCTAGTCCGCTGACCTTCAGTCCGTCGAGAACCTGATAGTCAATATAAGCATTCCCTAATAACCTGCTGGTCTTATAATCGTCTACCGTCAGTTCATAGCGGGCCAGTGGATTAATGTAACTGACCATTCCGGGCGAGCTTACAAATCGGGTATATGCTCCGCTTTCATCGTAGGGAGCGATCAATGGACTTGCCTCCGAAGTTTTCTGTACGATGCCCTGTATGCCATCTTCCAGTCGGTTGTTGTGATCTAAGCGGTAGCTCGGTGCTAGATTGACACCAATGCGGAGCTTACTATCCAGCAGGCGATAGCTTTGGTTTGCCCGGATAGAAAACAGCTTGGTGCCACTATTTACAACAACACCTTCCTGATGCTGGTATCCGCCGATGACCATCGTCGTCGAGTTCTCTTTTGCCGAGCTCAAGCTGATATCATAATTATGCTGCGGAGCAGTACGTGTCAATAGTTTAAACCAGTTCGTACCCTCGCCATATTGATCCGGATTTTGGTATTCCTCAGGTATTGTCCCTTTGAAATCTTCGTACCTGATCATATCTTCAAAGCGTTCTTTCATAAAGGTGGCGTACTGCCGTGCGGTCATCATGGCCGGTACACCGCGGCTTGGTATACTTTGGATGCCGTAGTTTGCATTGAAGTCGATTTTCGTTCCCTCGGATGGTTTTGCCTTCCTGGTGGTAATCAGAATAACACCATTCGAAGCCCGCGAACCATAAAGTGCGGTTGCCGAGGCATCCTTTAAGATGGAAAAGGATTCAATCTCGTTAGGATTGATGTTATTTATACTTCCCGTGATAGGCATTCCATCTACTACGAATAGGGGAGAACTACCCGAGTTAAGTGATGCCGCTCCCCGGATACGCCATGACATGCCGCGTCCTGGTTGACCCGAAGTTTGGTAGATTTGTACGCCTGGAGCACGCCCTTGGAGTTGTTGCGCAAACTGGGTCACAGGCATGTCTTGAAGGGCGGTAGCGTCAATCTGATTGATAGCACCTGTCACCTCGAGCCTTTTCTGCTTTCCGTAAGACACTGTGATCTCCTCGATCAGACCGGCTCCCTCAAGCTCCGCGTTGAACGACAGCTCCTGTGCTTCGCGTAACTGTATGTTAAACTTACGTGTTTGATAGCCGATATAACTGACCGTTAAAACGATGTTACCGGGCGCTGTACGCATGGAGTAGGAACCATCTTCGCTGGTTTGGACGGTTTGGGATGTTCCTTCTATGTTGACCGTAGCTCCGATAAGAACGTTGCCGCTTTGGTCATATACTTTACCTTTGATAATGCCTGGCGTTTGTCGACGTTCAAGATAGAGTGCGTTTCCATCGATACGATAACTGATGGCGAGTTGCTCCTTTAAAAGGGAAAGAAGCTGATATCCGTTAAGTTTTCGGTTCGTCAATTGCACGCGGCGCTGGCTTTTGATTTCTTTGGGGTTATACATGAAACTGAGGGCCGATTGCTCTTGAACCTGCCGCAACAATTCATCGATAGTCAATGACCTGTCCGAGAGATTGACGTGTACTTCGTCGAGCTTCTGTGCATGCAGCGTATTGGCGTACAAACTGCTTACCACAACGTAGAAAAAGCAGCAGGTCGCTATGGATAATTTCATAACAAAAAGTGTATAATGATACAGTTTCGATTTTTTTAACATATATTGTATTGTTTTTAGTAAGTGCAAAATTTATTTAGAAACATCAGACCGGGGCTCTGCGAAAGCTCCGGTTTCTGTTAAAATAGGCGGTATGTCTAGTCGATAAAAACCTCCTTTCCCTTCACATGATATTGGAATGCATTGATATGTTGGAGCCCTTTAAGGACCTTGGCCAATGTCGGCTTTTCGAACCTGGCCGTAAAATAGTGGTTTTGAGAAATCGGACCTGCAAAATGCAGGTCAACCCCGAACCAGGTTTCAAGCTTTTCTTTCACTTGGAACCAATTGTTGTTCGAGAAGATTAGCACATTGTCTTTCCAAGAGCTTAAATCTTCCGTACTTGCGGTACGAACTTCTATAGCCGAGTTGTCTGCATCGTAGGTAAGCAGATGTCCCCTGGAGACGATTTTCCGAAAATTTCCGTGAGAGGATGAGGCGAATGCAACTGTTCCCTTGTTGACGGACAATTGATAGTGACCGTGGTCATCGCGGAGCTTGATATTAAAGGAGGTCCCTAAAACCTTATTGGTACCCATGGAGGTCGCCACGACAAATGGCTGTTCGGGACGGTGCGTCACCTCAAAGAATGCCTCACCCTTGTCCAGGAAGATTTTACGTTCGGCGGTCGCATTTAGATTGATGGCGTAACGTATTTTACTGTTTCCATGAAGATAGAGGATACTGCTGTCCGGTAGTACCGCCTTTACGCGCTGCCCGGGACGCGTTACGATGCTGTCCAACACGGAAACATGCTCGCTTTGATTTCTCGATATGGAGGTTGGTGAACGTCGCAGCAACAAATAGGTTCCTGTAAACACGACCAATAACGCTGCGGCGGTTGCAAATCGTATGGGCTTACTGAACCATCTAGTTTTTCCGTTCGGCACCCGTTCTTGAGCATCTAAGATGGCCTGTATTCTTATGAAGACATCGTTTCCAACTTTCTCGTCGGCTTTCTTTAATTCTTTTTTTTCAAATCTTTCTTTGTCAAGCCAATCTTCTATAATCTGCTTGTCGACAGGGCGGATATCCTCGCGGAGATAATCCTGTAATAGGTCGTTAAGCTTTCGCCGACCATTCCTTCTGCGTTGATCCATATATAACATGAGGCTGAAGGTGGTATATCGTACTATAGGATATCCGTTAAGAAATTATGAATAAATTGTTTTATAAATGTAAACCGACGGAGAGCGGTTAATGTGGAAGCGTGATCAGATAAAAAAGAAGACCCAGTTCCATGACCTGCCTAATTTTTTTATTAGCAGCTACCAACTGGTTCTTTACCGTTTGTTCGGCTATGCCTAATTCCAATGCTATGTCCCGTATGGTGTAATCGCGCTCGTAATGTAATGTGTATATTTCGCGCTGCCTTTGAGGAAGTTTGGCGATTTCCGCATCCCAACGTTGCTTCAGTTCTTTGGCTTCTATAGAGGCATCAAGCGAATGGCTTAATTCTTCTACGGCAGCACGATAGATGTCTGTTTTGCGTGATAAGGACAAGGAAGCTTCCAGACGACGGATAATCTCGTGCTTGGCCATGCGGTAAAGATAGGCCTGCACGTTTGACTGGATTGTCAGCCGCGTACGTTTCTCCCAAAGATTAACGAAAATTTCCTGTAAGATGTCTTTGGCTTCGTCTTCGTCCCGCGTCTTTAGGAAGGCCAAGTCGTATACGACACGCCAACAGCTGCTGTACAGCGTCGTGAATGCGTTCCGGTCTCCTTGCTTAACGCGTAGAAAAAGTTCAAGAAGCTGTGTGTCATTCATTCGGCGAATTTTTCCCAAAGGTAGACCTTCGGTATAAAAATATAATTAAGATAAAGTTAATTGAATATAAAACTCCAATGGGATGAAGACAGGCTTTTCTAACCCTTTTCTTTGATTTGCTAGTATACGTATTTTATTCTATCTGATATGGTTAGGGAATCAGATTTTCACGACCGTACCTTGTACGGGTGATGCTAGGCATGGACACCCTTACTGCTAAAATCGAGGAGGACAGTAATCGATGCTTTTTTATTACTAAGTCGTTTGTCATCACGCTTCATTTGTTAGGTAATAAAAACTTAATGTAGGATGCTCTTGAAATCCGTTAATTTTGCTAGCATTTAAACGAAGACTATAAATTTTAAAACTACCGTCGTGGAATCGTACACAGACCAGGAGCTTTGGGATTTTTTACGGAAGGGAGACCGGCGAGCATTTGAAATTATCTACCATCGTCATATAAGGGCGTTGTTTCAAGAAATCAGTAAACGAATTGAAGATCGGGACGTTGTGGAAGATCTCGCACAAGACATATTCTTGTCCTTGTGGGAGAAACGTATGCATTACCAACCGAAAGGGGATATTTACCCTTATTTATACGGAATGGCGATCAATAGGGTTTTGAACTTTTACCGGAGCAACAGGCTACAGCCACAATTTGTGGAGATTTGGGAAACCATGCCCGAATATATAGCAGGTGTTCAGGAGCTATCTGCAGCATTCAGGCAAGCGCATACTGAAGAGGTGGAATCCCTCCTTGATCAAGCGATTTTTGCGCTCCCTGATCGTATGCGACAAGTTTACAAGCTCCGCTATGAAGAAAACAAATCGGTTCCTGAAATAGCGACACTGCTTTCTACCTCGCCAAATACAGTACACAATCAATTGAAGGCTATTCGAAAACGCTTTTTGCACGCTTTGAAGAACACCAGTTATTTTTTTCTTTGATCTGCCATTTGCGATTGGTGGAGTTGTGTTAATAAATCGTTACCTAAATTAAGAAATTATTAAAGTTAGTTTCGGGAATAGCCGAACTGCGTATTTATGTTCCTTTATAGATAAAGGGGATCCGGAAAAGGGTCAACTTTAGACATTCATATTCTTTTTGTGAAAGAAAATATTAAGGAACTACTGGAAAAATATAGCCGAAATGCATGTACGCCTCAGGAGTTGCGTGCGTTAGAGGCGTGGTATCAGCAACTAGGAGCGGGGCGGGAAGGCTCAACGCCCGATGAACAAACCATTAATCGCATTTGGACTAAGTTAGCACATCAAACGCTGGCGTATGACCCGCCCCGGCCTAAACCGAGAAGAATGCCTGTATTTGGCTGGATATCCGCCGCCGCGGCAGTCGCCCTGATCGCTCTAACTGTAGGTATACTTTTAGATAACCGAAGATCGCAAGAGCTATCTTTGGTCAGTGCAGATGTTGCTCCAGGATCTGATAAAGCATTTCTTATCTTAGTGGATGGCACTAAGATCGCGCTTGATGAAGCTGCTGAAGGCAACATAGCCGAGCAATATGGTTTACATATATCGAAGCAGAACGATGGAACAGTCGTGTACAGCTCAGATTCATCGAAAAAGACAGCAGGATATACTTCGAAATACAATACGATAGAAACACCGCGGGGAGGCCAGTATCAAATCGTGCTGTCGGATGGAACAACGATAAGGCTGAACGCCTCTTCTTCGGTTACATTTCCTGTACAGTTTTCGGCTAGCTCACGAGCCGTGCGTATTACGGGTGAAGCTTACTTTAATGTAGCGACGCGGTATTTGCCAGGTTTTCCCACGGATCGTATACCATTCATTGTCGAGACGGACCAGCAAAAAATAGAAGTACTGGGTACACAGTTCAACGTCAATGCATATCCCGAAAATGGAATGCAACGTACCACTTTAGTCGAGGGCATTGTTAAGGTTTCCCGTCCCGGCAGCGAGGAGCGGGTCTTGCTAACACCTGGAGAGCGCGCGCAGATCGGCGAAACTATTGCTGTTTCCAAGGCAGATATCGAGCAGGATATTGCTTGGAAAAATGGTGATTTTATTTATAAGAACGAACAGTTGATCCATATCCTACAACAGGTATCTCGATGGTATAATGTAGAAATCGACTGCCCAAAGGAACTTGAAAAACTGAGGTTCAGCGGTATGATCTCCCGCAAAAGACCTTTGTCAAGCATTATCACCATGCTACAAGCTACCGGATCCATCCGGGTTATACGAAAAGAAAGGAGGTTGACGATAACAACATAAAACAGATTCGACTATACAGAAAATACGGGCTTAAAGAAGCGGACAGTGCGACCAACACCATCCGCTAATGATTCAGTTCATTCCAGTCCCTTACGCTAAATAAAAAACAGAATAAAAAAACCACATCAACAAAAATATGAAATTTCAAGTATTCATACGTGTTATGAAAATTTTAATGATCCTTCTAACCTGCTTTTTCGTGCATGTCCAAGCAAGCAGTTACGGGCAACGTCTGACCATTCATAAAAAAAATACGAGCATCGCGGATGTCTTGCGTGAAATCCGTAAACAGACGGGATATGATTTCTTCTACGATGCAAACATCTTTAACGGGGCACGGAATGTCTCGGTACATTTGAATCAAGCGAGCATCCATGAAGTACTGTCGATTTGCTTCGCCAATCAACCGTATACCTACAGTATCGATAACAATATTGTGACCATAAAGCGGGCAAAACACGTAGTACAAGGCCGTGCACGAAGCCTGCGGACGGCCGAGCAACAAGATGGACGGATAACCGGACAGGTGAAAAACACAAACGGCCAAGTGCTTTCGGGTGCTACTGTCAAAATACGTGAATTGGACCGGTCGGTGATGACCGATCTGGAGGGTCGGTTTTCGCTGGAAGTCCTTGCAGGTGTCTACACGGTCGAAGTGAGTTACTTGGCATACGACCGTTATATAAAAACAGGGGTATCTATCCCGCCAGGTGGTATGACAGAGTTATCGGTGGCTTTACAGGAAAGCCTCCGTACGATGGATGAAGTGGTTGTAACAGCCTTGGGAATCAAAAGGGAAGAAAAGGAAATTGGTTATGCGCAACAGACTGTTAACGCAGAACAGCTTGCAACAGCAGTATCTAATAATTGGTCGGAGGGCTTAAAGGGAAAAGTTGCCGGCTTGAATATCACCTCGGGCAGTACGGGTCCCATAAATTCACAGGGTATACAGTTGCGTGGTACCACATCGCTTGCTCCAGGAGGCAATAATGCACTTATTGTAATTGATGGAGTTCCAATGAACCAAGAAACTACGGCCTATGGAAATAACGTTGGTGCAGCCTACGGCACAGAAGCTCCTGTCGATTATGGAAATGCCATATCAGAACTGAGGCAAGAAGATATTGAGAGTGTGAGTATTTTAAAAGGTCCGTCTGCGGCAGCGCTTTATGGATCCAGGGCGGCCAATGGCGTCTTGATTATCACGACCAAATCGGGTAAGAAAAATCAAAAATTAGGGATAGGGTTTAATTCTACGGCGCTATTTGACCAAATCATCAACTGGCCGAATTACCAGTATGAATATGGTTCGGGCAATATGGCGGCGAGAGACGAAAACGGAGAACTTTATTATTCCTGGGGGAATTCGGAAGACGGTCCGAGCACGAACACGCCGGCGGCATTTGGCCCTAAATTCGATGGACAGTATTTCTTTCAGTATGACCCAGCTACGCAGGCTCAAGGAAAAGAACGGACGTTGTGGAGGCCATACAAAAATAACATGAAAGATTTCTACCGTACCGGCTTAACTTTCGAAAATGCACTATCCATACAAGGGGGCGACTCGAAAGGCTCGATGCGTTTGAACTTGTCGAGGACAGATAACAACTACATTACACCAAACACGGGCTTTAAGCGCAATACCGTTTCATTTAACGGGAATTATGAAGTCTCAAAACGCATTAAACTCTCCTCAGTTGTCAACTTCAACAATCGAGAAAGTGACAATCTTCCTGGTTTTGGTATGAGTAATGGATCATTAGGCTACTTTATGATGTTTCTGCTTCCTAACGTGGACATCAACGTGTATAAGCCAATATGGAAGAATGGAAAAGAAAACATAGAACAACTCAACCCTTTTTCTGATTGGTCCAGTAACCCCTATTACTTAATGTATGTAGATACCAATCCCCTCAGTAGCAATCAGCTGGTAGGAAACGTAAAAACAGATATCAAACTATCCGATCATTTGGATTTTATGGGACGTATTTCGTTAAACTCCCTGTCGCAATTGCGTGAAACGCAACGCGGATTTTCCAGTAAGAAACATCCGAGAGGCTATTATGGGCGCCAGGACGTCTCCAGCCAGGAAGTGAACGCTGATTTTTTATTGACATACAAAAACAAGGTAATGGAGAATTTTCATTACAGCTTAGTAGCCGGCGGAAGTAAGATGACATATGATCATCGGAATGTGATGTCGTCTGTAGACGCGCTAATTGTTCCGGGCGTTTATACCTTGGCAAATGGAGTGAACAATCCGCTGGTAAAAACGAACGACGCCCGTAAGCATATGAATAGTCTATACGGAATGGCGTCTTTATCATGGAAAGATCGGATCTTTCTGGATTTTACGGGCCGTAATGATTGGTCAAGCACGCTTCCGAAAAACAACAATTCCTATTTTTATCCTTCTGTAAGCAGTAGTTTTATCTTGTCGGATATTTTGAAATTGCCCGAACCGGTCAGTTACTTAAAATACAGATTGTCGTATGCAAAAGTAGGAAGTGACGCCAGTCCTTACCAGACGTCAAAATATTATGCGCAAAGTGGTTTCTCCAGTTCAGCCACGGTGCCAACGGCCATGTTTAATGCCGATTTAAAGCCGGAGATTACGTCGAGTTGGGAAACGGGGGTAGATTTTCGCCTGTTTAAGAACCGGTTTGGTGTTGATGCGACCTATTATCAGTCGAGCACTCAAAACCAGATCCTCGCATTACCCAACGATATCGTGTCAGGTTACAGCAGCCGCGTGATCAATGCTGGGGAAGTACAAAACCGTGGAGTTGAGCTTGTTCTGACTGGCACACCCATTAAGCATACGGATTTTGACTGGAACGTGCATGTTATTTGGTCGATGAACCGAAACAAAATTATCGAGCTAAACGATAACCTGGAACGTCAGACATTGGCCCAAGTCTGGCAAGCATACCTAATGGGCACCGTAGGGGGGCGTACCAGCGACCTGTGGGGGACGAAATTCGTACGCGATGATGCCGGAAACATGGTATTCAATAATGGTATTCCGGTACGGACGACGACGCAAGAATATATCGGCAATACCGCGCCGGATTTTAAAGCGGGTCTAACCAATACCTTACGGTATAAGGATTTCAGATTTAGTATGACCTTAGACGGACAGCTCGGTGGATTGATCTACTCGGGGACCTATAACCGTGCATCGTGGGATGGTTTTACAACAAATACATTGGCGGGCAGGGAAGCCGGCTTTATCGTAGGGGCAGGCGTGGCGCAGCAGGTGGATGGTTCGTATATACCGAACACTGTTGAAGTAAGTCCGCAGGCCTACTATAATCAATACTACCAAACGACAGAGGCGGGGGTCTTCGATGCAAGTTTTATCAAGCTTCGCGAACTGTCCCTCACTTACACATTGCCTAAAAATATGGCACAATCGCTACATGCAAACAACCTATCGTTCAGTATTTATGGACGTAATTTAGCCGTGTTTGATAAGTTTCCGTTTTGGGATCCTGAAGGCGGAACGATGAATGGGACCGTTTTTGTCCCCGGATTAGAAATGGCACCGATGCCGTACACAGCGACTTATGGTTGCACACTAAAAGTTGATTTTTAATTGCGATTCTCATGAAAAAAATAAAGATATTTATGCTTGCTGGATTATTTTTGGGAACATCAAGCTGCACGACAAATTTTGAAGATATCAATACAAATCCCAATTTGATCGATCAGATCAGTCCAGGTACATTACTTAATGAGATCATCTACAATATGGCCTCCAATAACCTGACAAACCATTATTCTATTAACTGCCAACTTATGCAGGTGCAATTGTCGTATCCGCAGTATTACGGAGGTATTCAGCGGTATGAAATCCTGGAAACAACAGGCGACTCCCAATGGAATGCCGGTTATCGCTGGGCGAAGAACATCCGGGAGATGCGGGCTGCTGCTGAGGCGGAGAATTCAAATAATTACCTGGCTATAGCCTTAACCCTAAATGCTTGGGTGTATACTAACCTTACAGATACATTTGGCGACATTCCTTTTTCAGAAGCTTCGCAAGCAGAGGATGGCCTTTTGCAGGCGCGCTATGATAAGCAGGAGGATATCTATCAGCAGCTACTTAGCGATTTAGCAACCGCTAATTCGTTGTATGACCATACGCAGTCCATGACTTACGGAACCGATATTCTTTTTTCTAATAGTACGCAGAAATGGCAAAAATTCACCAACTCCTTGCGTCTGCGTTTGTTACTTCGTATAGCTGATGTGCTACCTTCTGCAATTGACGATATGAAGACCATCTTAGGCGACCCCGTGAATCATCCGATTATTACGCATGCATCGGAATCCGCGATATTGCAAGTGACCGGTATTACACCGAATATATCACCATGGTCAAGGGCTTTGGACTTTAGCAATCAGCATGCCGTAGGTGAATTTTTTATAGAAACCCTGAACAATTTGAATGATCCCCGTCGCCCTATTTATGTGACGCCAGCTGCTAGGGAGGGTGGAAGCATCGGGTATAAGGGGATTCCAAGCGGTTATGATGACGGGAGCTTTGATTATTCTCCTTCTTACATGAATAACGCACAGGTTGTCGCGCCCATGATCATCCCGATTCTTACATTGGCCGAGGTTGAATTTATCCAAGCCGAGCTAGCGCAAAAAGGGCATATCACTGGCGATGCGGAAACGCATTTCCGAAAAGCGATTCGTGCTGCCGTGGAGTTATGGACAAAAGTGCCGCTAGCGGACGCTTATTTCGATCAGGATCTTGCCCAATATGACGGTACCATGGAACGAATTATGCTGCACAAGTACCTGGCCTTGTACTTTACAGATAACCAACAGTGGGCGGAATACCGTCGTACCGGCTTTCCGGTGCTTCCGTCGACATCCAGTATGTTAAATGACGGTGTCGTCCCATCGCGGTTGATGTATGCGAGCTTGCAAGAGACATACAACGCGACGAACTATAAAGAGGCGGCGTCGCGGATGGACGGTGATAACGTGAATGCAAAGGTTTGGTGGGATATAAAATGATATATACGATGAAAAAGAACTTATGGAAAGTCGGCTGCACGCTGATCTGCCTTTTTACTACGTTGGTTGCTACCACCGCAAAGGGACAATCCGCGACATTTAAGATTGCGTCCTATAACATCCGATACGCGGCAGATCAGGATGAGAAAAGTGGCAACAGCTGGCAGATACGTAAAATTCCGTTAGCGGGCTTGATCCAACGGCACCAATTTGACATAGTAGGAACGCAGGAAGGAAATAGTGCACAGCTCTTAGAGCTTCAGGCTTTACTCCCGGAATTTGATTTTATCGCTGATCCTTACGGCGGAAAAGGAGATCTCCATAACACGGCTATTCTTTATAAAAAAGATACCTTCTTGGCGCTCGATTCCGGAGTATTCTGGTTGAGCGATACGCCAGACGTACCAAGCATAGGTTGGGATGCTTCTGATCGGCGCATCTGCCAATGGGTAAAGTTTAAGGATAAGAAATCTGGGAAAGAGTTTTTTGTTTTCAATGCACATTTCTATTGGCGTAAACAGACTGCGCGGGAGAAGTCGGGACCACTTGTTGCACGTAAGATCAAAGCCATTGGAGGTAATTATCCGATTATCTTGCTTGGCGATCTAAATTCCACGTCAACGACGAAACAGATCGCCGCTCTAAAACGCGGGCTGAAAGACAGCTATGAAGTTACGGAAACCCCGCGAAAGGGGATAGAGGGTACCGCCTTTCCAGGAGGTGTATTTCAAGGTATTCCAAAAAATCGTATCGATTATATTTTTGTCACTCCGAAAGTACGGGTAATGGATTATGAGGTGATTTCCGATGTATACGATACTGATCGCTATCCGTCGGATCATCTACCGGTATCTTCTGTCATCTTATTTTAATAGTAGTCGTAAGGGTTCCCGCTATTTTCTGGAAACACCAAACGTACAAACAAAGCTCTCAGCGTATTTCGCATGGGAGCTTTGTGATTTACAACTCAATAGACAGATCGGTTTACCGTCGTTGTCGAAGATCATGGCTGCTGGAGGAAGCCAAAGGTTCAAAAAAATTGTGGCGAACGTAGATTTGGAACAGAAACGTGCATAATATTGTTTCTCTAAAGCGATTGTAACGTGATGTAGCCTTTTTATCGCTGCATTTGGTAGGCTAAAAAATATTGTATCTTTTCCGTGTTCGATAGATACTTTGCGATTTACGAAGTAGAAACAAAATTCTTTTTATTTTGGTTTAATCGACGGTATTTATTGTTATTCAAAATGACTTGTTAAAGAAAAAAGAGCATTGACAATACCGGGATTTATCATCACCTTTATTTATAATCTACTAATTTCATGGATATATGAATGTATTTATAGTGTATGCACATCCCAGTAATAAATCGTTCACCTACCAAATTCTAGATGCATTGTTAAAGGGCCTGGAATTGGGAGGGCATGCGACTAAAATTTCCGATTTATATGCAATGGACTTCCGGACCGATATGACTGCCGAAGAATACGAACGTGAAGCCTACCTCAAAACCGACGGCTTTTTACCCGAGGACATTGTTGCAGAACAACTCAAAATAGAATGGGCCGATTCCATTATTTTTCTCTATCCGCTCTGGTGGAGTGACTGTCCCGCTAAGCTAAAAGGTTGGTTCGATAGGGTGTATTCCGTAGGATATGCTTATGGTTACGACGAAAATGGGAATCAGGCTAGAAAAATGAAAACCATAAAATACGGTATCGCTATGGTAACTGCTGGTCATACGAAAGAGACGCTTGAAAGTATGGGTATTGCAGGTAGTATTCACAAAATAATTTTGGAAGATAGAATGGGAGATCGATTCGAAAATAAGGAATTAGTGATCTATGGAGGAACGCTAAATATCGAAAAAGTGAAAGGCAGTCACCTAAATAACGCGACGCAATTGGGCGAGTATATGGGGAGGTCCGTTCTAACGAAATAGAAACCTCTTTATTTAGCGGAATTTCATAAATACATTGTAACTCGCTGAAAATAAAAAAAACACGGAGTAAAAATCGTGTTTATAAGATAGGTTGGAAAGGAGATAGACTTTTACAGGCGAATATTGTCCATCTAATGAAATACGGCGCCAATAAACTTTTGACAAGAAACGTCCTGCTGTCCCGGGGTGTATAACGAATAGATTAGATTTGGCACCTTGGAAAGCTTTTGTAATCTCGGATGCTGGCCTGGTAGTTGTTTGTATTAAAAAAATAAATAGTGTATAAATCATGGGATCAACTATCGCAATGCTATTATCTATTTCATTGGAGATACCTTACTTATCCGGCGTTGTTATAGGAAGCTTTTTATCTGTTGTTTTATTTACCAAAGCAGAAAAAAAAACAACAGATTACATGCTTGCCTGCTGGCTGGTTGTGTCGACAATTATGTTGTTATCGATTTACCTGCTTACATCGGGGCTCTACCTCCAGTACCCAGTACTCTCTATTCAAGGACTTTGGATGCCATTGGCACAAGGGCCGTTCCTTTACCTCTACATAAAATATCAAACACGTCCGATACCGTTTCAAAAAAACGATCTCTTACACTTTGTACCGTTTTTTTTGGGCTATTTGGTTTTCTCTCAGTTTTATTGGCTTTCATTTTCGGATAAAGTGAACGTGCTTAAAAATGGTGCTATGGGATTTGAAATAGAAAATAAATGGAGGATAGTCTTCATATACCTTTCAGGGCTGATCTATATTCCACTAGCGTTTTACAGATTATTTATATTCAGGAAAGGCCTTAAGTACCGATTTTCAAACATAGAAAAAATAAACTTTCGTTGGCTGCTTTACCTTGTTGTAGGAATGGCAGCAATTTGGGCTATTGTCCTGATCTTTCATAAAGACAATCTTGTTTTTTCAGCTTCTGTTGTGTATGTATGGTGGATGGGATATTTTGGAATCAAACAGGTAAATGTATTTAGTCAAAAGCATATTGAAGAGGAGGGTTTTGTTGAAAAAGCAGAGATCGGGGGGGAACAACAAAAGCCTGAAACTAGTTCATATACGGTCAAATATGCAAAATCACTTCTAGAACCAGATGCTGCAAATCGGATATACCTAAAATTGCAAGTTGTACTAAACCAGGAAAAGCCGTATCTAAATCCGGAACTGACTCTTAATGACCTGGCAAGGATGGTCGACACCCATCCGAATTTATTATCACAGGTGATCAATTCCGTGATTGAGAAGAATTTTTATGAACTGATAAACGAACTGCGGGTGAACGAATTTTTGGAACGGGTAGCACTTCCTGCTAATAAAAAATATACGCTTTTAACCATTGCGTATGACTGCGGTTTCAATTCAAAGGCGTCTTTCAATCGAAATTTTAAAAAACATACAGGCAAGTCGCCCCAACAGTACCTCAATACCGGGTTGTAATAGCCTCAATTTTCAAATAAGGTCTCGTGGCGAATAATTGGCAGCCCTACTGTTTAAATAATGCGTCCAAAATAGGTCTCACCCTGCCGGATGATCCTTTTTGAACACGTATAGGGTGTATTTTTGTATATGCATTTAGGTCTGCTATATAAACGTGCACTATGAACATATTCCATTTGGTAAAAAAAATCATCATTATCTTCTTCTCTCTCATCGCCACCATATTATTGGTTGGGATCCTATTTGAAAGCTGGTCGCGTGCAAAAGCTGAAAAGATTATTCCCAACGGTCAGTTTGCCGAGGTGGACCATTGTCGAATACATTACCTGAAAAAAGGAACCGGCGGGCCAACGGTTGTCTTTGAATCGGCCTTATGTCCAGAAGGCCATCTTCAGTGGTATCTGATTCAACAGGAGCTAAGTTCGTACGCAACAACCATTTCGTATGACCGAGCCGGTATACTTTGGAGTGAAAGAGGAGAAAATCCGAAGACCGGTGAACAGATCGCTGAGGAATTACACCTATTGCTGGAAAAATCTAATGCACCGAAGCCATACATTCTCACTGGTCACTCTATGGGAGGGATGTTGATCCGGTTCTTCGTCGATAAATACCCACAGGATGTTGCCGGAGTGGTATTGGTCGACAGCCAGCATCCTGAAAATCAAAAATACCTTTCACCCGAACTTTACAAGTTGGTGAATCAAGGTTTGCCAGTTGGCTTCTTGAAGTTTGCGAACACTTTTGGTCTGGCAAGACTTATGTTCAGGGATATATTTCCCCCTTCGGCGCATTATCAATATCAAAACGCTATAATGCCTGCATTGCTCCATAAAAGCGCTGCTGGCGTTCTAGAAGAACAGCAACAGATGACCTCTATTAAATATGCTGCTTCACAAATTAAATCGTTCGGTAACATTCCTTTATATGTTGTCAGTGCAACGGATACCTCTCGTTTTGATTCATTGTTCAAAGAAGAAAAAATGCGAGCCGAAATAGTAACTGCATGGGAAAACATGCAGAAGAATCTTTTGTCGCTTTCTTCTAACAGCCAACATTACTTGGTTGCAGGTAGCAGCCACTACATCACGCTGGATCAACCGGGGGGTATTGTCGGTGCGATAAAAGAAATGATCTTTCAGTTTCGTCGTAAGCAGCCACTTACTGGTAACCGATAGATCAGAAAATCTATCAAGAGTTTCGATTGACTATGAATACGACTTTTTTAACTTTTAAATGTAGAATCATGAAAACAAAATGTATCCTATTTTCCACATTAATTGCAACAATAATCCTGAGTGTCGTGTCCTGCGGCAAAGACGATGGACCGCAAGATGGCTCGACAAATAGCTACCCGAAAGATGTAACCATTGAATACAAATTCAATGTAGCTTCAGGCAGTCCGAATAAAGTAGAATTGGCGTACACCAATGAAAGCGGTGGAACAGAGAACGTAAAAGACGTTACGTTACCGTATTCAAAAAAAATACGTCGTACGGTAAATGCTTATGATGGCGTTTCTGCTCGTTTTTCGGCTTTTGGGCCGGGAGGGATAAAGGCTGAGATTTATATAGACAACAAGTTGATCGGTTCGAAAACTGCTTCTTCAAATGCTGCAACAGCCAGCTTTAATGATGCAGTCAGTTATATATGGCGCTAAAGTTCCGGTGTGCTAACGATCTGCGTACAGCAGTAACATGAGAAAATGAGCAGCCTTTTATAACTATAGTTCTTATGCAGTAAGGTTGGTTTTTTGCCCGGTGATGGTTTCGGTTTATTGTCATGCCGCCGCTCTGACATTCAGAAACAAAGAGTACAATGTCTGAAAAAAGTAAATCTTTTATCGATCGTTAAAGACAGACTTATTTTCCTGACCTGTGAAGGTTGGGGACGCTTACGCGATCTGCGACATAAATACCTGTCGGCAAGCACGGATATATCCGTGCATCACTTTTCGCCCATAACACAATATTAACTTAGGTTGCGAAACAATCGACCAAGCGCTAAGACAATGATTGGCGAGAGAATTACAAATATTTTTTTAGTTTTACAGCATAATTGTACGCTTTGATCCGAAGAAGATTTTATAATCCTGCCCAGCTTTTTATTTCCAGCTTTATGGGACTAATCATCGCTGGAACACTCTTGCTTAAACTGCCGATTGCCTTGCATCAGCCGCTTTCCTGGACGGATGCCCTGTTCACTGCGACCAGCGCTGTCTGTGTTACGGGCTTGGTCGTTGTCGATACGGCTACTCATTTTACGCTCATTGGACAGTTATTCATTATGTTGCTTATACAAGCTGGGGGGATTGGAATATTGTCTTTCGCCGGACTGTTCACCTACTTCTTGAAAGGCGGAAGCAGTTATGAAAATCAACTCGCCATCAGGGACTTTTCAAACGCAGACCGTTTGGGCGAGGTGTTTACATTACTCAAACGCACTATTCTCATCACCTTTTCTATCGAACTCATGGGCGCCCTGTGTATCTATATGACCCTCGGTGGTGAATCATCAACACAGTCAGTAGGTGAACGGGTATTTTTTTCGCTTTTTCATGCCGTGTCATCTTTCTGCAATGCCGGGTTTTCAATCCTGCCTAGGGGACTAATGGACGATATGGTGATCCTAAACTACAGCTTCCAGTTTGTCGTTGCTGTCATCTATATCTTTGGAGGTTTGGGATTTCCTATTGTTATCAACGTGATCAAATACGTCAAGCACCTGTTCAATAGGCTATTGAAAAAATGGACGTCACGCGAAAACTTTTATAGACCGTGGGTCATGACCATAAACAGTAAGATTAATCTGATAACAACCGCGGTCATTTCTATTGTCGCCACGTTCGTCATTTATATAAATGAATTTAACAACGTACTTTCAGTTCATGACGGCGTCGGGAAGTGGATAATCGCATTTGCAACAGCGACGACGCCACGTACAGCCGGTTTCAACAGTGTGGACTTCGCAGCGCTACATTTCTCCAGCATCTTGTTCGTCATGCTGCTTATGTGGATCGGTGCATCGCCGAATTCCACTGGTGGGGGAATCAAAACCAGTACATTTGCCGTTGCAGTCCTCAATATGCTCAGCTTAGCAAAAGGAAAAGAACGCACGGAAATTTTTCGAAGAGAAATCGCTACCATATCTATACAACGGGCGTTCGCCACGATGTTTCTATCGCTGATGGTCATTGGGCTCGCTGTTTTCTGTATATCTTTTTTTGAACCATCCCGCCCGCTTTTGGAAATCGCTTTTGAGTGTTTCTCGGCGTATAGTACGGTGGGCCTCTCTTTGAATATTACAGGGGATTTAGCACAAGGTAGCAAGATTGTGGTTGTATTGCTTATGTTTATTGGTCGAGTGACAATGCTTTCTGTATTGATTGCGTTTGTCAAAAAAGTACGCTATGTACACTACAAGTATGCTCCCGAAGAGTTAACAATAAATTAGTTTTATGAAATTTATCGTAATAGGTTTAGGCAATTTTGGTGCTTCTCTTGCAGAAAAGCTAACAGTCCAAGGCAATGAAGTTATTGGCGTGGACCGACGTATGGAGAAAGTGACGGCTATGAAAGAAAAAATCACCCATACGATCTGTTTGGACGCGACCGATGAGGCCGCATTTCGGTCTCTGCCTCTAAAAAACACAGATGTCTTTATTGTAGCCATAGGGGAAGACGAAGGTGCTAACATCATGGTCAGCGCACTTTGCAAGGAAGCCGGGGTCAAGCGGCTGATAAGCCGCGCTGTCAATCGTCTGCACGAGAAAGTGCTCGGGGCACTTGGTGTGTCTGAAATTGCCCATCCCGAGGAAGAGTCGGCTGAACGTTGGTCAAAGAAGTTATGCATGACCGATTTGGTGGATTCATTTGAGTTAAACGCGAATTATTCTATCGTCGAGGTCGTTGTCCCGCAGAAATACGTAGGTAAGACCATTCAGGAAATAGGCTTCCGCGAAAGATATGAATTGTTGGTGCTGACTATTCTAAAAAATACCGAAAAGCAGACATCATTCGGGAAAAGTATGGTCACAACTGTACTCCACGGAATCCCTCGTCCTGATACGAAACTCGAGCCGGGGGATATCTTGGCTATTTATGGGTATAACGACCACATCAAATCCTTTCTTTAGAACACCGCTGTACCGTGTTGGGCATGCGGGATAGAGGTCGTAGTCTGATATGTAAGATCGTCTATTCGAGAATAACGAGCATGGAGATCGAGATTTATCATCCACTTTTTATAACGTAATAATTCATGGGTATATGCCATATCCAAGTGATAAGTTGTTCACTGCAAAATTCCAGAAGCGTGGTTAAAGGACTGGAATATGAGCGGACTAGATGCGCAAGGATCTATACACAGCTTGTTACCGCCTGGGCCGCTTTGCCAGTTTACACATGTGTAGTTGGCAGATCAAAGTAAAATTTTGAACCACGGTTTTCCGAGCTTTCCACCTGTATCATGCTTCCGTGGTAGCGAAGAATTTCCGAAACGAGGTATAGGCCGATTCCGAACCCGGAGATGTGTTTGGATCTATCGTTACTAGCGCGGAAGAAGCGTTGAAACAAGTGCAACTGATCATTCTTGCTGATGCCGATGCCCTGATCATGGACCGCTATGGTCACCTTATCGGAGCTTTTTATACAGTCAATAACGATTTGACCTCCGGAAGGGGAATACTTGATGGCGTTGCTTAATAGGTTCAAAAATACTTGTCCCAATTTCTGCCGGTCGGCATATACCATGATGTCCTGGCAGCCCATAAGCAGTATCTCATGCTTCGACGTAAGAAGCCGTGCGTCCTCTACAATTTCATCGATCAGAGGACATAACTCAAATGTTTCCCGATGCAGTTCAATTTTACCCTCCTCGATACGTGTTATGCTGAGATAATCCTGCACCAGGAAAATCAACTTTTTCACGTATGCCTCGATTTTTGTCAACATATTTCGCATACTGCTGTCCGTTTCTTCGGAGATACTTTTTAACAAAATTTGCGTATAGAGCAGTACGGAGGTTAACGGCGTTTTTATTTCGTGACTGACCATCGCCACGAAATCGTTTTTTCGTTGTTCCTCCAATTTCTTCTCGGTGATGTCTCTCGCAATTTTTGAAACACCAATTATTTTTCCGTCTCCGTCCCTAATCGGCGATATGGTCAGCGAGACGTCGATCAACGGCCCAAATTTGGTCAAGCGCTTAGTTTCAAAATGCTCCACGCTCTCTCCGCCTCTCAGTCGAGCAAGGATAAAATCTTCCTCGTGCTTTCGGTCGTCCGGGATAATCGTTAAGATCGAACGTCCGACGATTTCTTCTTCGCGAAATCCGAATATGCGTTCAGCAGCGGCGTTCCAACTCGTGACTATTCCATCTAGTGTTTTCGCCACGATCGCATCATTGGATGAACGGATAATCGCCGCTAGGCGTGCATCGTTTTCCTGCGCTGCGACGACATCGGTTACGTCGAGGATCGTGCCGATGAATCTTCGCGACGTGTCTCCAGAATGGTGTAACATGCCTTGGACACGGATCATGCGCAGGTCACCCGTATCGATTTGGTGATACCGGTGCGTACTATCAAATCGTTCGGTATTGTTCGTGGACAGTAAGGTATCCATGTGCTGGAGCAGAAGCGTGCGATCCTCTGCATGCAGACATGCCATAAAGTGTTCCGCCGTAATATTGCCTTCCGTCTTTATGCCCAAGATTCGTCTTCCTTCGGGAGATATATAAATATATCCGGTGGAAGTGTCCCAATCCCACGTTCCCAATCGGGTGGAGTCCACCGCCAAGCGAAGTCTCGTCTCGCTTTCCTCCAGGCGCTGAAGCAGCTCGTTCTTTTCCTGTTTTTCTCTAACGATAGAAGTGATGTCCTTTGTGAAACAACGTGTATGGACGAATTTACCCGCACGGCGCAGCACATTGGAGCTTATCAATACGTGACGTATTGATCCGTCTTTGCATTTGAGATCAGCTGAATAATTAAGTAGCGTTTCGTTGTTGGTGAGCCGTTTGAGGATATCGGATATGGCATCTTGATCCGCGTGATAGTCCCGGATATTAGAACCTATATACTCGTCCTTGGTGTACCCCAGCGCGTCGAGTTCCGCTTGGTTCGCCCAAGTGATCATCCCTTTTTCGTCCACCCAATGCAACGGGATGGATGCATTCTCCATGAAGTCGCTTAATTCTGCAACCTCTTGTTTTAGGCGGTTGTTTTCCAGTTCCAGCTGCCTGACTTTTTCGTTGAGAACAGATATATTTTCCATGGTAGCGCATGCTTTTTCTATGCGTAATGAGTGAAGATATCGATTATGTGGTAATTGCAGGAATTATTTTTCTATTTAGCGTAAACCTACAGCCCTGATGTGTGGCTGTAATCCGGTTGCACGCGTAAAGATACCTGTTAACAACGTTTATTACGTAGTATTGGGGAAAGCTTGGATCTTTTTTTGCATCTTGCAGCCTACCATCTGCAATAGATACCGCCGCGTTATGCGGGGCAGGGGTTCAACTGCTAACTGATGCGACGATTAGCGGCGTGTCGACTGTATCATGATACATCTATATTGACATATATTTTTGCTAGATCAAAGGTAATACGGTAGGATGGTGCTAGTAATTAAATGAATGGAAAAGAAAAAAATTTTTGTCTGCGACGACGATCGGGGGATTCTGGATGCGCTGGAAATTATTTTAGCGCTGACGGATGCGTCCGTTGTCAGTGAATCGCGGAGCTCCTTTGCCCTCCGGCGTATGTTGGACGAGAAACCACATATATTGATTGTTGATCTTTGGATGCCCGAGCTCGGTGGTGACAAGCTTATCGAACACGTGCGGAACACAGCAGAACTACGAGATATGTATATCATCTGTATGTCGGCAGCACAGGGAGCAAAGGAAATTGCGATACGTGCAGGCGCAGACAAATTTTTGGCAAAACCGTTCGACATGAACGATATCTTATCCCTAGTGGAGGTGTAGCTCATGTAAGACGGTGCTTGATGGCTTACCTGAACAACATAATGTATGATTAATCACGATAGGTTACCCGTACGCTGCTTGCTCATTTTCATGAGCTCTTTATTGTTGAGGTATAGGAACAGTCTTTGAACAGCATATCAACAGATCGACGAGCTGATCGAGTGTGAACCGGCGCCCGTGCAAAGAGATTTCTTATAGATCGGCACGAATCGTATTACCATAGTATTGTCTGTCTGATCGCAATCGGAATGCGGCAATATATTCGTATGAAAAACCAAAAAATGACTCCAGTACGCTGTCCGTTTAAAGTCGGAATGTGGGTATAATACCTTATACACAAACTGGATAAGGTCGACTTTCAGATGCGGCTACGTTTTTCCATGATTCATGACGGTTGGCACAAATAGTGTTGGATTCCTGTCGAATATGCACAGACCATTTGCACAAATTTATCTTTCCCTGATTTATTGCAAAAAAATTGCTAACTAGCGATGATTATATGACAACGTATCTTACGACTTTAGCGAAGGTAATAACGATAGTTATTGGGTCTGTTTGTACAGCATTCCTTTTCTTTTCCTGTCAACATCAAGATTCTCCAAAAACTTACCCAACGGAGTACGCTGACCGGGATAGTATATTGAAAAATAGGCTGATAGCGATGGATACATTGTCAGCTAAGAGGCGTTCGGCCTATCTGGAGCGGGCTTTGGACGAGCTGGAACAGGAACAGGATTATAAAGATAATCCCTACTATTGGATAGTGAAGTCGTTTCATGAACGCTCTTTGAATAGTCGCGATTCCATTCGTTCTAATTTGTCGAATGTAGATTCAATGGGCCTGACACCGGATATATATGCCCTCAAAGAATACCTATTGATCAACGAACAAATCGCGATCGATAAACATATCGATGCGGAACGGATGGAGCAAATTATCCACGAAAGGAATAAGATAGAGCGATCCCAGTCAGTTTATGTTTATTTATGGGATGATTTATTGGCCATGAGTTTTTATAACAACCACGATCCAAATAAATCATTACATTATGTAAAGGAATATATGATGCATCATCCGCTACGTTCTAATGATAGGATGAGGCAGCGTTATTACGATATTCGTTTTATGATTGCCCAGCGAGTTGAGGATACTGTGGAGATGGAAATCTATTTGGATAGTTGTCGACAATTGGCCGTTGCAATACAGGATTCTGCCGCTCTGATGCGCAGCTATGATTATGAAGGCCAGCTTTATTCACTCCATGGCCGGCATGATCAAGCGATAGCCAGTTTCAGGAAATTCTTCAATTACCATCAAAGAACAGGCAAACTACAGTTCTACATGTTCAACAATCTTGCTAAAGCTTTTTATGAAAGCAATCAGCTAGATTCTACGATAAAGTATTTGGAGATGAGCGAAGAATGGGGTAAACAAACGGACAAACGCCATGTCCGTACCCTTTCGGAGCTAGACATGTTAAGCGATGCATATGCTTCAAAAGGTGATTTTAGAAAGGCTTGGTTGATTAAAACAAAGCAATACGAAGACTTTAAGACGTCAACGTTAGAGTTACAGCGAGAGAAAATGGCAGAGATCAGTACAAAGTACGAGACGCAAAAGAAAGATCATGACATCCAGATGCTAACGTCGACCAATACCCTGAATCGACAAATACTTGTTCAACAAAGATGGATTTTTGTAATTCTTTTTGTCCTCCTTGTTTTTGCGCTGGTTTTTACATACAAAATGTACAAGGAAAAACTTCTGAAAGCAAAGCATGACCAACTGGTATTGGAAAATAAGCAATATCTGTTAGAACAGAAAAACAGACAAAATCAACTAAACCCTCATTTTATTTATAATTCCATTGCTAATTTACAAGGCCTCATCGGAGCCGATCAAAAGCAGGAAGCCAACCGATATTTAGTCGCTTTGACAAAACTGATCCGAGATATTCTAGAGTTAAACAGACAGGATTTTATCACTTTGGGCCAAGAAGTGCGTAGTCTACATAATTATATTATCTTGCAGCAAATGCGCTTTAGCGAGTCGTTTGCATTTACCATAGAAACGAATGATTTAGATGTCGACGAGATACTTATACCCCCTATGTTGGTGCAGCCTTTTGTCGAAAACGCTATTGAATATGGAATGAAAAATATTGCATACAAGGGGTTACTCCATATCATTTTTTCTCAGGATGAGGATTACCTCATTGTCTCCATTACGGATAATGGTCTTGGCGTACAGACCACAGAACAGGAAAATAGCAATAAGCAATCATTGGCGCAAGTCATTACAAGAGAGCGTCTGGCACTGCTTTACGGAGCTCAAGAGCATAACGCAAGTTTAGCGCTTTTTCCCAACTATTTGCCATCTGGCAGAGGTTACAAAGTGGAAATACGTATGCCGCTCAAGTATAGTTTTAATTAATTTTCAGGATGTTAAAGGTTTATATTTTAGAGGACGAACTGAATATACTCAAATATATTTGGTCGATTTTGGATGAAATTCCCTATGTAAAGGTTGTTGGTTATTCCACCGAAGTTCGAAAAGCCGAGATAGAAATTAAGGCATTCATGCCCGATTTGATTCTTGCTGATATTCAATTAAAAGATGGCTTCAGTTTGGAACTGTTGTCCCGATTAAACCTGGATCTTCCAATTATTTTTATAACGGCTTATAGTCAATATGCTATTGAAGCATTGAATATTGGTGCGATAGGTTATATTACCAAACCGATAGATCCCGCGCTTCTGACGGAAGCGGTCGACAAATGCCATCGAAGGGCTGAAGAATATAAATTCAATCAAAACCAGTTGAGAATGGCAGAGATGCACCTGAAAGCTCCTTCTGTATTACAACGAATCGCACTGAAAACCTTTGAATATACACAGATCGTTTGTGTCGAGGATATCGTCTATTGTGAGGGAGATAAGGGGTACACGACGTTTTTTTTGCGAGACGATAGCAAACTGGTTGTTTCCAAGGTCTTGAAATATTTCGAGGAACTGTTGCCTGACACTCAGTTTATTCGGTGCCATCAGTCCTATCTTGTTAATACGCGGCATATCCTGAAGTATTACAAAGATGGACAGTTGGAAATGTTGAACAAAGCGTTCGTTCCTGTCTCTAACCGTAAACGCGATCTGATGATGCAATACATCGACAAACTTTGCTAGTCATTTTTTTGGCGTCTTTCGCTAAGCGCGTAATACAGGCGCTGCATAGTACCTCTGCAAAGATGTGCTTTCCGTTGGTTACCTGCCTGATAAAGGCAGTTTATAGACTTTTTTTTCTTAGACGCATTCTCTCATGCGGGCCGACGACTATCCTGAAGTCGTTGTAACGGATATTTTCCAAAACTGGCCGGAAATACACACAAAACAAGCTAATATTTAATGGTTCAAAATAACGGGTACGTATTGGCTAGTTTTACAACGTGCACGCATTTGCGCACTATTCGTTAATCAATAAATTTTTAAAGAATGAAAAAATTAAATGGCATGAAGAGTTTCTCTTCATTGGAAAACAAGAAGCTGGACTTAGATCATTCGAAGTCGGTCGTGGGAAGTTTGGCTGGTGGGCCTAAGTATATTGCTTCCAATTTTTTGGATGAAAACGGGTGCCAGGATGTCGACTACTACCACGATGGTAAATGGTATGCTCGGTTCTACGACTGTAGCGGTTGCTAACCCTTTAGAATTAAGAAAATGAAAAAGTTAAAAGGAATGTCGAATTTCTCTTCTTTGAAAAAGAAGGAAATCGACTTGAATGTCGTAGGTGGACTTGCGATGTCGATGAGTGAAGGGTTTTATGAAATACGATCAAACTTCGTTGATGCACATGGCTGTTACGACGTGGACGTCTACGATGGAAATGGAGGTGCTTATTTGTCGAGAGTTTGGATCCAAGACGGAAGATTTCCACACTTCGATTAAGACGTATACTGTCCATTTGAGTCTTTTTTTTAAAACAGGGCTGCTTTTGTTTACAAAAGCAGCTAACTATTTCCAATACGCTGCTATACAATCCGATTTGATGTATGATTTTGATCATATCTAAAAACAATGAAATCACAACGACAGAGGTTATAAAATGGCTGGTCGCCATGAACAAGCCTTTTATCCGTGTTCACGAAGACGACGTATTTGAAATTACGACCATACAAAAGAGGCTTTTTCTCCGAAGTGAACGGGTTGAGTTTTTTCTAGACGAGATAAATTCGGTCTGGTACCGGAGAGGAGCTATAACCTTTAAAACGTTGGCTTATCATAATCCTGCTATCGAACGTTACATGCTTGAGGTGCAACATTGGTTAATGGATTATGTGATCAAGACATTAGAGGAAAAGAGACACATCAATAAACAAAGCAATAGCCATGTGAATAAGCTTTTGGTGTTGGAAAAAGCGCTGCAAATAGGTCTTGATGTACCCCCCTATTTTTTGGCAGAGGACATGCAAGATGTACAGCTTGACAAAACTATTGTAAAACCCATATCCGGAACACCCATTATTGATCAGATTGACGGAATGCAAAGCGGGATTATGTATACATCCGTGGTGGAACGTAAACGGGATGAACATTTTTTTCTTTCGTTCTTTCAGGATAAAATTGAAAAGGATTTTGAGATAAGAAGCTTCTATCTCAACGGTAAGACGTATTCTACGGCCATTATTTCGCAAAATGATGAACATACCAAGGTGGACTATAGACGGTACAATCGTGTAACACCCAATAGAAATGTACCGTACAAACTTCCGCTGGAAATAGAGAAGAAAATAGATCTATTGATGCGGGCGTTGGATTTAAACTGTGGATCCCTGGATTTCATCAAATCTGCAGACACATTCTACTTTTTGGAAATCAATGCCATAGGCCAGTTTCTTGGAATGTCCGACGCTTGCAATTATGGACTGGAAAAAGAAATAGCAGCATACTTGTAACATGAAGGATAACATACGACAGATTATTACGGAGGAGAAAAATAAACTACCGTTAACATTTGAATATCTAGAGCTTTTTGGTGGGGAAGACACGAAAAAGTTAGCGACCGATTCTTCGCCGTTTTTTACATGTACCATATACCAAACGGATTGGTTATTACAGACTTCACCATTTAAAAAATTGGTTAGATTGTTATGAGGTTCTTTAATTTGTACAGCAATATTCTGGTGACCAAAGGATATCGTCGGATACTCATTTCCGATCTGGGTAGAAATATCTCTAAGCTATATCCCTTGGAACTAAGTGAACTGATCGAAGAACTGAAAGAATCATCTATAGAAGCTGTTCTCGATAACTATGACGAGCACTCAAAGCGTATCGTTCAGGAATACGTAGATTATTTGATCCATAAGGAGTATGGTTTTATAACCGAAGGTGACTGGGACAGAAACTTTATACCATTATCTCTTGTTTACCAAGACAGTCGTTTATTGTCCGACATTTTTCTGGAACTCGAACAGCTTGAAATTACGGAAGCACTGTTAACCTCTATAACGAAGTTGCGTATCAGACACGTTGTGGCCTTTTGCCGAAATGCGGTCACCGCTCAACAGCTTATCGATTTTGATGCTTTATTCGCTAACACAGCCGTGGAAGGAGTGGAAATATATACGGCTTTTTCGAGCGCTGTACATGCCGACTTTTTTCAACGTGTCCACGCATATACAAAACGGATCTCCCATTTGGTGTTCTATGGATGTGACGAAGACACTTCCGCAACCGATTTTGCATATCGATTTATGTTAGATTTTACAAGCGACGAACTGTCGGTGAACGCTTGCGGAAAAATCAACGTAGACCACTTTAATACGAATATGCCGAAAGTTTTGGAGGCCGTTAATCACAATTCGTGCCTCCATAAGAAGATCGGAATTGACATAGATGGCCGTATTAAGAATTGCCCGGCTATGTCGTATTCTTTCGGCCATATAAACGAGGTGTCGTTGGAAGATGCATTTGACCATCAGGATTTTAAGAAGTATTGGTCGTTAACCAAGGATGCCGTGCTCGTGTGTAAGGACTGTGAGTTTAGAAATGTTTGTACCGACTGTAGGGCATTTACGGAGCGGTCGCATTACAATGATAAGGGCATGGATATTTCTAAACCACTGAAATGTGGCTACGATCCATATACCAACGAATGGTCGGAATGGTCTTTAAATCCGCTGAAACGGCAGGCTATGGCGTATTATGGTTTTAAACACGTGCGTGGGAGTGAGTGATATGGCAAAATTTCCGTTTTATAAACAGCCCGACACCAAAGATTGTGGTCCGACATGTTTGCGTATTATCAGCAAATACTACGGGAAGATATTGTCGCTTCAACTGCTTCGGGAGCTTTCTGAAACAACTCGTGAGGGTTCTAGCCTCCTTGGTTTGAGTAGAGCTGCCGAGTCCATTGGATTTAACACCTTATCCGTAAAAATTGATTTTGAAACGCTGGTCCGGGATGTACCGCTTCCATGCATCGTATTTTGGATGAGGCAACATTTTGTTGTGGTATATAAGATTGAAAAGAAGAAGAAAGGCTACCGCGTACATGTTTCCGATCCCGCTTATGGTTTGATCAGTTATACACAGGAGGAGTTTTTGCATCATTGGATCGGCGAAGGAGCGACAGAAACCACGGAGGAGGGAATCGTGTTGGTGCTAGAAACAACTGTTCGATTTGATCAGCAAGAGGAAGCCTCCGAGCGGTCTTTTTCTATCGCCAACTATTTAAAGCACTACTTCTTTAAGTATAAATCCTTTATTGCTCAATTGGCTTTTGGACTGATTGGGGGAAGTATGCTTTCGCTGGTTTTTCCGTTTCTGACGCAGAGTATTGTCGACATCGGAATACAAAACCAGGATCTCCATTTTATATACTTGGTGTTGTTTGCCCAGATTATGCTTTATGTCGGACAGATGGGCATCGAAGTGATCCGGGGCTGGATTTTACTGCACCTTTCCTCACGGATCAATATATCTATCGTATCCGACTTTTTTAGCAAGCTGATGCGTTTGCCTATTCATTTTTTCGATTCACGGGTGACCGCGGATATCATGCAACGTATCGCGGACCATGGGCGCGTGGAGCAATTGTTGACGAACAGTTCTTTACAGACTGTATTTTCCGGTATCAACTTTTTAATTTTTGGAATTGTACTTCTGATTTACAGCTATAAACTCTTTCTGCTTTATCTCGTGGGTGCGGTGGTTTATCTCGTATGGATACTAGTTTTCTTAAAAAAACGACGAACATTGGATTACAAGCAGTTTTCCCAATTGTCCGAAGAACAGGGACAGGTCATGGAGCTTATCAATGGGATGCAAGAGATCAAAATGAACAATGCCGAAACCAGTAAGCGCTGGCAATGGGAGGGTATACAGATTAAAGTCTTTCGAATAAAAATTAAAGCACTTAAACTGGAACAAATACAAACGATTGGTGGTAATATCATCAATCAACTCAAAGATATTTTGATAAGTTTTGCCGCTGCAAGTTTGGTTATTGAAGGACAGTTGACATTGGGCATGATGCTTTCTGTTCAATATATCGTTGGTCAATTAAATAGTCCTCTACTGCAATTTATGAACTTTATTCGGCAATCGCAAGATGCTAAAATTGCTTTGGAAAGGCTTAGCGAGATACATAACAAGGATGACGAGCAGCGGGCCGATCGGGATTATGCATCTGAAATTCCTGCACATGATATTTCCATATCAAATGTAACGTTTCGTTATCAGGGCGCTGCAAAGCCTGTTTTCGAGCAATTAAATTTGGTGATTCCTATTCAAAAGACCACTGCGATTGTCGGGGCAAGCGGCTCAGGAAAATCTACACTCATGAAACTTCTTACGAAATTTTACGATGTCGACGACGGGGAGATCCGGATAGGGAAGACCGATATTCGCCACATTGCCCCGAGTATGTGGCGGGCGAGCTGCGGTGTGGTCATGCAAGACGGATATATATTCAACGAGAGTATAGCAAACAACATCGCTATGGGTAGTCTTTCGGTAGATAAGAATAAACTGAAAAATGCCGTGGAAGTGGCACATATTAAAGATTTTATTGAATCGCTGCCCCTTAATTACAATACAAAAATCGGGTATGAGGGCTTAGGTATCAGTGGAGGTCAGCGTCAGCGTATGTTGATTGCGCGTGCGGTGTACAAATCGCCGCAATATGTATTTTTCGATGAGGCCACTTCCGCTCTGGACGCTACTACGGAAAAGGCGATTACGGACAATCTGAACGGTTTTCTCCATGGTCGAACGGCGGTGATCGTTGCACACCGCTTGTCTACGGTGCGAAATGCCGATAAAATAATCGTGCTAGATAGTGGGAGGGTCGTAGAAGAAGGCAGTCATGAGCAACTTGTAGCCCTGCAAGGAGAATACTATCGATTAGTCAAAAATCAATTGGAGCTTGGAAACTAAGAATAACATATTGCAGGAGATTAACCTCCGGTCGGAGCAGGTACAGGAAGTTTTGGAGCGTCCTCCCCATTGGCTTATTCGCTGGGGAAGTCTAACCATTTTGGGAATTATCCTCTTATTTTTTTCATTAGCTTGTGTCATAAAATATCCTGAATTTATCCAAGGGAACATTGTCGTATCGTCGCAAAATCCTCCCGAACGAATCGAAGTGCGGATTGACTCCCGCATTGAACGGTTAATTGCACAGGATCAGCAGACTGTGCGGAAAGGAGATCTACTGTTGGTTTTGGAATCTACAGCTGATGTACAGCATATCTTGCGTTTAAAGGCGCTTCTCGACTCTATTTCTCCGGAACAGATTGCGCAATTCCCTTTACAGCGGACTGCAGGGTTCAGGTTGGGGGAGATACAGGAAGATTATGGTTCGTTCGCAAAGGCTTTGGAAGAGGAGATTTTATTTGCTGATCTCCAGCCCTATGCGGTGGAAGGAACGACCGCATCTAAAGGGATCGTTGATTATAAGCAACGTATTGTCAATCTCAGGCAGCAACATGTACTGGAATCCAGTAAACTTGCGCTGACAGAAAAAAGCTTTAGACGTTCTGAATTGCTGTATAAAGAAGGCGTAATATCTGCAATGGAATTGGAAAGCGAAAAACTGAAATTATTGGAGGAACAACGATTTCATAAGAATACGGAAATTGCTATCGCACAACTGCAGGAGGGGATAATGAATTTTAAGAAATCAAAAAAAGGTGCTGAAATAAATATGGTGAAAGAGAAAACATCCCATAGCTCTGCTTCTCTTTTGTTGCTTGGAAAGCTCAAAAAAGCCCTGCAGCAATGGGAGAAAAATTACTTGATTTACGCTTCCATAGATGGAAAGTTAAGCTACCTTCAGTTTTTGGGGGAAAATCAATTTGTTAAAGCGGGAAGTACCTTGTTAAGTATTTTGCCCGATAGTCGAGACATTACCCTGGGACAAATGCATGTCGGTGCACAAAACCAAGGAAAAATTGAAATAGGACAAAAAGTGTTGATCAGGCTTGATAACTATACATATCAAGAATACGGATTAGTACAAGGCGAAATCCGATCTGTAGCATTTGTACAGGATAAGGATAACAAATATTATATCGAGGTAGCGTTGCCTCATGGCCTGCAAACCTCGTATGGAAAAAACATTCCTTTTGACAAGGAGTTGAGCGGGACAGCGGATATCGTTACGGAGGAGTTAACGCTTGCTCAGCGAATATTGAGCCAGTTAAGGAGTTTACTAAGATACCAGGACAACTGATGCCTATTTTATTTCGTTATATCCTTGCGGCGCTCGTAGCGCTGTTGTTGGCGCATGCAACCTTTGCACAGCGCGTTTTTAATCTGCAGCAGTGTATAGACATGGCCATCGAAAACAGCATAGTTATAGATAAAGCAGAACTTGTGTTACAAGATAGAGAGTTGGATATGCAAGGGCTTCGGCACGACCGCCTTCCCAACATAAACGGGTTTACTAATATTTATAACAATTTCGGTCAATCCCAGGATATTTTTGGTAACAATGCCCGGAATGACAACTTTAACGGTACCTTAGGGGTCTCGTCGGTATACTCTATTTTGAACAATGGAAGAATCCGTAACTCCATTCAGAAAACAAAACGGGAGCGTGAAGCCGGCGAACAGGACCTCGCTTTATTAAAGCGGGAGACAACCCTTAAAACGATCCAAGCCTTCCTTCATGTGCTACTGAAAAAAGAGATTTGCAAATCGGTTGATACGGTTTTTTGGTTTGCGAAAAACCAGCTTCAGAAAGTGCAGGCCTCGAAGGATCTTGGAGCAGCGTCCCTTACTGTTCTCTATGAGGCCAAAGCAAATTACGAACGTGAACAGGAAAAAAATAGGCAAGCTCATTACGCCATCGATAAAGCGATGTTGGAACTTAAGCAGCTTATAAACATCGATAGGGACCAAGACTTCAATATTGTTTCTGAAGTGCAGGATCTATCTATATTGTCGACACCGAGCTATAAAAGCGAAGACCTATACACTGCTCTTTTAGCGCAGCACCCTGTCCTAAAAAAATATGCGTTCTTGAAAGAAGCGTTAGAATTCGAGCAAAAAGCTATTAAATCGCAACTCTATCCAACAGTAGATGCCAACTTAACGCTTGGAAGCTTCTACTTTAATAATTTGACAAGTGGTTTCGGTAAAACGCCGTTATTTAATCAGCTTCAAAACAACTTCTCCCAACAGATAGGCTTATCCATTAATTTGCCAATTTTCAATAAACATGCTGTGAAGATTGCTGTTCAAAAAAACAAGATTCAGCAAGCAGAACAGGCGAAAGCGGTAGAATACGAAAAGCTGATCATCCTGCAGGATCTAGAAAACAGAATGCTCGATTTAAGCAATTACCAAGAGCAACTTAAGCTAGCAACAACAGTTCTGGAGTCGGCAAAGAAAGCTTTCGAGCTAAGTTATAAAAGCTACGATGCAGGCCGGATCAGTATTTACGATTTGAACACCTCCAGATCCAACCTGTTTATGGCCGAGAGTGAACTAATCCAGACGAAGTATAACCTGTTGTTTACACACGTTGTGGTTCATTACCTGACTACCGGGAATACTGAACTATAACGAAACATAGTGCGGACTACTCAGCAGGAAAGTCTTAAGGTCATGACCTTCTTTTCTTTAGTAGCATCGGCAGGTTTTCCATTGCAAGATAGTTGTTACTTCATTCCGCTCCGAGATAGTTGAGCTCGTTTGGAACTTTTATATCTAAACTCCGTTGTAGTAACAAACAACTATACATCTCATGATACGCCCACTACTAAAATATGATACAGGAACCCTTGCCGGTTGCCACGAATTTAACCGGCTTCGAATTAAAAATCTGGAACAGTTCTTTGAACGTTATCCGCATAATGTCGATTGCTATGCAAGCGTCTTTAAGATTTTGTTCGATTTAGAAATGGAGGTGAAATACCTTCATCAGCCAGAACAGTCTATATCTGTACCCTATGCAGAGGGTTTGTATGCGGTATTCGATTTATCAACTATCCAGGATATTCAAGGCACTCGCGTTGCAGAATATACGTTTATAAGGCTTACCGAATAGGGAATAATTGGATGTGATAGCACGAAGGAAGGTGTTGGTGTGTCCAAGTCTGTTTCTTAGGATGGGGCGCATCCAGATGGCCTAGCGCCGACCTTTCAGATAGAAATTCGTGAGTGTATTCCCAAGCAACAATGTGCCCGGTATTCATGGTTTCAGTCTCGAGACCATCTTAACTGGAGGCGGGGGGGCGTTTCTTTCTTACCATAACATACGGGTTGCCAGTGTACTGGCTTTCTTGCATTTCGTTCAGGAAAATCGATTAACGAAGGAGGAAATCCTTTACTGTCTTGTATTTTATTTGCATCAATGTTGCATTTGAAGTTTATACTTGTTATAATTGCAACTTTATTGCAACTATTTTAATCTTTTGTATGAACTATTTTTTACAGCATGTACCCGTCAGGAATTTACGTAGTAGTCAATGGAATTGGCTAGTTCTGCTATTCGGCCTGCTCTTGGCATGGGCAGATAACGCAGCGGGACAGGTGGAACAACAACAAGTATCGACGATCACCGTGCAGTTGCGGGACAGCTTGGGACGCCCCATTGAAAATGCTTCGGTTTATCAACGTGGCAGAGGCGTAGTAACAGTGAGCGATAGCAACGGGCAGTTTTATTTGCACCTGACGCACGCCATTACGGTGCGGGTCTCCCACACGAACTATTTCCCTTTGGAGGTGAGCGTGATCCCTGAAACGGTGGATGTTCAGCAACTGCGCTGGACGCTTCGGTCGAGACCACAGTTTTTAGATGCTGTGTCCATAACGGCCTCTACAGTACCCAAGGAGCTGCGTAAGATCGCGTCCAGTGTATCTGTTCTGTTAAAAGATGCTCCCGAACTTCGTCAAGTGCAGACCGTTGACGAAGCCCTTGCCTTTATCCCTGGCGTCATGGTAGACCGTAGCCGTGGTTTAACCACTACGGGGACGCACACCGGTGTTATCCTGCGCGGGACGGGTTCTGCCAACAGAACGCTGATATTGAAGGACGGCGTACCAATCAATGATTCCTATACGGGCGGCGTGTCTGAATGGAACAGTCTCGCTGGCAATAGCTTGGAGCGGATCGAGGTAGTACGCGGTCCTGGTTCTTCCATTTATGGTTCGAGCTCTATGGGCGGGACAATAAATTTGGTGACCCAAATGCCGCGTGAGAAGACGACATTGGGGGCTGCTTTTCGATACGGCTCCATGAATACCTATCAAGCCAACGTACAAGTAGGGAAGCGCTTCGCAAAACGTTGGGGTGCGATCGCCTTTGCTGAATATAAGCAAACAGATGGGTACGCTTATCTAGCAGACAGTCTTTGGAAAAGTTATTATCAGAAACCAACAATGTCGCTATTAAACCTAAATACCAAGCTTACGTACGACTTTGCGAATGGAGGCATCGTTGTCGCTACTGCGGATTTCAACAGCCAGCAACCTATTTCGGGGACATCCACCTTGTATGAAGACCGCACACACACGGGTAATTATCAGCTTCGTTACCAAAACCCTAAGGCTAGTTTGTCGCCTGATGTGCTCGTATACTACAACGTACAGAACCGGCTGTCTAATGCAATGAATTGGAACGCAGCGGCCGGGGCCTTCAATAACGCAAATTATACATCGCGGGTACCACTCGATACCTATGGGTTGATTGCGAAATTGAATCATCGGATAGGGGACAACGACATCACTATCGGTGCAGATCTTCGTTTTACTGAAATTGTTTCCAACAAACATTACCCTGAAAAAGGTAACCAGAATTTCAGCGGGCGACAGGACTTTATTTCGTTCTTTATGAATGACGACGTTAGCTTCACCGAAAAGCTACATGCGAACTTAGGCTTGCGTTTCGACCACTGGTCCAACCGCAATGGTCATTTCATGGACAATTTATCTGGAACTGACGTTGTTATCGACTACGATCATGCCCGCTCTTCGGTTTTGACGCCAAAAATTGGACTAACGTATGACGTACGCAATAATCTTCGTCTACGTGCCGTATACGCTACTGGGTTTCGTGCACCAAGTGCTTTCTACATGTATAATGCGGCGCCGCTAGGTTCGTCCTTCCGTCTCGGCAATCCAGCGCTCAAACCGGAACGGATGCGTTATTCGGTTGACTTTGGAGCCGACCTGCAGCTTATGAACGAATTGGAGATTTCGGCCACGGTTTACGCATCTCAGTATAGTGATTTTCTATCGGCCGTGTTGATCGATGCCTCGGATGTTCCGGATTATTTTGATCCGGGAGGGCTTCCGGTTAGGCAGTACATAAATATCGGTAAGGTCAACCTTTGGGGACTGGAAAGTTCGATGAAATATCGGGTGCATCCTTCGATAACCCTACAAGCAAGCTATTTCCATAATCAATCCGCGATCAAAAAATATGAATCGAACCCGGAATATGAAGGGAGAGAAATGAACGACAATCCGCGGCATATCTATTCGGGGGCTTTGATATATGATGATCCTCGTATCGGGCATATTAGTTTTTGGGGGCGCCACACCGCTTCCTTTTTTGGCGATCTGGAAAATACGCCAGAAAAGACAATGGATGCCGTAAGCTTGTTTGACCTCAAACTCGCTAAAAACATAGGTGTACTTGGGGTCAGTTTTACCATAAACAATATGTTCGATAAGCTATATTACGGAAGCTATACCTCCGCAACAAGTTATTATTACGCACCTAGAAGGACGTTCTTTGTAGGTGCTCACTATTCATTCTAAAAAAAGAAAATCATGATTGAATTTATCGAAAACCTGCTCTTTCAAATTGGTCGTTTGCTTCATGTACCGGTTTTCATTGGTCTGCTGTTTATGGTTTTTTGGATCGTTTGGTCGATGGGTGCCTTCACTCGGGAATGTTGGAATCGCAAAAAGAAGGAGCGCGTACGCATTTTTCTTGCACGGCATGAACCAGAAATTGAACGGATCCTTTCCAACGAAGAAGAAGCAGCGGATATCCAGATCACCGAATTGGTGCAGGGGTGGGAGAAACGCGAAAATGCGAAGCTGGATAATCTTCGTTTCCTCGTTAAGGTAGCACCGTCTCTCGGATTGGTTGGTACCCTGATTCCGATGGGACAATCCCTTTCTACGCTTTCAACAGGCGACATGTCTGCTATGGCCAGTCACATGGTGACAGCCTTTACTGCGACGATAATCGGACTGGTTTGTGGTATTGTCGCTTACCTTATTTCACTGAAACGGGAGCAATGGCTATCCCAGGAGTTTCTGGCCTGTGAAGCAATTATGGAACGCAGACTGAGGGCCTCCATTCGCAAACAAAAGGGTATCACCCATCAAGAAACCTTATCTCAACAATGAAATTACTGACTAAAAATAACCCGACATCTCATCATACACCACTTGAAGATCCAATCAGTGGTGTAGCTAATTTGTTTGATATCAGTGTGGTATTAATTGTGGCCATGCTTATCGCACTCATGTCTGCTTTAAATGTGCTGGATCTCTTCGACCCGGAAACGGAACTCACCCTGACCAAGAAAAATAAAGAAGGGGAGATGGAAATTATCCGCAAAAAAGGGAAGGAGATAAAAGTAACAAAGATTTCATCCGAAGAAACCGCCGGGCAGGGGGAGCGACTTGGTACGGCCTATCAGCTCGATGATGGACAGGTTATTTACATTCCAGAGAATTAATGATGAAGAATTGTTTACCTATACTGGGTTTTCTATTGTGCTGGTTGTTCGGGAATATGCCGGTGCATGCTCAGCAACAGCCGTCCGAAAAACGTATTCGTATTGCACTGTTGATGTCCGATAACTACAGCAAGCCTCTAGCAGAGGCCATTACCTTGTTGAATCAAAAACCGGGCTTTGCAGGCCAATTCGACGTTGTAACGGCACAAGGCGAAGCAGCAAGCGTATCCCAGGCCGCGCTTATCGTTTGCTATGTGCATACGCCGCAAACGATACAACGGTACGCACAGCAAATTGGCGCAATATTGGCGCGCGGCGACGCGGTGTATGCCGTAGGCTCTACGCCGGAGGCAGCGAACTATAAAGCGTGGGGAATGCAGTTTGACCGCGAGTTAGACACGTATTTCGAAAATCCAAGTCCCGAGAATATCGCCCGTATGGTACAACTGCTCTGTGATCGCCATTTCGGAACGTCGTTTGCGCCGGAGGCGCCGATAGATTTTCCCGACTACGGTATTGTTGATTGGCAAACAGGCGCCCTGTACCAGGATCCTGAAATATTCCGAAAGGTTTACCGCACGTCATCCCCGCACGCACCTTGGGTGGCGCTATACGGCTTCCGTTATGAGTTTGTGACGCAACAGTACGATTACATAAAATCTTACGCCCGAGCGCTGCATGAGGCGGGAATGAATGTCATGCTTTTTTATGGTTTTCCGCTTGAAAAGGCTGTTCATGATTTTTGTCTAGACGCTCACGGGCGATCCACAATCGAGGTTCTGGTTAATTTTTCCTCGCTACCGGGAAGCTCTCCGGAGAAACTTGCCCAAACGTTTGCGCAGTTAGACGTACCCGTTATTAATGGGATCACACTACTACAAACCGAGTCCGAATGGCAGTCATCGACCACAGGCCTCTCTGTCGCGGAGCGCAGCTTGGCCTTGGTACGCCCCGAAATCATGGGGCAGATACAGCCAACGGTTGTTGCTACACAGGAGTCCATATTCGATGGTCAGGGTCATATATATAAACAGAAAACCCCACTTCCGGGACGGATCGCACATCTTGCTCAAAAAGTGAAAGCTTGGATCAATTTGCGATACAAAACAAATGCAGACAAACGGGTCACACTCATTTACTACAATGGACATCCTGGAAAGCAAAATATCGGAGCAAGTTACCTGAATGTACTGCCCAAGAGCATACATCGTATTACAGCAGAATTGGAAAAGGCTGGATACAATTTAGGGGGAGGACGTATAGCCGAAGCGGAAATTTTCCAACGTGTCCTTTCCGGTGGGCGAAACATAGGAACGTGGGCACCCGGCGAGCTCTCTCGAATGGTCGAAGAAGAACAGCCGGTTTTGGTTCCCGTTGAACAATACAAAATGTGGTTTGCCGACCTTCATCCACGCTTTCAGGAGCAGGTAATCCAGAAATGGGGCGAACCAGACTCCGCACGTATCATGGTCTGGACAGATAGTCGACAACGGCGTTATTTTGTGCTGCCTCAGGTAAAATTTGGGAACCTCTCCCTTATGCCGCAGCCCGCGCGAGGTTGGGAAGAAGATGAAGAAGCTCTGTTCCATGACGTGAGCTTGCCACCGCACCATCAGTATATTGCTTTCTATCTGTATATGCAAAGGCAACAAAAGCCAGATGCCTTAATTCACCTCGGAACACACGGAACTTTAGAATGGCTTTCTGGCCGCGAGGCCGGCCTGGATGCCGACGATGCGCCTGATGCACTACTTGGTGCTATGATTAATATCTATCCCTACATCATGGATAATGTTGGAGAGGGAACACAGGCAAAACGGCGTGGCGGTGCGATCATTATTGATCACCTGACTCCACCTTTTCAAGAAGCGGGTTTGCGGCCAGAGCTGCGAGAGCTGGCTGGAGCCATACATGATTACCACGTCGCTTTAGAGAAAAGTCCCTTGTTGGCGCAAGCACATCTTAAGGCCATAAACCGATGGGTGGAAGAAACGAATGTGTTGCGGGATCTGGATCATAACGGGCCGATAGATAAGGATGATGTACAACAGCTCGAACATTACCTAAACGAGCTCAATGAACAGCAGACCCCCATGGGGATGCATACGTTTGGAATTTCTCCAAGCGAGGAGCAAGCCCGGCTCACGGCTATTGCTATGGCGAGTCGCCAAAAAAAACTAACCGTTCAAGATCGAGATGCTTTAACTGCTGAATTTTACGACCGGATTCTGCAAAGTGGCCCAGCAGAGATTCGCGCACTTCTCGACGTACTGGACGGAAAATTTATCGAACCATCATTGGGAAATGATCCTATTCGTAATCCAGACGCGATACCAACAGGAAAAAACTTTTACGCGTTTGATCCGTCCCGCATGCCATCTCGCGAGATCTACGCGATGGGCAGTAAGCTGGCAGAGCAAATAATAGAGCACTATCTGGAAAATAATCAGGGAAACTACCCCGATAAAATAGCCGTTAACCTATGGTCTGTAGAGACCCTACGACATGAGGGGATTATGGAGTCTCAGATTCTACATTTGCTTGGTGTGCGTCCGACATATGATGGATTTGGTAAAGTGAACGGATTAGCGCTCATCCCCCGCGACAGTTTACAAAGGCCACGCGTAGACGTATTGGTAACGCCGTCTGGCCTGTACCGCGATATGTTTCCGCACATGATGAACCTGTTGGATCAGGCCGTTGCGTTGGTGTACGAATCCCCAGAGCAGGACAATAGTATCCGTGCGCATGTGGATGCCTTGGAACGGGAGCTGACCGATGTAGGCGTAAGGGATACCGCACTACGAAGACGTTTGGCTATGGTCAGGCTCTTTGGGGCAGCGACGGGAACGTACGGCATTGGCGTGGATGAGGCAGTACAAGCGTCAGACAAATGGACGGATAGTCAAGAAGTCGCCGATGTATATTTCAATCGTTCAGGCCATCTATACGGACAGGGTTTTTGGGGTACGGGCCCTACTGAGCTACAGAAAATAACGGGAAAAGAGTTAGCGCTATCGCTTTTTAAGAAAGCCTTATCCGGAACGAAAGCTGTCGTGCATAGCCGTTCTACACATGTGTATGGCGTGCTGGACAATGATGACTTTTTTCAATATCTAGGTGGCATGACGTTGGCTATAAAGACACTGGATGGAACGGAACCGGATGTGATTATCAGCAACCTGACGGATCCATCGATCGCACGGCAGGAATCGTTGGATAAATTTATCGGAAGAGAGATGCACACGCGGTATCTGAACCCCACATGGATAACAGAAATGCTCGATGAAGGCTATGCAGGCGCGCGCATGGTCGGACAGATTACGGACAACATGTGGGGATGGCAGGCCACCACTGATCAAGCTATACGACCGGACGATTGGCAGGCCTGGCACGATGTCTATGTGGCTGATAAATATGGACTGGACATCCAAAAACGTTTTGCAGAGGCCGATAACACCTATGCGTATCAAGGAATGTTGGCGCGCATGTTGGAGGTCACGCGGAAAGGATACTGGACGCCGGATGCGGATACTCGCGATCGTTTAATAGCGGCATATTTGGAAACGGTAGAAACGACAGGCTTATCGTGTTCGGATCAGGTGTGCGGCAATGACCAACTACTGACCTATATAGAAGAACATATACAGGATGGGAAAATAGCGCAGAATGTAATGCAGCGGTTGCACGAGCAGCTTGGTCGCATAAAAAACACGGGGCGCTACATGGATGCACCACAGGGAGGAATGCAACCGCTTGGAGGTCCAACCGCTGTTGATCGAGCACCTTCTCCTACAGTAAAGCGTACCGCTATGGATCAGCATTCGCGGAAAAAAGCCAAAGAAGCTGAGACGCCTGCGCTCAAAGGATATAAAATGGAAGAGAAAACGTTGTTCCAACCGATGGAATCGACGCGTCCGGAGGCAGCGTTTGATTGGGTTTGGGTATTCCTTTTGGCGCTCATTTTTAGTTGCGGTTTCTTGTGGCACCGCTCGACACGGTAACTCGCGTCCACTTTTTTGATGGTAGGTGGTGTCATGCTCCATGTTCGTTCAAATCGTATATGTTGGGCTAATCCCGTTCGTGCGGAGAACATGGACTTGGAGCTCATCGCTAGCAGAACAGTTAATCCAACGTACTTATATGAACGTGTTGTAAAACACCATGTACCATCTTTTTTGCTTCTCCATCTCTACTTGCGTAGGAAAATAGTATCTCGAGATAGTTACGATCTTGGAAATAAGCCTTCGCTGTGCCCTGTACATAGCCATCTGTCACCTGTTCATCGTAAAATAGATCGTCATAAAAATACCGATAGCTTTTTGCTCCTTGATTTGCCTTAACAAATTCGTCTTGACTCATTTCCGTTTTTTGAATCGAGGTGGAGAGCGAGACATCGCCATGTATGGATGTATACGCAAAATAGTAATCTCCTTTACGCGGTTTTTCATCCGGCACAAAGGGGGTATCTTTCGTTTTTAGATACACATTAAAAGCGGATTTTTCGGGGTATATACCCACAAATGGATCTTTCCAGAAACTCTGAGGCTGGGCAACCTGTTGCAGTTGATGGACTGTTGCATGTTCCCATTCCGAAATTTTCAGTCCGAGCTTGGTATTGACCTCTTTCATCTTATCAAGCGTCGCCAGTGTATCCCTACCAACGAGCGGGACGGCAGCTTCAAATACGAACTGTCCTTGCTGATAGAATCCCAAAAGATACACGTTGTCATTACTAGAAACCCAGTATAGGCCTGTTTTGTAGTTGGGGTGTTTGGCAAAAATATGCGTCTCGTACAACGAAGCACGGTACATATCGGTTGCAGCCTCGTACCCCCCGAACAGCGGACTGCCACTTTCGAGGTAGCTGTCTTTCAAAAACACTTCCCGATGGTCATATAATAGGGTAGCACCAACAAATACGTCTCCCCAAACGGAATCTTGGAATAAGATTTCCTTTGCAGAGAAGACGACTGTATCGGCGACCAGATCACTTCCTTGTATGAGCTCTTGCACCCGATCATGGTAACGGTTCATAAAAGGAAATACCTGCTTGGCGTTTGTAAAAACTAATTGATCTTGTTCCGCTTGTTTCAGCTCATTTTCAAAAGGGGCTTTTCGTAGCCACGTGTCCAGGTACTCTGCTCCGAGAAGTTGCTTGACGTCCTCATCCCAAACAAACGATTTATGATCGCTGACATCTCGATGGCATGCACTGAGTATAGTCGTCATGAAAAATAGGCTTATAAAAAGTATTTTGTGCATCGTATAGGTAGCTGAATAGTTTATGTACAACAAAAATCCGAATTTTGATCGGGGCAGTACATCCCTAAAACCAGCTATTTTTCGGTGATGGCAACACCGATTTTAAGGAAACGACGTCCCTTAAAACGGTGTTGATAAACCTTTCTATGAATCTTCACGAGACAAGTACGTATGGTCTCTATCTTTGGAGATGCACCGTTGGTGGCCCCGTTCATCCCCTTAAGGCCTGTATGCTACGATGGTGATGCTGTCTTTTGGAAAATGGTTTTTCAGCCATGCACCGAGCTTATCGCGTTCGATCGTTTCCAATGGTTCAGAAGCCGTATAGATGAAGGCGATGTGGTTGACCAAGCTGTCTTTTTTTGCATAAAATTGCTGTCGCCCAATGCTGTATGAGGACAGCGTTGGGAAGATGATCTTGATATCCCTGTCCAGTTCGGGGTCAGCCAGCTGGTAACTGGAGAGGGTGTTATTTAGTGCACGTATCGTCAGATCTTTCTCGCTGACGGAAACATTGCGTTTATCAATTTCGCTGAGTATAGTGGACCGGAGGTCTAAACTATCCTGACGAATGATCAACTGCGTATTGTCAATGCCGAACGCGCGCATGCTTTCTTTAAGCCCATTGATCTCTTCATTACTGAACTTTTTGTCCAGAAACGCCAGTTCCAATCGTTTCGGTTTAGACGCTGCTACCAAACGTTCATAAATAATCGTATACCCTTTATCGGTTAATTCCTGTTGGACAAATTGCTTTACTTGGTTGGAATACTTTCTATCTTGCAATAAGCGATAGGCGAAATATAGGCTCGGGATAACGAGGACGAGTGTGATTAAGGTGATGCTCTGGGTGATTTTCTTTTCCCGTTGGGGATCTACGTAATGAACTTTTGGGTATCGCAAATATTTAACAATGACAAAGGTGGCGATGCATATAAAAACGCAATTAATAATATAAAGGTAGAGTGCACCCGCGAAGTAAGTTATATTTCCCGTTGCCAATCCGTATCCGGCTGTACACAGCGGAGGCATCAACGCCGTAGCGATCGCCACGCCGGGGATAGGATTGCCCTTATTAACACGCGTGATGGCGATAACGCCGACCAGGCCTCCCGAAATCGCGATCAAGACATCATAGATATTCGGTGATGTTCGGGCGAGTAGCTCCGACTGAGCGTCCTTAAAAGGGCTGAGTAAAAAATACAGCGAAGACACGACAAGGCTGATAACAGTCGCAATAAGCAGGTTTTTCATGGATTTCTTGAGCAGCGGAAAATCGAACGTACCCAGGGCAAATCCGGCACCGACAATCGGGCCCATCAGCGGCGAGATCAGCATGGCTCCGATGATGACCGCCGTGGAATTAACGTTTAGTCCGACCGACGCGATGACAATAGCACAGGCTAATATCCATGCATTGGCGCCGCGAAAGGAGATATTATGGATCACATCTTCCAGTACGGTTTCCTTTTTGTCTTCGCCCTCGTGTAAATTAAAGAAATGTAAAAATTGGTTCATAGTCTGCTGTTGTTTACACGAATATACTAAACAAAATATACGATGTAGATAGATTCTGGGAACCGTTATGTAGAAAGTAGATTTCTGGCTACAAACGCGATTAAGCCTTCATTAGGCTGAGTTGCCCCGTATACGTCGTTTTAGATATAGCGCGTCCTCGTCTTCCATGTCCTTAGGTTTTGTTCATTTTTTTAGTATATTGTCGATCCCGCTAGTAAGCGATCGGCGTAGCAGATCCAATAAAGTGTGATCGCCATAAACAATCTTTCAGCTTCTTTGTTGGAATTTTATAGATATCGGACTTGCTGCGCACGGCTAGCATGGTTTAAGTTGTTTTCTTTTTTTTAAAATAAAATATATCATTATGGACAATTTAGAATTCGGCGAAGTTCAACAGCACTGGGACAGTTTTATATCTTCCGCAGTGGCTTGGGCGCCCAGAATCCTAACTGCACTTATTTCTGCTTTTTTAATTTACCTGATCGGATCTTGGCTCATCCGGATTATTAAACGCGTCATCGACAAGGCGTTTAAAAAACGGGACATGGACGTATCCCTACAACGATTTCTGACAAACCTCGTCAGCTGGGTGCTGAATATTCTACTCTTTATCGTGGTGGTTACGCAACTCGGTGTGCAAACATCGGCTTTTGTTGCCATTATAGGGGCGGCAGGCCTGGCCATTGGCCTAGCGTTGCAGGGCTCTCTTTCCAACTTTGCCGGCGGAATACTCATTCTGCTTCTGAAGCCGTTTAAGGTCGGGGATTATATCAGTTCGAGCTCCGGCGAGTCTGGTACGGTAAAGGAAATAGATATCTTTAATACGAAATTAACAACCCCACAAAATCAATTGGTTGTGGTACCAAACGGAGAGCTTTCCAATAGCAGCATTACCAATTACACGCAGATGGGAACGCGCCGGACATGGTTCGACATTGGCGTAGCCTACGGCACGGATCTGCGCAAAGCCAAGGAAGTTTTGATGGACGTCATTGTGGAAAATGAATTTGCTTACAAGGATCCTGCCCCTCAAGTTGTCGTAACCGATTTGGGCGATAGTGCGATTAATCTTTCCGTCAGGGTGACCACATCCAATGACTACTTTTGGACGATGCAGGAGCAATTGATGGTAGATTGTAAAGAAGCGCTCGATCAAGCAGGAATAGAAATTCCATTCCCGCAACGCGACATCCATATTAGGCAGTCCCAATAAAAGTAATCGTTTATCATTATTCCAGACCATGGCAGCATTTCATTTTCCCAAGACAACATTTAACAAAGGAATCGTGGTTCCAAGCCTATTTTTTATTATTGGCGTTTGTCTTGTATCGATCTTATTTCCGGTAGGAACGGCCAGCATCCTCGATCGGGTGAAGGAGTTTATTTTTGTTAACCTCAATTGGGTGTACGTATGGGCGGTGACCATTTTTGTGATCTTTTTGGTATACCTTGTTTTCAGCAGGTTCGGAAAAATCCGTTTGGGTGCCAACGACAGCAAGCCTGAATATTCATTTTTTTCCTGGATATCCATGCTGTTTGCTGCAGGTATGGGCATTGGGCTGATGTACTTTAGCGTGGCAGAACCCATGCAGCACTATTCCAGCGATGTTTTCGCCGGGGGACATGTCGTCAGCCGCGCTAAGAACGCACAATTGTATACCTTCTTTCACTGGGGTGTGCACGCTTGGGCCATCTATGGCATAGTAGGCCTCGCCCTATCGTACTTCGCGTATCGTTACCGGCTTCCGCTTTCGCTGCGCAGCTGCTTCTATCCCCTGTTAAAGAATCGGATAAATGGCAAGTGGGGAAACGCGATCGATGTTTTTGCGCTCTGTAGTACCTTTTTTGGGATCACGACCACGCTCGGTTTTGGTGTCGTACAAGTAAACGCGGGGCTGCAGACACTGGGTGTGGTACCCGAGACCAGTTTCTCCTACCAAATCCTGATTGTGGCAGTGCTGACTTCGTTATCCATTATTTCAGCGACAACGGGGGTAGACAAAGGCGTGCGAATATTGAGTAATGTCAACATTATTGTCGTCATTATTCTATTGCTTTTTGTGTTGCTTTTTGGCCCCACTGTTTATCTCATTGGCAGCTTTACCGAAGGCCTGGGCAACTATATAAACAGTTTCTTCGATTTAACCTTTAGTACCCACGTGTATGAAGAGCAAACCTTGCCCTGGTTCTACAATTGGACCATTTTGTATTGGGCTTGGTGGATATCGTGGTCGCCGTATGTTGGGCTATTTATTGCAAAAATTTCGAAAGGAAGAACAATCCGCGAATTTGTTGCTGCGGTACTCATCCTTCCCACACTGTTTAATTTTATCTGGATGTCTGTCTTTGGCAACAGCGCGATCTGGTTTGATTTCAATATTGCCGACGGTGCTTTGAGCGCACTGGTGAAAGATCCCGACGCGCTTATGTTCCGTTTTTTGGAGTATCTTCCGTTTTCCAATCTTGTCAGCTATCTCGTCATCGCCATCATTATCATCTTTTTCGTTACCTCTGCGGATTCCGGTATTTTTGTCATGAATAGCATCGCGACCAAAAATGCGTTGAGTTCGCCGAAATGGCAAATGCCCTTTTGGGGAATCTTATTGGCCGTCCTAGCGCTAATGTTGCTCAATGCGGGAGGGTTGCAGGCTCTGCAGACGATGACACTTATCACAGCGCTTCCGTTCTCGCTGATCATGTTGATGTTCGGTGTCAGCCTCATTAAGGCACTGACCATAGACCGCAACTATTACGAACGTGATTTTTCTGTATCCACCATTCCGTGGTCTGGTGAGTTTTGGCGGACACGATTAAAACAAATTGTTTCTTTCAAAACCCGAAATTCTGTCGACGAGTTTATCAGCACCACCGTTCGGCAAGCTTTTGATGAACTTCGTGAAGAATTTGCGACGAATGGAATTGCGGCGAAGATCAACAGCTACGACAGTCCAAGAAAGCTGGAGATCGAAATCAGCCACGATGTCGTCAACAATTTCATTTACGGCGTGCGGAATCAGGTAAAGGTTGTTTCAGAATACCTTATCGAAGAAGAAAACCTTCCCGAGCTGGAAGATAAGCGCACCTTTTATCCACGATCGTATTTTGGCGATGCTCGAGAAGGGTACGACGTGCAATATTTTACGGCAAACGAACTGATCAGTGACGTGCTCAAACATTACGAACGATTTCTCGAAATTGTGTCAGAAGAGAAAAATGAGCTTTTTATCAGCAGCAATGCCAACGACTCGAACGATTAGCCCAAACACGTTTCGTTGGAGCAGCCCAAGAGCTTCGGGTGAAACATAGCACGTTCTGGATTTTATGCGGGAGGCTTTCCCTGTAGATTTGTCGGTATAAAATATTATATCATATGCAAATTTTTAAAGACAAAGTCATCCTTATTACCGGAGCGAATAGAGGGATCGGCAGATCGCTCGTAAAGGCGCTGCTCCATACCGGCGTACGCAAGGTGTACGCCACCTGCAGGGACCTAAACAAGATGCCTACATTCGACGACGATCGGGTCGTGACGCTATCCTTAGATATCACCGATGATCGGCAAATTGCAGCCGTCGCAGCCGTCGCACTGGACACCGAAATACTCATCAACAATGCCGGGACGGTGAATCCCGGAAATATGTTGGAAGGTGATTTAACGGGTATGCAACGCGATATGCAGGTAAACTATTTCGGAACCATTACGATGATGCGTGCATTTGCGCCTATTTTGCGTAAAAATAAACCATCGGCCATCATCAACATCGTATCGATCGCCGCTTATTCACCGTTGCCATCCATTGCTGGATATGCCGCCTCCAAAGCCGCACTCTTTTCAGCAACGCAGGCTGTCAGAATCGAGTTAGCGAAGGAAGATGTCGCGGTGTATGCGGTTAATCCGGGCGCTATTGATACCGACATGAATAGAGGGAGCGACTGGGATATGCCGGATTCTGACAGTACCGCCGTTCGGATAGTAGAACATATCGCAAACGGAGAACTGGATAGCGTTCCCGACACCATGGGGCAGGGGATGTATCAGGCTTGGCGAGAAGATCCGTCCAAATTATCGGCTATTTTTTCGGATTTGTACCACGCAACGCCGATCGACTAAGCGAAGCCCTTGTTTTCGGCTTTTTTCTAAAAGAGAGAAGCCGAAAACAAGGGCTTTGATGATCCCGGGCGCCCCCTTTTTTCAAAGCACCTTCTTAATTAAGATGTCGGTTTGTTCATTGTCTCCTCATTTGGGTAGTCTATAAAACGCCCTATAAGGAGCTGGATCGCGGTGGGATTGCGTTTGTTACTTGACGACAAAAAAATAGGTCCACGCCATTAATAACAGCTGGAAAGGAACGCGAAACCAAAGGTAGGAAACGCCTTTTCCGGTCCATGTAGCGGTCTCATAATCCAGGTGTTTAGTGGCGGCGTACATATTGGCCGGAAGAACCAAGACAAAAAACAGAATCAACAATAGCCCCGTCAGTTTATGCAACCGGGGAATAAAGATCGCAGCCGCTGCTGCTATTTCGATACCTGCAGTGAGGTATATCCATGCCGTTCGGAACGGGATGCCATCCGGCAACATCATGGACATGCCTTTTGTATACAAGAAATGTCCCGACGCGGTAAATAACAGCATGCTCGCCAGGGCTATCTTACCAGACATTTTGTAATCGACATGTTGACTGAACATTTTAAACCCGGTTAAGGACAAAGCAAATACAGCAATCAAAAGAAATAGAGGTTTCATACTTTTTTATGTACAAAGGTATACGACCTCCGAACACGAATCCATGAACAAATGTTACGTAATCTGTCTTCGGATACGACTCAAGGATTGCGGGCGAATACCGATATAAGAGGCCAAATATTTGAGCGGGATATACTGTATAAGCTTCGGTTGCTCCTTCATTAAGTCCAGGTATCTTTTTTTTGCCGTATCATCAAGTAAGGCTATTTCTCGTTTCATTTTTTTGAGGTAAATGTCTTCGGCCACCTTTCTCCCGATCCTATCACCAACCGTCGTGTTTTCATAAATAGCATGTAAATCATCGTAAGTAATCCGCCACAGGACACAATCTGTCATCGCTTCTATGTTATAGGTGGATGGTTGTTGGGTTAAGAAGGAGTCGTACGCACTAACAAACGATTTTTCAAAAGCGAAGGCAAACGTAAAGTCTTGATCCAGCCTCGGTTTAAAGAACCGTATCATCCCTTTTTCGATAAAGGAAAGGTGCTTTTCCGTTTTCCCTTGCTCCAGGATGATGGCCTTTTTCGGGAATTCTACATGCTGCAATTTGGAATAAAACAATAACCAATCCTTTTCCGAAATGTCTGTCAATTGTTTAAAATAATCGTAGATTTCTTTCATGGGCACGCTGTCGTATTTCTTGTCGCTGCAACGGAACGCAGATAACGCGTTGTGTTGATGAGGTTAAAGATACAAAATCTAGGTAGATCTATCCCTAAGCATCCTAAGGAGCAAAATAAGCAGGGGGCTGTCCTCGTGAAAATTCCCGCTCACAGGAGCAACACGTTTTGGCGATAGTTCTCTTCTGCCGTCGTTTGTGTTCCGGATGCGTACCCTTCTTCGGTCGCTGTATGGTAGAGATGCTTGTCAGCTGCGCTTATTCCGATTGCGGGCGGGATACATCGCATAACGTAGGAAACACCCGAACAACAACAGGATAAGCAGTAGTTTAAGAAGATACCCCGGTATGATTATGGAATGCCAGCCCGACAAGACCACATCTGGAAAAGAGAGGGTATATCCAGCTAGCATACATCCGGCTGCGGACAAGATCAAGATAAGAAGCCGGTTTTTTGTCGTCATCCTCACGTACGGCTTTTGTTTCTTAAATATAGGCGTTTTTAGGGTATCCGACAAGAAGTGGCAGTTGACCCAAACAGGCCATGAGCACATGCCCCAGTTTATCTCACTGGTTTATTCAAAAAATAGGTATACTTTTGCGATACAATCAGCAACTAGTTTATGCCCGACCTCGATAGCCTAAAACATTTTGGAAATGATGCATTCTTTACTTCCGAAATTATATTGGAAAATAACCAAGTGTTCATGCGACCACTGGCAATAGACGACTTACAAAGTTTGGTCGACATCAGCTTTTCAGATCGTCTTTGGGAGTACGGACACCGGGTCAAATCCGAGGAAGACGTGAAAGGATACATTCAGACCTGCCTTTCGTGGAGAGCCGAAAGCGCAATTATCCATTCGTGATCATCGATAAAAAATCGGGTGCCGTCGCAGGTATCAGTCAATACGGCGCGGTAGATTTTTCACAGAAAAGAATCGAAATCGGGTGGACCTGGCTTGGCGAAAAATGGCAAGGCACGGGTATCAATTACGTTGCGAAACATCTGATGCAAAAACTTGGGGCAACATGTGAAGGGCTGTTGCGGAATTATTCCATTCAATCGTACGGGCCAAGTAAAGGGTACTACGTGTATAGCATTATTGAAGAGGAATGGCAAAGCATAAGCGAATCTTTGATTCAAACGTATGGGATTCTTGATTGAAAACCGGAGAGAAAACGATTGGGTCAGTCATGCAGCAAGGTCGCCAAATTTCGTCAGGGAAGGGTCCGAAAGGAGCTGTGCCTAGCGACCGAGGCTACTGTAACATTTGGTGTGATCACGTCTCCCGAAGGGTAAACATGTCCACGTTTATTGGCGCTTGGTGTAATTCTTTTTGAAACTCTTGGTCGTTGTTGAATTGCAACTTTTTTATGCTACGCCGGACTATCGAAATAGGAACGGTAGATTTTTCAAATGGCCATGGTGTTACCGTGGCCGTGGTTGAAGTTAAGCCTTGAATCCAATAGGGCTCGGCTTCGGGACCGCGACTAATCTCCAACCGCCGGCCTTCTACCGGAATCTGCTGCTGGCAAATGATCAACGATAAAGCATCACACCATTGTAACACAGCGTACAATTTTTGGCTTTCTGCCACTTGTATGCCGGCTTGGTTTCGTAAGCGGCGTTGCAAAGGCTTCAGACGATCGCAGTAGGCGGCGGCTTCTGTCGATTGGGGAGCGTGCACGAACTGTATATGATGCGATAGAAGCAAGCCCACTAAAGGGCTTTTCGCCACCCCCTCTCAAAGCAAGCGTTCACAATCCGTTTGACGAAAAGGCTCCATGGTAAAGTCGCGGGGAGCCCCCGCTGCATTCAGTAGGTCCGTACGGTAGAATTCATTGTAATCGTTGTCGTGCTCGCTCGTTGCCACAAGAAGGTCAATCCGGTTATTTTTTGCCAGAGGCCAAGCTAATGCATCTAACAAGATTGTCGCTATATAGGCGTGATGCCGTTGCAGAATAATATCCCAACCCTCGTCTGTAGATCGTACTATCATATGTTGTTTGATCGGATTTCGTGTAACCACCCCCGACATATTCCGTATCGTATACGAAAGACATCCGGTATGATGATCTCTTTAAGAACGCCAAGCACTGGAATTCGTTTGGGTTGTTATTTGGGCATCGTCCTGTTGGCAGACCACCCAAACAAGGGACACTTTTATAGAAAGAACCGTGTAATCGGTGTTACCTGTAGGCCGATAACTGCACAGGTGATTCCATTGCACGAGGTCGGTGGCGACTTAAAAAGTCAGGTTTTTTCAACGATTGAAAACGATATGCGGTTTAGAAAGTTCCTGTAATAAGACTTTAAACACCATAGTAGGATGAAAGAAGATAAAAACATGACGAGACGCCATGCCCTGAAAGGTCTTGGTGCAAGCGTAGCGACGCTGGTTGTAAGCCCGGCGCTGGCAGGCGGAGATAGCGGTGCGGCGACGCAGAAAAAAAACCCTTTAGAAAACCCGTTGGATAAATATCCCAAACCTCCGTACCCAAAACAGACGCAGCCACACCCGGGGCTTGCCTCCAAAATGGAGCCCCTGCCGGATCACGGTGAACAGTCGTATGTGGGCAGCGGCCGTCTTCGAGGCCGGAAAGCACTGGTGACGGGCGGTGATTCGGGAATAGGGCGGGCGGCAGCCATTGCGTTTGCCCGGGAGGGGGCTGATGTCGTCATCAATTACTTGCCCGCAGAAGAACCCGATGCACAGCAGGTTGTTGCGCTTTTGCAGGGCGAAGGACACAAGATTGTCGCTATACCGGGCGACCTGACCGACAAAAGCTTTTGCGAAAATCTGGTAGAGCAAACGCTAGCCAAATTAGGTGGATTAGATATCCTGGTAAATAACGCCGGCTATCAGAAAAGCAACCTGTCTATTCTGGACATCAGCGAGGAGAGCTTTGATGCAACGATGAAAACAAATATCTACGCGCCATTTTGGATCACGAAAGCCGCATTGCCCCATTTACCACCCGGATCAGCAATTATCGCCACAACCTCTGTACAAGCATACGACCCCTCTGAGAACCTTTTTGATTATGCGCAGACCAAAGCTGCAAACGTCGCCTATGTCAAATCCTTGGCCAAACAACTCGGGCCAAAAGGCATACGGGTCAATGGCGTTTCTCCCGGTCCTGTATGGACAGCGTTGCAAGTTTGCGGAGGGCAGGAGCCAGACAAACTTGTAGATTTCGGAAAAGACACCCCTTTGGCACGCGCTGGCCAACCCGCCGAGCTCGCCTCTATCTTTGTACAGCTCGCAGACAACGGTGCGAGCTTTTCCACCGGACAAATTTATGGCGCAGCAGGGGGCGGGGGGCATCCTTAGACATTCGCTTTAGTTTGATGGCGCCCCGGCCTCTATGCCGGGCGCCTAATTCTTTACAACGACAATAGAAAACAGATGAACAGAACGAAAAAACGAACAACGACGCTTACCGATCACTTTTCCATTTTAAAAAATACGGTTATGGGGTTTACCCAGGAAGATAGTATGAAATACAGTGCATCGCTGGCCTATTACACCGTCTTTTCATTGGGTCCCATCCTCGTATTGATTATTTCGCTTGCTGGCGTGTTTTTAGGGGAAGAAGCCATTCAAGGTAAAGTTTTTTCGGAGCTTACCGGTTTGGTGGGGCCGAGTGCCGCAAGGCAAGTCCAAGAGGTCATCAAAAACCTTTCCCTATCCGGTAAGTCCAACGTAGCTTTGCTCATCAGTGCGATTACCTTGTTGGTCACCGCGACAACAGTCTTTGGTGACATACAAGACTCTATAAATAAGATATGGCATGTCCGTGCGAAGGTAAAAAAAGGGTGGTTAAAAGTGTTAAAAGATCGCTTACTATCCTCTTCCTTGGTCATTGGGTTAGGTTTTTTGCTGGTCGTCAGTTTAATCGTGAACGGCGCCATCATTGCACTGACCGACCGCTTGCAACGCTATTTTCCGGACACCACGGTACATGTGTTCAACGTTATCAATTTTCTGCTTTCCTTCGGTATCATCTTTCTGTTGTTCGCTGTTATTTTTAAGGTATTACCCGATGTGAATATTCGGTGGCGTACGGTTCGCACCGGCGCACTTTTCACAGCCTTACTGTTTGTTGTCGGACGATTTCTCATCGGGATCTACCTCGGTTTCTCGGATACCGAGTCGACATATGGGGCAGCGGGATCGATCGTGCTTATCCTTTTGTGGGTCTATTATACTGCGGCCATCCTTTACCTTGGTGCCATTTACACCCGCGAGTATGCTACGTTTAAAGGTATCCCGATTGAACCCTCTGCATTTGCGGTGCATGTCGACATCAAGGAAAAGGAGAAGGAAGTCGACGAAATACCGCCGGAGTCGCTCAGCGCCGCGTCTGATAAGCCATAGATGATCCGTCTCTTCAAAACCCCGGTGCAAACCTGCAGCGCGCACCCCGTGGTGTTCTTGACTAATTTAAAGGAATATTGACCCGGTATGGATAGGTCCATTATTTCCATTTCAAATACCTGTCTGCTAAAATCCGTTCCTTTGGGGAAGTTTGTGGCGTAATTTAGCGTATCTTTGTCGCGGACTTAACGTTAAGAAATTTTCCCCAGCAGGACAAATCTATTACAAACGGCAATCCGGAATTCTCCGCCTGCATTTCACGTTATTTCGAGTTCGTCAATAACGATAACAATTCGTGATACGCATCATTTGGCCTCTTCGCTTGTTTATCTACGATACGACCATCCCGATCGATAATCGCATAATGTGGTATTCCAACAATTCCAAAAACAGTATTGGCTTCTTTAACCATATCACCGGTTAACAAATAGTGCTCTCCTTCAATCTGCAATACGTCTTTCGCTTTGAGCCAGTTGACCTGCGAATCCTGATAACCTAAATACAAGAATACAACGTCGGGACTATTAAGCCTTTTTTTTAAGGCGGCGGCATTCGGCATCTCCATTTTACACGGCCCGCACCAGCTCGCCCAGAAATCAATATATATAATTTTTCCCTTGTATTTATTGAGAATAGTGCTTAACGACAAATTTTGATCGATTTTTACTTGCTCCAATTTGTTTTTAGAGGCCAGGTATTCCGTTCGATACTGTTCAATACGGCGGATCAGTTCCTGATCTTGTACATTCTTTTTAAACACAGCAAGACTTTTTTCATATACACTTTCGTTCGATTCACGCATCACGTACATGCAAGTTGCGTAAAACACCTCTTTGGTTTTGCCGCCTATTAACGGGTTTTTATCCAGATAATCCATGACGTCGACCAGACTTAGAGGAAATTTGACACCATTGAATTTATAATATATATACTGACGGACTAAATCATTATAAATCCGGACATTGTGTGCAGCATAGTCATCCTCCAATCCTTCCGAGATGAGCAGTTCGTTTAGGGCAGGATCACCTCTCAGGCTATCTCCAACCTGCGTGACGAGCGTTCTTTCATACGGGAGATACGTGTAATAGGAGGACAACCAGGTGTAGTATTCCGGATCAAAATTAGTCGTATCCCGATAGCGATCGAGAAAAACTCGTCTTTTGCCAACGGCATCTTTATATGCCTGTAAATATGCCGAGGGAGTCGGGTAATTTTCTGCCTGAATGTTAATAGGCGTGGCCTTGTTCGCGCATACCTCAAAGTTTATATATTCGCTGTTATGTCCGGTAGCAACCACATGAAATCTATGGTTGGAGTCATCGATATACATGACCACATCTTTTGACGGTGCCAGATGTATAATCTCAAACGCGTCTCCCAGTTGCACGACCCATTCCGAAATTCCTTGTACGGGAAGATCTATATGAAAGCTGCCGTTGGGATTGAGGATGGCTTCGTGGCGTTGCAAATACATTTCTCGGGTAATGGCGTCAAAATCATTTTGATAGAACACCAGTACCGTATCGTTTGTATGGTGCACGCTGCCTCGCACAGACACATTTTGCGCGTGTCGAAAGAGATAACATAAAAATCAATATACATGCAAACAGGTCTTTTCTCATAATTAGTTCGTATGCTTTTTTTATTTCTAAAATACGCGAAGAAGCTGTTCTAACAAAATGAAATCGTCTAAAAATGTGCTAATTAACAATACTTTAACTAAATCCGCATAAACCTTCATTAGCCAGCGGTCCCTTGAGCTGCCCGGATCTTAATCATAATTTAATATGAACATTTTCGATTTGGCGACGGTTATCTATATGTTTGTGGAGGCGTATCCGCAGTTAGCCCTGCTGCGCCGTTGGACGATTGTGTCCCTACCTCAAAAAAATCCGAAGCATGAAGAAGTACATCCTTTGTATCGTATTTATATGCGTTTATTTAGCGTCTGGCGCCCAGCAAAAGTATGAGCGGGAGTCCGGGATCCATAGCGAAGAGGCACCCGATACTGCCGTTTCGTATATTGCCCAGCTTTTTGGGCCCGATGCACGAGTGAGATGGTATCGGGAAGAAAGCTTGGAGGGAATCCGGATAGAGGCCAAGACTAAGCAAGTGAAAGGCACGTACAGTGTTAAATTTGATACCGACGGCAGGTTGTTGGATATTGAGCTGACACAAAAAGCAGAAGAAATACCGTCGCAGGCCTCCGGGGCGATTAACGCACACCTGGCTGCGACATACGATCGGTATAAGATCCGAAAGATCCAAGTGCAGTGGACCGGTGCACCCGATGTGCTCTATCAGCTTATTCGTGGAAAGCCTACGGAAGATGCCTATACGGTTCGGTACGAGGTAGAGCATTCCGGTCGTCTCCACGGAAACACCAAGCCGTATGAAACCTTATTTGACAGCCAGGGCAAGCCGATCGAAACCAAGGAAATTGTTCCGCGCAGCATGAATCATTTAATCTATTAGCTTTATTATAACGCATGCGATATCTCCTTTTTTTCGTAGTTTTCCTTCTAGTGGCTCCCCGCGCAGAAGCGCAGAACCGTTTTGGCCTGATGCCGCAATTTAATGGAAGTTTTACGATTGGCAACTTCCTGAAAGTAAACTCTAAACTGGAAAACAGATTTATCTTTTACCAAAATCCGGCAAACAGTCTGGGCGGACGTACCGAATACGAGCGTACAGATATTGAGCTGGTCGCGACGGCAGCTCGGGGTTCCCTGAAGAACTTTGGCGTGGGTTATCTGGTTCGGCGATCAGATATTGGAGGCACCTTTCTGCACCGTTCGATCCAGCAATATAGTGTTGGGCAGACGATCGGCGGGCTACAGTTTGCACACCGCTTCCGAACGGATCAAACCTTTGAGCAGGACGAGGATGTCCAATACCGCCTACGGTACCGGATCAGTTTTGAAAAGCCCCTCAGCGGTTTGCAGGTGGATCCGCGTGAGTACTACGTCAAGTTTAATAATGAGTATCTCGGTGTACGTCAAGGAGGGGAGACCAACTTAGAAATAAGACTACTCGCAGCTCTTGGCTACAACCATTCGGAAGATGATCAGATTGAACTCGGATTAGACTACCGGGCAGAAAGCATCATCGGTGATAGTACCGAAAATCTCCTCTGGCTGACGGTCGGTTGGTACCATAGCTTTTAGGAAGCAGAAAGCCATCGTGGGCTACCCAGATATATCCACGCGTGTGGGTGGTGTCACTATCCGATGCCGCTTTCATGGGATAACCGAGCCCGTAACCATCCAAGCTACCGTTAACGGGCTATTATTTATCCTCGCTATTCGCCAGGAGATACGCGCGAACGAGCTGCCCCTGTGCGTCGTCAAGTTTAGCCATCGGGATCATCCTTTTCAAGATTTTATTCCAGGCCGCTGCATCCCTGGAGGCCGGATCCTTTAAGCCGTGGCAGTGTGTACACCTCGAAGCAAAAATGGCCTTTCCCTCTTGTAGTTGGCGCTCGTCGTACCGGGCAATAATTTGTTCCTTGCTTTCCACAGGTAACGACATAATCACTGTGCTTGCCTTTGGGAAGCAGCCTGCCAGCAGGCCAACGATCATAGCGATAGGCACAGCTATTTTAATTTTATTGCTCATTGATCTATATGTTTATTTATGCCCGGCAAAGCGTAATCCATCTACAAATCAGCACGCTCGGTGATTCATGCCTGTGGGTCTTGCGGCGAATATAGCAGACCCGGCTACCTTTTGAAAATCAAATGATGTATTTCATAAAAGCTTAACACAGGCTTTATGTTTTGTTAAAACAAGGGATGGAAATGCGTCGTCTTGCTGATATCGATTCAGACGCGCAATGCGCCATTCGTACATCAGACTCGTGCCAGCTGCCATTAGCACTGGGCGAGTTTTCAGCTGGCGCGAGTTTTTAACTCGTGCCCGGTTATTTGCTGTAAGTTGGTTTATACGAGCACGAGCCACAGGCTCGCGCTAGCTGCCCATTGATACCCACACTAGCTGCCATCAACGCTGGCGCGAGTTTTCAACTCGTGCCCGAGCTCTTTGCCCTCCTAAGTATACTATCAACCTAAAATTTCAACTTTTCTAAAACCAAATTGTTGCAACGGCGTTCGAGGTTTGAAGGTACAATTCTATTTATAAAGTTGATAAAGAGCAGGCGCTTCAGCCATAGCCTGCTCTTTTTCGAAAACTATGACAGCCTCGATGCGTTCATATGGTGCATCGATCTCGATATATACGTGATAATTTTGTTTGTTTAGACTAGGGCAGGCCACGGTGGCCTGCTCTTTCTTTTAGCGCTCTTTACCGCCTAGTGTATTCATCCGGTTAATCGGTCTTGACCGCGAGAAAATAACGAATCCTCTATGTAGTTCTTTGGCAGTGATTTTGCTGTGAATGAACTGATAAGGGCAAACCATTCCACGGATATCGTGGTCCGTAAGCCCGTAATAAACCGATCATGACAGACCGCAAACTCCATTTGAAAACAAAGAGAAAAATACTTTTCTTCTTTTTCCTAGGTATAGCTTCCGCATTGTATTCCCAAGAGAAAAGTATACCAGAACCTATCCAGCATATGTTTGAAGGTACCTGGATCTACAACGACACGTTTCAGACAAACACCATTGTTATCCTGTTTGAACCGGATAAAGATTATGCCGTTTTCCGAGACATCGGAAATGGGATGGCGCCAAGTAGAACCCTTCATGCCTTCCAAAAAGAAAACCTGTTGGTCATTCCTGCCGTGCAACACGGCAACGACTATACGGAAATGAGGGTTATACAGGGAAAGCTACATGTACGAACGAAGCCAATCAACTGGGATGACAAAGGCCATATAGTGAATTCAGGCCCGTTAGAAACACGCGTTTTTAAACGTTCGGCACACAAAAAAAAGACTAGCGGTCCATACTAAAAAAAATGATGCACAAGATAATTATCGTGATCCTTCTCTCTTTTTTCTCTTGCCAAGGAGCAGCGAAAAAGGAACAAGCAACCGTAGACACGGATACGGCTAAAAACACAGCGCCAGAAAAGCGTCAGGTGCATACGGAAACGCAGGTGGAAAATACCCCAAGTGGAGCCGACCTGTTGGCTATACTTCCTATACGGCATTTTCCGATTACAGATAGTACCCGTTTCGACAATTATGAAAAGTCGGGGATTCCTGACCATGGGTTACTGAAAAAGATCAATTTTGACCCCAGGCGTAAAGATGCGACCCATTTCAGGCTCCATTATACGGTACCTTTTTCAAAAAACTTTTCCGCTGTTGCCGTCTCCTACCGAGGAGGCGAAAACGAGCTGTTTACGATATTGATTACGGTCAACCAAGAAGGCCGGATAATCGACAAATTGGAAATAGCTTATGACGAAGTGGCGGAATCGGCATTCAGCAAAACGAGTCGAATAGAAAAAGACGCGATCTGGGTAACGAGCGCAAATTGGATGAGTGAAGTACCTATCTTTGAAACCCAACTGTATAGTGTGGAAAGCGACGGTACGTTTCAAAAAGTGGACAGCGATTCTGTGCCCAACTAAAATTAAAACCAACGTGACGGGATACGGAGATTAAGAAACAACATGATGAAAGAGCTACACGTTCATACGCAGGAGCAGATCAACGATTACTATCTGCGACTTGATATGCTGTGGGAGAACCAGCCCTGTGGCACAATCGATCTGATTGCAGGAAAAATCAATTTCAACCTGCTGGGCAAAAAGTTTTTTAAAGGCATGGCGTTTTTGGACAGTCTCCAAATCGAACATGACGGGGAGCGGTGTATTGTTTTATTCCAGGGTGGAAAAACGTTGATATTCGGCTGTCGAACGGAAACGTTCTCTGCGATTGATCACCATGTTCGCAAGTTTCGGCGATGAGGGTATGGAAGCCTGATAGCTCGTGGACTGTCTTTTTCGCAGAAACAAGCCGCATGCAGCCTGAACTTTTAACAGTATAACTGAATTTCATATATGAAGATGTACACTATACTTCCCAAAGGATACGAAAGAGCAAGTTTAAAACCTGCCCGGTACTTTAACCTGGGAATTGAACGGATCCATTTCACAACCTACAAAAATTTACGGATGAAAACGATACTTCTGTTATTGGTTATACTTTGGAGTTCGGTTTGTTGCAGTCCGCCTAAATTTAAACACTATGCGGGATATATCTATCAGGCCGGCAGACCAGTTGGCGAGGCCGAAATTTTCGAGCAGGATAATCCCGAAAATAGGACACAGACCAATCAGGACGGATTCTTTACCTTGCGTAAGCGAGCCAACGGAGTGTCCCAGTTTTTAATGGTCAGAAAAAACGATACCGTTATCGACTCCATGCAAGTAATCCGTACGGCTGGTGGAGAACAGCTTAGGTACTATTTCACCGAAAGAACGAAAGATACCCTGTTCTTAAACCCGGATTAAGAGAGAGCCTGACGGCACCATGCGGTACGGTAGTGGGATCAACCGGAACGATCGCATACGATGATTAAACTGTTCGATTATGAAATATGTTCTTGAAATAAAATCCACCATTACAGGTGCGCACGAATATACAGATGAGGCCAATGTCCAGTATAAGATAAAAATACTCGAAAGGGGAGAGCTTCTCTTTTTTCAGCAAGGCGATCATGCCCTCATCTGTGCCATATCTGCCAGGTTCTCGGCGATTGACCCACAAAGCGTGAAAAGGTGGGATGATGGACGAAAAATTTCTGATGAAGAGCGGGCAACGATACTGCAAAAGATTGTTGACTTGTATCAGAAAGCTTACAAAGACGATTTAAAGATCCTGGAGGAATGATGAAATTAGAACAGTTTTACTCGGAAGATGATTGGGTAGCATTTTCGATGCTTTTTAAGACAACGCCTACCTACAGGCCGGAGCCAGCAGTACTTCTGGCACTAAAAGCAATATTTCCCGACGAATCCCTGGCCTATGTAATCGGTGGGGTACTAGGGGATGCATCCTTGGCATGGGTAGAACGGGAAATACCGGACTTGGATGGTTTGCGTCCGTTGGATTGTAGGGGCGACATCGAACGGGAAAGAAGATTAAAAACAATGCTGATGAGAATGGATCTGTAAGGCCGTTATACGAGCACGAGCCACAGGCTCGCACTAGCTCCGCATCGATGCCCACACTGGCCTGTCATTAACGCTGGCGCGAGTTTTTAACTCGTGCCCGGTTACAAATTAAAGTACAGCTCTTTTCAAAAAACGATTCCAACTGAACCTTTTCCGGCGCTAGGGCGTTCACAGCATATACGAGGGAATATCTTCGCTCATGCGGGGATGACGAGCCCTGAACAAGGGTACATGTTGAACAACTAGTTACAAAGTGCTTATGGAAATACGAGAAAGACTACAGGCGGAAATGCAGGCGTATATTGCCGAACAACTGGCCGCATGGGATGCCAAACGTGAAGCGATAGACGGCGGATCCTACGAGCTGCAAATACAACAAATCCTCGCAGACTTTATCGACTTTTATCGAATAGAATACGAGCAGCTTGATCTCTATGGAAAGCCGGAAGTGATCGAGGTCGATGCCCGTCAAGAGGCTGTTTATATCCCACATCTGCTCAACGCTGCTCCAAACGGCCAAGTAAAGGTCGTTAAGATATCGTATCCCATCCGGCTGCAGTGCAAATCTCCAGCGCTACTCGATATTATCGGGCAAAGTGCCGCCGAACTGGAAGTTACGGCCGAGCATATGATCGCCTATCTTCCTGTAGGCGATACGCCTATAGATCAGCTCGATTTCGAACCTGCCGTAGCGGCAACAAAACGGTTTAACCACACCGTCGGACAGCTTAAAGAAGACGTAGATACCCTTTTACAAGAAGCAACCCGTTCGTTTCTGGAGGTTTTGGTTACCCGATAGGAAGGGATAGGCACAGCAGCATGGAAGCGCCATATTAGGCTTTTGTCTGCCGTATATGCGCTGCACCTTCGCTGCTTTTGTGATGGATCCGCTGGAATGTATACCAGTAAAACGGTTTTATTTTTACCCTGTTCTATGGAGGATGACGCAACTTAAAACAAAAAAAATACCGATACGATGGTTGTATCCATTACTGTTGGTGATTGGCCTGTTGGCGCCCGTATCGATCTTTTCGCAGGTGGTTGATTCGGTCGCCTCACCAACACGTCCTGCCAAGCTGGAACAGCGAAAGGCGCAGGTCAAGCAATGGAATGCTTTCGTCGACCGTATTTCCCAGCAGGTTGATAGCACAAAACGTTTGGTATCCTGGAACCGTTCCAAGTCCGATTCCACAAAATTGGACAGCGCATTATCGCTGCTAGCGGTAAAGAAAAAGGATATTACCATTCTTAGCGAAACCATTCGGTCGGCGCAGACCGTCTGGCTATCCGAGCAACGCGTTCCAGCCCCGTTAGACAGTAGCCTGATCGGCGATTTGGTAACGGACGACTCCCTGGCACAGGCTTTTTCGGGAATGAGGGATACGTTGGTCCGCCTGGAAAACACCCTGAAGCGGTTGATGTCCGAAGTTCTTTACCTTCAGGAGTCTGCTATCCGACAGCGTGAAGAAACCGTTTCTGCTGCTGTAGACTCCGCCATCTCCACGATTATTCCCGTGCCGCGGCGCGTAATCAAAACCGTCCGGACAAACATGGGAAAGGACGGATCGTCGATTGCGTTTTTTGATTATCCGGCATGGAGCAGCCGCATATTTCTCATCTTGCTCAGTCTACTTTATTTCTACTGGATGTACCGGCTCGGAAGGGAAACCGATTCGCAAGAGGAAGAATTGCGCCTGCACCAGAACGATCCGATTTGGATCCCAATACTGAAAAGCGGCATCTTTTTCCTAATCCTGTTGCCCTTCGTCACTTTCTCCATACCCGTACTTATTTTGGAGTTTACCTATTTTTTGGTCTTTATTTTTCTGTACATTATCCTTTTTAAGGAACTAAGTCCGTTCAAGCGTACCGCATTGCACTTTGTGTTTCTGTACTACGTTGTCCTGATTCTTTCCAATTTAATGCTATCCGAGCTTTGGTGGAGCCGTATTTTAGCCATCCTGGCCAATTTATCCGGTATGGCGCTAGTCTTTATTATGGGACGGCGGACAGATGTGGACAATCCTGTCGGCTATATACACCGCTATGCGCGCATACTGATTATGCTGGGCCATCTGTTGGCCGTTGTGCTTATTTTGGCCGATTATGTATCGGTGTCGCGGATGTGGAGCTTAGCCACCGGTATCGGATTTTTACAGGCCATGTCTTTGCGGGCCTTTCGGGACATGCTTCTACATGATCTCGCAAAACAGTATGAGCGGGCCAAAGCAGAAACGGTCTTCCGCCGCTTTGATCTTAAAAAAATGCTGAGCAGCGTAGATCGGCTGATCCGGTTTACCTGTGCCGCCCTGATCGCTATCGTTCTCGTGAATAACCTGCACCTTACTCGGGAAGCCGGCTCGTTTTTAGAGAAGTTGCTGACCACCAACCACAAGATAGGAGGCATTACATTTACCTATGGCGATCTGCTGCTCGCTATTGCGGTAGTCTGGATAGCAAATTGGTTGCAGAAAAACCTAAAGAACCTGGTCAACGATCCGGCAAACGATGAGCTGTATGCACGAAAGATGACGCTCTTTCCCTTGTTCCGTTTGCTCATATTTGTAATCGGTTTTCTCTTAGGCATCAGTATTTTGGGGCTAGGGATGGATAAGTTGACGGTGATCATTGGAGCTTTAAGTGTGGGGATTGGTTTGGGAATGCAGAACATCATCAATAATTTCGTGTCGGGAATTATACTGGTATTTGAAAAACCATTTAAAATCGGGGATTATGTTGAGCTGGCCGATAAAAAAGGGCAAGTCATGCAGATCGGCATCCGCTCCAGCACTTTGCTGACCGATCAGGGTGCGCGTGTCATTATTCCCAACGGCGACCTGCTTTCCGGCCGTTTGGTCAATTGGACGTTTTCAGATTCCGACATCCGGATGAACATGCAGCTCACCGTAGAAAACAAAGGGAACATCGACGAAGTAAAAAACCTCGTGCAGGAAAAACTGGCAACCTTCGATGAAGTCGATCCGACCATACCGGTCAAAGTCCTGACCAAAGACATCAATGCCGATAACTATATCCTCTCCATGCAGGTCGGTATCAAACACGTACGTCACATCGAGAAGTTTCGGAGTAAATTCTTAGAGGCATTAAAGAACGATCTGGACGCACGGGAAATAAAAGTGTCCTCGAGCTAGCTCCCTTTAATGCTGGCGGGAGTTTTCGGCTGGCGTGAGCTTGCAGCTGGCGTGAGCTTTTAGCTCCTGCCTTGGTTATCGTTGCCCTTCCGTTTATACAAGCACGAGCCACAGGCTCGCGCTAGCTCTCCTTGATGCTGGGACGAGTTTTCAGCTGGCGAGAGTTTTTAACTCGTGCCCGGTTATGTGCAGCCCTTCCGATTATACGAGCACGAGCCACAGGCTCGCGCTAGCTCTCCTTGATGCTGGCGCGAGCTTGCAGCTCGTGCCCAGTTATGCGTTGCCCTTCCGTTTATACAAGCACGAACCAATACGGTTAAAATAAAAGTTAATTAACTAGCTCGATATAGAGGTCGGTCTAAATTTATCGTCAGATTATACCCTATAACCAAAATTCATCTAATTATTTGTTTTAGACATTATCTGTATGACAATTGCAAATAAATACTTAATATTGACAAAAAAGTTTTGACAGTAACGATTTAAGAGCAGGGAATACCAAAAAATCTATCTATTAACTGACGCGTAACATAGCTTGTAAAGCAGATGATGCAGTATCATACCCATTCAGACACAGAACTCATAAATTTTATGAAGGCTGGCGACCACGCGGCTTATCTAGAGATTTATGATCGTTATAAAACCGTACTGCAACAGCATGCATGGAAGAAACTGGGACGCGCCGAAGATGTCCAGGACGTAATTCAAGATCTTTTCGCTGAACTTTGGGTGAAAAGGGAAGTACTAACCCTGACCACCGGGCTAGCCAATTACCTGTTCACGGCGACTCGTAACAGATCGCTCAACTTAATTTATAAGCGGCGGAAAGAAACGTCGTATCTAGACTCGTTGGATGAGTTTATCAGTGAAGGGAACTACGTGATCGACATTCAGATACGCGAGAAGGAATTTCAGGAATTGATCCAGAAAGAAGTAGACAGCTTGCCGCCACGTATGAGAGAGGTCTTCAAGCTTTCCCGGGAAGAAGGGCTTTCGCATAAGCAGATCGCCGAGCGTTTAGGCACTTCCGAACATACCATTGCCAAACAAATGACCAATGTACTCAAGATACTGCGGAAAAAGCTCGGACCTTTTTATTTCTTTATTTTTTTCTAATCAGTCGAATTTTTTATTTTTTTTCTCTTTCCAGTACTTGTTCGCGTCGTTTTGATTGTCATAGGTATATACGCCTATTAGGAATGGCGACGACCAATGAAAGAATCAGAAAAATTATTACGTAAATATCTTGATGGGAAGGCGACTGCGGAGGAACAGGCTCGTGTCGAACGTTGGTATGCTAATCTGGAGGTACCGGATGTTTCCGGCTTTGACGAACAGCAGAAACGGCAACAGCTCGAAGTGATCCGGCGGCAGCTTCCGGGCTATCCCCTGAAGAAGATCTGGCGTTGGCCACGTATTGCCGCAGCAGCGGTTCTTCTTTTTGCATTGGGTACCGGTGTTTTTTATTTCTACGTACCCTCGACAGATAAAAACCTTACGACCGCACCTGGGCATGAAGATATTGCGCCGGGAACCGTGGGGGCGACGCTGACCTTAGCGAACGGAAAACGGATTCTTTTGGGAAATGCGCAAGAAGGAGAAATCGCGCATCAAGCGGGAGTCACGGTAACGAAAACCGCCGACGGCCAGATTCTCTATAAGATCTTGGGCAGCACAAAAGACGAACATAGCACCAATACGTTATCTACCGACAATGGCCAGACCTATGTGGTGACACTTCCCGACCAAACAAAGATATGGTTGAATGCCGCATCCAGCCTAACCTACAGCAGTGCATTGTATACCCAGGGACAACGTAGGGTCGAACTAAAAGGCGAAGCTTATTTTGAAGTCGCTAAAGATAAGGTACATCCTTTTGTGGTCAAAACGGATCATCAGGAGGTGGAGGTATTAGGCACACATTTTAATATCAATAGTTATGCCGATGAAGCGGGTACCAGTACCACCTTGTTGGAAGGAGCTGTTCGGGTTGTCCAAGGCCAACGCAGGCAAATCCTACGGCCCGGTCAACAAGCCGTCACCACGGAAAAAGGGATCACCGTCAGGGAAGTTGGCCTGGATGAAGTCGTGGACTGGAAAGATGGCGACTTCGCGCTTAACCATATCGAGTTTAAGACGGCCATGCGCAAAATTGCACGTTGGTACAACGTAGAATTTATCTACGACAGTACCGTTCCAAAGGATTTGGAAGCAGGTGGGTGGATTTCACGGGATAACAACCTCTCCGCAGTATTGAAATTGATTGAATCTTCGGGGCTCGCACATTTCAAAGTGCAGGGCCGTAAAGTATATGTTTCAAAATAATTAACCATAATGTAAACCCTAAAATCTATGATGAAAATGAAAAGAGACTTTGGATAGCTTAAACGATCCACAAGATTAACCAGAAGTGCTCGAAACACCCCTGGTTAAGGTTTGGCTCAATTTTAGAAAATTTTTTACACATACAGTTGCCTTCGTCCTGGAAAGTCAAGGTACTGTATATTAACCAAACGTAACAAATGTATAAAAAATATACTATTAAAATTGGTATAGATGGAATACTATGCCGTAAAATATGGCTGATTATGCGACTAACCATTGCTTTTCTCATCGTGTCCCTTACCCACGTGACAGCGTTGACTTCCGCACAAAGAATTACGATAAGACGAGAGAATGCTTCTCTGGAAACGCTTTTGAAAGAGATACGAAAGCAAAGTGGTTTTGATCTTTTTTATGATGGGCGCATTATCCCCAAAAAACAAAAACGTTCTGTAAACATCAACAATGTATCTGTCAGTCAGGCGCTGGAGACGGTTCTTAAAGGGTTACCGCTGACCTACGTTGTCAATGCCAATACCGTTGTACTGCGTCAAAAGCCAACCGCCGGAACGTCGGAAAAAGAAATGTTCATCCCTGTGCAGGGGCTGGTGCGTGATACGACGGGGCAGGGTATAGCCGGAGTATCTGTACTGAACCGAAACACCGGACAAAGCATTTCAACTGACACAGAAGGCAAATTCAGTATCGATGCCAGCATGGGTGATATCCTTGTTTTTTCCTTTGTCGGCTATGTACGTCAGGAGCACAAAGTCGAATCTACGGCGGTGGTCCAAATCGTTTTGCGGCAGGAAGAAATGAAAATGGACCAAGTTGTCGTAACGGCTTTAGGTATTCGCCAATCCGTCAAAGCCTTGACCTATAACGTACAGGAGTTTAAAGGGGAAGAGGTTACCCGGAATAAAGACGCCAACTTTGTAAACAGCCTGACCGGAAAGATTGCCGGTGTCACCATCAACTCCAGCTCCTCCGGCATCGGTGGCGCAACAAGGGTCGTCATGCGCGGAACAAAATCCATTGCGGGCAACAATAATGCCCTCTATGTGATTGATGGTATTCCCATTCCGAACAATAATGGCGGTGGTACCAATGGCCCTTTTGAAGGGGTCGTCAGCGGGGAGGGGATCTCCAGCTTTAATCCCGAAGATATCGAGAGCATCACGGCGCTCACAGGCCCCTCCGCGACTGCATTATATGGAAATCAGGGAGCCAACGGTGTCCTGCTGGTGAATACCAAAAAAGGAACAAGAGGGGATATCGAAGGACTCTTCGGCAATTTGCGTGTCAATGTATCCCATAGTTCGGATTTCTTTTCTCCTTTTGTGATGCCGCGTTTTCAAAATACCTATGGTCAGTCTAATCCGCAGGAATACGCCAGCTGGGGCGCTAAGCTCCCGCAGCCATCGGACTATCGGCCAAGGGACTTCTTTCAGACCGGCTACAACATCAGCAATGCGGCAAGTATCGCCGGCGGTACGGACCGGGGCCAAACGCTTTTTTCTGTCGGAACGAACAATGCCGAAGGGATTATCCGCAATAACACGTTTGATCGCTATAATTTTTACCTGCGCCACAATGCGCAGCTTTCGGATCGCCTGACCGCCGATTTCAGCGGCATGTATGTACGGCTTAAAGACAACAATATGGTGGCGCAGGGGCAATACCAAAATCCGATTGTCCCAGTTTACCTGTTTCCGCCGGGCGATGATTTCAGAAAATATCAAGTCTATTCCCGTTACGACCCCAACCGGCTGATCGAAACACAGTTCTGGCCCTATCAGGATCAAGGCCTAGGCATGCAAAACCCCTATTGGATAACCGATGCACAAAGCCGCACCTCGAACACCGATCGGTATATGATGAGCGTCACGGCCAACTATAAAGTGACAGACTGGCTAAATGTCACGGGCCGTGTCCGTATAGACAACAGTGTGCTCGAAAGTGAAACCAAACGGCCAGCCGGTACATGGGGGTTATTTGCTTCCGAATTTGGTTATTATCAGACGGGTAAAACGACCACCAAAAACACCTATTTGGATCTGATTGCCAGTACAAAGCATTCCTTTGCAGAGGATCGTTTTTCCCTGCGTACCAATATCGGTGGAAGCTATCAAAACGATCGTTTGGACGGTTTGGGTGCCGGCGGGAATCTGATCCGTTTGGCTAACTTTTACTCTGTACAGGAGAACACCGATAATCCGGCAACACAGAGCTACAGTGCGACCCAATTGCAGTCTGTCTTTGCGACCACCCAACTCGGCTATCAAAACTGGCTGTTTATGGACCTGACAGGCCGTTATGAATGGCCTTCGCAACTGCCACCTGATCTTGCTACAACCTCCTCTTATTTCTATCCTTCGGTGGGTATTTCGGGGGTCATCAGTGATCAATGGAACATCCCAAAGGCAGCCATATCTTTTGCTAAAGTTCGTTTCTCCTACGCCGAAGTAGGCAATCCGCCGCGTTTTGGTGTGGCCAATCCGGTGTTCTCGCTGGTCGACGACTCGTTCCGGCCAGCACCCTTTGCGGACTACCGTCCCGAGCGAACGAAGTCGTACGAGGCGGGTATGGAACTCCGTTTTCTGCACGACCGTCTGTCGTTGAATGCCACCGTATATCAATCCAATACGACCAACCAGTTGCTCGAACAGCCGTTGTTGGGCAGTAGTATTTATACCGTATTCTTTTATAATGCCGGTAATATCCGAAATCGGGGTATCGAAGCAAGCTTATCCCATCGCGGTAAGTTCGGCGCCCTGGACTGGACATCAGGACTGGTATTTTCACTCAATAGAAACCAAGTCATGCGTCTTTCCGAAGGCTTTATCAATCCGGCTACCGGTGAACCTTATGAAAATGAGCAACGTCTAGTTGGCGGCCTTGGCGATTTTCAGAATGTGCTGACCGTAGGGGGCTCAATGGCCGATTTCTATATCTCGCAGGTTCTTCGGGAAGATAATCAAGGCAACCTATGGGTAAATCCCGGCGACGGTTCGATCGGACGGACGACCATTCCGAGACGTTATGTAGGCCGTGCTACGCCCGACTATACCTTAGGGTGGAACAATCAATTTTCCTATAAAGGTGTTGATCTTTCCTTTCTTGTCGACGCGCGGGTCGGAGGCATTGGCGTCTCGTATACCCAATCCATCATGGATGCCTTTGGCGTTTCGGAACAGTCGGCACTGGACCGCGACAACGGCGGTGTGCTGATCTATGGCAAGACGTACCCGAATGTACAAGGCTATTACAATATGCTGGGTCAGGGCGCAAGCGGCATGGCGGCTTACTACATCTACAGCGCGACGAATGTGCGCTTGCGGGAAGTCGCCCTGGGGTACCATCTGCCCGCCAAATGGTTTAGCCCCAAAGGTCCACAGATACGGTTGGCGCTTACCGGTAGAAATGTGTTTATGTTTTACAACAAATCACCCTTCGATCCCGAGTCCACTTCCTCTACGGGGACCTACGATCAAGGGATCGATTATTTCCGCCAGCCCAGCTACCGGAGTTTTGGATTCAGTATCCGGGCTCAGTTTTAACCTTAACGTACATAACAATGAAAAATTCATATAAAAGAAATAGGCTCTGGATAGTAGGGGTCGGTTGTGCGGTATTGACCTTGCTTGCTGGTGCCTGCACCAAAAAATATGCGGAGTACAATACCAATCCCTATAATGCCACCCGTGAGCAGATGGAGGCCGATGGTTACCTAACGGGACGTAATTTTCCGATAATGATCAATGCGGTCATCCCGGCCGCAGATGCCGGTGCCGGCACCAATTTTGTGAACAGTTATCAGATCGCCTTTAACCTTGCCGCCGATTGTTATTCGGGGTACATGGCCCAGGCAAACAACTGGAACGGCAATACCAACAACCTGACCTACGGTTTCAACCTCACCTGGGTGAACGAACAGTTTAACCTGACGGGGCGATTACTGAATGCGTGGAAGCAGGTACAGGAGGCGACCACACTTTCCGGCGATTCCTTGCAGTTTTCCGTGGCCCAGCTGATCAAGATTACGGGCATGGTGCGGATGACCGATAGCTATGGCCCCGTTCCTTATTCGCAGATCCCTACCGGAACGTTCACACCGGCATACGACAGTCAGGAGAGCCTGTACCGGACCTTTATTGGCGAACTGGGGCGTGCGGCGAATCTGCTACACGAACGTGGGGCGGCTGGCGGGACACCGCTGGCGCGGTACGATCAAATTTATGCCGGCGATTACTTGCAATGGGCAAAATATGCCAATTCCCTGAAACTGCGCTTAGCCATCCGGATGTCGTATGTGGACCCCGCCAATGCCAAGCGCTTTGCCGAGGAAGCAGTCAGCCACCCTGCAGGGCTCTTGACAGCGGTGGGTGATGGCGCCATACAAAAACCGGCAGCGGGACTGAATTTCAAAAATCCCCTGCGCACCTTAACCCAAGATTATAACGAAGCCCGGATGGGAGCATCCATGGATTCCTATTTACGCGGTTATAGCGATCCGCGGATCGGGGTATTTTTTGCCACCTCCACGGTACGCCCCGGAGAATATGTCGGGGTGCGCACCGGGATCAATGTGGTGCCCGCCGTGTATCAGCCTTTTTCACCGCTCAATGTCACCAATGAAACAGGCTTGCCCTGGATGCGGGCATCTGAAGTGTATTTTCTCCGTGCCGAAGGAGCATTGCGGGGTTGGAACATGGGGGGAACCGCCCAGTCCCTGTACGAAACGGGCGTCCAGCTCTCTTTTGCCGAATTGGGTGTAGCGATGCCCGCGGGCTACCTGTCCAACGCGACAGCGAGGCCGGCAAACTACACCGATTACGCACCGGGCAGCGCCTATAGCACGGCTTCCCTAGGGGGCAGTACCATCCAGTGGAACGAGGCGGATAATTTTGATACCAACCTCGAACGCATCATCACCCAAAAGTGGATCGCGATGTATCCCAACGGACAGGAAGCCTGGGCCGAATTCAGGCGCACGGATTTTCCGAGACTCTTTCCGATTGCGCTCAACCGGAGCGGCGGAACCGTCAATACGACCGTGCAGGTGCGCCGTCTGCCTTATCCATTGCAACAGTACCAGGAGAATGGCGCGCAGGTAGCGCGTGCACTCACTTTACTGGGCGGAGCCGATACGGGTGGTACACCCGTTTGGTGGGATGCCAAGCCAAGGTAATAGGTGAATGATCAATTTAATAGCTCGTGTTATGAAAAAATATTGGATAAAAAAAATCCCTTTTCTGCTGCTTATCCTGCTGAGCCTCTTGCATATGGGGTGCCAGAAAGCGGCGGTAGAACAAAAGGGCATATATATCACGCGTGCCCAAGTGAATCCTTTCGTCGGTCTTTCGGTAGACAATACAGGCGGTTCACTAACAGTAACGGCAAGTGCCTCTGCGGTAGTCGACCAGGACCTGAGCGTTACTTTTCGGATCAACCCCGCCCTGGTGGATAGCTATAATGCGGAGAACGGTACGGATTTCAAGGCCTTGCCCAGCCAACTTGTGCGTTTGAGCAGTACACAGGCCGTCATCCGTAAAGGCAGCAGTATCTCGGAGACGGTACAGGTAGAGATAAGCCCTTTGGAAGGCGCTGTCGAAGTCGGTACACAGTACTTGGTGCCAATTGAAGTGGCCAGCTTATCTTCCAACGACTTTCCGATCCTGGAGAGTTCCAAGGTACTTTATGCACAAATCCAGCAGGTGCTAGTCAATCCGGCATTGGACTTATCCCAGGCCAATGGTGTCAATTTTGCCATTCCCGATCCCATCAGCAACCTGAAGGCATTTACCGTGGAGATGCGGGTACGGGTGACCAAAGGGCCATTCCGCAATAACATGACCCTCTTTGCGGCCTATCCGGACGAGATCTATTCGCGTTTTGGTGATGTGGTGATCTCACCCGATCAGCTGCAGATCAAATATAAAGGCGTACAGCCGGCGTCCCGGACACGTTTTTCCGTCAATCAATGGTATCATATCGCTTATGTGTTTGATGGACAGGCCAACAGCTTCCGCATTTATGTCAATGGGGTCGAAGATGCGGCCACGTCGGCACCACCTGGGAGCACTTTTCAACTCAACCAGATGTTTTTTGGAGCCAATGGTCATCCCATCCAAGTGCAGGAATTGCGTTTCTGGACCCAGGCGCGTACAGGCGTCCAGCTGCTCAATAATATGTGTGCGGTAAATCCGCAATCGGAAGGCTTGTATGGCTACTGGAAATTTGATGCCGGTCAAGGGAGTACCATTGCCGACGTAACGGGGCATGGGCATACCGGAACCGTTAATGGAACCCCCCTGTGGGTTACTGGGATCCGCTGTCCCGAATAGAGGTGTAAACAAAAACAGAAAAGACAATGAAAACAATGAATTACCTGCTATATACCTGTCTTTTTGTGGGCAGTATCTTACTAGCTGCCTGCGAAAAGCAGAATATTCCAGTACCGGAGCCCGTTGCCAAACTGGTTCCCGTCGGGAGTGACGAATATTATGAAAACTTACGCGCGTATAAGCGCAGTGACCATCAAGTCTATTTCGGCTGGTGGGGTGGATTGGGCACACCCGGGAGTCCCGGGACGGTCAGTGTCATGGACCATATCCCCGACAGTGTGGATATCGTCAGCATGTGGGGGGGTGTTCCGCCCTTTGGATCGCACAATTTTGAGACCATGCAACGTATACGTAAACAAAAAGGCACCCGCTTTGTGTGGGTAGTCTTCGACAATACGGCATTTCTAAACAGCATGGCGGATACAGCAAAAACATTAAACAGCACCTATTCCTTCGCGGATCAATATGATAAAGGAGATGATCAGCTCAATATCGGTTTCGAGTTGATTGCCACCCGGCTGCGGGATAGTATCGATAAATACCAGTTAGATGGCCTCGACCTGGATCATGAACCGACTGTCTGTGGCTGTAATTGGGGGCTGCTGACCGATCAGCGCAAGTACGGTATGTTTATCAAAGTACTGTCCAAGTATTTTGGTCCGCTATCCGGTACCGATAAACTATTGATCGTGGATGGTGAATGGTCCCGTATACCGGCAGACGCAGGTGTTGGACTGAGTTATGCGGTGTCACAGGCGTATAACACCACCGGCCCCGGCAGCCTGCAAAATCGCTACAATGCAGGTGTCCCGTGGTTGCTGCCCCATAAATACATAGTCACGGAGAATTTTGAGGAACGCGTGGGCTGGGAGCTTGGCGGACCAAATTACACAGATCCGATTCGGGGTGTGATTCCGTCCCTGCTCGGCATGGCCTATTGGAACCCGCTGCAAGGGCGCAAAGGCGGTGCCGGAACCTACCACGCCGAATATGAATACGCCATCAACCCCGATTACCGCTGGACAAGGCAGGCTATACAGATTATGAATCCCGCAGTACATTAATTAACCAGATAATACCATGAAAAGAAAAATATACAGTTGGCTGTTCGCGTGTTTATTGGGAAGCATGTTGTTTGCCTGTAAAAGCGACGAGGTCAATACCAATAGTGTTTACCTCACCCTGGCAGAAGTCAATACTACCGCAAGGCTGACGGTAGATAATACAGGTGGCGCACAGGCGTTCAGCGTGACATCCACCCAGCCCGCAGCACAAGCTGTTACGGCACAGATCGCAGTAGATACCACCTTAATTGCGGCCTACAACCAGCGCTTCGGCACCGCCTATCAGGCGCTTCCACAGGGTGCCTATGCACTATCGGGCAACGAAGTGCAGATACAGCCGGGCATGACCGTATCCGATGCCGTCAGCTTTCGGGTGAATGGAACCGAGCTTTTCGAAGTCGGCAAAGCCTATATGATGCCCATTACGATTCGGAACACATCCGGCTTACCACTTATCGAGTCCTCCAGGACGATCTATCTGATCATTAATCAGGTGATCATTACCCCGGCCGCATCGTTGGCGAATAACCATTTTCAGGTGGATTTTTCCCAAAATAACGAGGCGTTAAGGGCGATGTCTGCGATTACCATGGAAACCCGGGTCATGGTCAATAGTTTTCAGGCCAATTCCCCTTTTATCAGTAGCGTGATGGGCATCGAGGAAACCTTTCTGTTGCGCTTTGGCGATGTAACGGTGCAGCCCAATCAGCTGCAGGTGGCGGGTGGCGCAACGGCCACGAACGTTAATTTCACCTTTAATACCGGCACCTGGTATCATATCGCGGCCGTGTACAACGGCAACCAGCTCCACGTGTATGTCGACGGGACACTGTTGGCGACGAAAACGGCTAGCCGGGTGATCGACCTGAATGAGAGACCGTTTTATTTTGGTTATTCCGCAAACGGACGCCGCATAAACGGAGCAATCAGCGAAGCCCGGATTTGGTCCAGGGCACTGTCACAGGGAGAGATCAGCAACGGGAAATGCGGGGTAGATCCCGCCAGTGCCGGATTGATTGGCTACTGGAAATTTAATGCTGCCGAAGGAAAAACCGTACGCGATATTAGCGGCCACAACCGGGATGCAGTTGCTGCCAACACCATTCAATGGGTACAAAATGTACGTTGCGAATAAACAATTATTAAAAAATTAAGAACGATAAATACGAGATCGTATGAAAAGATATGTCAATCAACTGCGTACTTCCGTAGTACGCCGTATGGGCTGGATGATCCTGGTTTGCACGATGGTCAGCTGCAGTACGGATGATATGAGTGCACCACAGGACTTGATTATTTATATGCCCGCTGGCGCTACCTATAATACGGCTGACGCCAGCTATGTCACGGCGCGAAGCACGGTCCTTGCCGGCGCCGGCACAGCGTTTCCCGTCTTGCTGACACGGGCCTTTGATCAGGAGGTACAAGTAACAGCGACCATAGACACGTCGTTGCTTTCCGCCTATGACCTGGCCAATAAAACGCAGTCTCCGGTCTTTCCTGCCGGCGCCTTTGTGCTGGAGAACAACGGTCAGGTGCGTATCCCTGCCGGGCAGGAACGTTCGGTGGATTCGTTACGCATCACCTTAGGAGAAGCAGGCGAACTGGACTTCAGCAAGCAATATGTGGTGCCGATACGTTTGGCGAGTACAAATTCCAGTCTACCGTTGAGCAGCAACCGCCAGGTGATGTACCTGCGTGTCACCTTCAACCGGATCACCACTCAGCTCAATGGTGTCCCTGCCAACCGTATCGTACCGATTGTCATCAACCGTACGCCTACGGGGGATGTGGTAAGTGGTCAGTTAAATCTGACAGCCGGGGTAAATACAGCTTTTGGCCAGGCGCTGACCGTTGCCCTTCGGGAGCGGCCGGATCTGTTGGCGAGGTATAACGAAATGAACCAAACAACCTATGCGGCGTTCCCGGCGAATAGCTTTGCCGTTAGTCCCGCTAGCGTTTCGATTGCCAGCGGAAATCTAAATGCCGCCGCACCATTTGCCATCGCCCTTCAGAATACCAGCGCCTTTGTGCCGGGGCGCAGCTACCTACTGCCTTTCGGCATTGCAGATGAAGGGCCCGTGCCACCGCATGAGGCGCTGGGGCAGGCGTATGTAGCGGTAGAAGTACAATTGCAGAATATCAATCCCGCCAATCCAGCACCTACCGGCAGTCGGGTAGGCCGTGCGGGGTGGGCAGCCACGGCAAGTTCGACGGACAACAGTTATGCATCAGGGGCGCCGGCTTTGGCTTTTGATGGCGATGCAGCCACAGGCTGGCATTCCGCGCTAGCCTTTGGGACACCGCCTGCTGTCACCTTTACCGTGGATATGCAAAGCCAGAAGAACATACGAGGTTTTACCTTTACACCGAGGTATTGGAATTACTTCAGTTCAAGCTATATTTCAGCCGTAACAGGCATGCGTGTGGCGAGTAGCAATGACGGTACCAACTGGACCATTCAAGGTTCGTACATGGGTAGCATGCCCGGTGGTACCGCGGCGAATCCTGAGCTGCGGAATGTCAGCTTTTATGCGCCAGTGCAAGCCCGTTATTTCCGCTTTACACTGACTGCCTATGGACAATATGCGGCCGGTTTTGGTGAGCTCAATGCGTTTGAATAGAACCTGAAAATTTGCGTCATCCTACAAAATGTTTATTTAGTGGTGGTTTAGTCGGAAGCGCTCGGTTTTTATACCGGCGCTTTCTTAATGTTGGCGCGATCTTTCAGCTGGCGCGAGCTTTTAGCTCGTGCCCAGTTACACGCAGCCCTTCCGATTATACAAGCACGAGCCACAGGCTCGCGCTAGCCGTCCTTGACGCTGGCGGGAGTTTTCGGCTGGCGCGATCTTTCAGCTGGCGCGAGCTTTTAGCTCGTGCCCAGTTACACGCAGCCCTTCCGATTATACAAGCACGAACCACAGGCTCGCGCTAGCCGTCCTTGACGCTGGCGGGAGTTTTCGGCTGGTGCGATCTTTCAGCTGGCGCGAGCTTGCAGCTCGTGCCCAGTTATGCGCTGCCCTTCCGATTATACGAGCACAAGCCACAGGCTCGCGCTAGCTCTCCTTGATGCTGGCGCGAGCTTTTAGCTCGTGCCCGTTAATTCTAGGCTACTCACCTAGGCGGATCGCATAATTTCATTTATATTTGAGCTATCAGGAGTCGACACTTCCAATTGAAACCAACATGAACAAAACAATCCTGCTGCTTCCGCTTATTATTTTCCTTTGTAACTGTTCCTCGCCAACGGGATCAGAAAATTATTTCGGACAAGCCTATCCAGATACGATCCCCGTTATTTTTGCTCCAGATATCATTTCACAAAAGGGAAGGATAGAGCATGGAATTTCATTTGCGCCCAATGGAAAGGAACTTGCTTTTGGCGTGCTCAAGCAAGACGATTTGAGCGGTGAAATATGGTATTCCAAACGAGAGCATCAAACATGGGCCAAACCACTGCCTTTCGAACCGTTAAAAGGCCGATCCGTCTACCTGCCTTATTTTTCACCAGATGGCACATCCCTACTTTTTGCGCAGAGCAAATCGGGGACAGACCATGTCCATACCGACCTGTGTATTGTTAGACAAAAGGAAGGCCTTTGGGGCGCTCCGACAGTGCTTTACGATCCCATATCCTCCGAAAGCCGGGAGGCCAACGGCAGCATGACGTCTGACGGCACCCTCTATTTTTCGTCCAATAGAAACTGCATCGGAAAAGAAAATTGCCATACGGCGGATCTGTTCTATTCCAGACCGATAAATAATCACTATCAAGAGGTACAGATCATTTCTGAACTATCTTCGTCGAATGATGAGGAAAGCATTTTTATCTCCCCGGATGAAGAATACCTGATTTTCTGCAGCTATACCGATGAAAAAACGGCAGTTGATTTGTACATCAGCTATCGCGATATTCATAAAAACTGGATAACCCCTCAGCGCGTTCATTCGACCATAAATTCGAAAGAATGGGAGAGGAGACCCTATGTAAGCAGCGACAATCAGTTTCTTTTTTTTACCCGCATGCACATCGGAGCAGATGAAATAACCGAATCCGATATCTATTGGGTCGGTACCTCGAAATTATTTAAACCCTTTGTTTTTCATCCGATTCCCGATATTACCGCGCAAGTTGGCAAAGCATTTCACGTATCGCTTCCAACAGATTCTTTTAAAGACATGGACGATCAAGAATTGGCCTATACCATTGGAAAAAATAAGCCAGACTGGCTGCATTTTGATAGTGCGCGAATGACGTTGTCGGGCGTGCCCACCAAGGACGGAGAGTTTGAGTTGATTGTTACCGCGCGAGACCATGCGTCGAACAGGACGGATACTAGGATTAGGCTAACGGTCAAGAGGTGAGTGCGACCTCCTTGACGGTAAGAGCCATAAGTCGTGCTAGCCCCCCTTGATGATGGGACGAGTTTTCCGCTGGCGCGAGCTTGCAGCTCGTGCCCAGTTATGCGCTGCCCTTCCGTATGGTCCCTACAACCTAGTTGAAAACAGGTGGTCAAGATACTTATAGAAATCTGCGCTTTCGCCTTTGAATAGGTTGAGGATCTTCCCATTCGGATCAATAATAATTTTCGTGGGAAATGTATCTATCTGAAACTTGCGGGTGAGATCCTCGTTTTGCGAACTGTTTAAATACTGCGGCCATGTTAGTTGGAGTTCGCTAATCGCCGATTTCCAATTTGCTACTTCGTCTCCACAAGCAATTCCAATGAAATTTACTTTATCTCCATATTTTTGAACGTATTCCTTCATTTTGGGCATGCCCGCTATGCAGGGTGCACACCAACTGCCCCAAAAGTCGAGTACCACGTACCTACCCCCCAAACCCTTTCCGTCAATTTGTGCTCCGTCCAAATTTGTTAGGCTGAAATCCGGAGCCTTTAGACCTTCTTTCAACTTCGCAAGCATGTTCAGCCTATCTTTCACGTCTACGAGATAAGTAGCGTTTAATAAATCGTCATTGAAGAGATGGACGATCTCATCCATTTCTGTTGCTTCCATATCGCGTAAGTAGTTTGCCAAAACAAATGCCCCAACGATGTTGTCGGTATTCTCCCGGACAAATTCCTCAGCCACTTCCGTTTCAATAGCGATAATTCGATCATACACATGTTTGTATACCGCTTTCTCCGCATCTGTTTTCCCTTTTACATAGCTTGAATCGATCACGCTTCTAGCTATTTTAACCAGGGGATTGAATCGACTTCTAAACTCGTTGTACTTGGACTGCGCTTTTGTATCACTCATCGTTACCTCGGCTCTGCTAAAATCCTTAAATTCGGATTCCATGTGTACTATCCCGGCGCCGGTGAAGAAATCCTTTTTCGCGTACTCGTTTGATCCACGCTTCATAGCAACGACTGTGAGCAGTTCGGGATGCATCATCTCCCTTTGGAAATGAAATTCTCCAGTTAACGAAAACAGCGTGTCTATGCGTATGCCATCGCCAAATAAAATCATTAAGGAATCTGGGGTATGAATTTTACCTTTAACAGTTAATGTTTGGGCAAAGGTTGCCCCAGCCACGATACCGTGAAGTATCATGATCAAGATAAATAAATGTCGCATATCAGCTAGTGTTTAACGATTAATTTTAGGATACTATTGATCTGAAAGAGAATAAATACTACAAAAAATAGTTGGAAAAGAAATGCCGTATGCGACAATGAAATAGGAAATGTGTGTTGTATTGACTCCATGAGAAAATCAAACTTCCAATAGCCAAGCGAGATTCCAAGAACAAAAAAAAGAATACTCATCACTCTACTTTTAGCGAATTGTTTCCGCTTCCAATTCTCGTGCTCTATCTTATTCCGTAAGTCCTTTTCAAAGCGATCGTTCGTAATGGTCAGTTTTCCCCGGGCCATCATTCTGAAAAATAGATCATCATCTGTAGGTTTTTCTGCCATCTTTGTTAAAATTTTGATTTCGTTAATAAATTCATCATACGTAGCATATTTTTTCTCCCTCGGTGGAGCAGCACCTTCGTATTCGCTTCAGACCATCCCGTGATTTCCGTGATGGTCTTTATATTTTGTTCATCTAAGTAAAACAAGCGTAGGGCCAAGCTTTCATTCGGGTTCAATCTTTTTAGCCCTTCCTTAATCAAGGCATCCTGTTCCTCCTGTTTTATTACGTTGAAATGATCCTCATCCATCACCTCCGTATTCAACTCCTCGTTGCAAAAGATAATCTCTTTCTTTTTTTTCTTAAGGTGCAGGAACGATTCATTCACGACAATACGATAAAACCACGTGCTGAACTTTGAATCCTGTTTAAAACTTTTGATGTTTTTATACGCTTTTATAAATGCATCCTGTACCACGTCCTCCGCGTCCTGTTGATCTTTCACAATAGAACTTGCTATTGAAAATGCCATATCCTTATACGTATGAATGATATAGTTAAAAGCTCCCGTGTCCCCCGCACAGATTTTTTTGATATAGATTTCCTCCAGCATGCTATGGGTTACTTTCTTTCTATATAATTAGCAATAATTAAGGATACCGCACCGGCTATACTCAAAATTCCGATAGGGATAGAGCCTGGCCCGTTCAATAAACCATTTTTTGCTAATAGGCCGATAAGAAGCAACCCTAAGCCTAAACCCAGTATGACTATTCCCAATTTTAGCCAAGGAAATTTCAAAAGCTGTTTATCTTTTTCGGTATAGATTCCCTTTTCAATCATGAGGATGCGTTCCTTATGCCGCGCTTTATGAACGAAATACCACGTTAGAAAACCAAACAAAAGGAGAATAAACAGTACGGCGATGAATGTAATTAGTCTTTCCATATTACTTTTTAGGCATATGATTATCAAATTACGTCAAAGGTTACAAAAAACAAAAAATACACAGGGCATGCAGAGAACGACACCGTTTCAGCGGATCATAAATTGGGTCGAGAAGAAGGGTTCGGAAAGATCAGGGAACGAAATAGGAGAGGACGAGAAGCAGAGAGCTTATAAAAAGATCTGGTGCCCAGTGTATGGCTTTGATATGTTATAGTGCAACTATCGGGCTGTATTTGACAGAGAAAGGCAGAGTATAATGCACACTATGACCTTGTCGTTTTATTCTCCATGGCTATTGTATTAATTCTCTACGCACTGCGTAAAGAATCTCCGTGATCCCAATCTGATCCACGCGTGCTTTCTATAGTCCAGCAGAATTGAAAAAGCTAAAGTAAAGATTATTCCCCATCCACCGGGTATCATCGTTCTGCCAATGTCCAGGAATAGAGAGATTTGCATATACTTTTGGTTACCCTCATGCTAATAGATGAGGCTTCCGTGATGGCTAACCACGGCGCATATATCCATGTTGACGCATGTTGATGCTGGCGCGAGTTTTCAACTGTCGCGAGCTTGCAGCTCGTGCCTTGGTTGCTGCCGTTCCGTTTATACGAGCACGAGCCACAGGCTCGCGCTAGCTCCCCTTGATGCTGGGACGAGTTTTCCGCTGGCGGGAGTTTTCAACTCGTGCCTTAACTGTATTAAAAAAACACAACTTCTTGTATAATATGACAACAAATATATCGTAACTGTGCTTAATTCGGACATAACCCTTACGGGCATCTAATTGGTTTTACAAGGCTCGCTAATCGGACTCTAGTGACTCTTCTTCCAGATTTGATGAAAAATAAATAATGTAGACGTTAGCCGTGATGAAATAGCTGTTCTACTTGTAAATTTCAATAATACTTTCTATTTTTAATTTAATTATTAACTAAGAATGAACTTATGAAAAGTCTTATTTTAATGGCTATTGCTGCATTTGCATGTAATATAGCTAAATCTCAAGATGCCCACGATTATGATCTGTTGGAATTAGAAGCGGAAAAGACAAATGTCTATAACGTTAATGCTTGGAATACCAACTTCACTATTCCCTCCATCCGTGTTAACTTCAAAGGCAATGACGCAGGCAATAATGCTAATGTCGTTGCTTTTAATTCGGTAGGGGCTGGCATTAGTTTTGGTAAGGGGCGGTTGGTTGTGTCGACTGATAAAAGCAAACAGGTCATCGCATCGAAGTATAAAAATACGTTTTCTGTACAGACTGGAGTATTATTCGCTATATCTAGCAATAGTTCCGATGGGGAATCTTCAAATGTGTTTGCCCCTGTTTTAGGGTTCAATGTGTTGAATTTCAATGTTTCATTAGGATATGAACTTGGCAATAAATCATATCAACAAAAACCCATTTTTTTAGCTATATCGTACAATCTGGCGATATCAGATATTGTTCCCAATAGCTTTCATTTGGTGCGAAAGAAGAATGATGGTAAAAACGTAGACAAAAGTGCTCAAGACTATGACAAATACATGAAATATAAACCATTAAGCGCCGGGTTTGGAAATGGTCAATAGTAATAATAACTAAGATTCGTGTACATGGCATAAAGAAGGTTTGAGAGCCATTTCGTTGGTGACCTTTCTTTTTATTTTTTTATAAACATGGTTATTCCGTGCTGGCGCGAGCTTGCAGCTCGTGCCCAGTTATGCGCTTCCCTTCCGATTATACAAGCACGAGCCAAAGGCTCGCGCTAGCTGTGTCATAAGGGCCACACTGCGGCAACGTTGTTGGTTTAGCTACTTTCCAATGTTCCACCATAAGACGATACCAAAGTCAGTTAACAATTGCGATATTTTACCGACGCTGTCCCTCCCGATGTATGTGGTGTAAAAACCATCCCCATATCCTGTAGAGTAGAAAACGGCTTTATGATTTTGAAATGCGTAGTTTTTGTAAACTTCGAACTCTTCCGAAAATATTTCCTCCCATTTTTGATCGAGAATACTGTCTAAGCTATTCTGCGCTATTTGGTCGACAAAGAGTCCTATACCAGCGTCGACCCCATAACCGTATCTATCTGTAGACTTGATGGAGATGGAGAGCTGTCCGGGTAGCAATGCGAACTCCCATTGTTTGACAGGATTGTCCGAAAATCTTATCCTTGCGAATGCGACCCTGCGATCCTTATTGCCGTTGATGTTCGCCATCGCCAGTTCGACAGGGAACTCTCCGATAGGAAATTGTTCTTTAAAGGCTACGGCGTTACTCAATGTAAGCGGATCGGTTGCGATAATTTTACCCGATGGTATGTTGAGGTTTCCTGCAGCCATCATATCAAACGTTATTTCCACTCCCAGTTGGCTAACCTTTGTCTCTGGTTTAAAACTCCCTTCAAATATCTGTGGGAATGCTAGCGATGTATTCCGAATAGCCACTTTCGGTATGGTATCAATCCAATCAAAACCGACGGGTTGAGCAGGAATGCCGCTATTATTTTGTAGGGGCTTATTTTGCAAATCACAGGAAGATAAGACAAGAGCAGTCAAGCAAATTACTACTTTCCTATTGTATATCGCTGCTAAATAAGCAAATTGCAATGCTAAATTACAGTATGGCATCATCATCTATCGTTAAGACGCAATATAAGGAAATACACCTATATTTCTGAATTGCTCGTATACGTCGCGATTATTGAAAGGACGAAGTCTTTGGTATTTTTAAGTTTATAAAATAGGACGAAGAACGCAAGATTCTATCTGAAAAGTAACTTATTTCGAAGAACACTAGCATCTAATTAGTTTTCTTTTCCCGCCGGGTCTGAAAGCTGATCTTGCAGTTTGGTAGCCATTTTTTTAAGTTGTCCTTGTCCTTCTGCGTTAGGTAATCGTCATCAATCCGCATGGCTTTCAACTTGGTCAATCGGGATATATTTGGGGAAATATATTGAATTGGATTGTCCCAAATTTCAAGTTTTTCTAAATGTTTAAGATCAGAAATATTGTCCGGTATGCGGTCTATTTCATTATCAAATAGTAAAAGTTCCTTTAAATTTCCAAGAAATCTAGTCTCCGCTGACATGCTTTTGATCTTGTTCGAGTATAGATCAAGTGTTTCAAGCTTGCTTAATCGACTATCGATAAATGAAAAATCGGTAAGCTGATTATCGTGTAAAGAAAGCCAAGTTAGATTTGGTATCGATTTGATGCGCTCGGGGAATGTTGCCAGCCCATTCCTTGATAAGTCAAAATGTTCCAAACTGTCCAATAGAGAAAGATCGCAATTGATCTGTTTAATACCTGTCTCTGCAAAGGAGACACTTTTAAGGCGTTTAAGTTGTGTGATTTTGCACGGGAATTCAATGATCGGATTAACAGCCATAATCAAGTGTTCAAGGGAGGTGATCTGAAGAATCTGTTCAGGCACATCATTGAAGTTATTACCAGTCAATATTATCTCATACAGGCTGAATTTTTCAAGGCCATCCGGAAGTGACGTCAAGTCTCTATTTAAAAGCCGTAGATGTTGACCGTTGCCATCTGAAGATATCGCACGATCTAAACTCTTATACATGCTTGTTTTCTTGTTCGATGCTATTTCATTGCACAAGGAAGTCATTAGATCTTTAACCGCTGCGCTCTCGCTTTCTATTTGAAAGAGCCAAGCTTCTATCTTACTGTCAGAAACGATACAGTCCATTTCTGAATTAGGATTCCAAATGATGTGTTCAGGATCAATCTCTGTATTGTTGGAGAATGCAAAGCGAACTATATTGGGAACATCTTCCATTTTTGTAGAGGTGATGAGTATCCCATCATCAGGGATGATAATTGTCTTCTTCCAAAACATTGTTTTGGGCAGTTCGGGATAACCTTCGATGCCAAAAATAATACCGGCCTGCCCTTTAAATTCCTTTGGGAAAACGATCTTATTGTGTTCTTGCCATTCCATATAAGCCACAAAGAACGTTGATATGTACAGCATTGTACATATAACCTGCCCAGCCCAAAAGATTCGTCTATTCTTTGAAAAGCTTCTAATCGCATAATCAATGAGGTACGAAGTTAATCCAACCCCGGTTAGGATCAGGCCTAAAACAATGAGGTAACCATATGTCAGAACTGTAATCAAGATTCCGATCGCGATGGCTAATAATCCCAGTATTTTCAAAGGGGAGTTTACGAGTCGTTTCATGGTCGTTTTTATGGCTATACTTGCAGTTTGTTTTTACAACCCATCCTTTGCAAAACTTGACTAATTTCTTCTTCTCTACCAAGCCTTCGTCGATGGAATGTCCTTCTGTTTACACATGATAAATGTACAAACATGTTTTCACTATCACGCGATATAACCGTGGAATAATGAGTTGGCTTTACGATAAAAGGTTGAAAATATCCGGCAAGACAAAACTGCAAAGTGATTACTGAACCGAAAAAGGATGAAGAGGCGGAGTATCTTCATATACAGAGCTTTTACGCATCGTCCTGACTACCCACTAATTGGGTCATTTATGCTGGCGTGCGTTTTCCGCTGGCGCGAGCTTGCAGCTCGTGCCTATTAGTCGAATACAATGCTGCGCATAGGTTTCATTATTTTGGGCTAATACATTTGAGTTATGGAATCACAGGTATTTTGGGGAAGGGTATTCACTCTTTGTTCATTGGTAGCGGTGTTACCTTAGTACATGGTGGCGACAGCCGGAAAGTATCAGCTCAGCGAAAGTAAGTAATTGGCTCAGTTTCCATTTTTCATTTTTTCTTGGAAGCTTTTGCAGTTGGGTTATAGTCAAGACAGATTTTTATCCAATATTCAAAATCATCGGGGTTTTGAAAACCGATAGGTTCTACATAACAATAGCCCTTTAGTTGCTTTCCTTTCATAATCATGGGTAAGAAACCATTCTTTGTTGAAACCTCATCTTCCAGTTCAGCGTTATATCGACACATCAGATTGTCATGGCTGATATTGATACACATTTTCCCATTCACAAGAAAAGCTAGTCCGCTAAACATTTCCTTTTCTTCAACTTCAATATTTTCTTCCATGGCAAGTCTTTCACGGACTCGATTGACAGTTTCATTGTTATAAGCCATTACTTCAGTGTGTTTGTATTTAAAATTATTTAAAAACTACGTTTACGGTAGGAGGTTACTCTGAAATGAAAGTATACATCAAGTTTTAACTATCAAATACAGATTTGATTTTTACATTTCTATCACATACTCCCAATGATGTTCTGTCTGGTCATTACAGAGAAAACCCTCGTATTTACTTCATCAGCAAGTTGGTTTTGCACTAGTTTCCTTAATTTTGGCCCCATAGTACTTGAAAATCCATATTTACTCCAATTATCTTCCATAGATTTCTATTTACGTGTTGAGAGTACTCTTTTCAATTTTATATTAATAAATCACAATTTGAGCTCCATTCTTTGAAGATCATCGTTGTACAACAGCTACCCTTGTTGTTGGTAGTAATTTAATGTATAATTTTAAAGTTAAGTTTGTTATTCCCTATTAAAAGGATTAATTCTTCGTTCGTGATACTTCCTTCAATTTCGTTTGGTAAAACAACGCCAACTGGATGTCCAAAATTTAGGTATTCGGTGCTATACATATTTCCTTTCGAATCAATCAATCAATCGTTCTGATTCATTCCATTCATACCCAACATAATCAACTTGGTTTACCAATTCTTCAATCGTTTCTAGCTCAATAATGTCTCTTGGATTTTTTAAATCAATTATTATTGAAGGAAACACGGGGGGATCAAATTTGTCAGTGCTTTTCCAGTTTTTTAAGTATTTGGAATGTATTTGCACAAGTTCGTTGAAATCTTGTTTGTCATATATACTCCACATATCGTTAAACAGCTCTATATCTATGTCCTTTACGGGTTGAATGGAGTTTAAATTTAGTTTCGCGTCACTTAATCCTCTTATTGAATGTTTAAAAACATCAAAGGGAATCTTCCTTGTAACTGAATTATTTATATCGTCAATTTCTATCCACCAATAGGCAACACGTGCAAGTTTTTTTAATCTATTATATTCAGCACGTTTGCCCATAAATAAATAGTAAAACCAGTTCCTCTTCCTTTGTGGGTTAGAATCTAGCAAGGAATTGTTATATGATATTTCTAATGTATGTATCATTCCATTATTACTGACAATATTTGCTTGAACTTTGCTATTTCCTATACTTTAATGGTCACCTCCAGAATAGATCCACATCGGCTCTGTTTGTCCTGCTCGTTCAAAACCGTTCTTTTTATAAAATTCAATAGCCTTACCGTCAGCAGTAAGCATCTGCATATGAAAACCCTTATAAATCTCTTGCATTTTATCCATAATCAAACGACCAACCCCCTTGCCTTGATAGGAGGGTAGCACTAGTAGATGTGGATAATATACCACGAGATACCCATCAGAAATAGCATTGCCGAGACCTACTAATGTTGTACCATCCCATGCAGTGATCAAAGAATGCGAATTCAAGAGGGCTTTCATCAGCAGTTTTGGTTTTTCCGCTGCTGTCCATTTATTAGCTTGGTAAAGTTGCAGAACGTCATCTGCATTCAAATCTCTATTGACACTAATCTTTATGTTCATATGTTATTCCGTAGTTTTCGTCGGTATATTTTGTAAATGCTCTTCGCTCGTAAATATGCGAACATTTTGTATTATTACTCGTAAACTTTAGCTCCCCTGAAAATATCGGCAAATGTTGACCAAGCAGCTTTTTCAGCATCTACATTTGCGTTTGTATTATCATAATATCCTTGGATATCTTCTGTATATGTCGCTAAAGCTTCCAGAAAATCAGGTAAGGTTTTGTTTTCCCAGGTTTCAGAATGTTGGAGCAAATCCTGGCGCAACACACCAAGAAATTTGATGAAACTCTGTCTGTCTCTTACGTTAAATTCATATAATTGATTATATTTTAAATTGGCTTTTAGCTAATGAAACTAAGCTTCTAAATATGGTAACTGGTACTGGTATTGGAGCTGGAAAATTAGATCTACAAGATCTTAAAGAGTTAAAAATTACAATTCCATCATTATTCGAGCAAACGAAAATAGTTTCTTTACTTTCACTGATCTCTAAACGTATCGACACCCAAAGCAAAATAATAGAGGGTGTAATAACGAGTTGGTGTCTTCGTTTTCGGACGTGTCAGCGTGGCGCGCCCTGATCGGGAAATGGGTATGGGCGGGGCGCGCATGGGTTGTAGAATACCGCGTGTCTTTACGTCCGTTGATGTGTACCGCTATGGGGTTGCCGATCTGTCCTTTTTCGAATTCCATAACAGACAAATTTCGGGGGAAGGACAAACATAGGGTAGGGGTTGAAACGACAAAATCACGCATTTTTAGGCTGAAAATGTCGGTTCAACTCCTGTTTTTGAAAAAAGCGAGGGATCAGGGAAGGGGGCGTGCTGTTTTTTCTGCAGAGATGATCAGCATCATAGGCCGCCGGCACTCGTCTGCCATATCGGCCACCTGAGCTAGCATTTCTTCGCTTGGCTGCGGCTCGATAACGCCTTTGATCGCAAAGCCATGGGCCAGTAACGCTGCGAAATACGTGCTCAGTGTCCGGTGGTATTTAACGACGTTGTGCTGCAAAAAATGTGTTTCCCGTTTCCCTTCTTCAAAGTAATGGTCGACGGGCCAATGTGCTTTTGCTCCTGTATCGTCGTAGGCCCAATCCTGCTCGGCCATGGCCGTGAATACGGGGTGTTCAACGGAAAATACGAAACTGCCGCCCGGACGGAGCCAACGGCTGATATTCGCGCACAGCAGGTCCATGTTTGGGACGTAATGAAACGTGAGGGAACTGATCACGCAATCAAACGCCTGTTCCGGAAAGGTGATATCTTCCACGGCACTCCGGATATAGGTGATCCCCGGGAGATCGTTGATCGCCTTCGCCTTGCGGAGCATGTTTTCGGAGAGATCGACGCCGGTGACGGCCTCAGCTCCGTTTTCAAGGGCATACCGGCAGTGCCAGCCGAAACCGCACCCCAAGTCAAGTACGGTTTTGCCCTCGAAACTTGGGAGCATCTTTTTCAGTGCGGGCCATTCGCCGGCGCCTGCTAGTCCGTTGATCGAACGGTTCATCTGTTGATACTGTTCGAAGAAGGGCTGTTCGTCATATGCGTTCTGTTTCATGCGTGTCTGTGAATGTTCATCGGTTCAAGATACAAAATTCGTTGTTCGCTGGTTCGTCTTGCCATGGGTTGAACCGACCACATGGCCTTATTTGGGACCGGAATTCTTTAAAGGTTTTCCGAAAATAACTTTCATCGCCATACCCCATAAGCGCGCATACTTTTTTGATCGGCATGTGCTGCTGCTCGATAAGTTCCTGTGCTTTTCTTAGCCGCACTTGGGCATGGTACTGACGGATCGGAATGCCGTAATATTTGTGGAAACTGCGCTGCAAGGTGCGCTCGGAAAGGGAGACGATCTGCGCCAGGGCCTCCATGTTCAGTGCAGCGGTATAGCCTACCGTGTCGATATGCCGTTTCACCAGGTAGCTTTTGCCCATGCCGGTAGCTGCGGTCAGTGCTTCGTAATGGTTCAGGCCTAGCCCCATATGATAGGCCAGTGCCTGTTTCTGGAGAAAGGCGTTGTCGATGTTAAAGTGGAGCACGGCGCGTAACCAGGTGTGGATCTCCTGGTCAATGGCGTAGCAGGGAAGGGTATCAAAGCGCCTGTTGGAGTGAAAGAGATCGTGCACGGCTTCCGCAAGTATAGGTCGTTTGTCTACCGCAGATGCCATCCAGTGCGGCGCCACGGAGACAATAGCGACAGCGGACTGCCCCGGTTGGCAGCGTGCGCTGTAATGTCCGGTTTTCAGCGCCGACAGGTGAAACGTGCAGGGCGGGGCCTCGAGAATGGTTTCGCCTTCGGCCGTAAAGAAACCTACGTAGCCGTTGAGCACAAAATTAAAGAAGATACTGTCCTGGTCGATGCAGTAGCCGATCGGGAAATCCTCGTGCGCGTCCAGCTGGTAGGTATCGATCCGAAAATCGTCGTAATGGAGTTTCTGGTGGATCAGCCGTGCGTTGTCCAGCTCCACCAGCGTGGCTTTTTGTGCAACGTGTATGGGGTAGCGGCAGTGCGAAAAATGCTTGCCCGTGATGTCCGTAATGCGTCGGATCGGTGTGGGCAGTTTCAGTTTGTACGCGTCGTTCATAATTAGTTTATTCTGTTTTTTTAAGCAAAAATTTTACCAAAGTTTTTCAATGATTAGCGATATATATCGAGCTGCAAGCTCGCGCTAGCGTAAGTGATGTGTTGTAGTTGATTGTATTTCTACCAGAGCACGAGCTGCAAGCTCGCGCTAGCGTATGTAATGGGTTGCTGCTGATTGTATTTCTACCGGAGCACGAGCTGCAAGCTCGCGCTAGCGTATGTAATGGGTTGCTGCTGATTGTATTTCACCGGAGCACGAGCTGCAAGCTCGCGCTAGCGTAAGTGATGTGTTGTAGTTGATTGTATTTCTACCAGAGCACGAGCTGCAAGCTCGTGCTAGCGTATGTAATGGGTTGCTGCTGATTGTATTTCACCGGAGCACGAGCTGCAAGCTCGCGCTAGCGTACGTGATAGGCTGCTGCTGATTGTATTTCTACGGAGCACGAGCTGCAAGCTCGCGCTAGCTAAATTCGAACGTGCTTCCACGCCTTCAACGGGATACATTTTCTATTTTTATCTTTTTTTTGTATCTTAGTTTGCTATGGATTTAGCACGAATAACGAAAGATAGGCTTAAAGAAGCGCAACGTAACGGCTACACCGCAATCATCACTACGTTTAACGCCGACCCATTAAAACCTACTTGGATTTTTGAAAAAATAGAAAAAGAGGATTTCCCGCAAGTTAAAAGAGAACTGGAGCAAACGTACCAATTGTGTTACTCCATTACGGAAGCCTTAGAAACGATAGATGATTATCCGTTTATCGGCATGGTCAACCTACCAAACTAAAATAAATCGATTATTGTGGTTTAATGTAGCGAGCACGAGCTGCAAGCTCGCGCTAGCGTATGTAATGTAGGTTGCTGGCGCGAGTTTTTAACTCGTGCCTGTAGTTGATTATACCTCTACCGGAGCACGGCGAGCTGCATCCTCGCGCTAGTTGCACCTCGGGCTAGCGTACGGTAAGCAATTGATGTGTAAGCAGAATCGGGATTTTTTTGAACCATCCCGCGGTTTTTTGGTTCCTTTAGTAGGTTACACGGAAGCGGAAGCTCCATAAACAGAAACAGGATGCGAACATTTAAACCTGATGGTTATCAAGCTGTTTCTCCGTATCTCGTGATGCAGGAGGCAGACCAACTGATTGATTTGATCGAACGTGTATTTGGCGGGCGCCTGCTGCGGCGCTTTGACCGCCCGGATGGGAAAGTCCTCCACGGAGAGGTCAAACTCGGCGATTCCGTAATTATGTTTGCTGAGGCGAACACCGATTACCCGCCGATACCGGCACTCCTGCATGCGTATGTTGCCGATGTGGATGCGGTGTACCAAAAGGCGCTGGCCTACGGTTGCGAAGGATTGGAAACGCCGGTGCGCAAAGAAGGGGAGCTGGATAAACGGGGGATGTTTCGGGATTTCGCCGGCAATATGTGGTCGGTCGCCACGCAAGAGGAACAGACGTCTTAACGTTTGACAAGCTCCCTAAACGTTAGACGAACGTTTTTTTATTCCATACGCCCGTAGGTACCTACGACGATGAAACGGCGTCCTGCCCTTACAGGATGTTCGAACCCGAATTGTACCCTTGAACGAAAAATAAACTACTTCCTGAAAACTCAAAAGCTCCTGCAGACTGCTAAAGACGAGGTTTTTAGCAGCTGCCGACCCTGTGGCGAAGCATCGATGAAAAAATAATTAAGCGTACTGTTGACATTTATATTTTTTTGTATCATATTTGTGATAAGATATTATAAACCGAAAAAAAATAGACACAAGTATTAGCACCATTAACACCAAAAGGTAAGTAGTTTTTCATAGGCCTTAAAGGAACTTTACTTTCCATTTTTTTAAATGTTATTATAACATTTAAACAGCTATTACTATGCCTAATATGAACAGCTAAACAAGAGCGCTAACCATTTAATTTTTAACTTATGAGGTATCTATTTTATTTAACCTTATGCTTCACGCTGCTGAATCCGGTGTTTGCCGACGTCTATGCGCAGGATCAGATCGAGGTGAAGGGGGTAGTCCGCGATTCGACCGCCGGGTTGCCGGGAGTTTCCGTTAAAGTCGTGGGATCGTCTGTGCAAACGGTGTCTACCGACGGATTTGGCCGGTTCAGCCTACGAACGGACAGAAAAGCAGACATCACGTTTTTCTCCGTCGGTTTTAAGCCGAAGACCATCAAACTAGCTAATGAAACCGTGGGTAAAAACAATGTCCTGGAGCTCGATGTACAGCTGATCTCCGACGAATCGGCCATCGAAGAGGTCACGGTGACGGGCTTCGGCGGGACGCAGAAAAAAACCAGCATGGTGAGTTCGATCACCACAGTCAATGTAAAAGACTTGAAAACGGCTTCTTCCAACCTGACCAACGCCCTGGCCGGACAGGTAGCAGGGATGGTCGCTTTCCAGAGCAGTGGCGAACCGGGACTCGGTACCGACAATTCCACATTTTATATCCGGGGGCTTTCGTCGTTCGGAACAGGAAAAATGGATCCACTCATTCTGATCGACGGAGTCGAGTCGTCGCCGACAGATATGGCTCGCCTGCAACCGGATGATATCTCGGACTTTTCGGTATTGAAGGATGCTGCCGCCGCGGCAGTGTATGGTGCTCGCGGTGCCAATGGTGTGGTATTGATCAATACCAAAATGGGTAAGGATGGAACGCCGCAGTTTAACTTCCGTGCAGAGGGCCGAGTATCCTCCAATACAAAGAACTTTCAGTTTGCAGACAACATCACGTATATGCGGATGGCCAACGAAGCCGTGCTGACACGAAATCCGACGGCAGCGGAACCGTACTCACAGAACAAGATTAACAGCACGGTGGCCGGAGCGGACCCGTATCTGTTTCCGAACAACAACTGGCTTGACCAGCTGCTCAAACCATACACCTTTAATCAAGGCTATAACCTAAACGTAACAGGGGGATCGCCTCGTGCTCGCTATTATATTGCGGGAACCTACAATAAGGATAACGGGATCTTGAACGTGGAGCCGATAAACGACTTCAACAGCAACATCAGTCTCAGCAACTATTCGATGCGGATTAACGTAGATTTTAATGTTACCAATTCGACGACGGTTATTGCACGTATGTATGGGCAATTTGACGATTACACGGGGCCTATTGGGGGATACAATGAGCGTAACGAACGGATCTCGGGGGGTGAACAGACGTATCGGAATGCCCTCAATGCGAATCCGGTTATGTTCCCCGCGGTGTACCCGGCGTCGAAGCTGCCCTTTATCGAACACCCGTTATTTGGATCGGCACAAACGCGAAATTCTGACCTAAGCCTGAGTTCGACAATGTATGTAAACCCCTATGCTGAGATGGTGAAAGGGTATCAGCAGTACAAAACATCGAATCTGATGCCGCAGATTGAGGTGAAGCAGAACCTGGCATTTATTACGCCCGGATTGTCTGGCCGGGCGATGGGATACCTCCGGCGCATGTCGTATTACCGGATCAACCGGAACTATATACCTTTTTATTATGAGGCGATGGTGAACCCGCAGGATCAGTCCTACAGCTTGAGGGCGTTGAATGATGGATCGGTCAATTCCCTGCAGCCGGTAGGCCGGGAGAACTTAGATTATGTACAGGACGCCAAGGATGTCGACTCTCGGCTTTGGGCAGAAGCAGCGCTGACGTACAACCGGACATTTAAGGAGAAACATGCTGTAGGCGGCATGTTGATCTCGTACCTCTCCAACTACGAAACGGCCAATGCCAACAACGTCATCCTCTCGTTGCCTGCACGGAACTTGGGCGTATCGGGGCGCTTCTCGTACGGGTTTAAGGATCGGTATCTGGCCGAATTTAACTTCGGGTACAACGGATCCGAACGTTTTGACAAGAGCAAGCGCTGGGGTTTCTTTCCATCGTTTGGAGTAGGGTATCGCTTGTCGGAAGAAGAATTCTTCGAACCCCTGCGTTCGGTCTTCTCCAACCTTAAAATCCGGGCTACATATGGTATTGTCGGAAATGATGCGATTGGTAATGCCAACGAACGTTTCTTTTATCTCTCGAATGTCAACCTGAACAATACGGCTTATGGGGCTTCCTTCGGACGGAATGATGGCAGCGGGGTATATTCGCGGAACGGGGTATCCATATCCCGCTATGCCAATGCTGGTATTACCTGGGAAGAGTCCCGTGTCCTGAATGTCGGATTGGATATCGGCATTGCCAATGCACTGGATATTGTCGTGGAAGGATTTAGCCAAAAGCGGAGCAATATTTTGCAGCCGAATTCCGGAATTGACCATGCGTCGGGATTGATGGCCATTCCCGTTTCAAACTATGGAAAGGTAAGTACCCAGGGAATCGATGTGTCCATGAACTACCGGAAAAATTTCTCGGAAAGCTTCCGCATGGATGCTCGTGGGACATTTACCTATGCCGCGTCGAAAATCGATCGAATCGATGAGCTCCCGTATCCCACAGAACTGCAATACTTATCCCGGAAGGGGTATTCCATTAATCAGCAATGGGGATATATTGCCGAACGGCTCTTTATAGACGACGAAGAGGTAAGCAATTCTCCGCTACAGTTCTCGGATGCCCAACTACGGGCCGGCGACATCAAATACCGCGATATCAACCAGGACGGACAGATCAATACCGACGATATGGTCGCACTGGGCTATCCAACGGAGCCGGAGATCATTTACGGGTTGGGATCGACATTCGCCTACAAGAAGCTGGATTTCGGTTTCTTTTTCCAAGGCGCCGCTCGGTATTCGTTTTTTATCGATGCCCAACAGATTCAACCTTTTTATCAAAGCAATGGCTACCAAACCGGATTGTTAAACGCTATTGCGAGTGATTATTGGTCGGAAGCGAATCCGAACTCGTACGCGATGTGGCCGCGGCTGAGCAACAACCGGGTTCCTTCCAATACGCAACAATCGACCTGGTGGCTGCGGAATGGTGGATTCTTACGCTTGAAAAGTGTCGATCTAGGGTATACCATTACCGGACTGCGCAAATGGCATATTCAACATGCGCGGGTTTACCTTTCGGCAACCAATCTGTTTGTGATGAGCCAGTTTAAGCTGTGGGATGTGGAAATGCGCGGCAAAGGGATGAATTACCCGTTGCAGTCGGTGTACAATCTCGGTGTCCAAATTAATCTATAACGTTAACGTACGTAACCATGAAAAAGAATAAAGTAAAATCTTCCATACCGAAAGTTCTTGGACTTGCCCTGCTGTTTGCTACAGCGGGTATGTATTCGTGTACCAAGTACCTGGACATTGTGCCCGACAATATTGCGGTGATCGAACACGCCTTTAAGCTGCGTACAGAAGCTGAAAAATACCTGTTTACGTGCTACGCTTATCTACCTAAGCACGGCGACGGTTGGTTCAATGCGGGGATGATGTCCGGTGATGAGATCTGGCTGCCACAGGATGATCAGGTGCATTGGCATCCGGCTTTCCGTATTGCACAGGGACAGCAAAATGTCGGAGCTCCGCTGTTCAATGAGTGGGGAGGCGACCTTAAGGGAGGCGATGGGCGATTCAATTACTTACGTTTGTTTGAAGCCATCCGCCACTGCAATATCTTTTTGGAAAATGTGGGCGATGAGACGAAAGTCCCTGACCTGCCGCTTGCCGAGCGCGAACGTTGGTTGGGTGAAGTGGAGTTTTTAAAGGCATATTATCATTTCCATCTTTTTCGGATGTATGGCCCAATTCCGATCGTAGACGTGAATGCCCCAGAATCAGCTACACCAGAGGAGCTGTACTACAAACGCCAACCTGTCGATGCGTGTGTGACGTACATGTCTGACTTGTTGGACCAGGCAGCCGCCAAGTTGCCTCCGCGCATCGTAGACGAAAACACGGAGCTTGGCCGGGCGACAAAAGCCATTGCCCTGGCCGTAAAAGCACGGTTATGGATGCTGGCTGCTTCTCCACTGTTTAATGGCAATGCGGATTATGCTGCCGTACGGGATAAAGAGGGGGTAGCCTTATTCAATCCGACGTTCGACGGAACCAAGTGGGAGAAAGCGCGCGACGCTGCAAAAGCGGCTATTGACATGGCCGAGGAGAATGGTGCGGCGCTGTATACCTACACCAATGACCGCCTGAACCTGAGCGAAGAAACGAAAACACAAATCAGCATTCGGAGCGCAGTCACCGAGCGCTGGGGCGCCGAAGTGGTATGGGGGCTGTCCAACAGCTATTTTGTAAACGAAGCATTGTGTATGCCGCCACTGGCGCGGGGAAGCAACGTAGACCGGTTTCAGTTGCAAGGGGTGTGGGGTGCGCCCATTAAAATTGCGAAGCAGTACTACAGCAAGAACGGGGTGCCGATCGAAGAGGATAAAACGTTAGATTTCGGCAACTATATGGCGCCGCGTACGGCTGTAGCGAGCGAACGTTTTTATGTGGAACCTGGCTACGTGACGGCTCGCCTAAACTATGACCGCGAACCGCGTTTCTATGCAAGCTTAGGCTTTGACGGCGGACGTTGGTACATGAAAGATGGAAGGACCAACGGAAGTGATGAAGAGGGCATGTATGTGCAGGCGAAGAACGCGGAACGGTCGGGCTTCGGACATTTTACCAACTGGAACGAAACAGGCTATTTTATCAAGAAGTTGGTGCATTGGGAATCGACCACCAATACCACCAATGCGCCTACATGGAAAACGTACCCGTGGCCGGAAATACGCCTGGCGGAGCTGTACTTGTCGTACGCCGAAGCGCTCAATGAAGTGCAGGGCGGATCGAGCGAAGCCATACAGTATGTAGACCCTATCCGGACACGGGCAGGTTTGCAAGGTGTCGTTGCGTCGTGGACAGCATTCTCCAGAAATCCGTCTAAGTATCAATCGCAGGAAGGTCTTCGTGCCATTATCCAGCGTGAGCGCCTCATTGAACTGGCCTTCGAGGGACAGCGGTTTTGGGATCTCCGTCGGTGGAAACAAGCGGCCGAGGAGCTGAATAAGGACATCACGGGCTTCACCATGATCGGGAAAACCCTGGAGACCTATAATGTGGAAAAGACAATCTTCAACCAGACCTTTATCGCTCCGCGCGATTACCTATGGCCGATAGGGAATTACGAAACGAGAAGAAATCCTTTGTTGGTCGAAAATTTAGGCTGGTAAGAAATAAGCATGCTTCATTAAGAATACAAATATGAAACGACATAACATCATTCGATATATTGCCTTGCTGGCACTGTTTGTACTGGCTACGGCCTGCAAACAGGAACTTGAGTTTCGGACTCCGCATGGCGACAACAGTGAAAAACCGGGGGTTGTGACGGATGTAGCCGTGACCAACCTGCCCGGAAAAGCAAAAATTACCTATAAGCTGCCTAAAGATGCCAACTTACTGTATGTAAAGGCGGTGTATCAATACGGTACGGGCGAAAATGCGGAGGTAAAATCGTCTATTTTTGTTGATACGCTTCTTGTCGAAGGCTTTGCCGACACGGAACAGCACGATATTACACTGTATGCTGTCAGTCGGAACGAAGTGCTTTCGGATCCGGTGGTGGTCAAGGTGAAACCCCTGGAAGCTCCCTTCAGAAAGGTTTTTGAGTCTATACAGGTGGTAAATGCCTTTGGGGGTTACAATCTATCGGCGGCTAATCCGACACGGGATAATATCTCCATCATCGTGATGCGCAAAAACAGCTTTAACGAGTTTGAACGGGATAATTTTAAATCGGTCTATACCAAAACAGATGAAATCGTATCAAAAATCAGGGGATTGGATACCCTGGAACAAGAGTTTGCGATCTATGTGAAAGACCGTTGGGGAAATAACTCGGACACGCTGTTCAAGGCGGTAAAACCTATTTTTGAAGAAAAATTGGATCCCGGCAAGTTTCGAACGTTTGTACTGCCGGGCGACGCTCCGCAGGTGACCAATGGTGCTGCGCTCCAATACGCATGGGACGGTCGCTTGGGCTGGCCGTACACGAGCTTTACGCATCAGATCAACGGAGGCGATCAACCGCACATGATTACCTTTGATACCGGGACGCTGGCACAGATCAGTAGGATCTGGATACGCCCGTTTCCGGAAGGTGTGCGCTACTACTACCTGAGTACCATGAAGCGATTTGAAATCTATGGTTCGGCCAGCCCATCCTTGTCAGGCGCATTGGATGCCAGTTGGACGCTGCTCGGCAGCTATGAGGTCGTGAAGCCCTCGGGCCTGCCGTACGGTACGGATAATGCAGAGGATCAAGCCACGGCAGCAGCTGGTTTCAACTGGGAGGTGGATTTACAGGCGCCCAAAGTACGCTACATCCGTATCCGTTGTTTGGAAAACTTTGCAGGAGGAACGGCGCAGAGCATCAACGAATTAGAAGTATATGGCTCTGCCCAATAAGGTGCCGGGTCTGAAACGAATAAACTAGTAAGCTATGAACATCCAATATATAAAAAAGATGGTGCGTGTGTTGCTCCCCATCTGTGTCTTGGCCTTTTGCCTATCCTGTTCAAAATGGGATGAGTTTAAGGAGTATATCGATGAAGGGGAAATTACCTATGTAGGAAAACCAGACTCGGTACGTATCCTTTCCGGTAACGAACGGGTGAAAATAAGGGCTATACTGAAGCCCGATCCGAAGATCAGTGAAGTGCGCGTGTTTTGGAACGACGGGAAAGATTCGGTAGGGGTTCCGCTGGATGCCGCGATGAAAGAATCGCGTGTCTTCGAATATGTGCTGCCTATGCCCGAAGGGATAGTTAGCCTCGCGTTGGTCACTTATGATGAGCTGGGGAACAGATCGGTCGTCGTGCCGGTGGTGGGGCGCTCCTTTGGTTCCCGCTATCAGAATGGGTTGAACAACCGCTTGATCGGCAACGCGGTGCTGAACAACGGCCAGGCAGTGATCGACTGGCTTGAGATGGATCTCTCGGCCGGACCATTTGCTACCGAAATAAAATACAAATCAACGACCGGACAAGAGAAAGTCGTGCGGGTACCGCTGGCGAGTATGCAAACGATAGTAACCGATATACAGGAAACCGCGAAAACCGTAGACTACCGAACGCTTTTTTTACCCCAATCGACGAGTATCGATACCTTTGCCACGACCTATAGAACCATTGGTCTGGCACGGGATGTTACTGCGCAATACCTCAAAAACACGGCGGTACCTATCGAAACGACTCAACGGTCGGACCGTTGGGGGATTCCGGCGCATTGGCAGACGAACCTCGCCGTACGGAACTTTAAAGATGCGAACGGGCACTATTTCGGCGGTGTCGACTATTGGTTTAATGGGCCGTTTCTCGCTATGGAGGCGGGGTGGTCTGCTGATAATATGGCGAGCATAACGAACGGGAAGATCTACCAGCAGGTCAACCTCCCGGCGGGCTTCTATACCTTCGAGATGGATATTCCGGACTGTACGGCGGGTGGCGAATTCTATACAGTGGCTGCGGAGGGAGATGGTTTGCCGAATGGGAGTGATGTGGGTGGAGCGCTGGCCTTTCTGAAGACAAACACCGTAGGCACACATAAGCTCTCCTTTACGCTCGCACAATCCACAACCGTGTCGTTGGGTTTTGTCGGAACACTTCCAAACAAGGGGGCTGGCGATGGGACATTCTGGCGGATTACTGCCGTGCGGTTGAAACAGACACTGCTGGTCGAATAGATAAAACCATACCATGAAAGATATGAAAATAAACAATTTACTACCATGTGTGCTGGGCGTGTTGTTATGGACAACGGGTGTGGCGCAGCAACGACTGGGGGAGGTCATCGTGCACGATCCGGTGCTGATCGTGCAAGAGGGGGTATATTACCTTTTTGCGACCGGTCAGGGTATTTCCGTGATGTCGTCGACGGATCTCCACGAGTGGACGGCGCATCCGCCGGTGTTCAGCGATCCGCCGGCTTGGGCGGTAGAGGCTGTGCCGACATTTACAGGCCATATTTGGGCGCCGGATATCAGTTACCACAACGGACGATACCTGCTCTATTACAGTATATCAGCCTTTGGGAAAAATACATCCTGCATTGGATTAGCAACGACTCCAACGCTTAACCCGAATGATCCGGACTACAAGTGGACGGATCATGGCCGGATTATTCAATCTTTTCCGGGCAAAACGAACTGGAACGCGATTGATCCTAATTTTATCCGGGACGAAAAAGGAAATCCTTTCCTAAGCTTTGGATCGTTTTGGGATGGACTGAAGTTGGTGAAGTTGGGAGCAGATGGGGGCAGCATAGCGGAGGATATACAGGGAATTCCCACCATAGCGAGCCGCAAAAGGCATCCTTCGGCATCCAATCCGCCAGCTATAGACGACAATCCGAAAGATGCAGGCGGAAATGCCATCGAGGCACCGTTCATTTATAAAAAAGGGGCATACTATTATCTATTTGCTTCCATTGATTACTGTTGCAAGGGACCGCGGAGTACCTACAAGATGATCGTGGGACGTTCCAGCCGGGTTACAGGCCCATATGTGGATGACCAGGGCGTGGATCTGGCAAAGGGCGGTGGCAAACAGGTCTTGGACCCGGATCCGCGGTGGTACGGTGCGGGGCACAATGCCGTTTTGGAAAACCGTGGTCAGGAGTACTTGGTTTTCCATGGCTATGATGCGCAGGATGGCGGCAAACCAAAGCTCCGGATTGAAAAAATGACGTGGGATAGTGCAGGCTGGCCCGTTGTGGAAAAAGTAAATAGCCTGTAAAAACGCGGAGAAACAAGCAGGGACTCCGTTTGTAGCGCATATGAACGGTATTTCTTGTTTTTGGAACGCTGTCGAGAGCCGGTCTGTCAAAAAACAGACCGGCTCTTTATTTGGAATTATTCCAAATAAAAGGTAGCTTTACCGAAATTGTTCGATGATGCGAACCCCTAAATTTTTCAAGAAGGAAACCGAACAGCAGGTCATACGCCGGTTTATCGAAGGTGATGAACGGGCTTTTGCACGGGTATTCAGACAGTATTGGAAAACGGTGTATGCCTTGTGTTTTCGGTATACCGAATGCCATTCGGACGCCGAAGATATCAGTCAGGAGGTCTTTAAAACCTTGTGGGAAAAAAGGGAAGGGCTGGATATACATACGCATTTCGAAAATTACCTCGTCCGGGCGACAAAAAACCGGATGCTTAACTATTTTAGGGGGCAGCAAAGCCGACAACAGCATGAGGAAGCGGTTGCCCAGCAAACCGAGCTGGCTCAGCCGCTACTGAACACGGACTTCCTGCTGCGTGCCGAGGAGCAGCATGGCTACTTGATGGCCCGCCTACCGGAAAAATGCCGGGAGGTATATCGGCTCAAATATGAGGAGGCCCTGACGAACCAGGCCGTGGCCGATCGTATGGGAATCAGCATCAAGACCGTCGAATACCATCTCCAGCAGGCCAAAAAGGCTCTTCGAACCGGCCTGCTCCAACATATTGAATTTTTATAACGAATGGTTTAGGGTTTCGCCTTCCAGATGTGTCTTACTCTTAGAATGCAGGATAAAAACACATGGACGAAAAGGACGTAGGACCCGAACTGTTGAAAAAATATGCCGATGGCACATGCAGCCCATCGGAACGCCTCTTGGTGGAACGGTGGCTCGACAGCGGTGCGGTCGAACCGGATCACGGGAAGGTCTTCGAAAACCTCGACGCCCAGGCCATCGAACGCAGGTTATGGCGGGCAGTTCGTGGAGCAACGCCTGCGCGCACGATGTACCGCCCCATGGCCATCGCAGTCGCTGTGGTGCTCGTGCTGTCGGTCTTGTCGATCGGGCTCTTCGTTCTTCGGCAGGACGTGGTGACGCCTCCATCATACCGTTTACACGTATGGCATACGGATCCCGGACAGCGGTTGACGGCTAAACTTCCTGACGGTAGTACGGTGCAGTTGTGCGGAGAGAGTACGCTCTGGTATCTGGTTCCTTTCGATGCCCGGACGGTCGTGCTACATGGCGAAGGTTTGTTTGAGGTGGTGCGCGATCCGGCCCATCCGTTTTCAGTGAAGACAGCCAAGGGAAAAGTCGAAGTGCTGGGCACGTCGTTCACCGTCCGATCCTATAGGGAGTCGGCAGAGACAACGGTCTCGGTGTTGCGCGGCTTAGTGGCTTGCACAGCCTATGGCAGCAACGGATCGGTACACCTGCACCCGGGGGAGGCAGTGCGTTTCTCCCGCCAAACGGTTTCCGACAAGGTACATATGCCTACCGCTGAAATGGGCTTGTGGACACAAGATGTCCTGCATTTTGACCATGCGCCATTGCCGCAGGTGCTGGCGGATGTAGAACGCTGGTTCGGTGTTCGGATACATGCCGGAACGGGTGTGGACCAAACGGCAGGAACGTTCCGCGGTACCTTCACTTCGCCCACGATCCAACAGGTACTGGAGAGTATCTGTTTTAGCTTGAACCTGCGTTATCGGCTAGACGGACACGATGTATACCTCTATCCTTAATATGTACGATATAATGAACCAACCGATTTGTATATGCCTCCCTAAACCCAAAGAAACACCCGTGTAAAAAAGAATCCGGCACCCCATCGCCAAACGTTGTGCCGGAAACAAATGAAACAACCCGTAAGCTATTTATTTCTATACAAAAATATGCAAAGTATCTTAAAACGCATGAGCTTGGCTCATATCCTATTTGTTATTATCAGTTTATCTATGCCCGTGCATGCCCAGACAGCTTCGGATGCTAGCGGCATCACCTTGTCCCTACAGCAGGTATCTGTTGAACAGGCCTTAAAGGCCCTGGAAAAAGAACATGGTCTCCGGTTCTCGTATTTTTCGGAACAGCTCGATCAAACCAAGCGCGTAACCATCCGTGCCACAAATAAACCACTAAAAAAGGTACTTGAAGAGGATCTTGGCCTGCATCCAGACAGCTACCGGATCGAAGGGCAATACGTGCAGATCCGGGCACAGCCCCGGCAGGCGTCTCTCCGCGGGCGCGTCATGACGGCGGAAGGAAATGCGGCTCCGTTTACGACGGTCAGTGTCCTGCATGGTAAATCCGTGATGGCCAATGCGGACGGTTATTATGAAATCGATCCGATACGTACCGGAAGACAAACCGTTCAGGTGAAATTGGTAGGTGCGGAGCTCCTGACACGCGAGGTACGGGTGCAGGAGGGGGTCAACACGCTGGATGTCACGCTCTCCACTTCGGCTCAACAGTTGAACGAGGTCTTGGTCGTCGGCACGAAGTACCAGGTGTCGTCAAAAAAAGAAAGCGAAAGTGTCGCACGTATGGATCTTCCTTACCTGCAGAATCCACAGGTGTATAGTGTGGTGGATAAGGAGTTGATCAAGGAGCAATTGGCCATTACGCTCGACGAAGCCTTCCGCAACGTGCCGGGCGCAGCGCCTTCAAAGACGGGTGCGGGTATGCCGGCGTTCTTTTCGCGTGGTTTCCAGACATCGGAAAATTTCAGGAACGGCATGGCGACATATCTGCGGACGGGTATCGATCTGGCCAATGTGGAACGTGTCGAAGCGATCAAGGGGCCAAGCTCGACGTTCTTTGGCGCACAAATGACGTCGTTCGGCGGGATTATCAACTACATCACCAAAAAACCACACGATACCTTTGGCGGAGAGGTGGGCTTCACGACCGGAAGCTGGAATTTAAATCGTTTGACGGCGGATATCAATATGCCGGTAACGGCCAATAAGGATGTGTTGGTTCGCTTAAATGCGGCACGGCAGCAGGAAAACTCGTTTCAATACCAAGGGGGCAGTGTATCGATGTTGTTTGCGCCGAGTATTTCGTACCGCGTAAATGATCGGCTGGAGCTGTCCTTGGACGCGGATTTTTCGAGTAACAAAGGGGTTACTCCGGCGGGCTGGTTTATTGCCAACGGTTTGCAAGAGACGAGTTTTAATGCCCTGAATCTCCCGTATCGCGAGTCTTTGAACGACAACTCGTTGGTAAGCAAGCAGCAATCGAGCAACATCTTGCTCCAAGGGAACTACCGGATCTCAGATCACTGGCAGTCGGAAACAAAGTATGCCTGGGGAAATGGGGCGTACGATGATTTGTATATCTTTGATATGATCTGGCGCAACAGAGATTCGGTAGACCGTATCCTGCGGGCTTTTACGGATGAGAATACGGCGCGCCATAACTTTCAGCAGAACGTGAAGGGTGATTTTCAGATCGGTGGTGTGCGCAACCGGGCGGTGATCGGGGTGGATTGGGTCAGTAATTTGCGTTATACGCGGTACGACGGACTGGGATACGGAGCCAAGGTGTTTGAATCGGTGGATCTTAACAGGCTCGCTGAAGCACCGGTCATTCGCCTGGAGGATGTGCAGGCCATTCTTGCCGCACGCAATACGGGCTTTAACCAGACAAACCAAGATACGTACGGTGCATATATCGCGGATGTCCTCACGTTTTTCGACCGCTTGCATGTTTCCCTGGGCTTGCGCTTCGACCGTTTTGTCAACGGGGGCACATACAATACCTTGAGCCGTCAGCTGACGGGCGACTATACGCAACATACGTTGTCGCCCAGGCTGGGATTTGCCTTGGACATCGTGCCGGAGCGGATATCGGTTTTCGGGAATTATTTGAATGGTTTTAAAAATATCGGAAACCAGATTCAGCCTGATCAGAGTGTGTCGGTGTTTAAAGCACAGCGGGCAAACCAGCTGGAAGGGGGGACAAAGATCGCATGGGGGGCTAAGCTTCATGCCACCTTGACGTACTACCATATCCAGGTGACCAACAGCGTGATGAACCGAATCGTGGATAATATGAATTTTTATTTTCAGGAGGGGGAACAGAAAAGCGAAGGGTTTGAGGCAGAGCTGATGAGTAATCCGCTGCCCGGCTTCAACGTGCTGACAAGCTATGGCTATAACCACAACCGTTTCCTGAAAGCAAATGCGAGCGTGGAGGGAAAACGGGCGCTAGGCACCCCCGAACATGTACTCAATGCATGGGCAACTTATGCGCTGCTGCATGGTCCGCTCAAGGGATTGGGGTTCGGAACAGGCTTTACCTATGTGTCGGATTCGTTCCTCGATGCGTCCAATAAATTTGTGTTGGACGGCTACCAACTGCTGGATGCCACCGTATACTATAATCATCCTAAATTCCGGCTTAGCGTGAAAGGCAATAACCTGCTGGATAAGCGGTATTGGGTAAGCGATGGGTATTACGCCCGCCCGCAACGCCCAGCGAATTTTCTCGCTAGTGTCGCGTATCGGTTTTAACCGCGGGAGTACGAGCTAACCCCTCGCGTTAGCTTTCTTATCGAACGTGCTGGCGCGTGTTTTTATCGTGTTCTTCAACGTAAAAAAAAATAAAAATGTGCAAACGAAAGGCGTTGTGCAACGTTCTCTTAGGGAAGATGTCATTGATTCAATTTTAATGATTAGTTAACAACGAGAGCAGCGGAAACCCGCTGCTCTTTTTTGTGGTGTGGCAAACGCGCTGCTCGATGCTTACAGCGCCGGGGCAACATTTTGCACAAAATGCCGTTTTAATAAGGTGGCGTGTCCACAACGTAAAACAAGGTGACTATGGTTAGACAAGAGTTGCACAGACACGGCAGCGCCTTGAGAGCTGCCATCACGGTGTGCCATCGGCATTTGAAATATTTTTATCGCGTGACCTATGGCGATCGTATTGTGGGCGTGGGCCTGTTCCACGACGACAACCTGTTCTGCACGTTAGCCATGACGCTCGACGAACAGGGGGATACCCTGATGTTCGGGCACTTCTCCGAAGACAGTCCCATCGATCGTTTCGACGTGGCTCGGCTGAATATGTTCTTCGAGCATTGGCAGGTCGTCGACCAGCAACCTCACTAAGGCGTGACCGCTGTTTTTTTCCGAAGGACCATGCTGGTCCATCACGTTTACGAATTGACTTCATTCCTTTTTTTCTAAACCGAATGCGAAAGCTTGCGTTCTACCTCAAAGCGCAAGGGCATGGCATACACCGACCTGACATACGACGTATTGGAAGGCCTCCAACAGCAGGGATACAACGTACTGATTGCGGTATCCAGCGGGGGCGGACGGGATCTGCTTTGGCTACCTCGGCGTATCCGCAACCTGGAATGGTGGGTATACGCGATGGATCTGGCCGATGAAGGCGGGTATCTCCTGATCGAAGAGGTGCTGAAGAGCCGATCCCCCGATGGTTTGGTGGGACGCCTTGCCATTTAATTGCAAAACAGAATACGACGTGTACTTATGACAGAAACAATGCGACAAGATCGGCCACATGGCCACCTCCACGAACTGCTCCTCGGTGAATTATTCGAGTTATTGGGGGCAGAAAACCAACTGTTGAGCGGTTTACAGCGGATGGCAGATGCGGCCCATCGGGATGCTCTGCAAGCCGTTTTGCGCCTGCATCTTCGAGAAACGGAGATGCACATCGAACGGCTGAAATTGGTTTTTCAGGAACTGGGCATTTCGCCGCGGCGGAAAAAAAGCAAGGCGATGGAAGGACTGTTACGCGAAGCAGAGGACCTTATCGATGAACTCGCGGACACCCCAGCCGTCCGCGATGCAGCTCTAATCGCCATGGCGCAGAAAGTGGAGCATTATGAAATTGCGGCCTATGGCTGTGTGCTCACTTATGCCGAATTGATGGAGCTTCCGGAGGTGAGCGCACTGCTCGCCCAAACATTGGATGAAGAAAAACAGACGGACGAACTGCTGACCGAAATTGCGCTGGAGGTGGTTGAACCATAGCGCATCCCAAGGTACGGTAGACGTAAGAAAGAAAGAGAGGGCTATGGAAACGCATGAACTGGAACACTACGGCGACGCTCTAGAAACCATTGTCGACATGGAGAGCCGGCTAACGACGCAATTCTTTGTCGTGCAGTATGCCGGACAGGTGGTCGGTGTGGCCATATACCATAACCACAGCCCCAACTGTACACTGGCCTTGGTACAAGACGAACTGCGTCAGGAAATGATATTGTTTGCGGATGACGCAACTGACCACGTCTCGGCCGGCGAAATGGACCAGCTTGAACAATACTACGGCACGCTTTTTCCGGCACAACAACGATAAATAGCAGGGGCTAGCGTATGCTCGTGTCCGGTTAGCCATTGTTTTTATGAGCACGAGCTGCAAGCTCGCGCTAGCGTACTCGTGTCCGGTTAGCTATTGTTTTTACGAGCATGAGCTGCAAGCTCGCGCTAGCTTAAATAGCAAACCTGCTGTCATGGGTTTTCCACCTTGCTGGCGCGAGTTTTTAACTCGTGCCTAATACATCGAGCACGAGCTGCAGGCTCGCGCTAGCTTAATTAGCAAACCTGCTGTCATGGGTTTTTCACCTTGCTGGCGCGAGTTTTTAACTCGTGCCTTATACAGAGCACGAGCTACAAGCTCGCGCTAGCGTACTCGTGTCCGATACCAACTAGCTTTTCCAACGCAGGGTGATGGTGGTCCCTCCGGGAAGTTGCTGTACCGGATTATCGGCATCGAGCCACAGCACGTCCTTTCCGGCAGTCAGCTGATAGCGTTTTTTCGGACGGCCCAACAACCGGATGGGGTAGCTCAAGGTGCTGCTTCCCGCGGTTCGGAAACGAACGCCACCGTCAACTGCTCGCTTTTCTACAATGGGATACCCTACAAAACAATAGCTTTCGTTATTTCCTAACGGAAGTGCTTGGTTCACAAAGGCCTGAAACAGCGCTCCGGCGCCGTATACTTCTTGCCCCACGGTCCCCACCGGATCCCATCCATCGCCTAGATCCTCCACAGGAATCCAGCGATTTTTATCGAGGTAACCGGTTTTGACTTCCTGTGCCAGTACGTCATCCGGCAGCATCGGCGGATAATAACACGCAAGCCGCCCTAAAATGTGCTTGACGAGCTCTGGAAGCAAGGTCTGAATTTCTGCCGAGAGCGGTGCCTTTTTGCGGTGCGCCATGTGCAGGTACCGGCTAAAAGACGCCATGCATTCCTGTTCTTCATACACCGCTGCGTAGGGTGCGTCTTTGAGCGGAAACAGCATCAGGAACGAAGAGTATTCCTTGGCGTGTCCATACTGCATATCCCATATGGCGGTGTTCCAGAGCAGGTTTGCCAGGCAGAGTTCGCTCTGTTTCAAGAAGTCGGTGTCTCCGGTTACCGTCCACAGTTCCAGCAATGCTTCGGCTGCATAGGCGGTGTTATTTGCCTGGTACAGGACTTCATGCCCAAACTGGCTGAGCGAGCGCGCTGCCCGTTTCGCTTCGTCCAGATAACTTGGATCGCCTGTCAGCTCATGGGCACGCAGCATCAGGAAGGCGTAGAGGCCGCCCACGTCTTTCTCTCCGCCATCGCCAGGTGCCGCTTCGGCTTTCAGTATGTCCAACGTATCCAAATCGTAGAAAACCGGCCAAACGTAGTCGAAGTGCTTGGCTACTTTTTTACAGAACGTCACCGAGTTGATGAATTGCTGTTTCAGCAGGTCGTCGCCCTTTCCCGCGAGCAGGACATAGGCCAAGTTCAGCAACGGGTGGTGCAGGTACCAGGCATCCATAATCCGGGGTTGTTTCTGCTCTTCACTTTCGTCCAGCTGAAACGTCTTCTCCGGCATCCAGCGGGCAATACTCTGTATCTTTTCATCGTAGAAGCAGGAAACGGCCGAAAGGAGCGTATCGACAATAGCCGCACTGGTGGCGTTCGGGTAAGCGAGGTGATAGCGAAGCACCGGCAGGAGCACGGACAGCTGAACCATACTCTCGGGGGGATTCTGGTAGTCGTTGAGATACGCATTGAGAAAGGCATCCGCTTTGACCTGCTGCCAACATCCTTTGTGCTGAGCGAGGTCACGCAAGCTGTGTTGCACAAATTCATCGATGGCGTACAGCGACACGACAGGTGTTTGAAGCTGTCGATATACCCGGCATTGTGCCTGTAGGATCTGTAGGGCGATAGCGGCCGGTCGCTTGGGCGTATCGGTAAAATACAGCAGATAGGTATCCCGCAGCACATAAGGTTTGCCTTTGGATAGTCCTTTTCCCGACACGGTAGGCAGCTGCAATCCAAGCTGCGGCCATCGAACTTTCACACAATCGGCAAGACTGCTTTGGATGTCTTCCGCATAGGCATGCAATGCCGAAAGGTTCTGGAAGTAATAGAGGCTGCCTTTTGTCCCTGCGCCGAAGTCGACAAAACAGGCGCCGGAACGGGTCTGCACTTGCTCCAGGTGGACAGTCCCCGCCCGGGGCAGTGCGCCCGATCCTTTCAATAGCAGGAGATCCAGGGGCTGTGGGGACAGGGAGAGGATACGGGCAGGGGTAAACGTGGTTCGGTAGTGAACCAGCGGAATATCCCCAGATGTGAGCTCGAGCAGTACTTCGAACTGTCCGAGTGCTGTTTTGGCCACACAAATGACGCCCTGGTCCAGGCTACGGACCGACACGTCTTGCCCATCATGCAGCGGCACCGGAAGCAGATCGGTTACAAGGGTATGGGCGTTGGGCAAATCTACCGTCAGCACCAAATAGGTACCCAAATGGTGCACCGTAATCTGATAGGGCGGTACTTCCTGTTGGTACAGGGGTTTCGACCGCTTTCTTTTGAGCAGGTCGATCAAGATGGCATGCTGAGTTTCTACAACTGTTTTCCGTTCCATAAATCAGTAAATAGGTATATACACTGTTCGTTTCACGACATCGCGAAGGCCTCAGTCCACATAGCGCTGTGCGCTACGGCCTCGAATCACAACCAGCGAACGCTCCAGGTCGGCTTTTTCAGTAAGGCCCTGGTTCAGGAGATCCCGTGCATCCGGCGGCACGGCGCAGCTTGGTTCGGATAGGAGAGCTTGATAATGCCCAACTTGCGCCCGGCATACATGGATCAGCCAGCTGATCAGCTGTTGATCTTGTACCCAGCCTCCCTGGTTGGCGCGCAGGATGTCGGTGAGTGCCTGTTGAAAGGAGCGCACGGTGTCATTCGCCGACGGATCTGATAGATCGTTTTGGTGCTCGACAAACCGCTTCAGCTTGACGACATGTTTTTTCAGTGTTTTTTCTTCGTCCTGAAGAATCTTCTTGATATCTAAATGGGTTGCTGCAGCCAATATGGCCGGCAGCTGCTCCGATGTGATCTCCGCCAGGCGGAGGATAGCCTGCCAATGGATCGTATGGCGGCCTCCGACAGGATGCTGCTGTTGCACGTGCCCTTTTGGGATTTGCTTTGCGGTACGCGGTTCCTTGGTTTGCGTGTTTTGTCTTCCCATATGCCTAACATGAAGAGTTTGCTGTCGGTAGAACGCCGTAATGGTCAATCGGTTTTAGCCGCAGGGAATAGTAAACGGTTGTTGGAATGGAAGGATGGCGACAGGGCAACGTGTCTGATCGGAGCGATGCTTTCCTAGATGGATTTTTTTTAGATGATCTAGGAAAGCATGGTGCCTGTCGGGATGTTATTCCCCTTTTTCCGTTTTTCCCTGATCGTCCCGCCCTTTGTCGACATTGCGGTTTTCGTGCCGTACATGCACCTGGGCATCGGGGTTACCGTCCTCATCGAGGTAATTTTGCTCTACGGCTTCCTGTTCGGCCATATCGTTGGGCATGTCTTTCGGTCCGTTTCCGCCCCGTTTATCGGAAGAGGGCTTTCCTTGGGGAGCTTTGCTCCGGCTGTTTTTTTGCTGTGTCATCGTGCTGCGTTTTTATCGTGAAAATTTTTTTTGAATAATGCGTCCCGTACATCAAGAGCCTTTCAGGCTTAAAAATTCGGGTACCTTGTGGGTGGTAAACAAGCCGGCGAATACGCTCATTCCGCCCATCAAGACGTGCCATAGCCACGTTTCGGAATAAAACCCGAAAAGCCAGGGCGAAAGTATCAGGAATAGGCCAAGCAAGACGTCCATCGTGAGGTGGAACGACATGGGGATCGTCCGGACGACGCCGCCCTCATAGTTGGTGAAAAAGGAGAGCAGCAGTACGAGCCCGCCACTACAAAAGAACGTAAGCTTGGCTGCGGTTCCATCCTGGAAAAGCAATATCCAGGGGCTGGCAATCATAATCAGCGCAGCTCCATAATCGAGGAATGCATGCGCATTGGTTTTGATGATCTTTTTCATAACTGTGTTTTGCAATAGAATGAGGCTGGCCGCAGATGGTTTGGAAAAAATGCAAAAGCAGTGGCTGGTGCGCAGACGGTGCATTTTCGGAAGATATCGTGGAAAATAGGGGATGGGATTACCCAGGGAAATAGGGGGGAAGGTATAGGGGGGCTTTGGATGCAACTATTTGTGTGCATGGAATGCAATTGGCGACCGCTACGTTGACATCGTACATAAACCCGTTAAGATGGTATAGGGTTGATTTACAGGGGGGCGTTATCTTTGAATGGCATGGGGAAATGTGGGAACCCAGTTTTTAAACCTTGTAAATACCTTAACGGATTATAGTTTATGATCAAGAGAACGTTTTACGCCTTCGTATGTGGTTTATCGTGTTTGCCGCTCTTTCTGGCAGCCACATCGCACGCTCAGGATAAGCCGGTCGTGAAAATTGACTGGAACGAGACAACACGGAAAGTGAGTGAAACCAACGCACATGGCTATACGTCGTGGACGGTTAGACCGGGAGCGTCTGATCGCCTGACGGTTCACGGTGTGACGATTACCTTATCCAACGTCGACGCTGCAGGCGGTGAGCTGGCATCCGAATGGTATAAAGTAGGGATGGGAACGCCGTATTTTGCACGCCTGATATCGGATGGCGTCACGCTGAAGGACGTAACAGGATCTGGCAAAATGGAAATGCGGATCAGCGGACTGCCGGAGGGAGACCATACGTTGTTGACTTTTCATAATATTCCTCATAGTGCGGAGCATAGCACGTACAGCCGGATTGCGGTGACGCACCAAGGGCGCACGCAACGTGTAGTGCCCAGTGTTCGCGCGTTGAAAACGGCAGATGCAGCGACGGTATATACCCGGCTATCGGTGCCCAAAGGCGGTGATGCAGTCGTGACCTTTGCGGCGGCGGATTTCGGAGCGGGAACGGTGCAGGATATCGTGATCAATGGATTGGAAATCAATACGCCGGATGCCGAAAAACAGGCACGATCACCATTTCCGGCTGATGCCGATGAACACGTGGAGGCGGTCGGCGGCGGAGTGAACCTGACATGGGATGCTGCACCAAACGTGGTGCGCCACGAGGTATATTTCGGTACTGATTCCATGCGTGTGGCTGCCGCGACGGTACAGTCGCCGGAATTTAAAGGCCGACGGGATGCGACGTCGTTTTCCGTCCACGATGTCTACAGCCTTGATTCCTACTATTGGCGTGTAGACGAAGTGACGAAGGAGGGCACAACGAAAGGGGATGTCTGGTACTTCCGTCCCGCGCAGCTGGCATTTCCGGAAGCAGAGGGGTATGGACGTTATGCCCGTGGCGGACGTGGCGGCAAAGTCGTGACCGTAACAAACCTGAACGATAGCGGGCCGGGGAGCCTGCGCGACGCGGTAGAGAACCAGCATGGCCCGCGGACAATTGTGTTCGCGGTTTCAGGGACCATAAAGCTGGCCTCCCGCTTGGTGCTGAGCCAATCGAAGGTGACCATCGCCGGACAAACTGCGCCGGGGAAAGGTATATGTATTGTAGGGAGCCCTTTTGGATTTACAGGCGATGACGTGGTGGTGCAGCACCTGCGCGTTCGCCTCGGCGCCGGCAAGACGGCTGATGGAATGGGGCTGACGGGAGCAAACTACAGTATCGTCGATCATTGCTCGATCAGTTGGACCATCGACGAAGCGTTTAGCTCGCGCGGCGCCAAGAACATCACCTTGCAGCGTACCTTGATATCAGAGGCTTTGAACGCGGCTGGTCATAAAAACTATGAAGAAGGCAAAATGCACGGGTATGCGGCGAGTATCGGTGGCGAAGTGGGCAGCTTTCACCACAACCTTCTAGCGCATTGCTACGGACGGAATTGGAGCTTGGCGGGCGGACTGAGTGGTGATGGTTTTTATACGGGTAAGTTGGATATCCGCAATAATGTGGTGTATAACTGGGGCGCGCGTGCTACCGACGGGGGCGCACACGAAGTCAATTTTGTCGGTAATTTTTATAAACCAGGTCCCGGAACGACTCAGTTTTATGCGTTCATCGGGGATCACGAAAATGTGGGTAAAGGGACGCAGCGGTGTTATTTCGAAGGCAATGTGATGCCGGGACACTTCAACGAACAGCAGCAGGATCAGGGGCGGAAAGCCCGATATAGCAATGGCGACCGCGAACGCTACGAAACATTTGTCGACAAGCCGTTCTTTGATGCACATGTAAGCACCCACGACGCCCGCCTCGCTTATAAGCTGGTGCTTTCGGATGTGGGGAATGCCCAGCCCCAACTGGATTTGCACGACCAACGGATTATTCGGGAGACCTTGGACGGTACGTATTCGGCAACAGGAAGCGTCACCGGAAAACCCGGATTTCCTGATCATCAAGCTGACGTCGGCGGTTATGAGGCGTATCCATCGATTGTCCGCCCTGCGGACTGGGATAGCGATCAGGATGGACTGCCAGATTGGTGGGAGGAGCAGCACGGTTTACCTGTGCAGTCGCCAGCAGGTGATTTTTCGGATACGCAACAAGATAAGGATCGGGACGGCTTCACGCAACTGGATGACTACTTGCAATGGATGGCCAAACCGCATGTCTCGGTGGCGCTGGGCGAAACGGTGGAGGTTGATTTACAGGCGCTGACACGGGGATTTACGGCAAGCCCATCGTTCCGGCTGGGGCAGGTGCAAAACGGCGACGTTCAGATCGTTGGGCATACAGCTCTGTTCAAGCCGTCGGCGCGCGGACTTGGTTCCTTTGTGTTTACGGTATCCGATCGAGATGGGGATGAAATGACGCGCATGGTGAATATACACTGCGGGACACGTCGCTGACAGGGTATCGTATTCTTATAAAAAAGAGCAGCCTCCGAGCGTGAAACGGCAGGCTGCTTTTTTATAGGAACTAGGACTAACGCGGATTTACGGTTTCTTTGCGGCTTCTTTCTCAGCTTTACGGGCGTCGACATAGGTCTTGAACAGCTGGCGCCAATTGCGTCCATTGTTGTTCAGGTAGTTTTCTGCTTTGGTCTTGTAAATTTCGAATATTGCCGAGATCTGTTTCATGCTTTTGTAGTCCACCGCTTGCTCCCGCGCTTGTTCCAGCAACTTCCGGATCTCCGTTTTCTCTTTTTCCGTCAAGTCGGGAACAATGGCTGCGTATCCTTTCATCGTAAAGTCCACTTTGCCGATTGTGTATTTGTCAAGGATCTGTGCCACTTGCCCTTCGTTGAGGTCGCGGCGGAGTCCATCCATCAACTGCGTGTGCACGCTGTCTGGCATCGCGCTGTCGGCAATGATTTGACGATCCAGTTCGCTGAGTTTTTGGCCGGTCACGGGATTGATGCCTGCCGGAACCGTTGAGGCGGGATGTGTATTGTGCCAATCGCGAACGGCCATCAAATGCGTGTAGAGAACATGCTCCAAACGGGCCACTTTCCCAGCGTCGGCCAGCTGTAGGCTCGCCACCCATTCCCGGCTCTTTGATGCCAGTTCGGCATTGACCTTCGTGTGCCCGATAGATGCCTCAACAGCGGACGGTGTAGTAGGAACGTCCTGTGCGGACGCCGGTATGGCGGATAGGGAAAACAGGGAAATCACGCCGAAAAAACGAAAAGGATACGAAATATTCATGATTCAATTGTTTATAATATGCTGTCCTCGGCCCTACCGTTGATGAAGCAGGGCGGTGTATACAAAAATGCCATGTTTTGGCGCATTGTTACTCGCTATACTTAGCTAGTTGTTGTACCATGTTGCCTTGACCATAACCGCTAGCCGCGTGGAGCCAACGCGTCAGTACGGGAGGACAAGTCGTGCTCGGTTCTACGTGAGGTCAACCCACGCACGCGTTAAAGGTGCGCAGCAGCCCCTAAATCCCCCAAACATGTGATTGCTGCCGTTTCGATTCGCCGTTAACTTTGAGAAAAAATAATAATAGACATATGAAAAGATTATCTACCTGGAAAAAAATCGTCGTTTTAATGGCATTAAGTGTGCCTGTATTTTCATGCTCATCGGATGATGACATAGCTCCGGATGGTTCCGGTAAACAGGAGAAACGATTAAGCAAGATTGAAATTGATGCGCAAAATCATTCCGCGTTTACGTATAACGACGGCCTGCTCACAGCAATGGAAGAACTTACCGACGGTCATCTGGAGCGGTCCACGATTCTGTATGCGGCAGACAAAAAACCTACCGAGATGGTGATGCCCGACGGAAAAATTAAATTCGTATATGCCGGAGATCGATTGGTAAAAGAGGAGTTATACGAAACTGGATCGACTGTCCCTGGTTTATTCAATGAGTATATCTACGATGGCAAACACGTGAAAGAAGTGATTGGTTACGTGATGGACGAAGGGGAGAAGATGGCGCTTTTCAAGCGGAAATTTTCGTACTATGCCAATGGAGATCTACAACAGGTTGAAGTCCTCGAACAGGGCTTGACCGAAGGATTGGAGCTATCCATAACCATTACGTATGTGTATGATGATAAAAAAAGTCCGTATATACCGACGGTAGGTCCGTATATCGCCTTGCTGACACAAACATTTGCGAAGCACAACGTCATTAAAGAAACAACAGTGGATGCCAGTGGCGCGATAAATGAAGAAATCGTCACCACCTATTCTTACGATGATCAGGGATATCCAACCGCTGCTGTGGAAAAGAAAACGGAACATGGTGGCACGCCGCAAACCACGAACAAGAAATTTATCTACCTACCTTGATAAGCGATACGTGCTGAAGCACGAAAAAGGAGGAGGCTGCGTCGAAATTAGTCGATGTGGCCTTTTCCTATTTTTAGGATCTTTTTCATTTTTTCAACAGGAGACTGGTTTTATGGGATGATTTGCCTGGTGTTATATCGTCGTTGACCCGAAAGAACATGATATATGGCATGGCCACCGTTCAGACTGCATGAAAGTGTAGCTTACCGGCTTTGGCGTAAAGCCTTTGCGACGGCTTCACTTTTGGAGTTGACTTGGAGCTTGTCGTATATTTTTTTAATATGGGATCGTACCGTATCCATGGAAATAAACAGCTGACCTGCAACCATCTTGTAGCTATATCCTTCGACCAACAGGTCCAATACTTCTTTTTCTCGGGCAGATAAATTGAACGACGCAGGTTGGGGAGCCTTGGTTTCGTTCAGCATGTGAAGCACCTGCGCGGCGATGGACGATGTCATGGGAGCGCCTCCATCGCAAGCATCTTCGAGATATTCCAGAAATCTCGCAGGTGGTGTCTTTTTCAGCAGATAACCGCTCGCACCGGCTTTGATCGCCTGAAAAACGCTTTCGTTGTCGTCGAATACCGTGAGCATTATTACTTTTCCTGAAAATCCAGCGGCTTTAATGCGCTTTAAACCTTCTATACCGCTCATAAAGGGCATATCAATATCCATCAAAATAATATCGGGATTATGCTTTTTAATATCGTCCAGGGCGTTGGCACAGTGTCCATAGGAACCAACCATCTGGTACCGGTCCGTGCTGCTGATCAATAGCGATAGCACATCTCGCAGTTGGCTATTGTCTTCGTATAGGAGGATCTTTGTCATCATAGTCTCGAATTTATATAGAAAACGAACGGCGGTCAACCGCATATTTGTGTGATGTATATGGATGGGAAGGTCATAGCCGCATCTGCATCGTGATGGTGGTACCGCTGCCCGGTATCGACGAGATGCTGAGCTGCCCGCCTAGATCCCGGCTACGTTGCTGCATGTTGCGCAGGCCGTTTCCGTTGGGCAAATGCGCCGTGTCGAAACCTTTACCGTCGTCTGCAATGATAAGTTGCACATATCCTCCTCCGGTCTGCACGGTGATCGTTATCGATGTCGCGGAAGCATACTTGACCGCATTATTAAGCGCTTCTTTAAAGATCAGGAATATATTTCTTCGTTGTTCCATGGTGAGCTTAACCGTACGTTGATGGTCGTCGTCCCGAAATGTGTAGGCTATATGTAACGGCTCCAATACTTGGGCCGTATGCTCACGCATGCGGGATACGATCTTGTGCAGTTGGTCATTGTCGGGCTTGATGCTCCATACGATATCGTCCATGGCTTGCATCATCTGTGCGCTATTACCACCTATTCGGGTTAGGTAGCTACGTACGGCCGACTGTTCCTCGGTGAGGCCTTGCTGTGCAACTTCGCTCAAGATGCCGATCGAGGTCAGTGTCGATCCGACGTCGTCGTGCAGGTCTCTTGCCACTTTTTCGCGTAGGCGATGGACCTCAAGCAACCTCAGTAGACGGTAACGGTGAAAAAGAAATACGCCGCCGACAACCGCCATCAGGCACAAGGCCATAAACCACCAAGTTTGATAAAATGCGGGCTTGATCGTAATCGGGAGGGATGTTATCTTGGAGAACTTGCCGTCCTGGTTTTGGCTTCTGATCATAAAGGTGTAGTCGCCCGGGGAAAGGCTGGCAAATGTGGTGGAAAGCTGACGTTCGCTACGTATCCACGTTGAGTCGCTCCCCATAAGCCGGTAATAATAGCGCAAGTGTTCTTGTTCGTCGTACGAAAAGGACGAGTAGGCTATGGTGAAAAAGTTCTGCGCATGTTCCAGACGTATCCCGCCACTGCGCATCAGCGAATCGACCGATAGGTAGGTGTCAAAGAGCTTAAAGTCGGTGATGTGTACATCTTTTGGTAATGCGGGCTCGTTGACTTTCGACGGATCGAATACCACGATATTGCGATCGCCGCAAAAGGCAAGTAGGCGATCGCCCAGCCTGACACCGCGATTCAGTAGGTTGGCCACACTGGAGGTGTTCACTAGGCCCGATCGCTTGTCGAACGAGCGAAACGCATCGGAACGGAAGTCGTATCGACATATGCCCGCCGTCGTACTCATCCACAACATGCCCTGTGCATCGCTGACCAGTGCGGTGACCACGTTCTGCGGAAGTCCGTTCTGCACGTTACGATTGGTGATTTTGCCGGTGGAAAGATCGAGCAGATCAAGGCCCGAATTTCCGGCAATGGCCAATATGGAACGGCCAACCGTCTCTATATCACGAATGCGCGATGAAGTGAGCCCATGCTGGTCGGAGGTGTAGTTCCGGCGTATTTTTCCCGTGGACATATCGTGTTCAAAAACGCCGGAACCGAGGGTGCCGATCCACATATTGCGGTTGTTTCCGGGATGTATGCACGAGATGGTCGATTCCAGGTGGGCCAGAAGCTCGAAACGATCACCGGATCTTCGTATAATTCGGCCATCATCGGTGCCAAACCATACACAGCCGTCGGAGGCCACGGCGATGCTGCGTACGGACTGCCCACCAAAAATTGGGGGAGCCATAAACTCCGACTTTCCTGCGTGCGGAGAAAAACGAATCAAACGCCCTGCCTGACATCCCGCCCATATATCGCCGGTGTTCGGGGCCTGCGCTATGGCCCACACCTTGTTAAATTGCCCATCGCCTTTCGGCGCCTGTCTATAGAGCAACGCCATCATCTTTTGATCTTCCGTGATCTTCAGGTCTTTGTCGTAGGCATAAACAGCAAGCCTCCCGCCCCAGGAACTGGCCAAAATTCGGTTATCGGCAAGCGCCGCTATATCGGTCATGGCAGCCGTACCAAACGTACGTCCGGTCAGGATATTGCGTATATGATCTTGGATAATGGACATACTATATAGGCCGTTGTCTGTTGCCACCCAGATATGCCCATCGTGGTCTTTAAAAAGTTGCGAGACGGTCGTAACCCGTATGCCATGATCCGGGTTGTCCGGAGAAAAAAATGTAGCAAAGTGGCCGTCGGACTCCTCAAATAGATTAAACACATCAACGCCGTAACCCCAGATCATGCCCGCATGTTCCGTGAATCCATAAAAATCGTGATAATTCGACTGTGGATTCGGCATCGCCCGAATATGTTTGCGCTGTCCGGTAAACGGATTCGCAAGGGATAACATCCCATTGCGATGACGCTCTTTTTCATAGATAAAAAACCGGTTGCGGGCATCGATAAAGAACCGGTGGATGTGGCGGAATGGAGAAGAAAAAAAAGGAACGCCGGAGCGCGCTGTGACAAATTGCTGTTTTTGACGGTCGAAGTAGCCCAAACCTGCTTTGCCGGATATCCATATCCGTCCTGACGCGTCAAACTGCAGCCAGGTCGGGTTCCATCCTCCGGGAAAATCGATAATGCGTCGATTTCGCTCAAAGCGGTTTTTTATGCGGTTGAACGTTAAGATATCGATACCATGGAGGATTAAAAATAGCTGATCGTCTTGTTGGATGATCCGGATCTGGTAGTTTTGGAATCCAGCCGTATAGCCGTCGATCATCGTTTCCTGAAAGCGGTAGGTCTGCGTATCCATCAATCCGATCCGGTGTCCCATCCGCACCAACAGTTGTTTGGTTCCGGTCGGCACGAAGAGTTGGTCGACGGGGAGTGGGGGCAGAGAACCGCCCCGCAGTGAAGAGCCGACATGACGAAAACGCACGCCATCGTAGCGCTGCAGGCCGTTTTTTGTTCCAACCCAAATGAAACCATCAGCGGTTTGTGTGATGCAATTGACAAAGTTTGAGGAAATACCATCCGTAATTCGGCTAAATGAAATTTCGTTTGCCAAAGATCGAAGTGGCAGATGGGTTAATAACACCAGCAGGTAAAGGAAATACCTTTTGTTCGTAAACATGGGGTGATCAAGGTTTCTTACGCTCAAAAATGCAACAAAGTATGCGTATAAACAAATTTATGTACGCGCTGGCCTCATAAGATGAATATTCGCTCGGCCTGTTGGGGTATGGTTGGGCCTTCCGGGCGCCACGGATCACCCAAAGATGTGATTTACGGTACACGTGAAGACCTGTATTTTTGTGCCAAAGAAAGTTGAAAATGAAAAGCTTGTATTGTTTGCTGTTGCTTGCGATCGCGTATTTTTATGCGGAAGCTCCGTCCACGTGCACCGTTCGTTATGGTACAGAGATGTTTTCAAGCGACGTCGTAACCCATTTAAAACGGGGAAAAAAGGAGTTCGAATTAACCTTCACGTGCAACGATGCGCCTGGACGACTAGGCCGGCTTACGTTGGAAATACGAGAATTTACAGGAGCGGGTGTCTATGATTTGCAATCTGGAAATGTCATCGTATATGCGACACAAGATGGCCATGCGTTTTACTGGAAAAGCTTTTACTCGGAGGTAAACAGGACGGTGTACGCGAGAGGTAGTGTGGCCGTAGCGCGCTGTGACCACAGATACATAGCAAAAGCACATGGCGAATTGTATCACGAAGAATTCAACCACGGCGATATGGCGCTTACGAAGACGTCTTTTGAGGCCGGAACCGACGAGTGCATACGGAATGCGCAGTTGTTTTAATTAGTGAATAGAAAGGTGTATCCGTTTGGATGCACCTTTTTTTGATAGGTTGGCAGGCTAATGGGAGGCGGCAGGTCATGCTCGGTTCCACGCTAGATCAGTTCGGGCAGGCATTAAAAATGCACGCCAGCCGGTACAGTTTCTTTCCACTCAATCCTAAATTTTTATGCCGCTTGGGTTGGATAACCCAAACAGAATCGACACCTTTGTAAGAGCGATCTACTTCATACAAACTAACCAACCAAATAATCAACACATGAGAAAGATTCACGTTATACTCATCACCATGCTGATTGCTGCTCAGGGTGTTAGAGGCGTTGCGCAAACAACTGATGTACCTGCATTGGGAGTCTGTGCATCGTTGGATAAAGCAAACTTGTTAAAACAGCAAGGTTATCAATTTATCCAACCGACGGTCGAGGAGGTTCTTCGTCCGCAGCTAACCAATGAAGCGTATCAGCTGAGTGATACGCTGGTGGGGCAATTGCCGGTAGCGTTGGCTGTCTGCAACGTTTTTATCCCGGGAGCGATCAAAACAACGGGACCAGATGTGGATGAAGCGCGTGTCATGGCGTATGCCACCCGGGTATTCGAGCGTGCACGAAAGCAACAGATCGGCACCATCGTCTTCGGCAGCGGAGCATCGCGAAATATTCCGGAGGGATTTGATCGGGACGTGGCCCGCCGCCAGTTCGTGAGCATGGGGCGAAAGCTGGCCGAATTGGCGGCGACATACCATATTGTTCTGGCCTTAGAAAGTCAGAACAAGCAAGAATGTAATTTTATCAACACGCTGCGGGAGTCGATTGAAATAGCGAAAGAAGTGGCTCATCCAAATTTCCGCGTGACCGTAGATACGTACCATATGGCGATGGAAAAAGAGTCTCCAAGCCATATTCTGCTGGGCAAGGGATACATCCACCATTGTGATATCGGAGAGTTGCATAACCGTGCCGCACCGGGCGTAAACGGGGATGATTTTACACCGTATTTCCAGGCATTACAGCACATTGGTTTCCACGGAAAGATAGCTTTGGAGTGTAGGTTCGTGGACATGCACACGGAGCTACCGAAAGCGAGACAGGTCATTATCAAGCAATGGGAAGAAGCGCGTTCCAAATAAGACAGCTTTACCATATCCGTTCCTACGCCTCGGTACGGTTAGCGTAACGATCGGCAAAACCGGATCAGGTGATGCTTGTTTTTTACAGTATACACCCTATAATAACACCTTATGATGAATAATCAACTGAACCGTAGACAGTTCCTTCAGCGTGCTGGTGCCGCTGTGGCTCTTTCTGCATGGGAAGGTAGCGGACTGTCTATGACGGCGAATCTTCCTGCCATGCGGGTGGGTTTGATCGGAGCAGGATGGTATGGCAAAAGCGACCTGTTTCGGCTATTGCAGGTTCGCGATGTGGACGTTGCTGCCGTTTGCGATGTGGATCGTCGGCATCTGCAGGAGGCTGGAAAGCGAATCAGCGAACGGCAAGTTTCGCGGAAGGTTCCGACACTATACACCGATTATCGGAAGATGCTTGCCGATCAGAAACTTGATTTGGTGCTGATCGGATCTCCGGATCATTGGCATGCGCGTCAGGCAATTGATGCCATGCAGGCAGGAGCGCATCTCTACTTGCAGAAACCGATCAGTGTCGACGTGTTGGAAGGAGAAGCTATTCTGCGTTATGCGCGTGCGCTCAACAGAAAGGTCCAAGTAGGCACACAGCGTCGCAGCACCGCACATCTTATCGATGCCAAAAAACGGATTGTGGACGCCGGATTACTCGGCAAGATCGCGCATGTGGAGATGTGTTGCTACTATCATATGCGGCAGAACGGCAATCCGCCGTTGGTACCGGTCCCGGATTTTCTAGACTATGAATTATGGACAGGTCCTGCGCCGTTACGGCCTTACGATGGGCTACCACACGGTGGATGGTGGCGTACCTTTATGGAATATGGTAACGGCATCACGGGTGATATGGGCATGCATATGTTCGATACGGTTCGCTGGCTTTTGGGATTAAAGTGGCCTACACGTATCCATGCCACTGGCGGTATTTACGTACAGAAGGATGGAAAATCGACAATTGCCGACACACAAACTGCATTATTTGAATATGCTGGTTTAAATTGCGTTTGGCAACATCGGACATGGGGAACACCGGATGATCCGGAATATCCGTGGGCGTTTATCATCTATGGCGATAAGGGCACGCTAAAAGGCAGTGTCATGAAGTATGAATTCATTCCGGTGGGGCAGGGCGAACCGATAAAAAAAGAAGTGCTCTACGAAAAAGAAAAATTTCCGGCAGACCTGCAGGAACCCCGGATTGAATTGCACACGGCGCCGGCAACACGGCAACATATGCTGGATCTCCTTTCCGCCATCGAACAGGATCATTTGCCCGTGGCCGATATTGAAGAGGGGTATATTTCCACGGCTTGTTGCATACTGGCAAATTTGTCGATGCAATTGAAGCGACCATTGGTTTACGATCCGCAGCAAAAAAAATGTGTAGATGACGTCGAAGCCACCCAATTGCTACGGAGGCCTTACCGTTCGCCTTGGAAACATCCGACCGAGACTTAGCAGTCGTTCACACGCCGGAAATACGTCGTCGTTTTGAGAAGCCGACGCAGCGGGCCTGCGCCTGTGTTCCAGCAATCTTTTAGAGGGGATACAGCAGCTTAAAGCGGAGGAAGGACATGCCATTTTAGCGCATGAAGGGGCGACTTTCATGCCGAGCCTCATCGAGGCTGGGGTCGACGAGTATCATATCGTGACGCATCCGATCGCGTTGGGAACTGGAATGCCGACATTTAATGGGCTTTCAGGATATCGCGACGTGAAATTGGCGGACGCACGTGGGGTGATCGTGCATACGTGGTCAACTTCGTCTTGTATTCGGGTGTTCTTCGAGCTAGCACGAGCTTGCAGCTCGCGCTCAAGTAGGTAAGGCACAAGTTAAAAACTCGCGCCAGCAAGGCTCAAAAACGTGCGCAAGCAGGTTTGCTAATTAAGCTAGCGCGAGCTTGCAGCTCGTGCTCGAATATAGGTAAGGCACGAGTTAAAAACTCGCGCCAGCAAGGTTGAAAAAACCATGGCAGCAAGTTCGCTAACTAAGCTAGCGCGAGCTTGCAGCTCGTGCTCAAGTAGGTAAGGCACGAGTTAAAAACTCGCGCCAGCAAGGTTGAAAAAACCATGGCAGCAAGTTCGCTAACTAAGCTAGCGCGAGCTTGCAGCTCGTGCTCGTAAATAATAGCTTGTCATACATGGTCAATATCCAACACGCCTTTTCCTCCTGAATAATCTCGGGCACTACTGTATTTCCAATGATGAGCTTCTTCTACGAAGCCCGCTTCTACCGGATTACTATGAATATAATTTAACTTCTGTTCAATAACTTCGGGGCTCCAAAGTTCTATCGGGTGATTTTGTTGTTGCCAAAATTGAGTGTCCTTTACATTGCTGTTTCTTTTTCCCGCATGCTTCATCATCCCAAGCAACCATTCTTTACGACTCTCTTGCGGATTATTTGCAATTTCTATCCGAATTCGTTTCGAAGTATAGACTTTTAGTGATTTTATTAGACGACCGGGATTGCCATCTTTCGCTCGAAATATTAAGTGTAGATGACTAGGCATAATGCACCAAGCGAAAATCTCCATTCCTTTTTCTTTGCGGCAATAAGCCAGACTGTCTATGATTAAGTCGAAATAAGATCTTCTAATAAACACATCTATCCAATAGACTGTCGCAAAGCTTATGAAATATAATCCATCAGCATCATGAAATTTGTATTTTTCAGACATAATTCAATATATTGGTTGTATATCTAAATTATATATTTTTCTTTAGAATCAAATACTCTAACAGTTGGTTTGGATGTTGGCACGGTAAACTAGGGGTAGCGCGAGCTTGTAGCTCGTCCTTAAAGTAGGTAAGGCACGAGTTAAAAACTCGCGCCAGCACGACGGAAAAACGCGCGCAAGCAGGTTTGCTAATTAAGCTAGCGCGAGCTTGCAGCTCGTGCTCGAATATAGGTAAGGCACAAGTTAAAAACTCGCGCCAGCAAGACGGAAAAGCCCATGGCAGCAAGTTCGCTAATTAAGCTAGCGTGAGCTTGCAGCTCGTGCTCAAGTAGGTAAGGTACGAGTTAAAAACTCGCGCCAGCAAGGTTGAAAAAAACATGGCAACAGGTATGCTAATTAAGCTAGGCGAGCTTGTAGCTCGTGCTCAAATATAGATAAGGCACGAGTTAAAAACTCGCGCCAGTTAGGCTGAACACTCGTACCAGCAACGTTAAAAACACGTAATCCAATAGATACATGCGTCCAATGGAGCATAGAAAAAAATAATCTACAAAATTAGTAGATTATTAAAAAGTCTTCTATATTTGTTCCATCGTTTAGCAATTGGCGTTGGAATCGATAACTAGAAGTAGCACCTTAATATATTTATTCATGAAACAAGTTTACATCAACCTCACCAACTTTTTTCTCAGACAGAGCCGTGTCGACCTCCTTGGCATAGGTATGCGAATGTGCTGCTGTTAGGCAGGCGTTCGGAACTACGCAAAAAACGTAAACATTTTAGGATACAAGTTATCAATTGGCGTTGGCACTTGTAAGTATTCACTATTAACACATTAGATTTATGAAAACTACTGGAGGACTCCGGTATGCTACCTTTTTCGTGTTGTTTGCCCTCCTTTTCGGGTTAAAAACAAGCGATGCACAGGTAGAAACAAAACCTATTATCAACGCATCCCTGCTTGGAAAAGTCATAGATGCCCAAACAAAATTACCGATTGAGGGTGCAACCGTGCAGCTGCAAGCCGTGACCCATAGCGTCAAAACGGACAGAGATGGTAATTTCCAGTTCGTTACAGGACAAAAACTTCCCTTTACCATTATCCTTTCGTACGTAGGGTATGCCCCCAAAACGGTGGTCGTACAAACCTCGCCCGCTATTATTGAACTGAGCCCAACGTCAGAAGATATCGATGAGGTGGTGGTGATCGGCTACGGTGTTCAGAAAAAGAGAGATATCACGGGCTCGGTATCAAGCTTGAAAGAAAGCGATTTTAACAAAGGCGCGACGGTCACATCAGTGGATCAACTGCTGCATGGAACCACAGCCGGTGTCAATATGCAACAATCGAGCTCCGAGCCGGGCGGTGGAGTTAACGTCCGTATTCGTGGAAACAACTCGATCAATGCAGGTTCTAGTCCGTTGTATGTTATCGACGGACTGCCTATGGATAATGCCGCCAATTTGACATCTTCCTCTGGAGAAGGGGGGATTGCCAACAATCTCGTCGCTAAAAATCCAATCAATGCGATTAATCCGAACGATATAGCGTCTATCGAAGTGCTGAAAGACGCGTCGGCTACGGCGATCTATGGGTCGCGGGCCGCAAATGGCGTGATCCTAATCACGACCAAACGTGGCGCAAAAGGGCAGCGTCGCCTTCAGTATTCAGTGAATGCCGGGCAACAGCAGGTGGCGGAAAAGATCGATATCCTAACGACACAGGAGTATATCACAACGATCAACCAGCTGGCAAAGGAGCGGGGTGCTGCGCTGGTGTTCGACGATGACGCTATTCAGGAAATAGGGACGGGAACGGACTGGCAGGAAGCAATCTTGCGCAAAGCGTATGTGCAGGACCATAATCTTTCGTTTTCGGGTGGTGACGAGGGGATGACGTACTTCACTTCCCTGAATATCACCACGCAGGACGGCATCGTGCGGAATACCGGCATGGATCGTTATACAGGTCGGGTTAACCTGGAGAGCACGTTTGACCGTAAAGGTAAGTTCGGCATAAACCTAACGAGTAGCCGGATTTTGGACAAGAACGCGATCGACGGCAACAGTATTAACGAATCGGCTGGTCCTATTAACGCAGCACTGCTGTACGATCCGACGGAGCAGATCTACCGCGCAGATGGCTCGTTTACGCAATCGAATTTCCTGACGATCAACAATCCGCTAAGCTTGGTGAAGGGGATTAGCAACGAGAGTGCTGCAAACCGTACATTGGGCAACCTGTTTGTGTCGTATGAACTGACGCAGGGGCTGACGGCAAAGATCAATATCGGTGCCGACCTCTTGGCTCAACGCCGGGATATCTATAACAGCAGGCTTACGATTCGGGGCGCGGCGCAACAAGGGATTGCCACGATTGCCACCCTCGAAAAGCGGGACGTCGTGGGTGAATATACCATGAATTACCAAACCCGGTGGGGACAACAAAACACATTGGACGTGTTGGGGGGAATGACGTACCAGAATTTTCAGGTCCGGCGTTTTGTGGGTGCTATCGGGAGCTTCCCGTCGGATAACCTCGCGAGCAACAACTTGGGCCTTGGGGATATAGCCACGGCCTCGCTGGGAAGTAACAAAGCCGATAATACGCTGCTGTCTTACCTTGGCCGGATTAATTACACGCGGAACGCGCGTTACCTATTGACGGCGTCCTTCCGGGCAGATGGTTCTTCTCGGTTCGGTGCTGATAACAAGTATGGATTTTTTCCATCGGTGGCGGCGGGTTGGGTCTTGTCGGAAGAGGCGTTTGTCCCGGCGTTTTTTGATAACCTGAAAATACGTGGCAGCTGGGGATTGACCGGAAATCAGGATATCGGCAATTACAACTCCCTGCAAACATATACTACGGGAGGGACCTTTGTATCCGGAAGTGCACTGTATGTCGGTACATCACCGTCCCGGATCGGCAACAGCAACTTGAAGTGGGAAACGACGGAGCAAGCGAATATCGGCATCGACGCCGCCTTGTTACGGAACAGATTGCAGATGACGGTAGACTATTTTACGAAGAATACGCGTGATATGTTGATCGAATTGCCGTTGCCACAGGGAACGGGCTATCGCGCTATCTTATCAAATATGGGGTCGATGACGAACAAAGGGGTGGAGCTCTCCCTGTCTGGAGACGTTATTCAGGGCGAGAAGTTTCGTTGGAACGCCTCCGTTAATTTTGCCCGCATACGCAATGAGGTAACGCATTTGGGCGACGTCAAAAACATCATTACGGGCAATGCGGCGAATATTGGAAACGTAGCTATTATCACCAAAGGTGCCCCGGCGTTTGCGTATTACGGGTATGAGGTGACAGGGATTTTCAGAAGCGTAGAGGAGGTCGCGAACAGCGCTCAACCGACAGCACGCCCGGGGTATCCCATTTTTAATGATGTGAATCAGGATGGAAAAATCAATGCCTCCGACCAAAAGATCATCGGTGACCCGTATCCGGATTTTACCTACGGCTGGCGCAACGAGCTGGCGTACGGCAATCTGTCTTTAAGTTTTCTTCTGCAAGGACAGCAGGGTGGACAGATACTGAATGGAAATATCCTGGAAAGTATCTACCCGAGCAATTACCGGAGAAACATGCTGCGGGCAACCGTGGAAGACCGCTGGACGCCTGAAAATACAGAGGCAAAATGGCCGTCGGCAGTCGAACCGACGTCGTATGGCGGCGGCAAGGTGAATACCTTGGCGCTTCAGGATGCATCGTATCTGCGCCTGAAATATATTCAGCTTCATTATCAGGTTCCCCTGCGGTCCACCAAAGCAATTCGAACGCTCCAGGTTTATCTCTCGGCGCAGAACCTGTTTACGATCAGTAAATACGTAGGATACGATCCGGAAGCGAATGCATTAGGCACGAGCAATGCACGTGTCGACCTAAATACGTACCCGTTGGCCCGCGTATGGTCGGCCGGGGTGAATGTCTCATTTTAAATACGATTTCCTATGAAAATTATTTCTTATATCCATTTGGCAATTTTGTCCTTGTCGTTGTCTGCTTGTGACGCTATACTAGAGGAAGAGTTGTATTCTGAATTGGACGAGCAGTATGCAAACTCACCGGAAGGGCTGCAGTCTCTTTTAACTTCGGCTTATGGAAATGCACAATGGCGCAATTATGCTTATTTCTTTACGTCGGGCATGACTTCCGGAGAGAATTGGAATGAGTTTGGTGCTATTGAATCGCAGTTTACACCACTCTGCAATTTCACGTGGGATAGCAACCATAGTTATTTTAGTGCAACATGGAACCAACTGTATACGGTCATCCGCGATGCAAATATCATTCTGAAAAATGCGCCGCAACAGGACCAACTGGTGGCTGAAGCGAAATTCCTCCGTGGACTCAGCTATTACCTCCTGCACGATTGGTTTGGGCCGCTGCCGTTGTATCAATCGCCTGACGACGATTATCGCCTCAAGCGGTCGGGCGAAGAAGAAACTGTCGCCTTGATCGAAAAAGACCTGCGTGAATCGGCTGCTGTGCTTCCTGCCACGCAGATCATATATGGGAAAGCAACGAAAGGTGCCGCTTTAGGTTTTTTAGCGAAGCTTTACTTGCAAACGAAACAATGGCAAAAAAGTGTCGACGTGAGTGCAGAGCTTATGGCGCTCGGGACATACCAACTGGTTGATGACTATACGCAATTGTTCCGTATCGAGAACGAGGGAAATACAGAGATGATCTGGGTAATACAGTCGACGCCTCAATTGGGTAACCCATTTGTGGCCAATACCTTCCCAACGGATTATCCACACTTGCCCAACCAGACGATTTATGCGTCGCGGGTATACCTTTATGACGAGTTTGTACATTCCTTTGCTGGAAATGATACAAGAAAGGGGTTGATTATCACGTCTTATACCAATACCAGTGGCGTGTGGACGCAGCTGCTTGGTACCAATAGATCGTATCCGGGGAAATACGAATTTGATAAGGATGCAATTGGAGCTTCGTACGGGAATGATGTCCCCGTCCTACGGTATGCGGATATACTGCTTAGCCGTGCAGAGGCGCTGAACGAACTGCACGGCCCTACGGCGGAATCGATTGCTTTGGTCAATCAGGTACGTAGACGCGCAGGGCAGGAGGGGCTTGAGCAGGGTGCATGGACGAAAGCTAGTTTTCGGACGCAAATTTTCCAGGAGAGAAAATGGGAGTTTTGGTATGAACAGGCCCGGCGCAGTGATCAGATCCGCGAGGGAACCTTTATTTCGGAAGCCCTGCGACGGGGAAAATCCGCCGCGAAGCCGCATCACGTTCTCTTCCCTATACCACAAACAGAATTGGATGCGAATCCGAATTTGGAACAAAATGAAGGCTATTAATGGTTAACAGCAGACATATGAAAAGGATTTTTATCAACACATGGATGCTCCTCGTCCTAGGGATGGGAGGAGTATGGCGGGCGACCGCGCAGCAGGCGAATAGTGAGCAGCAACCAAACTTTATATTGATTTTTACCGACGATCAGGGATATGGCGACCTCGGCACGTACGGCAACCCGACAATCAGAACACCCCATATCGATCAGCTGGCTGCCGAAGGTCAAAAATGGACAAATTTTTACGTGGCGGCAAATGTGTGCACGCCGTCGCGGGCAGGCCTATTAACCGGGCGTTTGCCGATACGAAGTGGGATGCAGGGGGAGAAAAGGCGGGTACTGTTTCCCGATTCAAAAGGAGGACTTCCGTTGTCGGAGCAAACTATTGCGCGTGTCCTGAAACAAAAGAAATACCGCACGGGCATTGTTGGAAAATGGCACCTGGGTAGCCGGCCAGAATTTCTGCCGACGAAACATGGGTTTGATTATTACTATGGTATTCCGTATAGCAATGATATGGATCGTGTAGATTCGGTTCCCTATCAACAAGCTATTACGCAACCCAAAAATGAGTACTTTCAAGTACCGTTATTGCGTAATGAGGAGATCATCGAACGACCGGCTATCCAGAACACCTTAACGGAACGGTATACGAAGGAAGCCATAGGCTTCATTACGAAAAACAAAGGAGAGCCATTTTTTCTATACCTCGCGCATTCCATGCCGCATGTTCCTTTGTTCGCTAACGAAAAATTTAAAGGGAAAAGTGCGCGGGGCATCTATGGCGACGTAATCGAGGAAATCGATTGGAGTGTAGGCCAGATTATCGAAACATTAAAGAAACAAGGGTTGGATAAGAATACGTATGTTGTGTTCGTGACAGACAACGGTCCGTGGAAAATTTTCAAAGAGTTGGGAGGCTCGTCCGGTCCGCTCTACGGCGCGAAGGGAAATAGTTACGAAGGAGGGGTGCGCGTACCGGCTATCTTTTGGGGGCCGGGGCAGGTGCGTCCGGGTCAGGTGACGGCGATCGGAAGTACGTTGGATATTTTGTCCACATTTGCGGCACTGGCGGGCGTCGACTTGCCGCAGGATCGGGTGTATGATGGGTATAATCTGAGCAACGTCCTCCGCGATAGCCACGCGAAAGGCCCGAGAGATGAGATGTTTTACTATCATGCATCACAGCTCGTGGCTGTGCGGAAAGGTCCATTTAAGCTGTTGCTCTATGGAAACAGTGAATGGGCCTACCCGGATAAGCTGGTACGGTTGGACGCTCCGAAATTATTCAATCTGAACGAGGACATCAGCGAATCGAATGACATCGCTGCGCAATACCCGGACGTGGTCCAGGCCTTGCAAAACTTGGCAGAGGAACACCGGAGAGGCATAAAACCTGTGGTCAGTCAACTCGATTTGCTGTAGGTTGCATGGCATACGTTAAAACGCGCGGCATTAAGCTAGCGCGAGCTTGCAGCTCGTGCTCGATTTAGGTAAGGCACGAGTTAAAAACTCGCGCCAGCAGATGGAAAAACCCATGGCAGCAAGGCTGAACACTCGCGGCAAGGTTTGATAATTAAGCTAGCGCGAGCTTGCAGCTCGTGCTCGAATATAGGTAAGGCACGAGTTAAAAACTCGCGCCAGCAGATGGAAAAACCCATGGCAGCAAGGTTCAAAAACGCGTGGCAGGGTTCGCTAGTTAAGCTAGCGCGAGCTTGCAGCTCGTGCTCGAATATAGGTAAGGCACGAGTTAAAAACTCGCCCCAGCAGATGGAAAAACCCATGGCAGCAAGGTTCAAAAACGCGTGGCAGGGTTCGCTAGTTAAGCTAGCGCGAGCTTGCAGCTCGTGCTCGAGGTATAAGGCACGAGTTAAAAACTCGCGCCAGCAGATGGAAAAACCCATGACAGCAAGGCTGAACACTCGCGGCAAGGTTTGATAATTAAGCTAGCGCGAGCTTGCAGCTCGTGCTCGAGGTATAAGGCACGAGTTAAAAACTCGCGCCAGCAGATGGAAAAACCCATGACAGCAAGGCTGAACACTCGCGGCAAGGTTTGCTAATTAAGCTAGCGCGAGCTTGCAGCTCGTGCTCGAATATAGGTTAGGCACGAGTTAAAAAACTCGCGCCAGCACGACGGAAAAACCAGTGGCAGCAAGGCTGAACACTCGCGGCAGCATGTAAAATGGAATATTATTTTTTTGTTACATTTTACACGACCTCATGCGCTTCGGAAGGATATCGTTATATTTAACGGTACAACAGAAATAGAGTATGAAAAACGCAGGTTGTTTAGGGATGCTGCTGCTTGTTTTCTTTCTACAGGGAAAGGCGCAAGAACTGCATCGTCTGTCTTTCCAAACAGAGGAGGAGATGTATGCTTACTTTAGATATGCCCCCGGTAAACAGATAATCAGTGGGCACCGTGGGACGAAAGAAGCGGGAATGCCTGAAAATTCCATTCCTGCGCTGGAAGCGGTCCTGAAACATACGACGGCGATATTTGAAGTTGATCCTCGTTTGACGAAAGACAGTGTGCCAGTTATGGTTCATGACCAAACCTTAGACCGTACGACGACAGGCAAGGGCAACGTACGCGACTACACCTGGGCGGAACTGCAACGATTTCGTTTGAAAGATGCGCAGGGTCGAGAGACGCCGCACCCCATCAATACGTTGGATGAGTTGATCGAATGGGCCAAAGGAAAAACCATTCTCAATTTGGATAAAAAAGATTTACCGATGGAACTGACCGCTCGTATTATTGCCCGCCATCAGGCCTATGCCTGGGTGTGGGTAACGGTGCATAATGTGGAGCAGGCCAGGTTCTACCTGAAGAAAAGCCCGAAACAATTTCTCTCCATGCACGTACGAACCGCACAGGCCTTGGAGGAACTGCTTCAGGCAGACTTACCATTTGACCGGATGATTGTGTACATCGGACCAGAAATTGTTGCGGCTAACCGCATGTTTTACGAAGCGTTAAACCGCCGGGGTGTGATGTGTATGATTTCTACCGCACCAACTTACGATAAATTGGACAACCCTGCCGATCGGGCCGACAAGTACAGGGCCGTATTTGCTGATGGGGCCAGTATCTTGGAATCGGATTTACCCATCGAAGTGCATCAGGCAACCGCAAACTAACGGATACATAAGGGCAATAGGATCGTTTGCAGGTTAAGCAGGGAGCGTCCTTTCTTTTTTGTAGAACGCTTATAAACAGAAAATAACAACGAGAGATAGGTTTTTACATGGAGACGGGGTGCGGTCTCGATCTTTTCTTTTTGGATTGCTTACTGTTGGGGAACAACTCGTGATAACAACGCTTTAAGTGATATACATCGTCGGTTTCGATAGGGAAGTCGTCGGTGAGTTCGCATAAGAGCGAACGTTGTGACGAACTCACATGGACGAAGGCCATTTTGCATTCTTCCTGATCGCTGCAGAACAGACCGACACCGACCACTTTATCGCTATACGTCACCCGGTATACGGCTTTCTTCATGACGCCGTCGGCGCTACCGGTATGGGCCAATGCCTGACCGGTTTTCAATAAATCCTTTCTATTCATAATCGCTTCCTCCTGGTACAAAGGTAGTCAGGATATATGGTTAACAACGTATAGCAGGGGTTCAATAAATACGGGAAATACGGACGACATGTACGCAATTGCAGAACGTATATTTCCGTTTGTATAAGTTTAATGTCCTTTCCGGCTTGTTTTTTGTTGGCAACCCGCCCACACGACGCATAGCGCCTATATTTTTCATTTTTCCTGAAAACTTTCGTAGAGAAAAATCAGTTCACTGTAGAAGAACAAGTCACACGCGGGAACATCGTGCCAGTTCGGCAGGTGTTCGCCCTAGTAAACTACAACTTAATATATGTCAAAACAGAGTTTATCGTACGATGAGCTGACGCCGTTGCTATTTAAAGCTTTAGATGCCAGCGCATCGGGTATTATCATTACCGATAATAGACAGCCAGACAATCCGATCATTTACAGCAACCAGGCGTTTGTAAAAATGACTGGATACTCGTCGGATGAAATTATCGGGCGGAACTGCCGGTTTTTGCAGGGAGCGGATAAACAACAAGAGGCGCGGGAAAAGATCCGGGAAGCTGTCCGGCAGGGAAAAGATATCAGTATCGAAATCCGAAATTATACCAAAGACGATCAGCTCTTTTGGAATGAATTGGTGATTTCGCCTATCCGCGACGACCATGGGGACGTCACTCACTTTATCGGGGTACAAAATGATGTGACCCACCGCAAACAGGTGGAAGAGGATTTGCGAAGAGAGCGGGAGTTTATTGAGCAAAAAGTAGACGATCGTACCGCACAGCTGCGCATGAATGAAGAATACCTGGACAGCATCATACAGACGGTGCGCGAAGGATTGGTCGTTCTGGACCGCGATCTACGGGTGTTGACAGTAAATCATCAATTTCTGGATAAATTTAAAGTGAGCCTGACCGAGACGGTGGGCAACTTGTTTTACGAACTGGGGAATGGGCAGTGGGATATCGCGGATCTACGCAACCTATTGGAAAATATCTTGCCCACGAACAACCCGGTACTGGATTTTGAAGTAGAGCACGATTTTCCGTATATCGGCAAGAAAACAATGTTGTTGAATGCGCACCGGATCGAAAACGAAGGGCATTACAAAGATCGTATTTTGTTGGCTATCGAGGATATCACCGACCGACGGATCATTGAAAAGCGAAAGGATGATTTTCTGTCGATTGCGAGCCACGAACTGAAAACCCCACTGACGGCAATCAAAGGGTATATTCAATTGATCGATCGACTTCTCGGACCGGATATCGACCGAAAGCTGGCCGATATTTTGCATAAGAGTAAAACGCAGATCGAGCGCTTGAACGCCTTGATTAGCGAGTTGTTGGACGTGTCGAAGATACAGTCTGGGAAATTGGCCCTGCACCACGCGCCTTTCGACTTCGACCGGATGGTCCGGGATACCGTGGAGCATATACAGTTGACGACAGAACAACATGAAATTACGTTAACCGGAAGTACGTCGGTTACTTTTCTGGGTGATGAGGTGTTGTTGAGTCAGGTAGTCGGGAATCTCTTATCCAACGCCATCAAGTACTCTCCGGATGCGACGCGAGTGATGGTGCATTTGGCAATGATGGCCGATAAAATTAAGGTATCGGTGAAGGATTATGGGCTGGGCATCAGTCAGGACGATCAGCACAATGTATTCGAACGCTTCTTTCGGGTGAATGAGGTGCAGACACGTTACCCGGGGATGGGTATTGGACTATTCATTTGTGCACAGATTTTAAAACAACACGGCGGAAGCCTTTGGGTGGACAGTGAGCTCGGTAAAGGATCGACATTTAGTTTTACACTACCACGCCAACAAAGCACGACACCATGAAGAAAAAGATATTTATATGCGATGACGATCTCGGAATTGTGGATATGCTCGAACTTATTTTAGAGTTTACCGATGCCGATACCATAAGCGAAGGGAATAGTATACATGCATTTGACCGGTTGTTGGAAACCAAACCAAATATGTTGATTGTGGACCTATGGATGCCCGTCGTGAGCGGCGATCAGCTCATACGGCGGATACGGTCAACAGACGCCCTGCGCGATCTTTATATTATTTGCATATCGGCAAGTAGGGATGGTGAAAAGATTGCCCAGGAGGCGGGTGCCGACCTTTTTTTGGCAAAGCCGTTTGACATGGACGACATCATTCGTGCCGTGGAAGGGGCTCTAGTGTAATGTAGGAGATCTACCCCCGCTATCTTCCTAACGGGGGCTGTTCTTGGACTTCCTGGGCCAGCAATATCTCCCCTCCCGGACAGGTATGTATGCTATTCGACATACGTTTTCGTGCAACTGTTGTAAACGAGCTTTTGCTCCTGAAGATCATCCTGATTGAACGTGACTTTTTTTCCAGAACAGGTAACCCCCTCGGTAGGTCCAATGACGTCGCATGATGGGCATACGAGCATCAGATAGTAAACAATTTCGCCTTGATACGTCGCCTGAAATAAGTGCGTAGCAGAAAAACCTTCGTCCCGACATTCGAGCTCATTTTGATACCGCTCTTTCATCTTTTTGGTGCATTCTATCGCTTGGCTTTCATCGTCCTGATCTTTTTCACACGCTGTAAAAAGAAGAGCGATGGCAAAGAGTATACTTATTCTTTTCATCGTATTTAGAGTTTTATTAGAAAACGAAGGAAGAGAAATGTCCGCTACATCGAGATGATTTTTTATGGATAGCTGCGACTCGCATAGGTTACTCCGTATAGCTTTTCGTACAGCTGTTGTAAAAAAAAGAGCTTGTGCGTGTGCAGATCCTGTGAAGCGAATGTGACCTACCCTGATTTTTTTGCATGCCGCATAACGGAAAGCGCAGAAGGAATATCGGTGTTTTTTTCATCGTATTTAGAAGTTTAATTATACGAGGACCGCGGACGATACGTTGGAGGGGAAGTTTTTGTAGCATCCGGCATCAGTACGTCCGCGGGACGACCAAACCGTATTTAGACAATATAGAGACTGTATTTCTGCAAAAAAGCGGTTACTTTGCACCGGTCTTATCAAAAAATGCGCAAATGAACTACTTTGACGAACAAGCGGCTTTACTACAACGGGAAAGGGATTATGACCGGGAGCAGCATGAAACGCTCCTGATGCAGCGTAGTATCGACGAAAGGCGTGGGAAAGGTGTGACATGGTTTCCGATTACCATCGGAAATAGGGAGCTGGGCAGGGGGGATTACCTTACCGTTACACTGCACAGAACCAATAGGTTGGAGGAGGGACATCAATTTCGGTTCGGCATGCCGGTATCATTATTTTCGAATCATGCTGCGGCAGACGATCGTATCGACGGCATCATCGCTTTCGTAAATAGGGACACCATGCGCGTGGCGTTTCGGACCGATGAATTGCCGGATTGGAGCCGGAGAGGAAAACTCGGGGTTGACTTGCTCTTTGATGAAAATGCGTACAAAGAAATGCAGGATGCACTTGACCGTGCTTCGGCATTACGGAACGATAAGCAGCAGGGACATCTGGTGCGGCAGTTGATCGGTGAGGAAGCAGGGATGGCATGCACGGATACGGTACATTATGAACATGAAGCGCTTAACACGAGCCAGGTAGGGGCGGTCTCACGTATGTTAGGTACAGATCCATTGACCATTTTGCATGGGCCACCCGGTACGGGAAAAACCACGACATTGATTCATGGGGTAAAGGCCCTATTGGAGAACGGCAGCGGGCAGTTACTGTTGGTTGCTCCGAGTAATACGGCCGTGGATGTCCTGACAGAACGTTTGGATGCGGCGGGGATCTCGGTTGTGCGTATCGGAAATCCGGTTCGGGTATCGGATCATTTACTCGATCTGACATTGGACGCGCAGACAGAAAAGCACAGCGCGGCTAAGGAAATGAAACACCTGCAAAAACAGGCGAATGCGTACAGTGAGATGGCGCAGAAATATAAACGACATTTCGGAAAGGCCGAACGGGAGCAGCGCAAAGCCCTGCGTGATGAGGCCCGTAAACTACGCAAAGAGATCGATCTGATTCAGGATTATATGATCGCGGATATTTTAAATCGGGTTGAGGTCATTACGGCCACGCTGGTGGGCGCAAACCAATATCCTATCCGTGACCGACGCTATGAAACGGTCATTATTGATGAGGCGGCGCAGGCGCTTGAACCGGCTTGTTGGATTCCGATCCTCAAAGCGAATCGCATTATCCTGGCGGGCGACCACTGCCAGTTGCCCCCGACGGTCAAGTCGGCCCAGCGCGCAGACGAAGGACTGTACTTGACGCTGTTCGAGAAGCTCTTGCGCCGCTATCCGGCATGTGTTTCGCTATTGACAACGCAATACCGTATGCACACCGAAATTATGCAGTACCCGTCACGTGCTTTGTACGATTCCCAATTACAAGCGGCACCTGCCGTGGCAAACTGGACGTTGCCTGGCGATGCGGAACCGATTGTATTTATTGATACGGCAGGTGCAGGCTTCGAAGAATCCGAGGAGCAAGGGGCCATCGATAACATCGAAGAGGCTTATTTCTTGCGGGATCATCTGCGGAATTTTATCCAAAGCTGGGAGGCCAACGCTCCCCATTTGGACCGGGATTTTCCAACGATTGGTGTTGTCGCGCCTTATCGGCGTCAGGCGACACGGCTGAAGGAACTGTTCGAGCAGGACGAGGAAATACATCGCTACACTGATTTCATTCGTATCAGTACAATTGATAGCTTTCAAGGGCAGGAAAGAGAACTGATCTATATCAGCCTGACGCGCAGCAATGCTGAACAGCGTATCGGTTTTCTGGCAGATGTGCGCCGGATGAATGTCGCCATGACACGTGCCCAAAAGAAGCTGATCGTCATTGGTGATAGCGGTACGATTGCACAGCACGACTTCTACAAGGGATTCTTGGCATATGTAGAATCGATCGGCCGCTACCACAGCATCTGGGAGTGGCATACTGGTTAGGGTAAAGGCTGTTGGGGGGTATGTATGATGTTAAGGCTATGTCCTGCGCCTGTAGGTAGACGCTGCGGTGGGTTAATTTCATTGGTTTGACGATCAATTCCTTAGGCAGGACGACTTGCGTATGCCATCCATATTCATTTATTTTGGAATAAATCAACATATTTATGAAACATTTTGTACTGAGTATCGCCGTGGTAATCGGCGCTTTCTTTGCTGGATGTCAATCCGCAAGTCCCGACAAATTCTTTGAACAGGTCGTATTGAACACGAACTATGTGGCTGATTTTGATCCGTCGAATTTTGGTAAACGTTTGGTAGACGAAACCGTGGAGTACCCGAATAGCCCGGCAACGGCAAAAAAAGGCGATGAAGCACAGCAGATCGTGCAGATCAAAATCCAGTCTGTCGAGAAAGCTTTGGAGAAAATCAAGGCGTTAAGCACGTCGGACGGGGATGCGAAGGCGCTCCAAGAGGAATCGATCAAATTGTTCGAAACGGTGCTGCCTATCTACAAAAATGAGTATATGGCTTTTGCCAAGCTTTGTGACAGCAAAGGGACAGATGAAGAAAAGACGGCTTTGCTGCAAAAGATTGAACAAGAGCATATGCCGAAAGTAAACGGCATATTTGACGAGGTTTATACACGGGGTAAACAGTATGCGGACAAGCACCAACTGAACGTAAAGTGGGGCAATTAACATGGAAAAAGAAACCAGGTTATTTCGTAACCCGTCGAAAACGCGGAAATTAATAGCCACTTCGGGTGTGATCTGTTTGCTCCTGTTGGGTTGTTTTTTATACGGTGTTGGAATTTTTGATGGGGTGTTGAAAATCAAGCTTGCCGTGGGCTCAGGTGCGGTATTTGTGCTGATGTTTGTATGGCTTCTGAAGAGTATGGTGGATCTCCGGGATACCTCGCCGCGGATTGTCCTGACGGAAACGACGTTCTCCGGCAAGACGACGCCATTGTCCAAGGCCTTCGGCGAAGGTTCCTGGGACGATGTGCGGCACATACAGATGCAGAAAGTGGGGGGTGACATACTCGTAGTTGTTTCTTTAGGGAATACGCAAAAGTATGCAGGCCGGCTTTCCAAGATGTTCTGGAAGATGGCATATCATGAACAGGAGCAGCTGTTGCATGTGATGTACAGTGCATCGGAAATAGACAGGGACGCGCAAAGCCTGTACGCGCTTTTTACCGCGTACTGGGAAGCTTCAAAACAACCCCCGGGGTCTAGCACGTAACGCGTTGACGTGGCGTACAGCAGAAAGGGCTGTTTATCGCATCCGAGAGGGAAACGATAAACAGCCCTTTCTGTTTTTGGTAGATTTGAAAATATACCGGTAGAATTCGAAAAAAGCGCGGAAGCTGTGGTGTACTTTGTTATTTTTGCGGAAAACTAAGCCGCGTGAAAATATTCCTTTTAAACTGCTTTTTCGTACTATGTGTCTATCCGGTCATCGCCCAACATCGTGAACTATCGGGAATCGTGAAAGACAGCCTGACCCGTGTCCCTATAGCCTACGCAAGCGTCGGCCTTGTTGATTCGGGCAACCATGTCGTGGATGGTATGATGACCGATTCTGTAGGGGGCTTTCGATTTACGGCTATGCAGAAAGGTACATATCGGTTGTTGGTAAAATCCATTGGCTATAAGCAAAAGTGGATCCTTGTTGATCTTCGGGAGTACGGCCGGACAGGGCAAAACGATATCCTGCTGGTTCCGGCGAACCGGGAGCTGGAATCCGTGGAGGTGACAGCGGACGGCAGGCAGCAACGGCATGCGGGTGATCGACAGGTGTACAGGGCCGACCAATATAAAAACGCCGTGGGTGGAACGGCTTTGGATATCGTTAAGAATCTGCCAGCGGCGTCGGTAGACGCTAACGGGGCGATCAGCATGCGCGGGAACTCGGGGATTATGGTGTTAATTAACGGAAAACCGTCGTTTTTGGATGCGGCAACGTTGCTGACGCAGATTGCCGCAAACGATGTGATGGAAGTGGAATACATCACCAATCCTTCGGCACAATTTGATCCGGATGGAAAGGGGGGGATGATTAACCTGAAGACGCGAAAACGAAGCATGGACGGTTTGGCATGGACATTGAATCTGCAGGGTGGACTGCCCAGCATCGACGATTACTCGAATGCCAAACGGCAGCAACGCTACGGCGGTGACGTGGCTTTTCAGTACGTAAAAGATAAGCTGGAATTGAATGCTTCCGCCAACTTCCTTCGTAATGATAATGCTGGCTTTCGAGTGGGAGACGTACATACGGTGATCGGCGACCGCCAAACGTTCTTCCCTTCAGCAGGGGAAAGAAGCTTTGACAAATATTCTTATGGTGTACGCGTGAATGCAGGGTATGCGACGCACGAGAAGCACGAATGGAATATCGGGTTATTGGCTTCGAGACGTTATCAGGATCGTATCGCAGATATCTACTATCAAAACCGGACCATACAACCGTCGACCGGGCGGGAGCTGTCTGCTGTGGATTACTTCAATCCGAACCTGCAAAACAAACAGGGTGAATTTTATTTAGCGGATTTTTCCTATCGTTATAAGATGAACAAAACACATGCCTTGCAGTTCGGAGCGATCTACGAATATGCGCATATTTATGGCTCGACAAATAACCGAAATGTGGAACGGGGCGATACGGTCCAATGGACGCAAAACACCTACGAGAATCCGCTACAGGGGTTCCGTTTGTCCCTACAGCATACGTGGAAGCTGAAGAATATGGAACTGCAAAGTGGTTATCAGCTGCGCCACGATCGGCAGCGGGGCGATTTTCAATATGCCGAATCGACGAAGGGGCAACAGCAGGTGATCGTACCCGAATTTACGGGGAAACTGCGCGCGAGCAATTTGGTGCATGCGCTGTTTAGCCAGTACAATCAGACCATTCACAACCTGCAGGTCGCTGTCGGCCTCCGGTACGAATATTACCAACGTGATGTGCTTTTGGTAAACGATGGCCAGAAATTTCCATATGCAATTCATCAGTTATATCCCTCCTTGAGCCTCATGAAGCCGCTGGGAAGGGGTTGGGACTGGAAATTCGCCGCGGCCAGACGCGTACAGCGGAATAATAATTTTGAGTTGAACCCTATTCCTGAACGGGAGCACTCTGAAACCTTAGAGCAGGGAGATCCGGAACTGCTTCCAGAATTTATAACGAACGTGGAGACCGGTATCGTTAAAAAGCTTCCGTCTGGTAGTGTATTTTTTAATGCCTACTATCAGCATAGCAGAAATCCAATACAACGCGTGAATTCCGTATATGCGGATACGATCTTGCACCGCGTTTTTACCAATGCTGATTTTGCGGAACGCTGGGGGATGGAAGTGGGGGGCAATCTCAAGATCGGATCCTGGCTTCAGATACAGTTGGGCGCGAATGTATATGATTATACGGTATCGGGGCAAGTGCTCAGCTATTCCGGCAATAGGAGAAATAACCAGTGGGTGTATTCGATTAATTCGGGTATTCAAACTAACTGGCCAAAAGCGTGGAGTATGGGGGTACAACTCAATTATCTTTCCGATAGACCAACTGTTCAGGGAATCGATTCGCGTTTTGTGACGCCGCATTTGAACTTGAGTAAGTCGTTTTACAATGGTGCGCTAACGGCCCAACTTCAGTGGCAATATATGGAACTGGGAAAATGGGGCGTCAATGAACAGCGTATTACGACCTTTGCCGACGATTTTTATACCACGACCAACTACATTTATGAAAAAAATGTGCTGTTGCTGAACCTGAACCTGAACTTGCAAAAGATAAAGAATGTACTAAAGCTACCCAAAAGCGAATTCGGAGAAAAGGAATTCTAAGTTAAAGCTTACGAAACGCACTTGGGGTGAGTCCGGTATACCGTTTGAAATATTTAGAAAAATTGGACTCGTCGGAAAAATGCAGGGCTTGTGCAACTTCTGCCACTGTTTTGTGGGTGTAGTAGAGCAACCGCTTGGCTTCATGGATCAGCCGCTCGGCCAGGACTTCTGACGCAGTGAGCCCAACGCTCTTCTTACATGCGATGCTTAAATTCTGCTGGCTGGTATGGAGGAGCTGTGCGTAATGCCCGACGTGGTTTACGAGCTGTTGCTCATCCAAGAGCGCGCAGAATTGCGCATACAAGGTGTGGCTGGTGTGTAGCTGTTTGATGCTGTGGCTCTTTTTCTCTAATGCCTTGGCGAGAAATGCCTTAAAAAGCCCTTCTATACATAATGGATTTTCTTCGTGCGTTAACAAGACGGACAGGGCCTGTAAATACTCCCCGGACGGGAGCGGAATATGGCTGTAACGGCTGACTTCCTCTACGAGTTTTCGGATGTCCCGATCTAGACTCTCCTCTACAAAAGGTTTCTTGACCAGGATCACATAGCCTGATACCGGAGCCGTTAAGGTCCAATGATGAACCTGCTCTTTTTTGATGATGAGCAGGCAGGGTGGGACAACGGCCGTTTCCCGTCCGTCAATGACGTGGGTGCCTGAAGTGGCGGTCAGAAACACCAGCTCCAAATATCCATTGTGCTTATGCGGCGAGGTTACGGACTTACGTGGATCAAATGGCGCAATCTTGAAAAGCGCTTTGCTGTCGAATTTGTCGTTTATGCGAATCTCCTTTTGTGTTGGTATCTCCATGCACTACGAAAATACAAAGATTTTCACAGTTCCGCCCGCGCAATTCGTAGAATGCCTGTCTAAAAAATCATACAAACATGGGACGATCACCGCGCATATTTTTCTGGACGATGTCTTCCGGTTGAGGCCGATGTGCTGAAATTGTCTCCTGAATGGCTTTTCTGCCTTAAAATAGGTATCGCCCCGACACATACGTAGGTGTATCAATCTTTACCGCACCGTATTTTTTTGGACGGTGAACAAAACACCTGATTTTAAAAAAAAATATCGGGCGGTTTTTGGTACATGAGGAATGGATAGTGCGGTTAACGTTGGAATAGCCTTTTAATTCAAGAGTCAGGAAAATACCCAGACGGCTAAGTAATTCGCGCAGTGCCTTCCAAGTGCTCTTTAGGGACTAAAATATAGGCACTACTTGCATCGTTTTTGTAAGAAAGAACGTACATCGACAACATTAAACATCAAAACTATGGAAAGCAGAGAATTAAACTTGGAACTTGCGAAGAATCAACAGATTTTAAAAAACATTGCTTTTAAATTTACAAAGGATCCGGAAGAGATTGAAGAACTTGTTCAGGAGGCGCTTGTACGATCGGTCAAGTACATCGATAAGTTTTTTAACAATCCTAAACTCGTTGCTTGGCTGTATGTGATCATGAAGAATGTGTATATTAACAACTATCGGCGCAGCCAGAAGCAATACCGGTTCGAAGATCACCAAAAGGCCAGCTACCAAGTGGATGGATGTTCAGAACCAGCCGTGGATAATCGTGCCGAAGGGCGCTTTGTCATGAATGACATTCAGTCGGCAATGAAGAAGCTACCAAAAGATTATTACGATCTTTTCATGCGTTTTATGGATGGTTACAAATACCGTGAACTGGCGGAGGAATTTAATATGCCGGAGGGTACGATAAAAACACGCATCCACTACACGCGTAAATTCTTACAAAAACAATTGGCTGTATACAGCAACAAACATAAAGGCTGGGCTGCGTAATGCAGCCCTTTGGCTTTGTTGTCACTGTATACGTTTCAGTGTACGTTGACGAATCAAGATATCAGTCTGCTGGAAAACCTGTTCTAATTTTCTTTTTAACTCCTGCCAATATCGGATGCATTCCTCGGTGGTCATCACCTCATAAATAATCAGGTCGTCGCCTTCACGTACATGGGAAGGGTTTTCCCATATCCCTTTGACGGGGGTTCGTTGGTAAATGGTTAAGCCGCCAAAGCGGGTGATTAACTCGTCCCGTAGGTCGCTGAAGTGCGTCCTGGGGAAGGGCTGTCTATCTGGTGCCTGAAGGGGAATGAATAATTCATAGAGAAAATTTTGAGACGCTTCTACGACATACTGTTGATGGAGCTGTTTCGCCATGGACGATTCCAGCACATGGACGAGTTTCACCTGTTTCTCTTCAAGTGCTAAATACTGTTGGAAGAAGGCGATGAGCTGGGCAAGGAGGCCGTCGGGTAAGTCACTAACGGAGTGTATATGTTTGTAGGCCGCGGAAGCTACCGGTACAGCTATAAATCGATCATTGCGCATAGTGGGTGCTGTATGGGGCTCGGGCGATTGCTCCATAACCAACGCGCCGACAATGCGCACGTCTACTGCGCATCCAGGAAAGGTTGAACACTCCGACAGCAGCAGAACATCGACAGGATCTCCGTCGTCGGCATGGGTATTCGGAAAGTAGCCGAAATCAAAGGGGAAGTGCATGCCCTGCGGCAACATCTTGACAAGTCGCAATGTCTGATGTGCCCGATCGTACTGATATTTTTGGTTACTCCGGGCTGGGGTTTCTACAATCGTTTGATAGATTTCCATGTATAGGTGTCCGATTTATTTAGAAGATAACGGCGCTTGCGGAATTTGGTTTCGCGTCGATTGCGTTCCGCACGGGAAATGTAGGAAAAAGGTGATTTACGTCACACTGTTGGGGCGTTGGGCGCTATTCTATTATTTTAGCGAAAAAGAACGGATGAAAGCGGAATTTACCTACAACGATGAGGCCTCGGCCTTTCTTTTTCTTCGAAACCACGTGCGGGATATCTATGGGGAGTGCGGCGGCGTATCTGTGCAATATGACGCGCAGCAGGATCTGTTGTGGGTGGTCAAATATTTTTTTGAAAGCAATCCAAAACACGAAGCGTGTGTTTTCGTCCGTTATTTTGGTTCGACAATGGACGCCACAGGAACCCGTCATTACGGCCTACTTGATGAACGGTCTCTGTACGCCGATACGGCGGACCTGAAGCAATAGCTGATGAGGAGGTACGTCGATTTAGGAAACAGCATAGGATATAAGGACTCAGACTACGCGTAGCGGATCGTCGCCTTGCCGGTCCCGGATCACGAACCGATATCGGGGCGATCCTATTTTCAGACCGGATGGTGCTTGCTCTTGCAATTAAATTTCCGCACATCGTTTTTATTGAACTAGTTCAATGAATTTTTTGGCAATCGGCCGTAATTTAGCTTAAAATTAGAACGACATGGAAAATAGGGTAACAGGTTTGCATCATATTACCGCGATTGCAAGCTCGGCAAAAAGAAATCTGGATTTTTATACGGGCGTACTTGGTTTACGTCTGGTAAAAAAGACGGTCAATTTTGATGATCCGGGTACGTATCACTTTTATTACGGCAATGAAGTGGGGGAACCGGGTACGATTTTGACCTTCTTTCCGTGGGAAGGTATCGGAAAAGGTCGATCTGGGGCTGGAATGGCAACCCATATTGGGTATGCTGTTCCGCAGGGAAGTCTGGCTTTTTGGAAGGAGCACCTGCAAGGGGCGGGGGTATCGACCGAAGAGGGCGAACTTTTTGGAGAACAAATGCTTTCATTTACCGATCCAGATGGCTTAAATTTACAGGTGATAGAGGCCAAGACGGTAGATAACCGAGCACCTTGGACGATATCAACAATCGGCCATGAGGTGGCGTTAAGGGGATTTCATCACGTGGCATTGACGGTGAAACAGGCGGACGCTACGACGAGGGTACTGACGGATATTTTGGGCTATCGGGTTGAGCAGCAGAATGGTCGGCGGATACGGTTGGTAACGAACGCGATCGGTACGGCGAATTTGGTCGACTTGATCGAGGATCCGGCAGCAAAAAATGGATATAATGCGGCTGGTACCAATCATCATATTGCTTTCCGCGTCCACGACGATCAGGTATTAATGGAATATCGGGAAAAGGTATTGGCTGCAGGACTGCAAATCACGCCTAAAATCGACCGGGATTATTTTTATTCGTTATATTTTAGGGAGCCAGGAGGAGTATTATTCGAGATTGCAACGGACAACCCTGGGTTTATGCGGGATGAGTCCAAAGCCCAGCTGGGCAGCCAATTGAAATTGCCTAAGCAATATGAAGGTATACGCGCAGACATCGAAAAGGCTCTACCGCCCTTGTCTTTCTGATCGGACGGAAGGTGGTTGTCCTGCAAGAAAGGCCAAGGGCCTGTGTTGATTGGGAGTGGCCATATGGAAACGGCCAGGACAAATAATTTAGTGCACTATCCTTAAGCAAGGATAGACGAATAGATAAGACATGAAGCAAAATGAAACATACATTTGACCTCTTAAAAACGGGAGAAGAGTTAAATAAGGCCACGAAAGCACTTGTGATGGTGCACGGCCGTGGAGGTAGCGCCGTGGATATTGTCCGCTTGGCTCCGCACCTCTCGGTGGATGGTTACGCGGTACTCGCACCTCAAGCGACAAATAACAGTTGGTATCCGCACTCGTTTATGGTGCCGACGATTCAAAACGAGCCTTGGTTGACCGCTGCGTTGCAGGTAATGGAACAAACTGTGCAGCAGATTTTGGATGCGGGGATAGATACGGAACATATTTATTTTTTTGGCTTCTCGCAAGGCGCTTGTTTAACACTGGAATTTTTAGCCCGAAATGCCCGGAAATACGGTGGAGCAGCAGCGATTATCGGTGGTTTGATCGGTGAGACGATCCAACAGGAACGGTACCATGGGGATTTTGGACAGATGCCTATCCTGTTAGCAACAAGCCATCCTGATTTTCATGTTCCACAAATGCGGGTGCACGAATCGGCCGAGATTTTGCGCGGACTACATGCGGACGTGACTGAAAAGATATACGAGCATGCGGGGCATACGATCTTGCAGGAAGAAATTGATCTGGCAAACCGACTTATTTTTAGATGATATGCAATTGAACTTTTTGATCATTGGAAAACACCAGGAAATATTGGATACGCTGAAACGACTCATCGAAAACAATGGATGGCAGGCGTTGGTCCTGTCGGAGGAAACCCAGCTGGCGGAGGTATTGCAGCATAATCGGGTTGATGTTATCCTGTTGAGTGCAGGACTGCCGGAACAGACAGAAGTAGACATCAAGGCCTATGCGTTATCAGTAAATAGCGAAATCCGGGTGATCCAGCACTACGGCGGAGGCAGCGGTTTACTTAAAAATGAAATATACGCGCACTTCCCAGAATGTATTAATCCGTAGCTATATGTTTGACAATATTGTGCATAATGTGTCCAAGTGTATCACACTGACTGCAGACGAGACCCGGCTGTTTACCGATCTCCTGCAACATCGCATGGTTCCGAAAAAGACGGTGCTGCTACGCGCAGGGGAGATCTGCCAATTTGAAGGCTACATTGAAAAAGGCTGTGTACGGATATACTACCTGGACGAAAACGGCTTTGAAGTGACCTTGACCTTTGCAGTGGAAGATTGGTGGATCAGTGATATCGCATCTTTTCACGATCAGACCCCCTCGGTACTGTATATGGAGACGCTGGAAGATTGTGAGATTTTTATGCTGTCGCCACAAACCAAAGATCATTTGCTCGAACGGGTGCCATCGTTCGAACGGGTATTCCGCATGTTGGTGCAACGTCGTCTGTCTACGTTGCAGAACCGGCTCATTAACACCATTTCTAAACCGGCCGCAGAACGTTATCTTGAATTTGTAGACAGGTATCCAACGATAGCACAACGGGTGGCGCAGTACTATATTGCCTCGTATTTAGGCGTATCACCGGAATTTGTCAGTACGATCCGAAAGCGACTCAGCAGGAAGGATAAAAATACATAAGTGGTGCGGTTCCTGGAACGGGTTTTCAACACGTGCCTTGGCCGCCCTTTCCATTGATTTATCGGGGCACAACCTGTACGCTTGTAGTAGCGTGCTTTGTCGACAGTTGCTGGCACGGGTTTTTAACACGTGCCTTTTGCTTTATCGGGGTCTATGGCAACCTACTTCTGGAGTTTGTCCAAGTTAGCATGCACGGTATTTTCTTAAACTAGTTCAATGTGCAGGAATGTTGTGTGCGCTACTTTTGTATCAAATCAACATCACGATGGACAGAAAAGACTTCTTGAAAAAAGGGTTGCTCGGAACAGGGATGTTCACTGCGGCAGCGTCGCGAGCAAATACGATGAAAAATGAGATCGATGAGATTGAGCCCTTGGAGCCCATGGATTATCCACATACGCAGGATCCACTTCTGAACTTGGCCGATCATTCGGTGCTTCATCCAGCGGATTCGCGAGGAAAAGCAGATCACGGTTGGCTACTTAGCCGCCATACGTTCAGTTTTGGAAATTATCATAACCCAGAACGTATGCATTTCGGCGTGCTGCGGGTACTGAACGACGATCAGGTGGACGGGGGCAAAGGATTCGGCCGGCATCCGCATGACAACATGGAAATTATCAGTATACCGTTGGAAGGAGACCTAAAACACGAGGACAGTATGGGGAATGTGGCGGTCATTCGCAAGGGAGATATTCAAGTGATGAGTGCCGGTACGGGAATTATGCATGCGGAATTTAATAAACATGCCGATCGCCCTGTGAAATTTTTACAAATCTGGGTATACCCCAATAAACGCAACGTGGCGCCACGCTATGATCAGCGGACCATCGATGTGGAAAAGAAGCACAATACATTTCAGCAAATTTTATCGCCCGATCCGTCGGATGAAGGTGTTTGGATACATCAGGATGCGTGGTTCCATCTCGGGACCTTCGACGCTGGTATGGAGGTCGTGTATACGACGAAGAAGCCGGGTAATGGTCTATATTTATTTCTGATCCGCGGAGAAGTAAGCGTCGAAGGCCAGCATCTCGGCGAGCGAGATGGATTCGGTGTATGGGAGATCACAGAGCTGCCTATAAAAACCTTACAGTCGGAGACGGAAATCTTAATCATGGATGTTCCCATGACCTTACCATAATGTACACCATAAAAAGAATATAACCATGGCAAAATCAATTTGGGTCATCGACCCCACACATTCGGAAATCGGTTTCAAGGTGAAACATATGATGTTTACCAACGTTTCTGGCAAATTTAACAGGTTTCAGGCGACCGTGGAAATGGAAGACGATCAGTTCGAAAGCGCGCACATTTCGTTCGGAGCCGACGTAAATTCCATCGACAGTAACCATGTCGATCGAGACAACCATCTGCGAAGTGCAGATTTCTTTGATGTGGAACGTTTTCCAAAGATTGGATTTATCAGTACAGCGATCGACAAGGTGAACGAGGGACAGTTCCGGGTGACTGGGGAACTGACCATTAAGGATACGACACGTCCGGTTACGTTGGATGTCGAGTACAGCGGTTTGCTAAAAGATCCGTGGGGAAACACGAAGATAGGCGTTTCTATCGCAGGAAAGATCAATAGAAGGGATTTCGGACTAACCTGGAATGCGGCGTTGGAAACGGGGGGTGTACTGGTTGGCGAAGATATCAAACTGATTGCAGAAGCACAATTTGTGAAGCAATAATAGTGTCAATATGTAATTTATACAATCTGTATGAATAGCTGATAAACAGTTTTTTATACCGTAATAAAAGGCATGCATTCGGAAGAACGTATGCCTTTTTGTTCGGGCGAATAAAATAGGTGTCTATTATTTATTTGGATTTATTCCAAATAAATAAATATCTTTACAAGCAGAGATGTAGGCCTTTCGCTAACGAACAGGTGGATCAAATTAGAAAAGAACAAACAGCGCACATATGGCAACAGTTAAATCCGCTAAACGATGGTTTTGGTGGCACAAATGGACAAGTCTCCTGTGTACGGTATTCTTGTTGCTCTTGTGTGTAACGGGGCTGCCTTTAGTCTTTCATGAGGAAATTGAACATTGGACGGAACATCACGGGCATGGAGAAGCAGCTTCTCCACAGGATCGGGCCTCACTGGACAAGATCCTTACCGAGGCTAAGGTAGCCGAGCCAAATAAGGTAACGCGGTTCATCTTCTGGGATGATGCCCATCCAGATGCGGTGTTTTTGAGTTTATCGGATTCACTGATGGCTCCGGCAGACAATTATACGATCGTAGAAATGGACGCTCACAGCGGACAGGTGGCTCAGCACCACGATGACCAGGAAGGGTTTATGTATGTGATGCTGCGTCTGCATACGGATTTATTTGCGGGGTTGGGCGGTAAATTGTTCCTCGGCTTGATGGGGATCTTGTTTGTGATATCGATTGTAACTGGTGTCGTGCTCTACGGTCCGATAATGAAAAAGTTTGACTTCGGAATGATTCGCACCGGCAAATCGCGTAGGCTGAAATGGTTGGATATGCATAATTTGCTGGGCATTGTGGCGCTGTTTTGGACGCTGGTTGTTGGCCTGACGGGAACAATTTTGGCCACATCCGATATCGTGGTCGGTCTCTGGCAACAGGGACAGCTGGCTGAGATGACCGCCCCCTACCAGCATGCTGCCCCCTTGCATCCAGACTCGCTGGCATCATTGGACCAAGCTGCGAGAGTTGCCATGGCTGCGGCTCCCGATATGCAGTTGCGAACGGTAGCCATGCCGGGAACGATGTTTTCCAGCAAACATCATTATGCGATATTCATGAACGGAAATACGCCATTGACGGCGAAGTTATTGAAACCTGCGCTTATCGACGCCAAAACGGGCGAGCTCACGGATATGCGCGATATGCCCTGGTACGTCAATACCTTGTTTCTTTCGCAACCCTTACATTTTGGAGATTATGGGGGACTGCCGCTAAAAATTATTTGGGCACTCCTTGATGCAATAACAATCGCTATTTTAATAACTGGTCTGTATCTATGGATAGCCCGCCTGAAAGCAACGAGAGCACAGCTGGCGTGGCTGGATGGAAATTGGACCGATATGCCGGCTTCAACGATATAACAATGAAGAACACACAAAACGCTTTTCGGCGCTTGTGGGGCATCCCTCTCTTGATGGGGATACTCACGATCATTGGTTTGCTTTCGGCACTGTTAGGCGACGGTTTCTGGGATATGTTGTCTTGGTGTCTGTTAGGAAGCGTGGTGGTGCTGGTTATCTTTTATATCGCCCGAGCAGAAAGCAAGCGTATCTGATCGGGAATGCCCGCTACGTTGTTATCGCCGATTCGCGAAACGAATGACCCTCGCCAACCGGGGACGGTTATACCGTTGTAGCATGATCGGATATAGGTTGAGAACGATATTAAGCGAAAACAACCAAACAGCCGCTTGTATCCCATGGACGAAAGCCACAAAGAGTGTAAAACCCAAAACAACGAAGAAGATGAGCAGATGTCCTAGTTCATCCTGTTTGGTGCGATAGTATAGGTAATTTAAGGACGGGATTGTTTTATTGACGGGTTTCGATTTTTTGTTGAGTTTCTCCCATCCGGTCCACCGCAGTAATTTTCTGTAGCCATTAATTCCGAATGAGGTATAGACGTCCCCATGGCGTTCCCAACGTTGTTCATTAAAGTACGGAGATTGTAGGGGATGGGCCAACGTATCTGTAAACAGCAGTATCCCGGCCATCAGCATAAAATTGAGGCTGAACGCGAAGGAGAAGCTTTGCAACGGCAAGTAATACGAAAGGGCGTAGATGCAAATACCCGTAAGAGCCACAATGGCAACTAATATAAGGACTTTCTTCATGGTTATGGTTTGTCGACGTTAAATATACGAAATGTCAAGAATGGTTGGATGTGCTTGTTTACCGTTTGTACGTTTATTATGGGGAATCGCCTTTAAAAAACAGGACGGAGTGTTGTGGATTGGTCATGCTTCGGGTAGCGTATGTTCTTTTTTACCGGATGCCCTGAACACTTTGCCCATACGTTTGTTCTACCTGTAGAAGGTTTGTGGTCAAAGTAGGAGAAAAGCTCTTGTAAACAAACATGAAAATGACGAGCTGTACGCCGTATGCCATCCAAGGAGATTCATCCGCTTTTGATCGATTGTCTAATCCATAAGACAGGCAACCTATGGTCGAATACTTAAGGAGAGGAAGCGATGAAAACGATACTTATTTTAACAGATTTTTCGGAAACGGCGCTGCATGCGGCTACATATGCAGCCGATTTGGGCAAACAGATAGGCGCGGAGCGCCTGATAATTTATCATTCCTACGGCCAGGTACCGGTCGCAACGGACATTCCCGTGCCCGAGACCGACAGTTCGTATTTGCTGGAATTTAGTCTTCGCGGATTAGAAGAAGTGGAACGTGCGCTGCGAAAACGCCTAGATCCCTCTGTCGAGGTGATCACGTTAGCCGATGAGTTACCCGTGGATGTTGGCATGAAACAACTGATCGAACAATGGGCCGTCGGGCTCGTCGTTGTCGGGCAGACCGGAAAGACAGGGTGGGAAAAATTCTGGATCGGTAGCCACACCGCACGTTTGATTGCTACATGCCCAGTAAATTTGTTGATTATACCTAAAGGGTCAGTATTCCTGTCGATTGATAATGTATTGTTTGCTTGTGAATTAAATAGTATTGATCGTACGGTTCCTACCGGTGAGGTCGATTGGTGGCTACGGAGCCTAGGTGCCCGACTGCTGGTGCTGAACGTGGCGACAGGTGGCAGCGCATTGGATCCGGATACGATTCCCGAACAATATAAACTGCATGAGCTACTGGATGTTTTTTCGCCGCAATATCATTATATTCAAGAGGAAGACGTGGTAGACGGAATTTCTAAATTTGCTGTTGACCACCACGTTGGCTTAGTAATGGCGGTACCTAAGAACCACAACTGGCTAGAACGGGTATTTCGACGAAGTGTGAGCAAAAATCTGTCTGAACGGACCTGGGTCCCGTTGCTACTCCTGCACGCACCTTCGGTCTAGATAGCATGCGGCCATTTTTTTTATTTTACTAAACATTTCTGGAAATATTTTGTTTATACGTAGACAGATACTACTAATTTATAAACTAAATTTCCAATGATGAACACCAGAAATTCCGTGCAATGGCTTTCTTGATTGGCACGGGTATGCGCTGTCATATGGTCCAGACAGGCATCCCGAATCCTAGGGCCTGACACGTCGTAAGCGAAATGCCTATGATCACCTAAAAACTAAAAACAAGCAAACAGACTCTAAGCATTGAAAACATTTTTATTCAGCAAAAAAACATGAAAAATTTTTTGGTATGCCTCGTGGCAACATGTGTTGCAGGGTCTTTTATATCTTGTCAAAAACAAACGGGTAATCTTGTACCTGTGCAGCAAGACAGTCTTGCGATATCCTATGATACCATCCAAACCTTTTTGGAAAAACCGTCGGGTTCTAAAGAAGCCAAGCGGTTAGGACAGTCGAATCCGGCGTCTGATTTTACGAGTACCGGATTATATCTTCCGCCGAATACGGACCTTACACTGTATGTCGAACAGGAAGCAGCCGGTACTGGTGTTCCACGGTTATTGATTGGTTCGTACTCCAGGTATGAAGCGCGCTGGGATCCGAGGTCGGTTAACCTGACTACGGGCTTACAGACGATCGCTGGCGACGCTCAGGGCGGACTACTTTTTGTCCGCTACCATGCCAATGATGCGAGTGTAGCGAGTGGCAAAGTGCGTATTGAATTTAGGCAAGGTCATACGCCCGTTCCGCATTTTATCCTTGGAAAAACGACGAACGGGCAGTGGCAACGTATGCTGGATACTTGGACGGGAGCTCCCGACGTGTTGTTGGAAAATGGAACAAATATCATTGTTTCGTCGCGGGCAAAGGCACTGACGTACCGTTCTGAAGATCAGCAAGAGCTTTTAACCCGGGTAGAGGAAGTTTCGAAAGCAGAATATGCAATTAGTGGTATTGATCAATCTACGCCGCAGCATGCCCGCAATGTGCATAAAATTATCATGACCGAAACAGATAAGCAAGATACGTACATGGCTGCGACTTGGTACCGTACGTGGTACCATACCGATGTGATGAACGCGGTGTTGACCGTGGACGGTTTTGGATCGAACGGGTGGGGGCCTTGGCACGAGCTGGGCCACATGCATCAACAAGGTGCCTGGACATGGGACGGTCTTGGCGAAGTAACGGTGAACATCTATTCGCTGGCGGCCGAACGTAAAATGGGTGTACCAACGAGCCGGCTCACGCGGGATGGCGTATGGTATGATGTGATGCCGTACTTGGCAAAGCCGTATGCGGAAAAGGACTTTAATGGGGCTTCGACAGGTTTGTTTGTACGGCTGGCGATGTTTCAGCAGTTGTGGTTGGCTTTTGGTGATTCATTTTATCAAAATCTACATAAGCAGACTCGGGAAGAGCAGGTTTCTTTTTCGACTACGGCGCAAAAGATGCGTTATTTCATGTTGAAAGCGTGTACGATCAGCGGTAAAAACTTAGGCGCTTTCTTTCAAAAGTGGGGACTGAAGGTGGATGCTTCCGTATATGCAGAAATCGACGCGTTGGGTCTACCGGAACCCGCCGATGACCTGAGCACAAAGACCGATGATCCAGACTGGGAAAATAAATGGCTGGTCATAGGTTATAGCTCTCAGGAGACAGCTGCGGAAAACGGACGTGCATCGAACTTGATCGATGGCGATGTGAACACCTATTGGCACTCCAGCTGGTCAAGCAATCCTGGGGCTTACCCGCATTTTGTGTCCGTTGACATGAAAAAAAGTACAGCAGTACATGGATTTACCCTAACACAACGGAATGGCCAACGAAAAGTGAAGGACGTAGAGATTCAAATCAGTTCGGACAACACAAACTGGTCTAGTATAGGAGATTATGTGCTTCAAGATCATGCTAATTCTCAAACTATAACGCTTCCGGCCGTACAATCTTTTCGATATTTTAAATTGATTTTTAAAACGGGCTTTGACGGTACGCCCTACGCTGCGATGGCTGAGGTTGCCGTATTCTAGCATCAATCGGTCGGTATAGTTTCGAATCGTATCGCCATTGTACGCGAGCTACGACGAGTAATCTGCTTGCCCAACGAAACACGGCGGGTCTATAGGCAGATGAATGGTCGCATCTTGATGTACCATGCCGATCCGTTTTTATGCGGATTGTCTTCGGAGTGGAATACGGATAACCCACGGTATTTTCATTTTTTGGCATCGTAATGGTTAGTAGATTATATCGCCAATGCAAGGGTATCCTGTGTACACGTATGAGTAGAAGAGCATTAGGTCATCATTTTTTTGTCGTCGACAATACATTCATCCTGCATTTTGATCGGAAAGTATATCAAAAGTTTTATGCGGATATGGATTTCGAAAGCTTGGAGATCGTGCAGAGTAATGGATCCACATGCCATTATTTTCGGGACAAGCAAGCAGTGTATGTGGAAAGCTACATGAATCGCTTTGCCGTACTCCCTGACGCCGACCCAGCGGATTTCCATCTGTTGGATTTTGAAAATGGCTGGAGTCGATCAGGAGTAAACGATTATGTTTTCGACGAAAAGTTGCCGCACCGTTTCGATGCGTATCAAGCATTGTCTCCCTATTATCAGCGGGTCGATCAAACGATTTACTTTGGCTTCACGCGAGAGGTCATCAATGCTGATGTGGCATCGTTTGAAGTCTTGTATGGCAATCGCGTAAAAAACGTAGCCAAAGACAAGTACCACGTGTACTTTCGTGAGCAGGTGGTGGAAGAAGCCGATGCGGCGACGTTTCATTTTTTGGAATTGTTTCACGGGCGGTTACTACCGGGAGCGTGATCATACCTATTATGCGAAGGATAAGATCTATGCATATTACATAAATACCATAGCGCCTTTGTTTAAGCGTATCAAAACAAAAGATCTTGACGGTTTTCGTTTTGAGATCAGGGATGATCTGGGGTATGGTCTGGATGAGAAATATGCGTACCTTTTTGGAAAAAGACGTGCGTTGGAATAGGTTTCTGGAAAACTAAACAGGAGCAGCGGTGTTCTTCGGTAAAACTACGCCCTATGTTCCGTCCATACACAAACTGGGAAGAATGGGCATTTAAACGGAAAACACGATGAAAAAGCAAGCACTTTATTGGGTAACCCTTTCCTGCCTGTTTGGCAGCCTAACGGCCTGCAATAGCCAGACCGAAAGAAAGGGAGACGGCACGGATTCTCTCGCGAGCTCCGCCACCGTCGACAGAGATACGTCGACTATGGTTGTAGTACCAAATGCCGGTGACACGACGTTTGCGACGGAAGCCGCCCTCAGCGGTTTGGCAGAAGTAGAATTGGGTCAATTGGCTCTGGAAAAGGCCGATGAGCAACAAGTAAAGGATTTTGCCGACATGATGGTTAAGGATCATGGAAAAGCCAACGAAGAGCTCCAAAAAATTGCCAGTGATAAAAAGATCATGCTGCCAACAGCGTTAGATCTAAAACATGCGAATATACGAGACGACTTACTGTCTAAATCGGGAGCTGAATTCGATAAAGCGTATGTGGCGGCCATGGTGGACGGCCATGAAAAGACGTACGCATTAATGCAAGAGGGCGCGAAAAATATGGTGGACGAACAGCTTCGGGCCTTCGCGGAAAAAACCGCGCCTATTGTAAAAGTTCATCTAGAACGTATCAAAGCGATTCAAGCGCAACTGAAGTGATGGATGATACAATGCACGTCGAACCGCGATCGCTGTCGATGACCGGGGAGATATATAATACAGTTGCCATGGATTTGTTACATATTAATGAAGAACAGCTTGCCTACATCATTCGTATCGTAGACGACGAATATGGTTTTTACTTCCGAAGCACCGAGTCCGGGAAGGGGAGTCTTCGATCGTATTTTTATGAAACGAGCGAGGGCGGCCGGGTGGTGCTTAAGTTGGATCATGCCGCGTTCGAAAGCTTACCTGGCCGAATTAAGACACGTATTCAAGATTTGATTTTCCGGGTGAGTGAGAAGGACACAGATGGATAAAACTTTTTTAACAGACATACGTTCAGTTAAGGATATATAGGGATATGATAGGAAATAATAAAGATGTTTTAGTAGTGCTTTCAGCCTTGCTGATCTGTGTCGTAATCGTAGTGGTAGCCGTCGGACTAATCGACATGATGACCTAATTGGTTGGAAGGTGCACGGAGCCTCCCCGCATGTTGATGACTCACACGTAGGCATCGACTAGCGTATTGACCGATAATCGTATATTTGTTGGATTGCCTGCTGTGGCGGTACTGACATACATGAGCTACGACACATGAAGTATAAAGAAACAATTCCTACGGCTGGTTTACAGTCGTTTATCCATTCGTTTTGGGAGTTGACTGGAGAGGCGAACGATCGGCAATGGGAACGGATTTTTCCGGACGGGTGCCCTGGTGTGGTGGTGAATATGGGTGCATCCTGTCCTACCGATAGCGGCGCGTTAGTTATGGACCAAGGGCGCACGTATGTCGTGGGGAGTGCGAAAAATTTTAAAGAGAGCTTCGTGGAGGAACGGACGCATTTGGTCGGGGTATGCCTGAAACCTGGCGCTTTCTCTCATTTTTTTACCTATGCAGATCAACGCGAAATCGCCGATAAAACGGTGTTGCTCGAACGAAGCAACTCTCTTAAAACAGCATTGCTCCATAAGGAACCGTATAGCTACTTAAACCGTTTTTTTTTGGAACGCTTGTCGCCGCAGGATGGATTTCTACAAACCGTCCTAAACGATATCCAACAAGCCGGTGCGGTTGTTCGTGTCGGTGAACTGGCGAAGCGAAATCATGTGACGATACGACAACTTGAGCGATATTTTAGCCGGTACGTCGGGATGACACCGAAGGAATACATAAACATCGTGCGCTTTCAGCGTGCTTTACAGGCGTTGCAGCAACCCGAGCGAAAGAGCCTTTCAGAGATCGCATTTTTAAGTGGATATTACGATCAGGCACACCTGACCAATGAAGTGAAGCGCCTGACCGGAAATAATCCTTCCGAATTTTAATTTTGTCGTATTTTTCCAAAGTGAGACGCCCGTAAAGCGTTACTTTTGTGGTATATACGAAAAAGATGAAAAACGTTATTTTAAATCTAGCCGTGAGTTTAGACGGGTTTATCGAAGGGCCTCAGGGTGAAATAGATTGGTGTATTTTAGACGAAGAGATGGACTTCGAAGCTTTCTTGAACAGCGTTGACAGCTTATTTTATGGGCGAATAAGCTACGATCTTTGGGGAAATTATCAACCGGGAGACGACGGTGATGCCGCTGAAAAAAAATTATGGGCAGAAATTCATGCCAAACAAAAATATGTGTTTTCCCGTCAGCATCGTGTCGACGAAAATGCCGTGTTTATTACAAGTGATATTCTTAGACAAGTAACCGAGTTGAAAGCACAACCCGGGAAGGATATCTGGTTGTACGGTGGCGCCGATCTGGTCAAAACATTTATTCACCATAACCTCATCGATGTGTACAAAATCTCCATACATCCGGTCGCACTCGGCGGTGGAAAACCACTTTTTGAGGCCTTGGAAAAACGTGTCAATCTACGGCTTCTGGATACGCGGGTGTTCCGGTCTGGTGTGGTTGAGCTTACCTACGAACCCGTACGGCTTTCCTGAAACGTGCTGCTTTAAGCGTCAGTGACGCTGTCCTCCGAACGGCTTCACGACCAGCCGACATCTTTTCGCCATTTCACGTAGGTGCTATCCTGATCATGTATACGTACCAATTCTGATACGGGAAGGATGGCGTTTATTTCTGCTGTGGAGAGTTCGGGGAGCAAAGACTTTCGTCTCCATGCATTCAATTGTCTTTTATTCCTGACGGGGTAAACCGTCCCGTCGGAGTTCCTTTGTGTCCCGAACCGTTGTGGCTTTCCCCGAAAAAATTGGATCCGGTCGTAGAGGTATGCGAGGTGTGCGGGACTAACATCTTGGATATGGCGGCGCATGAGCGCGTATGAACGAACCATAAAATCAGGTTCGGCAATCGCATGTTGAACAATAAGCCATGCAGCGGTATAGGCATCGATACCCACTTTTGAAATGGTGGGGAAGCCGATCTTTGCAATGATTTCGTGTAGTTGCATCGCGTTTTTGCGATGCACTTGTTCCATCTCCGGAGCATAACCTCCTTCCAGTTTATTGGCTTTGGCAAGCCGCTCGCGTACCTGCAAGTCATGCGCTGCCATCTGAATCAGTTTTTGGGCGATGTGATCGTGCATATATCTTCGAAAATGCCGTACAGGAATTGCTGATCTGTACCAGCTACAAATGTATGGATTTCCAATGTGTTACAAAGATCCCGACGGGTATATTGGCTTTTTCTATTTAGAGTTGATGGGCATTTTTAGGTCGTATCCCATAGTGCTTTTTAAAACATGTGGAAAAATGAGCTGGATTTTTGTACCCCAGGAAACGCGAGATTTCGTAAATATTCTTCGTATTCTCTTTCAATAACTGCTTTGCAGCAAGCATACGTTCCTGGGTAAGAAAAGCATGGATCGTCATGTGATGGCGTTCTTTGAAGAACTTTTTAAGATAGCTTTGGTTGGTGCCCAATTCCATGGCGAGATCTTCTATTTTTGGCGGACAATGCATGTTGTCTCTTAGAATTTCCTTTGCTTTGTCCATCAATTGGATCATGGGTGCAGGCAGTTCTGCCGGTTTTTCGCTGGGAAGCTGTCTCTGACTGACTGCTAGAATAACCAACTCGCTGATTTTAGATTGTAAATAGAAGTCCCGCCATGCCTCCGGTATACGCTCGATTTGTAGAAGTTGCTGAATGATCTCCTCTTGTGCTTTACTGATGGCAACGGCAGCCGGAAAGAGTGATCCAGCCTGCTTCCGGTGCATCATATCCTCGACTTTCTTCCATAGCTCATCCGACGTTGGACAAAAACGGCGCAGAAAATCTATCGACAGGTTGACCTCTAAAAAACGGTTCGTCGCGAAGGCGTTCCAAAAACCGGTAACCGTAGTCTCTTGAAAAAGAAAGAGCTGCTGATGACCTTTCTTTAACTTACCAAGTAGATCGCCTTCAGCGTAGTAAGAGCGGTTATCCTCCAACGCGAGATACAGCTGCACATAGGGCGTGCGTGCATTGATTTCCACAAAACCATCGATATCTGCGACAAGTTGACTGTGCATAATATGTATACCTGCCGGACTTGATAACTCTACAACCTGCATTGTACAACCATACCGTTTGCTCACATGTGTTTGGATCTGAAAAGGATTGTTCTCGATAGCACGCAGATCAAAATCAAATTGAGGCGGAAATACAGCCATCTCCCGGGCGAGACGTTCATGCAGATGCCAACGGTTGGCTAGATCCGGGTGTGCTTGTAACAGCTGAAGGACAGAGGTCTCCATACGTTGATCGCTAATTTCTTTTTTTGGTCTTTTTTTTTCCGCAAAGATAAGTTTAATACCTGATTTTTGCACAGAATTAAGACTAATTAAAAATAAAAAAAAGATGTACCTCTATACGGGTGCCGTCTACTAGTACGTAACTTTAGCATGAATACACGAGCAACATTCCTGATGTTATCCGGATTATTTTTCCTGAGAAGCCACGCGCAAGAGCAGGTGAAAATTGACACGACGAAAGCTGTTTCTCTGCAGGAAGTCCAGATCACGTCTGTCCGCGGATCGGAAAAACTGACGCACATTCCAACGTCGGTCACACTTGTCAACGCAAAGCAGCTGCAAATCTTATCGCGAACAACCAGTAATATTAGTCAACTATTAGAGGCGACGGTCGCGGGCTTGGGACCATCTACGGGTACCTATTCGAATTTCGGACAATACCTGCGTGGACGCGGGATGCTGATTATGCTGGATGGTATTCCGCAATCGACGCCGATTCGGGATGGCGGTGTCGATATGAAGACGGTGAATGCCAACGACCTCCGTGCCGTGGAAGTGATCAAGGGGGCTACATCGTTATATGGTGTAGGTGGAAGCGGAGGCTTCGTCAATTACATAACGAAAGAGGCGGTCGTGGATAGGAAGTTTGCAGGGAACACCCAAATCTGGGGGACAGCGAATTTGGCAGAGACAGATGCAGCTTTTGGAGGCGGTGTGTATCAGTCGTTGAGTGGTACAGCTGGAAGATGGGAATATTACCTCAGTGGGAGCTACGAGAAAACTGGAAATATGTACGATGCAAAGGGAACCCCCCTGTTGCCTACGTATAGCTTAGCAAATACCGACACGTATAGCGCACTGGCAAAAATTGGATATCAAATAGCGGACAAACAAAAACTAAAGCTACGGTATAACTACTATCGATCGGCCCAGAAGAGTAATTTCGCGGCGGCCGATCGGGTGCTGACGGTTTTCAATGGAGATGGTGACTATGAATTGATCCCCGGGTTTGGGGTAGCGGGCGAAATCCCCGGCGTACCTCCAGGTGCTGTAGTCCATAATGCGCAATTCACATATGCCCTAGACTCGATTTTCCGACGCTCGACCACTTTTCAAACCGATGCGTTCTATCAGAATGTGGATAATATCTTTTTCTACGCAAAGAATTTTCAGGGCGGCGGACAGTCTCGCGTAAAATCGGAAAAATACGGTGTGCGTCCTAATTTTAATAGTCGGATAGCCCTGAACGACCGGAACCATTTCTCCCTAACATATGGTTTGGATGTGCTTCGGGATAAGACGTCCCAGCCGTTAGTTGACGGACGCTTGTGGATGCCTGAAATCACGCTGATGAATTGGGCTCCTTACGCACAGGCGAAATGGGTGTATGACGAAAATTGGATTGTAAAGATTGGAGGTCGATATGATGCGATGCAACTGCAACTTCATGATTACCAAACATTACCTTATTCAGCGCAAGCAAATGACGTCTTTTCGGAATCCATTGCCGTACAAGGAGGACGACTGTCATTCAGCAATGCTGCCTTAAATCTGGGTATTCGGTACAATAAACATGCGGAGTTTACACCGTATGCAAGTTATGCGCAAGGCTTTGCATTGCCAGATGTCGGTGTCGTTTTCAGAAATGCGCAGGTGAAGGACATTCAGGAAATCAATGTCAAACCCGTAGCTACGGACAACTTCGAATTTGGATTTGTCTCTACCTTTCCGCATGTTCGTTTTGAGGCGGTAGGCTATTATAGCAAATCAAAATACGGCACGTCTGTATCATTTAACGAGCAATCTAATCGGTTCGAACTGGTTCAATCGCCCCAATCTATTTTTGGAGCAGATGTGACATTGGACGTAGATTTTTATGACGGAAAACTTCAGGCAGGGGCAACATATTCCTTCCTTGAAGGGTTGACACACACGGCAACGAACCCGTACGTGTGGAAGTACATCGGAGGCCAAATGATCAATCCGCCAAAAACGACAGCTTACGTCCATGTGGCGGCTACACGGGCGCTAGATCTTGATGTGCAGGCTGTGTTCATTGGCGATAGGCAACGTTTTGCGCCGATTCAGCATGCCGAAACGAACATGTGGAGCTACCGACACACGGAAGTGCCGGTGAAAGGTTATACGCTTGTCAATCTTCAAGCCAGCTACCAGTTGAACAGCCGGGCAGGTATATCTTTGGCGATAAACAACCTCTTTAATGCGTATTACATGCCGGCAAAATCGCAATGGATGGCTTTCGTGAGCAATCAGTCGCCGGCTGGAGAAGGTGTCAATGCACGAATTACCTTAAACTACCAGTTTTGACGGACAGCGTGCAACCGATTCGTGTTCGTGGCAACGTACGCAGCAGAAGATGATGCGTGCTCGCTATATCCCCGTCGTTATACCACAACGATGGGGATTTCCGGCAGTTGATCAGATCGCCATCGAGGAGATCCCCCTCTCGTTTCCCTAGTACACAGTGTGGAAGATCCCGACGACTAATCTACAAAGCCTGCGTATTTTTTTAAATTCCGAAAACAAAATTTGGGGTTTAACAATTCTCCTTACACAACAACTTGAAAGCATCATGGAAGAATTGAAGATTGGTCAAGAGACATACGATATTCGCGATCCGCAAAAAACGCCACTCACTATTGTGGGGTTAGAAAACGACGATGTGACGGGTACCATTGCATGTAGCTACTATTCACATGTCGAAATGGATGTCGTTGTCAAACGGTTTAAAGTAGAACATCTATACTTGGGCGACCGAAAACTGGAGGTTGGTTGGTAGATGATTTCGGCGCCATTGTTCCGTCGCAAAAAATACACCACCGCAAACCTCTTTTTAAACACACCAATAAGAACAACGTTATCCTTAACAGAAGCAAGTCTAGGCATATGAATGTAAAACGCACATTTGGAACGATCTTAACGATTTTAGGAATTATCGGGTTGATCTACACGGGTTATCAATTAATTAACCATAATACGGATTATACGACATTGATCGTCGTGGGTATTATTGGACTCATCTTTTTCTTTTCGGGCATAGGGTTGGTCAAGAACACCAAAGACGCAGCCTAGCGTACCTTCGGAGACATACGAATTACTCCTTTCTTTAACGTTTGCAGACCGGCAAATAACACCTGCAAACGCACGATTCCCATTTACTTCTTCTAAAACGGCATGTACTTGCGCGGGCAACAACAGCGATAGACTGCCGGTCGGCGGGCGCTTATTGTATTAACACCGGATTAAATGATCGGGTAGATTTAGTTTGTTTGTGCAATATTGTTGCATTTGCTGTTTTTGTTTGTATCTTTGACCAAAGCAAGAAGGACGGAAATGATACCGAAAGATTATTTATCCTGGAGACAATGTATAGAACAGCAATGTGGCATTCCATTAACCTCAGCGTTTGTCGCCAGCCGACTGGCGATCTACCGAGATCCGAATCTGCCCGAGACGCAACGTTTTCGAACGCGCTACGGACAGGGACATGTTGACGCTATTATCCGTTGGTTTGAACAAGCTCAAAGGGAGCTGGCCGATACGTCAGAAACCTGATTTAAAAGACGACAAAAGACAAACATATGAAAGGGAATAGATTACCTGTGACCGTGCTAAGCGGCTTTTTGGGCGCTGGGAAAACAACGCTGCTGAACTATGTATTGCACAACAAAGAAGGCCTGAAAGTCGCAGTTATTGTCAACGACATGAGCGAGGTCAATATCGATGCACAGTTGGTAGAACGTGAAAACGTCCTGTCTCGAACGGACGAACGCCTGGTACAGATGAGCAACGGATGTATCTGCTGTACGCTTCGGGAAGACCTCATCATGGAAGTGAACAGGTTAGCGGCAGAAAAGCGATTCGATTATTTGCTGATCGAAAGTACGGGCATTTCGGAACCTATACCCGTGGCACAAACGTTTTCTTTTATTGACGAACAACAAGGAATAGATTTGTCCGCTTTCAGTTATATTGATACGATGGTCACCGTGGTGGACTGTTCGCAATTTCTTAACGATTTTGGCAGTATAGATACCCTACGTGATCGTGCCATGAGTGATGATCCGCAGGATGCCAGAACCATTGTTAATCTCTTAACGGACCAAGTGGAGTTTGCCAACGTGATCGTGCTGAATAAAACGGATTTAGTAGCCAAAGACACGTTGGACTTTTTGGAATCGGCCATCCGAAAGTTAAATCCAGGAGCAAAAGTAATCCGATCTATTTTTGGCCAGGTTCCACCGTCGGAAATCATCGGAACGGGTATGTTCGATTTTGAAGAGGCATCTTCATCAGCGGGATGGATTCGGGAGCTCCAGCAGGAGCATACGCCTGAAACTGAGGAGTATGGGATTTCTTCGTTTGTCTTTAGGCATCAAAAGCCATTCCATCCGCAACGCTGGTACCACTATCTGAATCACTATTACCCACAGCATATTATTCGGGCAAAAGGGTTATTTTGGATCGCATCACGTCCAAATGTTGCCATTAACTTTAGTCAAGCGGGGGGAAGCCTACGCATAGATGGAGCCGGATATTGGTGGGCGAGTATGTCGATAGCGGAACGAAGGAGGCACGCGAGCTTCGAGGATAATCGCGATCTTATTGAGTCGCGCTGGCATGCACGCTGGGGAGACCGGGGCAACGAACTGGTTTTTATCGGGCAAAATATGGATAAGGATCGATACCTGATTGACCTAGAGCGCTGTCTGTTGACAGATGAGGAAGCGGAAGACTGGCGTCATACCCAATGGACGGATGAGTTTCCACAAAATATATAAGCGGAGGATTGAGACACTTGGATCGACCAAAGATACCCCGTGCGGCAGGAAAGGAACGACGCAGAAGGACGTTAACGTGAGACATCTTAAAATATGCAGGAATGATGATAAACCAACCTTGCTACAGGAGCCCTGTCCTGATGTTGCTTCTGCTGCTCCATATCAGCATAGGCGTGTACGCGCAAGATAAGAAACAGCATGTGCTCCAGCACAAGCCCCTGATGAATGATGTGTGGAAAACATTCGATATGCTTTTGTACAAAGTGGAAAAGTCAAAGGGGCAAACGAAATATATCCCGTATTTTCCTCCGGCGCTTAAAGCGCTGGAGGGTAAACACGTCACGATACGGGGCTACATGGTGCCATTGACAACGGGGCGCAAGCACAACCGTTTTCTGCTATCTGTTCTTCCTATTTTTCAGTGTATGTTTTGTGGGCAGGATGGGATACCCGCCATGGTGGAAGTACAGATCCTGCACGGACAAAAATTAGCCTTTTCGAAACGTCCGTTGGAAGTTATCGGAACGGTTGCGTTCAACGGGAGTGACCAGAATCATACAGAGATCATCCTTAGGCATGCCACAGCTAAACCAATCGACTAATCCTAGCGTTTGGTGTTTGGCTTTCTATAACGAAGCAGTTTTTTTCATAGCTTGCACGTATCGCGTAGGATAGCCCATTATTGTACATTCTTTTCTTAGATGGATACGTTTGTTGTTTTGCAAACGTAAATGTTACATTTATTTTAAGTCGTTTATTTTATATTTAAAGCGAATTATAAACCGAATGAAAACATCCTATCAAGAATAATATGAAAATGAAAAGATCCTATCGAATAGTTGCCGCAAACGTGCTTTTGCTGGGGCTGATGAGTATCGATTTCGATACGAAGGCGCAATCTCTACATACCGCCCAACGGGTACCGGAACCTGGTCAGATTCCTCCCCATCCTCCGCGGTTGCCCGAGGGAGCCATACCTGCTTTTCCTGGTGCCTGGGGAGGAGGAATGTTCACCACGGGCGGACGGGGAGGGAAGGTGATCGCCGTTACAAATCTTGAAGATAGTGGCCCCGGTAGTCTCCGCGCGGCCCTGGAGAGCGAGGGCCCGCGCGTGGTGATTTTCCGTGTTGCGGGAACTATCCGGGTTAGTGGCGACTTAAATATAAACCACCCGGATATTACGATTGCTGGACAATCGGCGCCGGGCGATGGGATTTGTATTGCCGGAACATTAAATATCAATACGCATAATGTGATTCTCCGGCATGTTCGTGTACGCCGAGGTGTTCCCACGGGTGGTCAGGGTGATGATAACATCGGCGGAAATCCGCATCATCACATCATCATTGACCACTGTTCCACCAGTTGGGGAATGGATGAGAATATTTCACTCTACAGACACATGCGTCCATCCTTGGACGGTACGACACAGATTAAAGATCCTGCCGAACATATCACGGTGCAGTGGACCATCTCCAGTGAAGCATTGGATGCAAAAGGACATGCTTTTGGTGGGACATGGGGTGGAAATCCGTCTACTTTTCATCACAATCTTTTTGCCAGCAATACGGCCAGGAATCCATCAATTGGTATGTCGGGAGCCTTTGACTTTCGATACAACGTGGTGTTCAACTGGCGACATCGGTCTATCGACGGGGGAGATGAAACATCGACTGTTAACCTAATCAATAACTATTTCAGACCGGGGCCAGCGACGAATGAAAATATCCGTAACGTTTTTGCCCGGATAGAAGAACGCAGCATGTACTCTCCGGGTAGCGCCTGGTCGAAAGGTGACTGGTATCCCAAAGCGGCAAACAGACCTGGAAAATGGTATGTGGCTGGGAACATCATGCATGATAATGAGGACATAACAAACGACAATTGGCTGGGTATGCGTATGAAAAATGCAGATGCGCATGCATCGCAACACCTCGCCCGTGTCCATACGCCTTTTGAAGGGTGGCCTGTGGCGCCGCATCAAACGGGAGGGGAAGTGTTTGAGGCCGTGTTGGCTAAGGTCGGAGCGACTTTGCCCAAGCGGGATGCTGTAGACGTCCGTGTGACAGAAATGGTTCGGACAGGAAAGACGACAACGGCTACCGGAATTATAAAGGATGTCGCGGAGGTGGGGGGCTATCCAGAGCTGACTTATGATCCCGCTCAGTTACCAAAAGACAGTGATGGGGATGGCATGCCTGATCATTGGGAGAAAAGGTACGGTCTGGATCCGAACAACCCAAACGACGCATCGACGGATACCGACGGCGACGGATATACGAACATCGAAGAATACCTGAACGGAACGGATCCTAAAGAAAAAGTGGACTATCGAAATTTGGGGAACAATGTAGATACAATAAGTTAGCGCCCACTATGGATAATGTGCCCGCTGAACCAGGCTCGACCGATATCCGGTCGAGCCTGGTTGTTACTGGTCGTCGTCAGGGCAAGGATCGGTATCGAAAAATAGTTCTTTCGAAATGTATAGTACCGGGGATAAAATGCGTAATTTGAGTAAAATTAGAAGGCATGAACTATGATTTAATTATTGTGGGAGGAGGGCCCGCTGGAACGTCTTTAGCTGTGCGTGTCGCGGCATCCGGAATGCAGGTGCTGTTATTGGAAAAGGATGTGTTTCCCGCTCGTTCGGTTGTTTCTTGTTCGTTATTTTTATCGCATGGCATGCGCTTATTGGACGAGATCGGGGTGACAGAAGACCTCTATGCGCTCGAAAATATCAAGCTGCGGGGAGCTGCGTTAGAGGTTCATGACTACTTTCGAACGTTTGTTCCTATGCCGGACGACGACGGCAGGAATTATGTGTATGGTATTGACCGTGAAAAGTTGGACACAGCGATTTGGGAGAGGGCAAGGCAATGTCCGAATGTGACGGCTATGGATGGTTTTCATGTTTCGGATATCCGACAGAGGGATGGGCATGTATGGGTAATTGGAACAAGAAAGGGGGGAGAAGAGTTGGAGTTTACAGCGAGCCGTATGGTTGGTGCGGATGGAAGACATAGTCTCGTTGCCCGTAAGGTCGGTGCGGCAACGACCCACGAGGTCGTCGAATGGAATACAGCAGTGTTTTATGCGTATTGGGACGGAGTCAAACCCTACTTGTGTGCTGGAGAACCTTGGGTACAGATTCATACCACTGGTAAAGGGAGGAGCACTGTCGTTATGCCTTCTGCTAGCGGAAGGACGGGAATTTTGGTACAATGCCGGGCGACTGATTTCCATCGGGACAGTGATCTGAAGAAATGGTATACAGACTTTCTGCACGATCTTCCGAAGGTAGCGCAACGGCTGGAACAAGCTGAAATAGTAACGCCCATCAAGGGAATGAAAAATGTGCAAAATTTATTCAGAACACCGGCCGGTGCGTATTGGGTTTTGGTGGGCGATGCGTATCATCAAAAAGATTCATACGATGCCCAAGGTATTTACGATGCGTTGTTTGGGGCGAAGGTGTTATCCAAACATCTACACTCTTGGTTTTCAGGGGATACCACCTGGGAACAAGCGATGCACGCTTATGGGGAAGAAGTAGCCCAGCATATGGAGCCTATGTTTGCCAGTACCATGGAACGGTTGAAGCGGGAGATGTTTACTGATGTGCCGCCCATGGCCGCGAAGACAGCCATGCGTTGGATGTTGACCAATAGGGACTATGTAGACCGGTTTGGAGAAAGCATGATCCGAAAGATAGATCCGATGACATGGAGCACGCCCGGATTACTGGTGAGGGCATTGCTGACCGGCCTTTTTAGCGATGCAAGAGCGTTGTTTTTGGGAACGCCAAAGGATGGTGTTAATTGAACCCGTCTGGCGATAGTTTTGCTGGTGGATCGGGACATACCGTAAATCTTACAAATCAATTCAATAATTGTACAACATATCGATCTATTTGAATGCGCAACTTTGTAGTATTAAAATAACGTAATCGATATGACACCTTATAATCATCATGAGCCCCTTTACATTCCTTTAGAGGGCGTGGAAAGCGAACATTGCGCACGGATCGTTGACAACGGTTTGGCAAAAGTGGACGGAATTGAAAAACACCAGGTTGAGCTCAATAATCGTCGTGCGACGATCACCTTAAAGCAAGGTGGAACGCTGACAGAAGCGGTTAATTCCATTAGAAGCCTCGGGTATGGAGTGTCGACCTTGAAGAAAACATTTCCTGTTTTGGGCATGACCTGCGCCTCGTGTGCGGGTAGCGCAGAAAGCATCGTAAGGCATCAGCGGGGCGTAGTCGACGCATCTGTCAACTTTGCTACAGGCAACCTCACGGTCGAATATCTGCCAAATGTTGTCGACGCGCAGGCATTACAAAAAGCGGTTCAATCAGTCGGCTACGATCTCTTGCTAGAGGACGAGAGCAGACAACAGGAAACGTTGGAAAGTCTGCATCTGGAAAAGTTTAAGACGCTAAAGAGGAAAACGTTCTGGGCAATCGTTTTGTCGGTACCCGTTGTTTTAATCGGGATGTTCTTGATGCATATCCCTTATGCCAACGAAATAATGTGGCTGTTTTCAACACCGGTCATACTCTGGCTCGGAAAGGATTTTTTTGTGAACGCATGGAAGCAGGCCAAACATCGTTCGGCTAATATGGATACGTTGGTTGCCTTGAGCACAGGTATCGCTTATCTCTTTAGTGTATTCAATATGGTTTTTCCTGAATTTTGGGAGGCCCGCGGTCTGCACGCCCATGTTTATTTCGAAGCAGCGGCGGTTGTTATAGCTTTTATTCTCTTAGGAAAGCTATTGGAGGAAAAAGCGAAAGGAAATACATCCTCGGCTATTAAAAAATTGATGGGGTTGCAGCCAAAAACCTTGACCCTCATCCAGTCTGACGGAACGGAGCGACAGGTCGCGATCGAGGAGGTGAATCCTGGGGATATTATTTTGGTAAAACCGGGAGAAAAAATTGCGGTCGATGGCCTAGTGGTCAATGGTCGTTCCTACGTAGACGAAAGTATGTTGAGCGGAGAACCTGTTCCTGTACTGAAGGAGGAAAATGAAAAAGTCTTTGCCGGCACCATGAATCAGAAAGGGAGCTTTCAGTTTGAAGCGGTCAAGGTAGGTAAGGATACGATGTTAGCACAGATTATTCGGATGGTTCAAGATGCGCAAGGTAGTAAAGCGCCTGTTCAAAAATTGGTCGATAAAATTGCAGGCATATTTGTGCCAGTCGTTATCGGTATCGCCGCAACCACATTTGTATTATGGTGGGTCTTGGGAGGGGATCATGGCATCGTTCAGGGACTACTGGCAGCGGTGACGGTGCTGGTGATTGCTTGTCCGTGTGCATTGGGATTGGCCACGCCAACAGCTATCATGGTCGGTGTCGGTAAAGGGGCTGAAAACGGTATTTTAATTAAGGACGCCGAAAGCCTTGAATTAGCGAAAAAAGTTAACGCGATCGTATTGGACAAAACAGGTACCATTACGGAAGGACGCCCGCAAGTTACTGGAGTCCGCTGGATCAACGACGATGATGCGCGGAAAGATGTCCTAAAGAGCATGGAGAAGCAATCAGAACATCCCTTGGCGGAGGCCGTCGTTCAATATTTATCCGATGCAGAAACGGTATCTATAACCGCCTTTGAAAGCATCACAGGTAAAGGAGCGAAGGCATGGTATGGCGATGATGCTTACGTCGTGGGAAACCGAAAACTCATGGAAGAGAATTCCATTGTGATCCCAGAGAACCTTCAGGATCAGGCTGACGAATGGGGACGAACATCCAAAACGGTGATTTGGTTTGCCCAAAATCATAATGCATTGGCGGTGATGGCTATTTCCGATCAGATCAAAGATTCGTCTGTTCAGGCCATTCAACAACTGCAGAAAATGGGAATTGATCTGTACATGCTCACCGGCGACAATGAAGCGACGGCAAAAGCGATGTCGAAACAAACCGGTATTCGGCATTACCGCGCAGAGGTGCTACCGCAGGACAAAGCTGACTTTGTTTTGGAGTTGCAACGGCAGGGAAAAACCGTAGCGATGGTGGGTGATGGTATCAACGACAGTACGGCGCTCGCAACGGCTGATGTCAGTATCGCTATGGGAAAAGGCAGTGATATTGCTATGGATGTCGCCAAAATGACGATCATCGCATCGGATCTGACAAAAATACCGCAAGCTATTCGCTTGTCAAAGCAAACGGTGGCGACGATAAAGCAGAACTTATTCTGGGCATTTATTTACAACCTAATTGGTATCCCGATTGCTGCCGGGATTCTTTACCCACTAAATGGATTTCTGTTAAATCCGATGCTTGCAGGAGCGGCCATGGCCTTGAGCAGCGTTAGTGTGGTCAGCAACAGCTTACGGTTAAAATGGAAAAAATAAATCTGTAAATCTTACACATTCAAGAAGTAATACTGTAAGAATGAAAATGTAAACTTTACACAATTTTGTATAGACATTAAAAACATATAAAATGAAGACTAAAAATTTAAAATTCAAAACCAATATCAATTGTAGCGGATGTGTAGCAAAGGTCACGCCCTTCCTAAATGGGGCAGAACACGTTGCTTCTTGGGAAGTAGATACGGCAAACCAAAATAAAATTTTGACCGTAAGCACACAGGCAGATACGGATCGGGAGATCATTTCCGCCGTAGAAAACGCAGGGTTTAAAATTGAGCCATTGGGCGACGAGTAAAACTAAATTTTTCCTGCGGCGCAATAGGAATCGAATGGGGTGTCTAAACAGGTACGATCGACTAAACATCAACAAGGTGGATCGTAGGTTTAGACCCCCGTTTTTTGTACCGAGTGTTGTGTAAGCCCACTCAAGTGGATGTGATGTTGCCCGCCCTTAAGCCCCGCCAGAATTGGTTTCTGGGAGGGAGCTTCCGCTGGATCTTGAAGCTTCTTGAATGACTATGTAATAAGGTCGCTCGCCCTGCATTGACGCTTCTGTCCGAAATCGATAGCGATCTACCGAACGAAGAACTAATCAAACAGCTGAGCCAAACTATGACCCACATTATAACCCAACACGAATAAGGCGATGATCAGTACCAGAATCAGGAGCAAAACGGTGAAATTCCTCTTTTTCATAGATAGGTGAAGATATAAAATTATTTCGTAATTCCGGACATCAATGGAGGCATTTTCTATGTAGCCGAGACGGGTAACCCAACTGTAATAAGAGGTGACTGACCATACCATGAAAATAATTTGTTGTTTGACAGAAAAATAGTAAAATTGTCTCGTTTGCTGCGCATAGGCTGATCGCCTGACGTGTCTATGCCGAGTAAGATCTCGACAACTAACTAAAATGAATATGAAAAACAGGAAGGCATTCGTATGGTTGATAATTCAACTACTGATCGGTACGTACGGTATGGCGCAAAAAAAGCCGAATGTGGTCATTATTATTTCGGATGATCACGCATATCAGGCTATTGGAGCCTACGGCGGGTTTGGTCACACCCCGAATATAGACCGGATTGCCCATGAAGGCATCGTCTTCAACAGGGCATATGTGAATAATTCGATTTGTGGACCAGCGCGCGCAACCTTATTAACCGGCAAATACAGCCATAAAAATGGGTTTAAGGATAACGAAACGAGCAATTTTGATTTTTCTCAAAATTCGTTTGTCAAGGAATTACAGCGCGTAGGGTATCGTACGGCATGGATTGGCAAAATTCATTTAGGACACGCTTTGCAAGGGTTTGACTATTATGATATTTTGCCAGGACAAGGGCATTATTTTAATCCAGACTTCATCTCATCCTCCGGACGCTCCCGGGCGGAAGGATATGTATCGGATATTGTAACCGACAAAGCAATTTCTTGGTTAGATTCCGCTGCGGGTGAGCGCCCATTTTGCTTGGTTATTGGTCATAAAGCAACGCACCGCACGTGGATGCCGGATCTGCAAGATTTGGGCAAGCACGATCAGGATCAGTTGGAACGCCCGGCAACATTCGCTGATGAATATGCCGGGCGGGAGGCGGCTCGTGTACAGGAGATGTCGATCGAGAAGGATCTGCGGATGGGATATGATTTAAAAATGTTCGAATCCGTAGAGGCAATGATGCAGGACGGGAATTTTAGCCGGATGAATGAAACGCAAAAGAAAGCGTATGTGGACTACTATAGGCCAATATACAACGCATATCGCCACAAAAACCTGTCGGGACGAGCATTGGCAGAGTGGAAATTCCGACGATATATGATCGATTATTTAAACACCGCTGAATCCATGGACCGAAATATTGGACGGGTGCTGGATTATTTAGATGAAAAGGAGCTGACGGACAATACGTTGGTCATTTATTTGTCCGATCAAGGATTTTATATGGGGGAACACGGATGGTTTGATAAGCGGTTTATGTATGAGGAGTCCTTTCGAACGCCGCTGGTAGTTCGGATGCCCGGAACGATTCGTGCGGGTGCACACACAGAGGCTCAGGTGGTTAATGCAGATATTGCGCCGACAATATTGGAACTTGCCGGTGTGCAGGCTCCTGCCGATATGCAGGGAAAGTCTTTTGTTCCCGTGTTACGCCATCCAAAAAGCACCCATCGTCCCCACATTTACTACCACTACTATGAAAATGGCGAACATGCCGTGTCGCCCCATTTCGGAGTAAGCGACGGACGGTATAAACTCATTCGCTTTTATACACGTGTGCATGGTTGGGAACTGTATGATTTGAAAAGCGATCCTCAGGAGCTAAAAAATGTATACCATGACCGTAATTATAAGAAAACGGTGGACATGATGAAACGCAAGCTAGCCGACGAGATTGCCCATTTTGATGATCAGGAGGCACGTTTGATTATGGACCAACCGATGGACTAGTAAAGATACGATATACCTGCATAAAGTTTTTCCGGATAAATGCAATGGCCTGCGGCTTCCCTTTTTCCGGGTGCGATGGTGTTTGATTTTATGTACAGCAGCACGAAGGCGTGTCGTGATGACCATCGTATCGATCGTGATGTTTGAGCCAATAACCGTCTTCATTACGGCCCAAAGGCGCTCGGTCAAACTACGCATACATATTCCATAATGCGTCCAATCCTCGGGCATATGTCGAATACGTGTGGTATACAGCACCGGTTTTGTCTAAAAAGAAAGCGCTCATACCTGGACGTTCACGCGTGTAGGCAAAGAGATTCGTGCCTGTTGCTTGTGCGGCTTCGTCGGACCCGTCGGTTGTATAACGCATAGGAATCACGGGATCTTCTTGCCGGTAGTTGTAATAAATGCCATCGCGTTGTTGCTGCTCGGTGAAGGATACGCCAAAATCAAAGTTGAAGTCGCTTGCGTTAGAAGAAGCCCAGGGGAATTGCCACCCCATGCGTCGTTTAAACGCATCCAATTGTTCCAGTGGTGCTCTCGACACGGCCCACAACATCACATCATGCTGCTGCAGGTGGGGTTCGATTCCATTAAACCCGTCTGCGATTGCCGAACAACTAGGGCATCCCGCGGTATAATCTGGCCCAAACATAAAATGGTAAATGATGAGCTGGGAACGGCCGTCGAACAACAGCTCAAGTGTGCGTTTGCCGGCTACCGTATCGAATAGATAGGGTTTATTGACCGAGACCTAGGGCAATTCGCGTCTTAGCCGGGCTACTTCGTCGCTTTGCCGGGTCAATGCTTTTTCAGCGTGTAGTAGTTCTTCTCGGGCGGCCAGCCATGCTTCGCGACTGACGACTTGCCGTGTTTTTTCTAAGTCGCTCATGATGATAATCTTTATGTAAAGTTAGCATGCCCAAAAACGAATGCACTTGTCCTACGGCAAGAAAGTGAAAACGGAAAAACAGCTAGCGCGAGATAGCCTGATGTACTTTTCCATCAGGCGCATGGACCTGAATCTGCGGAGTTCCAAGGCTTATCCACGATGATGCTGATGCGGGGGGGCATCAGGGTCGTTTATGATCAATCCGGCATTGCCATTTTCTGCCCCAATTTGAGTCTCGATATGTTGCTACCCGGTTTGTCGGATAGATCCTTATCATTGTATTAAAATACCTGCTCGGAAATTCTTCCCACCTCTTCGATCGTCTTGCACTAAGCGACCGATAGGGTCTGCATTGGCATAGTCAAATGCCAGCGCTTGAAGGCCGGTACCGTTGGCCTCAGAGCGTGCGAGTTTACCCACTTCGTTTCCCTTGTGATCATAAAAGATCAGGCCTGCTGGTGCCATACGTCTCTCGTATCCTTTCCACGGGTTATGGGGTTGGGCATACGCTCGAGATTGGACAACACAATTCGAGCTTGGCCATGCACAAGTGATATCGTTGTTACGGCTGCATACCTAGGAAGTACATGATAGGAGAATTTCTTTTTCATAAGTTGGCGTAATTATTTCTTACCTAAGGGTTAGTTTGGGCTGTTCGTTTTCGTCTTATCGAGAGTCGAACGTAAGGGTATCGGTTTCTTCTTTGAAAACAACGGAACGGACAAAAGGACACGTGCATGTGGCAGAAGGTTGAAAATACCTGATGTAACGCGAAGAATACGGATAAAAGGTCGAGGCTGTCGTAGTGGCTGGGTTTTTGCCTAGGCATCCTGTAACATCAATACTGAAAATTTATAAGACATACGCATGGTTATGATGCAGAGAACGCGCGTGACGCAAGAGAAGGATTATGGTTACAATGGGCGCGATGGATTTATATTGACATCGTATTCGGCCGGCAACCCAGATCATCCGGATTGGTTTATTTATGAATACGACAATCGACGGAAAGTTTTGGTACAGATCGATAATGAAACAGGAAAGGTGAGCTTTCTGCGCGAGTTGTAAATGAGGCGCCTACGTGCAAAAGAAAAGCTCCAAGATCGGGCGACCTGGGAGCCTTTCAAACCAATTATTAACCTATGTTAATAGTTAGCAAAGACTGTGCCTAAGTTCGGTCGGATCTCGAAATCGGATCTCGAAACGGTAAACGTAAAAATTCCCTCGTCTATATAGGGCGAGGGAATTTCAGAACTTAACAATAAACATCTTTGTTTCTAATCTATATGTTCGACAAAGGATTCGGGCGAAGGTTTAATCGACAACAAAAAAATCCCCCATCTTGCGACAGGGGACTTTTCATTTTAGTTTTTTATAGGTGATTTATTCGCTAATATACAAATATATACGAATAAATACCAAAAAGAAATGGACGTAAAAATCAGGGAAATCCCCAAAACGGCACACAAGCAAAAATCAGCCAAAAAAGGAGAGATAAGCACACGCACGCCTATTAAAAAATCCCCTCGTATCGTGTACGAGGGGAATCAAGCATTTGAATCTATTGTTTTATAACTCCAACTGGTAACAGAACGCAGAAAAACCGAGATGGTTTTTTAAAATTGTGATTTTCCGACATATACCGCTGCATAAAAAAATCAATACGCTTAAATTAACATATATTTAACGGGTTCAACTTTTATTATAAAGGATTTAAGTGATACCTTTACATCGTTTTCAAATTTAGTCCTTGATAAGCCTAAGCCCGAGACGTTTATTTTAAATTGCCCGTTACTGTTACGCATGAAGTCATCACCCAAGTTCAACAACGTGAATACGTTGTTTTCTAAATCACTCAAAATCAGAACTAATCATTATTTCGAAAGTGCCGCACAGGCGAAAACGGGCAACCGAAGGATCTTTCTGAAAGCTATTATCTTACTGAGTGCTTTTGTTATTTTATACAGCACGTTGGTGTTTTTGCAGCCGCATTGGATAATCAGTCTATTTTTATGTGTCTTGTTTGGCGTTAATTTGGCAGCAATCGGGTTTAATATTATGCACGATGCCGGACATAACTCGTTTTCCGATAATAGGAGGTTAAATACCTTCTTATCCTACACGTTAAATCTGCTTGGCGGTAATATTTATTTTTGGAAATTAAAACACAATATTGCGCACCATACATATACCAATATAGATGGAGAGGATCACGATATTGAAATCAAGTTTATGCGGATTCACCACGATCAGCAGTTAAAAAAACACCATCGCTATCAGCAGTTTTATTTTGTTTTTTTATACGGTATTTCCTATTTGGCTTGGATCTTTTATCAAGATTATGAAAAGTATTTCCGTCAGCGATTAGGGAAACAATCCAATGTCTTCGATTTTCCGTTGCGAGAGAAAGTCATCTTTTGGGTGAGTAAAATCCTGCATTTTCAATTGTTTATTACACTTCCGGTAATTCTGGTGGGCTGGATTCCGACATTAATAGGCTTGTTATTGACCGGAATTGTATGTGGACTATGTTTGGCCACTGTATTCCAGCTTGCACACGTGGTTTCGGAAACCGAATTCAAAACCGTCGAGGAATCGCGCGTAGAGGAGGAATGGATGATTCACCAACTCCATTCTACGGCCAACTTCGCAACAAAAAATCCCATATTAACTTGGCTGTTGGGCGGGCTGAATTTTCAGGTCGAACATCATTTGTTCCCGAAAATAAGTCATGTACACTACCCAGCGATCAATGCGATTGTCGTCGAGACATGTCGAGAACATAACATACCCTATATTGAATTTCATTCGTTTTGGCAGGCGCTACGATCGCATATTCATGTTATTAGACGAATGTCCGTGTAGGATTCGGCTTGCTTGTCAATCCGCTGTCTATCAGGGGATATATCAAAAATAAATGACAAAAATCACGAAATTACAAGAATTTATAAGTATCTTTGCATCGTAGGCTCTGCCTGGCTTTCTCTGAGACCGTCTAGTTTAAACTTGTCCGTTATATCAGTTTTCGCTAACAGCTGCCAGTTTTGTTGACAGTATAATGTATGAACGGTCGTACTTGACACCGCCAACGGTGTTGAATCATCAACTATTTTATGACATTCTTGCTGACGACCATGGTTTAATCATAGAGATGCCTTTGGCTACTTTACAACGTATTACCCAGTGTTTCCAGGCGTGATTTATGCACGGAAAGCTACAATATCAATAAATGAAATTTGACTCGCTAGGATTAGTAGATCCTATTTTAAAAGCGATTGCTGAACTTGGGTTCAGTACCGCTACACCAATACAGGAACAAGCAATCCCTGTCGTATTAAGTGGACGAGATTTAATCGGCTGTGCACAGACAGGAACAGGAAAAACCGCCGCTTTTGCTATTCCTCTCCTCCAATTTCTGTCAAGCAAAGGCAGACAACCCCATAAAAATCCAAGTGCGTTGATTTTAGCGCCCACAAGGGAGCTAGCCATCCAAATTGGTAAGAGCTTTGAGCTATTCGGAAAGTTTATCCCATTAAAATCTACCGTTATTTTTGGAGGTGTCTCCCAACATAATCAGGTACAACAACTTAAGAATGGCGTGGACATCCTAATCGCAACACCGGGAAGACTAATTGATTTGATTAATCAGCACGTGGTACAGTTAAGTCATGTAAAGGCACTGGTGTTGGACGAGGCGGATACCATGTTAGATATGGGGTTTGTGCATGATATTAAGCGGGTATTGAAATATATTCCGCAAGCTCGACAAACCCTATTTTTCTCTGCGACGATGCCTGCATCGATTCGGAAGTTTGCGGATACCTTATTGACAGATCCTGTAGAAATTAACGTATCGCCCGTATCGTCGACCGCACAAACAGTCAACCAGTCGGTGTACTTTATCGAGAAAAAAGAAAAAATGCAGCTATTGTGTTCGTTGCTAAAAGAATTTGATATCGAACAGTCCTTGGTGTTTACGCGTACCAAGCACGGCGCAGATCGGTTGGCCAAACAGCTTTTCAAAAAAGGGATTACAACGGCCGCTATCCATGGTAATAAATCCCAGAATGCAAGGCAGAAGGCCCTCGCTGATTTTAAAAATGGAAGTGTAAAGTTATTAATTGCAACGGATATAGCCGCTCGGGGTATCGATATTCGGGATCTTCCACATGTCATCAACTTTGACCTTCCAGATGATTCAGAAACCTATGTACATCGAATTGGCCGTACCGGTCGTGCCGGCAGGAGTGGGATGGCTATTTCGTTCTGTAGCGAGGAAGAGAAGTCGGGCTTGAAAAGCATACAAAAATTAATCGGCTTCCAACTGGAGATAGGGAAACAGGTAAAACAAAATTAATTCATCAATAAATAGTTAATAAAATGCAAGAAGGAACAGTAAAATTTTTCAATGTAACTAAAGGATTTGGTTTCATTACACCAGCAAATGGCGGTCAGGATGTCTTTGTACATACGACTGGATTAGTTGATCAGATCCGCGAGAACGATGCGGTTACTTTCGATGTGGAGAACGGTAAAAAAGGGATCAACGCGACGAACGTAAGAATTGCACGCTAATTAGTGTGATAGCTAGTAGAGCTTAACAAAGCAGATAACTAACCGTTGTCTGCTTTTTTTTGTGGTCTATTTGTCCATAGAACAACTTAATCTCCGATGAACAGTGGTGTGGTTCCCTAAAAGGCGAGACGAATTATGTAAACGTTATAGTTCATGAAGCGTTATATACCAAACGATTGGCCTATTTTAAGTCGTGTATAAGCGCATATTTACACATTGTTTTGCCTATATTTATAAGCCAAAGGCATTTTCGTTAGAGCCACGTACATTACCTAGTTAAGGATACTATGAAAGCTGATAAACCGCTAACAGACCATTCCGATTCGCATGCTTACCCCGCATTTCTCCGTCGAGGGGGAGAGGCGGCAGGAAAAATACTGTCTTATAACTGGCACACCACCTCACTGGGGCCGGTGGAACAGTGGCCTGCGTCGCTAAAACAACACTTAGCCAATGTATTGACTCATGTGTCCCCTGTATTGATCTTTTGGGAACCGGCGGCTTGTTTTTTCTTCAATGATGCTTTCCTTGGCCTGCCGTTTGTTTTCAAAACCGTACCGTTTGTGGATCTAGCAAAATACATACACGGCGTGGCTTGGAAGTCCATTGCGGATGGACTCACGAGCATGGCGCACGATGGCGAAGCGAAGGGGATACAAATTAATATTCCGGCCGATGAACGAGCGGGACAACGTGACTATTTTTATGATCTTGATTTTGCACACCTGCGTGACGCAGAAGGGCGACAGGAAGGGGTACTCATTTGGTTTAAGGCAAAAACGGAGCAAATGCGAGAACTTCGATTGCTACGAAGTTATAAGGCCAATAGCGATTTATTTATACAACAGGCACCTATAGGGATCTGCATAGTCATGGGTAAATCACTAAGTGTCGTCAAGGTAAATGATGCGTTTCTGGATATGATCGGTAAATCCCGCGAGGAGGTAATCAATAAATCCTATTGGGAAGTACAAAAAGATATTAAGGACGTGTATGAGCCCATTACGCATTGGGTAATGCAAGCCGGTAAATCGTACCGTTCGAAGGAACAGGTATTTGCACCGATGCGAAATGGAAAGCCCATTCGTCTTTTCGTCGATTTTGTCTATGAGCCTTTAAAGGATATTTCGGGCCAGATCATTGGATTTACCATCCTGTCGATCGACGTAACCGAGCGCAACACGGCGCGTACCGTGCTGGAAGAAACAAATCAGAACTTGGCAGATACGAATAACAAACTTGAGGCAACACAGGCAAAGCTCGAAGATTCAATTGCTAAAATTGGACATCTCGCTGCACTTGTACAGTCTTCTGAGGATGTTATAATTAGTCAGGACATGCAGGGCGTGATTACGAGTTGGAATGGAGCCGCCGAAAAGATGTTCGGTTTTCGTGCAGAGGAAGCTATTGGCCAGCATATCTCGATCATTCATCCAGAAGGAGTACGAGTAGAAGCCACAACCTTGACAGAGAAAGTGCGGGGAGGCGAACGTGTCCATCAATTTGAAACCTTGCGTAAGCACCGGGACGGCACACTGCGTGAACTGTCGTTGACTTTATCGCCGATCTTCGATGAGAAAGGGGCTATTATCGGTGTGTCGAAGATTGCCCGGGATATTGCTGTGCAGAAGGAAGCTATTGCTGCGACGGCCCGCTATGCTGCACGACTAGAGGCGCTAAATAGGATGATCCAAACGGTCTCGGAAGAGTTGGATTTGGACCGTATCCTGCAGAAGGTGACGGATGATACGACCTTGTTGGTCGGAGCTGAATACGGCGCCTTCTTTTTTAATCGAACGGGTGAAAAAGATGATTTTTATGAGCTGCATGCCTTAACGGGAGCATGCCGCGAACTTTTTTCGAAGACGGGTGCGCCTTTTATAACGGAGATTTTTCGGAATACCTTTACAGGAATCGGTCCCGTACGTTATGACGACTTACGCAAGGAATCCCGGTTCATGGATCTGCTTTCACAGACTCAGGGAACAGACGCTGTTTTTCCTGTGGCAAGTTATTTGGCAATCCCCGTGGTATCTCGATCAGGGACGATGCTGGGCGGATTGTTTTTCGGTCATACGAAACCTGAACGTTTCAATCACGATCATGAGACATTACTGATTGCTATTGCAGGACAAGCGTCGGTCGGATTGGATAATGCCATATTGTACGAGAAAGTCAAATTGCTAAATGATAAGAAGGATGAATTTATCGGGTTGGCCAGTCATGAGCTGAAAACACCATTGACAACCATTAAGGGGTATCTTCAGATCCTGGAAAGACGAACCAACGAATCGCAGGAAAAACTGTTTCTCGAACGGGCAAGTCAACAGGTGAAGAAATTGACTATGCTGGTAAACGACTTACTCGATGTATCTAAAATAGAAGCGGGAAAGCTCCGCTTGTCCATGACGGACTTTGATGTGCTCCCGGTGCTGCAGGAAGCTGTCGATCTGACGGAGCAAAATCACCGCGATCATCGCGTTGTTCTCGAAAGCACCGTAGACGTTTGTATTATCCACGGGGATAGCCAACGTTTGGAGCAGGTGATTATCAATCTGTTGAATAATGCGGTCAAATATTCGCCCGGTAAATTTGATATTGTCGTATCGCTGACGCGCACGGAGAAGGAAGTGTTGCTAAGCGTAAAAGACACGGGGATTGGTATCCCGCCCGATAAGCTTCGAGAAATCTTTTCACGTTTTTTCCGTGTTGACGATAACTCCCCGAATATCTCGGGCTTAGGAATGGGTTTGTACCTTTGCCATGAAATCGTCACACGGCATTCGGGACGGATCTGGGTGGAAAGCAAGCTTGGAGAGGGGAGTACTTTTTGGGTAAGCTTGCCGTTAGGCAACGCCGAGAATAAAGTAGACTAGCACGCGGGTAATCTTCTGCCCGTATGTTGCCGGTAATTTTACGATCCCGTGGTTGCGTCCTACCGACATACTCCGGATAGAAGAACCCGCGTGGAATTTTTCGGTGGAGGAAGCAACGCTTGCATAAAATGTGGAAATGCTGTTGTGTGTTTTTGCGATATCCCTATTATTGTGGGCTGTCCGGAACATCTATGGTGCGGGATATGCCAACTGACCGATTGAAAACCGAGACAAGCCGTTGTCGGAAGAAGAATGCGCATTGGGCGACTTTTCCGAATCATTAAAATGGTGGAAGGCGTGTATCGCTGCACATAAAGAAGCGGGGATGCTCTATATCGTGACCCCATGGCTTGATTTGCCGAAAACAGTGAAGGATCTGGATACCGAATGCCGGTATTTGGACGCCATCGGAAAATTGTGTCGGGAGGCCGGTCTCCAATATGGATACCACAATCATGCGCACGAATTTGAAAAAGTGGAAGGAAAGGTCGTGATGCTTGACTATATGTTAGCGCATACAAACCCAGACTATGTGTTTTTTGAGATGGACGTTTATTGGACCGTGATCGGAAACGCAAGCCCCGTAGATTATTTCAAAAAATACCCCGGCCGTTTCACTGCGCTGCATATCAAAGATCACCGAGAGATCGGCCAGAGCGGGATGGTCGGATTCGACGCTATTTTCGCCCATACCGATACAGCAGGGGTTCGGCATATTTTCGTAGAAGTAGAAGAAGTGAGTGGTAATCTCGAAGATGGCTTGACACAAAGTATTCGTTATCTTCAAAAAGCTCCTTTCGTGAAGGCGACGTATACGAAATAGCCGAAAAGCGAACCACGACATAAAACGATCTCGGAATACAGCCGCTCCGAGATCGTTTTGCAAAGCATAAAGCGACAGACTCCTTATCGCTCTATGTCTTTCAAGCTGTTCATTTTTTTATACGCTAGAAAACCTTTGATATCTTCAAAATGCTCGCGTACGCGTTTATTGCCAAATTCAAATACTTTCTTAGCCAGGCCATCTAAAAAATCCCGATCGTGTGAAACCAAAATCAGCGTACCATCGAAATCTTGAAGGGCGTCTTTGATGATGTCCTTGGTTTTCATATCCAAGTGGTTTGTCGGTTCGTCGAGAATAAGTACATTGACGGGCTCTAACAACAGTTTGATCATGGCTAAGCGAGTTTTTTCCCCGCCGGACAACACTTTGACCTTTTTCAGTGTGTCGTCCCCGCTGAACATGAATGCGCCTAATAGATCTTTGATTTTGACACGAACATCACCGACGGCGATTTGATCTATGGTTTCGAATACAGTTAGTTCTTCATCAAGTAACGCGGCCTGATTCTGAGCGAAGTAACCGATTTTTGCGTTATGTCCCACTTTCAATGAACCCTCGAAGTCTATTTCGCCCATGATCGCTTTAATCATCGTGGACTTACCCTCGCCATTTTTGCCAACAAAAGCCACCTTTTCCCCGCGTTCGATAACCATGGATGCCTTTTCGAATACCAAATGATCATCATACGCTTTCGTCAGCTCTTCAACGATGACCGGATATTGCCCAGAACGCGGTGATGGGGGGAACTTGAGTCGTAAAGCAGACGTGTCTACCTCGTCAATTTCAATGATTTCCAATTTTTCAAGCATTTTAACACGAGACTGAACTTGTAAGGTCTTCGAATATGTCCCACGAAAACGATCTATAAACTCTTGGGTGTCGGCAATGAAACGTTGCTGTTCTTCATAAGCTTTCAATTGGTGCTGGCGTCGTTCTTTGCGTAACTCCAAATAATGGCTGTATTTCGCTTTATAGTCGTAAATACGACCCATCGTGACCTCGATAGTACGATTGGTGATGTTGTCGACGAAAGCCCGGTCATGTGAAATGACAATAACCGCTTTAGCAGCATGCACCAAGAAATCTTCTAACCATTGTATACTCTCGATATCCATATGGTTGGTTGGCTCATCCAAAAGAATAAGGTCTGGTTTTTTCAAAAGAATCTTAGCGAGTTCAATACGCATACGCCAACCACCTGAAAACTCGGAAGTTTGTCGCGTGAAATCGGACCGTTCAAAACCTAGACCTTTCAGGACTTTTTCGACCTCAGCATCATAATTCGTTTCTTCGATAGAATAAAAGCTTTCACTGAGTTCGGAGACCCGTTCAATTAGCTTCATATAGTCATCCGTCTCGTAATCTGTCCGGGTATTGAGTTGTTCGTTGAGTGATTCTAGCTCGTCACGCATGCGATAGACCTCGTCGAAAGCTTTGGAAGCCTCTGCGAAGACGGTCACGTTATCTTCCGTGAGTAAATGCTGAGGCAAATACGCTATAACCGCGTCTTTCGATCCAGTCACTTGACCGCTGCTCGGTTTGCCTACACCTGCAATAATCTTGAGTAGAGTAGATTTTCCCGCGCCGTTTTTTCCCATAAGGGCAATTTTATCGTTTTCATTAATAGAAAACGAGACATCGCTGAATAGTGTGGTGCCTCCAAAAGATACGGAGATATTATTGACGTTGATCACTTCTGATGGATTAAATAAGCTGCAAAGATAAGGGAAATCTTCTTGCTTTTTCGTAAAACTTGCGATAAGGGTAACACGTTTACATTTCGGGCTGGCAGGGGAGGTACCAAGGAACATCGGTTTCATTTTAGCGTCGTTCTTTCATCTAATTAGACGAGGGATGACGTGAACTTTTTAGCGGGAAATTTGTTCAGGAAGAAAGCAACACTACAGGAATAATATGAGTACAGAAAATCTATACAACCAAGAAGGGATTGCTAAAATCCGGGAGATCATCGACAAAATTGATATCGGTATGCTTGGGTCGTATCCGGCCAACAGCGCGTTTCTTCATGCCGTACCGATGAGTCGGCAGGAGGTCGACGATGCTGGAAACATTTGGTATTTGTTTTCGTCGGACAGCGAATCTTTTTTCCATATCCGTGAAAATAGTCAGGTGAGTTTACTATACAGCGATCCGAGCAGTTACACTTTTCTGAGTATCAATGGAAGCGCGGAAATATCGAGTGACCGACAACGTATCGAGAAATATTGGAATAAAATGATGGAAGGCTGGTTCGATGCGGGAATAGATGATCCGCGAATACGGGTGCTGAAGGTTGCACCTGAAGAGGCGCAGTACTGGGACACCAAATCGAACAAACTTGTTACGTTATGGAAAGCGGCAGTAAGTGCAGTGACCGGAGTCGAAATGGATAAAGGCCGATCTGGCGAAATTACCATTTAAGGAAACGATCGTATGCTGCATGTAACACAACATATTCGATGGATTACCGTGGGGCTCTTGCTTGGGGGAATACAGGCATGTACTTCGGTGACCGTGCCGGCGGATATACAGGTTGTTCAGCCTTTTGATGTCAAAGCGTACGCAGGCGAATGGTATGAAGTTGCGCGCTTTGATTTTGATGAAGAAAAACATCTAAGGGAGGTGACCGCAAACTACGAACTAAAAGATGACGGGAAAATTCAAGTGATAAACAGAGGGTTTGACACTGTACAACAAGAATGGAAAGAGGCGGTGGGAAAAGCGACATTTGTCGATGATACCACAGCTGGCGCCCTAAAAGTATCCTTTTTTGGTCCCTTTTATTCGGGTTATAACGTTGCGCTACTGGAAGGTTCTTACGAGTATGCGCTCGTATTTGGGGAGGATAAGGATCATATGTGGATTTTGTCACGCACACCGTCGATTCCGGAAGATATCAAAGTTAAATTTTTGGAGAAAGCAAGGCAGACGGGATATGACCTGAATCGATTGATTTGGACAAAACACAAACCTTGAGTGGCTGCATGTACTGTAATAAAAGAATAGTCTTCAAATCCCAGGTGTACAGCAGGACGTACACGTACGGCTATTTTATTCCTATCTTTGTGGCATGAGTATACGAACAGAACGCCTATCGATTCCGCACACGGTGCTTAAATCTGTATTGAACGACTATGAAGGGCCTTATTTTACTACCAAGGGATGGCTATGGAAGATACCGTGCGTGATACACTAACGCAGGAGTGTGTACAGGCCGTATTCGAGGGTTTTGAGGTAATGAGTATAGTTGAACAGCAGGCTTTCTTGAGTGAGCTACCGCAGGAAGAAACCGTTACTGCCAAATTATTTTATACGGTTTGGATCAACACGAAATCCTAGTTCCGAAGTTAATTACTCTAAAAAAATTATTCCTGAAGGAATGTGACTACGGTATCCACGGTGTGATCGATTAACGTGGTATGGACATGATTGTCGAAATCTGCCATCATATAGCTGCCATGCGTCGCCGGCAAAATGAGCAATCGTGATTTGGGAACAAGACGCCACATTTCAATGACATGTTCGGGTTTCATCACATCGTGGTCTCCGCAAATAAATAGCGTGGGACACGTAATCGAATTAAAAATAGCTGGACTCCAGTCCTCAAATGTTTGCATTCGTTTACGATCTTTCTCAAATAGATTTTGGAGTTTGACCTCATTTGGGGTTTGATCCAAGAAATTCGCGCGCAAAGTCAATGGCATATCGGCGAGCGTCGCCTGCTGCATATTTTCAAAAAAACCGTCGACCATGCCTTCTCTTTTGAAGAAGGCAGATGCGACCACTAATTTGTCCACGAAGGTCGGATGCCGATGTGCAATTTGTAAGACAGTATTTCCACCATTGCTAAATCCCCAGAAAAAAGCACGTTCGATGTGAAGTTCCCGCAACAGTCCAACGACGTCATCGGCGTCCTGTTCAAACGTCTCGGGGATATCCCGGTGGTCAGACTTTCCGTGATTTTGTAAATCAATACCGATCAACTGAAACCGGTCTTGCAACCGGGGAATGATTTCTCGGTAATCATATCGAATAGATGATCCTCCCCCGTGAATCAAGACGAGCGGCTTCCCCAATCCATAGATTTCGTAGTGCATGAAAATGCCATTAACCCTCTTATGGCCTTGCTGTGTAGGGACCATGGATCAATAAGTTATGGTTTCGTCGAAATCATAATTCATTGCAGGATAGTCAAGTATACGTCGCATCAATGCAAGTTGACCCAATAGATAGTCTTCACGACCGATACACATGCCGACGAAACTAAGCCGTGTTTCTTCTATAAATGGTATGTGCATGCCAATCTCTAGCGGTTCAGCAAGCTCGGCATCAGTCACTTCGGCTAGACGTTGATAAACCTTTGGCGATATCGTATGAAAGTTTTGCAACAGGCCCGTCAAAGTGGGATATGTGTAGCTGGTGTCGAGCGCTTTTCCCATGTAAAACAGGTCCTGATGCGGATCAACGTCGGAGAGTCCTAAAGACCATGCCAGTGCATAACGCATATTGACGAAGTTTCCGACCATCCAGAGAATGTGGTTGGTTCGATCGTCTATTCGTTTTTGGGCATCTTGTTCCGAAATCCCTTCCAATACGTGTATGAACGTTTGAGAATGCATGCGATACGCGGGAACAAGGAGCTCCATCAGTTTTGAGTGGTATGTTGACATAACGTAATGTGTTATTATTCGGTTGGAAACTGTGTGGGATCAGCGAAAGCGACCTCCCATTGATGTCCATTGATATCTGAAAATGCGTGCTGATACATCCACCCATGATCTTGAGGTTCGCTGTACGTTGTGCCGCCGTTCTCGAGCGCTGTTTTAATCAAGCGATCGACATCCGAGCGTGTATCTACCCCAAGAGCAAGTAATACTTGCGTGGTGTCGCCTTGCGTCAAGGGACGGTTTGTGAAGGTCTGAAAGAAATTTTCATGAAGAAACATCGCGTATATCCGTTCTTCTTGGATAACAACGCAAATGGCGTTTTCGTCGGAAAACTGTTCATTGACGGAGAAACCTAAGGCGGTCCAGAAAGCCCGTGTCTGTTGCACATTTTTTACGGGCAGGTTGATATAGATTTGATTAATTTTCATATCGATAAATACCTGATGTGATAGATCAAAGATAGATGGTAAGATTTTGTATAGGCTTGCCCTATGACAAGAATTCAACAATTTTTTCGGGTATTTGCGCTCGGGAGTACAAACTGGACTTCGTATATTTAACGTATGCAAAAAAGAATAGGAATATGGATTATGTGGATGTGCGGTGTATTTGGGATACTGAACGCACAAACTGTTGATCATTCGTTGACGATACATAAAGTCGATGAAAAGGAGCTCTTTGATCGGCTGATCGACTTTAGCTTACACCATGATTATTTTGTTCATACGGTAAACAGCTTGGACAAATTCATGCAGATTTCTTATACCCAGGAAAAACCGAAAAAGATTTTTTCGGCGGAAACCGATAAAGTAATAACCTACAACATCTTCGTTCGATCCCTGGGGGAGAAGGTTTGGTCCATACGCGTGCAAGCACGTGTGTCTGAATTGATTTGGAACGGAGAGGTACACAAAAGTAGCTATTACTATAAAGATTTGGGCGTATCACAGGATGTGAAAATCTATAAACAGCTGATGGCAGCCCTGACGGCGTATTTTGATTAGCAACTAAAAGCACGGCGTTTGTCACGGTGCGTTGATCATCACCAACACGTTACCGATGTGTATTTAATCTTACGAGCGCATTTTTTCGGGTAGACAGCTGGCAGCCTTAATACGTAATCTGCCCCTGAATGTCCATGGTATGTGCTGAAGAGGCTTTCGCGCTTATGGAGACTTTCACATTGTTGTCCTTTAACGTTTGAAAGGGACCATAAGTCCAGGCGGACGGCCACCTTGTGAAATCTACGTGAAGTTGCCAAGGGACATCCGTATGTTGAAATGAAACGGAACGGGGAGGGGTGGAAGTAGTACTTATGCTGATCGTGTCGCCGTGTTGAGCAGTATGAAACTGATAAAAGAAAGTCGTCGGTAGCAGGTCGGATAGCTGCGGGGATCCAAGCCAAACACTTTCGATGATCGGTACACGTAATGTTTGAATCTCGCGCTGTTCTACACTATTGAATTCGTCATCATATCCGTAGGTAATGATGGTGTCGTGCTGTGTCGTTGTTCCTGCCCGGACCTGTAGGTCTACATAATTATGATAACTCGCCGATAAACTGTCTAACGACTGGGTGGAAAATGTCGCTAAGAATGTGGGCAACAACGGTGTTTGTTTTAGCGGTAACACGCTTCGGAACGATAACGCATAATCCCCGGTATCAACCTGTCGCACTGTGGAGGGCGACGGAACTTCGGTATCGAGCTGCCAGTTTCCAAGTATGTGGATGTTTCCGTCTGTAGCGTTAGCGTGCACAAAGAAACGGTCGTCCGTGAGCCAATAGGTCGCATGTGCACGATTAAATGCGTATGGAAGGTTGCTCCAGTCGCTGACCGGTCGCCAGGTGTGCCGTTCTTGACCGATTTTTTTTGCAACGGTCGCATGGGCGTCCTTTTTAAGGGACAACGCAATAACCACGTGCTCTTCGTCGCTGTACAACGCCATATGCTGGTTCATAGCCGTGAAACTTCCATCGTTTCGAAGGATACTATCGGAGAAATGACGACGTAGAAAAGCGTGCCATTTTCGATGGTTGGTGATACGCTGTATGCTGAATAACGTGGCTGGTTTGTCTTCTAAACTGAAGAAATAGACGCGCGCGGGGATGTGCAGGCCCGACGCAAAGATCTCCCTCCACGCCCTTCGGCTTGATGAGTCTTCCGACGGCCGACGGGTGTCGGATTGGCGAATCAGCTGTTTCCAATTATCGAGAAGCAGATCATCAATGGCGATCGATAATATGGCCTGACTATCTCGGTGTACGGGTTGTGTAACCGCCTGTTGTTTGCGAACGATGTAAAATATCGTGGCTGCCAAAAAAAGGCCAACCACGATACTACCGATAATCCATAGCGTTTTCTTCATGTCGAACGTTGAACAATTACGGAGTTACGTAATCCGAGAGGTACTGAAGGAGATATTGCATGGCATTGTTGCCCTTTTTAGGGAATTCAATAGCTATTTCACCGGTAATTCGTTTTGTATTCCGGCTATTCGCTTTCAGCGTAATGTCCCCATATTGTGAAAGCTCTTCTACAAATTTTCTCCAATCGTCCACCACCGGGATTTCTAATTTTTCCATGGTCTTCGGGATTTCTGAAGCATGCACAACGGCAGACATGGTGTTGGAATACAGCTGTTTTTTTACATACGCATTCGTGCTGCCCTTGAAACGGTTGGCACCAATGTCGGATAGTTGTTCCCGATCGTTGGAAACGAACACCATATCATCTTTGAAAAGAATATGTAAAGGCATATCTTTTTCCTTCTCCTGAAAGGTATAAATCCCTTGGTCTTGCGTCGCCTTCTCTTTTTTCTCGGCATACGCGAGGATCATCTCAAACAAACGTTGATCTTTCGAAGTAAACATCCACAGGAAATTTGGTATATGTTCTTCCTTCGTTTTTTTGACTTCTTTATAATTGTAATCCTCATCGTATTCATAATCTGTATATTCGGTGGTCACTTTTTTCAGATCGTTAATAAATACGACATGATCGCCTTGCATCACATTGGAAATAGCGCGCTCGTCTATTGCGATTTCTAATGCCGTGCCTGCAATATGTAAAAGATCTGCATAGTTATATACGAGCGGAGCGTACCAACGATCAAAAAGGGCAGGAAGACTTTTCAAATAGGCTTCTGTATTGATATTCACCGCGAGGTAGCCCAAATGGTTCTCTGGAATGTATTTCGAAAACTTACGGTTCATTTTGTTTTTGTAGATAGTACCCAATATCCGCTGAACATCGTTATCTAAACCGATGGAGCCCGTGAGTTTCAAGGTATGCTTATCCTGTATCAGGTCAAAAACAGCATCTTCATATCCGTAGTCTAAGTTTTTCATGTTAAAACCTACCGACATGTTTAATACGTCGTAAGGAATGGCATTGCGGTATACTTCGTCAAGATCCTTAACCCACATATGAACTAAGGTATTATTTTTATCATACTGAAGAATCTCTTTGTGTTTCCGTATAGATGCAGTTGGCTGTAGGTAGTTTGTGAAATCACTTGCTAGCCAATTGACAAAGGCCTGATTGCGGAGGGAATCATTTTTGGCTTGTCGAGCAGCTTGTTCTTGGTATAAGGAGTCGGAGTAACCATCTACCTCATAACTATCTGTATAATAGGTGTCCATAGCCATGGGGGCTTCTAGATAAGCTGTGTCAACGGCTGCGGTATCTGCTGCCTGTTCGAAATCGTATGCAGTCCATTCGGTATCCTCGCCGTCCACAATCGAATCGGTCGCGACCTCCATCCAGGCGGTGTCTGCCGCTGCGTCAATCATTTCTTCTACCTCGACACCGACGAGGGTATCAGGTACGGTGGCAATATCGTAAACGGCCGAGTCAGCGGCCTCAGTGGCATCCGCATCGTCCCATATACTTGGAATGGCAGCCGCATCCACAGAGTCCACTTCTATACCGTATCGCCTGGACACTTCGCCATCTTCAAAATAATGGTAATGAAAATCTCCAGTAAGAAGGAACAACGTGTTTTGATTCCAGGCGACTTGTGTGCGGCCATTTTCGGCTTGACGACGTTCATAACCATCGATAGAAGGTAGGCGCTTAAATGTTGCAAATAGTTCTTCATCCACGTTCACCCCCTCTTTTAGCGGTAGGAGTACCCCGACATAATACAGGCTGTCGTTGCTTGTTTTGTATACGTAGGCATTACGGTCATAAGAAAGCGCAAGATCCATAATGCTTTTAATAGGCATTTCGCGCTCGGAATTAAGCGCATCAAATGCGCCCAGTTTATGAAGTACCTCGTTGATCTTATCAAAGGAGCTGTGCTTAACAATGGCTTTATTATTAATTACAGTTACAAACTCCGCATTCTCTGGCACGTGGTGTATTAGGTCCTGTCCGTATGCGAATGTAGAACCAATTAAACCGAAGAGCGTGCACAAGATATATTTTCGTGTTGACATAAATAGTTATTTCGTTAATGTTACGGTATTCGCTAAACTCGTGTTGCCGTTGATGAGGTCTGTTGCTTTGACCTTCAACATAACTCCGCGAGCATTACTTGACACTTTCGCTTGTTTATTCGTTTGCGATTTGATGTTCTTTTGGAATCGGATGATATTGGTATAATACGCATCGCCAAATAGTTTTTGGTCATTACTAGGGATTTTGGAAAATTCTTTGGCCCACTCAGGGCTGTATTTATACGTCCTGGAAAATGTTTGCGTGGTTGGATCAAAACTGTAGCTATTGTAGCTGCTGATCTGTGTTTTTAACTGCTGCGACATCGTACGGCTGAAATTATTCAGTGCCTGTACATTTTTAAAGTTACAGGATAATACCGCTATGTAGTTGGTCAGATCCAAGCTATATTGTACGTTGCTAATGCCTGAGGTCGCTTTTAATGTGCGTACTGTTTTCTCCATTTCCTGCCGGATGGTCGCCTCCGATGGAATTTTTATGCCATTTACAGATCTGAGTTTTAGGAGCGAAGCTACCTTTGTTTTGCTCTTGCTTAAGTTCAAGGTGGCTTTGATCTGGCCAGAGCCGTCATGATTCATGTCTATTTGTTCCACTAAGTCGAAGCAGCTACTGAACAAGCAACTGCCGATGAGGGCGATAAACAGGAGGGAGGTTCTTCTGATTTTTTTCATGTCCAAAGATATTCTAAATCTCTATATTTCTAGAAATTCTTAAACCATTCCTGTATCTTTTCGCCCACCACAGGCACAGCTGTTGTTCGCCCATTCCATGCGCCAAGTAGTCCAATCACCCAAAAAATGAAAAAAACCGTAAAAATAACATACGCGATGATCACTCCGATGGCTGGAATAATCTGCAAAAGGCCACCGACAAAACTAAGGATGAAAAGGCCGATATTTTGGCGGATATGGAATTGAGCAAATGTATTTTTTTTGTCCTTGTTCATGACGTAGGCTACAATTAATCCTACCAGCGTGATATAGGATACGATAGCGGTTGTTCTCCCTTCTTGAACGATGGTGTCATTTGTTGCTGGATTTGTAGTCTTCATGTGTTGCGTGTTCATGGTGTTATAAGTTTAAGTATTTATATTAACGGAGGTTGTATTCTTGCTCGAGTATGGTGGCCAGTGCATCAAAGACACGCGCCATACGCTCATGTGTTTGTTTAACATTTCCTTTGTTAAGAAGATAAACCGGCAGAGTGTTGTTTCTCTTTCGTCGATCTAGCAGTTGTTGATAATCTTCAGCAATCAACTGCCGGTAGCTATGTAATACCGATAGTACATCGGTTTTGGAGCGTTTAAACCGTTCCGGAACGTCGAGCTGCTTTAAGGTTTCAATATGCCGATCAATATCGTATCGCCAATTTTCCAAGGCCTGTCGAGCACGTTCGTAGTTGCCTTGATTTATATTTTTTTCGAAGGTATCAACATGATCAGCATTGTTTTGAATAATCTGAATGATAATGGTTGGATTTTCTAAAGCGTGCTCCTCGACCCTTGCCCCACAAGCGTAAAGGAACACCAGGAAATAGATCATCAGGATGCGCTGTATTTTTATCATGAATCGCTGCTCAATTGTATATGGGACAAAGGTAGCCCTTTACACACAGCGGGTATATCCCCGAAATAGGGGATATTGCTTCATATAGGCCTAAGATGGTCGAATCAGACCATATTCTATAGCTAATTTAATAGCAGAGCTCAAGTTGGATGCTTGGAATTTCTCGATGAGATTTTTACGATGGCTCTCTACGGTATGCGGACTAATAAACAGTTTGTCGGCTATCTGGGGAGTGGTAAGCCCACTGGCCGCTTCCGCTAATATTTCTTTTTCTCGCCGGGTTAGCTTTGGAATACTATTCAGACCATCCTTGTTCTTTTGATCCACCACGGAACGCGTTTGCGCACAAAGAAATTTTTTGCCCTGAAGGATGGTGTCAATTCCCAATCGAATTTCGTCCGCAGAAGCGTTTTTTTGAATATATCCGCTGGCGCCTTCATGGAGAGCACTGTTCACGACGGCGTATTCATTGTGCACGCTAAGCATAATGATATGCATATTCGGATACGATTTACGTAACGGTTTTATCAACTCAATACTGTTGGCATCGGGCAAATTAATGTCCAACAGCAACACATCTACCGGATGAAGGGCGAGGTTGGCCAACATGGATTGAGCATCGGCATAGCCTCCAACGATCTCGAGGATGTCCTCTTTGGCAAGTATATTTTTGAGACCCTCCAATAAAAGGGGATGGTCGTCTGTTATCGCAATTTTTATCATATCAGGTACGTTCACCGAATTACGCGCAAAAGTACAAATTATAGTAAGGATAAAAAAATGAATACACGGGTTGCAGAAGAACACATGATAATTTCCGATTCTACAATTTTCAGTAATGCATATTAAAAAAATTAACCGGTTTCAGGGATGTGCACATTGATCAACTATATGCATCTTTGCCCAAGAAATATACGAAAATGAGAAAGATTATGTTTACTATGGCTGGTCTGATGCTGTACAGCCTTACAGGACTCGCACAGAGCCGACCTTTTTTTTACATCAGTTATGCGGCACAGATTCCGGCGGAAAACACGGTACAAGACGTACTGAAAGCTTGGGTCGATGAGACCACAATACGGGTGGTAGCTGCCGAAGAGGAGGCGAGCGCTGTACAGTTGATTGATAAAACAACAGGGGTGGTAACCGTCTTAAATCCGCAAACGGCACAATATTATCAGATGGAATTGGCCGAAGAAGATATAGCCCTCGACTTCGTCCAAGGACGGGATACCGTGATTCAAGGATACCCATGTAAACTAGCGGTGTTGCACGTGACCCCGAATGAAGAAAATCCAGAGGATCAATCGGTAGAGATTTGGTATACGGAAAAGATACCCGCATTATTCTGGGGGCAATTTGATTTCTTACAGAAAGTGCCCGGAGCCACGTTAAGCATCAACTGGCGGGCAAATGGATTTAGTCTATTTGCAAAAGCGGTAACAAAGGAGCAGCTATCGGCGTCCGAATGGGAGATTCCGTCTGACTACGAAGAGGTAGATATCGCCGATGTTGTGGATACATTTGAGGAAACAGATTATAGCCAATTGGCTGACAATCGGTACCTTTATATGGATGCCGATAGTACGTTTTACGGACTAAAAGATGGCGAAGGAAACGAGATCACCCCAGCGATCTATACGTCTATATCCGCTTTTGAAGATGGGGTAGCCATTGTTGGCACGACAGACTATAAGTACGGGACGATGGATACAGACGGGAAGATACAATTGGAGGCAATCTATGACTATTTATCTTACGACAGTTCGACAGAACAATATCTTTTCGGTGTAAACGAAAAATATGGTCTCATCGATAAGGATGGTCGTATGGTCATTGAACCGACCTATGACATGCTTTCCTTTTTTATGAATGGCTATGCGATTTTCCAGGAGGATGGGAAACAAGGGCTGCTGAATACAGAGGGAAAAGTGGCCGTTGCCGCAAAATTTGATTATATTATTGATCGCGGTAAAATGCATTTTGTGACTTTGGAAAACGATACATATCAGTTATATACGATTGCGCAAACCAAAAAGGTAGCCGCCGATTATCAGTTTATTGGTGTTACGGATGAACCGAACTTGTTTGTCGCGCAAAAGGGGGAACTATATGGCTATTTGGATGCAAATGGCCAGGTGGCGATACCCTTTAAATATACGTATGCTTCGGGGTTTGTGGATGGTTTAGCAACCGTTATAAGCGAAGGATCGGAGGAAAGCTTTATGGTGAACACCAAGGGCGAACGGATAGAAAATCCCGAATAGTTGTATGCTACAATCTCAAGTGAGGTCCGGTGCCCAATTCGGGCGTCCGGGCCTTTTTTTTGAGAAGTAAAGGTTTTGATGTGCGTGTCGAACCTTCGACTAAGGGATGGAAACTGCATGACAGAAAAATGAGAACGCAGCTTGGCAAAAAAGAAAACCTGAAGCGGGGAGCTCCAGGTTTTTCCAAACCAATTATTAACCTAAATTATGAAATTATGAATTCTGTTTTTCTTTGTAACTAAAACGTTAGACTTCGTTGGTTAGTACGAATGACTGAAGTGTTTAACATTTTTTAACAATGTTTAGCTCGCGTAACGGGCGGTCTGTTCCACAAGTGGGGGCGGAACATGTATTTTTGAACCAAAAGATAGATACGCTATGCATACAATGAGCTTGACTATACACCGGCTATGGGGCACGATGAGCGAACGACAACAACTGCCGCTTTATCGGGTGTTTATTATTCGACAGGGTGAAGGCAATTTGATCATCGACACAACTACGTATGTTGCGTCGGAAGGGATGATTTTCTTTACGACTCCCTATCAATTCGTCGATGGGCATTGGTCCACGTCTACGCTGAACGTCATGGAGATTACTTTTCATGGAGATTATTATTGCATAGAGTATCATAAGGAAGAGGTCGCTTGCAATGGCGTGCTTTTCAATGCCATGTATATGACACCGTTTGTCTCTGTAACCGAACGCAAGAGAGAAGAAATCGACTATGTGTTGCATTTCTTGGAAGAAGCGCTGGCAAACCGGGATAGAGACACGGTAAAACGCTCGTATCTTCAGTTATTTTTGGCCTTGTGTGCAGCGGAGAAATTACAAACTACACCATATACCAAACGTATTCCCGACGACATGGCACGTTTTCAACACTTGCTGGAAGAGCATTTTCGTTCGTTTCGCAAAACAGCGGATTATGCACAGATGTTGCACATGGCCGCGGACACCTTAAACAGAAAATGTAAACGGATCTTTGGGAAGAGTGCTACACAGCTTATTGACGAACGACTGATATTAGAAGCAAAGAAAAAGCTGCATCTCACAACGGACACGATCAAAGAGATTGCAGGTGCGTTGAACTTCCAGGACGAGTACTATTTTAGTCGTTATTTTAAGAAGCAAGTGGGGGTGTCACCGCGAACTTTCCGAGAACATACCGGTATATCTAAGGTGGCTTTCACGTCGCCATTATCCAGTTAACTTCCGTGTTTGTCCATGGCGTTGGCACCGTTGATCGATTAATTTTATCAAAAAATAAAATAGGATGAAATGGATATATACATTGGCCGGCCTACAACATTGTTTTGTACATATATTGCGTATCGGCGTATTTCTAGTTATGGTGTGGATAGGCGGATTGAAAGCTTTTTCGTACGAAGCCGAAGGCATTGTACCCTTCGTGGCCAACAGCCCGTTGATGTCCTTTTTTTATCAAAACGAAAGTCACGCGTATAAGCAGTATATGAATAAGGAAGGGGAGGTCATTCCAAAAAATAGAAGCTGGCATGAACAGAATGGGACCTATGTGTTTTCTTATGGTTTAGGAATCGTTATTGTTTTTATCGGCATCTTGGTACTGTGCGGAGTTTTTCAGCCAACACTAGGCTTAATCGGCGGATTGCTCACTTTTCTGATGTCGTTGGTTACCCTCAGTTTCCTGTTAACCACGCCGGAAGTTTACGTGCCTGATTTGGGCGGAGCTCATCATGGATTTCCTTTTCTATCCGGCGCCGGTAGGCTGGTTCTGAAAGATATCATTATGCTTGGTGCAGGGCTGCTTATTGCTTCGGATAGTGCCGCGGATAAGCTTCGTCGCGCCGAACATGAAGGAGCATAGACAAGCTAGGCATGTATTCCTGCAGTACGGAGTTTGGCGACCCCAAGCGTGGAAAAGCCGGACGGCGTTCAGTTTTCACTGTTA